>JASGHC010000004.1:0-692027 GCA_047602545.1 Micropruina sp. | reverse complement strand
CAGAAGTCTGTGGTGGACCGGGCTGATCGCCAGGGGGAAGTCCAGCGGAGCCCCTACCCTGACCCCACGGCCGACGCTGCCCTGCGACACTCGGTGCGTGGGGCGGCGGCCCGGCGTGTGCAAGGCGGACAGCGCCTACTCTGAGGCGAGCAGGGCAGCCACAGTTCGGCTCGCGCCGGGAAACCGGCGAGATCGACGCCGAGCAGCTTCTGCGCCTGGGCGATCCGGGCCCGCACCGTGTGACGATGGACACCGAGCAGCTGCGCCGCCGCGTCGATCCGGGCGTCGCATTCCAGCCAGACCCGCACCGTGTGCAGCAGAGCGGTGCCGTCCTCCGGTCGTGCGTCCGCGACGGACCCGGTGTGCCTCGGCGACGACGACTGCCTGCGTTCCGGTGAGTAGGACGAGGACTTCCGTTCCCGGCGAACGCGGCGAACCGGGAGACCTGGGCGGTGCTGCCGGGCCGGGTGAGCGCGGCCACCGCCTCGGCGTGGGCCCGGGCGAAGTCGCCGTAACCGCTCGGTCGCGATACGCCGACCCGGCCTCGAACAGCGCGGCGAACTGGTCCAGCAGCACCTGCTCCGCGTCGGCGACGGCGATCACCAGGCCGTCGGGTCCGGGGCCGTGGAACACGGAGTGGTCCGCGGACTGGTCCAGCCAGTCGGACGCGACCTGGGCGCGCGCGGCGGGGACGGTCGCGACGGCCACCACGACGGTTTCCGGCGGCAGCGGCGTCCAGAGCTCGCGGACGACCGGCGCGGCCACACTCGGGTCGTCGGTCGGCCGGCTCCGCACCAGTCCGCTGCGCAGCGACTGACGGGCCTGGTTGAGCCCGACTGTTTTCTCCAGCGGCGCGGCCATCGCGATCACCGAGGTGACGACGCCGCGGCTCTCGGCGTCCAGGCCGCCGGCGGCGATCGCGATCGCTCCGCGCAGCTGCCGGGTCCGAGCGTCTGCAGGGTGAAGCTCGCCCCCTGCGGCCTCCAGCGACGACCCGGCCCGGACGCCGCGGCGCAGCATCGCACCGACCTCGCCGGTGACCTCGCTGAGTGCGGCGGGCGTGAGTCCGCCCGCTGGATGATCCCGGACGAGCGTGCCCGTAGCGTCGAACAGGCCGACCCACGACTCCAGCTGCCGCGCGAGTTCGGCGAGGGTGACAGGCCGTCCGGTAGGGCGCCGCCAGCGAGATCACCGTTGCGCGGCGAGTCCGGCTGCGCCGGGCGTAGGCCTGCGCAGCGACGGCCTCGGCATTCGCCCTGGCCAACGCGATGAACGGCGTCCGGTACGGCACCTCGAACAGCGGCATCCGCTGGTCGGTACAGGCGTGCAGCAGGGCATCCAATGCCGTCACGGACCACTTCGGTGCCGAAGCCGAGGACCCTCGGACGCCGCGCCGGGCCAGCCGTGCGACATAGGACCGATACGGGTCCGGGTCGTCACCGTCGAACTGGGTGCCGGTGGTGAGCAGCAGCAGGTCATCGGTGAGGAAGGGCGTCGGATCGGCCAGGTCGGAGCCATGCACCAGGCGCAGCGGTGTGTCCAGCGCGCCGGGCGGCAGCTCGTCCTCCGTTGTGGCCAGCCGCAGGCCCAGGTGGCAGGACAATGCAGCAGCGCACGCGGGTCGGTTTCGGTGCGGCCGCCATGGCCACCCCCTCCAGGAACACGCCGATCAACGATCAGCGCTGGTTGAGCGTGTCGAGACCCTCGCAGCTCCGCGGAACTCAGGGGTCTTGACGGCGCGACCAGCGAGAGTAGGGTATCCCTGTACGTTGTGTACAAATGTCCCATTAATATACATTGTGGCGAATATCGCCACGGAGGTCGCGCCCTAGGCTCCGGGCATGTCACTGGACTCGACACCCATGTTCGCTGGGCGGACCCACGCTTGCGCAGCAGCGCCGCCTCGTCACCTCGATTCCAGGACCCCGCTGCGCCACAGCTGCTGGCCCGGAAAGCGGCTGCGGTCGCAGCCGGGGTGGGGCGCACGCCGTACCATCCAAGCGGTCGCAGCCGGCGGCGGCGTGGTCGTCGACGCCGACGGCAACTCGCTGATCGACCTGGGGTCCGGCATCGCGGTCACCACGGTCGGCAACGCGCACCCGACAGGTGCCGCCGCGATCGCGGCGCAAGCCGCGCAGTTCACCCACACCTGTTTCATGATCTCGCCGTACGAGGGTTACGTGGCGGTCGCCGAGGCGCTCAACCGGCTCACGCCGGGCGACTTCGACAAGCGCAGTGCACTGTTCAACTCGGGCGCCGAGGCGGTCGAGAACGCCGTAAAGATCGCCCGCAAGTTCACCGGCGGCAGGCTGTGGTCGCCTTCGATCACGCCTATCACGGCCGCACCAACCTGACCATGGGGCTGACCGCGAAGTCGATGCCGTACAAGAGCGGTTTCGGCCCGTTCGCCGCCGAGATCTACCGGGCACCGATGTCGTATCCGTACCGGGACGGACTCTCGGGTGCCGAGGCGGCGTCCCGGGCGATCTCGCTCATGGAGAAGCAGATCGGTGCCGACAATCTCGCCGCGGTCATCATCGAGCCGATCCAGGGCGAGGGTGGCTTCATCGTCCCGGCCGAGGGTTTCCTTCCGGCAGTCGTCGACTGGTGCCGCGCCAACGGCGTGGTGTTCATCGCCGACGAGGTGCAGTCCGGTTTCGGACGCACCGGGGTGATGTTCGCCAGTGAGACGTTCGGCATCGTCCCCGACCTGATCACGACCGCCAAGGGCATCGCGGGCGGCATGCCGCTGGCCGGGGTGACCGGCCGCGCCGACATCATGGACGCCGCCCACACCGGCGGTCTGGGCGGTACCTACGGCGGGAACCCGGTCGCCTGCGCGGCGGCACTCGCCGCGATCGAGGCCTTCGAGACCGAAGGGCTGCTGGCCCGCGCCACCGAGATCGGTGACCTGCTGCGGTCCCGGCTGACGGCGCTGCAGGCGTCCGACCCGAGGATCGGCGACGTGCGCGGGCAGGGCGCGATGATGGCGATGGAGTTCGCCGATCCCGCCACCAAGGCCCCGGACGCCGCGCTCACCGCCGCCGTGGCCAAGGCCGCGATCGCCGAAGGTGTGATCGTGCTGACCTGCGGCACCTACGGGAACGTGATCCGGTTCCTGCCGCCGCTCACCATTCCCGACGATCTGCTGCACGAGGGCCTCGACATCGTGGCCGCCGCGCTCGCCGCCCACTGACCCGGGCGTCAACAACGAAGGAGAACCGCGCAATTGAATGAGATCACCCGTGACGTCGTCATCGTCGGTGCCGGCGCCGCCGGCCTGACCGCGGCCAACGAACTGAGCAGGTCGGGCCGATCGGTCGCCGTCCTGGAGGCCCGCGACCGGATCGGTGGACGGCTGTGGACCGACGTCCTCGACGGTGCCATGCTCGAGATCGGCGGCCAGTGGGTCTCGCCCGACCAGGACGCCCTGATCGAGACGATCGACGAACTGGGACTCCAGACCTACCAGCGCTACCGCGAGGGCGACTCGGTCTACATCGGCCCGGACGGCACCCTAGTCCGGTTCACCGGCGACGTCTTCCCGGTGGGTGCCGACACCGCACGGGTGATCGCCGAGGTCACCCAGCGCCTGGATGCGATGGCCGCCGAGATCGATCCCGACCGGCCCGAGGCGCATCCGAAGGCGGCCGAGTGGGACGCGATCACCTGGGAGGCGTGGCTGCGGGCGCAGACCGACGACGACGAGGCCGTCCGGAACCTCGCCTTCGCCACCGGCTCGGCGATGCTGACCAAACCCACGCACGCCTTCTCGCTGCTGCAGTCGCTGCTGATGGCGGCTTCGGCCGGCAGCTACTCGAACCTGGTCGACGCCGATTTCATCCTGGACAAGCGGGTCGTCGGGGGCCTGCAGCGGGTGCCGCTGGCGCTGGCCGAACGGCTGGGCCCGGACGTGTTCCTGAACCAGCCGGTGCGGACGCTCGCCTGGGGTGAGGACGGGGTGACCGCGATCGCCGACGGCGTCACCGTGCATGCCCGCAGGGCGATCCTGGCGCTCGCACCGGTGCTCTATCCGCGGATCTCGTTCGTTCCGCCGCTGCCGCGATTGCAGCACCAGATGCACCAGCATCTGTCGATGGGCTTCGTGATCAAGGTGCATGCCGTCTACGACCGGCCGTTCTGGCGCGAGCAGGGCCTGTCCGGCACCGCGTTCAGCCCCTATGAGCTTTCTCATGAGGCGTACGACAACACCAACCACGGCGACGAACGCGGCACCCTGGTCGGGTTCGTCTCCGACCGGAACGCCGACGACGTCTTCCAGGTCAGCGCCGAGGAGCGCAAGCGGCGCATCCTGGAATCGCTGTCCCACTACTACGGACCCGAAGCGCTCAACCCGATCGTCTACTACGAGAGCGACTGGGGCAGCGAGGAATGGACCCGCGGCGCCTACGCCGCCAGCTTCGACATGGGCGGACTGCACCGCTATGGCGCAGACCTGCGCACCCCGGTCGGCCCGATCCGGTTCGCCTGCAGCGACCTGGCCGGCGCAGGATACCAACACGTTGACGGCGCCATCCGGATGGGGCGCCTGGCGGCCCGGCAGATCATTGAGGAGGCCACCGCATGAGCCCCCGCATCGTCGTCGGCTACACGGCGACCAAACGTGGCCGCGACGCGGTGGCCTTCGGCGCCCGGCTGGCCGCGGCCACCGGGTCGGTGCTCGATGTGGTCGTGGTTCTGCCGGCGACGGGACGCAGCGTGATCACGCCCCCGGACGCCTCCTACGACCGGCACCTGCACGACCTCGCGCAGCAGTGGCTGGCCGACGCGATCGGCCGGGTTCCGGACGCGGTGACCGCCCGTCCCCACGTCCATGCCGCTGACTCGTTCGCCCAGGGGCTGATCGAGTTTGCCCACGACCGCGGCGCCGACTACCTCGTGGTCGGTGCCGGCGGCGGTGGGCTGCGCGGGCGGCACCGGCTCGGGCCCACCAGCACCGAGCTGCTGCACTCCTCCGACGTTCCGGTGGTGCTGGTGCCGCGCGGCGCCCGCAAGCTCGCCGCCGACACCGCGGTCACCCGGCTCACCGTCGCGGTCAGCCCGCGTCCCGGTGACGAAACGTTGATGTCCGACGCGGCGGCCCTGGCGTTCGCGACCGGGGCGCCGATCCGCTTGCTCTCGCTGCTGCCGATCGATCTACCGGGACCGACCGGAGACGCCGCCCGCTCGCCCGCCCGACCGACCGAGGCCGATGAGGTGCTGGCCGCGACCAACACCAGCCTGCCGCCGGGCATGGCCGCCGAGGTCGTCGTTGCCGACGGCGACAGCATCGAGGCCGCGGTCGCCGCTCTGGATTGGCAGCCCGGCGAACTGCTGC
This sequence comes from Micropruina sp., assembly GCA_047602545.1. Classification (GTDB taxonomy): domain Bacteria; phylum Actinomycetota; class Actinomycetes; order Propionibacteriales; family Propionibacteriaceae; genus Micropruina. The sequence goes on along the minus strand of JASGHC010000004.1, from coordinate 686,689 downwards.
TCGCCGGATCCGGACGGCTCGCCCAGCCGCGCCGGCTGTTCCTCGGCTCCACCGTCGCCAAGATGCTCCACGAAGTCCCCGTCCCGGTGGTCGTCCTTCCCCGTGCCCATCACCAGGAAGGGGACGGCGCATGACCAGCGACACCTCCACCACCGAGTCGGCCGACCACGGCATCTCCCAGAAGGGCCTGAGCGCCGGCAGCGTCGGCCTGATCGGTGCCGTGGTGATCGGCATCTCGTGCATCGCGCCGGCCTACACCTTCACCGCCGCAGTCGGGCCCACCGCGTCCGTGGTCGGGCTGCAGGTGCCGGCGGTGATCCTGGTCGGCTTCCTGCCGATGCTGCTGGTCGCCTTCGGCTACCGCGAACTCAACCGTGAGATGCCCGACTCGGGCACCTCGTTCACCTGGGCCACCCGGGCGTTCGGCCCGTGGATCGGCTGGATGGCCGGCTGGGGGCTGGTCGCCGCGACCATCCTGGTGCTGTCCAACCTGGCCGGCATCGCCGTCGAGTTCCTGTTCCTGCTGATCTCGCAGCTGACCGGCAACGAATCCATCGCTGAGCTCGCCGGCGTCACCTGGATCAACATCGTGGTCTGCCTGCTGTTCATGCTCGGCGCGACCACCATCTCCTACCGCGACATGCAGACCACGCAGAAGCTGCAGTACTTCCTGGTGAGCTTCCAGATGATCGTGCTGCTGTTCTTCGCGATCGTCACCATCGTCCAGGCCGTCAACGGTCGTGGCTTCGACTCGACCGCGTTCCAGTTCTCCTGGTTCAACCCGTTCGAGCTGACCTCGTTCAGTACGTTCGCAGCCGGGTTATCGCTGTCGATCTTCATCTTCTGGGGCTGGGACGTCACCCTCACCATGAACGAGGAGACCAAGGATCCGGAAAAGACGCCGGGCCGGGCCGCCACCGTCACGGTGTTCACCATCGTCAGCCTCTACCTGCTGCTCGCCGTGGCGATGATCATGTACTCCGGCGTCGGGGACGGCGAGTTGGGGCTGGGCAACGTCGAGATCCAGGAGAACGTGTTCTTCCACTTGTCCGGGCCGATCCTGGGACCGCTGGCGTTCCTGGTCTCCCTGGCGGTGCTGACCAGCTCGGCCTCGTCCCTGCAGTCGACCTTCGTCTCCCCCGCCCGGACGCTGCTCGCGATGGGCCACTACGGCGCACTGTCGCCGAAGTTCGCCGCCGTCAGCCCCCGCTTCTTCACCCCCGGGTACGCGACCATCGCGTCCTCGATCGTCGCGTCCGCCTTCTACGCGGTGATGCGGGTGCTCAGCGAGGACGCGCTGTGGGACACGATCACCGCGCTGGGCATGATGATCTGCTTCTACTACGGCCTGACCGCGTTCGCCTGCGTGTGGTATTTCCGCAAGCAATGGTTCGATTCGGCGCGGCTCTTCTTCTTCACCCTGTTCTGCCCGCTGCTCGGCGGGGCGATCCTGCTGATCCTCTTCGTCACCACGCTGGTCGATTCGCTGGATCCCGGTTACGGCAGCGGGTCGAACGTCGGGGGTATCGGCCTGGTCTTCATTCTCGGGGTGGCGGTGATTCTGGTCGGCGTGGTCGTGATGATTTGGCAGTCCATCAAACGCCCGGCCTTCTTCCGCGGCCAGACCCTGTCGATGGACGCGCCCGCCAGCCTACGAAAGGTACGCCGATGACCGCGACCGAACAGACCCTGCTCAGCCAGGTACCGACCGGCTTGTTCATCGGCGGTGAGTGGGTGGCCGCCGAACAGGACCGCACTCTGGCGGTCGTCGATCCGGCCACCGGCAGTCCCCTGCTGGAGATTGCCGACGCCTCCCCGGGGGACGCGCTGCGGGCGCTCGACGCCGCCGTCGCCGCGCAACAGGAATGGGCGGCCACTGCGCCGCGCCGGCGCAGCGACATCCTGCGGCGGGCGTTCGACCTGGTCCACGAGCACGCCGACGACCTGGCGCTGTTGATGACGCTGGAAATGGGCAAGCCGCTGGCCGAGGCTCGCGGCGAGGTGACCTACGGCGGCGAGTTCCTGCGCTGGTTCAGTGAGGAGGCGGTGCGGATCTCGGGCCGCTACGGGCTGAACCCGGAAGGCACCGGACGGATGCTCGTCTCGCAGCGTCCGGTCGGGCCGTGCCTGTTCATCACGCCGTGGAACTTCCCGTTGGCGATGGTCACCCGCAAGATCGCCCCGGCTTTGGCCGCTGGCTGCACGGTGGTGGTGAAACCGCCGGCCCTGACCCCGCTGACCACGCTGTACTTCGTGAAGCTGCTGGTCGAGGCGGGGCTGCCCGCCGGCGTGGTGAACGTGTACACGACCGACGCGTCGTCGGCGACGACCGCTCCGCTGATCACCGACCCGCGGCTGCGGAAGCTGTCCTTCACCGGTTCCACCGAGGTCGGACGGCGGCTGCTCGCCCAGGCGGCGGACCGCGTCCTGCGGGTGTCGATGGAGCTCGGCGGCAACGCGCCGTTCCTGGTCTTCGACGATGCCGATCTCGACCAGGCGGTCGACGGTGCGATGCTGGCCAAGTTCCGCAACATCGGGCAGGCCTGCACAGCTGCGAACCGGTTCATCGTGCACGAGTCGGTGGCCGAAGAGTTCGCCGCCCGGGTGGCGGCCCGGGTGGCCCGGATGAAGGTCGGACGTGGCACCGAGGACGGCGTCCAGATCGGTCCGCTGATCGACGGCCGCGCGGTGGCGAAGGCCGATGAGCTGGTCCGGGACGCGGTCGACCGCGGTGCCACCGTGCTGACCGGCGGGAACGTGCTGCCCGGCCCCGGCACCTTCTTCGAACCGACCGTGGTCGCCGGCGTCCGCTCCGGTAGCTCGATCCTGCACGAGGAGATCTTCGGCCCGGTGCTGGCGATCGCCACCTTCGCCGACGAGGACGAGGCCGTCCGGCTCGCCAACGACACCGACTACGGCCTGGTCAGCTACGCCTTCACCCGCGACCTGGCCCGGGGCCACCGGCTGATCGACCGGTTGGAGACCGGCATGATGGGCCTCAACGTCGGGGTGGTCTCCAACGCGGCGGCCCCGTTCGGCGGGGTCAAGCAGTCCGGCATCGGCCGCGAGGGCGGGCCGGAGGGCATCCATGAATTCCTGTCCACCAAATACACGCTGATCCCCGCCGACTGAGCGGAACGAAGGGACCACCATGAGCGACTACACCGTCGTCAATCCGGCCACCGGGCAGACCCTGGCGAGCTACCCGACGGCTACCGACGCCGAAGTCGAGGCCGCCCTCGCCGCCGCCGACGCCGCCTACCGAGGCTGGGGACGAAGCTCCTCCCCCGCCGAGCGGGCCGAGTTGCTGCGGGCCGTGGCTCGCCTGCACCGGGAACGCCGCGACGAGCTGGCTGCGATCATCGTCCGCGAGATGGGCAAACCGATCGAAGCCGCGCTGGGTGAGGTCGACTTCGCCGCCGACATCACCGACTACAACGCCGACCACATCGACCAGATCACCGCCGACCAGCCGCTGACCATCGACGGTGACGGCACCGCGGTGATCCGCCGTTCGCCGCTGGGGGTGCTGCTCGGCATCATGCCGTGGAACTTCCCCTACTACCAGGTCGCCCGGTTCGCGGCGCCGAACCTGGCGATCGGCAACACCATCCTGCTCAAGCACGCCCCGCAGTGCCCCGAGTCGGCGGCGGCGATCGCTGCGATCTACGCCGAGGCCGGGTTCCCGGCCGGCGCCTACGCCGACCTGCGGCTGACCAACGAACAGGCGGCGGCCGTGATCGCCGACCGCCGCGTTCAGGGCGTGTCGGTGACCGGATCGGAGCGCGCCGGCGCCGCGGTCGCCGAGGTCGCCGGACGGCACCTGAAGAAGGTCGCGCTGGAACTCGGCGGATCCGACCCGTTCATCCTGCTCAGCACCGACGATCTGGACGCCACCGTGCAGGCCGCCGTCGATGCCCGGCTGGACAACACCGGCCAGTCGTGCAACGCCGCGAAGCGGTTCATCGTGGTGGACGACCTGTATGAGGCATTCCTGGAGAAGTTCGCCGCCGGCATGGCGGCGGCGACGCTCGGTGATCCGTTCGCCGAGGACACCGTGCTCGGTCCGCTGTCCTCGCTGGCCGCCGCCGAGCGGCTGGAACAGCAGGTGGACGCCGCGCTCGGCCAGGGCGCGACCCGGGTCGTCGGTGGAGACCGGGACGGTGCCTTCTTCCCGGCGACCGTGCTGACCGGGGTCACGTCCGAGATGGACGCCTACCGCGAGGAGTTCTTCGGCCCGGTCGGTGTGGTCTACCGGGTCGCTGGCGAGGACGAGGCCGTCGAGGTCGCCAACGCCACCTCGTTCGGCCTCGGCTCGTACGTGTTCACCACCGACGCCGACCAGGCCGCCCGGGTGGCCGACAGGATCGAGGCCGGCATGGTCTACGTCAACCTCGTCCTGGCTGATGAGCCGGCGCTCCCCTTCGGCGGCGTCAAGCGCAGCGGCACCGGACGCGAGATGGGCCTGCTCGCCGCCGACGAGTTCGTCAACAAGAAGCTGATCCGCGTCGGCGCCTGATCGCAAGGCCCTCCCTGAAAGCGACACCTATCTGTCCGTCCGCGGTTGGCTGAGCGTGGCACAACCGCGGACGGCAATCTCGACGACGCCGTCCAGTCGCGGACGGCTGAGCATGCTGTGAGTGCTTCCTCAGTCGCCGGTAACGGCGGCCGTGGCCGCGGCGACCAGACGCAAGTTCTGCGGGAGGGCACCGTCGAATCCCGGTGTCGACATGGTCATGATGACGGTGTCCAGCCGGGGGTTGTTGACGAACTTGGTACTGAAGAAGCCCTGCCACGAGTAGGCGCCGGGGCCGCCGAGGTAGTGCAGCGAGCCGGCCGGTGCGTTCTCGCCGGCCTGGATGTCGAGCATGTAGCCCCACTTGTTCTGGGTCAGCTGCCAGTTGCTGAGCTCGCCGATCTGGTTGCTGGTCATCAGCCGGACGGACGCCGGGCTGAGCACGCGGACGCCGTCCAGCTCGCCGTTGTTGAGCAGCATCTGGGCGAATCGGAAGTAGTCGGCGGTGGTGCCGTGCAGGCCGCCGGCGCCGCTGAACAGGGTCTTGTGCTCGCTGAAGGTGTACTGCGGGCCCAGGTTGCCCAGGCCGAGTGGCGACGCCTCGGTCTGCTTCTCGTCCCTGCCCGCCCAGTACACCGCCGCGATCCGCGGCCAGACGTCCTCGGGCGGGAAGAACCAGGTCTCCCGCATCCCGAGCGGCTCGAAGATGTGCTTGGAAAGGTAGCTGTTGAAGTCCATTCCGGAGACGACCTCGACCAGCCGGCACAGCACGTTGACGCTGTTGTTGGAGTAGTCGAACCTGGTGCCGGGGTCGGCGATCAGCGGCAGCGACGCGATCAGCTTGGTGTTCGCCTCCAGCGTGGTCGGCGGGGTGTTCAGGTCGTCCACCAGGCCGGCCTCGTGGTACAGCTTCGGCACCACCCCATAGATGGGCGGCTCGAACAGCTGGTACCACCAGGTGTTGGTCATGCCGGCGGTCATGGTCAGCAGGTCGTGCGGGGTGATCTCACGGCTCGCGGTGCGCAACTGCGTCACCTGCCAGTCCTTGACCACGGCCACCTTCGGGTCGGCGAACTCCGGCAGATGCACCGACAGCGGCTCGTGCAGTGCGATCAGCCCTCGCTCGAACAGCTGCATGACGGCGGCGGCTGCCACCACCTTCGACATGGACGCCAGCCGGAAGATGCTGTCGGTCGCCATCGGGACGTCCTCGTCCGCCTTGCCGAACGCCTTCAGATAGCAGACCTTCCCGTGCCGGGCGACCAGGACGACCGAGCCCTGGTAGGCGTTCTGGGCCAGGAATCTCTCCTGCAACGCGTCTATGTTGCCGAGGGTGGCGCTCGACACCCCGACTTCTTCGGGATCCACACGGGTGTACAGCGGTGTGCTCACGGTCGTCCTTTCGACACTCTTCCGGTGCCGTTGGACGGATTCACGACGGTGTGAAATCCCAGCCCGGAAGCTTTTGAGCCGAGTCTAGTGGGCCGTGCCCGGCGCTGGTGGAGAAGACCCAGGAGATGGTGCTCACTCCCGATGGGAAGCAACCGGCATGGATCCCTGCGGGCAGGCAACCACCGCTGGGTTGAGCGTGTCGAGGCCATGCTCGTGCCCGGCAAGGTCAACAGCGAGAGTCAGCTGTTCCCGGGCCAGAGATCGACGACGAATAGCTCGATGCCGCGCGGGGTGGTGCCGTGCCGGCCGTAATACTCCATGGCGTAGTCCTCCAGGGACAGCCCGCGGGTGCTTCGGTAGCCGACCGCGACCCGGACCAGGTAGCGCCCGCCCTTCGCCTTGGGCAGCGTGATCGCCTTCTTGCCGAAGTCGGCGTCCACGTTCCAGATTCGCAGCACTCGTTCCGCGAACATCACTGGCCAGACTCCCAACGTCTCCATCGGGACATCCGCTGGGCTCTGGATCGGCGGGGGCTCACTGCGATAGGTGCTCAGGTGAACCTCGGGCGAATGCAGGTCGGCTGCCGAATCAATGCTGATCCGGTTGGGCTGGATTCGCACCGGTCCCGCCTCATAGTCCCAATTGTCGTCGGCGCAGGGTGCGTTGTCCCCGCCGATCTCGATCGAGCGATAGCTGGCGGTCACCTTTCGTTCGATGATCAGGGCGATCGGGGCCGTCTCGTCCCAGGATTGCGGGTTGACGGGAGCCGCTTTCGTCAACCCGCGTTTCCGGGTGCGAGCGGACGCGGGCACCGGCCAGAGGTTGACGATGAACCGCTCCCAGCCGGCCAACACCCGATGATCCTGCGCGCGATGCCGCCCGAGCCGCTCCTCCAGCCCGCCCGCGCCGAACTCCGGATAGACGGCGACCACCCGCAGCCAGTACCGGCCGCCCTTCGCCTTGGGCAGCCGAAGCGGCCGTCCTCGTCCGCTGTCGACAGCGTCGCTCCACACCGCGATGCTGCGACGGCTGAATCGCACCGGCCAGGTGCCCAGCGGCACCACCGTTCCCGTACCCGAGTTCTCGACCGCTGACGGTTCGGCGGTGTAGGAGCTCAGTTGAATCTCTGGTCGGTGATCTGACGCCGCCGAGACCAGCCCCACCCGGCCGCGCTGGATCCGCACGCGGCCGCGATCTCGGCCCCAGCCGTCGCGTTGTGCCGCCCGGACCTCGGCGATCTCGATCGGCCCATATCCGGCACTCACTCGTTGCTCGACCACCCGATCGAACAGGTCGATCGGATCGTCGGTCTCCCCCTTACCCCACGGTTGCGGCAGTTCCCGGTAGCCGGTCGGACGGATCGGCTCCGGTTCGAACGGCACAGCCCAACTGCTCAGCACCGGTGCAGCGAACGGATCGGGCCAGAAGTCGACCACGAACCGCTCCAACCCGGACGGCTGCTCACCGTGCCGTGTGCGGTAGGTCGCGACGGCGCGTTTCAGCGACTGCCCGCCGAGGTCGCGTTGGCCCACCGACACCCGCATCAGGTACCGGCCGCCCCTCGACGGGGGAAGGGCCAGCGGCGGTGCATCGCCAGCGGCGAGGTCGCCGCCCCAGACCCCGACCGTGCGCCGGGGGAAGATGGCCAGCCAGGTTCCCAGGTCCACCAATGGCCCGTCCGGCCCGCCGTCCTGGAGAGGGGGCGGGCCTTCGTTGTAGGCGGTCAACTGCACCTCCGGCCGGTGCCGGTGGGCGGCCGACACCAGGCCGACCCGGCCCCGTTGGAGGCGCACCCGTCCGGTGTTCTCGCCCCAGTCATCGCGGAAGGCGGCGTCCCAGTCCTGGGCGAGTTCGATGATCCCCTTCCGAACGCTCACTCCGCGCTCGACGGTGCTGCTCACCAGTTCGGGCGGCGGGCCGGCACCGATCGCCGTATCGGACGGCAATGCCCCGCCGATCTCGAGCCACCCGAAGTTCAGCGCGCTACCGTCCGCGTCCTCGTCCATCGGTCAGACCGCGTCCAGCGCCTGCCGCAGATCGGCCCACAGGTCCTCGACATCCTCCAAGCCGACCGAGAGCCGCAGCAGATCCTGCGGAACCGAAACCGGTTCGGACGGGATCCGCCGACGCCGCTCGATCAACGACTCGACGCCGCCCAGGCTGGTCGCCGGCACCCACAGCTGGACGGCTTCAACCACCGCCTGGGCAGCTGCCTCACCACCCGCGATCTCGATCGCCAGCATGCCGCCGAAGCCGCGCATCTGGGCTTGCGCGACGGCATGACCGGGGTCGTCCGGCAGGCCCGGATAGCGCACCCGGGACACCGCCGAATGCGCCGCCACGCGCTCGGCCAGCACGCCGGCGCTGGCCTGGGCGCGCTCCAGCCGCACCGGTAGCGTGCGCAGCCCGCGCAGCGCCAGCCAGGTCTCCATCGGGCCGGGGATCGAACCCTGCACGGTGCGGAACTGCCGCACCCTCGCCACCAGCTCAGGCTCGGCCGCCACCACCAGGCCCAGCAGCACATCGGAATGCCCGGACAGGTATTTGGTGGCCGAGTGCATCACCACATCGGCGCCCAGGGCGAGCGGATTCTGCAGCATCGGGGTGGCGAAGGTGTTATCGACACCCACCCGGACGCCGGCCTGTCGGGCCGCCGCGCACAACGCGCGCAGGTCGGCGATCTGCAGCAGCGGGTTGGTCGGCGACTCCAGCAGCAACCAGTCCGCCCCGGGCAGCGCCGACACCACCGCGGCGGTGTCGGAGGCGTCCACAGTGGTCAAGGTGAGGCGTCCGGACGCCGCCCGCTCCGAGGCCAGCGCGAGCATCGTGTTGTAACAGGTGTCGGCCATCACCAGCCGTCCGCCCTCGGGTATCAACTCCAGGATCGCCGTCCCGGCCGCCATGCCCGAGGGGAAGGCGACCGCTCCCTGGGGCGCACCCTCCAGGGTGCCGACCGCCTCCTCGAAGAGCTTCCAGGTGGCGTTGTCACCACGGGCATACATCGATTCGCCGAACCCGTAGGGGCCCCACGAGACATAGGTCGAGGAAAGCTCGATGTCCGGGCTGACCGGAGTGCCCGGCGCTCGTCCGGGCCGTCCGCTGACGACGGCGAGGGTGTCGCGGCTGAGGGCGTCGTGCGGCATCGAGAACTCCTTCTGCTCCGGTGGCCAGAGACTATCCCCGACCAGTCGTCCGGCTCCTTGTGAACCGCTGGTCGAGCTTGTCAAGACCTGAGCCGAGCGGCCGCTGTTGCGAGACCTGATGCGAGCGTTCGGCACGAGCATCCTGCTCCGGGTCCACCAGGACGGCCCGCCCTGACGCGGAGGGGACGCCGCCGGTTGAGTTCATGGAGACCCAAACCCGAGCGCGATCAACCAGACCAGCCGGGCGCTCACTTCTCGGCGCGATCGGCGGCGGCGAGCTCGTCCGGGCTCGGGCCCTTGATGTAGCTCGTGGCGCTGAGGGTGCCGCCACGCGAGACGTTGGTGTCGGCGGCAGGGGCGATGTCGGTGTTCTGGCAGCTGACCCCGAGCCAGGTGCCGTCGGCCAGCTTCACCAGGGTCACGCTGATCACGCCGCGGCGCGGGTCGACCGGAGCACCCTCGGGGTCGACCTGACCGGTCATCTGCCACCGGGCGATCACGATGGCAGCGTCATCGCCCAGGAAGCGCTGCTGCACGTCGATCAGCTCTACCTCGGCGTCCGGGAAGGCGGTGCGGAAGCCGAACCGGTGGCCCTTGACTATGGAATGCCGTCCGGTCCAGCGCAGGCCGACCACGTTGATGAAGTCGGCATCGTCGACGAAGAGCCGCCCGACCGCCTCGGCATCCTTGGTGTCCCAGGCCTTCACGAACGCCTTGACCAGATCGATCGGCGTCTCAAGCGGTGGGTTGGCCGGAGAGCTCTTCGGGAACGGCAGGTAGGTGAACTCGCGCGCGCGCTTCAGCATCTTCTTCAGCTTCTTGGCCACCGGGCCTCCTTGTTCGACGGGCGAATCAAAGCCTGGCGGGCGCGGCAGGTCCGGTCAAGGGTTCGGACGGCGCTCAACGGAGGAGCCTGTTGAGACCCGGGTGACCTGGGTCTCAACAAGCTCGTCCAAGGCAGCCTCGAAACTCCGACCGGCGCAGACGACCAGCAGTCGGCTACACCATCAACGGACGCTCGGTGGGCAGGATCGGCTTGGGTAGCCGGGAGCTGCCCTGCAGGTAGGCGTCCACACCGTTGGCGCAGGAGCGGCCCTCGGCGATGGCCCAGACGATCAGCGACTGGCCGCGCCCGGCGTCCCCGCAGGCGAACACAGCAGGCACCGAGGTGGCGTAGTTCTCGTCCCGCGCCACATTGCCGCGCGGGTCGAGGTCGAGACCCAGCTGCTCCACCAGGCCGGCCTTCTCCGGCCCCACGAAGCCCATCGCCAGCAGGACCAGTTCGGCCGGGATCTCGCGTTCGGTGCCGGGCACCGGCTCGAACCGGCCGTTGCTGAACGCCACCTCCGACAGCCGCAGCTTCGCCACGTTGCCGTCGGCGTCGCCGAGGAACTCACTGGTCGACACCGAGTAGACCCGATCGCCGTCCTCTTCGTGAGCCGAAGAGATCCGGAAGGTCATCGGATAGGTGGGCCACGGCTGACTGGCCGGACGCTGCTCGGGCGGCATCGGCAGGATCTCCAGTTGGGTCACCGAGGCCGCGCCCTGACGGATGGAGGTGCCGAGGCAGTCCGCACCGGTGTCGCCACCGCCGATGATGACCACGTGCTTGCCGGTCGCCAGAATCTGATCGGACACCTCGCCGCCCACCGCGATCCGGTTGGCCTGGGGCAGGAACTCCATCGCCTGATGGATGCCGTTCAGTTCGCGTCCCGGCACCGGCAAGTCGCGGGCCACCGTCGAGCCGATCGCTAGAACGACGGCGTCGAACCGGTCCAGCAGTTGCTCGCCCGACAGGTCGCCCTCGCCGCCGATCCGGCGTCCGGTCTTGAAGACGGTGCCCTCCAGCCGCATCTGGCGCAGCCGGCGGTCCAGGACGGCCTTCTCCATCTTGAACTCCGGGATGCCGTAGCGCAGCAGTCCGCCGATGGCGTCGGCACGCTCGTAGACGACCACGGTGTGGCCGGCGCGCGTCAGCTGCTGGGCGACGGCCAGCCCGGCCGGACCGGAGCCGACCACGGCCACCGTCTTGCCGGTGTGCCATTCGGGAGTCTCGGCGGTCACCCGGCGGTCGTTCCAGGCCCGGTCGATGATGGCCACCTCGACGTTCTTGATGGTCACCGGATCACGGTTGATGCCGACCACACACGCCGTTTCACACGGTGCCGGGCAGAGCCGTCCGGTGAACTCGGGGAAGTTGTTGGTGGCGTGCAGCCGGTCGGTCGCGCCGCGCCAGTCGTCGCGCCAGACCAGGTCGTTCCACTCCGGGATCAGGTTGCCCAGCGGGCAGCCCTGGTGGCAGAACGGGATGCCGCAGTCCATGCAGCGTCCGGCCTGCTTGGTGATGATCGGCAGGACGGCCTTGCCGGGCGAGCCCGGGTAGACCTCGTTCCAGTCGTGCACCCGCTCGGCGACCGGACGGCGCTCGGCCACCTCGCGCGGGGTGGTTATGAAGCCTCGGGGGTCAGCCATGCGTGGCCTCCATCATCATCGCGGTGGTTGCCTCTTCGTCCAGTCCGGCCCGCTCGGCCTCGACCCGGGCGGCGACCACCCGGGCATAGTCGCGCGGCATCACGGTGGTGAACCGGCTGGTCAGCTCGTCCAGGGCCAGCAGCCGTTCGGCCACCGCCGAGCCGGTCTCCTCGGCGTGCTTGACCAGCAGCTCCCTGATCCTGGTCACATCGTCGGCGGTCGGTGTCAGTGGGTCGACCATCTCGGTGTTCAGTCGATCCCGGTCCAGATCGAGCACGTACGCCACGCCGCCGGACATGCCGGCCGCGAAGTTGCGTCCGGTGCTGCCGAGCACGAGTGCCACACCGCCGGTCATGTATTCGCAACCGTGGTCGCCGACGCCCTCGACGACGGCGGTCGCACCCGAGTTCCGGACGCAGAACCGCTCGCCGACCTTGCCGCGCAGGAACAGCTCACCCGCGGTGGCGCCGTAGCCGATCACGTTGCCGGCGATGATGTGCTCCTCGGCGACGAAGGCGACGTCCTCGGCAGGCCGGACGGTGAGCCGTCCGCCGGACAGTCCCTTGCCGAAGTAGTCGTTGGCATCGCCGACCAGCCGCAGCGTGACTCCGGCGGGCAGGAACGCCCCGAAGCTCTGCCCGGCGGTGCCGCGCATGGTCAGGTCGATGGTGTTCTCGGGCAGGCCCTTGCCGCGGGTCGCCTTGGTCACCTCGTGACCCAGGATGGTGCCGACCGTCCGGTCCACGTTACGCACCGTCAGATCGGCCCGGACGAGGTCACCGTTGGTGAGCGCGGGCTGAGCCAGTTCGATCAGCTTGGTGTCGAGCTTGGTTTCCAGACCGTGGTCCTGCACGGTGATGCTGTGCAGCGGACCGTCGGTGTCGACCCAGTGCAGGATCGGCTCCAGGTCGAGTCCCTGCGCCTTCCAGTGGTCGACCGCCTTGCGGGCGTGCAGCACCTCGACGTGGCCCACCGCCTCCTGGATGGAGCGGAAACCCAGCGACGCCAGGATCTCGCGCACCTCCTCGGCGATGAACTCGAAGAAGTTGACCACGAACTCCGGCTTGCCGCTGAACTTCGCCCGCAACTCCGGGTTCTGGGTGGCGACGCCGACCGGGCAGGTGTCCAAGTGGCAGACCCGCATCATGATGCAGCCCGACACCACCAGCGGAGCGGTGGCGAAGCCGAACTCCTCGGCGCCGAGCAGGGCGCCGATCACCACGTCGCGGCCGGTCTTCAGCTGGCCGTCCACCTGAACCACGATCCGGTCCCGCAGGCCGTTGATCAGCAGGGTCTGCTGGGTTTCGGCCAGGCCGAGCTCCCAGGGTCCGCCGGCATGCTTCAGCGACGTCAGCGGTGCCGCGCCGGTACCGCCGTCGTGGCCGGAGATCAGCACCACGTCGGCCTTGGCCTTCGAGACGCCGGCGGCGACCGTGCCGACACCGACCTCGGCGACCAGTTTGACGTGTACCCGCGCCACCGGGTTCGCGCACTTCAAATCGTGGATCAGCTGCTTGAGGTCCTCGATCGAATAGATGTCGTGATGCGGCGGCGGGCTGATCAGGCCGACGCCCGGCGTGGAGTGCCGGGTGGTGGCCACCCACGGGTAGACCTTCTGGCCGGGCAGCTGGCCGCCCTCGCCGGGCTTGGCGCCCTGGGCCATCTTGATCTGGATGTCGGTCGAGTTGGTCAGGTAGTCCGAGGTGACGCCGAACCGTCCCGATGCCACCTGCTTGATCGCTGAGCGGCGCTCGGGATCGTAGAGCCGGTCAACGTCCTCGCCGCCCTCACCGGTGTTCGACTTGGCGCCCAACCGGTTCATCGCGATCGCCAGGGTTTCGTGCGCCTCGCGCGAAATCGAACCGTAGGACATCGCGCCGGTGGAGAACCGCTTCACGATCTCGCCGATCGGCTCGACCTCGTCGATCGGCACCGGTTTGCGGTCGGACGCGAACTCGAGCAGCCCGCGCAGCGTCATCAGCCGCTTGGCCTGGTCGTTCACCCGTTCGGTGTACGCCTTGAAGATGTCGTAACGCTTCGACCGGGTGGAATGCTGCAGCCGGAACACCGTCTCGGGATCGAACAGGTGCGGCTCGCCCTCGCGACGCCACTGGTACTCGCCGCCCACGTTCAGCGTGCGGTGCGGCAGGGTGATCCGGTCCGGCGGGTAGGCCTGGGCGTGCCGGGCGGCGATGTCGCGGGCGATTTCGTCCAGGCCGATCCCCTCGATCCGGCTCGGAGTGCCGGTGAAGTAGCTGTCGACGAACTCGGTGTTGAGCCCGAGCGCCTCGAAGATCTGCGCACCGGTGTAGGAGGCGATGGTGGAGACGCCCATCTTGGACATCACCTTCAGCACGCCCTTGCCGAGCGCCTTGCGGACGTTCGCCACCGCCTTGTCGGGATCGACCTTCACCAGCCATTCGCGGCGGGCCAGGTCTTCGGCCGATTCGAAGGCCAGGTACGGGTTGACCGCGGCCGCGCCGTAGCCGATCAGCAGGGCCAGGTGGTGCACCTCGCGGACGTCGCCGGCCTCGACGATCAGGCCGACCTGGCTGCGCTTCTTCTCGCGCACCAGGTGGTGGTGGACGGCGGAGGTGAGCAGCAGCGACGGGATCGGCGCCAGGTCGGCGTTGGAGTGCCGGTCGGACAGGATGATCGTCCGGCAGCCGCGCTCGATGGACGCGGTCACCTCGCGGCACAGCTCGTCCAGCTTGAGCTTCAGCCCGATCGCACCCTCCTCCACCGGGTAGAGCCCCCGGACGACGTGGGTGTCGTAGGCCGGCATCGAGCCGTCCCGGTTGATCCTCAGCAGCTTCGCGAGCTGATCGGAGTCGAGAACCGGGTAGCCGATCACGATGTGCTTGCACGAGTCCGGGCCGGGTTGCAGCAGATTGCCCTCAGGACCGAAAGTCGAGCTCAGCGAGGTGACCAGCTCTTCGCGAATGGCGTCCAACGGCGGGTTGGTCACTTGAGCGAACAGCTGGACGAAGTAGTCGAAGAGCAACCGGGGCCGGTCGCTGAGCACGGCCACCGGAGTGTCGGTACCCATCGATCCGATCGGTTCAGCGCCGCCGTTCGCCATCGGCGCCAGGATCAGCTTCAACTCCTCATGGGTGTAGCCGAACATCTGCTGGCGGCGCAGCACCGAGGCGGCGCTGTGCACGACGTGCTGGCGCTCAGGCAGATCCTCCAGGTCGACCCGGCCGTCTTCCAGCCACTCGCCGTAGGGGTGCTCGGCGGCCAGCGACGATTTGATCTCGGCGTCGTCGATCAGCCGGTGCTCGGCCAGGTCGACCAGCAGCATCCGGCCCGGCTGCAGGCGTCCCTTGGTGATCACGGAGCTCTGCGGCAGGTCGAGGACGCCGGCCTCGGACGCGAAGACGACCAAGCCGTCGTCGGTCACCCAGTAGCGGCCCGGACGCAGGCCGTTGCGGTCCAGGGTGGCGCCGATCAGGCTGCCGTCGGTGAAGCAGACCGCGGCGGGCCCGTCCCAGGGCTCCATCAGCGAGGAGTGGAACGAGTAGAACGCCCGGCGGGCCGGATCCATCTCGGAGTTGTTCTCCCAGGGCTCCGGGATCATCATCATCACCGCGTGCGGCAACGACCGGCCGCCCAGGTGCAGCAGTTCGAGCACCTCGTCGAAGGACGCCGAGTCCGAACCGCCCGGGGTGCAGATCGGGAAGAGCCGCTCCAGGTCGCCCGGAATCAGGTCCGAGGCCAGCAACGCCTCGCGGGCCCGCATCCAGTTGCGGTTGCCCTTGACGGTGTTGATCTCGCCGTTGTGGGCGATCAACCGGTAGGGGTGGCTGAGCTCCCACGCCGGGAAGGTGTTGGTGGAGAACCGCGAGTGCACCAGGGCCAGCGCCGAGGCGATCCGCTCGTCGGTCAGGTCGGGGAACACCTCAGACAGCTGCTGGGTGGTCAGCATGCCCTTGTACACGGTGGTGCGGGCCGACAATGATGCGAAGTAGATGCCGGCCTCGTTGCGGGCACGCTGCCGCAGCGGGTAGGCCAGCCGGTCGAGGGCGATTCCGGTCTCGCCGCCCGGAGCTGCCAGGAACAGCTGCTCGAACACCGGCATCGCCTCGCGGGAGATCGGGCTCAGGGTGCTGTCATCGGTCGGCACCGGACGCCAGCCGAGGACGTCCAGGCCCTCTTCGATGGCGATGTACTCGATGGTGCGCTTGGCGCCGGCGCGCTTCACCGGCGACGTGGGGAGGAAGGCCATCCCCATCGCGTAGCTGCCGGCTGCGGGCAGGTCGAAATCGGCGACGGCGCGCAGGAAGGCGTCCGGGACCTGCAGCAACATGCCGGCACCGTCGCCGGCGGCCGCGTCCGCGCCGGTGGCGCCGCGATGGTCAAGGTTCTCCAACGCGGTCAGGCCCTTGGCCACGATGTCGTGGCTGGCTTCCCCGCTGAGCTGGGCGACGAAAGCGACGCCGCAGGCGTCGTGCTCGAAGGATGGGTCATATAGACCTTGTGCGGGTCTCGCGGGCATCGATGTCTCGGCCATAGGGCGTTCTCCTCATCATTCGGGGTGCGCAGGCCACCAGCCGGGTGCGACATGGCGTCCGCCACCCGGCGTTGACGCTGCACGCGTGCGAAGCATACCGCTCGTGCACATCCGGCCGGGCGCGCGGCCCGTCCGTCAAACCCGGCACGGATCGGCAGCCTATCGACGGATACGTTTCGGCAAGGTTACGGCGACGTGCATGATGGGCGGCCTGCTACGGGCGCAACCTCCTCGGGACGCCGTCGCCGCACCTTCCCGGTGAGCCCCCGACCGGGAGGCTCGGTACTCCCACCCGGAGCCCATGACAGCCTCAGAATAGTCCGTCGCCGACGCCGACGACTTTCGCGCTGTCGGGTTGAATCCGGACGACTTGCAGGAGGGCCAGATCCGGCGCTGAGCGGGACGCCGGCGAGCTTGTCGAGACCTGTCCGGTGTCGTTGGTCGAGCTTGTCGAGGCCCCTGCCGGCGAGCCATCCAACCGCTCAGGCGCCCGAAGCGCTCTTGCCCTTGGACGCCGGCACGTCTCCGTCCGACTCGGATACATCGGCCCCCGCATCCGCGCCGGTCGCGTCCGCCTCGGATGCGGGTGCCGCCTCAGCGCCGTCGGCCGGCGCCGAATTGCCGTCCGTGGATGGGTTGAGGTGTACGCCTTCCTCACGTCCGGGGCGGTTCTTCACCAGCCAGACCAGGATCGCGACGCCCGCGAGGCAGATGAGTGCCGCCACGGCCTGGTTGAACCGGATCGGGCCGAAGGTGTCGTAGGAGAAGTCCAGCCGGATGCCCTCGGTGAAGAAGCGACCGAACCCGTAGAGGGCGATGTAGAGCGCGAACACCTTGCCGCGTCCGAGCCGGAAGCGCCGGTCCGCCCAGATCAGGGTGAGCGCGACCAGCACGTTCCACAGCGACTCGTAGGCGAAGGTTGGCTGGAAGGTGGCGTACTGC
This sequence comes from Micropruina sp., assembly GCA_047602545.1. Taxonomy (GTDB): domain Bacteria; phylum Actinomycetota; class Actinomycetes; order Propionibacteriales; family Propionibacteriaceae; genus Micropruina. The sequence goes on along the minus strand of JASGHC010000004.1, from coordinate 669,711 downwards.
TCGAAGCCGGGGACGCGGTGCGCCATGTCGATCTCCAACCCCCACGGCAGGTCGGTCGGCTGGCCGTACAGCTCCTGGTTGAACCAGTTGCCGAACCGTCCCAGGGCCTGTCCGACCGCGATGCCCGGGGCCAGCGAGTCGGCCAGCGAACTGAACCGGATGCCGAAGTGGCGGCACATCAGCCAGGCGGCCAGCGCGCCGCCGCCGATCGCACCGTAGATGGCGATGCCGCCCTCCCAGATCCGCAGCGCGCTCCACGGGTCGATGCCGGGTGCGAAGTAGTCACCGAGGTGGGTCAGCACGTGGTAGATCCGGGCACCGACGATGCCGGACGGGATGGTGACCAGCACGATCGTCTCGAACTGCTCCGGGGCGCCACCGCGAGCCTGCCAGCGCCGGTTGCCGATCATCCAGGCCGCCACCATGCCGCCGATCAGGCAGAGCGCATAGATGTGCAGGAAGAACGGGCCGATCTGCCAGCCGCTGATCGGCGGGGACGGGATGGACAACAGCACCCGACCATCCTGCCCCATCCTCGGAGTGCGGCCGGTCCCTCGACATATCGGGGGCGGTTCTCACCGATGCGAATTCCGCAGGTCGGGGCACGGACCTGGTACGGAGGGGACGGTTCTTTTCGGTCCACCGGCCGCCGGAAGTGGACCGAAAGGAACCGTCCCCCTCGTACCGGAAGTGGACCGAAAGGAACCGTCCCCCCGTACCGGAAGTGGACCGAAAAGAACCGTCCCCCCGTACCGGAACCGTTCCTGGCGCTCAGCGTTGGGACGCGGCGAAGCGTTCGAAGTCATCCTTGTAGGTGCCGATGGAGGTGCCTTGGGTCCAGACCAGACGTCCCTTACGTTCGGCGTCGAAGCCGATCACCTGGGTGGAGTGGGTGACCTCGTAACCGCCGTCGGGGGTCTTGGTGGTGCCCTCGATGACCACGCCCATGGACGCGGCGATCTTCTTGATCTCGTCCAGTGACCCGGTCAGGCCGATGAAGGTGGGGTCGAACCGGGCCAGGTAGGCCTTCAGCACCTCGGGGGTGTCGCGGGCCGGGTCGGTGGTGATCAGCAGCACCTGGATCTTGCCGCGGGTCTCCGGGCTGACCCGGTTGAGTGCGCTGGCCAGGTCGGACAGCGTGGTCTTACAGATGTCCGGGCAGTTCGTGTACCCGAAGAACACCACCACGACCGGCTTGTCGCTGCCGGTGCGCAGGGCGAACTTCTGGCCCGTCGAGTCGGTGAGGGTGGCGTCCGGCATGGTGTACGGCTCGGTCAGCTCGGCGCCGCCGTAGATCTTGGCGGACGCCGAACCCACCGGACGGACGTCGGCCGCCGGCCCGCCGCAGGCCGCCAGGGCGACTGCGGCGATGCCGGCGACCACCAGCCGTGCCAGCCGTGTCATCGCCGGACGCCGGCCACCAGGTCGGAGAGCAGAGTGCGCAAGCCGTCGGAATCACCGGGTGTTCCGGCATCGTCGGCGGCCACCATCAGCTTGACGAAGGCCGAGCCGACGATGGCCGCGTCGGCGAAGGCCGCGACGTCCGCCGCCTGATCGCCGTTGGAGATGCCGAGGCCGACGCCGACCAGGGTGTCGGGGGCGAGAGCACGGATCCGGGACACCAACTCGGGCGCTGCCGACGACGAGGCCGACCGGGTGCCGGTGACCCCCATCACCGCGGTGGCGTACATCCAGCCCCGGCAGGCGTTCGCGGTGGCGACGATCCGCTCATCGGTGGACGACGGCGATACCAGGAAGATCCGGTCCAGCCCATGTGCGTCGGACGCCGCGAACCAGTCGGACGCCTCGTCCGGCACCAGGTCGGGCGTAATCAGCCCCGCTCCCCCGGCGGCCGCCAGGTCGCGGGCGAACGCGTCCACGCCGTAACGGTCGACCAGGTTCCAATAGGTCATCACCACCGGTGTGGTGCCGGTGCTCGCCACGGTTTCGACGGCCGCGAACACATCGCGGGTCCGGACGCCCCGGGCCAGCGCCCGCGTCCCGGCCCGCTGGATCACCACCCCGTCCATCACCGGATCGGAATACGGCAGGCCGATCTCGATCAGGTCGGCACCGGGCTGATCGCCCTCGCCGCACAAGGTGCGCAGCACGTCCAGCGACCCGGGCACGTCGGGGAAGCCGACCGGGTAGTAGGCGACCAGCGCCTTGCGACCCTGCTCGGCGGCGGCCTGAAAGGTCCGCCCGGAGATACCCGCGCTCACTGTGCCCCTCCCACGCTGGCGTCGGCCGAGCCGTCCAGTCCGAACCATTTGATCGCCGTGTCCACGTCCTTGTCGCCACGGCCCGAGACGCAGACCACGATGATCGGCTGCGCGTCGGGGTACTTGGCGGCCACGCGCTTGCCGAGCCGGATCGTCCCGGCCAGAGCGTGCGCCGACTCGATCGCCGGCATGATGCCCTCGGTCTGGGTGAGCAGCTTGAATGCCTCCATGGCCTCGGTATCGGTTACCGGCTCATAGGTCGCCCGGCCGGTCTTCGCGAGCCAGGAATGCTCCGGGCCGACACCCGGGTAATCGAGGCCGGCCGAGATGGAATGCGACTCCAGGGTCTGCCCATCCTCGTCCTGCAGAATGTAGGTGCGCATGCCGTGCAGCACGCCGACCGAGCCGCCGAAGATCGCGGACGCGTGCCGTCCCGTCTCGACACCGTCGCCGCCGGCCTCGAAGCCGTACAGCGCCACCGTCGGGTCGTCGATGAAGTCGGCGAACATGCCCATCGCGTTCGAGCCGCCACCGACGCAGGCGGTGACCGCGTCGGGCAGCCGTCCGTACCGTTGGAGCACCTGGGCCTTGGCCTCGGTGGAGATCACCCGCTGCAGTTCGCGGACCATCTTCGGGAACGGATGCGGCCCGGCCACCGTGCCGATCAGGTAGTGGGTGTTGTCGACGCTGGCGACCCAGTCGCGCATCGCGTCGTTCATCGCGTCTTTTAGCGTCTGGCTACCGGATTCAACCGCGATCACCTCCGCGCCGAGCAACTGCATGCGGGCCACGTTGAGGGCCTGGCGGTCGGTGTCGACCTTGCCCATGTAGACCCGGCACTCCAAGCCGAGCAGGGCGGCGGCGGTCGCCGTGGCGACACCGTGCTGACCGGCACCGGTCTCGGCGATCACCCGGGTCTTGCCCATCCGCTTGGTGAGCAGCGCCTGGCCCAGCACGTTGTTGATCTTGTGCGAACCGGTGTGGTTCAGGTCCTCGCGCTTGAGCAGCACGATCGCGTTGCCGCAGTGTTCGGCGAACCGCTTGGCCTCGGTCAGCGGCGTGGGGCGTCCGGAATAGTTGCGGCGCAGATCGTCGAGCTCGCGCCAGAAGGTCTCGTCACCCATCGCCTTGTCAAACTCAGCCTCCAGTTGGGCGAGTGCGGCGTACAGCGCTTCGGGGACGTATTTCCCCCCGAAGATGTCGTAATGCCCCGCGGCATCGGGTAGCGACACGATCGATCCTGTTCTCGTTGGGTGCGGACGCCCCACTCTACGCATCCAGCGCTGCTCGGGTGGGCATCCTCTCGGCCGGCGACCCCCTCGACTGGATCGCCGTGACTCCGATCAGTCGAGCTCGGCGATCGGCTCATCGGCCGCCTCACCCCGAAATCCGCGCTCCAGTTGCCTCCGGGAGGTGCGACACGCTGACGTGGCGCCAACTGGACCGCACCTTTCGTTCGTACGAACCGGTGCCGATACAACGGCACAGACCCGTTGGCATGCACCTCCCCGACCTGTGCCATCTGGCCACGACCGTGCTGCGACCGCTCAGTCGCACTCGACCTCACCGTTGACCACCTTGCAGGTCTGCCGCTCGGCGGTGCGCTGAATGTCGGCCGGGATCGCGTTAACCAGGCGGCGCTGGACGCCGGTGGTGAGCGCGAGTTCCTCGCCGACGAACGGCACCAGCCGCATGAAACTGCGCTCACCGATCACGTCGCCCGTCTTCGGGTCGATGACCAACTCGTTGTGGCTGCCGAAGATGTCGTTGCGGCCGATCGCCACCCCACTACGGCCGTCCTCGAGCTTCACCTGGCGCTCTGTGACGGTCGTGCCCGGAATCGTCGTCAGTACGTTGTAGAGGGCGGCCCGTAGGTCGGCGGGCACCACCCCTGAACGCAGCACGTCGGCGATGTAGACGAACGCCTCGTCGTCGGGATTGCTGCCGTGGCCCGCGGTGTCGGCATACAGCCGGACGCGCAGCTTGCTGGTGTCACGGGGCAGGCTCGCGAACCAGGACGGTGACGGCTCCCCCCACCAGGCTGGCTTTTGCTCAGGGCTGAGGTTCGTCGTCCAGCTCGTGCCGCGACCTCGGCCGCCGGCCGCCTGGGGTGGACCAAACACCTGCCGGATCGTGGCGGACGGCTTCCGCACGTACCAGGTGGGGCGGCGCCCATCCACGGCGACATAGTCGACGTGGGTGGTCCTGACCAGGTACCGGCGATCGGACTGACCATCGCCGTCGTCATAAAGGTTGGTGCCGGTCCGGGTGATCTCCCAGTACTGGCCAGGCTTGGCGGGTGGGTCGGACGCGTGGATCGCCGCCTGGCCCAACACCTCGGCAGCCTCTGCCGCTCCGACGCTCGCGGTGACGGACTGATAGCCGAGGCCTGCGACGATCAACGCTGCGCAAGCAGCGAGCAGCACCCGACCGCGACGGCGCCGCGGCTTCTGGGACGGGTTTGTAGCGGCGGGCGAATCGGAGTCGCCCCCATCCACCAGGGCGTCGTCCCTGTCGCACATCGCGGCGTCCAGCAGTTGACGACGGGCATCGGCATCGTATGGGCCGACCGCGGCCGCCGGATCGGAGTCTCGGAGAATCTCTTCGAACAGCATGGTCATCGGTTCCTCCTCAGTGTTGCGGCGAGCGCTGCTCGGCCAGGGTGGGAGCGCGATCGGGGACGGCGTCGCTCAGCTGCGCCAGGTAGACCTCCTGGGCGCGTTGCCGGGCTCGCATCAGCCGGGTCCGGGCGGCTCCCGGGGTGATGTCCAGCACGACTGCGATCTCGGACGGCGTGAGTTGCTCCCAGACCGTCAGTCGCAGGATCTCGGCCTCCGCTGGCGGTAGTTCGTCCAGCACTGCTTCGACCAGCACCCGGGCTTGATTCTCGGCGGACGGGGCCGCGTCCGACCTGGCCCGGTCTCGGGCGGTGGCATGTAGCGCCGTCCGGCGGGTCGTGCTGCGGACGTGGTGCAGCACCGCATGACGGGCGGTTTGGAACAACCACGCGAGAGCCGGGTCGGGAACGTCGTCACGCCGGCGCCAGGCGGTCGCGAACACCTCCGAGACCACATCGTCCGCGGCGTCCGTGCCGACGCGGCGAACGGCGAAGGCCCGCAGGTGCTGGCTGTGCTGGTCGAAAAGCCGTTCGAGCCAGGCCCGGTCGCGCTCGCCGCTGATGCGTCTCATGCCCCGTAGTTCCCGCTCAGTTCGTCCGCGTCACAGGCACGTGTGGAATGGATCAAGGGAATCGTCCCTGCCGCGCCACCGGGTGGAACGAAAAGAACCGTCCCCACCGTTCCGGTCCCCACCGGGTGGAACGGAAAGAACCGTCCCCACCGTCCCATCAGCCGACGGTGGTCGACTTTGCCGAAACGCGCGGCGGACCGGGCTGGGGCCTCGACGAGCTCGACCGGCGAGGACTGCGGCGCTCAGGAGCCGGCGGTGATGAAGTCGGCGACGGCGCTGCGGGGGTCGCCGTGCTTGACCAGAGCCTCGCCGACCAGGACGACGTCGGCGCCGGCGTCTGCGACGCGACGGACGTCGGCGGTGGACAGGATGCCCGACTCGGCCACCTTGACCACATCGCCGGGGATCAATCCGGCCAGCTGCTCGAACTGGGCGATGTCGACGTCCAGGGTCTGCAGGTTGCGGTTGTTGACCCCGATCAGGGACGCCCCGGCGGCCACCGCACGGCGGGTTTCGTCGGGGGTGTGCACCTCGACCAGCGCGGTCAGGCCGAGCGTCGTCGCGGTCGCCATCAGCGAGGCCAGCTCGGCGTCGGTGAGGGACGCCACGATCAGCAGCGCCAGATCGGCACCCGCAGCCCGGGCCTCCCACAGCTGGTAGTCGGTGACGATGAAGTCCTTGCGCAACACCGGCGTATCGACCGCGGCCCGGACGGCCTCCAGGTCGGCCAGCGTGCCTCCGAACCGGCGCCGCTCGGTCAACACCGAGATCGCGGAGGCCCCACCGGCGGCGTACTCAGCGGCCAGCGCAGCCGGATCGGGGATATCGGCCAACGCGCCCTTGCTCGGGCTGGACCGTTTCACCTCGGCGATCACAGCCAACGCCGGAGCCCGGAACGCGGGCATCGGATCGCGTGGGGCGTCCATGGTGGCAACTACGGCAGCCAGCTCGTCGAGGCTGCGGCGCGCGCGACGTTCAGCGAGATCCTCGCGAACGCCGGCGACGATCTCGTCCAGCACACCCATCGTCAGGCCGCGCCCATGCCCATCTTGCTCATGATGCCGCCGACGACCGCGCCGGCCAAGATGACCGCGACGGACACCCAGACGAAGATCCAGTTGGGACCCATCAGGAAGGCGATGGTGGCCAGCACGAAGCCGACGCCCGAGATGGTGGTGCCGGTCCACGCCGCGGGCGTGCGGCCGTGGTGATAGTGCTTGCCGCCTTCGGCCATGGGTGCTCTCCTACCTCGGTTGCCTGTAGTGGGCCCTATTCTGGCCGCTCCGCCGACTCTTCGCCACCCGTGCCACGCCCGAAACCCGTTGTCGGGTCCTCTCCGGCGTCCAGGGCCTTCCAGGTGTCCAGCGCGGGATCGGGGGTCGCTCTAACCCGGGCGGCCGGACGCGCCGCGAACTGCAGCAGGACGGCACCGGCTGCGACGAGAACACAGCCGGCGAGATAGACCCAGCGCCAGGACGTCGCGACCAGGGTGAAGGCGTCGCCCAGCGTGCTGCCCGGCAGCGTCGGCGCCGTCGCGTTGAGCACGACCATCACGCCGCCCGCCGCCAACAGGGCGACCAGGCCCAGCACGATCCGCCGCGCCACCGGCGGCAGCCAGTTGCCGAGGAAGGCACCCGCCGCGGCAGCCAGGATCACGGCGAGCGCTGCCCCCGAGGTCGCCTGGGTGCCGCTCACCGTGCTGCGCTCCCCCGCCGACCACCACGGTTGGGTGGTGCCCAACAGTGCCGCCGCACAGCCGAGCCAGAGCGCGATGTTCGCCCCTCTGCGCATGTCAGTCCCGGTCGAGGCGACGCAGCCGGTGGGCGCCTTCGATGGCCCGGATCACCGCGGCCGCCTTGTGGCGGACCTCGAGTTCCTCGTTGTGCGGGATCGAATCGGCCACGATGCCCGCCCCGGCCTGGACGTGCGCGACGCCACCGGCCAGCACCGCCGTCCGGATCGCGATCGCCACGTCGGAGTTGCCGGCGAAGTCGAAATAGCCGACGCCTCCCCCGTAGAGGCCGCGCCGGGACACTTCCAGCTCGTCGATGATCTCCATCGCCCGCACCTTCGGCGCACCCGACAGCGTGCCGGCGGGGAAGCAGGACAGGGTGACGTCGAGCGCCGTCCGGCCGGGCGACAGCTCACCGACCACGGCGGCCTCCAGGTGCATGATGTGGCTGTAGCGCCGCACCTTCATGAACTCGACCACCTCCACCGATCCCGGACGGCACACCCGGCCCAGATCGTTGCGGCCCAGGTTGACCAGCATCAGGTGCTCGGCGCGTTCCTTCGGATCTGCCAACAGCTCGGCCTCCATCGCGGCGTCCTCGGTGGCGGAACTGCCGCGTGGCCGGGAGCCGGCGATCGGATGGGTTTCGGCGCGTCCGTTGCTGACCGTGACCAGCGCCTCGGGGCTGGATCCGACCACGGCCAATCCGGGCAGCCGCAGCAGGTACAGGTACGGGCTGGGATTGGTGCGACGCAGGATGCGGTACACATCGAGGGCGTCGGCGTCGGTGTCGATGTCGAAACGCTGACTGGGCACGATCTGGAAGGCTTCGCCGGCCTTGATCTCTTCGACCGCCGCCACCACGGCCGCTTCGTACTCTTCCGGCGTCCGCTGCCGCCGGATCCCGGGAGCGGACGTGTCCGGGTCGACCACGGCGACCGCAGCGGTCAACGGCTCGGACAGTTGCGCCGCCATCGCCAGCACCCGGTCGCGGGCGTCGGCCCAGGCGGCGTCGGCCCGTTCGTCCGAATCGTCGAAGTTGAACGCGTTGGCCAGCAGCCACACCTCGCCGGTGTGGTGGTCCAGGATGGCCATGTCGCTGACCATCATCATCACCAACTCGGGCAGGTTCAGGTCGTCCGGGTTGCCGTCCGGCAGCACCTCGAGGCGCCGGACGACGTCGTAGGCCAGGTAGCCGACCATCCCGGACGTCAGCGGCGGCAGGTTCTCGTCGGCCGGGGTGTGCAGGATCTGCAGGGTCTCGGCGAGCACCTGCAACGGGTCACCGCCGGTCGGCAGACCTTCGAGGGGGCGTCCGGTCCAGCGTGCCTCGCCGCCGGACTCGGTCAGCGTCGCCACCGAGTGGACGCCGACGAACGACCAGCGCGACCACATGCCGTTGTCAGCCGACTCGAGCAGGAAAGTGTGGTCGCGGTCGCCGCACAGCCGGTGGTACAGCCCGACCGCGGTCAGGTCGTCGGCGAGCAGCCGGGTGTAGACCGAGATGACGCGGCGCTCACGGGCCAGGTCAAGAAACTCGGCCAGGTCGGGGGTGACAGGCAGGTCGGTCATCGGCCCTCCTCGCTCAACAGGGTGCGGTCGGTGAAACAGCTTGTCGTGCCGGTGTGGCAGGCCGGACCGGTCTGGTTGACCAGCACCAGCAGCGTGTCGCCGTCGCAGTCCAGCGACACCCGCCGGACGTGCTGGACGTTCCCGGACGTCTCCCCCTTCACCCAGTACTCACCGCGGCTGCGCGACCAGTAGGTGCCGCGCCGGGTGGCCAAGGTGCGGGCCAGCGCCTCGTCGTCCATCCAGGCCAGCATCAGCACCTCGCGCGAGGTGGCGTCCTGGACGACGGCGGGCACCAGCTGGTCGGCATTCCGCTTGAGCCGTGCGGCGACGGCAGGGTCGAGACTCACCGGGTCATTGTGTCAGGGCGCGCGGGTGATCTGCCCTGGGGCCCAAGCCACGCAGGGCCTCTCAGCACCTACGCAGACACGCATTAGTCTGAGCGAATGCCAGCCGTGAACGAGCGAGCCCGGGTCGAACGGGCCCACACCTGCGACGCCCTGCTGGCGGTGGGGCCTGAGGCGCCCACCCTGTGCGAGGGCTGGGCGGCCAACGATCTGCTCGCCCACCTGATCATCCGCGACGGTGAGGTGACCAACGCGATCGGGGCCGTCATTCCGGCGTTCGCCGGCCGCTACGAGGCCCGGGTGGCTGAGTTGAAGAGCGCCGACTACGCCGAGGCGGTTGAGAAGCTGCGTCAGGGTCCGCCGCGCGGATCGCTGTTCGCGATACCGGCCATGGACGCGGTCGCCAACTCGACCGAGTTCCTGATCCACGGCATGGACGTCCGGCGCGCCAACGATCTGCCCGAACCGGCCCGTGACGACGAGTTCCAGTCCTGGGCATGGTCACAACTGGCCCGCGTCGGCAAGCTCATGCTGCGCCGTCCCCCGGTCGCGCTCGCCCTGGAATGGTCCGGACGCCCCGAGCGCGTCGTCCGGGCAGGTTCCGGCAATCGCGTGGTCACCGTCATCGGCGAACCGAGCGAACTGCTGCTCTACGCGTTCGGACGTCGCGCCGCGGCCGACGTCCGCTATGTCGGGTTGGAATCGGCTGTCGAGGAAGCGCGCCGCTGAAGCCACCAGTTACAGACCCCGATCAGATCAGCGTTCGCCGACTACCACCACGGCCGCACTACGAATCCAGACGCTGCCATGAACAGGAATGGCGTCAGATAGCAGCTCGTTGAGCGGGCCCCTGTTCATACCCTCCACTCGCAGCCCAGGCAGGCCGATCGGTCGTAGCGGCGGGACGAAGTTCATCCGGGCTTAGGACCTCCGAAAGGCTATCTCGAGTGACGATATGAAACCCATCGTCACAAGCGAAACCACCTGTTTGTTGAGACCAGCAAGCGCCCGATGGTCGGCTGATTTTCCAGAGCGACGGAGGGCAGCCCGTGTTCTTTCAGGTCTCACGCGACAGATGCCGGCTCCCTCAACAACAGGCTCAGGCAACTTCTCAGGCCACCCCAACGACACCCTCGCTTCACCATCAGCCAGCGACACCAACGGTTCCCGAGCGCCACCATTCGACACCACAATCTGAGCCACCGTCGCCTCAGGCCGCCACAAACCATCCTCACCCTGCACCAGCTTCGTCGACGGCTCCCGCCAACCACCCTTAGCGTCACGAACCCGCGCCACACCCGCAGTCAACTGAGCAGAAAACAAACCCGTCCCAGGATCAGCCGTCACCAAAGTCCGCTCATCACTCAACGCCGAAACCTCCACCGGCTTCCCTGACTCTTTCGCCTGCCGCATCGCATCCGACTCATTCAACAAACCAGCCGCCGGCTTCGGCGACAGAGAAGACGACGGATCAGCAATCGCCACACCAGAACCAAAAACGGTCGCAACCAAAGCAAAACATACAGACAAAACAATGACGCGCTTACGCATAAACTCCGAAACCTTCAGCGGCTCGACAGCTCAAATCCCACGACGACGTGCCGATGCAGACCAACCAACCAGCACAAAAAGGGAGAGCACAAACTCACAGGGGGTGCAAGGCAAAACAAATCCACGAACCACTCGTCAACAGTGACGCAAGTCAACAAACCAGACCATCTGCGTGTCGCGCAACCCAGATGTGACAGATCTGGTATGCGGGGCAAGGGTGGGCATCGTGGGGCGACGCTGCTCTGCACCCCTCGGCAGCGAGGAGCTACCTTCTCGTGCGATCTACCGACCGCCGGCGCCAGGCCAGCCATGCGACGGTCGCCGCCAGCACCCCAGTCAGGTCCGCGAGGACGTCCCACACATCGCCGTCCCGACCGGGCAAGAACATCGCCTGCGCGATCTCACTGATCACCGCGTGGGCAGCGAACACCAGGGCCGGCCACCAATGCCGGACCACCAGCATGGCCAACAGGGTGGGTGCGGCGAAGCCGAAGAAGTGCAGCACCTTGTCCGAGTTCGGGAACCATTCCGAGGCACCCGGCTCGCCCGGCGTGTACAGGCCGTACAGGTGGGCGGCCAGCGCCAACACCAGCGCAACGACCAGGGCGATCCGCAGCCACACAAAGCCGCTGGGCGCGCTGCTCGACACCCCGGCGTCCGGGGACACGTAAGAGCGCGTGGCGGGATTCGATTGAGCGGGCACCGGCCCAGTGTGCCAGGGTCGCCGACGGGCAGCCGTCCGGGCCTGACCGAAAACAGCGGACTGGCGAAGCCGGGCGCGCAACGCTGAAAGAATCGACTCATGCGCGTCTACAACTTCTCTGCCGGCCCCGCCATGCTTCCCGAGCCCGTTCTGCAGCGGGCTAAGGACGAGTTGCTCGACTGGGACCGCTCCGGGATGTCGGTGATGGAGGTGTCGCACCGCAGCAAGGAGTTCATTGCCTGCGCCGAGCACGCCGAAGTCACCCTGCGCGCCGTCATGGGCATTCCGGACAACTACAAGGTGCTGTTCCTGCAGGGCGGTGCGTTCGGGCAGTTCGCTGCCGTCCCCTTCAACCTCGCTGCGGACGGCGCAGCCGCCGACTACGTGAACACCGGCGACTGGTCGGCCAAGGCGATCGCCGAGGCCAACAAGTACGTCACCGCCCGGGTGATCGCCGACGAGAAGCCGGACAACTACATCCGCGTGCCCGCCGAGGGCTCCTTCCAGGTGAACGCGGATGCTGCCTACCTGCACTACACGCCGAACGAGACCATCCGCGGCGTCGAGTTCGGCTACGTCCCGGACGCCGGCGACGTCCCGCTGATCGCCGACCTGAGCTCGACGATCCTGTCCCGGCCGATCGACGTGTCGAAGTTCGGGCTGATCTACGCCGGCGCCCAGAAGAACATGGGGCCGTCCGGGATGTGCGTGGTGATCGTCCGCGACGACCTGCTCGACCGGGCCCGCCCGACTACTCCTGCGGTGTGGAGCTACGCCGAGATGGCCGCCAACGGCTCGATGTTGAACACCCCGCCGACCTTCGGCTGGTACCTGCTCGGCCTGGTCTACGAATGGGTGCAGGCCCGGGGCGGCCTGCCCGCGATGGCGCAGCGCAACCAGGCGAAGGCCGAGGCGCTGTACGGCTTCATCGACTCCTCGGACTTCTACTCCAACCCGGTGCAGCCCGACAGCCGGTCGTGGATGAACGTGCCGTTCCTGGTGGCCAAGCCCGAACTCGAGAAGACCTTCGTCGCCCAAGCCGCGCAGGCCGGTCTCACCAACCTGGCCGGCCACCGGAGCGTCGGCGGCATGCGGGCTAGCATCTACAACGCCATGCCCCTGGAGGGCGTCCTGGCACTCATCGACTTCATGAAGGAGTTCGAGCGCAGCAACGGCTGAGGCTCACAATCACCATGCCTTTTCGCATTCGTACCCTGAACGCAATCAGCCAGTCGGGGTTGTCCCGGTTGCCCGGTGACCGCTACCTGGTCGGTCACGACGTCACCCAGCCGGACGCCCTGCTGCTGCGCTCCGCGAGCCTGCACAACCAGCCGATCCAGCCGTCGGTGCTTGCGGTGGCGCGCGCCGGCGCGGGCACCAACAACATTCCGGTCGCCGAGTACTCCAAGCACGGCATCCCGGTCTTCAACACCCCCGGCGCCAACGCCAACGCGGTGAAGGAGCTTGTGGTCGCCGGATTGTTCCTCGCTGCCCGCAACATCGTGGACGCCGCCGCCTTCGCCCACCGGCTCGACGGCGATCACGCCACCATGGACAAGCTGGTCGAGGCCGGCAAGAAGAACTACGTCGGTTTCGAGCTGCCCGGACGGACTCTCGGCGTCATCGGCCTCGGCGCGATCGGCGTCGAGGTGGCCAACGTGGCGCTCTCGCTGGGCATGCACGTGCTGGGTTACGACCCGGGCATCACCGTGCAGCACGCCTGGGCGCTGTCGTCGCAGGTCGAGCACGTCACGTCGCTGGAGGATCTGCTCCGGCGCTCGGACATCGTCACGCTGCACGTCCCGCTGGTCGCCGGCACCAAGGGCCTGATCGGGGCCGACCAGTTCGCCGCGATGAAGTCGGCCGCGGTGCTGCTGAACTTCGCCCGCGGCCCGATCGTGGACGAGCCGAGCCTGCTCGCCGCGCTGGAGACCAACCAGATCCGCGGATACGTGTGCGACTTCCCCACCCCGACGCTGAACAAGCGGCCGCGGGTGGTCACCCTGCCGCACCTGGGCGCCTCCACCAACGAAGCCGAGGAGAACTGCGCCCGGATGGCCGCCGACGAGCTGCGCTGGTACCTGGAGGAGGGCACCATCCAGAACTCGGTGAACTTCCCGGACGCCCGGTTGCCCCGCGGCGAAGGCACCCGGCGGCTGGCGATCTCCAATAGCAACGTGCCGAACATGGTCGGACAGATCTCCACGATGCTGGCCGACGCGCAACTGAACATCTCCGACCTGCTGAACAAGTCGCGCGGCGACCTCGCCTACACCCTGGTGGACGTCGAGGGCGCGATCCCCGAGTCCCTGGTTGACCGCATCCGCGGCATTGAGGGTGTGCTCTCGGCGCGGCTGCTCTGACGCCCGGTTCGGTCTGTTCGGACGCCCGGTTCGGTCTGTTCGGACGCCGGTTCCGTCTGCTCGGACGCCGGTTCCGTTCGTTGGCCCTGACGCGGGTTGCGTCGGTCTGATGCCGGTTCCGTTTGTCCTGGCGCCGGTTCCGTCGATCTCTGCATCGGTGCCGACTGGTCCGCTCTGTGGCCGCTTTCATGAAATAGCACGAAAGTGACCACCGAAGGTGAAAGCCGGCAGCGATGCTGAGATCGGCGACCCGCCGACGTCCCTGCGTCACGGTACGAGGGCAGCCCGAGACTCAGGACGTCAGCGATGCTGAGATCGGCGACCCGCCGGACCGGTCCCATAGCCGGACGTCCCTGCGTCACGGTACGAGGGGCAACCCGCAACTCGGGCACGCCTCGGCTGCCTTGCGGACCGCGATATCGCGCGTAGCGTGGACGCATGAATGCGACCGAATCCACCTTCATGGGCCTGCTCCAGGCGCAGGTTCGCAACGAGTTCTCCGCCAGCCAGTAGTACATCGCCCTGGCCGTGTGGTTCGACGCCAAGGATCTGCCGCAACTGGCGGCGCACTTCTACCGGCAGTCCGTCGAGGAGCGCAATCACGCGATGATGCTGGTGCAGTACCTGCTCGACCGTGACGTCAATCCGGTGATCAAGGGGCTGGACGACCCGCAGACCGACTTCGACTCGGTGACCGCGCCGATCGCGCTCGCGTTGAGCCAGGAGAAGGAAGTCACCGGCCAGATTGAGACCTTGTTCCGGGCAGCCAGGGCTGAGGACGACGCACTCGGTGAGCAGTTCATGCTGGGGTTCCTCAAGGAACAGGTCGAAGAGGTGTCGTCGATGTCGACGCTGCTGGCGGTCGCCGAACGGGCCGGTGACAACTGGTTCCATCTCGAAGAGTTCCTGGCACGGGAAACGGTCGGCGACTCGGGCCACGACACCTCCGCCCCAGAGGCTGCTGGCGGCGCGTTGTAGACAACACTCGGTGAGCCGCGGACACCATTCCTGACAACACCGGGTCGACATCCTGGCGCCACCCGATCCGAAAGGTGGCGCCATGGAGTCCGTCACGCATCTGTTCAACCAGTCCGACCAGGATGAGCCGGTGAGCCGCTCCGGCAAGGCCTGGGAGCCGTCCGACTACGAGTCACTGGTCGAGGGCATCGGCCAAGGTCTTGAGTTGCCGGCGCTGGCCACCCGACTCGGTCGATCAACCAACGTCGTCTCTATTCGGCTGAGACGCCTGCTCCCGCTGGCGCAGCGGGATTGCCTGTTCGACCAGGTCCTCCCCGCTCTGCGCGTTGCGCTGGCCGACCCCGGCTACGACTGGCGTGCGGAGATGCTGCTCAGCCCACCCCCGGTGCCGATCATCCATCAGGAGGTGGTCCGCACCGGATTGGACGGACTCTCCGACGACCATGTGATCACCGTCGCGTACGCGCTGCTCGCGTCCGGCGGTCGTGAAGAGGGTGAGCTGCTCGACCAGCTCCAGGACCGACTCGAGAACGATGGCCTGATGGAGCGGCTGATCGGCCTGCGCGCCCAGCGGGCCGTCCGCTCCTCTCCGTTCTCGATCGACGAGGACTCCGCCTGGGCACACGCCAGCTACTGGGTGCGCGGACGCAGCAGCTACTACTTCTGGCAACGCCGCCGCCGCTCCGACCCTGGCTGGTGAGGGTCTGTTCTGCGGATCGCGGCCGAGGACAGCAGTCCAGTGGCACGAGTTACCTGGGGAAGCGCCGAATTCGTTGGTCGAGCGTGTCGAGACCTTGAGGACTTGGTGCTGGCACGGGGGTTTCGACAAGCTCAACCAGCGGTGGCTCCGTTGATCAGTGCTTCCCTGGCTCTCTCGCGAGACAAGGGCAGGACTTGTCGCATATTATGTGTCGCATTATTATGAGAGGAGCGTCAGCCAGGTGATCGAGGCGCGTGTCACGCGTTCCGCGCGCTGGCATCGCCTGTCGTCCAGGCGATGCCAGCGCGCTGGAGGAGGCGGATATGACTCAGGCTTCGACACCGCCGGAAGGGTTTCCGGAGAGCTTCGGTCCGGACGTCCGCGTCCGGAGCGTCGACCTCAAGGACGAGGACTTTGTGGTCGGGGGCGAGCGACTCACCGAGGAACGGGCGGAGCAGCTGGCCGAACGGGCGGTCCGAGGCGTGGGTTGACCTTCATTGACCGCACCCGGGCAGCGCTCACCTGCGCTGAATCTGAGGATTCCCGACCGGACGCGGCGGCGACTGAATGCGCTTGCGGCGGAGCAGGGACGGAGTGCGTCCGAGGTTGTGCGCGATGCCCTGGACGAGTACCTGGCGCGACATTGACCGGCCGGCAACGGCTTTCGACAAGCTCAACCCGCCGTGGTCGCGCTGAGGATGCGCTGGCCAAGCTCCGCCCTCGTCATCCCGGACCTGATCCGGGGTCTTCCGCCCGAGAGCCCGGGCGGAGGTGAATGATCAGTCCTACCTGCGGAACCTCTCAGTAACCGGATTGGCAGGGATCCCGGCGTCCGCTGGGATGACGGCGTGCGGGTGGCTCAGCCGGCGAGACGCTCCAGGATCAACTCCCGGACGCGGCCCGCGTCGGCCTGGCCTCGCATCGCCTTCATCACCGCGCCGATCAGTGCCCCGGCGGCCTGGACCTTGCCGTCGCGGATGCGCTGGGCGACGTCGGGGTTGGCCGTGATCGCGGCGTCCACGGCTGCGGTGAGGGCGCCCTCGTCGGAGACCACGGCCAGGCCGCGCGCCTCGACGACGTCGGACGGCGAGCCCTCGCCGGCCAGCACGCCGTCGATCACCTGCCGGGCCAGCTTGTCGTTGATCGTGCCGGCCGCGATCAGGGTCTGCAGTTCAGCCACTTGACCAGGGGTGATGCCGACGTCCTCGAGTTCGACGCCGGCGGCGTTGGCGCGGCGGGCGAGTTCGCCCGACCACCACTTGCGGGCCGCGCCGGGTGCGGCGCCGGCGTCCACGGTCTCGGCGATCAGATCGAGCGAACCGGTGCCGAGGACGTCGCGCATCTCCAACTCGGTGAATCCCCATTCCGCGACCAGCCGGCGGCGTCGCTGGGCGGGCGGCTCGGGCAGAGTGAGCCGTAACTGCTCCACCCATTCCGGCGCCGGGGCGACCGGCACCAGGTCGGGCTCGGGGAAGTAGCGGTAGTCCTCGGCCTGCTCCTTGGAGCGTCCTGGGGAGGTGGAGCCGTCGTCCTCGTGCCAGTGCCGGGTCTCCTGATGGACGCGTGCACCGGAGGCCAGCACCTCGCCTTGCCGCTGGATCTCGTAGGTGAGCGCACGTTCCACCGAGCGTAGCGAGTTCACGTTCTTGGTCTCGGTACGGGTGCCGAGCACGTCCGAACCCGCCGGCGCCAGCGACACGTTGGCGTCGCAGCGCAGCGAACCCTGCTCCATCCGGACGTCCGAGACGCCGAGCGCGCGCAGCAACTCGCGCAGCTGGGTCATGTAGGCCCGCGCCACCTTGGGTGCCGCCGCTCCGGTACCCAGTACCGGCTTGGTGACGATCTCCATCAGCGGGACGCCGGCCCGGTTGTAGTCGAGCAGCGAGTACTCGGCGCCCTGGATGCGACCGGTGGCACCGCCGACATGGGTGAGCTTGCCGGCGTCCTCCTCCATGTGGACCCGCTCGATCTCGATCCGGTAGGTGACACCGTCGACCTCGACCTCGGTCCAGCCATCGAAACAGATCGGCTCGTCGTACTGCGAGGTCTGGAAGTTCTTCGGCATGTCCGGGTAGAAATAGTTCTTCCGGGCGAACCGGCACCACTTCGCGATCGAGCAGTTCAGCGCCAGGCCGATCCGGATCACCGATTCGATGGCCTTGGCGTTGACCACCGGCAACGCACCGGGGAGTCCCAGGCAGACCGGGCAGGTCTGCGTGTTCGGCGCCGCACCGAACGCGGTCGAGCAGCCGCAGAACATCTTGGACGCCGTGTTCAGTTCGACATGCACTTCCAGACCCAGCGCGGGGTCGTAGGCGGCGAGCACGTCCTCGTATGCCATCAGCGTCACAGCGCTCCCCCGTTCTCGCGCGTCCAGAGTTGGTCGGTGAGTAGCCCGCCCCAACGGGTCGCCAGGGCGCCCTCGAGTGCCGCGCCGACCCGGTACACCCGGTCGTCGGCCAGCACCGGGGCCATCACCTGGAAGCCGACCGGCAGGCCGTCCTCGGGTGCCAGTCCGCACGGGAACGAACCCGCCGCGTTGCCCGCCATATTGGACGGAATGGTGCACAGGTCGGCCGCATACATGGCGAGTGGATCGTCGGTGCGCTCGCCGATCCGGAACGCGGTCGACGGCGTGGACGGCGACACCAGCACATCCACCGATTCGAACGCCGCGTCGAAGTCGCGGGCGATCAACGTGCGGGCCTTCTGGGCCGAGCCGTAGTAGGCGTCGTAGTAGCCGGAGCTCAGCGCGTAGGTGCCGATGATGATCCGCCGCTTCACCTCGTCGCCGAAGCCGGCGCCGCGGGTGCGGGCCATCACCTCCTCGGCGCCGGCGGTGCCGTCGTCGCCGACCCGCAGCCCGTAGCGCATGGCGTCGAAGCGGGCCAGGTTCGAGGACACCTCGCTGGGCATGATCAGGTAGTAGGCGCCCAGGGCGTAGCGGAAGTTCGGGCAGGACACCTCGACGATCTCGGCGCCGAGCTCGGCCAGGGCGTCCAGCGCCTCGCGGAAGCGCAGCTCGACGCCGGGCGCGTAGCCTGCGCCGCCCAGTTCCTTCACCACGCCGATCCGCATGCCGGCCACGTCGGCCTGCCGGGCGGCGGTCACCACGTCCGGCGCCGGTGCGTTCACCGAGGTGGAATCCATCGGGTCCCAGCCGGCGATCACCTGGTGCAGCAGTGCGGTGTCGAGCACGGTGCGGCCGCACGGTCCGGGCTGGTCAAGGCTGGACGCCATCGCGATCACGCCGTACCGGGAGGTGGCGCCGTAGGTGGGTTTGACCCCGACCGTTCCGGTGACGGACGCCGGCTGCCGGATCGAGCCGCCGGTGTCGGTGCCGAGCGCCAGCGGGGCCTCGAACGCGGCCAGCGCCGCCGACGAGCCACCACCGGAGCCGCCGGGGATCCGGTCGTGATCCCACGGGTTCCGGGTCGGCCCATAGCCGGAGTTCTCGGTCGACGAGCCCATCGCGAACTCGTCCAGGTTGGTCTTGCCGAGCACCACCAGCCCGGCGTCGAGGATGCGCTGGGTGACGGTGGCGTTGTAGGGCGGATGCCAGCCCTCGAGGATGCGCGAGCCGGCCGTGGTGGGCGCGCCGGTCATGCAGAAGAGGTCCTTGACCGCGATCGGGACGCCGGCCAACGGCCCGAGCTCCTCGCCGGCGGCGCGCCGGGCGTCCACGGCGTCCGCCGCGGCGAGGGCCCGTTCGCCGTCCACGTGCAGGAAGGCGTGCACCTCGCCGTCGACGGCGGCGATCCGGTCCAGGTGGGCCTGGGTCGCCTCACGTGACGACACCTCGCCCGCGTCGATCCGCTCAGCCAGGGACGCGGCGCTCGACCGCAGCAACTCGTTCACTGCTCCTCCCCGAGGATCCGCGGCACCCGGAAGCGGTCGTCCTCGACGGACGGCGCGGCAGCCAGGACCTGCTCGACGGGCAGCGAGGGCCGCACCTCATCGGCGCGGAAGACATTGGTCAGCGGCAACGCGTGCGACATCGGCGGGACGTCGTCGCCGGCCACCTCGGTGACCTGCGCCACCGCGTCCAGGATCACGTCCAACTGCGGAGCCAGCCGAGCCAGCTCCTCATCCGATAACTCGACTCGGGCCAATGCCGCCAGGCGTGCCACCTCGGCTGTGGTCAGGGCCACCAGATGCTCCTCGTTGTCGTCCGACCGCCCATCCTAAGCCCAGATGCACCGAGGGGCGGTGTAGCAGGCGGCGTCCAGAACAGGATCGGTGATTCCGAACCGGAAGACGCGGGACACCACCGTTTGTAACAAATTTGCGGGACAATAGGCTGGTGTTTTTGCTGCGCGTGGGCTTGCCCGACCGACCAGGATCGTTGGGTGCCGTCGCGACGGCACTCGGCACCGTCGGTGCTGACATCCAGGCCGTCGAGATCGTCGAGAAGCATGACGGTTTCGCGGTTGACGACTTCATGGTCGAGGTGCCGCTGGGCACCCTTCCGGACGCGCTGATCACCGCCTGCACGATGATCGACGATGTCTCGGTGTTGTGGTTCTCGCACTATCCCGAGGGCTGGGGATTGCAGGCCGACGTCGCGGTGCTGGACGAGATGACCGAGAACCCGGCGGAGGCGGCGTCGATCCTCACTCAGGCCGCACCCACGGTCTTCCGGGTGAACTGGGCGGCCCAGGTTGACCGCGGGGACGGCACGGTGATCGCCCGAACGTCGATGGCGCCCGAGGTAGACCGGCTGCCGCTCGACCCGCTGCGAGGTCTGGATGACTCCGGATTCGTCGAGGTGGACGAGGGCTGGCTGCCGGGTTGGCCCGAGATGCTGCTGGCGGCGGCGCCGTTGAAGAACCGGTCGGCGCTCGTCCTGGCCCGCACCGGGGGTCCGGCATTCATCAAGTCGGAACTGGCCCGGCTGCGGCATTTGGCCGCGTTGACCGGCTGAGCCTCCGGTGGTCGGGCTTGTCGTGGCGGCACGGCAAGAGAGGTCGCGATAGGCCGGGCCACCGCTGGGTCAGCGCATGTGCGGGACAGTCCGATGTTGCCCCGCTTTCAGGTGATTGCACCTGTACAAACGGGCGCAAGGACGCCGAACGGGAGCGACGTCGTCCAGGGGTTGACCGACCGGACCGCTTTTCCGATCGCCCAATGAGTTGAACCTAGCTCTGCTAATGTTGCTGGTGGATCGGGCGAGAGTGCAGGCGCCATGCGCCGCAAATCGTGATCGACGACGGAATCCATGCCACTTCTGCGGCATTGTTTCGGGTTGAATGCGGTATTCGTCCGGCCACCGAGGATGGGGGCCGAGGTGGCGGTTGCGTCGGCGATGGGTAACGGCGTCGATGCAACCGCCGGCCCTCCTCGCCGGCCCCGCCGCTCATGATGGTGAAGATGTACCAGCCGTAGGCGAAGAGAATCGCGGCGACGCCGACGAAGCCGAGCGACACCCACCAACGAAGCCGCTTCTTCTGCCGGGTGGACGGCACCTCGGCCGGTCCCCACTCCCCCAGCTTCGGCCACACCCGCGGGGGCGCGCCGGCGTTGAGATTCAGGTTGCTATTCAGGCCCTCCACGTCGTGGAGTCTAGTCGTGGGTCGAGTCGTCCGGTTCAATTCAGGACTCCTTCGCGACGGCGCGAGCGGCGTCCGGGCCGTCGGTGAGCAGCACCTCGAAGCCCTCGGCGTCCAGGATGGGGCGCTTCAGCGCGACCGCCTTGTCGTACTTGCTGCCGGCGTTCTCGCCGACGACCACGAAGTCAGTCTTGCCCGACACCGACGCGGCGGAGCGCCCACCCCGCGACGTGATCGCCTCGGCGGCACTGTCGCGGGTGTAGCCGGGGATGGACCCGGTCACCACCACGGACAGCCCGGCAAGGGTCTGCGGCTTTTCGTCGCTGCTCTCGGCCTGCTCGTCGTAGAGTTCGCACCCCGCCTCCTGCCATTTGCGGACGATCTCGGTGTGCCACTCGACCGTGAACCAGTCGCGGATCGCCGCCACCAGGGTCGGACCGATTCCCTCGACGGCCGCCAACTCCTCCTCGGACGCCGTCCGCAGCGCCTCGATGCTCGGGAAGGCGGCCGCCACGTCGGGCGCCACTCCCTTGCCGATGTGCCGAATTGACAGCGCCACCAGGAACCGCGCGAACGGCCGACTCTTGGCGTCGGCGAGGTTGGCCAGCAGCTTCTCACCGTTCGCGGAGAGGTACCGGCCCTGCGGATCCTCACCCTTGCGCGGGCCACGGGTGAACATCGGTACCGTCACGAGCTTCTCGGCGTCCAGGGTGAACAGGTCGCCCTCGTCGATGAGCAGCCCAGCGGACAGCAGCGCATCGGCGGCCTGCCAACCCAGCACCTCGATGTCGAGGCCCTGCCGGGAGGCCAGGTGGAACAGCCGCTCACGCAGCTGCGCCGGGCAGGAACGCGTGTTGGGGCAGCGCAGGTCGGCGTCCCCCTCCTTCTCAGGGGCGAGTTCGCTGCCGCAGGCGGGGCAATGCGTCGGCATCACCCACTCGGTCTCGGTGCCGTCGCGTAGGGCGACCATAGGCCCGACCACTTCGGGGATCACGTCGCCGGCCTTGCGCAGCACCACGCTGTCGCCGATCAGGACGCCCTTGCGCTTCACCTCGGACGCGTTGTGCAGGGTCGCCTGCTCGACGGTGGAGCCTGACACGAACACCGGCTCCATCACCGCATACGGGGTGACCCGGCCGGTGCGTCCGGTGTTCACCCTGATCTCCAGCAGCTTGGTGGTGACCTCTTCGGGCGGGTACTTGTAGGCGATCGCCCAGCGCGGGGCTCGCGAGGTGCTGCCCAACTCGTCCTGCTGGGCGCGGTCGTCGACCTTGATCACCACGCCGTCGATCTCGTGTTCGACACCGTGGCGGTTCTCGCCGTAGTGCTCGATGTAGGCCCAGGCGTCCGCGATCGTCGGCACCACCCGGTAGTGGCTCGAGGTCGGCAGACCCCACGCCGCCAGCAGTTCGTAGCCGTGTGACTGGCTGTCAATGGTCAGGCCGGCGACCTCGCCGAGCCCGTGACAGAGAAACTGAAGATTGCGGGACGCCGTCACCCGGGCGTCCTTCTGCCGCAGCGAGCCGGCTGCCGAGTTGCGCGGGTTGGCGAACGGCGCCTTGCCGGCCGCCAGCAGCCCGTCGTTGAGCAGTGCGAAGTCGTCGGGTCGCATGAACACCTCGCCGCGCACCTCGACCACCTCGGGCACATTGCCGGACAGCTGGGCCGGGATGGACGCGATGGTGCGCACGTTGGCGGTGACGTCCTCACCGACCCGGCCGTCGCCGCGGGTGGCAGCCGAAACCAGCCGTCCGCCCCGGTAGACCAGGTCGAGCGCGAGCCCGTCGATCTTCAACTCGCACAGCCACGCGGTGACCGTCAGTTCCTTGGTTGCCCGGGCGGCCCACTTCTCGAACTCCTCGTGCGAGAACACGTTGTCGAGGCTCATCAGCGGCCGCAGGTGGGTGACCGGTGCGAACGTCGCGGAGGGCGCCCCGCCCACCTTCTGGGTCGGCGAGTCCGGCGTCCGCAGCTCGGGGTGCGCGTCCTCGATCGCCTCGAGCTCACGCATCAGGACGTCGAAGTCGCCGTCGCTGACCGTCGGTGCGTCGGTGATGTAGTACCGGAAGCGGTGCTCTTCGATCTCTTGAGCCAACGCGGCATGCCGGGCACGGATGTCGTCTGCGATCACGGTGGAAATCTATCCCCCGGGGCCTGACAGTTCCGATCGGTTATTTCTCGGGTCGTGACTGCTCGGGTCGTGACTGGGTGGACGACCAACTCTCGGACGATCGCGGTTGCCGGCTGGAGAAGACGCTGCGTGTGCACGTTGAGCTTGCTCAGCTGCTGCGAGCGCGCACCTACTCGTCCGACTGGGAGGTGTGACGTTCCCGTCCGGGTTTCGCCGCCGGCCCGGCCCTCAGCGGAAGGCGCCGGCGACCATCACCACGATACCGATGCCGCCCATCACGAAGCCCAGGTACTGCAGCGGCACGAAGAACAGTGAATGCCGGTTGGTGAGGGCGGCTCGTACCTTCGCACTCTCCTGATTCAGTACGTACTCACCGACCGCCCACGGGTCGGCCAGCTGGCCGGGGCGCTGCGGGTCGGGCACGTTGTTGTAGGCACCGCCGCGCACCTGGGCAGCGACCTCTTCGCGGCGACGGGCATACCAGCCGTCGAACTCGGCCACCGGACACTTCAGGTTGAGGTTGTTGCCGAGGAACCAGGTAGCCACACCACCGGCGATCAGCATCAAGCCGACGAAGATCGGAGTCAGGGCCCGGTTTCCCATCGACATCGCGGCGCCCAACCCCGCTGCCGCACCACCGATCAGGATCGCCAGAATGCCCCAACCACGCCAGATGATCATGCGTTCAACGATAATCGCTACGCGGGTCCGTCCCATGCTCGCTCACCGACAGGACTGCTCTGCTTGTCTGGAGGCAGCGATCTCACCATCGCTGTCCGCTGGCGGGAAACGTGGCCGATTTCGTGTGCCAGCCCGAAATCGGCGGGCTATCCGGCCATCGGCGGGCGATCTCGACATCGGATCTGCCGCCGCGCGCGGTCACCGGCGGCTACCGTGACGTCACCAGTGGCCGCTTGGCGGTGGTGAGGCGGTGCCCGGCTACTGGCGCAGGGCTTCGTCCACCAGTCCGGACGCCCTGCGCAGCGCAGCCAGTGCGCCTGAGGCCTGCCGCGTGGTGAAGCCGGCCAATCCGCACGCCGGGGTCAGCACCAGCCGGTCGGCCAACACCGGGCCCAGCTCAAGCGGCTGCAACAGCCGCAGCACCCGTCGGACGAGGTCGTCCGGGCGCCAGTCGCGCACCGGTCCTGAGGTCGGCAGGCAGCCGAGATACAGCCGCAACCCGCCATCCACGGCCTGGGCGATGCCGTCGAGGTCGGCGATCAGGTCCTGGTCGACCGACGCCGCACCGAAGCCGGACGCCCCAGCCAGATCGACCGGAAGGCTGGGCGCGCAGCAATGCAGCACGCTCGACGCGGTCGCCTCGGCGAGCGGGCGGAGTGCTTCGGCGATCTCGGGTGGATGCACCGACCGGTGCCGGAAGTACCCGCCCTCGGTGGGTACCGCGCCGTTGAGGACCGCAGGCAGGGACGGCTCGTCCACCTGCAGCAGAAGCGTCGCCGACGGCAGGCGCCGACCCAGCTGGGCCAGTAGCTCACCCACCCCGTCCGCAAGCGACTGAGCCAGGTCCCGACGTGCGGCACGATCACCCAACACTCGTCCGCCGAGCGGGAGGAACAGGGACGAAGCCAGCGTCCACGGGCCGACCACCTGCACCTTGACCGTGCCGGTGTAGTCGTGGGCGTCCTCTTCGAACCGGTCCAGGTCGTCGCGCAGCGTGGCTTGGGCGCGTCGCTGATCGATCCCCGGATGGTCGCTGAGCCGCCACTCCCCTGCCGCCAGCTCGGTCGGCAGTCCGGTCAGGACCGCGGTGCCGCGTCCGATCATGGACGCCCACGGGCCGCGAGCCGGAAGCTCCGGCAGGTGCGGGATGCCCCCGTCGGAACCGAGGACGTCCATCACCAGTCGGACGGCCGCCGGATAGTCGGTGCCGGGCAGGGAGCCGACACCGGTGAAGCCGACCATCAGCGCCCCGTCGATGAAGGCACGGTCGATGAATGCGGCGTCGGTGAGCGGGACGCCGACGAGCCCAGGGCCGGGGAGGTCGGGGCCGAGTCGGTGGAGGCGATGGTGGCCGAGCCGACGACCCGGTTGCCGTCGTAGCAGACCACGGCCTGACCAGGGGCGATGCCGTGCGCGGGGGTGTCCAGGGTGACGGTGATGCCGTCCGAACGGCCGTCGATGGTGGCTGGTAGCGGTTCACCGTGGGCCCGCACCTGCACCAGTCCGCGCCACGGGCCGTAGGCCGGCTGCTCGGCCCAGCTCGGCCGGATGCCGTCGATCACGCCGACCGCCAGTGCCTCGTGCGGACCGACCACCACCCGGTTCCCGGCCGGCTCGATGCCGAGCACGTACCGGGGGCGTCCGTCCGCAGCCGGGACGCCCAGACGCAATCCACGGCGCTGTCCGACGGTGAACTGGTGGCTGCCGGTGTGCGCGCCCACCACCTCGCCGGTGTTGTCCACGAACTCGCCCTCGGCGGTGCCCAGATGCCGGTTCAGGAAACCGGCGGTGTCGCCGGAGGGAATGAAGCAGATGTCGTGGCTGTCCGGCTTCTTGGCGAGATACAGCCCACGGGCGGCCGCCTCGGCCCGGACGTCGGCCTTGGCGGTGTCGTGGCCGAGCGGGAACAGGCAGCGGCTCAACCGGCGCTGATCGAGCACCCCGAGCACGTAGCTCTGGTCCTTGGCGGCCTCGGCGGAGCGCCACAGCTGGGTGCGGCCGTCCACCTCACGCAGCACTGCGTAGTGACCCGTGGCGATGGCGTCGAAACCGAGCGCGATCCCCCGCTCCAGCACGGCGGCGAATTTGATCTTCTCGTTGCAGCGCAGGCACGGGTTCGGCGTCCGTCCCGCGGCGTACTCGGCGAGGAAGTCGTCGACCACGTCGGCGGCGAACCGGTCGGAGAAGTCCCACACGTAGAACGGAATGCCCAGCACATCGGCGGCACGCCGGGCGTCATGGGAGTCTTCCAGCGAGCAGCAGCCGCGAGCCCCGGACCGATACGTCTGAGGGTTCTTCGACAGGGCCAGGTGGACGCCGGTGACGTCGTGTCCGGCGTCGACCATTCGCGCGGCCGCCACCGCTGAGTCGACGCCGCCAGACATGGCTGCCAGAACACGCACCGGAGCAGTCTACAAACCTCACCCACCCCCGTCCTTCACACCAGCTTTGAGCTTCACCTCGTCGAGGCGGCGCGATGCCTCGGCGGCACGCCGGGACTCACGTGTGACCACTCGGCTTCCGTGCCCATGTTGCGCTGCCGGATCCGATTCATGTGCGTCGAACTGCCACGCTTCACGTAGCGATGGTCTACTCTGACACTTCCCCAGGTAGTTTGGAGTAGTCGACGTGACCCGCAAAAGGGCGACCCTCTGCGGCTCGGATGCCAAGATCGCGTATGCCTCAATGGTAAAAGAAATGCCTTGAGAATGAAGTGTCGAGCCCAGGCGGCAGCCGCCGTGATGGTGGCGACGCTTGTGACTGGATGCTTTCAGCAGATCCCCCAAGGAACCGCCTTGGCGACGCCTTCGGACCATGGCTGGGAGACCCAGCAAGACTTCGGGGTGGTGTTCACCGACGGGTTCGAGACCTTGGACGTGGTATCGGAGCCGGTTCAGGTGATCGATGTTCGTTTCGAGGGCGGCGATCCCGGCCTCGAACTGATCGGCTACGAGATCGTGCCGCCACCCCGGCACTACGCGACCATCCAGCTGTTGCCAGGCTTCCCACCGACGTCGCGCGAGCTGCCGAAGGCACGGGTTCAGCCAGGCGAGAGTCTGGTGACGGACCCGAACGGGCAGGGCTACGAGCTCCTGCTGGGCGTCAAGGTCGCCCAGGAGGGTCGTTGGGTACGCACGGGCGTAACCGTTCGGTACCACAGCGGCGGACGTGAGTATGTGCAGACCCTTCCCGCCGAACTGATCGTGTGCACCCGAGGCTTCTGGAAATCCGACGGTCGGCGCTAGCGGCGTGTCGATGAAGTAGATGTACGGTTGTGTTGGATAGCGGGTATGCCCGAGGCGATGGTGGCCGAGCCGACGACCCGGTTGCCGTCGTAGCAGACCACGGCCTGACCAGGGGCGATGCTGTGCGCGGGGGTGTCCAGGGTGACGGTGATGCCGTCCGGACGGCCGTCGATGGTGGCTGGTAGCGGTTCACCGTGGGCCCGCACCTGGACCAGTCCGCGCCACGGGCCGTAGGCCGGCTGCTCGGCCCAGCTCGGCCGGATGCCGTCGATCACGCCGACCGCCAGTGCCTCGTGCGGACCGACCACCACCCGGTTCCCGGCCGGCTCGATGCCGAGCACGTACCGGGGGCGTCCGTCCGCAGCCGGGACGCCCAGGTGCAGCCCGCGGCGCTGTCCGACGGTGAACTGGTGGCTGCCGGTGTGCGCGCTCGCCGACGATTGCCAAAGTGTATCGCATGACGATACACTCGTGGTGTGATTGTGAGCTTCCGGCACAAGGGTCTGGAGCGGCTCTACCGCGATGGTTCCAAGAAGGGCGTCCAGGCTGACCATCTTCCGAAGTTGCTGCGCATCCTCTCGACCCTTGACGTGGCGCAAGGACCGGACGACCTGGCGATCCCGTCCTTCCGGACCCACCCCTTGAAGGGCGACCTGGCAGGTCACTGGTCAATCTGGGTAAACGGAAACTGGCGGATCACATTCCGGTTCGTCGAAACGGATGTCGAACTGGTCGACTATCGCGACTACCACTGAAACGGAGGTGAACATGATGGTGATGAAGAGCCCGGTGCATCCGGGCGAGATCTTGCGCGAGGACGTGCTTGCTGACCTCGGCATGACCGTTGGCGAGGCCGCCTCGCGGCTGGGTATCTCCCGCGTCACCCTGAGTCGAGTGCTGCACGGGCACGCTCGGATCAGCCCGAACCTTGCGGTCCGGCTGGAGCAGGCAGGGGTCAGCACCGCCCGCGCGTGGCTGGCGATGCAGTCCGCATACGACCTCGCCGCCGAGCGGGCTGCCGGTCTCCCTGCTGTGCGCAGGCTTGATCACGTGGCATAGCGGGGGAGGCTCGATCCGCGACCGGACCGATCAGCCGAACGCGGTCCGGGCCCGCTCCACGGCGTCCGGAATCACCGCCAGCACTCTCCCGATCGCGGCAACCTCCGTGGAGCGGCCGAGGGAGAAGCGCAGGGACGCGGACGCTTCGTCCGGCGTCCGGCCCATGGCGAGCAGCACTTCGCTGGGCTGATGGACGCCGGCGGTGCAGGCCGAGCCGGTGGAGCAGTCGATGCCGGCGGCGTCCAGGATGAGCAGCAGGTCGTCGGCGCGGCAGCCGGCGAAGGTGATGTTCAGGATCGCCGGGCTGACCGGTGCCGTCCCGTTGATCCGGACGTCGTCGACCGCCGCCACCACCCCTGCAGCCAGCTGCTCTCGAAGTGCGCGGAGCCGGGCCGACTCGGTCTCCAGATCCGCGACCGCGCAGCGGGCCGCCTCGGCAAAGCCCGTAGCCAGAGCTGTCATCGCAGTGCCGGATCGGATCTTCCGTTCCTGGCCGCCGCCGAACCCGGGTGCGGCAAATGAGAGCTCACGGCGGATCACCAGCGCTCCGATCCCGACCGGACCGCCCAGCTTGTGTGCGGTGACCGTCATGGCGTCCACGCCCAGCGCGGCAAAGTCCAGCGGCAGGTGACCGAACGCTTGCACAGCATCGGTGTGCAGCCAGGCCCCGGCTTCGCGAGCCCTCGCGCCCACGGCGTCCAGCGGCTGCACCACTCCGGTCTCGTTGTTCACCAGCATCGTCGACACCAGCGCGGTCTCCGGCCCGATGACCGCCTCGAACCCCGCTTCCACCAGGCCGTCAGAGTCCAGACGCAAGACGTCCACCCGTCCAGGCAGCCGCTCGACCA
The DNA here is from genome assembly GCA_047602545.1 of Micropruina sp. GTDB lineage: Bacteria > Actinomycetota > Actinomycetes > Propionibacteriales > Propionibacteriaceae > Micropruina. Next base: position 640,844 of record JASGHC010000004.1, on the reverse strand, counting down.
CACCCGCCACCGAGGGGTGCTCTCCCCCGCCGATCACCAGCCGCGGCCGGTCGGCGCGCGCCCCAGCGGCACCGAGCAAAACCAGGTTGTTGGCCTCTGTCCCCCCCGAGGTGAAGACCACCTCGGTGGGCAAACACCCCAGGGCTGCAGCCAGCGACTCGCGGCTCTCCTCCAACAGGCGGCGTGCCCGGCGTCCGGCGGAATGCAGCGACGAGGGGTTGCCCGGAAGCTCCCACACCGCCTCCATCGCCGCCCGCGCGGACGGCAGCAGGGGCGCTCCGGCGGCGTGGTCGAGATAGACCCGCTCAGTCATCCACACACCCCTCGCCTCGCCCGCCCTGGCCGGTCGATACTTGCGTCGTCAGATACTTGCGGCACTATATGAGCCGATGCTCCACGCGGTGGGTGGCTTCCACTGGCCTGCGTCCGGCGCATCAGTTCTGTACCCGATCCGAAGGCAGCCTATGTCCGAGCCCGTGCCGTGCGCACCGGCCACCACCGTTCCGCTCGGGGCCCATCTGCGTGACGCTGGCGCTGAGTTCGCACTCTGGGCGCCGCGAGCCCAGCGGGTCGAGTTGGCCCTCGTCGACGCCGAAGAGCAGCAGACCAACGTTGACCTGACGCTGAATCCGGACGAGGGTATCTGGAGCGGATTCGTCCCCGGCATCGAAGCCGGCCAGCGCTACGGCTACCGGGTGCACGGCGAGTGGGATCCCGAGGATGGCCGCCGGTTCAACCCGGCCAAGCTGTTGCTCGACCCCTACGCACGGGCGATCACGGGGTATGTCGACTACCGCGGTCCGATCAGCGACCACACCACCGCGTCCAACTTCGAGAGCGACACCACCGACTCGTTCGGCGCAGTGCCGCTCAGCGTTGTGGTCGCCGACAGCTCGCCGCCCGCACCGTTGGCGAAGCCGCTTCCGCTCGACGAGATGGTGATCTACGAAACCCATCTGAAGGGCTACACCCAGCGTCACCCCGAGGTGCCGGAGGGGCTGCGCGGCACCTACGCCGGGTTCGCCGACGACGCCGTCATCGCCCACCTCGTCGAGACCGGCATCAACGCGGTGGAGTTCCTGCCGGTGCAGCACTTCGTCTCCGAGCCGTTCCATATCGGACGTGGCCTGCTGAACTACTGGGGCTACAACACCCTCGGCTTCTTCGCCCCGCACGCCCCCTACGCGAGCGCGAACGCCGGCACCCTGGGCGGCCAGGTCGCCGAGTTCAAACACATGGTGGGCAAGCTGCACGAGGCCGGCATCGCGGTCATCCTGGACGTGGTCTACAACCACACCGGTGAGGGCGGCCACGACGGCCCGACGCTGTGCTTCCGGGGCATCGACCACGGCGGCTACTACCGGCTGACCAGCGACAACCGCAACGACTACGACGTCACTGGCTGCGGCAACGCGGTCGACACCTCGAACCCGCGGGTGCTGCAGATGGTCCTCGATTCGCTGCGCTACTGGGCCACCGACATGGGCGTGGACGGCTTCCGGTTCGACCTGTGCACCACCCTGATCCGGGACGATCAGCATCACGTCCGGCAGGATCACCCGTTCAAGCAGCTGATCGCCGCCGACGAGGTGCTGGCCGGCAAGATCATGATCGCCGAACCCTGGGATCTGGGGCCCTACGGGTACCAGGTCGGACGCTGGGGCCAGGGCTGGTCGGAATGGAACGACCACTTCCGCGGCTACACCCGGGACTTCTGGCGCGGCGCCACGCATGGCGTCCAGGAGTTGGCCACCCGGCTGTCCGGGTCGTCCGACACCTTCGACCACGGCGGACGGCCGGCGTCCAGTTCGATCAACTTCGTCACCGCCCACGACGGTTTCACGCTGCGCGACGTGGTCACCTACGACCTGAAGCACAACGAAGCCAACGCCGAACGCAACCGCGACGGCGCCGACGACAACCGGTCCTGGAATCACGGGTACGAGGGTGAGACCGACGACCCCCAGATCAATGCCGCCCGGCAACGCAGCGCCCGCAACATGATGGCGATGCTGCTGCTGTCGGCAGGGGTGCCGATGATCACCGCCGGCGACGAGATGGGCCGCACCCAGCAGGGCAACAACAACGCCTACTGCCAGGACTCCCCGGTGTCGTGGGTGGACTGGCACACCGCCGAGGAGTGGGCCGCACAGACCGTGCTCACCCGCACGCTGCTGACGCTGCGTGCCGATCATCCGGTGCTGCGCAACCCGGAGTTCCGTACCCATCGCGAGGTGCAGGACAGCGAAGGCGTGGGTCTGGGCCGCTCGGAGGTGGCCTGGTTCTCCGAGCACGGCACCGAGATGACCATCGACGACTGGCACGAGACCGGACGCCGCACCCTCGGCCAGTACGTGTCCGACGCGGACGAGGCTTTCCTGATCATCGTGCACGGCGGCGATGCGGCGATCGAGTTCACCCTTCCCGGCCAGCCCTGGTCGGTCGGCTGGCAGATCACCACCCACACCGGACTGGACACCGAGCTGCCGCATCGGCCGCTGGGCGTCGGGGCGACGATCAGCGTCCCGGCGCAGACGGTCGTGGTGTTGCACGGCCAGGTGCTCAACCATCCGCAGGCGGTGGCGGCATCGCCGATCAGCCCGGTCGTCCATCTGCAGGCCGCCGAGGATGCGGCGGCTGAGGAGGGCGTCACGCCCGTATGCGGCGGGCAACCGCAGGCCGACCCGGACGAGGCAGCCGCGGACGGTCCCCAGTAGAGAACCACCGGTCAGCGGCAGAGAACCGCTGGTCACGTAGCAACCACCGATCACAACCAGCGCGTCCTTGCGAACCGCTGACCGATTTCCGGACTGCGGATTTTCCGGGCCGGCGTCCTACACGACGGGGTGTCAGCCGGTAGGTTTGCCCGCGTGAGCAAACTGAGGAACGCGGGCGATGCCGCCCCCATCGAGGTTGATCTTTCCCCCGCCCTGACCGGCCCCTTCGGTTTCGGGCGGATCCCGGTGGCCAAAGTCTGGCCGGTGATCGAGGGCGGCGCCTACGCCGCCAAGGCCTCGATCGGCGAACTGATCCCGATCCGCGCGAAAGTGTTCCGCGAGGGGCACGACGCCGTGAACGCGTCGGTGATCCTGACCAGCCCGTCCGGGGTCGAAACCCGGATCGACATGACCCCCACCGAGCCCGCCGGCCTGGACGGCTGGGAGGCCTGGGTTCGTCCGGACGCCGAGGGCGCGTGGACGTTCCGTGTCGAAGGCTGGTCCGATCCGTGGGGCACCTGGCACCACAACGCCGAGGCCAAGCTGGCCGCCGGCATCGACCTGGAACTGGTCTGCCTGGAGGGTCGCGACCTGCTGGAGCGCACTGCCGTGATCGCCGACGAGGCCGGCGACCCGGTCGAGGCGTCCATTCTGCGGGCCACCGCGCAACTGCTGATTCCGCAGCGCAAGGCGGCTGACCTGCTCGAGGTGGCCAACGGCACCGGGCTGGCCGAGGCGATGACGACCTACGGCCCGCGCGAACTGGTCTCCCCCAGCGCCGACTTCCCGCTCTGGGTCGACCGCAAGCGGGCACTGTTCTCGTCCTGGTACGAGTTCTTCCCGCGCTCGCAGGGGGCCAGCTATGACGAGGCCACCGACACCTGGACCTCGGGCACCTTCGACTCCTCGCACGAGCGGCTGGAGGCGGCCGCGGCGATGGGCTTCGACGTGATCTACCTGCCGCCGATCCACCCGATCGGCAGTGCGTTCAAGAAGGGCAAGAACAACACCCTCGACGCCACCGAGAAGGACCCCGGTTCGCCATGGGCCATCGGCAGCCCGGCCGGTGGCCACGACGCCATCCATCCCGACCTGGGTGACTGGGAGTCGTTCGACCGGTTCGTCGCCAGAGCGAAGGAACTCGGCGTCGAGGTCGCGCTCGACTTCGCGTTGCAGGCCAGCCCCGACCATCCCTGGGTGACCGAGCATCCGGAATGGTTCACCACCCGGATCGACGGCACCATCGCCTACGCCGAGAACCCGCCGAAGAAGTATCAGGACATCTACCCGATCAACTTCGACAACGATCCGCAGGGCATCTACAACGAGGTGCTACGGCTGTTCAAGCTGTGGATGAGCCACGGCGTCCGGATCTTCCGGATCGACAACCCGCACACCAAGCCGGTGGAGTTCTGGGGCTGGATCCTCGACCGGTTGCGCGAGACCGACCCCGACGTGCTCTTCCTGGCCGAAGCGTTCACCAAGCCCGAGATGATGCATGCTTTGGGCAAGGTCGGCTACCACCAGTCGTATACCTACTTCACCTGGCGGACTGCCAAGTGGGAGCTTGAGGAGTACCTCACTGAACTGTCCGGCGAGATGTCGCCGTTCTACCGGCCGAACTTCTTCGTCAACACCCCTGACATCAACCCGTTGCATCTCCAGTCGGGCAACCCGGCGATCTTCGCGATCCGGGCGATTCTGGCGGCCACGCTGTCGCCGACCTGGGGGGTCTACTCCGGCTTCGAGCTGTTCGAGCACGAGGTGGTGTCCCCGGGTCGCGAAGAGTACCTGGACTCGGAGAAGTACGAGTTCCGGCCGCGCGACTACAACGCCGAGCCCAACCTGAACATGCTGATGGGCACGCTCAACTCGATCCGGCGCGCCCATCCGGCGCTCCAGCAGCTGCGTCAGATCCATTTCCATCACGCCACCCACGACGCGGTCATCGCGTACTCCAAGCGTGACGGTGACGACGTGGTGATCGTCATCTGCAGCCTCGATCCGGACAACACCGTCGAATCTGACGTCTATCTGGACATGGGTGCCTTGGGTCTCGGCGACGCCGAATCGGTAGCCCTGCGCGATGAACTGACCGGGGCCTCCTTCGCTTGGGGCACGCGGAACTACGTCCGGCTCAGCCCCGGCGCGCCCGCGCACATTCTGCACGTGCAGAGCGCGTTCTGACAGCCCGGCGCTGTTACCCACGGTGCTTTCCTGACAGGATGGCCAGGTGACCAAACAGTCGTTCCCAGCCTGGTGGGAGGTCATTTCGGATGCGCGCTGGTTCGCCGGCAAGGGCTTGGCCGCAGCGCTCACCGACCTTGCGCCGCTGCCCTGGCTGACCGGGCCGGGGCAGCTGCCGGCGGTGCGGGCCGAGGTCGCCACGGTCACCTACGCGGGCGGCGTCGATGAGCGCTATCTGCTGCTGGTCGGCTACACGACCGATCCCGAGGCTCCGGTGGTGTTCAGCACCACCGAGCCCGGACTCGGCGCCGTCCAGGTGGTCGAGGCACCCGCCGACCCGGCGTGCATGCGCGCCCTGCTGGGTGCGCTGACGGCGTCCGGCCATCCGGCGATGGAGTGGCTCGACGCGGCCGCTATCGACCCTGAGGCGGCCACCCGGCTGTGGGGCGGCGACCAGAGCAACACCACCATCTGCCTGGGCGACGACCGGTTGTTCAAGCTGTTCCGCAAGCTGGAGGCGGGTCGGAACCTGGACGTCGAGGTGTTGGCCGGCTTGACCGGGTCCGGGGTCACCCCGGCCCTGTTCGGCACCCTGGTGGGTGACCTGCCGGGCCGCGGGCAGGCCGATCTCGGGATGTTCGTGGAGCGGGTCCAGGGCGTCCGGGACGGCTGGGAGTGGGCCTGCGAAGCGTGCGCACAGGGACGCGACATCGCCACCGAGGCGGCCGGCCTGGGCCGGGCACTGGCTCAGGTCCACGAGCGACTCGCTGAGGCGTTCGGAGTCTCGGCGACCTCGGGTTCGGCCGTGGCGGCGGCCATGCTGGGACGACTCGACGCGGCGCTCACTCAGGTGCCCGAACTGGATGCCGTCCGCTCGGCGGCCCGGCGTACCTTCGAGGCCGTTGACGGTGTCGAGCTGGCCGCGCAACGCGTCCACGGCGACTTCCACCTCGGGCAGGTGCTGTACGCGCCCGACGGCTGGACCATCATCGATTTCGAGGGCGAGCCCCTCAAGCCGCTGGCCGAACGGCGGCAGCCCGACAGCGTGTGGCGCGACGTCGCCGGCATGCTGCGCTCCTTCGACTACGTGCGGGGAGCCCACTCAGATCCCACCTCGAGCCAGGCTCTGGCCTGGTGTCGATCGGCCCGCCGAGCCTTCCTCGACGGGTACTGCAGCAGTGCTGCGCCGGAGCCGTCCGTGCTCCACGCCTACGAGCTTGACAAGGCGATTTACGAGGTGGTGTACGAAACACGCAATAGGCCCAAATGGGTTCACATCCCGCTCGGTGCGGTCCATGATGTCGCAGGACGGACGGCGCTGTCCGCAACGCACAACCAGGAGGAGAACTGATGGCACACGATCCAAACGGTGGCTTGACCGGTTGGGATCTCGAAGGGTTCCACAGCGGTGGCGACACCGAGGTCTGGCGCCGGCTCGGGGCTCACCCGGTCACCCTGCATGACGACGAACGGGGCGAGCTCCACGGCACCCGCTTCGCGGTGTGGGCGCCGAACGCCCAGGCCGTCCGGCTCAACGCCGACTTCAACTGGTGGACCGGTGACGCGATGCACCTGGTCCCCGGCTCCGGGGTCTGGTCGATCTTCGTCGAGGGGGTCGGCGACGGCGCGCTCTACAAGTACAACGTTCTCGGCGCCGATGGGGTCTGGCGCGAGAAGGTCGACCCGATGGCGTTCTTCGCCGAGCAGGCGCCGGCCAACTCATCCATCGTCTACACCAGCAAATACGGCTGGGCGGACGACGAATGGATGGCCAAGCGCGCCCAGACTCGTCCGCACGAGGCCCCGATGTCGATTTACGAGATCCATCTGGGCTCGTGGCGCAAGGGCAAGAGCTACCTCGACCTGGCCGAGGAGCTGGTCGAGTACGTGACCTGGCAGGGCTTCACCCACGTCGAGTTCCTGCCGGTCACCGAGCACCCGTTCGAGCCGTCCTGGGGCTACCAGGTGACCAACTACTTCGCCCCGCAGTCTCGGCTCGGCAAGCCTGACGAGTTCCGCTACCTGGTCGACCGGCTGCATCAGGCCGGCATCGGCGTCATTCTCGACTGGGTGCCCGGCCACTTCCCCAAGGACGAGTGGGCACTGGGCCGGTTCGACGGCACCGCGCTGTACGAGCACGCCGACCCCCGCCAGGGCGAGCACATGGACTGGGGCACCTACATCTTCAACTACGGCCGCAACGAAGTGAAGAGCTTCCTGGTCTCCAACGCCCTCTACTGGGTGACCGAGATGCACATCGACGCGCTGCGGGTGGACGCGGTGGCGTCCATGCTCTACCTCGACTACTCGCGCAAGGACGGCGAGTGGGTGCCGAACCAGTTCGGCGGCAACGAGAACCTCGAGGCCATCGACTTCCTGCGCTACGTCAACAAGCACCTGTACGAGCGGGTGCCGGGCGTGTGCATGATCGCCGAGGAGTCCACCTCGTTCGGCGGCGTCACCAAGCCGGTCGACCAGGGCGGACTGGGCTTCGGCTTCAAGTGGAACATGGGCTGGATGAACGACTCGCTGCGCTACCTGGCGCTCGAGCCGGTGTACCGCCAGTACCACCACCACGAGATGACCTTCGCGATGGTCTACCAGTACTCCGAGAACTTCGTGCTGCCGATCAGCCATGACGAGGTGGTGCACGGCAAGGGATCGATGATCAACAAGATCCCGCAGGACTCCTGGCGGCAGTTCGCCACCCTGCGCGCCTTCTACTCGTTCATGTGGGCCTTCCCGGGCAAGCAGCTGCTGTTCATGGGCTGCGAGTTCGGTCAGCGCACCGAGTTCAACGAGGCCACCTCGCTGGAATGGTGGGTCTCCGACCTGTGGGGCCACCGCGGCCTGCAGCGGCTGATCAAGGACCTCAACGAGCTGTACACCAAGCATCCAGCCTTGTGGAAGCTCGATTGCGATCCGGAAGGCTTCCAGTGGATCAACGCCGACGACGCCAGCGCCAACACCTTCAGCTGGGTGCGTTCCGACGGTGACGGCGAACACATCGCGGTGATGGTCAACTTCTCCTCCGAGCCGTGGCACGACTACAAGATCGGCCTGCCGAAGGCGGGCGTCTGGAAGGAGATCCTGAACTCCGACGCCGGCATCTACGACGGCTCCGACTCGCACGGCAACCTCGGCCAGGTCGAGGCCCACGAAGAGGAGTTCAACGGCTTCGAGGCAGCCGCCACGGTCACTGTGCCGCCGCTGGGTGCCGTCTTCTTCCGGTACGAGGACTGAGCACTGATTCGGTGAGTTCGGCAGCCGAAGAATTCCAGGTCAAGCTCCAGGTCGCCGGCGATGCCGGCGTCCTGGAGTGGTCCGGGCGAGCCTCCCAGGGCACCGTCGACCGCGCGGTCAGCCTCGCCGCGGACGACGGCCTGATCGCCCGAGGGCTACGCCGGATCGAGGTGTCGCTGCCGGCCGGTGACCAGGTCGGACGCCGCGCCGTCCAACGGGCCGGGTTCCGGCTGGAGGGCATCCGGCGCGAGGCGCTGGCGTCGGCAGACGGCACCTTCACCGATGTGGTGCTGTACGCCCGGCTGGCCAGCGACCTGGTCTACGGGCCGGGCGGCTTCACCGGTGTGATGAACTCGGTGCTGCCGCGGAAACGGCTGATCGCGCACGCCCTGATCACCGACCCGTGGGACCGGGTGTGCCTGTTGGAGACCACCTTCAAGCCGGACTGGGAACTGCCCGGCGGCATCGTGAACACGTTCGAGTCGCCGTGGGACGGCGCGGTCCGTGAGATCGCCGAGGAGATGTCTCTGGACGTCGCAGTCGGACGGATCCTGGTGGTCGACTGGCTCGGCCCCTACCTCGGCTGGGAGGACGCCGTCGAACTCATCTTCGACGGCGGCACCCTGACGGCTGAACAGATCGACCTGGCCGTGCCCGACCTGGGCGAGATCCGCGAGGTGCACTGGCTCGCCCCGGACAAGGCCGCCGACAAGATGGCACCTTTCGCCCGCGGCCGGATGCTGGCCGCGGTGTCCTGCCGGGTCAGCGGCGGCACCCAGTACCTGGAACGTGGCCTCCCCCGCCGCGACTGACGGGCCGCTGGTCGAGTTCCACCACCGCTGGTCGAGTGCCAGCACGGGTCGTCGAGTTTTCCCGCTGGCCGAGCTTGTCGAGGCCCCACCGCTGCTGGGACTCCGGGTCCGCGGACCTGCGCCGTGCTCGATTGGCGCTCAGAACAGGGCGCTCATCAGGTCCCGGCGGGCCTTGAGGACGGCGGGGTCGGCGGGGCCGACGATCTCGAAGAGCTCCAACAGGCGGACCCGGACGGCGTCCCGGTCGGCGCCACTGGACTCGCGGATCACGGCGATCAGCCGGTCGAAGGCCTGGTCGGGACGGCCCGACAGCACTTCGAGGTCGGCGGCGGCCAGCTGAGCGTCCACCGATGCGGGCTCGGCGACCGCAGCCGCCAGCACGGCGGCCGGGTCGATGCCGCCGGAGCGGGCCAGCAATGCCACCTGGGCGCGTCCGATCTTGGCCTCGGGGTCGTTCGGCGTCTGGGCCAGGATTTTGTCGTACTCGGCGAGCGCCGCGGCGAAGTCGCCGCGCTCAAGTGCGGCGTCCGCCTCGACGAACCGCGGGTCGGCCTCGTCGGTCTCCCCCGCGCCGCCGGCGACCGGCTCGGCGCGTCCGACCAGGCCGTTGGACGCCGCAACCTGAAGCAGCTGCGCGATCACCGTCTCGGCCTCGTCCTTCGACCGGGTGCCCTGGAACAGCGGGGCCAGCTGGCCGGCGATCACACCGATCACGGTCGGCACGGCCTGGATGCCGAGGGCCTGCGCGATGCTCGCCGACGCGTCCACGTTGACCCGGGCCAGCAGGTAGGCGCCGGTGGCGGCGTTGGCCAGCGCGATCAGGTCATCGGAGAGCGCCTGCGCGTTGGCCCGCGGCGAGTAGAGCTCGACCACCACCGGGTGCCGGGTGGACAGCTGCATCACGGCTTCGAAGTTGCTCTCGTCGACGTCGAGCACGAACGACGCGCCCGGGGGTACCGGCGGAGCCTTCGCGGCGGCGGCGATCCCGGACAGATCCATGGCGCGGGAGGTGAACTTCGGCAGGGTCATGGGGTCATTGTGTCAAAGTTGGCGGGTGACCCAGCCTCGATCCACCGATGGACGGCATAGCCCGCGGCGCCAGGAAACCGCGCCGCTGATCGCGATCATTCAGCACCAGGACGAGTGCCCGCCGGGCCGCCTCGCCGGCTGGCTCACCCGGTCCGGCGCCGAGCTGAGCATCGTCCGCCCCGACCTGGGTGACACGCTGCCCGACCCGGACACGATCGACGGCTTGATCGTGCTGGGCGGAGTGATGGGGGCGACCGACGACGCCGTCGCACCCTGGCTGCCGGCGGTGCGGCGGCTGATCGCGGACGCCGCGGCGTCCGGTGTGCCGACGCTGGGCGTCTGCCTGGGCCACCAGCTGGCTGCCGTGGCCCTCGGCGGCCGGGTGCTGCGCAACCCGAACGGTAAGCAGCGCGGGCCGCTGCCGGTCGGCTTCACCGCTGAGGCCGGGACCGATGCCCTGTTCGGGCCGGCAACCGGCGTCCCTCGTGGGGTGCACTCCAACAACGACGTGGTGGTCGCGCTGCCCGACGGTGCGGTCGCCGTGGCGCGCGCCCCCGGCGGCGAGGTGCAGGCGGTTCGGTTCGCGGCCGCGACCTGGGGCGTCCAGTGGCATCCGGAGGTGGACGAGGAGATTTTCGCCACCTGGTGCGCGCTCGACCCGCCGTCCGATGAGGCCGAGGCGCAACGGTTGATCGCCGAGGTCGCTACAGCCCATGACGAGCTGGGCGCGGCGTGGCGCCCTTTGGCCGTCCGCTTCGCCGCGTTGTGCGCGGCCACCTCCGCCCGCTGACTCCGGGGTCGTGCCGGCCGGCACCGGCTCGTCCGGTACGCGGGGACGGTACGCGGGGACGGTTCTTTTCGGTCCATCCGGTACGAAAAGAACCGTCCCTCCGTACCGGTTCCGGTACGAAAAGAACCGTCCCTGCGTACCGGGCCCGCAAAGAAGATGCCTCGGGTACCGCTGGGCGGGTGATCGACCGGTCGGGCGTGCAGGATCACCACCGGACGCCGTCCCGGGCGACTTGCGAACTCACCGGGCCGGAGGGGTCGCCGTGCCGGGCCTGCGTTGGCATGATGGCGGCATGGTTCATGAACGCGCCGGGCAGGTCGCACTGCCCGAAGATCTCGTCGACGTCGGCGCCATGCTCGCCGCCTACTACGACCTGGTACCGGATCCGAACAACATTGATCAGCGGGTCGTCTTCGGCACCTCGGGGCATCGTGGCTCCAGCCTGAAGACCTCCTTCAACGATCTGCACATCGCCGCCACCACCCAGGCGATCGTCGAATACCGCGCCTCGCAGGGCGTGGACGGTCCTCTGTTCATCGGCAAGGACACCCACGGGCTGTCGCTACCGGCGTGGAAGACCGCGCTGGAGGTGCTGGTCGCCAACGGTGTCAACGTCCGCGCCGAGAACGACGAGGACTACACCCCGACCCCCGCGGTGTCCCGGGCGATCATCGTCTACAACCGCGACCACGAGGGTCCGCGGGCCGACGGCATCGTGGTCACCCCCTCCCACAACCCGCCCACCGACGGCGGCTTCAAGTACAACCCGCCGCACGGCGGCCCGGCCGACACCGACGCCACCTCGGTCATCGCGGCCCGCGCCAACGAACTGATGGCCTTCCCCGGCGACATCAAGCGGGACCGTCCCTACGACCAGATCGCTGACGGCATCGTCCGGCACGACTACCGGACGGCGTACTGCGAGGACCTGAAGAACGCGATCGACCTGGACGCCATCCGGGCCGCCGGGTTGAAGATCGGCGCCCACCCGCTGGGCGGTGCCGCCGTCCAGTACTGGCAGTACATCGCCGAGAACCTGAACATCGGCCTCGAAGTGATCGATGCCACCGTCGACCCGGCCTGGCCGTTCATGACGCTGGACTGGGACGGCAAGATCCGGATGGACTGCTCCAGCCCGTACGCGATGGCGTCGTTGATCGCCAACAAGGACAACTACGACATCTCGACCGGCAACGATGCCGACTCCGACCGGCACGGCATCGTCACCCCCGACCACGGGCTGATGAACCCGAACCACTTCCTGGCCGTGGCGATCTGGTACCTGTACACGCACCGTCCCGGGTGGAAGCCGGACGCCGGCGTCGGCAAGACCCTGGTTAGTTCGTCCTTCATCGACAAGGTGGCTGCCGATCTTGGCCGCACCCTGATCGAGGTGCCGGTGGGCTTCAAGTGGTTCGTGCCCGGCCTGATGACCGGTGACATCGGTTTCGGCGGCGAAGAGTCGGCAGGCGCGTCCTTCCTGACCCTGGACGGCCAGACCTGGACCACCGACAAGGACGGCATCCTGCTCTGCCTGCTGGCCTCCGAGATCCGTGCGGTGACCGGCAAGTCGCCGTCCCAGATCTACGCCGAGATGGAGGCCAAGTACGGCCACAGCGCGTACGCCCGGGTGGACGCCCCGGCCAACCGCGAGCAGAAGGCCAAGCTGGGCAAGCTGTCGCCCTCCGACGTCACCGCCACTGAGTTGGCCGGTGAGCCGATCGTCGACAAGCTGACCAAGGCGCCCGGCAACGGTGCGGCGATCGGCGGGCTGAAGGTGACCACCGAGAGCGCGTGGTTCGCCGCGCGTCCGTCCGGCACCGAGGACGTCTACAAGATCTACGCCGAGTCGTTGAAGGGCCCCGAGCATCTCGCTCAGGTCCAGGCGGAGGCTCGTGAGGTGGTCAACGCCGCCCTCGGCTGACCTCGCTGATCGATCAAGGATGCGCCCCGGCCTCAGGCCCGGGGCGCATCCGTTCTGCTTGAGGAGGTGCTGAATTCGTTGGTCGAGCTTGTCGAGACCTTGGACGACCTAGTCTTGGCTAGGGCTTTCGGAAAGCTCAATCGGCATTGGTTGCATTGATCAGCACTTCCTCAACTTAAGCAAGGAGGCCCATCCGGCCCGCCATCAGGATGGCCTCGTCGCGCCCGTTCACCCCGAGCTTGCGGTAGATCGAGGCCAGGTGCTTCTTGACGGTGCCCGGCGTGATGAACAGCTCGGCCGCCGCGTTGTTCGCATTGCCGTGCTCCGCGATCGCCCGCAGCGTGCGCAGTTCCATCCCGGTGAGACGCTCGTACCGTTTGGCACGCGCCGGTTCGGGTACCTGGTCAACCAGGCCGACGAGATCGCAGACGCCGGCCTCCCGGGCGGCGACGGCAACGTCGCGCAAAGGCAGGTAGGGCACGTTCTGCAGCGCGGACGGCAGTTGATGGAGTTCGAGCAACGTTGCCGCTTCGCGCAGCATGAAGAACGCGTCCTCACGCCGCCCACGGTTCCAGGCGGCGACCGCACTGATCAGGAAGCGGTCGATCCGCTGCCGCTTCGTCGTGCCCGGCAGCGCAAGGTACTGCGCGGTGAGCAGGGCCTGCACATCGTCCCCCGAGAACAGGGCGAAGCGTGCTTGCTCCAGCCGCATCCCCGGGCTGTCGGTCGATGCGGTCGCCAGCAGGGCTGCCGCGGTGGGTAGGTCACCCAGGCAGGTGGACAGACTGATCTCGAAACCGAGGACGAACTCCGACCAGCGCCGGGCCCGTTGGGGCAGTTCGCCGACCTGGACGGTGCCGGCCCGCAGATGTGTCAGCGCCGAGCAGGTGGTGCGGGCACGGCGGATCCAGGCGGCCTGGGCGATGAGCAGCAGCGGCCACGAGTCGAGGCGGAGTGCCAGCGAGCTGAGCCGGGACGTTGCGGCGTCCAACAGGGCCTCGTCGGCCAGTTCGTAGGACAGGTGCGCGCGCGCGATCTCCGCACCCACCCAGCTGATGCTCGGCGCTTGGGCTCCGGTGCGTTGCGCCAACTCGTCGAATTCGGCGAGGACGTCGGCGCAGCCGCGGAGGTCGCCATCGAGCAGATCGGCGAACGCCAGTCCACTCAGCGCAGCGAGCAGCCACCGGGTGCCGGCATCCGCGACCGTGCGGCGCGATCCGCCCGGGTGGGTGGAATCGCCGCCGATGATCATCTGCTCGCATCGACGCCGAAGCAGATTCAGATTGCGTCGCGCACCCTCCAGATCTCCCGCGGTGATCGCGGTGCTCGCCGCCAGGTGGAAGTACACCGGCAGGAAGCCCGCGAGCGGCGTCGATTCTGCGCCGGCTGTCAGCTCGGGCACCGTCGTGGGCTCGTCGTCGAATTGGCTCGGAGCGAGTTGGCTTTCCAGCTGGCGCATCAGGGCGTGGGAGTCCTCAGGGTCGCCGACCACCCGGCAGACCGCCATCTCCTGGCAGAGCAGCGGAAAGTGCAGGGGACCCACTGGGGTCGCGCTGCCCTGCGGCAGCCTGCCGCGCAGTGCCTGTGCCCAGAGCCTGACCAGGTGCTCGATTCGTTCGGGAGCGACGTCAGTCAGCGGAAGCTCGACGAAGAGCAGGGCGAAGGTGAGCGTCGGGTGCGCGAGCAGCACCTCGTCGGGCATTGCCCGTAGCAATCGAGTGCGCTCGCCGTCCGCGTCGTCGGCGAGTACCGCGAAGTTGAGCGCGAGCACCCTCTCGGCTGCCTCGTAGTCCCCGGCGGCGCAGTAGAGCCGGAAAGCGGACCCGGGCGCGGTGGGTTCGAGATCTTTGGCGCGGACCCGGTGCAGCCTTGCAACTTCGGTGCGTCCCAGCGTGTGCACGGCAAGGTTGTGCAGCGACTGCTGCAGGGCGCGATGGCAGCGGAACTCGACGGCGTGGGATCCGGCCCCCCGCACCAGCAGGCCGAGTTCGACGAGTTGCTCAGCCACGGCCAGCGCAGCATCGCTTCCGGAGCCGAGCAGCTGGGCGGCTTGAGAGGTGCCGAGTGCGTCGAGTTGGGTGGCGGCGAGGATCACCGTGCGCGGCTGCCGACTGAGGACCTCGACGGAGTCGAGCGCGAAAGCGGTGAGGTTGGCTACCGGATCGAAGGCTGTCGCGCGTGACGACCCGATCCAGCGGCGACCCTCGGTGGTGTCGAGGTACAGCTCGTCGGAACCGAGCTCCAGAGCGGCACCGATGGCCAACGGCCAGCCGTCGGTGCGCCCCAGTGCAATGCGCAGACGATCACCCGGCGGGACGCCGAGCGAGGCCGCAAACGCCTGTGTCTCGTCAGGGGTGAGTGCCAATTGCCGCTCTCCGAGGTGCAGGACCCGGAGTTTCGCGGCGATCAGTGGGCGGTCCAGCAGCGTCACCCTGCGGCTGACCACGACGACCCGAAGCAGGGGCGAGATCGCCGACAACTCGGCGATCGCAGCGTCATTCTCGGGACTGGTCAACTGGTGGTAGTCGTCCACCACAACGGTCAGCGGCGAGGTGATCGACGCGGCGATCCGCAGTGTGGCGCGCCTTGGATCGTCACCCGCTGATGGGGCGCTGCTCGACAGCGGCGCCAACTCCTGCGTGAGCGAGTGCCAGACGGCGTCCGAAGTGGAGCGCCTCCCGCTCACCCAGCGGACGCCCTGCCGCGGGTCGCTGCCGTCCCCCAGCCAGCCGGCCACGATGTCCGTCTTGCCGTAGCCCGAGGGAGCACAGAGCACCGTGAGCCGTCGGGTTCCCGGGAAGGTGCTCGTCGATGGGCCGAGCTGTTCGCGCACGGCGGTCCGGACGGGAAGCCACACTCTGCCGCCGTCCACGGTGCATGGCCGGATAGCGGCAGCGGTTCCGGAATTCTGATGACTGGGCCGGGCATCGGTAAGGCTCACGATGGGGGGTGTCCACTCCGTGGTCGAAAAGGGGAATTTTTGGGGGAAGGTTCTGGGCCGACCGCGCCCTCGCCGTCCCCCTATCAGTAGCCTGAGTATCGCATTTCTGGCCACGAAGAGTGAATTTGCCGATCGACATTCGGCATTGCCTCGTGTCGCCGTGCGCATCGGATTTCTCCCACCCCCCACAGATAGAGAGACCAACGTGAAGAAGACGACCAAGGGCGCGCTCGCGTCCGGCTTAGCCGTCGTCCTGCTGCTCGGCGGAGGCAGCACCCTCGCCTACTGGAACGACAGCGCGAACCTCGGTGGTTCCAACACCATCACCGCCGGCACGCTCACGGTCGTGGCGAACGGCACCCCGGCCTGGACCATCCAACACACCAGCGGCGCCGCGACCGCGGTGACCAACATCAGCACAGTCCGGGTCGTGCCCGGCGATGTGCTCATCTACACCGTGCCGGCGAACATCACCGCGCAAGGTCAGAACCTGCGTTTCCAGGTCAGCCTCGCCGGCGGCTCGATCGCCGCAGCCGGCGGCAACGCCGCAGACACGGCGCTGGCCGGGCGGCTCAGCAAGTCGGCAGTCTTCGCGGTCGCCGGCGCCACGCCGGTGGGAACCGGCGGCGACACATTCGAGCACAAGAGCAACTCCAGCAGCACCTACGCCACCACGATCACCGCCACCATCACCTGGCCGTTCGGAGCGGCAGGCTCGCCGACTCAGGACAATCCGGCCAAGACCGGCGCGGTCAACCTGTCGAGCTTCGCCCTCACCGTCACCCAGGTGGACGGCAGCGTCACCATTCCGTGAGACCGGCTCCGGGGCGGGCAGGTTACCCTGCCCCGGGGCATATCGGTGCCGTTGGGAGCGGCACACACCCCTCAATACGCGCGATTTCCGCGCCCGAACTTGGAGTTTCAGGCCCCAGATGAGCGAGCCAAGCGATCCTCGGCACAGCCGACACCTGCGCGCGCCCAGGCAGCCTCGATCGACCTCTCGGAGGCGGGGTGAACAAGGTCGCCCAATCATTGCGTCCTTGTGGATCTGGGCGCGGGCAACGCTTGCCGCGATCGTCGCGGTGGTGGTCGGTGTCGGCGGCGCGGGCGGCACGTATGCCCTACTCAGCGTCACCACACCCTTCTCTGGGGCCACCCTCACCGCGGGGACGCTCGGACTGCAGCTCAATGGGGCGAGTTCGGCTTCGCTCGACGCTTTCGCCGTGTCGCCGAACACCCCGGTCGCCAAGCCCTTCAGTGTCACGATCACCGGCGATGTTCCCGCCACCCTGCGGGCCGACATCACGGCGGACAGCACCTCGATCACCTCCTATGCCCGGGCCCGGATCACCCGAGTGACGGACACCACAGCCTGCGCGATCAACCTGACCGGCTCCCAGGGTGCGCTGCAGGGCTATTCCGAGACGCTCGGCGGCGGCTCTCTCGCGGCGGGAGCCACCCGCTGGTACTGCTTTGAGGTCGCCCTCGCGACGAATACCCCCGCCACCGTGAGCGGCGAAGGCCTCACCTTCACCGTCACCATCACTGGCACACAGAGCGAGAACTGAGATGGCTAAGGAGGTGCCGGCTAGGACGAGCGGAGCGCGGCGATCATGGTTCGCTCGGAGGCGCCTCGTCCTTGTCGCCGGGGTCACGGCGTTCCTCATGGCGATGGGTGGCACCGCGAGTTGGGCGTACTTCACCGCAAGCGCCACTGCCACCGGCTCGCTCAGCACCCAGAGCGTGACGGTGACCCAAACCGGCTTCAGCGGCATGGACGCGACCTATCTGCCCAGCAAACTCACCGACACGGGCAGCTTCACGGTGACCAACACCGGCGCCGTCAGCGGTACCGCCACCGTGACCATCGCCGCGCCGGAGTCGTGGGCCAGCGGCCTGCCGATCCGGGTCTGGCCCACCTCGGCCGGAGCATGCAGTGTGACCGACCCCCCTGGGTCGGCGCTCAGCGGCACCTGGGCCGCACCGCCTGCGATCGCCCCCACGCTCAATGCCGGGGCTTCGGTGACCTACTGCGTGCGAACCACGATTCCGCACTGGAAGACCCTCACCTCGGCGGCTGGCTCGCAGCAGGCGAACCCGGTGATCAACGTCTCTCTCAATGCCGCAGGATGGGTAACAACCGCAGCGAGCGCCACCCACCGGCAGCAAACCGCGGGGATGTATCCGCTGACCACCGGCTTCTTCGACGCGACGCTCTCGCGATGGTTCACCGTTCGCGCCAACGCCAACACCGCCTACTGCCTCGACGTCAGTGGCAGCGGCGGAAGTGGGGCAGCCGCCATCGCCTACACCTGCCACGCCAACTCCAACCAGCGCTGGGAGTTCCTCCCGGTCTCCGGCGATCAGTCACTGGTGACCATCCGTCCCCGGCACGCCATGGGTACCCGCCTCACCTACAGCGGTACGAACGCAACCATCGCGACCACGGCCAGCGCGACCGCTCAGCAGTGGTACGTACAGCAGATCGACGCCAACCGGTTCCAACTGGTCAGCGCGGAGACAGGCCTGTGCCTGGCCCTGGCGACCAGCCAGGCCGCGAACGCCACCATGGTCGCGTGCACCGACGCGAGCGCGAGATTGCAGTTCCAACGGGAGCCTCTGACCCTCCAGACTGGGAGCAGCCTCACTCTCACCTTCGGGGGATCGAACATGCCAGCCGGCAGGCTCCAACGTTCAGCGTGCCTCGTCGGCTGCTCGTGGGCGGACGTCTCGTCCATCGCGAGTGGTTCCACCTCGGTCACGTTCCCCAGGAGCACCATCGGGGACGGTGACACGGTGAGTTTCCGGATCGTCGATAGCACGCTCCTGAACCCGAACGTCTTCTGGGACGGCATCCGGCTCAGCCGCAGTGGCAACACGGTCACCGCTCCGGCGGGGATCGGCTGAGTCATGGTGACAGCCGACGCGACTTGCCGGGCGGCCCTCGCGCGCGCCGCGGCCACGTTGGCAAGCTCGCTGCTGACGCTGGCAGGCTTCTCCAGCGCCACACTCCCCGCCGCCGCTGCCGGAGACCGACTGCTCGTCTCACGCGACGGCGTCCACTTCACCCCCGACAGCACCCTGCCGCTGTTCGACCGGATGGGCCGGGTGGTACCCGGCGACCAGAGCACCGAGCAGGTCTGGGTCAAGAACGACTCCACGGTGGACGCGGTGCTGCGCATCGATCTCGTCGGTCCTCGCACCGACAGCCCCGCGCTCGGCGCAGCCTTTTGGCTGAGCACCCGTCAGCCGGGCAGGCCGGCGTTCGTGCCGGTGACGATCGAGACCGGCGTCCGCAACGGAGAGTGCACGGTGCTGGCGGACGGCATCGCGCTGCGACCGCGCCAGCAGCTGCGGCTCCGGCTGACCGCCGGAGTGGATCGCCGGCTCAGCGAGCGGCGCGGCATGCTCGGCACCGTCCGCTTCCGGCTCCGCGGGGTGCTCACCGAAGCCGCCGGCGCGACTCCGGTCGTTCCCGGCAGCGCCTGCCAGCAGCCGCCCGCCTCGTCCCCCGATCCCACCGCGCCGGGACCCGACCAGCTGCCGCAAACCGGCCCGGGAGCGCTGCTCCCGGTCGGCCTCATCGGTGCGGTGGCCATCGTGGCAGGGACGCTCGTCAGCGTCATCGGATGGCGCCGTCGCAGGCCGAAGGGATCCATCGAGGTGCCGCTTCATGACTGACCCCGACCTCAGGGAGACCACCGATGCCGAGGAACGGGACGCGCCCGATTCGGCACCGGTGCAGCCCACCTCACGCCTGCGCACGGTGGTGCACGTCATCGGCACCGGAGCGATGGCCGCCCTGCTGGTGCTGTCCCTCGGCATCGGCCTGGTCGCGATCGTGGTGCCGGCGGTCACCGGTTCGGTCGCGCTCACCGTCCGGACGTCGTCGATGGAGCCGGCGCTCCCGCCCGGCACCCTCATCGTCGTCCGGCCGACGGAACTCGCCGACCTGGTTCCGGGCAAGGTGCTCACCTATCAGCTGAAGAGCGGCGAACCGACGTTGGTCACCCACCGCATCACTCAGCGGATGCTGCGCGCCGACGGCTCGCCGGTGTTCATCACCAAGGGCGATGCCAACGCTCAGCCCGACCTGGTGCCGGTGCAGCCGGTGCAGGTCAAAGGCACTGTCTGGTACGCGATTCCGTACCTGGGTTGGGTGGCCGCGCTGCTCACCGGTGAGACGCGGACGATCGTGGTGTCGGTCCTGGTCGGCGGGCTGCTGCTCTACGCGACCTGGATGTTCCTCTCCGCCGGCCGGGATCGCCTCGCCAAGCGGCGGCCGCGGTCCGACCAGACGAGCCGATCGGTGTCGGAGCGCGCGCCCAACCAGGCGCCGATTGATGGAGCCGACGGCTGACGAGCGCGGATCAGTCGCCGCTGGCGATGTCGGCGGCCTCGACCCGTCCGGTCAGGCCGGCCCGGATGACGACCCGCTGGAACAGGTGCAGCCGGGCGTCCGGGTCACCGACGAAGTAGATCTCGCGCAGGCCCTGTTCCTGGGCCGCACTCTCGAAGACGAAGGTCGCGTACCCGAACAACTGGCCCCAGAACGGGCGCTGCATCGACATGTCGAGCACCCGGGAGAGCGGCATCGAGGCGAAGCGCTGCTCGAGCACGCCGTTCACCCGGAAAACGCGCAGGTTGGTGACCACGAAACGGTCCATGTATTCGAGGTGCATGCGCCAGAAACCGAGCACCCCGAGCAGCACTCCGACGCTCATCCCGATCCACCAGAAGTGGCCCATCGACGGCATCATCGCGAGGCTGACCATGCCGACCAGCACCCACAACCCGGGCCACAGCCGCGTCACCCAGTGCCGACGAATCTCTTCGACGACGTACTCGCCCTCTTCGGCGATCAGCCGGTCGGTGACATGGGGATCCAGGAAACGCGACCAGCCCAGCTTCAGCTCGGACGCCGCTGGCGAGGCAGGCAGAGTCACGGTGGGCTCAATGTGCCAGCTCGGTGAAGAACCTGCCGAGCGCGTCGAACATGCCGAAGACGCCCTTCACGGCCGACGCGGCGGCCTCGGGACGTGTGTACAGGTAGAACAAGCCGAAGCCGATGACGAGGAACAGCAGGATGGTCTTGATCCACTTGCTCATCGATACCTCCTCGGGTTCGGCCCATAGATAATCACCTTGTCATTCTCTGCGGGAAACCAGGGTCGGGCTCCCCGCCACGCCGTGGCGGCGCGCCGGTTTGCCGAACCCTCAACGGCAACTCGAAGGCTGTGCGGCGCCGCACCCGAGGTGATCCGCCGACGCCGGGACGGCGCGGGGCTGGAACGGCGCTCGGGCTCAGCGCAGCTCCAGAGCCGCCGAGGTGATCGACTCGACGTCGATGCCGTGCAGCCGGTAGGCCCTCGGTCGCGCTGGCTCCCCGGCCGAACTCGGTCACGTCCGGGATGGCGCGCAGCCGGTGGCGAGCCAGAGCACCCACTGCGAGATCTCGCTCGGCGCCGATTCGCCCGACATAGCGGTCAGTTGGCGTGCAGGCCTTGGGTGGGTGCGCGGCCCGAGACCCACATCGTCGTCGACATGCGCGAGGGAACCTGGATCCCGCCACGTCCGGCGTCCTGACGATCGCCGACGCGCCGACTGCACCGGCCGGAAGCGGGGCGCGACTGTGGATTGCGGGAGGTTCCGTAAACCAGCAACGGCGCTTCGAGCGGTGTGCCACGCTGAATCTATGAGTACTGATCTGTTCGTCTGCATTGATCACGTCGGCCTCGCGGTACCCGATCTGGACGAGGCGATCCGCTTCCACACCGAGGTGATGGGCTGGCGAGTGCTGCACCGGGAAGAGAATCAGGAGCAGGGCGTCGCGGAGGCGATGATCGGCACCGGCGGGCAGGGTGCCGAGAACGCCCAGATCCAGCTGCTGGCACCCCTCAACGAGAACTCGACGATCGCCAAGTTCATCGGACGCAACGGTCCTGGCATGCAGCAGCTCGCCTATCGCGTGCGCGATCTCGACGAGGTCAGCGCGACGCTGCGCGAGCGCGGCGTCCGGCTGCTCTTCCCCGAGGCCAAGCGCGGCACCCACGGCTCCCGGATCAACTTCTGTCATCCCAAGGACACCGGCGGCGTGCTGCTCGAACTGGTGGAACCACCCAAGGGGTGAGTCTGCGAGCCCCAGGTGAGGCAACAGTGAGTAGCATTCTGGGGTACCCCCCTACGAAAGGACCCTCGGGTGAGTCAACAGCCAGAGGAGACCGTTGGTCTCGATCTCTTCGATGAGACCGCCAGCGCAGCCGGCAGCTTCCCGCACTCGATGCTCGGCTACGAACGGCAGGCGGTCGACGCCTACATTCGGGACATCGAGCGGCAGCTCAGTTCGGCCAAGCGCAAGGTCCGCTCGTTGCAGCGGCAGCTCTCGGCCAAGGTCGAGGAGACCGACTACTCCAGGCTGGGTGCCCACACCGGCGATATGCTGCGCGCCGCCGAGGCGCAGGCCGCCGAAATGGTGAAGGCCGCCCAGGTCGAAGCTCAGAAGATCGTCGACGACGCGAGCAAGGAGGCCGGTCAGGTCACCCGTGCGGCCCAGCAGGGTGCCGCCGAGGCTCGGGTGAGTGGCCTCGACGACCTGAACCGGCTGCGCGACGAGTTGACCGGGCAGACCAGCGCCGAGCTGGCCGGTGCCCAGGAGCAGGCCCGCAGCCTGCGCGAAGCAGCCGAGAACCATCGCGCCATGGTGTTGGCCGACGCCGAGCGCAACGCGGCCGCGCTGCGCGAACAGGCCGCACTCGAGGCCGACGCGCTGCGCCAGGACGCCGAGCGCGAAGCTGCGGCGATCCGGGCCGCGCTCGCCAACGAGCATGCCGGGGCCCTGGCCGCGCTGCAGCAGCGCCATGACGAGGTGACCAGCACACTGACCAAGCTGGCCGACACGGCCCGGCTCCAGTCCGAGGAGTTCGGTGCGAAGCTGGCCGCCGATTCCGAGTTGATGGATCAGCGCCGGCAGAAGGCGCTCGCCGAGGCCGATCAGATCGTGGTCGAGGCCAATGAGCAGGCCCGGGCCATCCTGTCGGAGGCGCGCGCCAAGGCCGCCAAGCTCATCGCGGACGCCGAACTGGCCGCGTCCGCCCGAGGCGAACACCTGCGCCGAGAGACGGAGCGGCTGCAGCAGCGCAAGCAGGCGATTGTCGCCCAGCTCACCAGCCTGTCGTCCCTGGCCAACAGCAGCGTCGCGGAGTTCCCCGATCTCGGGCACCACGACGATGCCCCGACCGTCGAGTTGGGCGCTGTCCTGGACGACACCAAGGTCGAGAGCGCGGTGTCGGCCGACGACGCCACGCGAGTGCAGCCCGCAGCCGCCGGCGGCGGGGGCAAGCGGCGCTAGCCGATGTCCGCACAGCCGGACGAGGGAGATCAGGCTTCACAGTCCGCGAAGTCGCAGCCCACGCCGCCCTCCGAGGCTGCGGCTCCTCGACCGACACCGGCTGGTGCCCGCAGCTGGTTCCACCGGATCCGGCGGGTCACCCAGCCGACGCCTGCCGACCTGGATCCGGACGTCATCACTGCGGGCCCGCGCAGCGAAACCAGCCTGGCCCACCGCAGCCCGTTCGCGATCGGCTTCTTCGTCACCCTCGGTGCGCTCACCGCCGGCGGACTGGTGTTCGGGCTGTACCGGGTCTCCTCGGTGGTGCTGTTGGTGCTGCTGGCGCTCTACCTGGCCCTGGGTCTCAATCCGCTCGTCGACCTGCTCTCGTCACGGGGCCTACGGCGCGGCTTTTCGGTGCTGCTGGTCGCCTTGTCGGCGCTCGGCATCCTGGCCCTCGCGATCTGGGCGATCCTTCCGGTGGCGACCGAGCAGATCAACCGGCTGCTGCTGAACGCCCCCGCCCTATTGCAGGAGTTGCGGGCCAACCCGCAGATCGCCGCCTGGGACGCCCAATACGACATCATCAACCGGGTCAGTGCCTTCCTCACTTCCGGTGAGTTGCTGAGCACCCTGTTCGGCGGGCTCTGGGGCGCCGGACAGGCGGTGGCCGGCATGGTGCTGAGCATGATGGTGACGATCGTGCTGACGATCTACCTGCTGGCCTCGATGCCGGCGTTCAAGGAGGCCATCTACGAGCTTGCGCCGGCCTCCCGACGGCCGCGGGTTCGGTATCTGGCCAACGAGACGTTCAGCCGCATCGGCGGCTACGTGACCGGGCTGTTCATCGTGATCATGTGCTCGACCACGGTCGCCTACTTGTTCCTGAACCTGGTCGGGCTCGGCCAATACGCCCTGGCCCTCGCCGTCGTGGTCGCCCTGTGCGCGATCATTCCGCTGATCGGGTCGACGCTGTCGATGGCGATCGTGTCGATCGTGGCGTTCACCTTCTCGCCGACCCAGGGCTTCATCACCTTGGTGTTCCTGCTCACCTACCAGCAGTTCGACAACTACTTCATCCAGCCCCGGGTGTTCCAGCGCTCGGTCAGTGTGCCCGGCCCGCTGGTGATCTTGGCCGCACTGGCCGGCGGCGTGCTGTACGGGCTGCTCGGTGCGTTGCTGGCGATCCCGTCGATGGCCGCGGCCATGCTGCTCTACCGCGAGGTGTTGATCCCCGCGCTTAACCGGCGCTGAACCCTTGGTGATCGAGCGTGTCGAAATCGGGTCTCGACACGCTCGACCGGCGACGATCAGCGGTCAGAACAGCCGTTCCTCGGCATTGTCCAAGCCGCGCAGCAGGTCGTAGTTGACGCTGACGCAGGCGATGCCCCGGGTGCCGGCCAGCGTCTTCGCCTGGGGTTTGATCAGCTGGGCGGCGAACACCCCACGCACCGGGGCGAGCAGCGGGTCGGCGTTCATCAGCGTCAGGTAACGGGTCAGCTGCTCCACTCCGTCGATCTCGCCGCGGCGTTTCACCTCGACCGCCACGTAGCCGCCCTCGGCGTCCCGGAAGAGCAGATCGACCGGCCCGATCGGGGTCAGGTACTCGCGTTGCACCAGGTTCCAGCCCTGGCCGAAGGTCTCGGGATGCTCGGCCAGCAGCGCCTGCAGATGGGCCTCGACGCCGTCCTTCACCAGTCCGGGATCGACCCCGAGCTCATGGGACGAGTCGTGCAGCACCTCGGCGATCGAGATGACCAGCGTGTCGGCGTCCTTGTTGCGGATCTCCCACACCTCGGTGAAATCGGAGCCCTCCGGGTTGCTCACGCTCAGCGTGCAGGGCGGGTTCATCCAGTTCAGCGGCTTGTAGGCCCGGTCGTCGGCATGGACCGAGACCGAGCCGTCCGCCTTGGCGAGGATCAGCCGGGTCGCCAGCGGCAGATGCGCCGTCAGGCGTCCGGCATAGTCGACCTGGCAACGGGCTACGAGCAGACGCACCGAGCCACCGTAGCGCCAACCTGCCCGCCACCCCAACGCGTCTATGCCGGCCCGGCCGGGCCGCATCCGGGCAGTACGCTGACCCCCATGGCCAAGCGACCCAGCAAACACCTGCGTCCGCCGCGGCCGTTGTCGTCGTCGTTCGCGTCGGCGGTGGACAAAGCGGACGGCCGCTGGATGACGCAGACCATGTCCGGGCAGGCGTCGGTCAAGCAGTACCGATGCCCCGGCTGCGACCGGATGATCGCGATCGGGACGCCACACGTGGTGGTCTGGCCGCATCTCCCCACGGTCGGCTCGGCGCGAGCGGTCGACGAACGGCGGCATTGGCACAACTCCTGCTGGAACCGGAGGCGATGATGGGCCTGTTCACCCAACTCGTGGGCGACGGACGCCCCGACGTGGTCTTCCTGCACGGCCTGTTCGGACGGGGCAAGAACTGGGCCGGCATCGCCCGCCCCCTGGCCGATCATGAGCACACCAGCGTGCTGCTGGACCTGCCGAACCACGGCCGTTCGCACTGGTCGGAGAGCGTCGACTACGTCCAGATGGCCGACGAGGTCGCCGCTGAGCTGCGGCTGCGGATGGGTTCGGCGGCCTCCATCACCCTGGTCGGGCATTCGATGGGCGGCAAGGTGGCGATGCTGCTCGCCCTGCAGCACCCCGAGTTGGTCCGCCGCTTGGTCGTGGTCGATATCGCCCCCGACATCTCTTACCAGGTGCGCACCTCGGTGCCGCTGGTGAAGGCGATGCGGGCGCTCGACCTGGGGTCGCTGGACAGTCGTGGTGCGGCCGAACGGCTACTCGCCGCCGACGTCGACGACCCGGCGGTGCGGCAGTTCCTGCTGCAGAACCTCAAGCGCACCCGGACGGCCGAGAATCGCGACGGCTGGCAGTGGGAGCTGAACCTCGACCTGCTCGGTGATCACCTGGACGAGGTCGCGGCCTGGCCGGAGTTGGGTGAGGTCAGCTACCACGGGCCGGTGCTGTGGGTGGGCGGCGCCGAATCCCCCTACATCAAGCCCGAACACGAGCCACGGATGCGGCAGCTCTTCCCCCGGGTCCGGCTGGTCTGGATCCCCGGTGCCGGGCACTGGGTGCATGCGGACGCCCCAACGGCACTCACCGCAGAGCTGGTCGACTTTCTCGGCACCGACCGATAGCGGGGCGGCCCGATCAGCCGGCGGTTGGCGGTGACAAATCCGGAACTTCTCCTTCGGCCGTCCGGTCCCGTCGCCATAGCTGTTGTCCTGACCCTAGGCGGCTATGGGCGGATCGCCATACTGCAGGCATCAGCAGGCCCGAATCGGCCAGCCGCTGCTCTCCAGGGTGAGGGTGGCCGGTCCCTGTGGTCGCTACCTCGGTCTCTGCCTGGCCGACGCGGCCCGGTGGTGCGCCGGATGGCTGGGGATGGCGAAAGCGGCGTCCGAACTCTCCAGAGTCCCGACGCCGCTTCGGCCGTTCGCTCGTCAGACGCGCGCCGCGGTGATCCTGAGCAGTTCCAGGTAGCCGTCGACCTGCCAGGCCGAGCGGCCGACGAACAGGCCCTTGACGCCGGGCACCTGCAGGGTTTCATCCGCGTTGCCCTGGTTCACCGAGCCACCGTAGAGAATGCACTCGACCTGGTTGCCGTACTCGGCATCAAGCGCGGCGAACACCGCCTCGATGTCGTCGGGACGGGCCTCGCGGCCATGCTCGCCGATCGCCCAGATCGGCTCGTAGGCGATCAGCACCCGGCTGACGTCGTCGACGCCGTCCAGGCCTGCGGCGACCTGCATCATGATGTGGTCCACGCTGCCGCCGGCGTCGAACACCTCGCCCGGCTCGCCGCAGCACAGCAGCGGACGCAGGCCGTGGTTCAGGCTGGCCTTCACCTTCAGGTTCACCGTCCGGTCAGTCTCGGCGAAGAACTCGCGCCGCTCCGAATGACCGATCTCCACCAGCGCTGCGCCGGCGTCCGCGGCCTGGGGAACAGAGATCTCCCCCGTCCACGCCCCGGCATCAGCCCAGTGCGCGTTCTGGATGCCGAGCTCGACCGGCGAGTCGGTACCCAGGATCGCGCGCACGGTGGTGAGCGCCGTCGCCGGCGGAATGATGAACGGCTGGACACCAGCCGGTGCGCCGTCGGCCAGAGCCGCGGCGAGCCGGGTCGCATAGTCACTAGCCTCAGCCAGCGTCTTGTTCATCTTCCAGCTGGTGCCCACCCACAGCATCAGTCGGCCTCATAGCTGCAGATCGCGTCCACCTTGGGCGCCGACGGCGAGCTCGGGTCGAAGGTGTAGTTGAAGAACTCCTTGGCCAACCTGCGGGCCAACTCGATGCCGATCACCCGGGCGCCCAGACAGAGCACCTGGCCGTTGTTCGACAGCACCAGCCGCTCCACCGAGAAGCTGTCGTGCGCGGTGCTGGCCCGGATGCCGTGCACCTTGTTGGCCGAGATCGCCACACCCATGCCGGTGCCGCAGATCAGGATCGCCCGATCGGCGTTGCCGTCGGCGACCATGCGGGCGGCTCCGACGGCGGTGTGCGCGTAGGCGGTCTGGTCGTCGGCTGATCCGACTCCGAAGTCCACCACCTTGTCAATCCGGGGATCGGCCTCCAGATCGGCCTTGATCCGCTCTTTGTACTCAACGCCGGCGTTGTCCGCGCCGACGGCTACCACGTAGCCCATCTCGTGCCCTTCTCCGTTCCCGGTCGGGGCCCGATCGGCCCCGATCTGTCTGGTTCATTCCTACCCGACGCTGTGCACGGCTGACCAGCCCCGGGACATCTGTGCCGCGCCGTCGCGTGGCGTAGCCGGCCGGTGTCCGCAGCCGTGGGACGCCGGCCGGCCGGAGCCGTCAGGCCGAAGCCGCCAGCTTCGCCTGGTGAGCCATCTTGAGGCCCGCGTAGTAGGCGGCGACGCGGGTTGACTCGACCATGCTGCCACCGTTGGCGACACCCTTGCCGGCGATGTCGAAGGCGGTGCCGTGATCGACCGAACTGCGCATGAACGGTAGGCCCATGGTGATCGTCACGGCCTTCTCGAAGTCCAGCGTCTTACAGGCGATGTGCCCCTGATCGTGGTAGAGCGACAGGATGCAGTCGTGGTGCCCGTCGAGGGCGAACGCGAAGATCGAGTCACCCGGCAGCGGACCGCGCGCGTTGATGCCCATCGCCTGGGCCTCCTCGACCGCCGGAATGAGGTGCTCGATCTCCTCGGTGCCGAACAGGCCGCCGTCCCCACCGTGCGGGTTCAAGGCCGCCACCGCGATCGACGGGTTCTCGAAGCCGTAGCTGCGCATCTCACGGTCGATGTCCTTCAGATAGGCCAGCGTCCGCTCCTTGGTGATCTGGTCGCAGGCCTTCCGGACCGATACGTGCCGGGTGAGGAAGAACACCCGCAGCTTGTGCACGTTGAACATGGTCAACGCGTACGGCGAGTCGGTCAGCGCCTCGAAGATCTCGGTGTGCCCGATGTGGTCCACGCCCGCTTCCTTCAGGGCCACCTTGTGGATGGGTGCGGTCGAGACGGCGTCCAGCCGTCCGGCCAGGCCGAGTGCGATCGACTTCTCCAGGTAGGAGTAGGCGCGCAGCGCCGCGTCCTTCTGAACCTCGCCGTAGACGATCTTCGCGCCGGGTGCGGCGCCGGTGTCGAGCAGATCGACGGTGCCGAACTCGTACTTCGCCTCCTCCGGCTCGCTGATCTCGTTGAACTTCAGTGTGACGCCCTTGACCGCTGCAGCCTCCTCGAGGTGCTCACGTGCACCGATCACGAAGGGCTTGCAGACGTCGTAGATCATTTCCGACTGGACGGTGTCCACGACGATCTCGGGCCCCACGCCGGCGGGGTCGCCGATCGTGATCGCGGTGACGGGCCTGATTTGGGTTTCTGACATTCTGTTCACTCCATCTTTTCGTCGAAGATCCGATTCACACATTGGATGGCGGTCTCGGTGCTACCGGTGAGGCCGCCCTTGCAGATGACCGACAAGCCGGCCCACGGGCCACCCACCAGGACACCCTGATCAGCCTGCGGAATGACGTAGTCGACAAGCCCGATCCCGTTGGCGCCCAGTGCGGCACAGGTGTTGACCATGATGTCGCCGCCGGTCAGGTAGAGCCCGACCAGTCCGTCGCCGATAGTCTCCACCACCCGCCGGGCCAGCGCTCCGAAGCGTCCCGGGATCTGCCCCGGGCCCTCACCGGGTTGCAAGCCGGCCCTGCGCTCCATCGCGGCCATGTCGCCCAGGTCGCCCGAGATGGTCGAGTCGAGGGCGAGCATGATGACCCGCGGTTGCTTCGGCAGCAACCGTTCGACCTCCCCCAGCACCCGGCCGGTCTCGCGCGTGTAGCGCGCATGGTCGGCGATCAGGTCGCCGACGTCCACCCCGATCACCTCGGTGCCGGCGACCTGGGAGAGCTCCACCATCTGCAGGTGGGTCACCCGCATCGCACTGCCGGCCACCACCAGCGCGGTGCCCGCGTCAGTGTCGGCAGAGGCCGTCCGCAGGGTGCGCTCCTTGACCGGACGGGTCTCCACCACGCCGCTGCGGATCGCCAGCCGTTCGGTGAACGGTCCCGGGTCGACGCACACCACGTTCCAGCCGAGACCGGCCACGACGGTCGCAATCAGGTCGACGTCCTCCAAGGAAGCGGCGTCCACCACGATCACTCGGTTCCCCGCCTCGCGGCTCGCCACCAAGCCTGAGCGAATGCTCTCCGCGCCGTCGATGACGGCACCGATCGGCACATGACCGACCCCGACTGTGCACTGGGTCGCCATCAGGGTGGGCAGATGCGACTCGTTCACCGGGGTGCGGACGTCCTGCGCCACCGGGGTGCGGGCCAGCAGCACCGAGTCGATCAGTGAGTAGCCGCCCACCACGATCCGGCGGGACTGCGGCATGGCAGGCACCATGACGGCGATGTAGTCATCGGGCAGGGCACTCAGCATGCCTTCCACCTCAGGACCGATCCCGCCACGGCAGGTGGTGTCGATCCGCTTGGTGAACTGGCGCGCACCCGCCTTGACCAGCTCCGCAGTGGCGTTCCGCACCCGCTCGGACGCCTCGGCCGCGGGCAGCGGCCGGGAGTCCGAGTTCAGGATCAGCGCCTCATGGTCGGAGGTCAGTGCCGAGACCTCCGCCGGTGAGAACAGCACCGCCGTGTCGACGCCCACCCTGGCGAGCAGGGCGCCGATCGTGGTGCAGCCGGTCAGGTCGTCGGCGACGATCCCTAGCGTCGGCATCCCGGCACCGCCTCCCAGGCCGTCGCCACGCCGATCACCTGGCCGCAGCCTCTGCTTCGACGGCATGCTCGGTTGCCTTCGGCCGGGCTTCGACCAGGCTGAAGATCACCACCAGGGCGACGACCAGGACGATCGCGAAGTAGCTGAACGCCACCGAGTAGTTGCCGCCGGAGCGGTCGAGCAGGATGCCGACGATGATCGGAGCGAAGAAGCCGCCCAGGTTGCCGCCGGAGTTGATCACGCTGATCGCAAACGGGTAGGTCTTGTTGTTGGTCAGGCCCATCGGGTAGGCGGTGAACATCGGCCAGCCGATGTTGAGGAAGAAGCCGGTGGCGATCAGGCTGGCGACGATGGCCGGAATGTTGTTCGGCGCATTGATGACCACCACGATCATCACGGCGGCGAAGAAGGCGGTGATGATCATCTGGGGCTTGCGGCGACCCTGGAAGACGCGGTCCGAGACCACACCGCCGAGCATGGCGCCGATCAGGCCGCCGACGGCCGGGGCCGCGGCGATGAAAGCGACGCCGGTCAGGTTGATGCCGCGGGCCTGGACGAGGTACAGCGGTACCCAGGTGAGCAGGCCGTAGTTCACGTTGTTCATGAAGAAGTAGGCCAGAGTGTCGCCCCAGATGTTCCACGACCGCAGCACCTTGCCGTTGGTGTCGAGCGTGTCGACGTCCTTGAGCCGGATCAGCTTGTCGAGCCACGGAATCGGCCGGAAAGTGACCTTCTTCTTGGTCGGGTCCTCAGAGGTGTCGTAGATGTGCGCGACCTCGGCGGCGTTGACGTGCTTGCTCTGCTCAGGACGGTTCCGGACCACGAGCCACCACACCGCGGCCATGATGAAGCCCGGGACGGAGAACCAGATGAACACCCAGCGCCAGCCGTGGGCCTGCGCCAGGCCGATGACGATGGCCGGAACGATGATCGGCGCGAACTGGGTCGAGGCGATGTAGAGGCCGGTCGCGGTGCCCTTCTCACGCGGCGGGAACCACGCGTTCACCGTCGAGGTCATGCCGACCGGCGCCGGGCCCTCGGTCAGGCCGAGCAGCAGGCGCAGTGCCAGCAGCATGACGGCGCCGGTGGTGAACCCCATCAGCAAGGTGACGGCCGAGAAGGCCAGGATGGCGAAGGAGACGACCGCACGGGTGCCCTTCTTGCCCATGATCAGGCCGGCGGGGATCTGCGAGACCGCGTAGCCCAGGAAGAAGAAGCTCGAGATCGCACCGATGGTGAAGTTGTCGATGTGGAACTCTTCTTTGATGAACGGCAGCACCGCACCGATGTTCGCGCGGTCGGCCATACACACCACGTAGGCGGCGAAGATCGTCGCCATCACGACCCAGCGGTACCGGGTCGGCTTGTCGGTTGGAAGATTGGCGCTCACCGGGATCGTGGCGCCCGTAGAAGATGACATGTGTCCGTGCTCCTAGTTGTCAGTGTCCAGAGACGGGTCGGTGATCTGCCCCGCACACGGTCATCGACCGATAGTGCGAGGTGGCTCCGACCGACCCGAGGACAACAACCAGGACGCGACGGCTGACAGCATCCGGTGGGTCACGGTCCGCGCATTGCCGTGGCTCCGCCGGCTCTGTCTGGTATGCCGGTCGCGACGCTGGATCATCGGGCGCCACCCCCGTGCTGCATTGCCCGGAGCGTGGCGGATTACCAACTCAAGTGCAGACAGTACCGACCACACGCGCTGCGCGCTAGTGTCGCGTGAGATTGGCGGCGGATGCTCGCTCCAATCATTTTACCATCGCCGATGCCGCTCGCGTTCCGCGACTCTGCGCGGACCTTGACAAGCAGTCTGCGCTATCCGATCATAGTTGCAGCCAATTGTGATCGGACCGCGCAACCAGACCTTCGGTTCCGACCCCGAAGACCGATCGCGGTTGGGACGTCCAGGGCGAGCAGTGGACGACCGGTGGAGCCCGTCTGCTCGACACCCGTACCCACGGGTTCCACTCAGCTCGAATTGCAGGAGGATGAGGGCATGCAGGACCTGCCAGCCACATCCTCCGTCGACATCCACGAGCAACCGGAGAGCCGTCCGGCAAAGCCCAGCAAGGGCCAGCGCCGGCGGCAGAAGATCCTCCAGTTGCTCACCACAGATCCGGAGGCGAACGTATCGGTGACCGACCTGTCAGACACGTTCGGGGTCTCGGTGGCGACCATCCGCCGCGACCTCGCCGACCTGCAGGACCGCAGGTTGGTGACCCGGACCTATGGGGGTGCGGCCCTGCAGCACCGGCCGCGCACCGAGCTGACCATGCGTGAGCGGATGTCCGCCCATGCCGACGCGAAACGGGTGATCGGACGGGCGGCCGCGGCGTTGATCGAGGACGACGACCTGATCATCCTCGACTCGGGCTCCACGACTGAGCAGATCGCCGCGGCGCTGGGCAACCGCCCGGTCTCGGTGATCACCAACGGGCTGATGGTGGCCAACCAGCTGGTCTCCAACGATCAGGTGGGCGTGACCATCCTGGGCGGCGCACTGCGTGGGATCAACGCCACCATCACCGGCCCGGACGCCGAGTCGATGCTGAACCGGGTGCAGGCCACCTATGCCTTCATCGGGACCGACGCGCTCGACCCGGTGCGGGGCCTCACCTCGCGCACCTACGCCCAGGCCAGGCTGAAGGCCGCGATGATGGCCAACGCCCAGCACACCTACGTGGTGGCCGACTCGTCCAAGCTAGGCGAGCACGGACTCTTCCACTACTGGTCCGACCTGCCCGATCACTGGGGTCTGGTCACCGACGAGGCCGCCGAGGTGGCGGTGCTCGACGAACTCCGGGCCGCCGGAGCCGATTCGATCGTCCTCGCACCGGCGCGAGACACAGAGGAATGGTGAGACCTTCCATGCAGCAAGCCGTGCTGTACGCACCCGACGAACTCCGGGTCGAAGAGCGTGAGGTTCCCGCCCTCGCGCCGGGCGAGATCCTGTTGAAGGTGACGGCCGCGTTGTTGTGCGGCACCGACCTGCGGATCTATTCGGGTCGCAAGACCACGAACGTGACCCTGCCGTCGGTTCTCGGTCACGAGATCGCCGCCGAGGTGGTCGAAGCCGCCGGGCCACTGCCTGAGGGTGTCTCGCTCGGCGACCAGGTCTGCGTCTATCCGTTGGTGCCGTGCGGGGAGTGTGTCGCCTGCCGGAAGAACCATCCGAACATCTGCCGCCAGCGGGTCGCGTTCGGCTACCAGCTCGACGGCGGCCTGTCGCAGTACATCGTCGTCCCCGCGAACGCCCGGCACAACATCGTGCCGCTGCCCGGAGTATCGGCGCCCGAAGCCGCGCTGGTCGAGCCACTCGCCTGCGCACTCAACGGCCAGAACATCGCCAAGGTCCAGGGCGCGGACGCGGTGCTGATCGCCGGCTGCGGGCCACTGGGCCTGATGCACATCCGGCTCGCCAAGGCCCAGGGTGTCCCGACGGTGATCGCGGTCGATCCCAACACGGCACGGCACCAGATCGCGCGGGACTCGGGCGCCGACCTGGTGCTCGCCCCGGGTGAGGACGCCGCCGCCCGCATCCTGGCCGCCACCGACGGCGGCGTCGACGTGGTGATCATGGCCATCGGACGGGTGGACGCCCTCACCCCCTACCTCGGCATCCTCGCTCCGGGCGCCCGGATCTCCGCCTTCGCCGGGTTCAATGCAGGCGACGTGCTGAGCATCGTGGCCAACGACATCCACTACAACGAGTACGAGGTGGTCGGGGCCTCGTCCTGCCGGCTGGAGAACTTCCATGCCGTCGCCGACCTGGTGAAGGCCGGCAAGCTCATTGTCGGCGATCTGGTCGGCACGCAGCTGCCGCTCGCCCGGGTGCACGAGGCACTCGAACTGGTCGCCTCGGGCAAGGATCTGAGGGTCGGCGTCAACCCCTGGGCCTGAGCCCGCGGCTTTCCTCCTCCACTCCTCACACCACACCACACCAAACCACACCACACCGAAGGATTTGTCATGGGCATTTTCGAACTGAACCCCGTTGGCACGACGTCCGCGCTCGGTCGCGAGATCCGGCTGCGCCGCATCATCGGCGCCGACGGACGATTGATGACGGTCGCGCTCGACCAGGCGGTGCCGCGCGGCGTCGCGCCCCGGCTGGCCGACCTGAAGACCGTCTTCGACAAGATCGCCGACGCCGAGCCGGACGCCTTCACGGTGTTCAAGGGCGTGGCCGGGCACCTGCTCTCGGGCCGGGCCAAGCAGATTCCGCTGATCATCAAAGGCTCGACCTTCTGCGTCGACTTCCACCTCACCTACGACGCCACCGTCGCTCAGGTCGCCGACTGCCTGCGGCTCGGTGCCGACGCGATCGCGATCGGCATCTCGGCCGGTTCGGAGCACCAGGTGGCGATGCTGGAGATGCTGAGCGCGGTCACCGAGGAGGCCCACAAGTGGGGCCTGCCGGTGATCTGCCACGCCTACCCGAGCGGCGAGCTGTGGGGTGACCGTAAGGGCAGCACCGAATCGGTGATGTACGCGGCGCGTGCGGCGGCCGAGTGCGGCACCGACATCGTCAAGACCTGGTACACCGGCTCGGCGCAGGAGTTCAAGAAGGTCGTCGACGCCACCCCGACCCTGGTGGTGGCCGCCGGCGGTGCACCCGCCCCGAAGCCGATCGACGTGCTCAACCAGGCCGCGGCCGTGATGGACGCCGGCGGCGCCGGGATGACGGCCGGCCGGAACATCTGGGGTGCCGACGACCCGGGTGCCATGGTGCAGGCGCTGAAGTCCGTGATCCACGACGGCGCCGATCCCAGCAAAGCCGTCAAGCTGCTCGGCTGAGCAGCCCGAATCAGCAAGGAGCTCAACGATGAGAACCTTCCTCGGACTCGACCTCGGCACCTCGGCCACCAAGGGCGTGATCCTCGCCGAGGACGGCCGGACGATCGCCCGTGCCCGCGCCGTCCATCCGGATTCCCGCAGCGGCGGCGTCGGGCGGGCCGATCCGGCCTCCTGGGAGGATTCGATCCTCGCGGTGTGCCGAGAACTGGGGCCGCTGCTGGCCGACGTCAACGGGGTGGGGCTCGATACCCACTGCCCGACGATCGTGCCGATGGCTGCGGACGGCCACCCGGTGACCTTGGCGGTGACCTGGGACAACCCGGCGTTGACTCCGTACTTCAATCACTACAGCCCGCTGCGTTCGACCAAGGCGATCCGGTCCACCGGGAACCATCCCTCCCAGTCAACCTTTGCCGCTGTCGCCTACCACTACCTGCGTGAGGCCGAGCCGGACGCGTTCGAGCACATGGCGACGCTCGGCTTCGCCGGTACCTGGCTGGGCCAGCAACTCACCGGCGAGGTTGCGATCGACCCGACCCAGGCGTCCTACACCGGGGTCTTCAATACCATCGGCCGGCACACCGACTGGCTGCCGAAGACGCTCGCCGAGCTCGGCATCGACGCGTCCGTGCTGCCGCCGGTGCGCCAGGCCATGGACGTCCTCGGCGAGGCCAGCACCGGGTTCGCCGAGCTGGCCGGCCTCCCCCGCGGCGTCCCGGTGATCGTCGGCTGCGCCGACACGCCGGCGGCGTCCTATGCGCTGGGGACCGCGCCGGGGACCAATCCGTTCCTGATCCTGGGCACCACGCACGTGGTGAACAGCTGCCGCGCGGAACCCGACCTGCGGGCGCGGGCGTTGCAGCGACGCGGCCTCCGGCAGGGTGAATGGCTGATCAACGGCGTCACCAACGGCGGCGACAGCCTCGCCGCCGCAGCCACCCTCCTCGGCTTCGGAGGGAAGGAGTCCGCGGTGCGCGAGATCATCCGGCTGACCGCCACACTCTCGCCGGACGACGTGGCCAGCGCCCCGTTCTACATTCCGCACGTGATGCCCGAACGCGGGCCGTTCTGGTTCGAGACACCCTGCGCGGGGCTGACTGGGATGACCCGCTCGACGACGCGGGCGCAGCTGGCCAGGGGCGTCCTGGACGGGGTGATCTTCGCCGACCGGATGATCCTGGAGGCCACCATTCCACCGGGCAAGCAGGCCATCTACCTGACCGGCGCCTTCGGCGAGGACCCGGTGCTCCCGCAGCTGCTCGCAGACGCGACCGGACGCCGCTACGACGTGGCCCTCGAGCCCGACCTGCCCGCGATCGGTGCGGCCGCCATGGTCGCGGAGGCCGTCCATGGCCGGGTGCCACGCCGGCTGACCACCAGCCGGGTCAAACCGCGGGCGAAGCGGGTCGGTCCGGCCGAGGAGCGCTGGCAGCGGTTCCGCGACGAGTGGTCCAAGGTGACCGGACGCGAACCGCTCGCACCCCTGCTGCCCCACCCGGCCACCACGAGGAGCTGATCCTATGCACACCGCTCATCTCTATGTCGCCCGCACCCTGACCGCCCGGGTGATGGACGAACTGCCCGCCCTCGGCGTGGCCCTGAAGGTCGGTGCGGTCGCTCCCCCGTCCCGGGACCGGCTGCTGGCTGATGCCGCCGGTGCTGTCGCTGCGGTGGTCACCCTCACCGAGCGGATCGACGCGGAGTTCTTCGACGCCGCCGGACCGCAGCTGCGGGTGGTCGCCAACGTCGCGGTGGGGTTCGACAACATCGACCTGGCCGAGGCGAAACGGCGCGGCGTGGTGGTAACCAACACGCCCGGCGTCCTCGACGAGGCGACCGCCGACCACACGTTCGCGATGCTGCTGGCCCTCACCCGCCGGGTGGTCGAGGCCGACCGCTTCGCCCGCTCCAGCGAGCCGTGGATCTGGGGTCCGACCATGCTGGTGGGCCTCGACATCAGCGCCGGCGCGACGCTGGGCATCATCGGCCTCGGCCGGATCGGACGCGCCGTCGCCCGGCGCGCGCGGGCCTTCGGGATGCGGGTGATCGCGAGCCATCCCCGGCTCGAGGTCGGAACCGAGTCCGACGGGGTCGAGATCGTCGGTCAGGCGGAGCTGCTGGCGACGTCCGATGTGGTGACGCTGCACGTCCCGCTGCGCCCGGACACCCGGCACCTGATCGATGCGGATGCCCTCGCCGCGATGAAGCCGGGTTCGTACCTGATCAACGCCGCCCGCGGCGGCGTGGTCGACGAGACGGCTCTGATCGGCGCGCTGCGCAGCGGTCATCTGGCGGGTGTCGCCTTGGACACCTTCGAAGGCGAGCCGGTGATCAACCCCACCCTGTGCGAGTTCGGCAACGTCGTCCTCCAGCCCCACATCGCCAGTGCCGGCGACGCCACCCGCGACAGTATGTGCCGGCTGGCCGTCCGCAACGTCGCCCGGGTACTCGCCGGAGACCCCCCGCTCACCCCCGTCCCCCTCCCCTGAACCGAAAAGGAACCGTCCCCTGAACCGAATGGGGACGGTTCCCTTTCCGGTTCAGGGGACGGTTCCTTTCCGCACCAGGCCAGCTCCGACGGTGGTTGCACTCCCTACGACACCGTCCGACGGTTCGAGAATCGCCCGCGGGAGAACCGGCCCCGGTGTGTGCGGCGCGTCATAGGGTGGTGGGTGTGGTTCACCTCACCAAGATCTATACCCGCACCGGGGACGCCGGGCAGACCCGGCTGTCGGACAACTCGGTGGCCGCCAAGACCGACCTGCGGGTCGAGGCCTATGGGCAGGTGGATGAGGCCAACGCCGTGCTGGGGGTCGCCACAGCCCGTGGCGACCTGCCGGACGGCCTGAATGCCGCGGTGCGGCTGATTCAGAACGAGCTGTTCGACCTGGGGGCGGACCTCTCCACGCCGCTGGCCGAGAACCCGCCCTGGGAACCGCTGCGAATCGTTGCCGGGTGCATCGATCGCCTGGAGGGGTGGTGCGACGAGTATTCCGCCCAGGTCGGGCCGCTGACCTCGTTCATTCTCCCGGGCGGCACCGAGACCGCGGCTCAGCTGCATGTCGCCCGCACCATTGTCCGCAGGGCTGAGCGGACCGCGTGGCGGGCCGCCCAGGAGTACGGCCTGGACGTCGAGGGCGGCCTCAACTCGCTCGCGCTGACGTACCTGAACCGGCTCTCCGATTTGCTCTTCCTGGCCTCGCGGGTGGCGAATGCAGAGATCGGCGACGTCCTGTGGGTACCCGGAACCGATCGGACGCCGGTCGAACCCCGAGCCGCCAGACGCCGCGCCAAGGCGGCCGAAGGCAACGTCGCCGAGTGCGGCAATGGTCGCCCAGAGAAGGGCTGATCAACGCAACCACCGCTGGTTGAGCTTGTCGAAACCCCTTACCAGCACCATGTCGTCCGCGGTCTCGACAAGCTCGCCCGGCGAAAGCCTGCGCTTCCCTGGGGCGACGGCGTCCCGGGAGGTCTACTCCGGGGAGGTAGGTGAGGGCAGATAGCGCATGCCGGGTGGCGCCGCCTCCAGCCAGCTGAGCAGGCCGGTCAGCGAGTCCGGTGCCATGGCCAGTTCCACCTGATCGGCGGGACGATGCAGGCTGACGATCCGTTGCCCCTCGAGCAACCAGGACGCCTCGGCGGAGTCCGGCACACGCTGGTCACCCGCCTTGATCACACCACGGTTGAATCGCTGTTTGGGCCACACCGAAAGCGAGAACGCCGGAAACCACTGCAATTCATGGTCCCGATAGCGGGCAACTCCGAGCACCCAACGGGTGCCCGGAGTGCGCGCTGCAGGATGGAAGCTGCACGCGAAACTACCGCCTTCACGCGACAGCCACTGCCGGCGCAACCAGAATCCTGCGACGGCGGCGACCAGAACCAGAACGACCACGATCAGCAGCCATTCGAGAGCGCTGATCACGTCCATCTCCGAAGCCTCCTCGCAGGCGATCGATCAGGAGACCTGGGCTTCCTGAGCCTTCTTGGCTGCCGCAAGTTGAGCGTGGGCGCGGTTGAAGTGCTGCCGGGTGGCCTCACTGTTGTCGCCGTCGTTCATCCTTTTCCACGCCTCCCGGCGCTCACGCTCCGCTTCATCGGTGAGGATCTCGTGGGCGAGCCTGCCGTACTGGCTGAGTACCGCCACCCGGTTCTCTGCGACCGAGATGAACCCACCGTCGACGGCGATCACCTCGCGCCGGCCGTCCTTGGTGAGAATCTCGGCCGCGGACGGCACCAGCAGAGCCAGAACCGGCTCATGGTTCGGCAGGATTCCGATGTCACCCTCGACGGTGCGGGCGATCACCGAGAGCGCCTCGCCTTCCCATACCCGGCGATCGGCCGCCACTACCTCGACGAACAGGACGTCGTCTTCGGCCACGATCAGCCTTCCTTCTGGATCCGGTCCCAGTTCTCCATCACCATGTCGAGCCCACCCACGTTGAAGAAGGCCTGCTCGGCGACGTGATCGACCTCGCCGTCGCAGATCATCCGGAACGACTCGATGGTGTCGGCCAGCGGCACGGTGGAGCCGGGGACGTTGGTGAACTTGGTCGCCATGTAGGTGTTCTGGCTGAGGAACTGCTGGATGCGGCGCGCCCGGCCGACCAGGATCTTGTCCTCTTCGGAAAGCTCGTCCACACCGAGGATCGCGATGATGTCCTGCAGTTCCTTGTTGCGCTGCAGGATCTGCTTCACCCGGGTGGCGGTGTCGTAGTGCTCCTGGCCCACGAACTGCGGGTCGAGGATGCGGCTGGACGAGGTCAGCGGGTCCACCGCCGGGTACAGACCACGCGAAGCGACCTCGCGGGACAGCTCGGTGGTGGCGTCCAGGTGGGCGAAGGTGGTCGCCGGCGCCGGGTCGGTGTAGTCGTCGGCGGGCACGTAGATCGCCTGCATCGAGGTGATCGAGTGGCCCCGGGTCGAGGTGATCCGCTCCTGCAGCTGGCCCATCTCGTCGGCCAGGTTCGGCTGATAACCCACCGCGGACGGCATCCGGCCAAGCAGCGTGGAGACCTCAGAACCTGCCTGGGTGAACCGGAAGATGTTGTCGATGAAGAGCAGCACGTCCTGGTTCTGCACATCGCGGAAGTACTCCGCCATGGTCAGCGCCGACAGCGCCACCCGCAGCCGGGTGCCCGGCGGCTCGTCCATCTGGCCGAAGACCAGGGCGGTGTCCTTCATGACGCCGGCCTCGATCATCTCGTGGATCAGGTCGTTGCCCTCACGGGTGCGTTCCCCCACAC
The DNA here is from genome assembly GCA_047602545.1 of Micropruina sp. Classification (GTDB taxonomy): domain Bacteria; phylum Actinomycetota; class Actinomycetes; order Propionibacteriales; family Propionibacteriaceae; genus Micropruina. The sequence continues at coordinate 600,600 of JASGHC010000004.1, read as the reverse complement.
CGGCGAACACCGAGGTGCCGCCGAAGTTGTGGGCGATCCGGTAGATCATCTCCTGGATGAGCACCGTCTTGCCCACACCGGCGCCGCCGAACAGGCCGATCTTGCCGCCCTTGACGTAAGGGGTGAGCAGGTCGAGCACCTTGATGCCGGTCTCCAGCATCTCGGTCTTCGGCTCCAGCTGATCGAACCGCGGGGCGGCCCGGTGAATCGGCCAGCGCTCATTGATCTCGACGGTGCTGAGGTCTTCGTTGAGGCATTCGCCGGTCACGTTCCAGACCCGGCCCTTGGTGACGTCGCCCACCGGCACCGAGATCGGACGCCCGGTGTCGATCGCACGGGCGCCACGACGCATGCCGTCGGTCGGCTTGAGCGAAATCGCCCGCACCATGCTGTCGCCGACGTGCAGCGCGACCTCGGCATAGATGGTGCGGACATCGTCGCCCGTCCCGATCTCGACCAGCAGCGCGTTGTTGATGTCGGGCATCGCGTCGGTGGGGAATTCCACGTCCACGACCGGGCCGATCACCCGCGCCACGCGGCCGACGACGCCCTCGGCGCCTTCGGTGGCGGTGTTGCTGTCCAGTGTCACGGTCATTGGGTCCACTCTCGTCTCGTGCCCTAGTCCTGGGCGGCCGCATCGGCGAGCGCACCCGCGCCACCGACGATTTCACTGATTTCCTGGGTGATCTCCGCCTGGCGGGCCTGGTTGGCCTGGCGGGTCAGGCTCTCGATGAGCTGATTGGCATTGTCCGTCGCCGACTTCATCGCACGCTGCTGGCTGGCCAGTTGGGACGCTGCCGACTGAAGCAGGTAGAACCACACCCGGCTGCGGACGTACATCGGCAGCAGGGCGTCGAGCACCGTATCGGCGTCGGGCTCGAACTCGTACAGCGGCAGGATCTCGCCTTCGGCCGGCTCATGCACGCCTTCGACGACCTCCAGCGGGAGCAGCCGCCGCGCTCGCACCTCCTGGTTGATCATCGAGTTCATCCGGGTGTAGACGCCGTAGATCGCGTCAACGCCGCCCTCTTCGTAGGGCGTCAGGAAGTCCTCGATCAGCGCGTCGGCGATCTCTTGGGCGTGGTGGAACTTCGGCGCGTCCGAGAAGCCCTCCCAGGACCGCCGGATCGGCAGGTTCCGGAAGTTCATGTAGGCGATGCCCTTGCGGCCGATCGCGTACCGCACGACCTCGACGCCTTCACGCTCGAGCCGTTCACGCAACCGCGCCGCGGTCTTGATCGCGTTCGTCGAGTAGGCGCCGTTCATGCCGCGGTCGGAGGTGATCACCACCATCGCGACCCGCCGGTCCTTCACCGCAGGCTGGGTCAACGGATGCTTGTCGTGCGAGTAGGTCGCCACCGCGGACACCGCCCGGATCAGCTCGGTGATGAACGGTTCGCCCTCCTGAGCGGTCCGCTGCGCCTTGATGATCCGGGACGCCGCGATCAGCTCCATCGCGCGGGTGATCTTCTGGGTGGCTGTGACCGACTTCCGCCGTTGTCGCAGCTCACGCAAGCTCGCAGCCATCGATCAGTCCTTCTGAGTCTCGATGGTCTCCACACCCATGGACGAGTCGCTCAGCGGCCGGTGACCGCGCTCCTCGGCGGACACGGTCGGCTCGTTGTGGGCATGGAACTGACCCTTGAAGTCGGCGATCGCCTTCACCACGGCGTTGGCGGTGTCATCGTCCCACTTGCCGGTTTCGGCGATGGTGTTCAAGATCTCGGTGCGGTGCCGGAGGTAGTCCATCAGTTCGCTCTCGAACCGCAGGATGTCGGTCACGGCGATGTCGTCGAAATGACCGTTGGTGCCAGCCCAGACACTGACCACCTGTTCGGCCACCGGGAACGGGCTGTACTGCGGCTGGCGCAGCAGCTCGGTGAGCCGGGCGCCACGTTCCAACTGACGCCGCGACGCCGCGTCCAGGTCGGAGGCGAACATCGCGAAGGCCTGCATGTCGCGATACTGCGCCAGGCCGATCTTCAGCGTGCCCGCGACCTGCTTCATCGCCTTGACCTGAGCGTCGCCACCCACCCGGGAGACCGAGATGCCGACATCGATGGCCGGCCGCTGGTTGGCGTTGAACAAGTCGGACTGCAGGAAGATCTGGCCGTCGGTGATCGAGATCACGTTGGTCGGGATGTAGGCCGAAACGTCGTTGGCCTTGGTCTCGATCACCGGCAGGCCGGTCATCGAACCGGCACCCAGCTCGTCGGAGAGCTTGGCGCAGCGCTCCAGCAGGCGGGAGTGCAGGTAGAAGACGTCGCCGGGATAGGCTTCACGGCCCGGCGGACGGCGCAGCAGCAGCGACATGGCGCGGTAGGCCTCGGCCTGCTTGGTCAGGTCGTCGAAGACGATCAGCACGTGCTTGCCGTTGTACATCCAGTGCTGGCCGATGGCCGAGCCGGTGTACGGAGCGATGTACTTGAAGCCGGCCGGGTCGGACGCGGGCGCGTGCACGATGGTCGTGTACTCCATCGCACCAGCCTCCTGCAGCACGCCGCGCAGCGAGGCGATGGTCGAGCCCTTCTGCCCGATCGCGACGTAGATGCAGCGCACCTGCTTGCTCGGATCGCCGGTCTCCCAGAACGCCTTCTGGTTGATGATGGTGTCGATCGCGATGGCGGTCTTGCCGGTCTTGCGGTCGCCGATGATCAGCTGGCGCTGACCGCGTCCGATCGGGGTCATCGAGTCGATCGCCTTGATGCCGGTCTGCAGCGGCTCGGAGACGCTCTGCCGATCCATCACGCCAGCGGCCTGCAGTTCCAGTGCACGGTTGCCCTCGATGTCGGCGATCTCGCCGAGACCGTCGATCGGGTTGCCCATGGCGTCCACGACCCGGCCGAGGTAGCCGTCGCCGACCGGCACGGACAGGATCTCGCCGGTCCGCTTCACGACCTGGCCCTCTTCGATGCCCTCGGAGTCGCCGAGCACGACGACGCCGATCTCACGGACGTCGAGGTTCAGCGCGATGCCCCGAGTGCCGTTCTCGAACTCCAGCAGCTCGTTGGCCATGGCCGATGGCAGACCCTCGACCTTGGCGATGCCGTCGCCGGAAACGGCCACGGTGCCCAACTCCTCGCGGGCCGCGGTCTCGGTGGAGAAGCTGGAGACAAACTTCTCCAGAGCTTCCCGGATCTCGTCGGGACGAATAGTCAGTTCCGCCATTGTTGGATCCTTGTCCTGTCTTCGTTCGAGTGGGATGTTCGTTCAGCCGAGCTGACGGCGGGCTTCTTCCAGGCGGCCCGCCACGGTGCCTTCGATGATCTCGTCGCCGACGGTGACCCGGACGCCGCCCAGCACGCCGGGATCGACCACGACCCTCAGGCTCACGTCGCGTCCGAGCTCCCGGGCCAGTGCGGACGCCAGCCGATCGTGCTGTTCAGGGGTCAGTGGACGAGCCACCACGACGTGGGCCAGCGCCCGTTGACGCAGCGCGGCGGCCGCAGTCAGGTAGCTGTTCACCGTGAGCTCGAAACTGCGGGTGCGGGCTGCCACGGCACGCCGTGCGAGCTCGGTCGTCGCCGGCTCGGTGCGCCCACCGATCAGGTCACTAACCAGCTGCTGGCGTGCAGCCAGCGGTGCGCTGCGATCGCTGATCGCACCACGAAGTGCCGAGTCGGAGCTGACCAGGCGTTCGAACCGGAACAGTTCGTCCTCGACGGTGTCCAGGCTGCCGGCCTGCTGAGCGGCGCTGAGTACCGCCCGGACGCCCTGACGTTCGAGCGCCGCGGCGAGCGCGGAGGCACTCCCCCAGCGCAGGTCGGCCGCCGCCCGCAGGATCTCCCTGGTGGACCCGCCGAGCCGGTCGGCGAAGAGCGCCTCGATCAACGCGGCCCGCTCGTTCGAGCCGGCCCCGGGATCGGTCAGGGCACGGCGCAGGGACGGCTGCCGGTCGAGCAGATCGACCACCGCGAACAGCTCCTCGGCGAGCTGCGGCGTGGCCTGGATCGAATCCAGCACTCCGTCCAACTCGCTCAGCCGCGCCTCCTGCGTGCCGCTCATACCCGCTCCGCGTCGTTCGCCTCAAGGTCGGCCAGGAACCGGTCGACGGTGCGCCGGGCCCGCTCTTCGTCGTCGAGGGACTCGCCGACGATCTTGCCGGCCAGGCTGGTCGCCAGCGAGCCGACTTCGCCACGCAACTGCTGGACTGCCAGCACGCGCTCGGCCTCGATCTGCGCCTTGGCCTGCTCGACCAGGCGGGCCGACTCCTGCTGGGCCTCGGCACGCATCTCGGCCAGGATCTGTGCACCCTGGGCCTTGGCGTCCTCGCGGATCTTGCTGGCCTCTTCGCGCGCACCAGCGAGTTGCTCCTGGTACTGGGCGAGGGCAACGGCAGCTTCGGCCTGAGCGGCCTCCGCCTTCTCGATCCCGCCCTGGATGGCCTGGGCACGCTGACCGTAGGTCTGCTCGAACTTGGGCACGACGAACTTCGCCACACCCCACCACACCACGAGGAACAGCAGGATCCCCGCGATGAACTCGGGCAGCGCCGGGGCCAGCGGCCCCAAGCTGATTTCGAGGGTCATCGCGACGGCCTCAGCCGAGCACGAAGGCCAGGGCGATACCGATGATGGCGAGCGCCTCGACGACGGCGAAGCCGAGCCATGCGGTGCCCATCAGCGCGCCACGAGCCTCGGGCTGCCTGGCCGTGCCGTTGATAACGGCTGCGAAGATCAGGCCGACGCCGACGCCGGGGCCGACTGCGGCAAGTCCGTAGCCAACCATGTTCAGGGAGCCGGAGATCTCCAGAAGGGTGAGCATCGATGGTCCTTTCGGATGGGTTTGTGTTTCTTAGGGAACGTTCGTCAGTGCTCGTCGGCCAATGCCGAGGAGATGTATTGGGCGGACAGCACGGTGAAGATGTAGGCCTGCAGCGAGGCGACGAACATCTCCAGACCGAAGATCGCGAAGCTGAGGATCCAGGAGGCAGCACCGGCGATGACGAGCCCGGCCTGGGCGGTCTGAACCAGCATGGTGCCGCCCACCACGAACACGATCACCAGCAGGTGGCCGGCGAAAAGGTTCGCGAAGAGTCGCAGGGCCAGCGTGACCGGGCGGACGATGAAGTTCGACAGGAACTCCAGCGGGATCAGGATCGGCCACATGAACCAAGGCACACCCTCCGGCAGCGACATCCGCCGCACGTAGGTGAAGAAGCCCCACTTCTTGATGCCGACGGCGTTGTACATGATCCACACGATCAGCGCCAACGCATACGGGAACCCGATGCTGGAGAAGGTCGGGAACATGAACGGGAAGAACTCGCCGAACAGGTTGTTGATCAGGATGAAGGTGAACAGCGACAGCAGGAACGGGAGGAACCGGCGGTACTCGTGCCCCAGCAGGTCGCGCGCGATTCCATTGCGGACCAGGTTGTAGAGCGATTCGCCGGCGAACTGGCGCTTGCCGGGCACCACCGAGTGCCGCCGCGCCAGCCAGACCCAGATCAGGATGGTGAGGACCGCACCGAGCACCGCCTGGAACAGGTGATTGTCGATCCAGTCGACTCCGGCTCCGGGAAAGAGCGGACGTGGGTCGAAACTGTGCACCCCCGGAGGCCAGTGGCTCTCGTCGCCACCGCCCTCGAGGGGGAGGATCAGGCTCAGACGCCCCATCACACCTCCACTTTCGTCGTCATGCCGTTCGTCCGTACCGCTTGTGGATCAAATAGACGCCACCGGCGGCACCGAGCACGATGCCGATCGGAAGCGCGAATGTTATGCCGAGCCAGCGATCCACCAGCCAGCCCACACCGCCATAGAGCAGCACCCCGCTGAGCAGGTAGCTGACACACCGCAGCCCTTCATCGAGGCCGCGACGTTCATCCATGACCTGCGTGAGCCTAGCAGTTACGGGCCGCGCCGGGCCACTCACCGGCTCACTCCGACGTGTCGTCAGCCGTGTCGTCGGTTTGATCGAAAACAGGGATCCGAAGCCTGGAAAAGGCGTGGATTTCGAACGAAAGCCAGCCCAGGACGACTGCGACTGTGGTGATGCCGACACCGATTCGATCCATCGCGGCGAGTAGCTCCGGCCGTGCGGACGCGGCGACCAGCAGGAGCGCGGGCAGACCCACCCGGACGACGTAGGAAATCAGCCAGGCAAGCATCATCTGCTGCGGCGGCGCGTCCGCGGTGCGCACCTGGATCAGCTGCCCCAGACCCATGAAGACCAGGGTGACGAACGCCGCCACGACCGCGCTGATGAAGGCAGCGGGGCCGCGGACGATCGTCACCCCGACGACGGCGAGGACCGCGAATACCGTCCCGCCCAGCACACCGGCCCGCAGCAGGGTTCGCGCCCGACGCGCGTTGGCGGACAACTTCCGGTCAGCCATGGACGGCGCTCCTGACGTGATGATGAGGACGGCGAGGGCGCGAGGCGGTGCCTGCCGGCCGCTCAGACCGCGCCACTGCGCACCGGCTTCCAGGTCAGCCAGGCGGCGACGGCGACGCCGGCGATGAGCGCCACCACCGCCCAAGCGGTCGAGGTCATGCCGATCACCACCGCGCCGAAGGAGAGCAGCGCCGACCACAGCCAGAGCAGGGCCACCGCACGCCGGTGGCTGTGGCCGAGCTCGAGCATCCGGTGATGCAGGTGCTGCTTGTCGGCCTGGAACCAGAGGCGTCCGGCGATGGTGCGGCGCACGTAGGCCAGGATCAGGTCGCCCAACGGCAACGCCATCACCGCGAAGGGCAGGATCAGCGGCAGGTAGGCGTTGAGCGCCAGGCCGGAGCCTTCGACGGCGATCTGGGACGGGTCCAGCTGGCCGGTGAGGCTGATCACCGAGGTGGACATCAGGAAGCCCAGCAGCATCGAGCCGGAGTCGCCCATGAACATCCGTGCGGCGTGCACGTTGTAGGGCAGGAAGCCGACACAGACCCCGACCGTCACCACAGTGACCAGGCTGGCGGTGGTGGCCCGGACCAGCTCCTGTTCGTAGCTCAGCCAATACGCGTAGGTGAAGAAGGCGAGTGAACCGATCGCCACCACACCGGCGGCGAGGCCGTCCAGCCCGTCGATCAGGTTGATCGCGTTCACACACAGGAAGATCAGGATGACCGCCAGGGCGATCGAGGTGGCGTCGTCCAGGCTGATGATGGTGCCGGGCAGCGGGATCCAGTAGACCTTGACACCGTTGAGCACGACGATCCCTGCCGCGAGAATCTGGCCGGCGATCTTGGCCAGCGCATTCAGGTCGAATTTGTCGTCGATCACGCCGACCGCGCAGATCACCAATGAGCCGAGGAAGACCGCCCGGGTGTCATGTTCGACCAGGTCGAAGCGGCCCAGCCAGGGCAGCTGGCCGGCGACCAGGAACGCCGCCGCCACCCCGCACAGCATCGCGATGCCGCCGAAGTACGGGATGGGACGGGTGTGCACGTCGCGGTCGCGGACGATCGCCACCGCGTTGTAGCGGAAGGCCAGCCGTCGGCACAGACCGGCCAGCAGGTAGGTCACCCCCGCCGCGATCAGCAGGACCAGGGCATACTCACGCATCGTCGCCGAACAGCCCGGGTACCGCCGATGCGAGTTGCTCGCGGGTCAACCGGCCCTGGCGCAGGATCCGCGCCTCGCCGGTGAGGTTGACGATGGTGGACGGCACCGGCTCGCCGGCCGGGCCGGCGTCCAGATAGACCGCCACCGAATCGCCCAGCTGCTCGATCGCCTCGTCGACGGTGGTGGCGGCCGGTTGCCCGCTGACGTTCGCACTGGAGACCGCGAGCGGCCCGGTCTGCCGCAACAGCGCCCGAGTGAACGGGTGGTCGGGCACTCGGACGGCGAGCGTGGCACCGCGATCGCCCAGGTCCAGGCGCAGGTCGGGATGGGCGGTCACCACCACGGTCAGTGCGCCCGGCCAGAACGCCTTCGCCAGGGCGAGGCCGTCCCGGGTCAGTCCGGAGGCCAGCGAGCGCAGCATCGACGGCTCGGCGATCAGCACCGGCGGGGGCATGTCGCGGCCGCGCTGTTTGGCGTCGAGCAGTCCCTGGACGGCGGCGGCGTCGAAGGCGTTGGCGCCGATGCCGTAGACGGTGTCGGTCGGCAGCACGATGCAGGCCCCCGCGGCGACGGCGGAGGCTGCGGCGGCCATGGCATGGTCGGCCTGGGTGTCGCAATCGAAACGCTGCGGGACGTCCGGCTCGTTCACGAGGGCCATCCTGCCACTGCGGCCGTGCGACGAGCGGTCACGAACCGCGGGCGGTCCCCTATTGAGCGAGCGATCCCGCCGGACGCAGCGGAACCCTGATGGCCACGCGCCCTGTATGCACGGCTCTCAAGGGGTAGACCCAAGACCGAGAAAGCGCCCGAAGTGCTCTTGGAGGCGAGCCAACACCCGCTGCTTCTTCTCACCGTGCCCACCATCGACGGAGAAGCGCGAAGCCGGAGGCATGATCCTGGTCACCGCTGTACCCGCGGATGAGAAGCGGCCGTCACGGAAGGCATTGTCCATGAAGGCCCGCGTGTCGCTTGGCCGGAGGCCTTCCTCGGCGATGATCGCGTCGAGTTCGGCGCTCTTGCGGGCCTCTACGTAGACTCGCCACTCCTCATCGATCTGCCCGCTCGCCGACACTCGGTTGACGAAGTCCATGATGAGGTCCTTCTTGTTGCGCAGCGTCAGGCTGGAGTCGACTGCGCGCTGGATCTTCTCGGCCGCGATCTCCTTGTCGCGGCCGTCACCGCGGATATCACGCCACTTCTGGACGAGCATCAGGATGTAGTTGACATTGATCTCGACCTGCTTAATCAGCTCGATCTCAAACACGATGTCGTCGTTGATCGATTCCTTGTCGGCCGTGCGGTCTTTACGAAGTTCGGCGTACAGGTCGAGGTAGATGCTGCGGTAATCCTGGTTCTGGCGTTCCGTGAGGATCTCGTTCCCGGCGAACTCGTCGAACGAGGTGAGAATGTTCGCCAGCCGCAGGATCGCGCCGTAGACCGCGATGAACGCCCGCTGCGCTGCTTCGCCGATGATCGGCTCATCAAGCGGGAAGGACGACAGCAGCTCGTTCACCCGTTCGGCATACTCGGCGTAGTACTCGTCGTAAGGCTTGAGCAACACGATGCCCCGGGCTTCCTTATTGCCGAACAGCGCTATCGCCTCGTTGGTCTCCTCCTCCAGATCGCGGAAGGAGACGATGTTGCCGTAGGTCTTGACGGAGTTCAGGATCCGATTGGTGCGTGAGTACGCTTGGAGCAAGCCGTGGTTGACTAGGCGTTTGTCGACGAACAAAGTGTTCATGGTCGTGGCGTCGAAGCCGGTCAGGAACATGTTCACCACGATGACGAGGTCAATCTCCCGCTTCTTCAGGCGCTCGGACAGGTCCTTGTAGTAGTTTTGGAACTTGTCGGATGACGTGTCGTAGCTGGTACCGAAGAGTTGGTTGTAGTCGCCGATGGCAGCGTCGAGGAAGTCCCGCGAAGACTGGTCGAGTGAACTGGTCTCGAAGCCTTCGTCATCGAGGTAGTCGTCGCCGACGTCCTCGTTGGCGGCGTAGGAGAAGATCGTTCCGATCTTAAGCCGCTGGTCCGTAGGTAGGTCCTCCTGCTGGCGGGCGAACTCGGTGTAGTAACGCTTCGCCGACTCGATCGATGCCGTCGCAAACAGCGCATTGAATCCATGCACCCGCTTGCCCTGCAAGGAGTAGTGCTGGGCACGGCGCGTCTTCTGGTCGAAGTGCTCGCGTGTGTAGGCCACGACTTGACGGACGCGCTCCGGCGCCAGCAGTGCCCTTTCGGTGTCGATCGCCGAGACCTGCTTGTCGGCGACTCCCTCGGACGGCTTGATCGTGTTGACGTAGTCAATGCGGAACGGCAGGACGTTCTTGTCGTTGATGGCGTCGACGATCGTGTACGCGTGGATCGCCATCTGATGCTGGCCGTGCGGGCACCGGGCCGGGTCGCCGTGGAAGAAACAGCCGAAAGCCTGCACGGTGGTGCGCAGGCCCGGCTTGCCGCCGGCGAAGGAGTTGACGGCGAAGATCGGCGTGCCGGTGAAGCCGAACAGGTTGTACCGCTTGAATGCCTTCGTGATTGCGGCATGCATGTCGCCGAACTGTGACCGATGGCATTCGTCGAAGATGATCACCACGTGGCCGCTGAAGATCGCGTGACCTTTGTTAGCAGCGACAAACGTGGACAGCTTCTGGATCGTCGTGATGATGATCCTCGCGTTCGGGTCCTCCAACTGCTTCTTCAGCACAGCGGTCGACTTGTTCGAGTTGGCCGCACCCTTTTCGAACCGGTCGTATTCCCGCATGGTCTGATAGTCGAGGTCCTTGCGGTCGACCACGAAAAGCACCTTGTCGACACTGTCCAGCTTCGAGGCCAGCTGGGCCGACTTGAAGCTCGTTAGCGTCTTGCCCGATCCAGTGGTGTGCCACACGTAGCCGCCCCCGGCGATGGAGCCGAGTTGCTTGTAGTTGGTCGAGATCAGGATCTTCTGCAAGATCCGCTCGGTTGCGACGATCTGATACGGCCGCATCACCAGCAGGAGCCGATCTGCGGTGAGCACGCAGAAGCGGGTGAGGATATTGAGCAGCGTGTGCTTGGCGAAGAACGTCTTGGTGAAGCCGGTGAGGTCACGAATCGGCCGGTTGGTGGCGTCGGCCCACCAAGACGTGAACTCGAAGGAGTTGGAGGTCCTGCGCCCGCGCCGCGTGCCGCTCGACTCATCGAGATGGTGCCGCCGAGTGGTATTTGAGTAGTACTTCGTCAGCGTGCCGTTGCTGATCACGAACAGCTGGACGTACTCGAACAGACCCGATCCGGCCCAGAAACTGTCGCGCTGGTAGCGGTCGATCTGGTTGAACGCCTCCCGGATCGCCACGCCGCGACGCTTGAGTTCGACATGCACCAACGGCAGCCCGTTGACAAGGATCGTTACGTCGTAGCGGTTGGCGTGGGCTGCCCCGCCCTCTCCTCGGCCGATCGAATACTGGTTGACGACCTGAAGCCGGTTGTTGTGGATGCTGGACTTGTCGATGAGCATGACGTTCTTCGACGAGCCGTCGTCGCGCTTCAAGACCTGGACGTGGTCCTCCTGAATCCGAATGGTCTTGTCAACGATGCCGTCGTTGGCCGCGGCGATCTTCTCGCGGAAGAATCGGTCCCACTCCGCATCGGAGAACACGATCCCGTTCAAGATCTCCAACTGAGTGCGCAGATTTGCAACCAGTTGCGCCTCCGTCCTTAGCGGAAGATGGTCGTACGCCTGGCCTTGTAGGAGTCGAACGAACTCTCGCTCGAGATCGGCCTCCGACTGGTAGGCCGTGGCGGCCGCCTGATCCGGAACGAACTCGGCGACGACCGTGCTCTCGGCCGACACGGCGACCGGCTCGTAACGGTATGCAGGATCCGGCGAACTCATAGCACCCGAACGTACCGGTCGGATCTGACAATCTGGTGCAGCAAGTTCACCTGGTCACAACCCACCGCCCCATTTTGGCGGATCCATCCCGACGCAGCACCCCGTCCGTTCTGGGTTCGGTGAGGGTGGCGGTTGATGGTCCGCGACGTCCTGCCAAGACGCGCGGCCACGCCTGGAGCGCTCGACAGCCAACTCAGTCGTGAGCAGATCTTGGGCGCGCAGGGAGCCTTCGGCACTCCGTGGGGTGTAGGTCGCCGAGGGCATCGTAAGCGGTAAGCGCGTGCTCGGCCTCTCTGACCTCCCGCGGCGGCGCGAAGACCAGCACCTCGCTGGCCAACCGTCGCCGTACAACTGGTTGCCCTCGATCGTGGTGGACGAATGCACGGCGTCGAGGCGGTGGTCTGGGGCAACTCTAGGCCTCCGCCTGTCAGTTCGTCGATGGCGTTGACTCTTCCGAGCATCTCAACGACGCTCTCGATCTGAACGATCCAATCGTGCCGAGGGATGTAGAAGTCCGGGACCACGCCGCCTCCTCGAAGGTGAGGAGCTTGTCCCGGTAGTATTCGTACTGCTTGCGACGGGCTTTGAACTCGGCCCGGAGACCTGTTCCAAGACCGCTCACAATCGTATGGAATTGACTCAGAATTGAAACGATCCGCCGTTGCTCGGCGATCGACGGCACCGGGATAACGATCCTCCCGAGGTTCTCACCCGCGATGCGTTTGACTTTAGCTCGGGCGACGTACCTCTCCTTCTGACGATGGAACGCCCAAGTCTGCATGACGTATGCGATATAGGTGGCGTCTACATCAGACCGGAACGCGTAGGAATCGTCATGTATTGCAACCCCGGTCTCGCCAAGCCACGCGACGGCCTTCGCCACGTCCGCAACCGTCTCGCCGACGCCAGCGATAATGACGTCCCCCGGTCTCGCAAAACGAAGGCTGCCCGCGAGATCGGTCCTAACATACGAGCGGGCCTCCGTGGCGGACACGCCATAGTGCGTATAGATCTCGCCATAGTGAATGCTCGGAAGCCCTTCACCTCTGAGGTCTCCTTTGGTGAAGCGGCGGCCACGTATGAATATGCCCAGATCACTCATCGCGACCCACCTAACTCTCTCTCTCTCTCTCTCTCTCTCTGAAGCTCAGCAGATGGTCTCGGTAGTGGGCGTACTGCTGCTGACGCGCTTCTAACTCAGCCTCCAATTCCGCTTTCAAATTCGCTTCTAGCGCGGCGAATCGATCTAGGACTCGCACGATCTCGCGCTGCACTGCGAGCGGTGGAACAGGAATTTCTATGGTCGCAAGTTGCCTGGCAGAAACGTCAATCACCTTGGTACCAGTGGCCAGACGCTTCTTCTGACGATGGAACGACGGACTCTGGAGCCAGTAGGCGATGAACTTCGGGTCTTGGTGATGCTTGAAGACGGTCGCATGCCCGCCAGTGACTATCTGTGTAGTTCCAAGCCATGCAACAGCCTTGCCGACGTCGTCGAGGTTCTCACTCGTGTTCGTGACGATGATGTCGCCGGGATCGACTTTTGCGAGCCGAGCGGCTGTTTCCGGGGAGACGAAGGAGATCGTCTCAGCCGCCCAGGTCCCGTAGTAGGTGTAGATCTGCCCGTAGTGAATGGCCCCTACTCCGGACTGAGTGAATTCGGACTTCGGCATCCCACTCCCTCGGACCAGTTTGCCTATCTCGCCCAGGCGCTTGAACTGCACTCCGTCGGGGCAGCTCTCGGCAACTAGGTCCTTGATCCGGCTCACGACCGTCCCCCTTCGAGTTCGCGCTCGATCTGCTCGATGGTGGGCAGGCTGGCTTGCAGCTGTTCGGGAAGTGATTCGACCAGCTGGTATTCGGCGATCCCTAGCGGGCGACTGTTGTCCCGCAGCGCGTACTCGGCGACGATCTCGTTCTTGCTCTTGCACAGCAACAACCCGATGGTCGGTGCGTCCGACTCGGCCTTGAGTTCCCCGTCGACCACGGCGAGATAGAAGCCGAGCTGACCAAGGTGCTCGGGCTTGAACTTGGTCGCCTTGAGCTCGACGACGACGTAACAGTGCAGCTTCACGTGGTAGAAGAGCAGGTCGATGAAGAAGTCGTCACCGCCGACCTCGACCTGCACCTGCCGTCCGACATAGGCGAAGCCGGCGCCCAACTCCAGCAGGAACTGCGTCATGTGCTCGGCAAGCGCACGCTCGATCTCCCGCTCGCGGGCGTCCTCGCCAAGGCCCAGGAAATCCAGCTTGTACGGATCCTTCAGCGCTTGGCGCGCCAGGTCGGACGCCGGAGCCGGCAGCGTCCGGTCAAAGTTGGTGACAGCTCGACCTTCACGCTCCAGGACGCCTCGCTCGATCTGGATGACGAGGACGGCGCGCGACCACCCGAACTGGAGCGTGGCCTCTGCGTAGACCAGCCGCTGCGATCGGTCCTTCAGCTTGGTCAACAGGACCAGGTTGTGTCCCCAGGGCAATCGTGCAACAGGCTGTTGCACAAAGTCTGGGGACGGCCACGCGGCGGCGAATGCACGCATGTACTTGAGGTTGCGGGCGGAGAATCCGCGCATCTCCGGGAAGCTCGCGTGCAGGTCGAGGGACAGCCGGTCGATCACCTGTGCGCCCCAGCCGTGCTCTGCCTGCCGGGTCAGGATGTCGTTTCCGATCTGCCAATAGAGCTCGACCAGTTCGTTGTTCACGGCGATCGCTGCCCGCTGTTGGGCGGCGTGGATCCGATTCTTCAGTTCAGCTAGCCACTCGCCATACCCGTGGGGCGGCTCGATCAATGCCGGCGATCGCCCATTCACGTCGGGCTCCCCTCCAGGTCAGCGACAATGTCGTCGATCTCGGTGCGAAGTACGGCCTGACGAGCGACGATACGGGCGATCTCGGCGTTCAGTGCCCCAATATCAACGACTTCACGGGTGTCTTCGGCTTCGACATAGGAACTGACGGAGATGTTGTAGTTGTTCTCGGCGATCGTGGCGTGATCGACCAGCGTGGCGAAGTGCGCCACGCCCGCTCGCGTGGTGAAGGCGTCCAGAACCTTCTGCTGGTTCGCGGCGGTTAGCTTGTTCTTGTTGCCCTGCCGGACGAACTCTGCCGAAGCGTCGATGAACAGGACGCTGTTGTCGGCCTTCGACTTCTTGAGCACGACGACGCAAGTGGCGATCGTGGTGCCGAAGAACAGGTCCGGCGGCAGTTGGATGACCGTGTCCACATAGTTGTTGTCGATCAGGTACTTGCGAATCTTCTGCTCCGCGCCGCTGCGGTACAGGACGCCGGGGAACTCGACGATCGCCGCCGTCCCATTGACCGCCAGCCACGACAGCATGTGCAGGGTGAAGGCCAGGTCGGCCTTCGACTTCGGTGCCAGCACCCCGGCCGGCGCATACCGCGGATCGTTGATCAGCAGCGGGTTGGCGTCGCCGTCCCACTTGATCGAGTAGGGCGGGTTGGAGACGATCGCTTCGAACGGCTCATCGTCCCAGTGCGCGGGGTCGGTGAGCGTATCGCCGTGGGCGATGTCGAACTGTTCGTAGTTGATGTCGTGCAGGAACATGTTGATCCGAGCCAGGTTGTAGGTGGTCAGATTGATCTCCTGACCGTAGAACCCGCTTCTGACATTTTCCTTGCCCAGCACCTTGGCGAACTTGAGCAGCAGGGATCCGGAGCCGCAGGCCGGGTCGTAGACCTTGTTCACGGAGGCCTTGCCCACGACAGTGATCCGGGCCAGCAGTTCACTGACCTCTTGAGGGGTAAAGAACTCTCCCCCTGATTTGCCCGCCCCCGAGGCGTACATGGTCATCAGATACTCGTAGGCGTCGCCGAAAGCATCGATGGTGTTCTCGGTGAACTCACTGCCGAGACGTAGGTCGCCGATTGCGTTCAGCAGCTTAACCAGCTTCTCGTTGCGCTTGGACACCGTTGGGCCGAGTTTCGGACTGTTGACATCCAGGTCGTGGAACAGGCCCTTCAGGTCGTCCTCGCTGGCGGTGCCCTTCGCCGAGCCCTCAATGTGGCTGAACACTCGCTCCAGGGTCTCGTTGAGGTTCTCGTCCCTGCCGGCCCGATCCCGGACGTTGGCGAACAACTCGCTCGGCAGGATGTAAAAGCCCTTCTCGTCGACCGTGTCGAGGCGACCGAACTCGGCTTGCGCGTCGGTGAGCGCGGCGTAGTCAAAGGTGGCGTCGCCCGCGGCCCGCTCGCTTTCGTTGAGGTATGCGACCAGGTTTTCGGAGATGAAACGGTAGAACAGCATGCCGAGGACGTAGCCCTTGAAGTCCCAACCGTCGACACTCCCCCGGAGATCGTTGGCAATCCGCCAGATCGTCTTGTGCAGTTCAGCGCGTTGTGTTTCCTTGTTCTGCGGCGAAGCTGGCGGCGCCGACCGCCGGGATGCCTGAGGGCTGCCGTGATCCTCGGTCGGGGAATCGGATCTCCGGCTGCGCCGCGACGGCTCGGTTCGGTCCTCCACGCCCGATGAAACACGGCGAATCGAGCCACCGCGGCCCGCGCCAAGGGTCACATCGCCGGTGGCAAGCAGTAGATCCCGGGCGTCGTCGAAACGGACAACGAACTCGGTCCAGGCCAGATCGGCGCGAACGCGCTGACTGCCGATAGCTGTGCCGTCCGCCGGCAGCGCGGCCAGCAGCATCTCGGCATCACGCGACACAGCGGAACGCATCATCCGGCTACCCAACGCGTTCAAGTGCCCGATGCTCACGAGCTGGTCAACGCTGCCCGCGCCCCATCTGCTAGCCAGATCGGCGCGTTCCCTCAACTCTCCCGCGGTCCAGTTGCGAAAATCAGTCCACACGACGTCGGGGAGGGGCACCGCCCCATGATGGCCGATGCCGTCCCAACCTGCCAGCTGCAACGCCCAGACCAGTAGGTCCGCGACAAAGCGGCGGTTGGACACGTCAGCGACGTCATGGCGCGCTCAGTCGTCGTCACGTGCCGGCCCGGCGGGCGGTCACGAACCGCGGGCGGTCAGTCAGATCGCGATGGTCGCGCACCCGGTCGAAGCCTCCATGAGTCACGAACACCGCCGGCGCGGACTCCCCCTGCACCTCGGCATGCTCGGCGCACACCCAACCGCCGGGCCGCAACAACCGGGCGGCGACCCGGGCGAGCACGCGCATCGCGTCGAGACCGTCCTGGCCGGAGAACAGCGCCAGGCTCGGCTCGTGGTCGCGCACCTCGGGCGGGATGCCGTCGTAGGCCTCCAGCGGCACGTAGGGCGGGTTGGCGATGACCAGGTTGACGGTGCCGTCCAGTTCGGGCAGGGCATCGGTCATGTCGGCCTCGATGAGTGCGACGCCAGTGCCGTCCAGGTTCCGCGCGGCATAGGCCACCGCGTCCGCGCTCAGTTCGACGGCGTACTGGCGGGCGGCCGGAAACTCGTCCGCGATGGCCAGCGAGATCGCTCCCGATCCGGCGCACAGTTCGACCACCAGCGGGGACTCCCCCGCCTCGGCCAGCCGGTCCAACGCCCAGCCGGTCATCACCTCGGTTTCCGGACGTGGGATGAACACCCCGGGCCCGACGGCGACCTCAACGTGCCGGAAGGCAGCCCGGCCGGTCAGATACTGCACCGGGAGGCCGGCCTCACGGCGTCCGAGCAGGTCGTCGAACCGCTCCACGGCGTCGGAATCAAGCGCGCCCAGGGTGAGCAGCCGGGAGGTGGGGACGTCGAGGACGTGGGCCAGCAAGAGCCGGGCGTCGGCGTCCGGAACCCGGAGGGTCGCGCTCCGCAGCAGGGCGGAGACCGAGGTCATCCGATGCCTTCCAGCCGTTCGGCCAGATCGGCGGCCTGCAGCGCGTCGATCACGCCGCCCAGGTTGCCGGCCAGCACCGAGTCGAGGTTGTAGGCCTTGTAGCCGATCCGGTGGTCGGCGATCCGGTTCTCGCCGAAGTTGTAGGTGCGGATCCGTTCGGAGCGGTCGACGGTACGCACCTGCGAGCGGCGGGCTGCGGAGGCTTCGGCGGCGGCCTGCTCCTCGGCCGCGGCGACCAGCCGGGCCCGCAGCATCCGCATCGCTGACTCTTTGTTCTGCAGCTGCGAGCGCTCGTTCTGGCAGCTGACCACGATGCCGGTCGGCAGGTGGGTGATCCGGACCGCCGAATCGGTGGTGTTCACGCCCTGACCGCCGGGACCGGAGCTGCGATACACGTCGATCCGCAGGTCGTCGGGGTCGATCGCAACCTCGGTGTCCTCGGCCTCGGGCATCACCAGGACGCCGGCCGCGGAGGTGTGCACCCGGCCCTGGGTCTCGGTCACCGGCACCCGCTGCACCCGGTGCACACCGCCCTCGAATTTGAGCACGCCGTACGGGAAGTTGTCCGGGTCGGTGCCCTTGGCCTTGATCGCCAGGGTGATCGACTTGAAGCCGCCCAGGTCGGTCTCCTGGCTGTCGAGCACCTCGACCGCCCAGCCGCGGGTCTCGGCATAGCGGCTGTACATCCGGAACAGGTCGGCGGCGAACAGTGCCGATTCCTCGCCGCCTTCGCCCGATTTGATCTCCATCAGGGCGTCGGAGGAGTCGTGCGGATCGCGGGGTGCGAGCAGCCGGGTCAACCTGTCGGTGACCTCGATGAGCTGCTCGCTGAGGCTGTCGGCCTCGTCGGCGAAGGCCGGGTCGTCGGCCGCCAGTTCGCGGGCAGCCGCCAGGTCGCCGGTGAGCCGGTCGTAGGCGTCCAGGCCCTTCACGATCGGGGTCAGCTCGGCGTAACGGCGTCCGGTCTTGCGGGCCAGCGCCAGGTCGGCATGCGTCGCGGGATCGGCGAGCCGCTGCTCAAGCTCGGCGAACTCGGCACGCAAGCCGTCAGTTGCCTCGAACATCGGCGGACCACTCAGCCTTCCTGGTCAGTGGATGGGACGCGGTTCCGGGGACGGCACAGCGCCGGAGCCCGACGGGGCTCCGGCGCTGTGCCGTGAATCACTTGCCGGCCGGCTTCTTGGCGTAGCGGCGCTCGAACCGGGCCACGCGGCCGCCGGTGTCGAGGATCTTCTGCTTGCCGGTGTAGAACGGGTGGCAGGCCGCGCAGACTTCGGCGTGGATCGAGCCGTCCTTCGCGGTGCTGCGGGTGCTGAAGGTGTTGCCACAGCTGCACGTCACCTGGGTAACCTGGTAGTCGGGATGAATCCCCTGCTTCATGATCGAACTCCTCATTCTGCGCCGGGTCGCCTGGATGGAAGTGGGGCCAGCGAGAGGCCCATGGCGTGAACCGGCAACGACCGTCTATTCTGCCCGATCGGGCTGGACGACGGCAAAACGCCGGACGCCGGCGAATCATTCCCCGCCTGGTCCGGTACCCCCGAGCGCTCGCCTGACTGTTCGGCGCTCGCCAAGTTCGGAACTCGGCGAGCCCGAAGTGGTTCGGCGCGCGGTACGGGGGTCCGGGCACGTCGAGTGGTCCGGGATCGCTGAACCCTGGCGCCGGCGGCCGCGGGAGGGCAGCATGAGGCACATGTCTGAACCCGCTGACCTGACGATGGTCCGGCTCACTGCAGACCGGCGCTCCGACGTGCTCGACCTGGACACCTGGGCCTTTCCGAGCAGCCACGATGCGGCCGCGCTGGCCGAGCTGCCGGACCCGCTCACCTGGGACCGGACCTACGGCATGGTCGACGCCGGCCGTGCGGATCGGTTGGTCGCCATGCACGCGTCCTACCCGTTCTCGCGCTGCCCGGTGCCGGGCGGCCGGCTTCCGGCCGCCGGCCTGACCTGGGTGGCCGTCCACCCCGAGTGGCGCCGCCGCGGTGTGTTGCGGACGATGATGGCCGGGCATTTCGAGCACCGTCGCGCGGCGTCGGAGCCGATCTCGATCCTGTTCGCCGCCGAACCGGCCATCTACGGACGGTTCGGCTACGGGCTGGCATCGAAGCAGCTGTCCCTGACGATGCCGCGCCGGGCGGCACTGCGCGAAGTGTCCGGCGCGGAGGGGGTCACGGTGCGCGTCGAAACCCTCGATGTGAACACCCACATCGCCGTTGTCGAGGAACTGCACGGCGCGGTCGAGCGGCCCGGCTGGGTGACCCGCGAGACGCCACAGCTGCGGGCGACCAGCTACGCCGACCCGGCCGCCTTCCGGGAGGGCTTCGAGCCGGCCCGCATCCTGATCGCCGAACGGGACGGGAATGCGGTCGGCTACGCGCTGTTCCGGCGTCGGGGCGGCTGGGAGTCGTCGGGGCCGACGGGTGTGGTGCGGGTCCGCGAAGTGGTCGCCGCCGACCCGGCGGTCAGTCGAATGCTGTGGGAGCGGCTCCTCGACCTGGATCTGACCACCGAGGTCACCGTGGCGCACCTGCCCGTCGACGACCCGCTGCTGAACCTGTTGGTGGACGTCCGGATCGCGCAGCCGCGCTGGCAGGACAACCTGTGGCTGCGGATCATCGACCTGCCGGCCGCGCTGGCCGGACGCCGCTACCAGGCCGACCTCGACGTCGTGCTGGAGGTGTCGGACGCACTGCTGCCCGACAACGCAGGGCGGTGGCGGGTGCGGGCCCGCGCGTTCGGCGACGCACGCGTCACCCGAACCTCCGACGAGGCGGATCTCGCCCTGGACGTCCGGGAAGTCGGTGCCTGCTACCTCGGCGGCACCTCGCTGGCGGAACTCGGCGCGGCCGGCCTGGTGACCGCGCTCACGCCGGACGCACTGGCACGGACGTCCGCCGCGTTCGGCTGGCCGGTCGCGCCGGTGGCCGGCTGGATCTTCTGATCCAGGCAGGCGGTTCCCGACCCTCCGGGTATGGCCTGATCAGCGGGTCGGTTCAGGCCGAGAGTTCGACCGGCAGCGCTGTGGCGTGCACCACCTGTAGCCCGCTGACGGCCCTGGTCAGACAGACATAGAGCCGGCGCAGGCCGGTGACCCGGTCCGGTTCGGCGGCGACGATCGCGGACGGCTCGAAGAGCACGACCTGGTCGAACTCCAGGCCCTTGGCGAGGGTGGCCGGCACGACGTCCAGGCGGTGCGCGAAGCCCTCCTCGGGCTCCCCGAGGACGCCGAACTCGATGCCCGCGTCGTCCAGCGCGTCGATCGTGTCGGTCAGTCCATCGTCGGCCACGATGACCCCGACCGTACCTTCCCGCTGCAGAGCGTCGGCGGCGGCTCTCGCGACGGCGGGCAGTCCGCCGCCCCGGCCAACTGTTCGTCCTCGTGGGCGGTGATTTCGCCGTGCTGGAAGCCGAACCGGCGACGCAGCACGACCCCCATCGGCTCGGTGCGGCTGGCCCGGTAAAACGGCAGCGACACCGGTGCCCGCCAGTCGTAGACGATCGGTTCGCTGCCCATCTCGCGGGTGACGTGCAGCCGTCCGATCCAGCAGTTCTCGTTCTCGTCGGCGCCGGCGTCGGTGCGGTAGTCGATGCGTCCGAAGAACAGCGGGGTGTCCGGGTCGTCGCGCAGCGCCATCATCCGCCGGTAGAGCGCCTGCTTCAGGTACTCCCCCGAGAGCCGGTCGCCGGCCAGCGCCTCCAGCGACGCGGTGTGCTCCCGCATCTCGCGCAGCGCCGTCC
Source organism: Micropruina sp. (assembly GCA_047602545.1). Classification (GTDB taxonomy): domain Bacteria; phylum Actinomycetota; class Actinomycetes; order Propionibacteriales; family Propionibacteriaceae; genus Micropruina. Next base: position 579,709 of record JASGHC010000004.1, on the reverse strand, counting down.
GGGACTCGATGAGGTGTTCCCGGGCTTGCGTCAGCGCATCGGTCGCGGGCATGACAAGAACCTCCGGTCTCATAGGCAGCCGACCAGCTTAACCGAGTAGGCCCTCCCTAATCAGTTCAGCCCTCCCGTTAACGGGAGGGCTGAACTGATTAGGGAGGGCCTACTCGCGCAAACGCGTCTCGCCTCCCGACCGGGGTCAGTTCTGGGACGGGGTGGTGCGGGTGACCTGGATCAGGAACTCGCGGTTCGACTCGGTCTTGCGCATCCGGGAGAGCAGGGTTTCCAGAGCGGCCTGCGGGTCGAGGCTGGACAGCACCCGGCGCAGCTTCCAGATGATCTGCAACTCCTCGCGGGTGAACAGCATCTCTTCCCGCCGGGTGCCGGACGCCGCGACGTCGATCGCCGGGAAGACCCGCTTGTCGGCCAGGTCGCGACGCAGCCGCAGTTCCATGTTGCCGGTGCCCTTGAACTCCTCGAAGATGACCTCGTCCATCTTCGAACCGGTCTCGATCAGCGCGGTGGCCAGGATGGTCAGCGAGCCGCCGTCCTCAATGTTCCGGGCGGCACCGAAGAACTTCTTCGGCGGGTACAGCGCCGCCGAGTCGACACCACCGGACAGGATGCGTCCGGACGCCGGGGCGGCCAGGTTGTAGGCCCGGCCCAACCGGGTGATGCCGTCGAGCAGGATCACCACGTCCTTGCCGAGTTCGACCAGCCGCTTGGCCCGCTCGATCGCGAGTTCGGCGATCGTGGTGTGGTCGTCGGCCGGACGGTCGAACGTCGAGGCGATGACCTCGCCGTTGACCGAACGCTGGAAGTCGGTGACCTCCTCGGGTCGCTCGTCGACCAGCACCACCATCAGGTGCACCTCGGGGTTGTTGGTGGTGACGGCGTTCGCGATCGCCTGCAGGATCAGCGTCTTGCCGGCTTTCGGCGGCGACACGATCAAGCCGCGCTGGCCCTTGCCGACCGGCGACACCAGGTCGATGATCCGACCGGTCATGCCGACCGCCGAGGTCTCCAGCTTGAGCCGCTCCTGCGGGTACAGCGGGGTCAGCTTGCCGAACTCGGGCCGGTCCCGGGACTTCTCGGGCGCCTCCAGGTTCACCGTGTCGAGCCGCACCAGTGGGTTGAACTTTTCCTTACGCTCACCCTCGCGCGGCTGCCGGATCGCACCGGTCACGATGTCGCCCTTGCGCAGCCCGTACTTGCGCACCATCGACAGCGACACGTAGGCGTCATTGGGGCCCGGCAGGTAGCCGGAGGTGCGGACGAAAGCGTAATTGTCGAGGACGTCGAGGATTCCGTTGATGTTGACCAGAACGTCGTCCTCGCCGACATTGGTGTCGACCTCGAGGCCGGCCATCGAGTTCGATCCGCCGCGGTTGTTGCCGCGCCGGTTCTGCCGGTCGCGGTTGCGGCGGCGGCGCGAGCGCCGTCCGTTGCCGAACTCGTCGTCGTCGCGCGACTGCTGGCGTTCCACCTGCTGCGGCCGGGCGTCGACAGTGGGTTCGCTGCTGCGGTCGCTGGCGCTCTGCTCGGTGGAGTCGCCCGACTCGGCGCCGTTGCGGTTGTTGCGCCGGCGCCGCCCACGCTCGCCCTGGAGCGCTTCGAGCCGGGCGGCCACATCGTCTGAGCTCTCGTCACTGGACGGCTGTTGCCGACTCTCGGACGCCTCCGGCGCGGGAGCGGACGGCTCCACCGCGAGTGCCGATGCGGCCTCGGTGGTGCCGGAGTCGGCCTGAGCACGCTGGTTGCGACGCCGCTCGGGCTTCTCGGCAGCGGGCGCGTGAGTTTCGGATCGCGCAGCCTTACCGGACGACGCCTCCCCGTTGGTGGGTGCGGTCGCCGAGGCCTTGGCGGGGGCGGGTGCACCGCCCTGGGCAGAGCGAATGGCATCGATTAGCTGGCTCTTGCGCATCGCGCCGGTGCCCTTCAGGCCGAGGGAGGTACCGAGCTGCTTCAACTCCGGAAGCAGCATTGCGGTCAGCCCCTTGTTCTTGGCGGGGGCTGCGGCTTCGATCGTGTCGGTCACGTGGGTCCTTTCGGGACATCCGCGCGAGTGTGGGTCACTGGCGCGCGGACAAGCATGGTGAGGAGTGTGACAACTCCGGGTCAGATCATGGACGTGTTCATCTGCGCGGAGGCCGGTGATGAAGGAAATCCTCGACGAATGTGATCGTCCGCCCGATCTGTTGGGGCGATGGCTGAAAACTACAGCGCGTATCTACTGTAGCACTGTGTCGCTCGAATACTGACAACGCGCCGGGCGCACCCGATGTTCCCGGACGCTCGTAGTTACCGATTTCGTCGGTCAAGCCTGTCGAGACCTGACCCGAGCGCCCGCCGGCAGAGGGTTCGGCAAGCTCAACCAGCGGTGGCTGCGTTGATCAGCGCGTGGTCAGGCCGGGACGGCCTCTCGCAACTGGGCCTGCGCCAGCCGTCGCTCCCTGCCCCACGGGGTCAACCCGGCAGCCACCACGCTGGCGGCCAGGATCGCCACACCGAGGTAGACCCCGAAATTGTCGATCAGCATGAGCAGCGGCGGATAGGTCAACTCGACGTTGTTGTCCCCCGGCAGCAGCTTGAACGGCGCGAACGCCGTCCACACCGAATAGAACAACCCTGCGACGCGCAGATACCCCGGCAGTCGGCGGTTGCGCAGCAGCACGATGCCGAACGGCACGATCCACACGTAGTGATGCGACCATGAGATCGGCGAGGCGAGCAGGCTGGTCAGCCCGGCCAGACACAGCGCGAACGGCACCTCGCCGGCGCGATGCATCAGCACGGCGGCGACCAGGCCGAGCACCGCCACCAGCGCGGCCAGCACCAGGCCGCCCCGGCTGGCCTCGCCCATCAGCCGTGTCCAGACCCCCAGAACGGACTGGTTGGTCTTGAAGACGATGCCGGTGTTCAGCCCGGAGTCGCCCGACAACAGCCGTCCCCAGTAGGTCAGTGACGGACCCCACAGGGTGACCAGCCCGATCAGGCTGCAGGCCAGGAAGCTGAGGAAGCTCACGATGCCGGCCCGGCGTTTGCCGGCGAAGAAGTTGTAGACCGCAATCATCGCGGGGGTCAGCTTGACCGCGGTCGCGACCCCGATGAGCCAGCCCTCCGGCAGCAGCCGGCGCTTGAACACGGTCGGGCCGGGCATCGAATCGAGCACCGCCGCGGCCACCAGGAAGATCGCCACCTGACCGAAGCCGAGCGTCTCGCGGACCGGTTCGACCAGCCAGATGATCGCGGTCGCGGACATGCTGAGCCGCCACCCCGCCAGGCCCAGCCGGTACAGCATCGCCATCAGGCAGGCGACGCACAATGCCAGCCAGGTGACCTGGGCGGCAGCAGTCGGCATCGCCCCGAACGGAACGGCGAGCAAGGCGGGGAAGGGCGGATAGATCCACGGCAGCCAGGCCTCGACGTTGTAGAAGTCCTGGCCCTGCAGCACCAGTTCACCGGTGCGGCGGTAGACGTCCAGGTCGATCATCGCCGGCGTCCAAGGGTAGAGCGAGCCACCGGGAATGGTGGTCGCGCCCGCGTACAGCGCCGCCAGCAGCGGTGGCAGCGCGAGCAGCAAGACGTAGCCGATCCGGGCGGGCAGGCTCTTCACGGGCGCAAGTTAACCATCAGGCGCCGCCTCTGCCCGGCCCGCACGCCCGGGCGGAAAGGCTCGTTGCGGCGGTGGACCGAAAAGAACCGTCCCCGTGTGCCGGCATCGGATCGTCGGTCACAGGGCGGCTGCGGCGGCGCTGAACTCGGCGCGCAGCTGGTCGTAGTCGGTAGCCACCGGGAACTGGGGGAACTCGGCGATCACGTTGGCCGGCGGCCGGAACAGGATGCCGGCGTCGGCCTCGCCGAGCATGTTGGTGTCGTTGTAGGAGTCGCCCGTCGCGATCACCTTGTAGTTCAGTTCGTGGAACCGGCGGACCGCCGCGCGCTTCTGGTCGGGCATCCGCAGCGTGTAGTCGACGATCCGGTCGTCGGCGATCTCCAGCTTGTGACACAGCAGCGTCGGGTAGCCGAGCTTGGCCATGAACGGCATGCCGAACTCGTAGAACGTGTCGGACAGGATGACCACCTGGAAACGCTCCCGCAGCCAGTTAGTCATCTCCACCGCGCCGGGCATGGGATCGAGGGTGCCGATCACCCGCTGAATCTCGGTCAGGGTGAGGCCGTGCGCGTCCAGCAGGTCGAGCCGGTACCGCATCAGCGTGTCGTAGTCGGGCTCGTCGCGGGTGGTGCGGCGCAGTGCGTCGATGCCGGTCGCCTCGGCGACGGCGATCCAGACCTCCGGGATCAGTACGCCTTCCAGGTCGAGGCAGGCCAGTTGCATCGCTCAGCCCTCCACCCGCATCATCGTGACGTCGCCGCGGACGTCGGGCAGCGCCCGCAGGTCGTCCAGCGCTGCGCGCATGTCGCACACCTTCGCCGCATGGGTCAGGATCGCCAGCTTGGCGCCCTGTCCGTGCGGACGGTCGAGTTCGCTCTCCTGCCGTACCGCCTGGATCGACACCTGATAGCGGGCGAAGGCCGCCGCGATCCGGGCCAGCACGCCCGGCTCGTCCTCGACGCTGAGCGAGAGGTAGAAGCGGGACGGCACCTGGCCGCGCGGCGTGATCGGACGCGCCGAGTAGGAGGACTCCCCCGGCCCGGACGCCCCGCGCACCCGGTTGCGGGCCGCCGTCACCACATCGCCGAGCACCGCGGACGCGGTCGGCGAACCGCCGGCGCCCGGTCCCATGAACATCAGCTGCCCAGCGTGCCGGGACTCCACGAACACCGCGTTGAAAGCACCGGAGACGTTCGCCAGCGGATGGGTCGCGGGCACCATCGTCGGATGGACGCCGACCGAGATCGAGCCGTCCGGAGCCAGTGCGCAGCGGGCCAGCAGCTTGATCACATAGCCGAGGTCCTTCGCGGCGGACACGTCGGACGCGGTGACCTTGCTGATCCCTTCGCAGTCAACGTCGTCGAGCTTCACCCTGCTGTGGAAGGCGAGGCTGGCCAGGATGGCGGCCTTCGCGGCGGCGTCCAGGCCCTCGACGTCGGCGGTCGGGTCCTCCTCGGCGTAGCCGAGCCGTTGTGCCTCGGCCAGCACCTCTTCGAACGAGGAGCCCTCGGTGTGCATCTTGTCGAGGATGAAGTTGGTGGTGCCGTTCACGATGCCCATCACCGCGGTCAGCTCGTCGCCGACCAGCGATTCGCGCAGCGGCCGGATGATCGGAATCGCGCCGGCCACCGCTGCCTCGAAATACAGATCGACGCCGGCTTCGGCCGCCGCGGTGTAGAGCGTGGCCCCGTCCTGGGCGAGCAGCTGCTTATTCGCCGTGATCACGGACGCGCCGTGATCGATCGCAGCCAGGATCAGGCTGCGGGCGGGTTCGACGCCGCCCATCACCTCGATGACCAGGTCGATGCCGGGACGTGCCACCAGTGCGGCGGCGTCATCGGTGAGCAGAGCGGGGTCGATACCCGGACGAGACTTGGCCAGGTTACGGACGGCGATGCCGACGAGCTCGAGCCGGCGTCCGCTCCGTGCCTGGAACTCGTCGGCGCTGTCGAGCAGCAGCCTCGCCACCTCCGAGCCGACCACCCCGCAGCCCAGCAGGGCCAGCTTGAGGGGTTTGGCTGGTGTCATCGCATGTCCTCTTCTCTTCGCGTTCTCTTCGCGGCGTGCCGGTTCTGCCGTCGGTCAGGCGCCGGCGTCCAGCGCCAGCAGGTCGTCCAGGGTCTCACGCCGCACCAGGGTGGTGATCCGGCCGTCGGCCACGGCGACGACCGGCGGACGCGGAACGTGATTGTAGTTGCTCGCCATCGATCTGCTGTAGGCGCCCGCCGCCGGAACCGCGAGCAAATCTCCGGGGGCGACGTCATCGGGCAGGAATTCGTCGCGAACCAGGATGTCGCCACCCTCACAATGCTTGCCGACCACCCGGGACAGCACCGGCCCCGCGGCGCTCCCCCGGTTGGCCAGGGTGGCGGAGTATTCGGCGGCGTAGAGCGCCGGACGGATGTTGTCGCTCATGCCGCCGTCCACCGAGATGTAGCGTCGGGACTGGCCGCTGCCGATCTCGACCGTCTTCACCGTTCCGACCGTGTACAGCGCGGTGCCGGCCGGACCGCAGATCGCCCGTCCCGGCTCGATCGACATCGCCGGGACCCGCAGGCCGAACCCGCGGCACTCGTGCTCGACGATGCTGCGTAGGCCGGCGGCGAGCTCCTCGGGCGTGGCCGGGGTGTCCTCCTTGACGTAGGCGATGCCGAAGCCGCCGCCCAGGTCGAGCTCGCCGAGTTCGGTGCCGGTCGCCTCCTTGAACTGGGCGATCAGCTTCAGCGTGCGCCGCGCAGCGACCTCGAAGCCGTTGGTGTCGAAGATCTGCGAACCGATGTGGCTGTGCACGCCACGCAGATGCAGAGAGGGGCTGTGGTGGCTGCGCACCAGTGCCACCAGCGCGGCGCCGCCGTTGATCGAGAAGCCGAACTTCTGGTCCTCGTGGGCGGTGGCGATGTACTCGTGGGTGTGCGCCTCGACGCCGGTGGTCACCCGGATCATCACCTCGGCGATGGTGCCCAGCTCGGCGCACAACCGCTCCAGCCGGCCGATCTCGTGCGCGGAGTCGACGATGATCCGCCCGACGCCGGCCGCCAGCGCGGCGCGGAGTTCCTCGTCGCTCTTGTTGTTGCCGTGCAGGCCGATCCGCGCCGGGTTCATGCCGCCACGCAGCGCCACCGCCAGCTCACCGCCGGTACAGACGTCCAGGCCGAGGCCCTCGTCGTTGATCCAGCGCGCGACGGTGGTGCACAGGAACGACTTCCCTGCGTAGTAGACCTGCCAGTCGCCGAACGCCTCACGCCAGCGCCGGGCGCGGCTGCGGAAGTCGTCGGTGTCGATCACGTAGACAGGGCTGCCGACCTCGTCGATGATGGACGCCGCGGTGCGGCCGGCGATCTCGACCTCGCCGGTGTCGATGCGCCGGGTGTTGTTGCTCCACAGCTGCTTGGTCAGCGCGTTCACGTCGTTGGGACGGATCAGCCACTGCGGTGCAGGCGAGGTCGCGTCGGCATGGATCGAGCCGGCGACGTGCATGTGGGTCATGGCGCACCACTCTGCCAGAACGGCCCGGCCGGACGGCCCCAACTCCGGCCGCTGGACGAGGCTATGCGCCGCGCGCGGTCACCTCGAGCCGGTCGGCAACCGTCGCGAGCGTCAGGGTGGTGGGTTCGGGGACCGGTTTGCCGTCGGCGCGGACGGTGAGCGCGCCGCACACCGCACCCAGGCAATGCTTGTCGAAACGGACGCCCCACAGCGTGAAGAACTGCCCGAGGGTGACCTGGTCCGCACCGCGGCCCTCCAGCCACACCACGCCCGAGTCGTCGTGGGTGTGCGCCGGCCCTTGCAGGGCGCGCGGACGGTCCATGCCGATGGAGGGCACCAGCGGTACGGCGGCACCGTCCACCCTGAGGGTGAGGGTGAACCGGCGCTGGTTGGTGGTGTCGTCGAGCCGGGACGGCTCCAGTCCGGCCGCCTGGATCTGCGCCAGGCCGTCGCGTGGTGCCGGCCAGGGTGGTGCGGTGGTGCGGAGTACCGGATCACCCGGACCTGCGGAACGTCCGGAACATCCGGCGACCAGCACGGCTGCCAGCACCGCCACCGTCCGCAACGCACCACGCATGACGCCGAGATTAGCGGTCCGGGTCGCGCCGACCCGGCCGCGGAGCCATGACGCCAACCACGGACGGCTCCCGGCAGCGCGGGGGCGTCAACGTGGGCAGGCGCCGGCCAGGTCACCACCCCGGACGCAGTTCCGATTGGTTCCCGATCGCGGCGATGCGCTACAGTCGTGGCCGGCCCGATGGCTCGGGCCCCCGTAGCTCAGGGGATAGAGCGCCGCCCTCCGGAGGCGGGTGCGCAGGTTCGAATCCTGCCGGGGGCGCATAGGCGCACCTGCACGACAACGGCCGGACTCACCTTGATGAGTCCGGCCGTTGTTGTGCTGAACCGGACTCGTTTCCAGGTGGCGCCAGGTCGGCCACTGCGACGCGCGGACGCCGCCGGCAAAATCGTGATGTGTCAGCTCGATCCCCGGCATGGCCGGTTCCGCGACCCGTCCTGCCTTAGTAGCATCGAACAGGTGCAGGCGTTGCGGCCTGTCCGACAAGTACGGAAGAAGGCGATCGTGCCCCTCGCGCCCGAGAATATGACGGCGTCCAACCAGCAGACCGACGAATTCGGCGCCAACGACTGGTTGATCGACGAGATGTATCGGTCGTATCGGGAGGACCCCGACTCGGTCGATCCGCTCTGGCAGCGCTTCTTCGCAGAACGCGTCCCAGCCGGGTCCAACGGTGCTTCCGTTCGATCGGACGCGCCGCCCGGGCCGGCAACCACCGCCCCGCCCACTGCTGAACCTCCCGCGACCGAGTCTGCCGCGCCCCAATCAGCAGGGACCGAACCCGCCGTGCAGCAACCGACGCAACAGCCGAAGCCGACCGACGTGAGCGCAGCGCCGGCAGTTGCCCCGCAGCCCGGGTCGGCGCCGGCCAGCAGCCAGTCCGCAGGCGCGGACGCGCAGCCGGCGGACTCCTATTCGGTGGTGGCCGACAAACGGCCGCCCCAGCCGGCGAGCGCGGCGGCCAGCCTCGCCGCACCGGCGCCCGCTCGCGAGGCGCGCACCGCATCGGCCAAGGTGGAATCGGGTGGCAGTGCCCGGCACGATCCGGTCCCGGAGTCCCCCGGTTCCGGCATGGGGCTGTCGGCGAACCGTCCGAACCTCGCCGTGCGCAGCGAGACGGCGTCGGAGCCAACCCGCACTCAGCTGCGCGGCGCGCCGATGCGGACCGCCCGGAACATGGACGCGTCGCTGACGATGCCGACCGCGACCTCGGTGCGCAACGTGCCGATGAAGCTGGCCATCGATCAGCGGCAGATGGTGAACTCCCATCTGGCCCGCACCACCGGCGGCAAGGTCTCGTTCACCCACCTGATCGGCTACGCGATGGTGCAGGCACTGCTGCGCGTCCCGTCCATGAACAACGCCTACGACGAGGTGGACGGCAAGCCGTTCCTGGTCGAGCCCAATACGATCAACCTGGGCCTGGCCATCGACATGGCGAAGCCGGACGGGACCCGCCAGCTCCTGGTGCCCTGCATCCGGGGCTGCGAGAACCTCAACTTCGGGCAATTCTGGTCCGCCTACGAGGCGCTCGTCCGGAAGGCCCGCGCCGGGAAGCTGGAGGTCTCCGACTTCCAGGGCACCACCGCCACGCTGACCAACCCGGGCGGCATCGGCACCAGCCATTCGGTGCCCCGGCTGATGGCCGGCCAGGGCCTGATCCTCGGGGTGGGCTCGATCGACTACCCGCCCGAGTTTCAGGGGGCGTCCCATCGGCGGATCACCGATGCCGGCGTGTCCAAGGTGACCACGCTCACCTCGACCTACGACCACCGCATCATCCAGGGTGCCCAGTCGGGTGAGTTCCTCAAGGTGATCCACGAACTGCTGCTCGGCAAGCACGGCTTCTACGACCAGATCTTCGCCTCGCTGCGCATTCCGTACGCACCGATCCGCTGGGCCCAGGACGTCAGCGCCGAACGGCCCGGGCAGATCCCCAAGTCGGCCCGGGTGTTCTCGCTGATCGCCGCCTACCGACAGTTCGGCCATCTCATGGCCGACATCGACCCGTTGGAGTACCGGCAGCGGTCCCACCCCGAGCTGACGCTGGAGTATCACGGCCTCACCCTGTGGGACCTCGACCGCGAGTTCCCGGTGGGCAACTTCGGTGGCCACGACGGCGAGATCATGACCCTGCGCGACATCCTCGAGGTGCTGCGCGGCTCCTACTGCCGCCACGTCGGCATCGAGTACATGCACATCCAGGACAACGACCAGCGCACCTGGATCCAGAAGCGGGTCGAGGTGCAGCACGCTCCCTGGCCGCGTGACGAGCACCTGCGCATCCTCGACCGGCTGAACGAAGCCGAGATCTTCGAGACCTTCCTGCAGACCAAATTCGTCGGTCAGAAGCGGTTCAGCCTGGAGGGTGGCGAATCCACCATCGTGCTGCTCGACGAGTTGTGCGACCAGGCCGCCAACGCCGGGTTGGACGAGGTGTGCATCGGGATGCCGCACCGCGGCCGGCTGAACGTGCTCGCCAACATCGTCGGGAAGAGCTACAGCCAGATCTTCCGCGAGTTCGAGGGCAACGTCGATCCACGACTCGCCCAGGGCACCGGTGACGTGAAATACCACCTGGGCGCCGAGGGTGAGTTCACCGCGCTGTCGGGCAAGACGATCAAGACGTCCGTGGCCGCCAACCCGAGCCACCTCGAGGCGGTTGATCCGGTCCTGGAGGGCATCGCCCGGGCCAAGCTCGATCAGCTGGACTCCAAGGACGGGTTCCCGGTGCTGCCGATCCTGCTGCACGGCGACGCGTCGTTCGCCGGTCAGGGCGTCGTCTACGAGACCCTGCAGATGAGCCAGCTGCGGCCCTACAAGACCGGCGGCACCGTCCACGTGGTCGTCAACAATCAGGTGGGCTTCACCACAGCGCCGATCGATTCCCGCACCTCGACCTACTGCACCGACGTCGCCAAGACCATCCAGGCCCCGATCTTCCACGTCAACGGCGACGATCCCGAGGCATGCGCCCGGATCGCCCAGTTCGCCTTCGAGTACCGGCGGCGGTTCAACAAGGACGTGGTGCTGGACATCGTCTGTTACCGCCGCCGCGGCCACAACGAGGGCGACGATCCGAGCTTCACCCAGCCGCGGATGTACGACCTGATCGAGCAGAAGCGCAGCGTCCGCAAGCTCTACACCGAAGCGCTGATCGGCCGTGGCGACATCAGCACCGAGGACGCCGAAGCCGTGCTGACCCGGTTCCGCGGCGGTCTGGAAAGCGTCTTCAAGCAGGCCCGCGAAGAAGCCGCGGAGGACAACGGCTACCGCCGGGTGCCGTACTACCCGCCGAAGCTGGGCAAGACTCAAGGCACCACGATCAGCGCCGACACGATGGCGAAGATCGCCAACGCCCACGTCACCTTCCCGGAAGGTTTCACCGTGCACCCGAAGGTGCTGCCCCAGCTGCAGCGCCGGGCGGACGGCATCCTGCACGGGCCGATCGACTGGGCCACCGGTGAGTTGCTGGCCTTCGGCTCACTGCTGCTGGAGGGACGACCGGTCCGTCTGGTCGGTCAGGACAGCCGGCGCGGCACGTTCGTGCAGCGGTTCGCCGCGGTGATCGACCGCAACACCGCCGAGTCCTACGTGCCGCTCAACCATCTGGCCGCCGACCAGGGCACGTTCCACGTCTACGACTCGCTGCTCAGCGAGTACGCCGCGATGGGTTTCGAGTACGGCTATTCGGTCGCGGCACCGGACGCGCTGGTGTGCTGGGAGGCGCAGTTCGGCGACTTCGCCAACGGTGCCCAAACCATCGCCGACGAGTTCATCGGCTCCGGCAATGCGAAGTGGACGCAGAAGTCGGGCGTCGTCCTGCTGTTGCCGCACGGCTACGAGGGACAGGGGCCCGACCACTCCTCGGCCCGGATCGAACGCTGGCTGCAGCTGTGCCACGAAGGCGCGCTGGCGGTGTGCCAGCCGTCCAGCCCGGCCAGCTACTTCCACCTGCTCCGCACCCACGCCTACGTGAACTGGCATCGTCCGGTGGTGATCGCGACGCCGAAGTCGATGCTGCGCGCCAAGAGCGCCGTCTCGAAGCCGACCGACTTCACCCAGGGCCGCTGGGAGCCCGCTGCCGGCGACCCGACGATCGCCGATCCGTCCCAGGTGCGCCGCATCCTGCTGTGCTCGGGCAAGGTCCGCTGGGAGTTGGTGGCGGCTCGCGCCGAAGCCGGCCTGGAGGGCACAGTGGCGATCATCTCGCTGGAGCGGCTCTATCCGCTCCCGGCGAAGGAACTGGCCAGCCTGCTGGCCGCCTTCCCTGCGGACGCCGACATCCGCTTCGTTCAGGACGAGCCGGAGAACCAGGGTGCGTGGTGGTTCGTGCGTCAGCACCTGCCCGGCGCGGTGGCGGCCTTCCTGCCCGGCTACCGGCTGACGATGACCCCGGTGACCCGGCCGGCGGCGTCCGCGCCTTCGGTGGGTTCCCTCAAGGTGCACCGCGAGCAACACGACGATCTGATGAGCCGCGCACTCGCCGAATAGTCGGCCACGCGTGGTCGAACGGGTCGAACCACCGATGTCCGGCCCGGTCGGACAGTCACTGGTTGAGCGACGTCGAAACCCTTGGAACCCAACGGTCTCGACACGCTCGGCCAGCGAAAGCCCGACCGACAGGCTCGACGGCTCCTCCGCCGGGGGATCAGTGCTTTCCGAGCGGTTCCTCGGCGGTGCCGCGCCGCTCACGCAGCGCCTTGGTGGTGCTGGGCAGTGCGGCACCGACCACGGCGGCCAGGCAGACCGGAGCCAGCAGCCACAGCCAGGGCTGCTCCAGCAAGTATTCGCCGAAGCCGAAGCCGGCCATCAGGGCGAAGGCCACCACCGGCCCACGCGCCCACAACCGCCGCTGCCACAGGGCGAGCGCGGCGCCGATCAGGATGAGTCCGTAGGCGGCGAGCAGAATGCCGATCTGCACGCTGAAGATGCCGTGTCCAGCCGCTGCGCTGATGGCGGCGAAGGCGACAAAGGTGAGGCCGAGGGCGATGCTGCAGCCCACCGCCAACTTCAGCCCGACCGGGCGCTCCTGTTGCACGCCCCCACCGTAGACCAACCGCGGGAAAATGCGCCGACAGCGGAATCGGGGGTGAGAAAAGGTTGAATAATGGACGGGGTCTTGTCCTGAGGCATCGCCACTGACAGGCTTCTCACGTACCGTCATGTGCCGCAATCATCCGACGGAGGCGCCCCCGCCCCGCACGGCACGAATCATTCCCCCAAGAAGGAGATGGAAACCGCATGGATTGGCGCCATCAGGCTGCCTGCCTCACCGAGGATCCGGAGTTGTTCTTTCCGGTCGGCAACACTGGACCTGCCCTGATGCAGATTCAGGAGGCCAAGAAGGTGTGCAAGCGCTGTGACGTCCGCGAGGCGTGCCTGCAGTGGGCACTCGACGCCGGCCAGGACCACGGCGTGTGGGGCGGTCTGAGCGAGGACGAGCGCCGGGCGCTGAAGCGCCGGGCGGCCCGATCCCGGGTGCGTTCCAACTAGCGACGCACTGAGCGCTGCTCGAGCGACGCTGACTCAGCCAAGCGGAATCGATACCCGGGCTACCGTGCCCACCCCGGTTTCGGAGGTGCTGAGCGTGAACTCACCGCCCAGGTCGTCGACCAGGGTGGTGACGATCGACAGCCCGAGGCTGTTGGTGGCGTTCAGCGAGAAGTCCGGCGGTAACGGTGCACCCTCGTTGCTCACCTCGACGACCAGCCGTCCGTCGACCTCCTTGGGCTTGACCCACACCACGCCGCGACTCTGGCCCAACCCGTGTTCGATGGCGTTCTGGCACAGCTCGGTGAGCACCAGGGACAGGCTGGTGGCCACATCGGCAGGCATGTAGCCGAAGCTGCCCTCACGGCGTAGCTGCACCGGACCGCCGGTCGCGGCGACGTCCACCACCATCCGCAGCAGCCGGTCGGCGACGTCGTCGAATTTCACCGAGGTGTCGAAGGCCTGGGACAGGATCTCGTGGACGACCGCGATCGCGCCGACCCGTTTCATCGCGTCGGTCAGGGCGTCGGTGGCCTCGGGTGACGAGATGCGCCGCGCCTGCAGCCGCAGCAGCGCGGCCACCGTCTGCAGGTTGTTCTTCACTCGGTGGTGGATCTCCCGGATGGTGGCGTCCTTGGTGACCAGCTGGCGCTCCCGGCTGCGCAGTTCGGTGGTGTCGCGGCACAGCACCAAGCGCCCGAGCGGGCCGTCCGCATCGTTGAGATTGATGATCCGCAGCCGCAGCTGCACCTCGGGTGTCTCGATCTCCACCTCGCGGTGACCACGTCCGCCCAGCACCGTCGGCAGGGCCATTTCGACCGGTGCCCGGTCGCGCAGCAGCGACATCGTGACGGTCGCCAGCTTCTCGCCCTCCAGGTCGGTGTGCAGGCCGAGACGGCGATAGGCGCTGACCGCGTTCGGGCTGGCGTAGGTGACCAGCCCGGCGGCGTTCACCCGGATCATGCCGTCCCCCACCCGCGGCGACACCCAGGGCACGGACTTGTCCCCGTCGGTCGGGTAGTCGCCGCGATGCACCATGCCCGACAGCGCCTCGGCCGCCTCCAGGTAGGCGTCCTCCAGTGCGCCGGGGGCGCGGATGCCGAGGCGGTTGGTGTGCGCCTCGACGATCCCGATCACCCGGCCGCGCAGCACCACCGGAATGGCGTGGACGTCAACGGGGATGCCCGCGTTCAGCTGGTTGTTGCTGGTCCGGGCGATCTCGTGGGAGAGGTACGCCTCGGTGACCAGGTGCTCGGGATCGTAGTGGATGTCCTCGCCGACCACGTCGTCCTCGAGCGCGGTCGGACCGGTGGTCGGACGGACCTGGGCGCAGGCCCAGAAGACATTGTCGTCGACGTCCGGCACCCACAGGATGAGGTCAGAGAAGGCAAGGTCGGCGAGCAGGTGCCATTCGGCAACCAGATGGTCGAGCCAGGCCACATCATCGGGGGCCAGGGCCGTGTGCTTCGCGATCACCTCGGCCATCGACAGCATGTCCGCAGCCTATGGCAGAATGGCAAGCCGCGCTGACAGCGCCCCAGGAGCAGAACGACGACAGGAGACAACGATGGGCAAGGGTGGACGCAAGCGTCGCTCGCGCAGGCGGAACAAGGCGAATCACGGCAAGCGTCCCAACGCCTGACTCCCGCAGCGACAAAGCACAGCCCCGGTACCGGAAGGTGCCGGGGCTTTGTGCTGCGCCCGCCGTTCTGCCTCGCGCTCGCCTGACCGGGTGGCGCTTCACCGAATCGGGTGAGTCCGACATAGTGAGGGAATCGCGGATCTTCGTTGGTCGAGCTTGTCGAGACCTCGGCGTGCGCCCGCTGGCAAGGGTTTCGACGTCGCTCAACCAGCGATGGTGTCGGCGATCAGCGTTTCCTCGGGCGAGCGTTGCGGACGGCCCACGCCGCCTCTGTCGGGACACCGGCCAGGCCAGGGGTGGAGGTCAGTCCTCCCGGGTGATCACCGTCATCGTGGTCACCTGGGTCACCCGGACGCGCAGAGTCTCGGGGGCGCGGGCCGAGGTGCAGCACCGTTTCACCAGGGCACGGACCTGTTCCTCGGTGTCGAATCGGTCCACGCAGGGTTCGCACGCCTCCAGGTGGGCGCGGATCGTGTCGGCGTCCGCCTCGCAGAGTTCGTGGTCCAGGAACTCGTACAGCCGGGCCAGCGCGGCCGCGCAGTCAGCGGTGGTCATGGCCACCGCCTCGGTGGGAGAGCCCGTGTTCGTCGGCGTAGTCGGCGAGCGCCGTCCGCAGCTGATTGCGTCCGCGGTTGAGCCGAGACATCACCGTGCCGATCGGGGTACCCATGATTTCCGCGATCTCCTTGTAGGCGAAGCCCTCCACGTCGGCCAGGTAGACCGCCAACCGGAAATCGGGCGACAGCGCATTCATCGCCTCGGTGACGGCCGAGTCGGGCATCCGGTCCAGGGCGTCCATCTCGGCGGTGCGCAAGCCGTCCGAGGTGTGCGCCTCGGCACGGGCCAACTGCCAGTCCTCGATCTGATCGCCGCCGGAGGTCTGCGGCTGCCGCTGCCGCTTCCGGTAGGTGTTGATGTAGCTGTTGGTCAGGATCCGGTACAGCCAGGCCTTCAGGTTGGTCCCGGGCGTGAACTGGTGGAACGACGCGAACGCCTTGACGTAGGTGTCCTGCACCAGGTCTTCGGCATCGGCCGGGTTGCGGGTCATCCGCAAGGCGGCACCGTAGAGCTGGTCGAGGTACTGCATCGCGTCGCGCTCGAAACGGACGGCACGCTCGTCGGGGGTCTCGGTCGCCAGATCGACCACGGCCTCGGCGTCGGCAGCGGGAATGGTCATCGCGTATGAGACTAGCGGGTCGGCCAGCCGGGCCGCCGGGCGCTCACTCCGCGCCGTGCCGAGGGTGCTCATCACATCGCAGGGAACGCCTGGTGACGGGCCGCTATTCCCTGGGCGGAGGAGTAGCTGGCGTTGCCCGTCCCTACCGCCGCCGGTTGAACTGATCGACGCCCATCGGTCGTGCGCCCGCCGGAGGCCTCGACACACTTGACCAGCGGCGACTCAGTTCGAAGACTCGGCGAGGGGTTCGATCAGCTCCGGGCCGTCATTGCCGACGGTGCTGACCAGCCGGGACACCGCGTAGGCCTCGAGTTCGGCGCCCGGGGCGTCCAGCAGGTCGAGCGCGCCCTCGGTGAGTCCCGGGTCGAGCCAGGCGTCCCAGCGATCGGGCCGAACCGTCATCGGCATCCGATCGTGGATGTGGCCGACGGCGTCCGCCGCAGTCGTGGTGATGATCGTGCAGGTGCTCAGCCACTCCCCCGCCGGGCTCTTCCAGAACTCGTACAGCCCGGCCATCGCCAGCGGCGAGCCGTCCGCGGGGTGGATGAAGAACGGCTGCTTGGGCGGACGGCGCCTCGCCGGCAACGCGGCCGCGCCGTCCGGGGTGTACCACTCGTAGTAGCCGTCCGCGGGCAGCAGGCAGCGGCGCACCGCCAGCGCCCGGCGGAAAGCCGGCTTGGAGGCCACCGTCTCGAAGCGGGCGTTGATCATTCGCGCCGCGCCCGTGGGATCACGCGACCAGGACGGCACCAGCCCCCAGCGCAGTTCGACCAGCTTGCGGACGACTGTGTCCGGGGCGTCCTTGCGGGTCCGCTCGAGCACCGCGACGACCGGGTCGGTGGGTGCGATGTTGTAGCGCTGGCCGGGCAGGTCATCGGCAGCCTCGTCGATCTCGAAGACCTCTTCGAGCCACTCGGTGTCTGCTGACGACGCATACCGTCCACACATGGGGGTGAGAGTAGCCCGAAGATGGCGGGACACGATTGATCAGCGGTTCCCCACGCGCTAGACATAACCCATGAGTCTGCTGCGTTTCGCTGCCCGCACGATGCTGGCCAGCTTCTTCGTCGTCAACGGTGTCAAGGCGATGCGCGACCCCGAGCCTTTGGTGCCGGCGACGGAACCTCTCGCCAACACCATCCTGCCGTTGGCCGAGAAGACCCTGCCCCACCAGGCCGCCGCCTATCTTCCCGAGGACGCCAAGGGCCTGGTCCGGCTGACCGGACTCGCTCAGGTGGTAGGCGGGTTGAGCCTGGCGACCGGGATCGGACGCCGCTTCGGCGCTGCAGCGCTCGCGGTCAGCATGGTGCCGCAGCTGCTCGCCAGCAACCCGTTCACCGGTGGCGACTCCGAGGGTGCCGGCAAGGACGTCTTCCTGCGCAACCTCGCGCTCACCGGCAGCGTGGTGCTGGCCGCCCAGGACACCGAGGGACGCCCTGACCTGGCCTGGCGGGCGAAGAACCGCGCAGAGCTGCTCGGGCGCGAGGCGGAACACACCAAGGCGACCATCTCGCGGGAGGCCGCGCACGCCAAGGCGAATCTGACCCGCGGTGGGAAACGTGCCGCCCGCAATGCCAAGAAGGTCGCCGCGAAGGCGACGAAGACCGCCACCAAGACACTGGAAGGCGCGTTGAAGTGAACCCGCCGGCGGCGTGGGTGGTGAGACTCCCCTGAACCGCTCCGGGCCGCTGCAGGCCACCATCGTCGTTCCCGGTTCGAAGTCGGCGACCGCGCGCGGGTATGTGCTGGCCGCACTGGCGGACGCGCCGAGCGTGCTGCGCGGTGTGCTCGACGCCCGGGACACCCGGCTGATGCGCGCCGCGCTGACCTCGCTGGGAGTCGGCTTCGTCGATCTCGGTACCGACGAGGTGCGGGTCGAACCGCCGCCCTCGTTCACTGCGGCCGACGTCGAGGTCGGACTGGCCGGAACCCTGATGCGCTTCCTGCCGCCGATCGCCGCGCTCGCCGACGGCGCCAGCCGGTTCGATGGTGATCCCGAGGCCCGGCTGCGCCCGGTCCGGCCGCTGCTGGACGGGTTGGCTCAGGCCGGCGTCCGCGTCGACCACCCTGACGCGCTGCCGTTCACCGTGTGGGGCACCGGGTCCGTCCGCGGGGGTCGGGTCGCCATTGACGCGTCCGGGTCGAGCCAGTTCGTCTCCGGGTTGTTGCTGGCCGGCGCCCGGTTTGACGACGGCCTGGACCTGAGCCACGAGGGTGCGACGGTGCCGTCCCGGCCGCACATCGGGCTCACCGCGGCCATGTTGCGCGAGCGGGGCGTCCGGATCGAGGTTGCTGACGACGCCGACCGCTGGCGGGTGACGCCGGGTCCGATCGCCGCCCGTGACGAGGCGATCGAGCCGGACCTGATCAACGCCGCCACCTTCCTGGCCGCACCACTGCTGCTGGGTGGCGAAGTCACCACCGCCTGGCCCACGCACACCGCGCAGGCCGCCGGCACCATCCTGGAGGTGCTGGCCGCGCTCGGCGGCGGCATCCGGCATCACCCAGGATCGGTCACCGTGACGGGCGACGGCGTCGTCCGCGGTGCCGATCTGGACCTGTCGCTGGCGAGCGAACTCACCTGTGTCGCGGCGGCCCTGCTGGCCGTCGCGGACGGCCCGGGCCGGATCCGCGGGGTGGCCCACGTCCGGGGTCACGAAACCGACCGGCTGGCCGCGCTGGAAACCGAGATCAACGCCCTCGGTGGACGCGTCGAGCAGACCGCGGACGGCCTGCGGATCACCCCACTGCCCCTGCACGGCGGGCTCTTCCACACTTATGCCGACCACCGGATGGCCCATGCCGGTGCGCTGCTCGGCCTGGCCGTCCCGGGGCTGCGGCTCGACGATGTGACCTGCACCAGCAAGACCCTGCCCGACTTCCCAGGCCTGTGGGCCGGGCTGGTGGGGTGCCGGTGAACCGCAGGCTGCCCGCTGGGGGCATCACCGAGGACGAACACGCCGGCTTCGGACGTCCCCCGCGCCGGACTCGTCCGCGGACCAAGAACCGTCCGGACTATTCGGACGCCCCGCGCGCCATCGTGACGACCATCGACCGGGGCCGGTACCGCTGCCTGCTCGACGAGGTGGCGGTCACCGCGACCAAGGCGCGCGCACTCGGCCGCAAGGGGGTGATCGTCGGCGACGAGGTCGGGGTGGTCGGCGACCTGAGCGGCGCGGAGGGCACCCTGGCGCGGATCGTCTCGGTGCTGCCCCGCCGGACGGTGTTGCGCCGTACCGCCGACGACACCGACCCGTTCGAGCGTCCGATCGTGGCCAACGCCGACCAGCTGGTGATCGTCACCGCACTGGCCGACCCGCCGCCACGCACCGGGATGATCGACCGCATTCTGGTGGCCGCCTACGACGCCGGCCTCGACCCGGTGCTCTGCCTCACCAAGGAAGACCTGGCGCCCGCCGACGAACTGATCGCCGCCTACGCACCGCTGGAGGTGCCGATCGTGACGGTGCGGCCGGGGGCCGACCTGGAGCCGTTACGGGAACTGCTGGCCGGTCGGACGAGCGTCTTCATCGGGCATTCGGGGGTGGGCAAGTCGACCCTGGTGAACGCGCTGATCCCGGGCGTCGACCGGGCGACCGGTGAGGTCAACGAGGTCACCGGACGCGGCCGGCACACCTCCACGTCCGCCATCGCGCTGGAACTGCCCGAGCATGCCGGCTGGGTGATCGACACCCCCGGCGTCCGCTCGTTCGGGCTCAGCCACGTCACCCGGGAGTCGATCATCGGCGCCTTCGCCGACCTGGAGAAGCTGACCGCCGACTGCCCACGGGGCTGCACCCACGCCACCGACGCCCCGGAGTGCGCCCTGGACGACGCGGTCGCCGACGGCCGGCTGGCCGCGGAGCGACTCGAGTCGTTCCGTCGGATGGAGGGCGCTTGGCTCGGACGTCCGACGTCCGGTTGACGGTTCCTCCGGACGCCGGGCACGGTTCTCCCAGTCACCGGGGACGGTTCCTCCGAACACCACGGACGCGACGGGCGTCCGGGAACCGCCGGGCATGCCGCTGAACCGATAGGTTGAAGCACATGGCGGAGCAGAGCTACCTCGACGATCTTCGACTGGCCCATGTGATGGCTGACAACGCCGATTCGTTGACCATGAGCCGGTTCAAGGCGCTCGACCTGAAGGTCGATTCCAAACCCGACCTCACCCCCGTGAGCGACGCCGACGTCGCCGTCGAGGACGCGATCCGCCGGACGCTGAAGACCGCTCGGCCGCGCGACGCCGTCCACGGTGAGGAGCGCGAGGACACCGGGTGGGGTCCGCGGCGCTGGGTGATCGACCCGATCGACGGCACCGCCAACTTCGTCCGCGGCGTCCCGGTCTGGGCGACGCTGATCGCGCTGATGGTCGAGGGCGAGGTCAAGGTCGGCGTGGTCTCGGCCCCCGCGCTCGGACGCCGGTGGTGGGCCAGCGTCGGCGGTGGCGCCTACTGCGGCAAGACGCTGCTCCAAGGCCAGCCCTGCAGCGTCTCGGCCGTCGCCAGCATGGATGACGCATCGCTGTCGTACTCGTCCATTCACGGTTGGGTCGAGTCCGGCCGCGGCCAGCAGTTCGTCGACCTGATGCGCGGCTGCTGGCGGACCCGTGCCTACGGCGACTTCTGGAGCTACATGCTGCTCGCCGAAGGCTCGGTCAACATCGCCACCGAACCCGAGCTCGCCCTGCACGACATGGCCGCGCTCGACGTCATCGTCCGCGAGGCCGGCGGCCGTTTCACCAACCTGGACGGCGCGGACGGCCCCCGCGGCCCCGGCGCGATCGCCACCAACGGCCTGCTGCACGAGGCCGTCGTCCGGCAACTCGCCGAATAGCCGGCACTTCGTAGTCCGCACCCCGGCGCCGCCGGGACCTCGTTCGTCCGGGGACGGTTCCTTCTCATCCGGAATTCGCACGCGCGGAGACAGACCATGGGCTGCGATCCGCCCCCCTCGTTCGACGTTCGGACGAGTAAGAATCGTCCCCGGGCTTCGAGCGACCAAGAGAACCGTCGCCGGTAACCCGAGAAGCCGTCCCCGGGGTTCGGTTGTGTGAAAGCGATCCGCGACATATAGTCCACCTGGACTAATTGGTGTGGGATATGCAAGTCGGACTAACGGGAGGGTGCGCATGAAAGACGATTGCCGGCTCACCCCGCTCGCGGTGATGGTGCTGGCGTTGCTCCGCGAGGGCGATATGCATCCGTACGAGATGATCCGGCTGATGCGGCAGCGGCACGACGACCGGCTGGTGACGCTGACCAACGGCACCGTGTACCACACGGTGGCTCGGCTGACCGCGGTGGGACTGCTCGCCGAGGTGGGCACCGATCGCGAGGGCAACCGTCCTGAGCGAACCACCTACACCCTCACCCCGGACGGCCCGGACGCAGTGACCGCCTGGGTGCGCCGCGAACTTCCCCGGATCGACCATCCCGCGGAGTTCCGGGTGGCGCTGGCCGAGTCGCACAATCTGCCGCGAGCCGAGGTCGCCGAGCTGTTGACCGCCCGCCGGGAGGTCCTGGCTGCCGAGCACGCAACCCACCACGACGGCCTGAGCAAGGCCCGGAACCGCGAAGTTCCCGAACAGTACCTCGTCGAGATCGAACGTCAGGCGGCCCTGCTGGACGCCGACCTGCGCTGGACCGACACCCTTCTCGCCCGCCTGGGCGACACCGCCTGGGGCCCGCCGCGCGTCACCGCGCCGTCCGCCCGCCCCAGTAACCGAGAGGCAGCACACCGATGAGCGAAACAACCCGGGCCGAATCCGTGCCCGACCGGGCGACACCCGTCCCGCCACAACCGGACGGCGGCGGCCACGGCCTGCAGGGCCCGGCCAATCCCTGGCCGGCGCTGTGGGCGCTGGTCGTCGGATTCTTCATGATCCTGGTCAACACCACGATCGTTTCGGTGGCCAACCCGGCCATCAAGGCGGCGCTCGACCCGACCACCAACAATCTCGACAACGTGGTCTGGGTGACCAGCGCCTACTTGCTCGCCTACGCCGTCCCGCTGTTGATCACCGGACGCCTCGGCGACCGCTTCGGGCCGCGCACCATCTACCTGATCGGGCTGGCCGTCTTCACCGTCGCCTCGCTCGGCTGCGGGCTGTCCAGCTCGCTGGGCATGCTGGTCGCGATGCGCGCCGTCCAGGGTCTCGGCGCCTCGCTGATGACGCCACAGACCATGGCGGTGATCACCCGCACCTTCCCGGCCAACCGGCGCGGCGCCGCGATGGGGCTGTGGGGTGCAACCGCAGGCGTGGCGACCCTGGTCGGCCCGCTCGCCGGCGGCCTGCTGGTGGACGCCTTCGGCTGGGAGTGGATCTTCTTCATCAACCTGCCGGTCGGCGTGATCGGCTTCGTGCTGGCCTGGGTGCTGGTGCCGAAGCTGCCCACCCATCCGCACCGCTTCGACATCGTCGGCGTGCTGCTCAGCGCGGTCGCGCTGTTCCTGATCGTCTTCGGTCTGCAAGAGGGCGAGGCGTACGCCTGGGGCACCATCTGGGGCCCGGTCTCTGTCTGGGGCATGGTCATCACCGGTCTCGTGGTACTGGGCCTGTTCGTCTGGACGCAGGCCCGCACCCGCAGCGAGCCACTGGTGCCGCTGGAACTCTTCCGGGACCGGAACTTCTCGGTGTCGAACGTGGCGATCGCGGCGGTCGGCTTCACCGTGACCAGCATGTCGCCGCCGCTGATGTTCTTCATCCAGCTCGCCGTCGGGCTCAGCCCGACCCAGGCGGCACTGCTGATGGTGCCGATGGCCGTCCTGTCCGGCGGGCTCGCGCCGTTCGCGGGTCAGTTGCTCGACCGGGTCGACCCGCGCCGGCTGCTGGTGCCGGGGCTGCTCCTCACCGCCATCGCGCTGTTCTGGTACGCCGCGCTGATGCACCCCGACACGCCGGTCTGGATGTTCCTGCTGCCGTCCGCGCTGATGGGCATCGGCAACGCCGGCATGTGGGGCCCGCTGGCCACCACCGCCACCCGGAGCCTGCCGCCACGCCAGGCGGGCGCCGGCGCCGGCATCTACAACACCACCCGCACGATCGGTTCCGTGGTCGGTTCGGCCGCGATCGCCGCCTTCATGCAGTCCCGGCTGGTGGCGAATCTGCCCGGCGCCGCCGAACACAGCGGCGGCTTCGGCGAGGGTAAGCTGCCCGCCGTCGTGCTGGACGGCTTCTCCGCCGCAATGGCGCAGTCGGTGCTGCTGCCGGCGTGCGTGCTGCTGGTGGGCGTCATCGCGGTCACCTTCCTGCGCCGTCCGGACGCCCTCGGCACCGGCTACCGTCCGGCGCGCGCCCTCGTGGAGCCGCAGCCCGACCCGGTGCCCTGAGGTAGTCGTTGATCGAGCTCGTCGAGACCTCGGTTTCGACGAGCTCAACCGGCGGCTTCCGGAACTCTCGGCTCAGGGGACGGCTCCTTGTCGGCTCAAAGAATCGTCCCGGTGGACCGCGGGGTGGACCGAGGGGACGGTTCTTTTCGTACCGCGGTGGACCGAAGGGACGGTTCTTCGTACCACGCGTACCCGCCAGTGGACCGAAAAGAACCGTCCCCTTCGTGCCACTGCGAGCGGGCTGGGTCAGAGCCGGAGGCGGGGAATCGCGGCGATCAGCGCTCGGGTGTAGTCGGCGGACGGCTCGGCGAACACCTGCTCGGTCGGGCCCTGTTCTTCGATCCGCCCGGATCGCAGCACCACCACCGAGTCGCACAGGTGGCGCACCACGGACAGATCGTGACTGACGAAGATCAGCGTCAGCCCGCGCGCCGCCACCAGGTCGGCGAGCAGGTTCAGCACCTGCGCCCGGACGCTCACGTCGAGCGCCGAGACCGGCTCGTCGGCGATCAGCACCCGGGGGTCGGGAGCCAGTGCGCGGGCGATCGCGATCCGCTGCCGCTGTCCCCCGGAGAACTCGTGCGGGTAGCGGGACGCCGCGTCCGCGGGCAGGTCGACGGCCTGCAGCACCTCACGCAGCCGGACGCCGGCGTCCACCGGTTCCAGCGCACCCCGGACGTGCCGGGAACGCAGCGGTTCGGTGACGATCGAGCCGACCGTCATCCGCGGGTTCAGCGAGCTGCGCGGATCCTGGAAGACGAGCTGGACGGCGGCGCGCAGGAAACCGAGCCGGGGCTCCCGCAACCCGCTGATCTGCTGCCCCTCGAAGGACACCGAACCCGAGGTCGGCCGGTCCAGTGCCGCCATCAACCGGATCAGGGTGGACTTACCCGACCCAGACTCCCCCACGATCCCCAGCCGCTGGCCGGTGCGCACGTCCAGGCTGACCCCGTCCAATGCCCGGACGGCGCCGTTGCGTCCGAACACCCGGGTGAGCTCGCTCACCTGATACAGCGGCTTCCCGGTCATCGGGCCTCCCGCCGGTAGAAGTCCTCAACCGTCGGCAGCCGCTGGCCGGGAGGCACCTGGTCGATCCGGGCGGTCGCCACCAGTCCCCGGGTGTAGGGGTGTTCCGGCGCGGTGAACAGCTGCGTTACCGGTCCGGCCTCGACGATCCGGCCGTCCAGCATCACCAGTACGTCGCTGCATACCTGCGACACCACCGCCAGGTCGTGGCTGATGAACAGGCAGGCGGCGCCCTCGGCGGTCAACACCTCATCGAGCAGGCGCAACACCCGTGCCTGCACGGTGACGTCGAGAGCGGTGGTCGGCTCGTCGCAGATCACCAGGTCGGGTGAGTTGATCAGCGCCATCGCCAGCAGGCAGCGTTGCCGCTGGCCGCCGGACAGCTGATGCGGGAAGCTGTCCGCGACCCGCTCGGCGTCGACCAGGCCGACCCGTCCGAGCATCTCCAGCACGTGGGTCCGGGAACTCCCGGCGCGTTCGGGCGCATGCAGCCGCAGCACCTCGGCGACCTGCCGTCCGACCCGCATCGTCGGATCCAGGGCGGTCATCGGCTCCTGGAAGACCATCGACACCAGGTCACCGCGCAACCGCGCGAGGGTCGCCTCGTCCAGGCCGATCAGCTCGCGACCGGCGAGCCGGACCGAACCGGTCACCTGCGCGTTCTCGGGCAGCAAACCCAGCACGGCAAGGGCCGTCACCGTCTTGCCCGAACCCGATTCGCCGATGATGCCGAGCCGTTGACCGGCGTCCAGGGTGAACGAGACGCCTTCGACCGCGACACGGTGACGGCGTCCGAACGCCACCGACAGCTCACTGACCTCAAGCAGGCGGCTCATCGCACCTCCCGCAGCCGGGGGTCGAGCAGGTCGCGCAGCCCGTCGCCGAGCAGGTTGAAGCCGAGGACGGCCGCCGCGATCGCCAGCCCCGGCCACACGGCCTGCAGTGGCGCGTTGAACATCACTGCCTGCGCGTCGCGCAGCATCTTCCCCCAGGTCGGGACGATCGCGGCCGTCGACAGCCCCAGGTAGCTCAGCGCCGCCTCGGCCAGGATCGCCATCGCGAACGTGACGGACGCCTGCACGCCGATCAGCGGGGCGATGTTGGGCAGCACGTGACGCGCCGAGATGCCCGGCCAGCGAGTGCCGGACGAGCGGGCGGCCAGCACGAAATCGCTACTGATCACCTGAATGGTGCCGGCCCGGGTGACCCGGGCGAAGCTGGGAATGGTGGCCAGGCCGATCGCCGTCATCGCAGTCACCGGGGACGCGCCGAACCGGGCCGCCAGCAGGATGGCCAGCAGCAGCGCCGGGAACGCGTAGGCGATGTCGGTGAGCCGCATCACGATCTCGTCCAGCCAGCGCGGACCCTGGCCGGCCAACATTCCCAGCGGGACGCCCAGCAGGGCCGCGATACCGACCGAGACCACGCCGACCACGATGGTGGTCTGGGCGCCCACCAGGATTCGGCTGAACACGTCGATGCCCATCGCGTCGGTGCCCAGCCAGTGCGCCGGGCTCGGCCCCTGCAGCCGGGGCGCCGTCCCCACCAGGGTCGCGTCGTACGGCGTCCAGAACAACGAGACGACGGCCATCAGCACCACCCCGGCGACCAGGACGGCCCCGCACCACAACCCGGCGCGCCTCATCGGTGGCCCTCCGCCCGCAGCCGCGGATCGATCCAGGCGTACGACAGGTCGACCAGGAAGTTGATCAGCAGCACCGAGGCGGCCAGGAACATGACGATGCCCTGGACGATCATCAGATCGCGTTGCGACACGGCGGACAGCAGCTGGCTGCCGAGCCCCGGCAGCGCGAACACCTGCTCGATCACGATCGCGCCGACCAGGACGGAGGCGAGCTGCAAGCCGATCACGGTGACCAGCGACAGGGCCGCATTGCGCAGCCCGTGCCGCAGCAGCGCCGGGAACGGACGCCAGCCGACCGCCCGAGCGGTGCGGTAGTAGTCCTCGCTGATCACCTCGATGAAGGCCGAGCGGACGTACCGCATCAGCACCGCCGACTGGACGATGGCCAGCGACACCACCGGCAGCACCAGATGCGACGCCCAGCCAGCCGGGTCGTCGCGGAGCGGAATGTAGCCGTTGGCAGGCAGCCAGTGCAGGCCGACGGCAAAGACCAGTACCAACACGATCGCCGCCCAGAACGCCGGGACGGCCATGCCCAGCTGGGCCAGCCCGGAGACCACGAACCCCTCCCAGGAGCGCCGTTTCATCGCGGCCAGCATGCCCAGCGGCACCGCGATCACGATCGAGAGCAGCAGCGCGAAGACCACCAACCACCAGGTGACCGCGATCCGGGGCACCATCAGTTCGGCGACGCTCTGACGGGTGAAGTAGGAGTAACCGAAGTCACCGTGCAGCATGCCGCCGACCCACTCCAGGTAGCGGACGATCCACGGCCGGTCCAAGCCGAGTTGGGCGGTCAACGCCTCGATCTGCGCCGGGGTGGCGCCGTCGCCCAGCATCACCCCGGCGACCTGGCCCGGCAGCGCCGAACACACCGCGAAGGCGAGCATGGACGCACCCAGCAGACTGATCGCGAAGATCGCTAGCCGGCGTCCGATGAACGCCAGAGTCGGCACGAAAGCGCTCGCTAGCGGTTGGCGACCATGGTCAGATCGAAGCTGAGCGTGGCAGCGTTCGTCGGGATGCCGGTCACGGTCGGCTTGGCGATCACCAGGTTGGGCAGCGCGAACAGCCAGACTGCTGCGGCGTCCTGGGCGAGGGTGCGGACGGCCTTGCGCATCAGCGGCACCAACTGGTCGGCGGGCGCCTCGTCGGCGGCGTCGAACTGCTTGTTGTAGGTGGGATTGTCGTAGTGGAAGTAGTACGTCGGGTCGGTGAACCGGCGCAGGTCGCGGGCCTCGACGTGGGCCACGATCGACATGTCGTAGTTGCCGCCGGGGTTCTTCCCGTCGCCGTGGACTTCGGCCAGCCACTTGCTGAACTCGAGCTCTTCGACAGTCACCTTGATGCCGACCTGA
Source organism: Micropruina sp. (assembly GCA_047602545.1). GTDB lineage: Bacteria > Actinomycetota > Actinomycetes > Propionibacteriales > Propionibacteriaceae > Micropruina. The sequence goes on along the minus strand of JASGHC010000004.1, from coordinate 552,360 downwards.
CGCAACGCGCTTTCGACGAACTGGGCGCTCTTGGTGGCGTAGGCGGTGGTCGGCACCCGCAGGTTCAGCGACAGGTTGCTGACTTTCGCCTCACCCAGCAGCTTCTTGGCGCCTGCCACGTTGTAGGCGTTGATCGAGGTCAGGTCCTCGTACCAGGGGTCGGTCGGCACCGCCATCGAGCCGATCAGCGTGCCCTTGCCGTTCCAGACCGTGTCGAGCAGCGCCTTCTTGTCGATCGCCATCGAGATGGCGCGGCGGACCCGGACGTCCTTGAGCGCCGGGCGGTCGTTGTTCAGGGCCAGCACCACCTCACCGGTGGTGGTGCCCTGGATCACCGAGAACCTGCTGGGGTCGCTGAACTGGTCGAGCGCGTCCGGGGCCTGCAGGTTGGAGATGACATCGATGTCGCCCGACAGCATCGCGGCGTTCATTGCGTTGGCGTCGAGGAAGTAGCGGAAGGTCACAGTGTCGAGCCGGGGCGAGGTGCCCCAGTAGGACGGGTTCGCGGCCAGCACGACGCTCTGACCCTTGTTCCAGGCACGCAGCACGAACGGCCCGGAGCCGGCCGGGATGGTGTCGAGGCCGGCCAGGCCGTCCGGGTCGTAGATGATGCCGGCGGTCGAGCTGATGTCGTACAACCACAGATTGGACGGGTGGCTCAGCGTCACCTTCACGGTGTGGTCATCAACCGCCTCGGTGGACTTGACCACCGCCATCTGCTCAACCAGCGGTGCCGGGATGGTGGGTTCGGTCTTGATCCGGTTGAAGCTGGTCACCACGGCCTGCGCGGTCACCGGCTTCCCGCTGGCGAAATGTGCGGCCGGGTTGAGCCTGAAGGTGTAGACCACGCGGTTGGTGCTCACGTCCCAGGACTGCGCCAGCCACGGCTTGAGGTCGCCAGCGGCGTCCATCTTCACCAGGGTCTCGTACACGTTGTAGAGCAGCACCTGCGGAATCGAGGCCGCGGACGACGCGCTCGGGTTCATCGTCGGGGGTTCCAGGGTGGCCCCGACCACCAGCGTGTGCGCCGGAGGTTGGCTACTCGTCAACGGTTGGCCGACGCATCCCGACAACAATGCCGCAGTGACGAACAGCGCCGCCCAGCGCCATCCTCGACGCGGGGCGGTCGCAGCGGTCGTGCTGGAGACCATCGGTCCTCCTCCTAGGCTGCCCCCGGCCGGGGCGGCGGATCGCCCGGAAGTCTAGCCGAGCGCACCGGTCGGGTCGCACCGGAGCGACCGTGCCCATCCTGCCGATTTGGGTGTACCGCCAGCCTCCCCTATAGTTATCCATGCGACGCGGGGTGGAGCAGCTCGGTAGCTCGCTGGGCTCATAACCCAGAGGTCATAGGTTCAAATCCTATCCCCGCTACGAATAGAAGAGGCCTCTCACTAGGTGATTCACCAAGTGAGAGGCCTTCTTCTTTGTCTTGTCGGACAAGGCTCAGCCGGTGGCGGGTACCTCCCCACGCCCGTAGCCCCACCGGCGGCCACGTCCCCCAAGGGCCCCCACGTCCCCCACGGACCCCCACGGGCGGCTACGGGCGGCTACGTTGCTCAGGTTCGAGCTCGTTGCTCAGGTTCAAACCTCGGCAACGAGACCGAAGCTGAGCAACGTCTGAGATCGAGACGGCGGACGGCCCGGAGTGCGGACGGCCCGGACGGCAGCGGGCTGGAAGGCCCGGGGGATCGCCGAGGCGGACTACGGTGATCGGGTGCCAGTTCTCGGCGTCCGGTTCCGCCTTCCGCCACCCCGGCGTGCCTCGATCGGCCGGGAGCGGCTCACCGCGCTGCTCGACAACGACGGCTTCATGCCGCGACTGATCCTGATCGCGGCACCGGCCGGCTTCGGCAAGACGACGTTGCTGACCCAGTGGCTGGTCTCGGTCACCGCACGCTCCCCTGCGCCGACCGTCGCCTGGCTGGCGGTGGAGGCGTCCGACCAGGACATCGGCTCGTTCCTGACCGACATCGTCGCGGCGCTGAACCATGCCATTGGTGGCGGCCTGCCGCACACGCGTGGCCTGCTCTCCGCCGAGCGAATGCCGGCGATCGAGGACGCCGTCGCCAGCCTGGTCAACGAACTCGACGAGCACCCGGACCCGGTCATCCTCGCCCTGGACGACTTCCATCTCGCCGACTCCCCCGAGGTGCACCGCGCTCTCACCTTCCTCATCGAGAACCTTCCGCCCCGCGTCACCGTCGCCATGACCACCCGCGCCGACCCGGCGATGCCACTGCCCCGGCTCCGCGCCCGTGGCGAACTCGTCGAGATCCGTGCCGCCGACTTGACGTTCACCACCGACGAAGCGACCGCCTTCCTCGGTGACCTGACGGGCTTGACCCTGACGACCGCGCAGGCAGCCGCGCTCGCGGCGCGCACCGAAGGGTGGGCGGCCGGCCTGCAGCTGGCCGGACTCTCCGCGCGCGGACACCAGGACAACCTGGACGAGTTCATCGATGACTTCAGCGGCAGCCACCGATTCGTTCTGGACTACCTGATCGAGGAGGTGCTCGAGGGCGAGGATCACGACACGCGCGACTTCCTGCACACGACGTCCGTGCTGGAGCGGCTGGACCGCGGGCTGTGCGACGCCGTCACCGGCCGTACGGACTCGCAGCAGACCCTGCGACGACTCGAGGCCCGCAACCTGTTTGTGGTGGCCCTCGACGAGGGCCGCGGCTGGTACCGCTACCACCCGCTTTTCGCCGGAGCACTGCGGGCGCGGCTGGCGACGAACCGTCCCGGGTCCGTTCCGGCGCTGCACGCGGTCGCTGCCACCGAATACGCCGCCCGGGGCATGCTCGGCGAGGCTATCGGTCATGCGGCCCAGACTGGCGACCCTGTCCTTCTCGCGGACCTGGTCGAAGCCGAACTGCCCGAACTGCGCAAACACCGCCGGGATCAGGCCATCATCGACCGGCTGGTCTTGCTCGACCAGGCCGAGCTGATCGGCAGGCCGCTGTTGGCGACGTTCCGCGGCTGGGCGGGGATGGCCGCCGGGCACCTCGATGAGGTCGAGCCGTGGCTCAGGACCGCCGGGGCCGGTTTCACCGCCCGTCCCGCGCCGCTGTGTGTACGGGTCCCGGACGAGATCGAGCAGCTGCGCGCCGAGGAGACCCGCCTCGTGCCGTCCACCATCGCCCTCTACCGGGCCGCGCTCGCCCAAGCACACGGGGACCCGGCCGCGACCGTCCACCACGCCGAACGTGCCCGCGAGCTTGCCGGCCCAGCCGATCACCTCGTCCACGCGGCGGCGGCGGGATTCCTCGGTCTGACCGCGTGGGTCCGCGGCGATCTCCACGCCGGCCGCGCGCTGTTCGAGGACACCCGACGGCGGCTCGAGGCGGCCGGCAACACCGCCGATGCGCTTGCCACGACCGTCCCGATGGCGGAGATGACGATGGCGCTCGGTGAGCTCGCGGCCGCCTGGTCGATGTACGCCGACGCAGTCGCCACAGCCGACGCGCACACCGGCGTCCCGCTGGCCTGTCAAGCAGACCTCCACGTGGGACGCGCGACAGTGTTGCGCGAACGGGGCGACCTTGACGCCGCAACCCGGGAGCTCCAGGCAGCTCGGGAACTCGACGATTCCGCGTCCCTTCCGGAGAACCGCTTCCGGTGGTTCGCCGCGGCAAGTGAGCTGCGACGCTCAGCCGGTGACCTCTTGGGTGCGCTGGACCTGATCGACCGGGCGCACGAGTTGTACCTGCCCGGGTTCTTCCCCGACGTCAGGCCGTTGCCGGCCCGTCGCGCCCAGCTTCTGATCGATCTCGGACGTCTCGGCGAGGCGCGAGACTGGGCGACGGAGCAGGGCGTCGACAGATCAGCCGAACCGACCTACCGCAACGAGTACGAGCAGCTGACCTACGCCCGCCTGCTGCTTGCCGAAGGGCAGGCCGGCGAGGCCGCCACCATCGTCGACGCGCTCACTGAACTCGCGGAGGCCGAGGACCGCGCCGGCAACCTGATCGAACTCCTCGTCGTCGGCGCGCTGGCCCGCCGCGCGGCAGGGAGCCGCCACCGTGCGCAACGCCGACTGAGCCGAGCCGTCATACTCGGTGTTCCGGCCGGCTACCGACGGGTATTCCTCGACCACGGTGAACCGCTGCGACGACTGCTGCGATCCGGCTTCGACGACCCCGCCGCGAACAGCGCGGCCCGCAGTCTGCTCGACGAGCACTCGGTCAGTGGCGCGGCGCCGGTGATCCCGCTGCAGCTTGCGGCAGAGCCGTTGAGCGAGCGCGAACGCGAGGTGCTGCGATTCCTGCGCACCGACCTGTCCGGACCGGAGATCGCCCGCGCGCTGTCCATCTCCCTGAACACGTTCCGCACCCACACCAAGCGCATCTTCCTCAAGCTGGACGTGAAGACCCGCCGCGCCGCGGTCAGCCGTGCCGCCGGGCTCAGCATCGACTGACGGCCCCGATCCACCCGCAGCCGCCGATCACATCATCGTGTGATGTGTAGTCACCAGGTCGATTCCTACCGTCGGGAGACATGACCCTCACCACCAGCGGCATCACCGCTACGGCCGGCCTCTGTGCCGCCCTCGCCGGCACCATCTACCTCGCTGTGCAGATCAACCATCCGCCGGCTGACCTTGACCACCTGGTCACCACCGAGGTGTTCATTCGGGAGACCGCGAAGGCGGTGATGGCCGTCCTCGCCCTCGCCGGATTCGCCGGAATGCTGCTGCACAACCGGCACTACTTCGGTCCGCTCGGCGTCACGGGGTATGTGCTGGTCAGCGTGGGCTACCTGGCGATGTTCGCCAATCAATGCATCGTCGGGTATGTCCTGCCGACGCTCGCGACGACCGACCCGGGGTACGTGCAGAGCTACCTGGACGCCGCGATGGGCAACACCCCCGCGGGCGATATCGGCTCCATGCAGGTGCTCTTCCTGATCACCGGCATCGGCTACTCCGTCGGCGGGCTGCTGTTCGGCGTCGCGCTCTACCGGGCCGGGCTGCTCGCCCGCTGGGCCTCCGCACTGTTCGCAGCCGGCACCGTTTCCGCGCTGGCTTTGGCCGTGCTGCCCGAATCGTTCAGCCGTCCCTTCGCCGTGCCGGTCGGCATCGCCCTGATCGGCCTCGGCCTCTCATTGTGGACGCGGAGCAGGAAGCACAGCGCCGACCCGGAGCCCGCCGGTCAGCCCGTCGCCGTCCGATGAGCACATGAACCCGGCAACGCGGAGCTACGAGTTCACCGTCGGCGGTCACGCACAGCTCGCCAGGCCCTACCTGCGGGACCTCTACACCGCCCCGAGCGCGGCGAGGTGGCCGTGCACCAGCGACACCACCGCTGCACCCTCACCACTGGCTGAGGCGACCCGCTTCATCGAACCCGAGCGGACGTCGCCCGCGGCGAACACACCCGGCACCGTGGTGGCGTAGGGCGTCGGCGGACGGACGTCCGTCCAGGCCTGCCGCGGGGTATCGGCGCCGGTCAGGACGAAGCCGTGCTCGTCCATCGCCACCTCGGACGGCAGCCAGCGGCCGGTCGGCTCGGCACCCAGGAGCAGGTAGAGCCCGGACGCGTCGACCCGCTCCGTCTCGCTGGTGACCAGATCACGCAGGTCGAGCCAGCCGAGGTGGCCTTCGCCCCCGCCGCCCACCACCACCGTGCAGGGCCGGACGGTGATCCGGTGCGGGTGGGCGCCCCGTCCGACCTGGAGTCGCGTGACCGGGTGGCCGATCATGAACTGGGCACCGAACCGCAGCGCCTGCGCGCGCGAGCGCTGGGCCAGCCGCATCCCGGAAATGCCGCGCGGGAAACCCAGATAGTTGCGGATCATCGAACTGGTGCCGGCCTGGCCGCCGATCGGGCCCGAGTCGAGCACCAGCGTGCTGAGCCCCTCACTGGCGGCGTAGACGGCCGCACCCAGACCCGCCGGCCCCGAACCGACCCACCACGAGATCGAACGGATCACCGTCGTCGAGCTCCGGCGGCTGCGCGTACATCGCACCACCCAGGTCGGCATTGCTGGGCCGCATCGCGATCGTGCCCAGCTGTGGGGAATGCACCACGGGCAGCTCGACCGGGCCGTCCAGCAACTCCAGCGACGCGCGGCCGGACGCCGAGTCCGAGCGGTGCATCGTGTAGGGCATACCCATCTGGTTGAGGAAGTCACGGATCCGGCTCAGATCGGCGCTCGGTTCGTCGGCGACGATCCTGGTGCCCTCGATCTCGGAGGTGTTCACCGACGAGCCCCAGTCGCTGAGCAGGTCGCTCACCGCGGCGTGGAATTCCTCGTCACGCGGGCCCTGCGGGAGCATCAGGTAGCCGTCGATGCTGCCGTTGGCCAGGCTCTCGCGCATCGCCGCCAACGAGCCGCGGAACCGTTCGAACGGCACCAGCACCAGCCTTCGCGCGGTCGGCACGAAGCGCTGGATCTTGGCGAAGATATGGGTGGCCTTCTCGCCGTCGGCGAAGAACTCGCAGGCGACGAGGGCAATCGGACGGCGGACCTCGCCCATCCCCTTCAGCACCTCGACCACCTCGGGCATGGTGGACGGCGCGACGATCTCGTAGTCGGCGGCGTACCGCTTGCCGAGTTCGTCGACCATGGCGTCTCGATACTCGTGGCCGACGATCACGATCGCGGGCGCTGGCCGAGGTTCGGGCATACCGGGAATGCTACGGGTGAGGGACTCGCCCGCGGGACGTCCCGGGGAGGACCGGACGGCGGCGCACCGTCATGAACAGCGTCCGATTCCGGGTCTCCCGGCAGGTGGCGACCCCGGTCGCGGACGGGGCCGTCCGCGACGCCATCGACGAAGTCCCGTCGTCGCCGCGAGCGAAACCGTCGCGATCATGAAGACAAGCCGAGGATCTGCTGAGTACTCTGGAACTTAGTGAGCCTCGGGGGGGTTACATGAGAGGTCAGCTCGGCCGATGGTCGCGCGTCGCCGGGTGGGGCGTCGTCGCGATGTTTGCCGCGACCCTGCTTGCCGCCCCCACCGCTTTCGCCCAGCCCTCCGACGAGCCGTGTGCACCCCAGTGCACGGACAACCCGCGACCCGGCCCGTCTGCGACCAGCCGGGAGGAACCCGAGCCCGAGCCGTCCGCGGGGCCGACTTCACCACCTGCGACACCCGAGCAACCAGAGCCGACCCCCACTCCCAGCGGCAGCCCGGAGCCGCGTCCGACGGCGACCAGCGACAAGCCGCAGCCGACCAACTCCGGCCCGATCGAGGCGCCCCCCGTCCTGCCGCCGATCGAAGCACCGCCGCTCCCCACGCTGTCCCCGCCGCTGCCCACCCTGTTGCCGACGGTGACCTCGCCCACGCCGTCCGATCCCGGCTCTGAGCCTCCGTCGAGCCCCAGCCCGAGCGCCACTCCGACCTGGACGTGGCCGGCAGTGCCCTCGCCGTCGCGGCCGGCGCCGTTCGCCAGCACCCGGTACACCAGTGGCACCGCAGCGGACGACCCGCGACAGACCGCCTGGCAGTGGCCGACAGGCTCGACTCAGCTGCCACCGGGCACGCCGTCCGATCCGGCGCTGCCCAGCCCGCATGGCTCGGGCGGAGCCACCGATCCCTACCCTGCGCTCGAATCGCTGGCGCTGGAACACGGCTTGTCGGCGATGCTGCCGATGATGGCGGGATCGATCATCGTGATGGGACTCACCCTGCTGCTGCGTCCGCCCCGGCCCCCGATCTGAGCTGACGAGTTCAGGCGGCCACGAGCCGCGCCGGCAGAATGTTTCGGAGTGGAAACGTTGCGGCGGCCGTGAGCCGCGTCGGCCGAATGTTGTCGCGGCGGTGTGGTTCGATGGCCCCATGTCCGCTGCCGTGCGCTTCGACCTGCACTCCACCGTTTTGGACAACGGCCTGCGGGTGGTGGTGAACTCCGACGCCACCGTGCCGGTCGTTGCGGTGAATCTCTGGTTCGACATCGGTTCGCGCGACGAGCAACCCGGACGCACCGGCCTGGCCCACCTGTTCGAGCACCTGATGTTCGAGGGGTCGGCGAATGTCACCGCCGGTGAGCATCTGGCCATGGTGCAGAGCGTCGGCGGCTCGGCGAACGCCACCACCTGGTTCGACCGCACCAACTACTTCGAGACGGTGCCGACCCAGGCCCTCGACCTCGCGCTGTGGCTGGAGGCCGACCGGCTGGCCAGCCTCGAACTCACCCAGGAAACCCTCGACAACCAGCGCGCGGTCGTGCTCGAAGAGAAGCGACAACGGTATGACAACGTTCCCTACGGCGACGTGTTGATCCACCTGATCGGGCTCACCTTTCCCGAGGGGCACCCTTACAGCCACCCGACGATCGGGTCGATGGACGACCTGGCCGCCGCCGACCTCGACGACGTGCGCCGGTTCTTCGCCACCCACTACGCACCCAACAACGCCGTCCTCACCATCGTCGGCGACGTCACGGTGGACGATGCGGTGGCCCGTGCCACGACCTACCTGGGAGGCGTACCGGCCAGCACCCGCCACCCCCGTCCGGTGCCGGCTCCGTTGCCGCCGCTGACCGGAATACCCCGCGCCGAGGTGATCGCCGACGTACCGACGGACGCCAGCTACAGCACCTGGCGGCTGCCGGCCCGGGACACCGGCGAGTTCGCCGCCGTCGAACTCGCCATGGCGATCCTCGGAGACGGGCAGACCTCGCGGCTGCACCGGCGGCTGGTCCGCAACGACACGATCGCCGAGGGCGCCGGAGCTTCCGCGCTGGGGCTGATCGGTGGGAACAGCATCGGCTTCGCCCAGGCCCGCGGGTTGGCCGGCGTCCGCGCCGAGCAGCTGGAGGAGGCGATCGTCGAAGAACTCGATCGGCTGCTCGCCGACGGACCGTCGGCCGCGGAGGTCGATCGGGCCAAGGCGCAGTTCGAACGGGAGTGGCTCGACCAACTGGGCAGGTTCGACAGCCGCGCCGATCTGATCGGCTGTTACGCCACGTTGTACGGCGACCCCGAGCTGGTGAACCACCGGCTGGACGAGGTGCGCGGCCTCACCGTCGCGCAAGTCGCCGACGCGGCCAGGCAGTACCTGCGGCCCGAACAGCGCGCTGTGCTCAGCTACCGGAAGGAATCCGCATGAAACGCCCGGTCGTGCCGCCGCCACCGCGCTGGGACTTCCCGACGCCGCGGACGCTGCGGCTGGACAACGGCCTGGGGGTCCTGCTCTTCCCACGCCCGGGCCAGCATCTGGTCAACGCCACGCTGGTGCTCGAGCTGCCGTTGTCGAGCGAACCCCGCGACCGCGAGGGTGTGTCTGCGATCCTGCAACGGTGCCTGGACGAGGGCACTGCGGCCCATCCGGGAACCGACTTCGCCGACGAGTTGGAGAGCTGCGGTGCGGTTCTCACCGGCGGCACCGGCTATGGCGCCGCGCATCTGGGGCTGGAGGTGCCGAGTACCCGTTTCGGCGCCGCCCTCCCGCTGTTCGCCGAGGCCGTCCGTGAGCCGCAACTGGCCGAGACCGATGTCCGGCGGCACGTGGAATTACGACTCGCCGAGCTCGCCCAGGAAGAGGCGCATCCGGCCCACCGGGGAGCGATCGCGTTCCGGGCGTCCGTCGTCGACCGAGACTTCCGGGCGTCGCGCTCCACGGCCGGGGAGGCGTCCGGCGTGAGCCTGATCACCGCGGCCGACGTCCGCGCCCAGCACCAGGCGCACTACGGTCCCGGCCGCGGCACGCTGGTGCTGTCCGGCGACTTCGGTGACGATCCGCTGCCCGCCGTGCTGGACGCCTTCGCCGACTGGGAGCAACCCACGGCACCGGTTGTCCACGAGGTACCGCGAGCGGCCCCGCCGCGCGCGCTGCTGATCGACCGCCCCGGCGCGGTCCAGGCCGACGTCCGGGTCGGACGGTTCGGGCTGGATCGGCGACACCCGGACTACGCCGCACTGCGGCTGGGCGGGTTCGTGCTGGGCGGTGGGTTCCTGAGCCGGCTCAACCGGGTATTGCGTGAGGAGCGCGGGTACACCTATGGCGTCCAGTTGGCCAACACCCCGGCGCGCACCGGCGGCCTGATGGCGATGCACGCCTCCTTCCGCACGGAGGTGGCGGTCGCGGCGATCGCCGAGGCGTCCGAGCTGGTCCGGGTCGACGGCGACCGGGCGATCACCGGAGCCGAGCTCACCGACGCGGTCAACTTCCTGGTCGGGATCGCGCCGCTGCGCTGCGCGACGGCGTCCGGGATCAGCGACCAGGTCGCTGCCCTGATCGAGGCCGGTCTCGATTCGGACTTCGTCAACGCACACGCCACGGCTCTGCGCCGGATCACACCGGACGAGGCCACCGCGGCGATCGAGCGGCACCTGCCACCCGACGACCTCAGCCTGGTCGTGGTCGGTGACGCGGAGGCACTCGCCGATCCCTTGCGCACCCTTGGGTTCCAGCTCGACCTCGGCTGATCGCGAGGTTTCGACAGACGCCTGGCGAGAGTCGGCGGGCGTCCGTATCAGAGAACGGTTGATTGCCATTACGACTCAAATCTGATGTAACTTAGGTAAGGCAAGCCTTAGTCCGCTGAATATGCCTAGAACACTTCGGGGGAAGTCGCTCATGTCGTTACGTACCGTTCCCACCCACCCTCGGGTCAGCATCATCGTGCCGACCTTCAATGAGGCACCCAACCTTGAACGGGTCCTGCCCACCCTGCCGGAGGCGCACGAGGTGATCATCGTCGACGGAGGGTCGGCCGATGGCACCATCGAGACCGCACAACGGGTCATGCCGTCGGTGCGGGTCATGCAGCAGACCCGCAAGGGCAAGGGCAATGCCCTGGCCTGCGGTTTCGCGGCCGCAACCGGGGACATTGTGGTGATGTTCGACGCCGACGGCTCGGCCGACGCCCGGGAGATCCCCCTGATGGTGGCCGCACTGCTCAGCGGCGCCGACTTCGTCAAAGGCAGCCGCATGTTGCACGGCGGCGGCTCCGCCGACCTGACCTCGACCAGGGCGCTCGGCAACCGCGCCCTGACCGGTCTGGTCAACACCTTGTTCCATACCCGCTACACCGATCTCTGCTACGGCTACAACGCGTTCTGGCGCGACGTGCTGGACGTATTCGATCTCCCCGATCCCGAGGCCGGCGGCACTCATTGGGGCGATGGATTCGAGATCGAGACCCTGCTGAACTGCCGGGCGGCCGCCGCCCGGCTGACCATCCTTGAGATCCCCAGCTACGAGCACGACCGGATCCACGGCACCTCCAACCTGCGGGCGCTGCCCGACGGCATGCGGGTGCTACGGACGATCGATGCCGAGTTCCGCCGGCTGCGGGTCCTTCGTTCGGGCACCCGGCACCTGGGTGCCACCGCCCGCTTCTCCACCCGGCCGGTGCAGCGGCCGAGCGGCGTCCCGGCCTTCCGCAGTCCGCACCGGGTCGCCGGCTAGTACTACAGGGCTAGTTCAGTCTGGGTGTGGGTCTGGCGAGTGAACTCGCATCGTGGGGTGTGGCGGTGGGTTGGTTGATCAACCTGTGGTGTCGTCTGGACCAGCCCGCCACCAATGGAACTATATTCTCATGGCATCACTGATCTATTCTTCAGGTCGGTATTTCCTGCCTGCGGACAATCCAGCGTGTTGCGGGAAATAGTGTTGATTCGGCGTCACCTGGCGAAATCTGAAACGACGATCGAGTGTCTCGTATTTTGCTTCCGGAAGGGCGGCGTGTATGTCCCTGTTCTTGCTGAATTGGTGAAACAATCGGTTCATGGGATCGCGGAACAATGAGTGTGGCTATGATGATGTGGTGACGGGTGCTGATGTGGCGGCCTGGGATGCTGAGTTCGGCCGGGTTCTTCAACGGTTGCAGCCATTATTTCACCGGGCCGAGCCGCGGGCGCATGCGGAGCAGTATCTGCGGGGCCTGTTAGCCCAGCTGCCCCGCAAGAACGGGTGGACGATATCGGAATATGTTGGGGCGAAAGAGCCGAAAGCGTTGCAACGGTTCTTGAACTTGACCCGGTGGGATGCCACCGAGTTGTTGGCGATCAACCGTGGCTATCTGCTGGAGAATCTGGCCGATCCGGAGGCGGTGCTAGTCGCTGATCCGACCGGGTTCGCGAAGAAGGGCCGCCAGTCGGTCGGGGTGCAGCGGCAGTATTCGGGCACGTTGGGCCGGATCGACAACTGTGAGCTTGTCAAGTTCTCTGTGTAAGTAGTTTCCGGTTTTAGTGGTTGTTGATGGCGTGTTCGAGGCCGAAGGCGATGCCGTCGGTCCAGTTGGCGATGGTGATGGGGTCGTCGGTTTCGTTGAGGCTGAGTGCTTCGGCGCAGGCGGGGGCGGCGGGGTCGCCGCTTTCGAGCCAGGCGGTGAGGCGTTGCATGGCCAGGAGCGCGTCGCCGATGGCTCGGCGGACGAGCTGCTCGGTCTGCTCGGTGTGCCCGGTCTGGTTGGTCATGAGGGGGCCGTTCATAGGTAGCGGGTGAGTCGGTCGGGGTAGGCCAGGGCGAGGGCGCCGAGTGCGGCTTTCCAGCCGTGTACGCCTGCTCCTTCGACGAGTCGGCCGGGGGCTTTGCGTTGGTTGCGGGGCAGGCCGGCTTCTTTGGCGCGTTGCCGGGCTCGTTTGTCCTCGATGTCGCGGATGGCGAGCCAGAGCAGCTTGATCACGGCGTCGTCGTTGGGGAAGTGGCCGCGGTTCTTGATGATCTTTCGGAGTTGGTAGTTCAACGATTCGATCGCGTTGGTGGTGTAGATGATCCGGCGTAGCTCGGGTGGGAAGGCCAGGAACGGGATGAACCGTTCCCACGCGTTCTCCCAGGTCGCGACCGTGGCCGGGTACTTGCGGCCCCACTCGGATTCGGTGAAGGCGAGGAGTTCGAGCTCGGCGGCCTCGCTGGTCGGGGCGGTGTAGATCGGTCGCAGCGCGGCGGCGACCTTCTTGCGGTCGGTGTAGCTGATGAACCGCATCGAGGCCCGGATCAAGTGGACAACGCAGGTTTGCACGGTTGCTTGCGGCCAGGTCGCCTCGATCGCTTCGGGGAAGCCGGTCAGGCCGTCGCAGCACACGATCAGGACGTCACGGATGCCGCGGTTACGCAGTTCGGCGCATACCCCGGCCCAGAACTTCGCGCCCTCGTTGGCCTGGACCCAGATCCCGAGGACGTGTTTCACGCCGTCGAGATCGACCCCGACCGCGACGTGAGCGGCCTTGTTGCGGACCTGGTGGCCGTCGCGGACCTTCACCACGAGCGCGTCGAGGTAGATGATCGGGTAGATCTCCTCCAACGGCCTGGCCTGCCACGCTTTGACCTCCTCGGCGACCGCGTCGGTGATGTTCGAGATGGTTTCGTGGGACAACTCGGTGCCGATCGTGCGGGCCAGGTGATGCTGGATGTCGCGCACCGTCATCCCGCCGGCGTAGAGGCTGATGATCATCTCGTCCAGGCCGCCGGCGCGGCGGGCGCCCTTGGGCACCAGGCGCGGCTCGAAGCTGCCGGTCCGGTCCCGCGGCGTCGCCAACGCGACGTCACCGACCTCGGTCGCGATCGTCTTCGGCGTGGTCCCGTTCCGGGCATTCGTCCCGTCACCGCGTTGGTGCTTGGCATAGCCCAGGTGATCGGTCAGCTCGGCCTGCAGACCGCGCTCCAGCACCGCCTTGATCATCTCCGGCAACAAGCCACCCTCACCGGTCAGCTGGAGATCACCGGTCTCGACACGGTCGAACACCGCATCCAACAGACCGGCCTGCACCATCTCCTCGACGGTCTCCCGCGCCGACGCCGGCGCCACCGGCGATCCGAACGGACCCGGCGCTGCCGCCTGCTCGTCCTTAGTCATAGTCATGGTCATACCTCTCATCGTTCGAGGAATCACTTACACAGACCATCTGACACGCCCACAACTGTCAGATCGCCACCTTCTTGGCCTACGTGACCCCGGACCGGTCCAGGGCGTTGCTGGACCGACGCCTGTACCTCCCGGAAGAGTCGTGGATCGGTGACCGGGACCGCTGCCGTGCCGCGGGTGTCCCCGACCAGATCGCCTTCCAGACCCGGCCCGCCCAGGTCATCGACATGCTCAGCGACGCCATCGACGCGGGCGTGCCGTTCGCCTGGTTCACCGCCGATGAAGAATTCGGCCAAAACCCGGGACTACGCGAATTCTGCCACACCCGCCGAATCGCCTACGTGATGGCGATCCCGAAAAACACGATGGTCCCCGACCCGAAAAACGGTATGGACGACACCCGGTTAACGGCCAAAGTGAACCACACCGCGTGGCAGCGCCGGGCCTGTGGTATCGGCACGAAAGGCTACCGCGTCTACGATTGGGCTTTCCTTCCCACCGGCAGCCCCGATCATGAATACATGATCCGACGCAACATCAATACTGGCGAACTGGCCTACTATACCTGCTACAACCCCCGCCGCGCCGGCCATACCGAATTAGTGACCGTGGCCGGCGCGAGATGGCCGATCGAAGAATGCTTCGGCGCCGCCAAGAACGAAGTCGGACTCGACAACTACCAAGTCCGTAACTGGGATCCCTGGCATCGCCATATCACCATGGCCATGCTCGCCCACACCTTCCTCGCCGTCATCGCCCACACCGAGAAAAAAGGGGGCCCGCAACCGGCCCCGACAAAACCCGACCCCGGAAACGCCGCACCATCAGCCTCGCCGACATCCGGCGGCTCATCCTCCACACCGGGAAATCCGCCCTCGCTCTCGCCTTGCACTGGTTCCACTGGCGACGCCAACACCAACAACACGCCCGCCGCTGCCACACCAAGACACGACTCCACCACCAACTAGCCCTGTAGTACTAGACCGATCGTCGGCGCATCGTGCGCCGACGAAGCAAAGTCCCCCATGACGTTCCGTGCTGCCCGCTCAGGCACGGGGTACTGCACGTACACCAAGACCAACACCGCGCAGCGCTTCTTCGCCAGCAATCGCTGATCTCATCAAGGGATGCCCCGGAGACGGCTTGACGTAATCGAACATTAGTTCGATCATCGATACATGACGAACGGTGCCACCTCTCCGCTGGATGTGGACGCGCGCGCGAAGAGCCTCCGCCGGGTGCAGGGGGACGTCCGCTGGGCCGGGCTCCGGACCGACCGGTCACTGCCGGTGCCGCCGGCGTTGACCGGCTTGCTCCCGGACCGGGGGCTGATGCCGGGCTCGATCTATTCGGTGACCCCTGGTGCGCT
Source organism: Micropruina sp. (assembly GCA_047602545.1). GTDB lineage: Bacteria > Actinomycetota > Actinomycetes > Propionibacteriales > Propionibacteriaceae > Micropruina. The sequence continues at coordinate 537,231 of JASGHC010000004.1, read as the reverse complement.
GCTGCTGGCGTTGCTGGCCGAACCCTCCCGGGCGGGTTCCTGGTGCGGAGTGATCGGCCTACCCGAACTCGGCGCTGAAGCAGCCGAGCAGGCCGGTCTGAGCCTCGACCGGACGGCGCTGGTGCCGCGTCCGGGCGAGCGCTGGTTCGCGATCACCGCCGCCCTGGCCGAAGTGCTGCCGGTGGTTGCGGTGCGTCCCGGGAACCGAGTGCGGGAGGCGGACGCCGGTCGGCTCGCCGCCCGGCTGCGCAACAGCGGAACGGTACTGCTGGTCGCCGGCACGTGGCCGCGGGTCGAGGCGACCTTGAGCGTTTCGGCGCCGCGCTGGTCGGGGGTCGGTGCGGGGCACGGTTATCTGACCTCGCGCGACGTCCTGGTCACCGTCACCGCGAAGCGGTTGCCGGCACCCCGGCAGGCCAGGGTGGTGCTGCCGGACGGCACCGGCCGGCTTGCGGCGGCGTCCGATTCGAGTCCCGTGCCCACGGGTCAACTGGTTCAGCCCGATGAGGCTCCGCTGCGGGTGGTGAGCTGATGTCCGGCCCGGAGCCCCGGCGATGCCTGGTGATCTGGTTCCCGGAATGGCCGGTGACGTCCTGGCGCAGGACGGAGGGGTCAACGTCGGTCGAAACCCTTCCGTCGGTCGAGCCTGTCGAGACCTGGGAACTCCTGCCCGCGGAAAGGTCTCGACAAGCTCGACCAACGGGTGGCTCCCGGCCGGTGGCGATCATGGAGGCCGGCATGGTGACGGCCTGCTCGCCCGCCGCTCGCGCCGATGGGGTGGCCGAGGGAATGCGGCGCCGAGAAGCGCAGGCCAGGTGTCCTGGGCTGGTCGTGGTGCCGGCCGACCCCGGGCGGGACGACCGGCTCTTCAGCACCGTGCTGGACCGGCTGGAGCAGGTCGCCCCCGGATTCCAGGTGATTCGCGCGGGGGTGTGCGCGGTGCCGGCCCGTGGCGTCGCCCGCTACTACGACGGAGAGTCCATGGCGGCCGAGGTGATGCTCGACGTCCTGGCTGAGATCGGCTACGACGCCCGGATCGGGGTCGCCGACGGGTTGTTCACCGCCGAGCTGGCCGCCCGGCTGGCCACTCCCCCGGACCAGGTCCAGGTCATCCCACCGGGCGAGGCGGCCGCATTCCTGGCTCCGCTGCCGGTGACGGTGCTGGGCGAGGAGACCTTGACCGGGCTGCTGCGCCGGCTCGGCGTCCGCACTCTGGGCGGCTTCGCGGCATTGGACGCTGGTGCCGTCCTCGACCGGCTCGGGCCACCGGGCGCTCGGCTGCATGCCCTGGCGGGCGGACGGGATTCCCGTCCGCTGACCCCTCGGACGCCGCCGCCGGAACTGGTCCGCGAGGCCCGCTTCGAACAGCCTTTGGAGCTGGTCGACCAGGTGGCTTTCTCGGTTCGGGCGGCCGCCGACGAGTTCATTGCCGCGCTGAGCAGACATCGCCTAGTGTGCACCGAACTGCGGGTCGGCTGCACCGACGCCGACGGACGGGTCAGCGAGCGGGTGTGGCTGCATCCGGCGGCCTTCGACGCTGCCGCCGTGGTCGACCGGGTGCGCTGGCAACTGGCCGGCGGCGAAGGTCTGCGCGGTGGCATCGCTCTGGTTCGGCTGGAACCCGTGGCGGTCGACGACGCCGCGCATCACGAGCCGGGGCTGTTCGGCGCCGGGGTGGACGAACGGATGCACCATGCGCTCTCCCGAGTGCAGGCGATGCTGGGCCACGAGGGCGTGGTGACCCCAGTGACCGCCGGCGGCCGCTGGCTGGGTGAGCGACAACAGTTGGTGCCCTGGGGTGAACGGGTGGCGCCGGCCAGTTCCCGGGCCGAACCCTGGCCGGGGTCGCTGCCGGCACCCGCCCCGGCGACGATCTTCCCTCAGCGACGTCATTCTGTGGTCGTCCTGGACGCTGCGGACGACCCGGTCACAGTGAGTGAACGAGGTGAGCCGTCGGCTGGTCCGGCCGTGCTGGTGGAAGGTGCGCGGCGGCGTCCGATCGAGGCGTGGGCGGGGCCGTGGCCGATCAGCGAGCGGGGTTGGGACGCCGCCCGCAGCCGGACGGCGCACCGTTTCCAGGTCGTGGACGCCGAGCAGACCGCCTGGCTGCTGGTGCTCGAGCAGGGTGCCTGGTGGGCCGAGGGCAGGTACGACTAGGACGACTCGTCGGTCGAGCTTGTCGAGACCTGGAGATGCGCTGGTAAGGGATTTCGACAAGCTCAGCCAGCAACGACGAAAGGGATGCCGCGATGGGGTTCAACAATCCACCGGTCAGCTGGCGGCAGCTGGAAGGGACGCTGAGTGGCCGTGGGACGGCCCGTGACGACGCGCCGTTCTCGTGGAAGCGCGGGCCGTACCAGCGGCCGCCGATCCGGCGTCCGGCCGATCCGGTGCCGTACGCGGAACTGCATGCGCATTCGTCGTTCTCCTTCCTGGACGGAGCCTCCGGGCCGGCGGCGTTGATCGAACAGGCGGAGCGGCTCGGCCTGTACGCGATGGCGCTCACTGACCACGACGGGTTCTACGGGGTGGTCCGGTTCGCCGAGGCCGCCGAATCCACCGCGGTGCGGACGGTGTTCGGAGCCGAACTCTCCCTTGACCTGCCGGCCCCGCAGAACGGACGTCCCGATCCGGCCGGAACGCATCTGCTGGTGTTGGCCCGCGGCGCGGAGGGCTATCACCGGCTGGCCGCGGCGATCACCGAGGCGCAGCTGGCCGGTGCCGAGAAGGGCCGGCCCCGCTATCGGTTGGAGCGGCTTGCTGAACAGGCCGACGGGAATTGGGCGATCCTCACCGGCTGCCGCAAGGGCGCCGTCCGCCGGGCACTGATCGACGGTGGGGGTGAGGCGGCCGGCAGGGCCTTGGACGAGTTGGTAGCGCTGTTCGGCCGTGACGCGGTGACGGTGGAACTCATCGACCACGGAATGCCGCTGGATTCGAGGCACAACGACGCCCTGGCCGCGTTGGCCACCGCGCATGGCCTGCCGGTCGTCGCCACCGGCAACGTCCACTACGCCCAGCCGCAGGATCAGTTGCTGGCGCAGGCGATCGCCGCCGTCCGGGCCAACCGCAGCCTCGACCAACTGGACGGCTATCTGCCGGCCGCCGGCACGGCGTTCGTCCGGTCCGGCGCCGAGATGAGCCGACGGTTCCGGCGCTATCCGGGCGCGGTCGAGCGCAGCGTCGTCCTGGCCGACGAACTCGCCTTCCCGCTGCGTCGAGCCAAGCCGGCCCTGCCCAAGCAGGACGTGCCACCCGGCCACACCCCGATGAGCTATCTGCGGACGCTGGTCTGGGACGCGGTCCCTGAAAAGTACCCCGACCTGAGCGCTGCGGACGCCGAGCGGATCGAACGGGAACTGGGCGTGATCGAGGCCAAGGATTTTCCGGGCTATTTTCTGATCGTCCACGACATCGTGGCGCAGGCCCGGCGCCTGGGGATCCTCTGCCAGGGGCGGGGTTCGGCGGCGAACAGTGCGGTGTGCTATCTGCTCGGCATCACCGCGGTGGACAGCATCGCCTATCAGTTGCCGTTCGAGAGGTTTCTGTCGGCATTGCGCGACGAAGAGCCGGACATCGATGTCGATTTCGATTCCGACCGGCGTGAAGAGATCATCCAGTACGTCTACGGCACATACGGACGTGACCGGGCCGCCCAGGTCTGCAATGTCATCCAGTATCGGCCGAAGAACGCGGTGCGCGACATTGCCGGCGCACTCGGGTTCGGCCCCGGACAGCGGGACGCCTTCTCGAAGCAGATCGAACGCTGGGGGCCGCTCGCCGACGCCGACGAGCACGACATTCCGGCGCCGGTGATCGAATTGGCGGACCGGCTGATGAAAGCGCCGAGACATCTCGGCATTCATTCCGGCGGCATGGTGCTCACCGACCGCCCGGTCAGCGAGGTGGTGCCGATCGAGCCGGCGCGCATGAAGGATCGGACGGTGATCCAGTGGGACAAGGACGACACCGCCTGGATGGGGTTGGTGAAGTTCGACCTGCTCGGGCTCGGCATGCTGGCCGCGCTGCAGCACACCTTCGATCTGGTCGAGGCTGCGACGGGAGAGAAATGGACGCTGGCGACGCTTCCCAAAGAGGAGAAGTCCGTGTACGACATGCTCTGCCGGGCGGATTCGATCGGTGTGTTCCAGGTGGAATCCCGGGCGCAGATGGGTTTGTTGCCGCGGCTGCAGCCACGGCGCTTCTACGATCTGGTGATTCAGATCGCGTTGATCAGGCCGGGGCCGATCCAAGGCGGCGCGGTGCATCCGTTCGTCCGCCGCAAACTCGGTCGGGAACCGGTCAGCTACGCCCATCCGAAACTGGAGCCGGCACTGAAACGCACCCTGGGGGTGCCGGTGTTCCAGGAGCAGTTGATGCAGATGGCGATGGCGATCGGCGAGTGCAGCGGCGAGGACGCCGATCTGTTACGCCGGGCGATGGGCTCCAAACGAGGAGTCGAGCGGATCGAGTCACTGAAGAAGAAGCTGTACGCCGGCATGGCCCGGAACGGGCTGACCGGAAAGGCTGCGGATGCCATCTATCAGCAGATCCAGGCGTTCGCCAATTTCGGTTTCGCCGAATCGCATTCATTGTCGTTCGCACTGCTGGTCTACGCCAGTTCCTGGCTCAAACTGCACTACCCGGCAGCCTTCCTGGCCGGGCTGTTGCGGGCCCAGCCGATGGGCTTCTATTCCGCATCCACGCTCACTGCGGACGCCGTCCGGCACGGAGTGAGCGCGCTGCGTCCCTGCCTGGAACGTTCCGGGGTGGACGCCGGACTGGAGCCGCTCTCCGCCGATCACGACCCTCCTCCCGCTGGTCGAGACTCACCACCCGCTGGTCGAGCTTGTCGAGACCCTTCCCAGCCTGGACCCACCGGTATGCCGTCCTGCCTGGAGCGGAAGCAACCCTCGGTGGGTGAGTTCGATCGCGAGGCACCGGATGAGTCGGCCGCACATCGCCGGGACGGTCACTTCGCCGTCCGGCTCGGGCTGGCCGGCGTCCGTGGCATCGGCAGCGAGGCGGCGCAGCGGATGGTGACGGCGAGGGATTCCGGGGGGATGTTCACCTCGATGGAGGATCTGGTCCGGCGCACCGGGCTGGAGGCACAGCAGTTGGAGGCGCTGGCGGCGTCCGGTGCCTTGGAATGCCTGGGGCTAACCCGTCGCGAGGCACTGTGGCGAGCCGGAACCGCCGCCCTGGATCAGCCGGGTTTCCTGCCCGGGACGCTGCCCGAGGTGCAGCCGCCGCTGTTCCCCGAGCCGTCGGCGTTCGAGACGCTCGCCGACGACCTGTGGGCCACCGGGATCTCCACCGATGATCACCCGCTGGCGCATCTGCGCGCCGGGCTGGAGACGCGCGGCGTGCTGCCCTCGTCCGCGCTGCGCACCGCCGAGGCCGGACGCCGGGTCGAGGTGGCCGGCGTGGTGACCCACCGGCAACGCCCTTCGACCGCGTCCGGGATCACCTTCCTGAACCTCGAGGACGAACACGGCCTGATCAACGTGATCTGCTCCCAGGGGGTCTGGACGCGGCACCGCCGAGTCGCCCGGGACTCGTCCGCGCTGGTCGTCCGCGGCATGGTGGAACGCTCCCCCGAAGGCGTCACCAACCTGCTGGCCGACCACTTCGAACCCCTGCGCCTCGCGATCCGGCACGCCTCCCGCGACTTCCGTTAGCCGCTGGTTGAGCTACGTCGAAACCCCTTGCCAGCGCCAGGTCGTCCAGGGCCTCGACATGCTCGACCAACGAAAGGGTCTGAGGTCAGGACCAGTGGTTGAGCGGGAGGCCGGTGTAGCTGTCGGCGAACCAGCGGGCCAGGGTGCCGCCGTCGGCGAGGGTGCGGAGTTGTTCGGTGCGTAGTTCGTCGCCGAACTCGTCGGATTCCAGCCGGTGCAGCAGGTCGGTCGTCCACCAGGAGAAGTGGGTCACCTGCCAGACCCGGCGCAGGCAGCTGTCCTGGTAGCCCTCGAGCGCCGAATCGTCGCCGTGCCGCAGGGCGCGGCCGAGGCGGCGGGAGAGCTGGGCCATGTCGGCCACGGCCAGGTTGAGACCCTTGGCTCCGGTCGGCGGGACGAGGTGGGCGGCGTCCCCGCCGAGCAGCAACCGGCCGTACCGCATCCGGCGGTGCACCACGCTGCGCAACGGGGTGATCGACGACTCCAGGAACGGTCCCTCGTTGACCGGGCTGTCCGGCAGGTCGAGGCGCCGGTGCAGGTGCGCCCAGATCCGGTCGGCACTCCAGTCGGCGAGGGTGTCCCCGGCGGGCACCTGCAGGTAGAGCCGGCGCACTTGTGGCGTCCGCATCGACGCCAACGCGAAACCCTCGGGGTGCCGCGAGTAGATCAGTTCATGGCTGGGCGGCGCCGCCGCCACCAGCACGCCCAGCCAGGCCGCGGGGTAGCTGCGCTGCAGGGTCTGCCGCTCACCGGCATCCAGCAGGTGCGCCGTGATGCCGTGGGCGCCGTCCACGCCGACCACGTACCGTGCGCTGAGGGTGCTCTCCCCCGCCTCGTCGCGGTACCGCACCGTCACCCGGTCGCCGGAGAGTCCGTCGAGGCCGACCACCTCGGCGTCGAACTGCAACGGCAGGCCGTCCGCCTCGCGCAGCCCGATGAGATCGCGGACGAGCTCCCGCTGTCCATAGACCGTGACGGTCTTGCCGGCCAGCGCGGCGAAATCGATCCGATTGCGCACCATGCCGTCACCGGCCCGATGCTGCAGCTGGACGCCGTCGTGCACCAGCCGGTCGGCGAGCATCCGCTCCCCCACCCCCAGTTCGACCAGCAGATCGGCCACCGGCTGCTCGATGATCCCGGCGCGGACCCGGCCCAGCACGTAGTCGCGCGAGCGACGCTCCAGCACCACCGCGTCGATGCCCTGCAATTGCAGCATCCTGGCCAGCACCAGGCCGGCCGGGCCTGCGCCGACGATCGCAACATCGGTCTGGATCGAGTTCATCGGTTCTTTCCGGTCGGGTCGGACGGCGCGTCGAACAGCGTCGGCGAGAACCATTCGACGAAGTAGCCGAGCGGACGGCCGTCCAACGGCAGGGTCATCACATACTCGCGGCCCGGCACCTGCTCGGTCTCGGACCGGACGCCGGCCAGCTGCGTCGCCCACCGGCCGGCCGGACGCCGTCCCCAGCCGGTGAGCCGGCGGGACGTCACCACACCGGCCTCGTGCAACGTCCGGCCGATCGGAGCCTCGGAGGTGGACAAGGTGCGGACGACCGTCTCGGGCAGCCGATCGAGCACGCAGCTCACACTCGAGGTGGCCCATACCTGGGACGCCCCGCGCAGCAGCACCTCGCGCACCAGCAGCGACTCCTGCGGTAACAGGGCCAGCAGATCATGGGCTCGGCGCAGCTCAGCGGCCACCGCCAGCGACGCCGTCCCTGTGTAGGGGTTGGCGCCGCCACCGGCCACGGAGAGGTCGTCGGTGGCCGCCACCACCCAGTGCTGCAGCGGCCGGGCGGTGACCTGCTCACCGGTCAGCACCTGCAGCGAGGTGGTGGTCAGCCCGTCGCCGCGCAGCACCAGCTGCTCCAGGCGCCCGAGGCCGGGCAGCCGGTCGGTCGCCCCCTTGGTGCGCCGCCGGTCAGCCAACGCGGGCATTCAGCGCGTCGCCGACGAGCGCCGCGATCCGCTCCACGTAGGGCGGCTTGAGGATCGCCACATGGCCGCACTCCACCTCGTGAATCCGGTATTCGCCGGTCAGCACGTGGCGCCACCAGGAACGGTCGTCCAGGTTCTCCGGGGTCAGGAACACCTCGGTCGGGCCGTCCCAGGGCTGCACCTGGTACCACTCGGTGAGCCGCAGGCCGTGCTGGAAGAACACCTGGTCACGCACTGCCGGCCGGTACGGGTACAGGCCGGCGCCGAGCAGCCGCAACCGGGTCAGCCAGAGCTCACGGCGGCTCTGCGTGCGTCCACCGGGGATGCGCACCTCGGGCGCGGCTTCGCCGCTCAGCCGGGCGAGCCGTCCGGGCAGCAGGGTGTCGAGCAGCACGGTGAACGCCACGTCGTAGCCGCGCTCGCGCAACAGCCGTGCCGTCTCGAGCGCGAAGAGCCCACCCAGCGAGTGGCCGATCAAGACCACCCGACCCGGCGCCTGCTGCTGCTCGATCAGCCCGGCATAGCGCGCCGCGGCCCGGCGCACCGACCAGTCGGGAATGGCGCGTTGCTCCAGACCTCGAACCTGGAAGGCGTGCACCGCGTGGCTGGGGTCGAGCTTGCGGGCCAGATCGGTGAACAGGTAGGCGGGACCACCGGCGCCCGAGAAGCAGTAGACGGGGACGCCGTCACCCTCGCGCAAGGTCACCATCACACCGCGGGCGTGGGAGGCAGCCGACCGGGTACCGGATTGCTCGCGAACCCGGGCGGCGAAGGCGGCCAGCGTGGGCGCCGCCGCCAGGTCGGAGCCCCGCAGGTCGATGCCGTCGTCGGCCAGTGCGGCCAGCATCTCCTCCACCGCCAGCGAGTCGCCGCCGAGTTCGGCGAAGCTCTCGTCGCGTCCGACGGTTTCCAGGTGCAGCACGTCGCACCAGACCGCCGACACCAGCGCTTCCCACTGGTCGGTGGGCACGGTCAGGTTGGACCGGACGGCCGGCGCGGGCAGTGCGGCCCGGTTGACCTTGCCGCGTTCGGTGCGCGGCAGCGCGTCCAGCAGCACCATCGACTGCGGCACCATCCAATCGGGCAGCCGCTGGGCGAGTTCCGCTCGCAGCTGGGCCAGCGACGGCGTCCGCTGGGCCGGATCGGGCACGACGTAGCCGATCAGCCGACCCGCCGCCGCATCGGCGACGACAACGGCATCGCTGACCACGTTGACGCCGCGCAGCGCGGCCTCCACCTCGGCCGGCTCGACCAGATAGCCACGGATCTTCACCGCATCGTCCTTGCGGCCGGCGAGAGTGAGCACGCCGCCGGTGACGCTGCCCCGGTCGCCGGTGCGGAAGGTCCGGTCGGCGCCGGTCCCGCCGAACACCGCAGCGGTACGCTCCGGCTCGCCCCAGTAGCCGGACGCCAGGAACGCCGACCCGACCTCCAGCACGCCGACCTCACCGGCCGGCAGTGGTCGTCCGTCGTCGCTGACCGGGGTGATCGTCTTACGCCGGGTGACCCGTCCGGCGGGGATCTGGCCGGACGGCAGCGGTGCGCCGGCCGGGGCATGGAAGAAGCTCAGATGCCCGGTCTCGGACGAGCCGACGTAGTTGGCGTAGTCGGCGTGCGGCAGATAGGCCCGTGCCGCCGCCACATCGCGGCCATGGATCGGTTCCCCGCAGGTGGTTAGCAGCCGGATCGCCGGGAAGCTGTTCAGGCTCAGGCTGCCGTTGAGATGCCGCAGCATGGACGGCGTGCAGTGCAACGTGGTGATGCCGCGCCGGTCCAGCCATTCGGCGATCTCGCCCACGGGCCGCTGCCGGGGGTCGAAGCTCTCCACCAGGCAGCCGTTCAGCACCGCCATGAAGAGCACTTCCTGGCCGGCCGCGTAAGCCGGCGGCAGCAGCATCGCGCAGACGTCGCCGGTCCGCAGCCCGAACTCCTCACGGCTGGTGGCGGCACCGTTGACCACCGCAGCATGGCTGAGCACCACGCCCTTCGGCGCACCGGTGGAGCCGGACGTGTACACGATCGTCGCGGGCGAGCCACCGCCCGGCCGGCGGACCTCGCCCGCCGCGGGTAGGCCGTGCGCCCAGGCGTCCGTCACGGACAGCACCCCGGCCGCTCCGACCTCGACCGCCAGCGGCCGGAATTCGTCGTCGACGATCGTGGACGACGCGCCTGAGTTGTCCAGGATGTGCCGCAACCGAGCGGTGGGCAGCTGGGGATCGAGCATGACGAGCGGACGGCCGGCGTAGATCACCGCGACCGCCAGGGCCAGGGCGCGGGCCGAACCACCGAGCACGGCCATCGGTGCGTTCTGGACGCCGACGGCGGCGAACTCCTGGCACAACGCATGCAGTTCGGCGTAGTGGACAGTCGTGCCGGCGACGTCCCGGATCGCCGGCGAGGCCGGATCGACCTCAGCGATCACCGCGTCCAACTGGTCGCACAGCGGCACCCTGGATCGCGGATCCGGCGTAGTCAGTGCCGCTTTCGACGGAGCTTCCTGAGCCAGCATCAACCCCCCTTGTCCTCACACTCTGAGAACGATCAGATCTTACTTAGGTAATGCTAACCTAAACCGCGCTGCCGCCCGAGGGAGGTTCGGACGGCGGACGATGCCAAACCAGCAGAGGAGAAGCAGTGCGCACGCAAATCCAACGAACATCCGGGGGTGGGCGCCGCCAGGCCCCCCGAGCACTGGGGGGTGTTGTCGCGCTCGGCCTGTTGATGGGGACGTTCGCCGCAGCAGCGCCGCGCGCCCAGGCCGCCTCGGTGGACGTCGGCAATCGAACCTTCGACGTGCAGAGCGCGACCGTCGGTCAGGACCACTACCAGGCCGCGTACTCGACCCGGAACAACGTGGTGTGGGTCACCGCGACCACCCACGACTGGGACAGTGGCGCGCCCGTCGCCGCCGTGTTGACCATCAGCAAGGTGGACCCCGCCACCCTGCAGGTGATCAGCACCATCAGCCCGCGGACCCTGGACGCCGGCACACCGACCGCGCGACCCGAGGCCGCCTACGGCATCGCCGTCGATGACGAAAACAACCGGATCTGGACCAGCGCGACTCGTGAGGAAGCCGTGGTGGTCTACGACCAGAGCACCGGCAACCGGGTCGCGACGATCGGCAATGTGGGACACGGCCGCGACATCGCCATCGATCCGTTCCGGGACGTCGCCTATGTCAGTGACCCCAACGGTGGCCAGATCACCAAGATCAACACCAACACGCTGCAGGTGATCGAAACCCTCGAGGGCCTGACCACGGACTTCTCGCCGATGGCACTCGACCTGGTGGCGGACGCGAACACGGCGCTGTTGTACACGGTCAACCTGAACGACGGCGCGCTGGTGGAGATCAACTCGATCACCAAGAGCACCAGGGTCGTCGCGAACACCGGCGGCGATACCGCCTCCGGCGTGGCGGTCGACCGCTCCCGCGGGTTCGCGTACGTGTCCAGCCAGAACAGTGCGGACGTCCGGACGATCAACCTGGCGACCGGCGCGCTGGTCAACACCGTCAAAGGCTCGGCTGCACAGCTCAATACCGCTGTGGACGCGGCCAATGGGCTCGTCTACAGCACCACCTTCGGCGGATCGTCGGTGCTCGTCGTTGACGCCGCCACCGGCGGGAAGATCGGTGAGGTCCCGGTCGGATCCGGACCCAACGACGTGATCGTCGCGGGCGACTCGGCCTGGGCGGTCGACCGCGCGCCCGGCGGCTCCAAGGTGTGGAAGATCACCCCGCAGGGCACCGGCAATCCCACGCCGACTCCGACGCCGACCCCCACTCCGACGCCGACCCCCACTCCGACTCCGACGCCGGAGCAGGCGACCGTGACCGTGGAGGGAACGCCGGCCATCGGTGGCACCGTCACCCTGGTCGGCAAGGGCTGGACGACCGAGGACGGCACGAGCGGTTCCACGATCGCGCTCAAGCTCGACGACGGAGCGGTGGCCAAGACCGACGGCGGCGACGTCTGGCAGGTCATCGACGCCAACACCGACGGCACCTTCTCGGCGAAGCTCACCCTGCCGAACGGCACCACCAGCGGCCTGGGCGGTTCCAACCCCGCCTACACCGTCGGCGCACACTCGCTCCGCTTCCTGACTGGGTCCCTCAAGACCGGCGATGCCCGGCGCAGCGTGAAGGTCGACATCAACGTCGCCATGACGCCAACGCCGACACCCACCCCGACGCCCACGCCCACCCCGACGCCCACACCGACACCGACACCCACCCCGACGCCGACACCCACCCCGACGCCGACACCCACCCCGACGCCGACACCCACCCCGACACCGACCCCCACACCGACACCGACCCCCACACCGACACCGACCCCCACACCGACACCGACCCCCACACCGACACCGACACCGACACCGACACCCACCCCGACACCGACCCCCACACCGACACCGACACCCACCCCGGATGGGGCCACGATCACGGTGAAGGGCAAGGCAACCGTGGGTGGCAAGATCACCCTCGTCGGTAAGGGCTGGACCACCGAGGACGGCAAGCGCGGCTCCAAGGTCGCCGTCAAGCTCGACAACGGTGCCACCAAGAAGACCGACGGCAGCGATGTCTGGCAGGTCATCGAGGCCAAGGCGGATGGCACCTTCTCGGCCACCCTGGCGCTGCCCAACGGCAAGACCACCGGTGCGTACGGCTCCACACCGGCCTGCAAGGCGGGCACGCACTCGCTGCGCTTGCTCACCGGGGCACTGCAGGACGGTGACGTGCGGCGCAGCGTCGAAGCCACGATCTCCGTCGGCAAGGCGCTGCCGAAGCCCAAGGCGAAGAAGCTCCCGCGCATCTCAGGCACGGCCATTGGTCATGCGCTGCTGACCGCCAAGCGGGGCACCTGGAAGAAGGCCAGCAAGGCCACCTTCAGCTACCAGTGGCTGCGTGACGGCGAGGCGATCACCGGCGCGACGTCCAAGACCTACCGGCTGACCGGTGCCGACGCCGGCACCAAGCTCACCGTCCGGGTCGAGGCGACCACGTCGAAGGGGGCGTGGGGCGTCGCCACCTCGAAGCCGAAGCAGGTGGCCAAGGCCCACACCCGGCTGAGCGTGGAGGTCGTCCGCAACCAGGGCGACAATCCGGCCAGGGTGCGTGTCACGATCGGTTCCCACGACTGGATCAAGCCGGACGGCGGCACGCTGACCTTCGCCGCGAGCGGCAAGACCGCGACCGCGCAGGCGTCCGACCACTATGTGCGAGCGGACCTGCCCTGGCTGCGTCCGGGCATGTCGCACCAGGTCACCGTCACCTTCAGCGGTGACCCGGCCCTGAAGGGCGCCGAGGCCAGTTTCACCCTCAAGGTGAGCTGACCCGAGTCACCCGCGGGCGAGCCGACGAGCGAGGGTGGTGGCGCATTGCGCCGCCACCCTCGTTGCTCTTGTCAGCACCGCCGGTTGAGCCTGTCGAAACCCCGGTGTCATCACCTGGAGTCCTGGTCTCGACAAGCTCGACCAACGGTTTCGAGCCCCTCGTCATCCGGGATCTCCCGGCCTGCCGCCGCACGCCGAGATCCCGGAGCAAGCCCGGGATGACGAAGTCGTGACAGCTATTCCGCGAAGCGCCCAATAGCGGACGTAATCGACCTGCATGGTGGCGGGCAGGGCCGCCGAGCCGTCCGGCGTTCCCGGATAGGCGCCGCCCATCGCCATGTTCAGAATCAGGTAGTAGCGGCGATCGGGGACGTCGAACGGCCACCGGCCGCCCGCCGGCATGCCCGCCGGGCTGACGGTGTGCACGAGTCGGCCGTCGTGGAAGAACTGCAGGCGCTGCGGCCGGATCAAGACCCCGAATCGATGCCATTCCCCATCGTTCACGGTGCCGGTGGAATGCCAGTCGTACTGCTCCCAATGCGTCGGACCGCCGTGGATGTTGCTGGAGTAGCCCCAGGCGCCGTTCACGGTCTCCATCACGTCGATCTCACCGCCGTCCGGCCACGGCTCACCCTGCGAGCGCAGCCAGAACGCCGGCCACAGGCCGGATGCCGGCTGAGTGGGCAGCTTGATCCTCGCCTCGACATAGCCGTAGCCGACGCTCACCCGATCACGCGAGACCAGGCGTGCGGACGTGTACGGTGCGGCCGAGTCGATGCCGCCGGCACGGGTCACGATGCGGAGCGTGCCGTCGTCGGCCAGGTAGGAGTTCGCCCGGGCGTCGGTGTACTCCTGCAACTCGCCGTTGCCCCAACCGGTAGCCCCCAGATCGAATCCCCACCACGCGCCGTTCGGCCTGCCGTCCGCGGTGGGCTCGAACTCGTCCTGCCACAGCAGCGGGCCACAGGAGGTGCCGATCGGACAGCGAGTGCCGGCCGGCACCGAGGCGCCGCCCCTGCTCTGGGGTACCGAGGCAAGTGCGCCGTTCACCCACAAGGCAGCCGCGGAGGCCGCGGCCAGCACAGTCAGGCCGACGGTCAGCCGTCTCGGTCTTCGGGGTGGACTCATCCTTTTGTGACGCTGGTGGCAAGCACGATCATGTCGATCTCCAGTGGGGGTATTGGATAACGGTCGCGAACTCCACCTGATGATACTTAGGTTAGTCTTACCTAAATGACTTGTCCGTTGACTGAGGCCGCCGCACCCCCACCTTCGGGACCCCTTCGGCCCGGTGTTGCCGTGGTGATCTGCGCCTATGACGAACGCCGTTGGCCCATTCTGGAGCATGCCGTTGCCGAGACGATCGACCAGTTGCGCGACGGCGACGAACTGGTCGTCGTGATCGACCACAACCCCACCCTGCTGGCCGCGGCTGGAGAAGCCTGGGCCGCGCGCGACCGCGTCCAGGTGTTGCCGAACGGCGGCGGACGGGGCCTGTCGGGCGGCCGGAACACCGGGATCGAGCACAGTTCGGCAGCGGTGGTCGCGTTCCTCGATGACGACGCGGTCCCCCGCGCCGGCTGGCTGGACGCGCTGGGCGCACGGTTCGCCGAGCCGGACGTGGCTGCGGTCGGCGGGGCCGTCCGGCCGCGCTGGGAGGCCGGTGCGCCGCCGCGCTGGTTCCCCGATGAGTTCGCCTGGGTGGTGGGCTGCGACTACCGCGGCCTGCCCGGCGACGGCGCGCCGATCCGCAACCCGATCGGCGCCAACATGGCCATCGCCCGCGACGCCTTCGACGCTGCGGGCGGCTTCTCGGAGCGGCTCGGCCGAACCGGCGAACTGCCGACCGGCTGCGAGGAGACCGAGTTGGGCATCCGGATCCGTTCCGAACTCCCCGGCCGCACCGTGCTGCGGGACACCGCGGCGATCGTCGACCACCTCGTTCCGGCAGCCCGCGGCACGCTGCGCTATTTCGTCCGGCGCTGCTGGAACGAGGGCCGGTCGAAGGCCGCGTTGAGTTCCCTGGTCGGATCCGGGGCCGCGCTGGCGAGCGAACGCGGGCATGCCCTGCGGCTGGTCACCGACGCACCGGCCCGCTACTTGAGGCAGGCGGCGTCCGGCGACCTCGGCGGCGTCGCCCGTGCTGCCAGTTGTCTGCTCGGCCTGGCCGTCACCGGTGCCGGCTATGTGTCGGGCCGGCTGCGTGGGCTGGCGAGTGTGACGGGTGGAGAAGCCGACCCGCGGCCGGCAACTCCAGCGGCATCATTCACGCCCATCCCGCTGATCGATATCGATCTGGCTAGCGGTGACATCCCCGACTCTCAACCTCCAGGTGAGGTTCAGGTTCTGGTGCGTAACCAGGGCTGGCCGCTCGGCCAGACCAGAGTGGTGCTCGATACCGCTCCCGAGGGTCTGACCGGCTGGCGCGCCGCCGTCGGAGCCGCCGACCCGGAGCTGGCTGCCGCCGCGGAGCGTGCAGCCGCAGCCGACGCGCCGCTCCCAGCCGGGGCCGCAGCAGCCGGGTCGGACACCGTGACCGTGGTGATCTGCACCCTGGGCCGCAATCCGGTACTCGCCGACACGGTGCGAGCCGTGCTCGGCCAGCGCGGCCCGATGGACGAACTCCTGGTGGTCGACAACGACCCCGGCTCGGGGGGCGTCGCCGAACTCCTGGCCGGAATCAGCGACCGTCGCCTGAGGGTCGTCGATGAGCCGCGCCGCGGGGCGTCCAACGCCCGCAATGCCGGGGCGCGGCACGCCGCCGGAACCCTGCTCGCCTTCACCGATGACGATGCGGTGCCCGATCCGGACTGGACCCTGCACCTGACCGCGGCGCTGACCGCGGATCCACGGATCGGCTGCGCGACGGGATTGGTGCTGCCGGCTGGGTTCGAATCCGCCGATCAGCTCCGTTTCGAGGAGTACGGCGGCTTCGCCAAGGGATACGCCACCACCTATTGGGCCCCGGCGCACAGCGCCGCCATCGGGGCGGCGCTGACCGCCCGCGCGCGTTCCGCAGGCTCCCCCACCGACGCGGTCCCCGGACGTCGCGGCGCAGCCTTTCCGTACACGGCGGGCGAGTTCGGCTCCGGTGTGGTGGCGCTACGAGCGACCACCTTCGCCGAGCTGGGTGGATTCGACCCCGCACTCGGCCCGGGCACCCCGACCCATGCCGGCGAGGACCTCGACCTGTGCCGGCGGGTCTACCTGTCGGGGGCGACGGTGGCGTACCACCCGGCCGCGATCGTCCGGCACCACCACCGCGCCGACGATGCCCAGCTGCGGGAACAGATCTTCGGCTACGGAGTCGGGCTGACGGCCGCACTGGCGAAACTGCTGTTCACCCAGCCGCGCCACCTGGTCGGCTTCGCCGCCCGCCTCCCAGCTGCGGCACACATGCTGTTCGCGTCCGACTCGAAGAAGAATGCCGCGTTGCCGTCCGACTTTCCGGCTGAGCTGCTGCGGGCGGAACGCGTGGGCATGCTGCTCGGACCGCTGCGCTACCTCCGCTCGCGGGCAGGTCTGCCGTGACCCCGACGATCGGTGTCGTCGTACCGATCTACCGGGTCGAACGGTACGTCGCCGGCTGCATCGCCTCCATCGCTGCCCAAACCCATGCTCCGGACCGGGTCATCCTGGTCAACGACTGCGGTGGGGACGCGTCCATGGAGCGCGCGCTCGACGCAGCCCGCGAGGCTGGACTACCGGTCGAGGTGGTGACCCAGCCCCAGAACCGCGGGCTGTCCGCGGCCCGCAATGCCGGCTTGGCCAGGCTGGATACCGACCTGGTCTGGTTCTGCGACTCCGACGACACCGTCGAACTCGAGTTCCTGGAGGACATGCGCCGGGCGCTGGTGGAGAGCGACGCCCAGCTGGCGATGTGCCGGACGGCGCGAGTCGATGAGGCAGGCCAGACCCTCAGCGTCGATGAGGACGCCTTCGGGGAGTCCGCCATGTCGGGCGCGGAGCTGGCCCGACGGCTGCTGCTCAGCGAGGCCCGCGGCTATGCGTGCAACAAGCTGTTCCGCCGCGAGCTGCTCGGCGACGCCCCGTTCCCCGAGGGCCATGTCTACGAGGACGTCGCCCCCATGCTGCGGATCGCGCTCGCCACCGACCGGGTCGCCCTGGTGGACGCCCCGCTGTACCGCTACCTGATCAACGAAAGTTCGATCTCGCGGCGGTTCGGACCGCATACCCATGACCTGTTCGTCCAGGACGAGCACGTGCAGACGCTGCTCACCGAAGCCGGCGTGTTCGACGGCGCCGAGGCGGACGCCTGGCGCTGGGCCTACCGCCGCTTCCGGTACGACGGGGTGGTGTTCCCGGCAACCAATATGGCGCTACGGGCGAAGCTCGCCGGCGAGGGTGGCCCCGAGGTGACCGAGGTCGTCACCAAGGCACGGGCACTGATCAGGTGGTCCGACCTCCCCCGGCTTTGGCGCCACGGAGCCCACCGGCAGACCGTTGCCGCGGCGGTATTGGCGTTCAGCCCTCGGCTGTACGCCCAGATTCTGCGTCGTCGCTGAGCTGAACGCGGACACCCGTCGACCCCGCCGACCAGGTCCTCGGTGCAGACCTGCAACTGCACCTGGCTAGCAGCGCGGTACGCGGGGACGGTTCCTTTCGGTCCACGTTGGGCGAGTCACTCGATAGCGGCGTGAACCGCGGGGACGGTTCCTTTCGGTCCACATTCGGCGAGTCACTCTGCGCGGCGGCGTGGATGCTGCTCGCGGTGGCCGTCCGCGTGGTTCAGGACGGCGCGGGACGGCTAAGCAGGGTCCGGATCCGTTCGCGGCCGACCAGTAGCGCCTGCCGGAGGCCCGCCGTCCGATGGGTGCGCAGACCGAGCCACAGCACCACGGGCAGTCGCAGCACCGCGTAGCGCAGCGCCGCCGTCCAGCCTCGCCCAGCGGGCCACAGCAGCGGCTCCAGCCGATCCACGCTCACCCGCACCCCACGTCCGGCCAGGTTCTCGGTGCAGATCTGCAACTGCACCCGTTGCTGCGGGCCGGCTTCGACCTGACTGACCTGTGCCGGGTGAATGCGGTAGCGCAGGCCTGGTTCTACGAGGTTGGCCAAGGCACCCACGGCGGCAAGTTCGCTGAACAGTTTGAAGTCCTCGGCGTGCGGGTACTCATCCCGGTACCGGACGCCGTGCGCACGCAGCGCATCGGCACGCAGCATCACCGCTGGATGCGCGATCGGCGACCCGAACACCAGGTGGGCACGGCACTCACGATCCTCCCGCGGCGTCCGGACCACACCAGTCAGCGCACCGAACAGCAGATAGTCGCTGCCGGCCGCCACCAGTCCGGGATCACGCCGGAACTGCTCCACCTGGCGCGCGAGCCGGCCGGGCAGCATCTCGTCGTCGGCGTCCAGCCGGGCGATCAGGTCGCCGCGGGCCTCGTCCAGGCCACGGTTGAGACCGCCGACCAGGCCGGTGCGCTCCAGCCGCAGCACCCGCAGCCGCGGGTCCGCACAGTCCGCCAGAAGCTGTGGGGTGGCGTCGGTGGAGCCGTCGTCGACCACCAGCACCTCGAAGTCGGCGAAATCCTGCTCGAACACGCTCGCCAGCGCAACCGTCAGATGCTCGGCGCCGTTGTGCACCGGGATCAGCACCGTGACCAGTGGTCGGCTCACGACAGCCGCCGGATCGTCCGCCACGCCGGGCCGACCAGGATCGCGGTGGTCACCACCTCGATGACCACGTAGCTGTAGCCGATCGCGTCCAAACCGAAACGGTCCATGGTCAACGCGGTGCCGGCCACCACGACCACGGCGGTCAAGATCTGCATCACCATCGCCAGCCGCAGCCGGCGCGCCACCCTGGCCACGCCGGCATAGAGCATGCCGACCAGGGAAAGCGGCAAGCTCAACGCCATCAGCCGCACCAGCGACTCGGTCTCCACCGCGTACCGCTCCCCCAACAGGCCCAGCAGCAGCGGCGCACCGAACCAGAGGAAGACGGCGCCCGAAACGGACAGGGCGAGCAGGATGGCAGCGAACCGGGCCGTCAACCGGCGCACGTCGGCCCCCGGACTGGAGGCCTGCGCGATGTAGGGACCGACCACGGTGGCGAGCAGCAGCGCCAAGGCCGAGAACAGCGTCCAGGCCATCGTGAAGCACGCGTTGAGCTCGGGTCCGAGCCGATCGACGACGATCAGCGGAACGATCAGGGGCGCCAACGCCCCGACCACCATGATGCCGACGCTGGTCCCGAAGAACGACCACAGTTCGCGACGCGGCGGCAGCACCGGCGTCAACCGGACGACCGCCGCTGTCCCGCACTGCCGCCAGACGACCGGGAGATAGAGCAGCACCAGCAGCAGCGCCGGTGCCGCCCAGGCGATCACCAGAGACTCGCCACCGACCAGCACCAGCACCGCCGCGCCGGCGGCCAGGCCCAGCTTGACCACCGCATGGATGATGTTCTTGCCGGCCGCCCAACGGGCCCGCCGCAATCCGACCAGCGTGTTGTCGAGCAACGCGAACTGCGCCAGGGTCAGCACCAGCAGCGGGAAGCCGATCCATTCCCAGTCGTGCACGAACAGCCGCTGCGTCGGCCCCACCAGCAGGAACCCGCAACCGAGCAGCAGGGCCAGACCAGCGGTCGCCAGTCCGCCGCGCACCAGATAGTGCCGGGTGTCGCGTCCGGTGACCGGCAGGAACCGCTCGTACATGCCGCCCAGGCTGAGGTTCGACACGGTCGCCAGCGCGGTCGCCGCCGACACGATGGCGGACGCCCTGCCGACCTCGCCGATCGGGAAGCCGCGAGCCGCGATCGTCCAGTAGGCGAGGCCGAGCAGCGCCGTGATGCCGGTGGAGGCGGTCAGTGCCAGCGCGTCCAGTTCGAGAGTGGCCCGGCCGAGCCGAGCCCGCCAGCCGGGCTTGGCCGGTGCGGTGGTAGCCGGCGGGCTCATCGTCGAATCTCCCTCATCGCAGCACTTCCTGGATGGCCGGGCCGGCGATGCCGGCGATGAAGGCGTGGCCCGCGTCGGTCAGATGGGTGCGGTCCGCCGAATACAGCTCCGGCCGGGCAGCGGCGCCCGGCATGCCGGCGGCCAAGTTGATCACCGGGGCGCCGAGACGTGCGGCGTAGTCCATGGTGATCTGCTGGAACCCCATCCAGTCCTGGGACGGCGTCTGGTCGGGCACCGGCTGGGTGCCGAGCACCCACGACGCCCGCGGCACCTCCGCAGCCACCCGGTCGTGCACGGCACGCAGGTGTGCGGCGAACCGGTCCCGGTCGCCGCCCTGCCAGAAGTCGTTCCCACCCAGGGACAGCACGATCACCTCCGGATCGATGGACTCGATCAGCGGCAGCAGCGCGGGGCGGTCCAGCCAACCCAGCCAGTCGCTGGTGCTGCTGCCCGACCAGGACAGGTTGTACACCTCGACCGACCCGTGGCCGGCCCGGGCCAGCACGCCGACCACAACCCCGTCACCGCGCACGGTCAGGGTGTCGGCGAGGCCGTCCACGGTGAAGCTGTGCAGTCCGGCGTCCGGGCTGGTGAAGCCGACCTGATTCTCGCCGCCGGACGCCGTGAACAGCTGTCCCGGACGCTCCGCGAACACCTGGACGACGGCGCTGTCGAAGCCGGCCACCTGCCAGGTCACGGTGCCCCCGGCCATCGCCCCGGGGACCCCGACCTTGGCGGTCGCCGCCCACGCTCCGGGGCCGGCCGTGCCGGTGCGGAAGCCGAACCCCTCGTCGTGCACGGACGCCGGCAGCCACGTTCCGCCGTCCGAGGCCGACTCGCCTCGTTCGGCGCGCAGCTGGGCGCCGACGAGGTGCGGCCAGGTGTTCTGCAGCGCGGTGACCTGGCCCATGCCCTCGGACAGCGAGTCGGACAGGACCACCAGCCGCACAGGCTTGGGCTGCCACGGCCGGGTGATCGCCACAACACCGGCGATCAGGCCCACGCCGAGCACGATTGCCAGCAGGACCACAGGACGGCGGCGCCCCGCCGCAGCGCCGGGCTGGACGTGGTGGTGCTCACCGCCCGCATGGTTGCGGTCGCCGGCCGACCCCGTCTGGTCGCTCACCGGTCGGCCACCGCCGACCGCCGCCGAACCCGGCGACGAGCCCGCAGGTAGGCCCCTGGTCCGGCCAGGTAGCCGCGCCGCTCGGCTCGCGTCGCCTCGGCCGGGAAGGCCGCCGATTTGCCACGGTTCTTGGCCGACCGGGAATCGAGCAGCAGGCGCAGCCCACCCGGCAGCCGGCGCAACACACCGGCCGCCGTCGCCGGCGAACTCAGGAACCGCTTCGTGACGACGGCGGCCATCCCCACGCCGTAGCCCTGCATCTGCTCCACCAGGGCGTCGTGATCGGCCCGATGGTGATGCCGGACCAGTGCGGCCGGCCAGTACACCACCGTGCCGCCGGCCAGGTAGACGGCCTGGAAGGCGTCCAGGTCCTCACCGCCGCGGGTCGGCGATCCTGCGCCCAGCGCCTCGTCGAAACCACCCAGGTCCCGCAGCGTGGCGACCCGGAAAGCCATATTGTTACCCGACCCGAAACCACCGTCGAACGGGAAGGCGATGCCCTTCGGTCCGGCCTCGGTGCCCAGCTCCGTTCCACCGCCGCCACGGCGCCAGTGCACGGCGCGCAGGCCCTTGGCGAAGCCGCCCGCCTCCTCGAAGAACAGTTGCGTGCGGGTGGCCACCTCCGCCGGCAGCACCAGACCGGTCACGCAGTCCACCCCGGGGTCGGCGTCGAACACCGCCGCCACCGTGGCGATCCAGTCGAGCGCGGGCAACGCGTCGTCGTCGGTGAAGGCGATGACCGGATGACCCGCCTCGGCGAGTCCGGTGTTCCGCGCGGCGGACAGGCCCCGGCGCGGTTCGGCCACGATCCGTAGCCGCGGATCGTCCGACTCGGCGAGCAGCGACGACACCCCGCCGGAATCAGGGTCGTTGTCGACCACCAGGATCTCCAGGTCGGTGTGAGTCTGGCCCAACAACGCGGCCACCGTCTCGACCAGCCGCGGTTCGCGTCCGAGGGTGCAGACCACCACGGTCACCGCAGTCTGGGCGGCAGATCCGGCGTTGAACCCGGACGGCGGCCGCACGGCCTGGTCAGCGACACAGCGCCGGGCACTCTCCGCGACACCGTCGGCGGAATCGGCTCGGGCGTCCACCATCGCGGACGGCCACCCGTCGACGGTGGCCAGTACGAACAGCCGGCCTCCGGCGTTCGGCGCGATGGCTTCGTCCGCCGCGTCCTCGACGGCCCAGGTGACACAGCGGATCGGCACGAACCCGGGAGCCTCGGCCCCGGGTTCCGCGCCGTCGCTGGGTCGCGGCTCGGTGGCCGACCCGGTCACGGATGCCATGTCGCAGCCTCCTGGGTGCGGGTCCGGACGGGCGTGTAGCGGAACACGGTCACCCCGTCGCCGTCGATCACCACGTCCCAACCGGGACGGTTGCGGAGCGTGTCACGCAGGGCGTCCAGGGTGCCGAGCGGGGCGATGCCGCGGTAGTCGGCGTAGGCGTCCATCCGGGGACCGTAGAGCGCGAAGGTCGGCGCGCTGCGGTTCTCCAAGTGTGCCTCCAGCGCGAGCAGGTAGTCGGGCGAGCGGAGCCCGTCGCCCTCGTTCTGCAGCGGACGGTCGTACTCCCAATCGTCGGTCAGTCGCCACGCGTAGGCTTCGCTGGCCCGCACCGGCCAGAACGCCGATCCGGGGCTCAGATAGGCGCGGCCGGGGACGCCGCGTTCCAGCACCACCTGTGCCTGGTATTCCGCCTTGGTGACCGCGTAGTGGTAGTAGGTCGCGAAGTAGGCCTGGGCTCCCGCCGCGGCCAGAATGACCAGCGCTGCACCGGCGGTGAGCCGGCGGCGCGGGTCACCCGCCATCAGCCGGGTCAGCCAGTGCCCGATCAGCAGTGCGCACCCAGGAATCGAGTACAGCATCACTCGCAGTAGTGCCTCGCCGCCGTAACTTTGCGCGAACAGGATGGCGAACGGCGAGAAGGCGAGCACCGCGATGACCAGGCCCGGACCGCGACACCACCGGGCCCAGCGCTGCCGCACCAGCGCCGCGGTCGACAGGCCGGCGGCGAGCGCCCACAGTCCCAGCGTGGCGATCCGGTTGCTGACGCCGTGCACGGTCAGCGCCAGGCTGCCGAGGTCGGCAGCGGCGCCGGTCTTCGCGTTGGCCAGCACGTCCACGCCGGTGAACAGGCCATAGGCGCTGGCGATCTCAAAGTTGGCCGCGAGCTGGCCGAGCGCCACCGCCGCGAGCACGGCAGCCAGCCGCCAGGACACCCGTCCGAACAGCATCAGCACACCGATCGCGCCGAGCAGCCAGAACGGCGTCAGCTGATGGCTCACCACCAGCGCGGCGAACACCACCACCGCCAGCACGCCGGCCACCCGGTTGGTGCGGGCGCGGAGAACCAGCGCGGCCGTGATGATCGCCAGCACGTAGCCGAGGGCTTGCGGCGAGAAGTAGTCCTGCGCGACCCAGTTCACCACCAGCGCCACCATCGCCGCGGCCAGGGCGGAAGGCGTCGAGAACCGCAGCGCCTTGCCCAGGGTGTACATCACGAACACGCCGGCGAAGGTCACGGCAAGGGTGAACCACGAGGCGATCACGAACGGCGAGACTCCGCTCGACACGCTCACCCAGCCGACCGCGGCGAAGAAGCCCGGCCAGCCCTGGTAGATGTCGAGACCGCGGTGCAGCGTGCCGGTGGTGGTGATCAGGTCGATCACTCCGAGGTGCTTATAGGCCCAGTCAACCGACGGGGCGTCCAGGGTGAGCGGGGCGGTGCCGCGTTGAATCAGGGCGGTCAGTGCCAGTGTCGTCCAGAGCAGTCCGACGTGCCGTTGGCGTAGGGCGATCAGGAAGGCCAGCACGGCGAGCAGCAACGCGACCGCGAAAGCCGGGGTGGCGACCAGCGGACCGAAGGTGGCGACACGGTTGCCTGCGATCGCGGGGAGAGACAATAGCCAGAGCAGTAGCGAAGCCCCGCCGGTCGCCAGCGCGATCCGTGCCCAGAGACTGGACGGCAGCGCGATCGGCGGCAAGGAGGGCCGGCTGAGCGACATCGCGGAATAGCCCACCGCCAGGCCCGCGGCGATGGCGGTGACCAACCGCGGCGGCCAGAGCCCGACCCACAACGACACGGTGGACAGCAGGACGGTGACCGAGGCGCTCAGGGCCGGCACCAGCCCGACCGTGGGCACGCCGGTGGACGGCAGTACACGCACCAGCAGCAGCCCGGGGACCACCGCCCAGAACGCCACCGCAGCCCAGCCGAGCGCTGGAACGGCCAGGCCGATCAGCGTCGCCGCGGACAGCACCAGGGCAGCCCACACACCCCACGGACGCCGCCGTGCCGGGGACTGCGGACGGCGCAGGGCATGGGCCAACACGGATGAAGTCAGAGTCATGGGAACCTTTGCTTAGGTAAGCCTAACCTACATCAGATTTCTGCCATGTCAGTGACGCTCTCAGCGCCCGGACGGCGTCGGCGGCCCGGCTCAATCGGCGCAGGCCGCCGCACCCGTCTGCACCAGCCACAGCGCCAGGATCCGGCTGGTCGAGGCAGGTCCGCGCTGGTACAGGTCGCGCACCTCGGCAACGTCGGTCAGCGTCCTCAGCAGGCGCTGCGTCACGAACACCAGGGACGCGGCACCGCGCACCACGACGTTCACGGCCCCGATCAGCACCCCAAAGCCCGTAGTGCGGTCAGCGGCCCATCAGCTTGAGCGCCTCGGCCAGGGACGTCTTCGCCTCGTTGACCTTCGCCTGGTAGGTGGCCAGGTCGCCCTTGCGCAGCGCCGCGTCGGCCGCCACGAACGCCTTCTGGGCCTGGTCGAGCTTGGCCATCGCGACCGGTCCGGCGGGCTCCGCCGTTCCCGTGGGCTGCGGCGACGGACTGGCCGTACCGCCCGGCGTCGGCGATGGTGACGCGGTCGGCTGCTCGCCGGTGTTCGCGCCGGCACTGCCCTCGAACACCTCGTCGAGCGCCTGCTGCAAGGTGTTGCCGATCCCGACGTGCGCACCGAACCGGACGACGACGAAGGCCAACGCCGGGTACGAGCCGGTGTTGCCCTGGCGCATGGTGTAGATCGGCGCCACGTAGAGCAGTCCGTTACCCATCGGCAGCGTCAACAGGTTCCCGTAGGTTGCGGACGCCGCGCCCTGGTTGAGGAACGGCCGCAACTTCTCGGCAACCTTCGGGTCGGTGTTGATCGCGTTGAAGGTCTGACCCGGGCCGTCGATCTGGTGGGTGTCCGACATTCGCAGCACCCGCAGCTTGCCGTAGTCGGGACTGGTCGCCTCGGCCACCGCCGACATGTAGCTGGCCAGGTTGGAGCGGTTCTTCGGCACGAACACGGTGGTCTGGCTGAAGACCGGGCTCTTGTCCTCGGGCCACTTGATGCTGAGGTAGTAGGGCGGCTCCTTGGCGTCGGCGCTGGCCTTGACCGGGTCGTTGGGCACCTGCCACAGGTCCGACTGTGCATACCAGGTGTACGGATCGGTCATGTGGTAGCGGCCGAGGATCTCGCGCTGCACCTTGAATAGGTCCTCGGGATAACGCAGGTGGCTGAGCAGATCCGGGCTGATCGCGCTCTTCGGCTGCACGGTGCCCGGGAAGGCCCGCGCGTAGGCCTGCTGGATCGGGTCGCTCTCGTCCCAGGCGTACAGCGTCACCGTTCCGTCGTAGGCGTCCACGACCGCCTTCACCGAGTTCCGGATGTAGTTGATGTTGGCGTCCACCTGGGTACCGACCGCCCGCGACTGGGTGTCGGCGGCGGAGTTCCGCAGATTCACCAACTGGCTGTTCGGGTAGCTGTTCGAGGTGGTGTAGCCGTCCACGATCCACACCGTCCGGCCGTCGACGATCGCCGGGTAGATGTTGGAGTCGAGGGTCAGCCAGGGCGCGACTTCCTGCACCCGCTCCTTGGGGGTCCGGTTGTACAGGATGCGCGACTGGCTGTTGACCCGGTCGGTCATCAGCAGGTTGAAGTCCATGAACTTCGCGGCGTACAGCCCGCGGCTGAAGGCGTCACCGATAGGCACGCCACCCTTGCCGGAATACACATTCGACTTGCCGTTCGGGGTGTCCAGCTCAATCGGCTCCTGGCCCCCCTCACGTCCGACGATCGCGTACTCGGTGGACTGTTCGCCGAAGTAGATCCGCGATTCATGGTCGGGAAGCTTGCCCTGCGGCGGAATATCGCGGACGATCCACTCGGGCTGGCCGTCGCTCTGCCGACGGTTGCCGTAGGCGATCACCAATCCGTAGCCGTGGGTGTAGACGGTGTGGATGTTGTTCCAGTTCTGATCGGGCAGTCCGGCCAGGTTCATCTCACGGGCGGCCACCACGACGTCGGTCTCGCGTCCGTCGATGGTGTAGCGATCGACATCCAACACCTCCGGGAAGGTGTAGTAGCCGCGCACCTGCTGCAACTGCTCGAAGGTCGGGCCGATGACTGCGGGGTCCATCAGGCGAATGCCCGGCAAGGCCTCGGCGTCGGCCTTGAGCTGGCCCGCGCGCACCTGGGTGACGGCATCGTACGGCGTGATCTCGACATCGTTGATGCCGAACGCCTGCCGCGTCATCTCGATGTGCTTGTTCATGTACGAGTTCTCTTTGTCCGGCTGGTTCGGCGCGACCACGAACGACTGCACGATCGCCGGATAGATCAGGCTGAGGATCAGCCCCGAGATCACCATCAGCACCACCGCCGCGGCGGGGTAGATGCCGCGCTTGAGGATCGGGTTGGCGAAGAACAGCCCGGCCACCAGGAACGAGATCACCGCCATCACCAGCTTGGCGCCGAGCCTGGCATGGTCGTCGGTGTAGTGGATGCCGGTGAACAGCGTGCCCTGGGTAAGCAGCATCGCGTACCGGTCGAGCAGGCATTGCAGGCCGTACAGCACCAGCAGCAGCCCGGCCAGCACGGACATGTGCACCCGGGCGGCCTGGGTCAGCTGCGGACGTGCGGTCGCGCGCACCGCCCGCAGGCCCCCGGTGGTGAAGTGCACCGCCACCGCAGCGATCAGGCTGAACGCGAAGGCGGTCAGCAGGAAGGACAGGAAGGACTGCCAGATCGGCAACTCGAAGACGAAGAATTTGTAGTCCAGCCCGAACATCGGGTCGGTCTGACCGAACGGCACCGCGTTGATCCAGCTCAATACCGGAAGCGTCTCGGTCACCGCAGACATACCGGCCAGGACGCCGAGCGCCAGTGCGGGGATGGCGATGGCGAACTTCGCGTTCTGTTCCAGCAACCGGCGGTAGGCGTCCAGGACGGCACTCTCACCCTGCCGGCGAGGCGGTGGCGCGAGTCGCAGAGCGAGCCACATATTGCCGCCGACCAGGACGGCCATCAGCAGCCCCACACCAAGGAACAGCAGAACCCGGGTCCAGAGCTGGGTGGAGAACACCACTCCGAAGCCGACCGAGTCGAACCAGAGCTTGTCGGTCCACACCTGGGTGAAAACCGCGAACAAGATGACCAACCCGGCGGCTATGCCGAAGGTCAGCAACAGTGGCGATCGTCGGTGGACACTTGCAGGCAGGCTCACGCGCGGTCTCCTTGTTCGGTGTCAGTCCAATGTACGTGCCAGCGCAGCCGCCAGCCCCGGAACCAGGTCAATGCTCGACAGCAGATCGTCGGGATGGCTTCGGATCCGGGCCACGCCGTACGAGTCTCCGGCCCTGGTCGCACCCACGACCACCCGGATCTCTTGCCGATCGGGGTTCGTCCGAACCGTATCGGACGCCGCGGCGCCCTCGCCCAGGCCGGCGTCCATGGCTCCGGGCAGGAAGAATCGCTCCAGGCTGAGCGCCACGCCGGCGACCGTCTCCGGCCAGGCGATCCGGCCCAGCGCCTCGCCGAGGTCGGCGCCGGAGGCGAAGCCGTCCTGCTCGATCGCCGAGAGGTGACCGGGCTGCGGTTCGAGTCCGCCGGTGAGATGCTCGGCGAGTTGCGGTTCGGCGGCGATCAGCTCGGTGGTCGGCACCAAGGCGAACAGCCGGGCGGGCTGGTCCCAGCCGACGCCGCCGACGTGCCGTTCGATGTCCATCAGGGCTGCGACGAGCGCATCGGACGTCACGCGCACCCCCTCACGTTGCCGGCCGTGGCCGGATCCTGGAGTTCCCGCAGGCTCGCGATCGTGTCGGCGAGAGTGCTCACCCGAACCAGCCGGACGGCGGTCGACAGGTCCACGACATCGACGCAGTTGTCGGTGGGCACCAGGAAGATGGTGGCTCCCGCAGCCTCGGCGCCGGCTATCTTCTCTTGGATGCCGCCGATCGCGCCGACCTTGCCGTCGCCGGTGATGGTGCCGGTGCCGGCGATGGACCGGCCGGCGATCAGGTCACCCGGCGTGACCATGTCGTAGATGGCGAGCGCGAAGATCAGCCCTGCGCTCGGACCGCCGATGTCGGGGCTGATCCGGAAAGTCACCCGGGGTGTGTAGGAGTAGCCGATCGCCAGGTTGATGCCGACGACCGGTTGTGCCGCGTTCGCGTTGGACGCGGCGGTGATGATGGTCTGGGTCAGCGCCTGGTGGTCGCGCAGGATCGTGAACAGGATCGCCTCGCCGACCGCGTGCTTGTTGATCGCGGCGCGCACCTCGTCGGTGCTGCGCACATCAGAGTTGTTGACCTGCAGGATGAAGTCACCCGGCTTGAGCTTGCCGTCGGCGGGGCTGCCGTTCGAGACGCCCACCACCATCGGATACTCGCGGACCTGCTGACCCGCCGCCCGCAGCGCCGCTGCAACCGCGGACGACTGCGAGTTGTCCATCATCTGCACCTCGCGGGCGCGGATCTCGTCGACGCTGGCCCCCGCCGGGTAGACCGCCTCGCGCGGCAGCACCTCGCGTGCCGAGAGCCAGTACGACAGCAGTGCCTCGGGCAGGGTGAGCCGGCTGTCGGCCCGGGTGACCGAGACTGTGGTGAGGCGGAGCTGGCCGGTGGTCGGGTAGGTGGCGACGCCCTCGACCTCGACCCGGGCCTGCCCGTCCACCGGTTCGAACAGGTTGACCGTCGTGCCCGGCGACCAGCTCACGAAAGGCACCGGCGTCAACGACACCACCGCGGCCAACGCCACGAACAGCAGAGCCGAGACGGCGGCCGTCCAAGTCTGCTTGGTCACCCCCACGACCCTACCGGACTTCAACCTGGGGAAACGCTGATCAACGCCAGCACAGCTGGTTGAGCTCGTCGAACCCCCTTGCCAGAACCAGCTCCCCCCGCGTTGTCGACAAGCTCGACCAACGAAAACCAGCGCTTCCACAGCGCCCGGTGCGGGCAGGTTGTCGCGTGCGGGACAATGGAGCAGTACCGCGTCGGGCGCGCCCGGCGATCCGCGATTTCCTCGACCTCAGGAGCCTGCCCATGGCCACCGATTCGGACCTCCCCGGCGGCGATCAGTCGCCCGAGGAGAACCCGCTGGCCCAATTCCTCGCCCAGTTCGGCATCACCCCCGGCCCGGACGGCGAGTTCGACATGGCCACACTCACCCAACGCCTGCAAGGAGTGATGGCGCAGTTCCAGACCCAGATGGCCGGCTTCGGCCCCAGCGACTCCAACAGCGGGATGAACTGGACGTTCACCAAGGACATCGCCCGCCGGGTCACGGCCTCACTGGGTTCGGACGGCACGCCGTCCGCCGCGCAAAGCGGTCAGGTCGGGGACGCGGCGGGTCTGGCCGACCTGTGGCTGGATGAGGCGATCAGCTTCCCCCGGCTGAGCACGCCGGCCGTGGCGTGGAGCCGCGCGGAGTGGGTGGAAGGCACCTTCGACACCTGGCGCAAGCTCGGCAATCCGATCGTGACCAGCCTCTCCGCCGCGCTCGGCGCCCTGATGTCACGTGAGGCGGGCCCCGGCGAGGAGTTCATGAAACCGATGGTGCGCGCCGCGGCGTCCGGCATGTTCGCGGCCCAGGTCGGCCAGTCGGTGGGGCGGTTGTCGGCCGAGGTGCTGAGCGTCAGCGACATCGGCCTCCCGCTGGGCACGCACCCGCAGGTGGCCCTGCTGCCGACCAACATCGAGGCCTTCGGCGCTGAACTCGAATCGGTGACGCCGGCCGATGTGCTGCTCTTCCTCGCCCTGCGCGAGTCGGCCCGCCAGCGGTTGTTCGCGGCGGTCGGCTGGCTCGGACCGCAGCTGCACGCGCTGGTCGAGCATTACGCCCGCGACATCACGATCGACACCTCGGCACTCGAGCAGGCGATCGAGCAGCAACTCAGCGCGGCGATGAGCGCCGACGACCTGGAACGCGCCGGACAGACGCTGGCCGGCAAGCTGTTCGAGCCCGCGGTCACGGCCGAACAGGCCGAGGTGCTGGAACGGCTGGAGACACTGCTGGCGCTCGTCGAGGGCTGGGTGGACGAGGTGGTCGGCCACACCATGAGCCGCTGGATGCCCAACGGACAGGCTCTGACCGAGGTCGTCCGGCGCCGCCGGGCGGCCGGCGGCCCAGCCGAGAGTGCCCTGAAGAGCCTGGTCGGCCTGGAGTTACGGCCGCGGCGCACACGGGACGCCGCGAACCTGTGGGCGGCCGTCCGGGCCACCCGAGGCGCCGAAGCGCGCGACGCGGCGTGGAGCCACCCCGACCTGATCCCCACCTCGGCCGACCTCGACGATCCGCTGGGTTACGCCGAGCACGGCCACCAGGTGGTTCCCGACGCGTTGGACGCCGAACTGCAGAAGCTGCTCGACGAAGAGGGCGGCAAGTAGCGGGCATTCGATGGTCGAGCTTGTCGAGCTTGTCGAGCTTGTCGAGAACCCTCTCATGGTCGGGTCGGGTTCGGGCGGTTGTGTTTGGTTGCCGCGGAGTGGGCTGCACCCCGTCCCGCCCGTGCGCAGCTCGCCTACTTCTGCTCCTGGCTGTCAGACTCTGGGCGGGGGCTCGCGCGCTTTACGCCCGACCTACCCAGACGGGGTGCAGCCCACTCCGCTTCATGGTCGCGACTGCGCGGCGCTTCCGATGCTCATCCCCTTGTGGGGTCGTCCACAGGAAGGCCTTGCGCAGTGCTCCAGCCTTCCAGGAAACCTTTGGCTCGTTCGGTTTCGGGGTAGCGGGCGACGAGCGTGTGGAAGCGGGCCGAGTGGGTGCGTTCCAGCAGGTGCGTGAGCTCGTGGACGAGCACGTAGTCCGCAACCCAGTCGGGCATCTGCTGCAGCCGGTCGGACAGCCGGATCTGACCGTTCGCGGTGGTGCACGACCCCCAGCGGTGACGTTGCCGCGATGACCAGCTGACGCTCATCGGCGGCATCGGCGTTCCCGGTTCGGACAGGTAGCGGGTGAACAGTTCGCGGGCTCGGGCGGTGAGCCCGCCATCCTCGGCGGGTGGACGGCGGCCGGCCTCCTGCTCGAGGAAGCGGGAGACGAAGCCCGGAATAAGCTCGCGCTCCTGCCACGCGGTCATCCGATCGGGCACCAGCACGACCAGGGTGCCGGCCTCGCGGACGATGCCCATCGTCGTCCGCCGCCTTCGGCTGCGTCGCACCACGTACTCTTCCGAGGTCATGGGTCGAGGTTAACCGGCGCCGCTGACGTCGCCGTCCACAGCTCCGGGTGTCGTGTTGACCAGCCGCCCGGCGCCCTACTACGGTCTGTCCGGACGGGGCCTCCGGCTGAATCCGCTCGCAGGGGAAGGCAAGCGGACGACGCAGTAGGCCCTGTCGTTTTCTGTCCGCAGGACGTGCCGGAATCCGGGCCGACTCGCCAGAACAGCGCCCGCGCGGCCACCTGGGCAACGGTGCCGTATGCTGAAGCGGCAAGCCGTGCTGTGAACACTGCCAGCGCACACCACTTATAGGAGGAAATGACGTGGCCGACGACACCTACAGCGGTTCGTTCTACTGCGTGAAGTGCAAGGACCACCGCGACGCCACTGGCGACGTGACGGTCAACGCAAAGGGAACGCGGATCGCCAAGGCCAAGTGCCCCGTTTGTGGGACCAATTTGACCCGCTTCCTGCCCAAGGCCTGAGGTAACACCAAAGGCGCCGCATTCGTGCGGCGCCTTTGGCATGCCCGGGAACGGCGACCGTGTGCTTCGGCGGACCAGGTTGTCCGGGTGTTGTCCGTTTGTCCTCCGGTGTTGTCCGTTGCGTCTGAGCCGATGACCCGACGAGAGTCCTTCGCCAGCATGGTCGGGTGATTTCCGAGCGGCGCGAGCACTGGCAGTTGCGGGCGCCGATGCCGGTGTTGCGGCGTCCGGACGGGGTGCTGCAGCTCGGCCTGGAGCCGCCGGCGGGCATTCTGCTCGGCCACCTGCCACCGACCGCGGATCGGGTTCTCGACGCACTGGCGGGGCCGTGCACCATGCGGCGGCTGTCCCGGATCGGTGGTGCGTCATCGGCACGCTGGCTGCCCGGTGTACTCACCGCCTTGGACGCCGCCGGCCTGCTGCGGCGGCCGCGACCGTCCGGCCCGGTCACAGTCATCGGGACGGATCGGCTCGCACTGCTGCTCATCGAACTGCTGCTCGACGTCGCCGACGGCCCCGTCCATGCCGTCTGGCCCGACGCTCCGGCTCCGCCGGCGGCACTCGCCGAGCTGCAGCGACTCCATCCGAATCGGATCCGGTTCAGCGGCCACGTCGGCGGACCCGAACGTGCCCCCTCCGGCTTATCGCTGGTGTGCGTCCGGGCGCTCGAGGCGGACCGCGCCGTGCTGCGCCAGGTCGGCGGACCGCACCTGATCGTCGCCTGCAGCGACCTCGGCGCCGCGGTGGGCCCGCTGGTCGTTCCCGGCTGCACCGCCTGCCTGCGCTGCGAGGATCTGCACCGACTCGAACGTGACTCGGCCTGGCCGGAACTGTTGCTCCAACTCAGCCGGTCGCGGAGCTCGGACGCCGGCCCGGCCGACCTGCATTGGGCCGCAGGGGTCGCCGTGCTGCACGCCACGTCGTGGCTGGCGGGCGGTGTCCCCGACTCGATGGGCGCCGGCCTCGTCCTTGACCTCGACGGCGCCCTGCGGGTGCGTCCGCTACGGGCCCACCCCGGCTGCGGCTGTGGAGCGGCCCGCTGACCGGCCACGTTTCGCCGGGTTGGCACAATGGCGCCATGGACGGCCCGGAACGCACCACCGAGGAACGTCCGCTGCCCACGTCGTCGCTGGCTCGCGCTTCACGGATGCTGTCGTTGCCGCTCGGCGCGGTCGGACGCCAGGCTGTCGGCCTGGGCCGGCGGCTGCTCGGCGCGGACGCCGAGCAGGTCGATGGTGAGCTGCGCGGCGCCGCCGCGGAACAGCTGTTCGCCGTACTCGGCGACCTCAAGGGCGGCGCGATGAAGTTCGGCCAGGCGTTGAGCATGTTCGAGGCGTTCCTGCCTGACGAGGTTGCCAAGCCCTACCGGCAGCACCTGGCGAAACTGCAGGACAGCGCTCCCCCGCTGCCGTCGTCCCGGGTGCAGGCGGTGCTCCGCAACGAACTCGGTCCCCGCTGGCGGGAGCGTTTCACCAGCTTCGACCTGCGGCCGGCGGCCGCGGCGTCCATCGGTCAGGTGCACCGTGCCGTGCTCACCAACGGCCAGCTGGTGGCGGTGAAGATCCAATACCCGGGCGCGGACCAGGCGTTGCGCTCGGATCTGCGGCAGATCGAACGGCTGGCAAGTGTGGTCGCACCGCTCGCCGGCGGTGTGGACGTGGTCACCATCAGCCGCGAGCTCGCCGCCCGCATCTCCGAGGAGGTCGACTACACGCTGGAGGCCGAGAACCAGGCCCGCGCCGCGGACGCCTTCGCCGGCGACCCCGAGTTCGCCGTCCCGAAGGTCTGGGACGCCACCACCCGCGTGCTGATCAGCGACTGGCTGGACGGCCGGAAGCTGTCCAGCATCGCCGACGCCGACGCGGCGGAACGCAACCGGGTCGGCCTGGCCTACGTCCGCTTCCTGTTCGCCGGACCGGCCCGCGCCGGGCTGCTGCACGCCGACCCGCACCCCGGCAACTACCTGGTCCTGCCCGACGGACGGCTCGGCGTGGTCGACTTCGGCCTGGTCGCCCGGTTGCCGGACGGGCTGCCGTCCGCCATGGGTCGGCTGATCCGGCTGGCCATCGACGACGACGCCGACGCTATGACCGCGGGCCTCGCCGAGGAGGGTTTCATCGCCCGCGATGTGGATGCCGGCGAACTGCTCGGTTACCTGGGACCCTTCGTCGAGCCGGCGCGCTACGAGGAATTCCATTTCGACCGGGAATGGATGCGCGCCCAGTTCCTGCACGTGCGGGGCAGTTCGAGCCGCGAGGGGGTGGCGATGAAGCTGACCATCCCGCCGGTGTATGCGCTGATCCACCGGGTCTGGCTCGGCGGCGTCGCCGTCCTCGCCCAACTGGACGTCACGGCGCGCTTCCGCGGAGTACTCGCCGAACTCCTCCCCGGCTGGTACGACTAGTACTACAGGGCTAGTTGGTGGTGGAGTCGTGTCTTGGTGTGGCAGCGGCGGGCGTGTTGTTGGTGTTGGCGTCGCCAGTGGAACCAGTGCAAGGCGAGAGCGAGGGCGGATTTCCCGGTGTGGAGGATGAGCCGCCGGATGTCGGCGAGGCTGATGGTGCGGCGTTTCCGGGGTCGGGTTTTGTCGGGGCCGGTTGCGGGCCCCCTTTTTTCTCGGTGTGGGCGATGACGGCGAGGAAGGTGTGGGCGAGCATGGCCATGGTGATATGGCGATGCCAGGGATCCCAGTTACGGACTTGGTAGTTGTCGAGTCCGACTTCGTTCTTGGCGGCGCCGAAGCATTCTTCGATCGGCCATCTCGCGCTGGCCACGGTCACTAATTCGGTATGGCCGGTGCGGCGGGGGTTGTAGCAGGTGTAGTAGGCCAGTTCGCCAGTATTGATGTTGCGTCGGATCATGTATTCATGATCGGGGCTGCCGGTGGGAAGGAAAGCCCAATCGTAGACGCGGTAGCCTTTCGTGCCGATACCACAGGCCCGGCGCTGCCACGCGGTGTGGTTCACTTTGGCCGTTAACCGTGCGATCGGGGTGTCGTCCATACCATTTTTCGGGTCGGGGACCATCGTGTTTTTCGGGATCGCCATCACGTAGGCGATTCGGCGGGTGTGGCAGAATTCGCGTAGTCCCGGGTTTTGGCCGAATTCTTCATCGGCGGTGAACCAGGCGAACGGCACGCCCGCGTCGATGGCGTCGCTGAGCATGTCGATGACCTGGGCGGGCCGGGTCTGGAAGGCGATCTGGTCGGGGACACCCGCGGCACGGCAGCGGTCCCGGTCACCGATCCACGACTCTTCCGGGAGGTACAGGCGTCGGTCCAGCAACGCCCTGGACCGGTCCGGGGTCACGTAGGCCAAGAAGGTGGCGATCTGACAGTTGTCGATCCGGCCCAACGTGCCCGAATACTGCCGCTGCACCCCGACCGACTGGCGGCCCTTCTTCGCGAACCCGGTCGGATCAGCGACTAGCACCGCCTCCGGATCGGCCAGATTCTCCAGCAGATAGCCACGGTTGATCGCCAACAACTCGGTGGCATCCCACCGGGTCAAATTCAAGAACCGTTGCAACGCTTTCGGCTCTTTCGCCCCAACATATTCCGATATCGTCCACCCGTTCTTGCGGGGCAGCTGGGCTAACAGGCCCCGCAGATACTGCTCCGCATGCGCCCGCGGCTCGGCCCGGTGAAATAATGGCTGCAACCGTTGAAGAACCCGGCCGAACTCAGCATCCCAGGCCGCCACATCAGCACCCGTCACCACATCATCATAGCCACACTCATTGTTCCGCGATCCCATGAACCGATTGTTTCACCAATTCAGCAAGAACAGGGACATACACGCCGCCCTTCCGGAAGCAAAATACGAGACACTCGATCGTCGTTTCAGATTTCGCCAGGTGACGCCGAATCAACACCATTTCCCGCAACACGCTGGATTGTCCGCAGGCAGGAAATACCGACCTGAAGAATAGATCAGTGATACCAGGAGAATCCAATTCCATTGGTGGCGGGCTGGTCCAGACGACACCACAGGTTGATCAACCAACCCACCGCCACACCCCACGATGCGAGTTCACTCGCCAGACCCACACCCAGACTGAACTAGCCCTGTAGTACTAGTCGGCCCTGCTCGCCCGGATGATCTCGAGGACAGCGTCGGCGTACTTGTCCGCCTTCGACCGGCCGACGCCGGCGATCGCCAACAGGGCCCGCTCGTCGCCCGGCCGGGCCTCGGCGATCGCCATCAGGGTGGCGTCGGTGAACACAGTGAAGCCCGGCAGGCCCACCGCCGCGGCCTCCTGGCGGCGCCATTCCTGCAGCAGCTCCCAGGTGCGTTCGTCGTAGTCGGAAGGGCAGTCGGCGTGCCGGCCGAGCTTCAGCTCGGCACCGGCCGCGAGCGGACCGCCGCAGACCCGGCAGGTCACGCTGTGCGTGCTGCGGCTCGTCCGCCCCCCGGCCCGCGCAGGCCGAACCGGCTCGGTGGCCGGCCGGACGCCGTCCAGGAACCGAGACGCCTTGCGCCGCGCCGAGCCTCCGTCGCGCGAGCTGGCCCACGACACCCACAGCTGCCGCTTGGCCCGGGTGATGCCGACGTAGAGCAGCCGCCGTTCCTCGGCGATCTGCTCGGGCGACTGGGCGAGCGCAAAAGGCAGAGTCCCCTCCTGGACGCCGACCAGCGCCACCCCCTCCCACTCCAGGCCCTTGGCGGCATGCAGGGTGGACAGCGTCACCCCGGCCCCGGGCGGGGCGTGCTCGGCGCGTGCCCGCTCGTCGATCTCGGCCATCAGGCCCGCCAGGGCGGCGTCGGCGTCCTCGGCGGCATAGTCCTCGGCGAGACCGAGGAGCGCCGCCAGCGACTCCCAGCGCTCGCGGGCCTGGCCCTGCCCGGCGGGCGGCTCGGCCGTCCAACCCTGACCGGCCAGCACCCCGCGCACCGTGCTGACCAGATCACCGGACGCGGCCGACAGCTGACCTTTGAGCGCCACGATCGCGGTGCGCACCTCGGGCCGCTGGAAGAAGCCCTCCGAGGCACGCAGGCTGAACGGCACGCCGGCCGCAGACAGAGCAGCCTCGTAGGCCGGCGACTGGGCGTGGATGCGGTACAGCACGGCCAATTCGGACGGCGGAATACCCTCGGCGATCAGCCCCGCCAGCCAGCGAGCGACCCAGGCAGCCTCATCGGCCTCGGTGGCCGCCTCGGTGAACACCGGTCGCGGACCATCGCCGCCCTGCGCGACCAGCCGGACACCAACGGTCGGGCCCTGGGCGTGCAGCACCCGGTTGGCCAACTCGACCACCTGGGTGGTGGACCGGTAGTCGCGGACCAGCCGGATGATCTCAGCTTCGGGATGGTGGAGGGCGAACCGGGTCAGGTAGCTCGATCGGGCACCGGCGAAGGAGTGAATGGTCTGGGCGGCGTCACCCACCACGCACAGATCGGGCCGTTCGGACTGCCACAGTTCGAGCAGCTTCTGCTGCAGCGGACTGACGTCCTGGTACTCGTCGACCACCAGGTGACGGTAGGTGCGACGCACTTGGGTGCGGACGTCGTCGTAGTCGGAAAGCAGCGCGACAGTGCACAGCAGCACGTCGTCGAAATCGATCACCCCGCGGTCGCTCTTGACCTGCTCGTAGCGGGCGTAGATCCGGCCGACGGTGGTGGCGTCGACGGCCGACACTTCGCGACCCTCGGCGCCCGCGAGCTCGGCGTAGTCGGCGGGCGGCACGTTGCTGACCTTGGCCCAGCTGATCTCGGTGAGCAGGTCACGCAGGGTGCCGGATTCGGCGCGACGGCCGAGCAGCCGTCCAGCCGCCTCGGCCATCATGCCGGCACGGTGGTCGCTGAGCCGCGGCAGCTCGTGTCCCATCGCGGCCGGCCAGAAGTACTGCGCCTGGCGCAGTGCGGCCGAGTGGAACGTCCGGGCCTGGACCCGCGGAAAACCCAGGCTGCGCAGCCGTCCGCGCAGCTCGCCGGCGGCCCTGGTGGTGAAGGTGACCGCGAGCACCGCATGCGGGTCGTAGGCGCCGGTCGCGCAACCGTAGGCGATGCGGTGGGTGATCGCCCGGGTCTTGCCGGTTCCGGCACCGGCGATCACCGCGACCGGCACACCGAAGGTGGTCGCCACCGCCCGCTGTTCAGGGTCGAGGGCGGCCAGCAGGGCGTCGGGATCAGGCACGCCAGACACTGTAGGACGCCGCCCCGACACTCGTTGGTCGAGATCCTTCCTGCGGTTGCGTTCGACTGGTTGCGTTGGGTTCCGCGGAGCGGGCTGCACCCCGTCCCGCCCGTGCGCAGCTCGCCCTAATTTGCTCTCGGCCTTCAGTCCCTGGGCGGGGGGCTCGCGCGCTTCACGCCCGACCTACCCGGACGGGGTGCAGCCCACTCCGCTTTGACGTTGCGTCGCTGCCGGCTGTGGACTTGTCCTCAGCGAGGACAGGTCGAGCTCGTCGGAACCTCGCGCGATCCGCAACGTGCAATGGCACTACCATTCGGAACAGCCGATCCGCCGGGGGAACCAATGGAGGAACCGTCGAATGCCGACGACGGCCAAGCCACGTCGTCTCGCCGCACGCCGGGATCACCAGGCGAGCCCGGAACCCCGAGCAAGCTCGGCAGGACCTGGCGCGGACCGGGCGGCATCCGCATCTCGGTGATCGGGTTGGTCGGCATCCTGGTGGTGGTGGCGGGCATCGTCATCGTCGTCGTCACGGGCAACGCCGCCTTCGGCTCAGGAGTTGTCATTGCGGGTTTCGGCGTCCTATTGATCGACGCGCTGCGGGCCCGCTAGGGGGCACCGATCAGCGCAACCACCGTTGGTTGAGCGTGTCGAAGCCCCTTGCCAGCACCAGGTCTTCCAAGGTCTCGCCAAGCTCGACCGACGAGAATCGGCGCGTCCCTGGGCCGTCACGCACGGGCCTGACGAAAACTGTCCGAGGCGCCCCCTAGGGTGTTGCGCAGCATGAATGGACTGTTTCTTCACCGCAGCGACGACGCCTCCGCGCTGGCCGCCGAACTGGCGTCCCGGCTGGGCGGCGTCCGTGCCGACCCGTTCGCCATCGACCTGGTCGTGACGCCGCACGCGCACCTGCGGCGCTGGCTCACCAACGAACTGGCCCACCGGCTCGGACGCCCCGGCGAGGGCGTCTGCGCGGGTGTCGATTTCGTCACGCCCGCGCGGCTGCTGCGCGATCTGGGCGAGCCGCTCGCGGCGTGGCGGGCCCGGCGCCTGGCCTGGCGGCTGCTGGCGGTGATCGAGACCCGCGACGACGTCCCCGAACTGACCCAACTGCGGCGGCACCTCACCAACTCGCGCGA
Source organism: Micropruina sp. (assembly GCA_047602545.1). Lineage (GTDB taxonomy): Bacteria > Actinomycetota > Actinomycetes > Propionibacteriales > Propionibacteriaceae > Micropruina. Next base: position 498,028 of record JASGHC010000004.1, on the reverse strand, counting down.
CGGTTACCGGGTCGGACACCGCCTCGCTCGGCTGTTCGAGCGATACATGGAATGGCGCCCCGACCTGGTGGCCCGCTGGAGCGCCGGAGAAGACTGCGACGAGCAGGGCCGGCCGCTGGGCTTCGACAGCTGGCAGCCGGTGCTGTGGCGGTTGGTCGCTGCTGACGCTGATCCGCTCGCCGAACGCGCCGCCTTCCTGACCGGTTTGCGGGAACGGCCGGAGCGGCTGGCGCTGCCCGGCTCGCTGTCCTTCATGCAACCGAACTCGTTGTCGCCGTGGTGGGTCGACATCCTGTCCGCGCTCGCCGAGCATCGCGAGGTGCACGTGTCGCTGCGCCAGGTGAGCGCCGCGTCCTGGCCGGCGCCGCTGCCCGACGACCCGGCCACCCGGCTGAGCGTCTTCGAGGCCGGCACCCAGCGCGGCCTGCGGCCCCTGGCGCACGACGAGCTGCTCGCCGGCGGTGAGCCCGCGTCCGGCACGCTGGGCTGGCTGCAGGCCCGGTTGGCCGGACGCCAGGCTCCCCCGCCTGCCGCCGACGGCAGCGTGCAGGTGCACGCCGGGCACGGCCTCGACCGACAGGTCGAGATCCTGCGCGACGTGATCACCGGGCTGCTGGCGTCCGATCCGACCTTGGAACCGCGGCATATCGCGGTGGGTTGCGCCAACCTGGGCGCGGCGGCTCCGCTGATCACCGCCGCCTTCCGGCTGCCCGCCGACGTGCCCGGACGCCACCCCGCCAATGACTTCCGGGTGCAGCTGGCCGACCGCAGTTCGGCCGACAGCAACCCGCTGCTGGGCGTCGTGGTCCGGCTGCTCGGTCTGGTCGAATCGCGCGCCACCGCCGCCGCGGTGCTCGACCTGTGTGCCCATCCCGCGGTCGCGGCACGCTTCGGGTTCGATCCGGAGACGCTCGAGCGGCTCGGCCAGCTGGCGGTCGAATCCGGCGTGCGCTGGGGGCTGTCGGCCCGGCACCGCGACCGGTACGGCCTGGGCAACCTGCGGCAGAACACCTGGCTGGCCGGCCTGCAGCGCATGCTGCTCGGTGTCGCGCTCAGCGAGGAGCGGCTGCCCGTCGTCGGCACCACCCTGCCGCTGCACGACGTCGAAGACCGCGACCTGGACGGCCTGGGCGGCCTGGCCGAGCTGCTCGCCCGGCTCGGACTCTTCGCCGCCGCGGCCGAGACCCCGACCACGCTGACCGGGTGGGTGCAGCGCCTGCAGCAGGCCGTTGACGACTTCACCCTGACCAGCGGCGACGCCGTCTGGCAACGCACCGACGCGCAGCTCCGGCTCGCCGAACTCGCCGACCGCGGCGCCGGCGACGCCGTGCTCCGGCTGGCCGACCTGATCGCCTTGGTCACCGACGAGTTCGAGCGCGGCGAGGCCCGATCCACCTTTGGCAACGGTGCCCTCACGGTCTGCTCACTGCGATCGCTGCGCGGCGTCCCCTATCGGGTGGTCTGCCTGCTCGGCCTCGACGACGGAGTCTTCCCCGGCCGCGGCGAACGCGACGGCGACGACCTGATGCTGCGTGCGCCACGCCCCGGCGAACCGGATCCGGCTGCCGAAGACCGGCAGGCGCTGGCCGACACTGCCGGTGCCGCCCGGCAGACCCTGGTGCTGGTGCATCAGGGCCGCTCGGCACTCACCAACGAGAAGGTGCCGCCACCTGCCGCCCTCGCCGACCTGCTCGACGTGCTCGCCGAGGGCGGTGTCAGTGCGCACCAGCACCCGCTGCAGCCGTTCAGCCCCGTCTTGTTCGGCGCCGCCGGTGCGCCGGTCAGTTACGATCCCGCCGGTCTGCGCGGCGCTCGTGCGCTGCTCGGCCCGCGCCGCGAACTGCGCACCGACACCGCCGTCCCGCCCGCCGGACCGCTCACCCAGGTGACCCTGGAGGACCTGATCGCACTGGCGTCCGACCCGGTGAAGCATTTCCTGCGAGCCCGCTGCGACCTCAACCTGGGCGAATCGGACGACGCCGGCGAAGAGGTCCCGATCGAGCTGAACGGACTGGAGCAATGGGCGGTCGGCAACCGGATGCTCGACCTGGCCCGCGACGGTCACAGCCGCGACGACGCAGTCCGCGCCGAATGGCTGCGCGGCCAGGTGCCGCCCGGTGAACTCGGCAACCGCCTGCTACAGGACGTCGGCAAGACGGTCGGGCGGATCATGGGCAACCTGCCCGTGCCGGCCGACGTGCCGGCGGTGCACCACGACCTGGTGATCGATTGCGGCGCCGTCCGGGTGACCGGGCGGGTCTCGATGCAACAGGACCTCATCGTCGATGCCACCTACTCCAAGCTCGGTCCCAAGCATCGGCTCACCAGCTGGCTCCGCCTGATCGCACTGACCGCCGCCACCGGGCAGACCTGGCGGGCCGCCGTGGTGGCCCGCAACTGGCGGCTGCGGCTACGCGGCCCCGAACCAGAGCAGGCGCGGGTGCTGCTCGACCGCTGGGTGCGGTTGTACCGGCTCGGCTTGGACGCCCCGCTGCCGGTACCGGCGCAGTTCGGAGCCCGGCTCGCCGAACTGCTCGGCGACGGCAAGGACCCGTTTCGCGAGCTGGCAGAGCTTCGTAAGGCTTACCGCACCTGGGACGATTCCGCGTGGCCGATGTTCTACCCCGCCGTGGAGGATTTGTTGAGCGTCGGCATCGGTTCCGACCACCTCGATCAACCCGGTGAGACCATGCTGGCCTGCGCGGCCGCCCGGCTGATCTGGCAGCCGCTGACCGATCATGAGGTGCGTTAACGATGGATCGCTTCGACGATTTCGACCCGGCCCGCCCGCTGGGCACCGGCACGACAGTGCTCGAGGCGTCCGCCGGTACCGGGAAGACGCACGCCATCGCCGATCTGGCCGTGACACTGCTCGGCTCCGGTGCGACCACCATCGACCGGCTGCTGCTGGTCACCTTCGGACGCGACGCCACCCGCGAGCTGCGCTCCCGGGTCCGCGACCACGTGCTCACGGCAGCGCGGGAAGCCACCGATGAGGGCGTCCGAGCGAATCTCGGCCGGGCCGTCGCCGGCTTCGACGCGGCGGCCGTGATGACCATTCACGAGTTCTGCCAGGCGATGTACTCCCGGCTCGGGGTGCTCGCCACCGGTGATCCCTCCGGAACCCTGCTGCCCGACCTGCGTCCGCTGGTGCGCGAGGTTGCCGTCGACGAATACCTGCGGCGGTACGCGTTCGCGGAACGGCGTCCGCCCATGCCGTTGTCCGACCGCAACCGGTGGGACGACCGCAACGGCGCCGACCGGCTGGCCCAGGACGCCGTCGAGAACGCCCTGCGGACGATCGTGCCGACCGACGCCCCCAATCCGGCGGCCGAACGGATCCGGTTCGCCGAGCAGGTCCGGAAGGTCGCGGCCGAACGCCGGCACCGGCTGGGGGTGCTCACCTTCGACGACCAATTGCTGCGACTGCGCACCGCGCTGGCCGATCCGGTCACCGGTGCGGACGCCTGCGCGCGGTTGCGCGGCGGCATCGACTACGTGCTGGTCGACGAGTTCCAGGACACCGACCCGGTGCAATGGCAGATCCTGCAGCTGTTGTTCGACCGACACCGTCCGATGGTGTTGATCGGCGACCCGAAGCAGGCCATCTACACCTTCCGCGGGGCCGACGTGCAGGCCTATCTGCGGGCCGCCGACGGAGCCGCCGAACGCTTCGGGTTGAGCCGCAACTACCGCAGCGACGCCGCCCTGGTCGACGCCCTGGGCACCCTGTTCGACGGGCTGCGGCTCGGCGACGGCATCGACGTGCGCCCGGTGAGCGCCGACCGGCCGGCCTGCGGGCTGCGGCACCACGGTGCCGACGTCGCGCCGCTGCTGCTGACCACCATCGACCAGCAGCAGAAGTGGACCCATGCCCGCAGCCAGATCGTCGCCGACGTCGCAGCCCAGGTGCGGGCCCTGCTCGACGGTCACGAACTGTTCGACGACGATCTTCCCGGTGGCGGCGGGTGGCGTGGCGTCGACCCGGGTGACATCGCGGTCCTGGTCCGCACCAATCCGACGGCCCAGAAGGTGGCCGACGCGCTGCGCGCCCGCGGCGTCCCGGTCGCGCTGAGTGGTGCGGAGAGCATCTTCTCCTCCCCCGCGGCGCGGGACTGGTTGCTGCTGCTGCGGGCGCTGGCCAGCGGCTGGCGCGGCGATCTGCGCAAGGCCGTCCGGACGGCCTTCTTCGAGGCGTCGCTGGCCGACCTGGCCAGCGCCGACGAGCAGCAGGTGGCCGGCTGGACGGCGACGCTGCGGCAATGGGACCGCATCCTGCACGGCGCCGGGGTGGCTGCGTTGTTCGCCGCCGTCGGGGCCGAGACCAGCTTCATCGACCGGGTGCTGGCCCGGCCCGACGGTGAGCGGTTGATGACCGACTTCCGGCACGTCGCCGAGCTGTTGCACGAGGCGTCCGGGCATGAACGGCCGAGCGCCACCTGGCTGGCCGAATGGCTCGCAGAGCAGCTGAAGCGACCGGCCGCCGAGAGCGAACGCACCCGCCGCCTCGAGACCGACTCCCGCGCCGTCCAGGTCAAGACGGTGCATCGTGCCAAGGGCCTGCAGTACCCGATCGTCCTGCTGCCCGACCTGTGGAAGCCGTTCGGGTCCAGCGGCGACAACGGCGGCGCGCTGTTGTTCCACGACGACCACGGGCAGGCGCTGGTCGACCTCGGCGGCGGTGACGCGCCTGGCCGCGTCGAGCGCTACCGACGCGCCCAGAGCGAAGAGGACCAGGAAGAGCTGCGGCTGCTGTACGTGGCGTTCACCCGGGCCCGTTGCCAGGTGCGGGCCTGGTGGGCGCGCACCGAGCAGACCGCCGATTCGGCGCTGCAGCGGGTGCTGTACCGGCCGCGCACGGCTGAGGCGTCGGTCCCGGCCGCCCGGTACCCGCTGGATGTCCCGCCCGGCACGCTCTCCCCTGGCGAGCTCGACTGGGTGCGGAGCACCCCGGGCATCGAGGTGCGGCCGATCGAACTCCGCACCCGGGCGGCTTCCGCGCCGGCGGCGTCCGAGCCCCCAGTGCTGCGGGCCCGCAGATTCGGCCGCTCCATCGATGCCGACTGGCGCCGGACCTCCTACTCGGGGCTGACCGCCGGCGTCCACCACGATGCCCCGCTGCTGCTCGACGAACCGGAGGAGCCGCAGGGCGCGACGCCCTCGACGTCCTCGGCTACGCCGTCGCCGATGCGCGACCTGCCCGGCGGCACCCAGTTCGGCACGCTGGTGCACGCCCTGTTCGAACAGGTCGACCCCGGCTCCGATCCGGGCACGCTGCGCAGCAACCTGGCCCGTGCCGCCGCCGAATGGCTGCCGCGGTTCCCGCTGCCGGGGGTGGACGCCAACCAACTGGTCGAGTCCCTGCTGCCCGCGTTCGCCACCCCGCTCGGTCCGTTGGCCGACAATCGCAGCCTGGCCGAACTGCCGCTGGCCGACCGGCTCGCCGAACTCACCTTCGACCTACCGATGGAACCCAGGTCGCCGCTGACCCTGGGCGATGTGGCCGGGCTGCTGCGCCGTCATCTGCCGTCCGACGACCCGCTGGTCGGCTATCCGGCGCTGCTGGCCGATCCGGCGCTGGCCGGCCAGCCGCTGCGTGGCTTCCTGACCGGCAGCATCGACGCCGTGCTGCGCGTCGGTACGGTCGCCGCTCCCCGCTTCTTGGTCGTCGACTACAAGACCAATCGGCTCGGCGGTGACGACCTCACCCTCGGGCACTACGCGCAAGGTCCGATGGTGACCGCGATGTGTGCCAGCCACTACCCGTTGCAGGCGCTGCTCTACTGCGTCGCGCTGCATCGTTTCCTAGCCGGACGCCTCGCCGGCTACGACCCGGAGCGGCACCTCGGCGGCGTCCTGTACCTGTTCGTCCGCGGCATGGGCGGGGCCGAGGCCGGGCCTGCGACCGGCGTGTTCGCGTGGCGTCCACCAGCGCCGCTGGTCACCGAACTGTCCCGGCTGCTGGGTGGAGGTGCCAGCGATGCGTGATCCCGAACTGTCCGTAGCCGCCGACGGGCTGGTCGGCGAGTTCCACGCCCTGGGCGTCCTGGAGTGGGCCGATCTGCACCCGGTCCGGCACTGGTCGCTGCTGTACGGCGAATCCGATCAGCGGGTGCAGCTCGCCCTCGCCTTGGCCGTCCGGGCGTTGCGTGCCGGGTCGGTCTGCCTCGAACTCGACCAGGTCCGGGCCGGCGTCACCGGCCGCGACGACGAACTGGTCGAGGTGCCCGGCGAACTCTGGCCGTCCGAGGCGGAATGGCGTGAGGCGCTGCGGGCCAGCCCGCTGGTCGCGCTCGATCCGGACGGCGACCTGCGGCGTCCGGCGCGGCTGGTGGGCGACCGGCTGTACCTGACCCGGTACTGGGAGCAGGAGGAGCGGGTCCGCACCGCGCTGATCGAACGTACCCTGGCCACGCCTCCGGGCACCGACGCCGATTCACTGGCAGCCCTTGATGAGCTCTTCGGCCCGGACGCCGACCCCGACCAGCGACGCGCCGTCGAGCATGTCGCCACCTCGGGCCTGACCGTGCTGGCCGGCGGGCCTGGCACCGGCAAGACCACCACCATCGCGCGGGTGCTCGCCCTGCTGTTCCGACAGGGCGTCCGCCGGATCGCGCTCGCCGCACCCACCGGCAAGGCGGCCGCCCGGATGGACGAGGCGCTCCGGGACGCCACCGCCCAGTTGCCCGCCGATGTGGCGGCCTGGATCACCATGCTGAGTGCCTCGACCGTGCACCGCCTGATCGGCTGGACGCCGCGGCAGCGCGCCACTCCGCGGTTCAACGCCGCCAACCCGCTGCCGCACGACGCGGTCATCGTCGACGAGCTGTCGATGGTGTCGTTGACCCAGATGGCGCAGTTGGTCGACGCGCTCGGCCCGACCACCCGGCTGGTGCTGGTCGGCGACCCCGACCAACTCAGCTCGGTGTCCGCCGGGGCGGTGCTCGCCGACCTGACCCGGGCCGGCTGGCAGGGCACCGGCGGGGCCAGCCCGGTCGTCCGACTGAACCGCAACTACCGCTTCGCCGGCGTCCTGGGACGGCTGGCCGCGGCGGTCCGCGACGGCAACGCCGAGCTGGTGCTCGACCTGATCGCCGCCGGCGATCCGCAGCTGACCCTGACCGATCCCGAGCACGCTCAGGACGCCCTGCGCGCCCGGGTCGTCCATACCGGCCGGGCCATCCACGCCGCCGCGGTAGCCGGGGACGCGGCCAACGCCCTCGACCTGCTGGACCGCCACCGGCTGCTCTGCGCCCACCGGCACGGACCGTTTGGCGCCACCACCTGGGCGCGCCAGGTCGAGTACTGGCTGCGCGCCTCGGTGGCCGGGTTCGGCGCCGAGGGCGAGTGGTATGCGGGCCGCGCGCTGCTGGTGACGTCCAATCAGTCCGACTGGGGGCTGTGGAACGGCGACACCGGTGTGGTCCTGCTCGACTCCGGACGCCCCGTCGTGCACTTCGCCGGACGCGACCAGAAGGCGCTCAGCCCCGACCTGCTCGGCCCCACCCAGTCGGTGGACGCCCTCACCGTGCACAAATCGCAGGGCAGCCAGTTCGCCGAGGTCACCCTGGTGGTGCCCCCGGTCAGCTCTCCCCTGCTCACCCGCGAACTGCTCTACACCGCCGTCACCCGGGCCCGCGACTCCGTCCACCTGATCGGGACGCCGGAGTCGCTCGCCGCCGCCGTCGAACGGACGGCCCGCCGGGCGTCCGGGCTGCGGGAACGGCTGTGAGTATCGGTCGAGCGTGTGTCGATGCCTGACCGAGGCTTGCGAGGTCCGGACTTTGATGTCGGCGCAGCCTCGATCGGCTGACTCCCAGTCGTAGGCCCCGGCGCTGATCGCCGGGAAAGGCGACATTTGTATGGGCCGAGGTCGGTGGCGACGCCCAGGCTCCGGGTGAAGCAGGACGCCAACAGCGCCGGATCGCTCTGGCCGCGGTGGGCATTCTGTGGATCACCCAACGGCAGGGCGGATCGAGAGCGTCGGTGACGACGGGCTTCGCTGCGGGGGCGCCGTTGTCGAGATCGCCGGCCCCGGGAGCAGCCAACAACGGCGCCGATCATCGCCTCCCGAGATCAGGTCCAGAGCCCGCCTGGGGCGAAGACCTCGTCCACCAGTTCGTCGAACCAGCCCAGTTCGCGGGCTAGATCGAGGACGCTGTAGCGCGACCGGTAGTAGGCAGCGCTCAGGAAGGTGTCCTTCACCCGGTCCGCGGTGAGGCCGATGTCCTCGGGCACGCTCGGGGCGCCAGCCGCCTTCAGCATCGCCTGCAACTCACGGGCCGGGAGCAGCTGCTGCTCCAGCCGCGGCTTGAGCGTGTCCCACTCGGCGAGCACCCCGGTCAGCCGGTCCCGCAGTGCCGGGCCGTCGATGTACTTCGCCCGGGTCTCCTTGGCGCAATGATCGGCCAGCACGCCGGACAGCCGGGACCGGATGTCGGCCTCGATCTCGTCCCACTCGGGCCAGGACGCGACGGCCTGCTCCACTGCGGCGGCAGTCACGTCGCGGGCGAAGAAGCGCTCGTAGAAGGCGCACATGGCCAGCGTCCCGATCGACACCTTGAAGCCGTGCGACAAGGGCGGATCCCAGTCCTGCCCCAGGTGGTCCAACTCCCACAGATGGCTGAAGTAGTGCTCCGCACCGGAGGCCGGACGGGTGCCGCCGTACACCTGCATCGACAGCCCGGACAGGATCAGGCCGTTAACCAGGCCTGCGTAGGCGTCCGCGTCGCCGGCGGCCAGGTCGGCGGGCCGGGCCAGCGCCTCGGCGACACCGCCCTGCACCAGCTCCCAGGCCAACGGATGCATCGCCTCCCAGCCGACGGCGTCCGACAGCAGCCAGTCAGCTCCGGCCGGGATCTTCGCGGACAGGTCGCCGTAGCCGGAACCGACCATATTGGACGGCGCCGCGGCGGCCACGTCCAGGTCGAAGATCACCACCTGGGGCGCCGGGCAGGGCATGGTCACCTTGACGCCGTCCCTGGTCATCGGCGCGCCGAAACCCGTGTAGCCGTCCATCGACGCGGCGGTGCCGACCACCGTGTACGGCCGCTCCAGTTCACCGGAAGCCAGCTTGACCAGGTCATTGAGGGTGCCGGCGCCGACCGCTATGCCCAGCGACCCGGTGTCGCGCAGCCGCTCGCGGATCGTCTCGCAGTGCTCGTAAGCCGCGTACAACGCGGGGGTGCCCGGGAAGATCAGGGCGTCCTCGACGCGCAGCCCGGCGGCCCGCAGCGACGCGTTCGACCGCCTCGCCGGCCGCCGCCCAGGTGCGTTCGTCGGCAACCACCAGCACGGACGCGTCACCGACGTCCAGGGAGTCACGGACGATCTGGCCGGTTCGGGACAGCACGCCCCGTCCGACCTCGACGACCCTGGTCTGGTCGGCGTGAGCCAACCCCTTCTCGATTCCGGCGTTCAATGCACTGTCTCCGTTCGGTCGGTTCTCCCGCGGGGGCCTGCGGCGAGCCGCCGCATCATTGCGGCACTTGCGGGTCCAGCTTGCCGCACTGAGCACCGCTGGGGACATAGCCCGACGATGGACGACACCCACGAAGCGCGAAATCGGTGCGACCCGCGGTGGTTGAGCCTGTCGAAACCCTTCGGGGAAGCGTTGATCATCGTTGGTCGGGAGCTTGTCGAGACCCTGGCGTGCACTCGCCGGCAAGGGGTTTCGACGAGCTCACCCGGCGGGATCGGGTTGATCACCGCTTCCTCAGCGCGAGAGGCACACCCGACGTCGCGACCAGGACCGTCGAGGAGGGCACGTCCGGGACCGCGCCGTTGGGCCCGGTTTGGACGCGTGGAAAGAATGGGGGCACCGGCCGGGCGAACCGGCTCGACAATCCGCTGGAGTGAGCGAGCATGAGCGAGAAGAGCAACACCGAGCAGTTCGAAGTGACCTTCGGCAACGTGGTCGGGAAGATCATGGAGCTGATCCGAGAGGGCAACGTGCGCCGGATCACACTGAAACGCAAGGGGAAGACGCTCCTGGAGGTTCCGCTGAACGCCGGCCTCACCGTCGGCGCGGTGACCGCGCTGGTGGCTCCGCTGATGCTGGGTGTGGGGGCGATCGCCGCCGTCGTCACCAAGGTGACCATCGTGGTGGAACGCCCGCCCAAGCCCGAGTGAGTCGCGCGCCCCGTGGTCGCGCTTGGCGAACCCGCGGGCGACCTGCCGAAGTCCGGGTCTCGACACGCCCAACGGCCCCCGTGCCGCGGCCAGCCGATCCGCGACCGCCTCAGGGTCGTGGCCGGCGAGGCTGTCGCGTCGCACCTGGCTCATCAGGTTGGTCTGGATGGCGACCAGGATCCAGGCGGCACCCGACGCGTCGATGTCGTGTTCGTCGGTGTTGAGTTCCCCAGCGATCACGCTCGTCAGGCGTGCCAGGGGCTTGACCACCTCCCCCTGGCCGGACGCCTAGCGATGGAGCCTCAGGCGCCGCAGCCCGCCACCCCAGTTACCCACCGGCCATAGTCGTCTGAAAAACTTCTCCGGTGACCGTTGTCGCCACCTATCTCGCCGTCACCCTCGCTCTCGGACTCTTGGCGGTGGTCGTCCGCCTTCCGCCGTTGGTCGGATTCCTGGCCGCCGGGTTCGTCCTGAACTGGATGCACGTCGAACATCTGCCCGCCATCGAGGTGATCGCCGACCTGGGCGTCACGATCCTGCTGTTCGGGATCGGACTCAAGCTCAACCTGCGCACCCTGCTCCGACGCGAGGTGTGGCTGACCGCGTCCGTGCACCTGGCGCTCAGCGTTGCGGTGGGCACGCTCGTGCTCTGGCTCGGCGCCCTCGTCGGGCTGCCGATGCTGTTCGGGCAGGACCTGCGCACCTTCGTGCTGCTGGCGTTCGCGCTGTCGTTTTCCAGCACCGTGTTCGTCATCAAGGTGCTCGAGGAGCGCGGCGAATCACACGCGCTCTACGGACGCGTGGCGATCGGCATCCTGGTCATTCAGGACATCGCAGCGGTGATCTTCCTGACCGCGACCAGCGGCCATTGGCCCAGCCCGTGGGCGCTGACGCTGGTACTGCTGTGGCCACTGTCCCGGGTGCTGCGCAAGATCTGGGGCCGCTTCGGACACGGCGAGATGCAGTCGCTGTTCGGCATCGTGATGGCCCTCGTCCCCGGCTACGCGCTGTTCTCGATCGTCGGCCTGAAGGGTGACCTCGGTGCGCTGATCATGGGCGTGCTGCTGGCCTCGCACCCATCCTCGTCCGAGCTCGCCCGGTCACTGTTCCATCTCAAGGAACTGCTCCTGGTCGGCTTCTTCGTCTCGATCGGGCTGACCGGCCTGCCTGACCTGCCCATCCTGGCGATCGCCCTGTTCATGGTGGTGCTACTGCCGGCGAAGACCTTCGGCTACATCGCGTTGCTGTGGCTGATGCGGCTACGGGTCCGGACGTCGCTGCTCGCCGGCCTGAGCCTGACCAACTACTCCGAGTTCGGGCTGATCGTGGTGTCCTACGGGGTCACCGCGGGGATGCTGGAGGCCACCTGGCTGGTCGAGATCTCCATCGCGGTGGCAATCAGCTTCGTGTTCGCCGCCCTGATGAACGGACGCGGCCACCTCTATGTGGAGAAGCTGGCCGAGCGGGTGCCGCGGCGTAACCCCGACCAACTCCACCCCGAGGAGCGGCCCGCGGACGCCGGCGACGCCGAGGTGGTCGTGATCGGCATGGGGCGGATCGGAACCGCGGCCTACGACCGGCTGCGCGACGGGTTCGGACTGCAGGTCGTCGGCGTCGACTACGACGGCGGGCGGGTCGATTCCCAGGTCAAGGAAGGCCGCCATGTGGTCGAGGGCGACGCCACCGACCTGGACTTCTGGAACCGGCTGACCCGCAGCGAGTCGGTGCGGATCGCGGTGCTCGCGATGGCCCAGCACGGCGCGAACGTCACCGCCCTGGACTGCCTGCGGGAGAGTGGTTTCACCGGCAAGGTGGCCACCGTCGCCCGCTACGAGGACGAGGTGCTCTGGGCCCGCGAGCACGGCGTCCCGATCGCGTTCAACGTCTACGCCGGCGCCGGCATCGAGCTCGCGGACGCGTCCGCCCGTGCGGTCGGGCGCAAGGAGATCGCCCAGTAGACAACCCCGCAGTGGCAGGGAGAATGTCGGGCGCTCGCCACCGGGGCCGCGCAGCAGCCGCAGATCGGTGGATCTGGATCTCGACCCAAGGATCCTGCTTGGGCTGGTCGCGCGGTCGGCGGCGTCGGTGCCGACCCTTACGATGAGTCGCGTGCCTGACCTCTCTTCCCTGGACGTGCTGCGTACCACCTTCGGGTACGACGATTTCCGGGGCGAGCAGGGCGCCATCATCGACCATGTCGCCGGCGGAGGCGACGCGATCGTGCTGATGCCCACCGGTGGCGGCAAGTCCTTGTGCTACCAGATCCCGGCGATGGTCCGGCCCGGCGTGGGTGTGGTGATCTCGCCGCTGATCGCACTGATGCACGACCAAGTGACCGCGCTGGAGAACCTCGGCGTCCGGGCCGGGTTCCTCAACTCGAGCCAGAGCCACGACCTGCAACGGCTCACCGAGCAGCACGCGTTGGCGGGCGAACTCGACCTGCTCTACCTGGCACCGGAACGTCTCGACCTGCCGCGAACGCAGGAGTTCCTCGACCGGCTCACCCTGTCGGTGTTCGCCATCGACGAGGCCCATTGCGTGTCGCAATGGGGGCACGACTTCCGTCCCGAGTATCTGAAGCTGTCGGTGCTCGGGCAGCGTTGGCCCGGCGTGCCGCGCATCGCGTTGACGGCAACCGCCACCCCCACCACCCGGCGCGAGATCACCCAACGACTCGGCCTGCAGCAGGCCCGCACCTTCGTCGCCAGCTTCGACCGCCCCAACATCACCTACCGGATCGAACCCAAGCAGCAACCCCTGAAACAACTGCTGTCGCTGATCCGCACCGAACACGACGGGGACGCCGGCATCGTCTACTGCCTCAGCCGCAAGTCGGTGGAGTCCACCGCGGAATCCCTGGTCAAGGAGGGGATTGACGCGCTGCCCTACCACGCCGGGCTGCCGGCCGGCATCCGCTCGGCCAACCAGTCCCGGTTCCTGCGCGAGGACGGCATCGTGATGGTGGCGACCATCGCCTTCGGCATGGGCATCGACAAGCCGGACGTCCGGTTCGTCGCCCATCTCGACCTGCCCCGCAGCATCGAGGGCTACTACCAGGAGACCGGACGCGCCGGACGCGACGGCCTGCCGGCCACGGCATGGATGGCCTACGGCCTGGCGGACGTCGTCCAGCAACGCCAGATGATCGACCGTTCCGAAGGCGACGCCGCCCACAAACGTCAACTCGGGCAGCATCTGGACGCGATGCTCGGCCTGTGCGAAACGCTGCGCTGCCGACGCCAGCTGATGCTGGACTACTTCGGCGAAGCCAGCGACCCGTGCGGCAACTGCGACACCTGCCGGAACCCGCCGGCGCACTGGGACGGCACGATTCCCTCGCAGAAACTACTTTCCACCGTGGTCAGGCTGAAACGGGAACGCAACCAGCGGTTCGGCGCTGGGCAGCTGATCGACATCCTGCACGGCCGGCGCACCACCAGAGTCGACCAGTGGCGGCACCACGAACTGAGCACCTTCGGCATCGGCACCGAACTCACCGACCTGCAATGGCGGGCGGTGGTCCGCCAACTGCTGGCCGCCGGCATCCTGGCCGTCTCCTCCGACGGACATCACACCCTGGAGATCACCGAGCTCTCCTGGCCGGTGCTGCGCGGCGAGCGCCCGGTTCCCCTGCGTGAGGACGCCGTCGTCCGCGCCGGCTCGACTCGGAAACGCACGGCGTCCGGGAGCGCCAAGGGCCCCGCTGCGGCCACCGAGCTGACCGCGGACGACCGCGAGATTTTCGAGCGGCTCCGCGCCTGGCGCACCGAGACCGCCCGGACCGCAGGCGTCCCGGCCTACGTCGTCTTCCCGGACAGCACCCTGGCCGCCATCGCCCAGCACCGTCCGACCAGCACGAACGAGCTCTTCGCGATCAGCGGTGTCGGCGCCAAGAAGCTGGAGTCGTACGGCGACGCCGTCCTGGCAGTGGTCGCCGGCGGACCAGCGGACGACGCGTGATCATCGCGCGTCGCGGACAGGTCAGATTGTGAGCAGGGCCCCCGGCGTCCACCGGCTGGGAGCGTAGTCGGGGATCGCCTGCGGACAGGCTGCTCGCCCGCTGCCCTGGGTTCGACGATGAGGTCGAGGGCTCACAGGAGATGCCGGGTGCCGTCCGGTTTGATCTCAACGAGGTTGCCGTCGTCATCGATCGAGACCGTCGTCTGCCCAGACTGTCGCACGGTCGCCCCGAGCCGGACGCCAGCTGCTCGTTCAGCGATCCGTGCATCGATCACAGCGTGGGAAATGTCCCTCTCCTGGAGTGCGGTCACCGGAGGACTCTTCTTGCTGGCCGCGACACGAGTGAACGACTCGAGCACACCCTGACGATGGCGATTGAGTAGATCCACCAGAAACTCGTCCGACGTGATGACCTTGACGCCGGCCGCGAGCACCGGCGCCGTGCGCAGATGCTTCATGTTCCGTGTGAGCAGGACGTCCACGTCACCGTGGATCACTGCGGGCCGCGTGCGAACGGAAACAGCTCGCTGGTGTCGATGAAGACCCGCTGAGGGCGGGCCATCGGACTACTCCCCCAAAACGGCGCGGATCGCCTCGCTGCCGGCTCGGCGGCGATCACGTTCTGCGGCGACATCGACGGCGTCCTGCACTCGGATCCGGCGGTGGCGGCTTCCGGGCAGACGGCGGAAAGCGAGCACCTTGTCCTCGCAGAGCCGGTCGACGAACTGGCGTGTCACGCCGATGATGTCAGCCGCCTGCGCAGGGGTGACCTCGTCCTCGGCGCGCAGCACGACAACCCTGGCGCCGTGTAGGACATCGTCGAGCATCGCGCGCACGGCAACCTCAACCGGGGTGTCGCCAACGAGCCGGTCGGCCAGATTCTTCGCATCAGTGCGGACGGCGGGATCCATGGGGTCCAGTGTGGTTGCGAGCGCATGTGCGGCCATGGGTTCCATGGTGCGACCCATCTGCAATAACAGCAGCTATCAGAGTGGGGCCCAGCCTCAACAACCGATCGGCCAGATTGTTCGTTCAATACCTCGGGGGACGCCACGAGTGGATCGGGGCACTCAGGTCTCCCGAGCGGTGAGCGTCCCCGCCCACCAGTCAGCGATCAACGCGTGCGCGATGGACGCCTCGCCGGGCAGGCTGACCTCACCGGCATCGACAGCCGCGGTCAGTTCCTCCCGGGTGAACCAGCGGGCGTATTCGATCTCGACACCGTCCACCTGGATGTCGGTGGTGGAGGCCCGTGCGACGAAGCCGAGCATGAGCGAACGCGGGAAGGGCCACGGCTGGCTTGCGACATAGCGGACGGCGGAGAGTTGCGAACCGGTCTCTTCGCCCACCTCGCGGTGGACCGCTTGTTCCAGAGACTCCCCCGCGCTGACAAAGCCGGCCAGGACGGACATCCGGCCTGGCGCCCAGACGCCTTGGTGGCCGAGCAGCAGGCGGTCATCGGCGTCCAGGACCGCGACGATGATCGCCGGGTCGCTGCGCGGGAAGCGGTCACGTCCGCAGGCGGGGCAATGGCGGACCATCCCGCCCTGGGTGACGACCGTTGCCGCACCGCAGAGCCCACAATGCGGTGAGGTGCGATGCCACTGCACCAGCGCAACTGCCGCAACCACCAACTCACGGTCACTATCACCGAGCACAGGCATCAGTTCGCGCAGGCCAGCGCCGTTCTCGACTTCGGTGGACTCCACGAAGACCGGACGTCCGTCCGACCGGCCGAGCAGGTAGTGCCGCTGGGGGTCGAACTCGCCCGTCGGACGTCGCTCGACGATGGCGAGGTCGTCGCCGACGTTCAGCCGGCCGGCCCGATCGACGCTGAGCAGGAGCGCAGCCGGATCGGCCCACCGGGCGCCCAGCCAGCCGGCGTCCAGCCGTTGATGTTCGCAACGATCCAGGTCTGCCGCCTCGCCCCAGGTGTCCATGACCCCAACCTACGACCTTCGGACGGATGGGTCTCGACAAGCTCGACCAGCGACGGGGTCAGCCGAGCAGGCGCACGGCGTCCGCCCAGGCCGACTGGGGCGGAAGGCGTGGCGTCACCAGGCGGTCGCCCAGGATGTCGAAGAAGCCGGCCTCCACCTGATCCGGCGTCACGCCGACCAGGTCGGCCCAAGCTTGCCGGTAGATGGCCAGCTGCGCCGGATCGGCGCGGTCGACGTCGCCGGTCTTCCAGTCCACGACCAGGTAGCCGTCGGGGGTGTCGAACACGGCGTCGATTCGGCCACGGACGATGGCGCCGGCGACCACCATGCTGAACGGCACCTCCACAGCCCTCGGACGCCGGGTGGCGAACTGTCCGCGCTCGAACGCCGCGCTCAGCTGGGCGAAGTACGGATCGTCCGGCGGCTCCTGGCCGGGGTCGACGTCGAAGGTCGGCTCCAGCGAAAACCGGTCCTCCAGCCAACGGTGGAACCGGGTGCCCAGGCGTTGCGCCGCCACCGGGCGTTGCGGCATCGGGCGATTCGCGTCCGTCACGAACTCCTCCGGCTCGCGAGCCAGCCGCACCAGACCTGTGACCGACAAGTACTCCGGACGCGCGGGCGCAGCCTCCTCCACCGCGGCCAGCGCGAGGGCGGCCACATCGGCGTCCCACTGCGCCACCTCGGCCTGTTCCTCGGCGGACAGGCCGACCGGGTCGAGCGGCACCAGCAGTTCGGACGCCGCCTCGACGTCGGCTGCCAACCGCTGCCGCCGCTCGCGGACCTCCGGGTCGCCGATCACCGGCCATTCCAGCGCCGCCCCCGATCCGGCGAGCGGATTGTCACCGACCGCGGGAGGCGCCTCGCGCAGTACCTCACCGTGCTGCTCGATGGCCCGCAGGTAGGGCGAGGGCTTACGCGGCTTGATCAGTTCGCCCTCCCATGAGTGGGTGGTGGCCACCAGCAGCTGCTTGGCCCGGGTGACCGCGACGTAGGCCAACCGGTCCTCGGCATGCCGTGCCTGCTGTTTCAATGCCGCCCCATACTCCTTGAAGGCCGCGTCCGAGCCATCGGCCAACTGCGGGATCGCTGCCGCGTCACCGCGCAACTCGGCGGGCAGGACGGCCGCGTTGGTCACCCAGTTCTCGGTGACCCGCTCGTTGGGGAAGACCCCGTCGGCCATGCCGGGCAGGAATACCACCTGCCACTCCAGGCCCTTCGCCTTGTGCACCGTGAGCAGCTTCACCGAGTCGGCATCGCTGGCCACCGCCTGGTCCAGGCCCGCGCCGTGGTTCCGCTCGGCGTCCAGGTAGGCCAGCAGCCCGCCCAGGGACGCTTCGCCGTCCACATCGCAATAGACGGCGACCGCGTCGGTGAACGCGCCGAGCTGGGCGCTCGACGATCCGGACGCCGCCAGCTCGCCCTCGACGCCGAGGGTGTTGATCACCCGTCGCACCAGATCGAGTACCGGCTCGCCGGCATGCGCCCGCAGCCCTTCCATCTCGGCGGCGACCGCGGTGAACCGGCGCCGTGCCTGCGCGCTGTAGTGCAATTCACCCGGATCGTGCAGCGCCTCCAGCAGGCTCGGCACCGTGACCCCTTCGGTACGGGCCATGGCCCGGCCGAGGTCGTCCACCAGGTCGCCGTCCCGGATGCCTTCGACCGCCGCCAGGTCGGCGGCCCGGCGTCCGAGCAACGCCAGATCGGCAATGCCGATCGCCCAGCGCGCCGAGGTGAGCAGCCGGATCGCGGCCGGGTTGGCGCTCACATCGTCGAGCAGCGCCAGCACCGAACACACCTCGACGATCTCGGGCAGCTCCAACAGACCGCCGAGCCCGACGATCTCCACCGGCACGTCACGCGCCTTCAGGTCGGCGTACAGCGCCGGAATCTGCGCATTGCGACGCACCAGCACCGCCAGATCGGACCACAGCGGCACTCGTCCGGTACCGTGCAGCGCCGCGATCCGTTCGCCGATGAACGTCACTTCCTCCGGCCAGCTGTCGAAACCCGCCACCTCCACCCGGCCGGGCGGAGTTCCCTCCGGCGCGGCCAACGCAAGTGCCGCGGCACCTCCACCCATCGCAGGATCGGTGTGCAGCCCGGACGCCAGCACGTTCGCCACCGCCAGAATGGTCGGGCCGGACCGCCGGTTCACAGTCAACGCGAACGACCGCGCCGACGCCCCGGACGCGGTCGGGAAGTCGTCGGCGAACTGCAGAATATTGCTGGCCGCCGCGCCCCGCCAGCCGTAGATCGCCTGGTGCGGATCGCCCACCGCGGTCACCGGATGCCCCCGCCCGGACGCCACGTCGTCGCCCGAGAACAACGCCCGCAGCATCGCCGCCTGCGCCGAGGAGGTGTCCTGGTACTCGTCGAGCAACACCACCCGGAACTGCCGGCGCAGCAACTCCGACACGGCCGGCACCCGGCGGGCCAGCTCGGCCGCCACCGCCATCTGGTCGGCGAACTCGACGTAGCCCAGGCTGCGTTTCAGCTCGGCGTAGGCGGTGGTGAGGCCGAGCAGCTCGAGGCGCTGCTCGGTGATCGCCCGCGCCTGGCGCACCGACGCGTACTCGCGGCGATACCGGTTCAGCGGCGCCTCGGCCAGCGCCGTGGCGAACTCGCGGGCATGCGCCCCGACCTCGGCCGCGCTGACCAGATGGGAGGTCAGGTCGGAGTCCAGCTTCAGCAGTCGTTCGGTCAGCGTCACCGGCGCGTAGGACGCGAGATGCTCGAACGGCCCGGCAGCGTTGGTCACCACCCTCGCGGCCAACCGGTACCGCGAGGCGCCGGTGATCATCACCGGGTCGCTCTCCACCCCGATCCGCAGGCCGTGCTCGGCGACCAGCCGAGCGGCGAAGGCGTCGTAGGTGAGCACCAACTGCTCCCCCGCTTCGTCCACCCCGCTGTCGTCGATCACTCCCGCGCGCTGCAACGCCCCACGGACCCGCGCCGACAGTTCCGCGGCCGCCTTGCGGGTGAAGGTGAGCCCCAGCACCTGCTCGGGTGCCAGCTGGCCGCTGCCAACCAGCCACACCACCCGGGCCGCCATTACCGTCGTCTTGCCCGAGCCGGCGCCGGCGATGATCACCCCCGGCTCGAGCGGCGCGGTGATCGCCGCCAGCTGCTGGTCGGAGAACGGCAACCCGAGCACGTCGCACACCTGCTCGGGCGTTCGCAACAGGCCCGTCATGCCACCACCTGCCAGCCCGCCGGCTTGGCCGGACAGCTGGCCGCGAACGGGCACCAGGTGCAGCCCGGGCCCGGCGTCGCCGGATAGCGTCCCTCGCGGACGAGCCGGGCAGCCCGGGACAGCCGCTCGTGCACCCAGCTGGGATGCTCGGCGTCGTCGTCGGCCAGGTGCGGTCGCTCCGACAGCGCCGCCTGATGAAACTCCTTCGGATAGTCGTCGAGATCGCTGCCACCGGGCACCCGCAGATAGACCAGGCAGCCGCCGGCGCTGGTCGCTCCGGGCCCCGCCAACCGTTCGAAACCACCGGCTTCAATAGCCAGCTGATACACCCCCAGCTGTTCGTGCGACGCGGTGGCTCCGGCCGTCGGCGGCCGCTTGCCGGTCTTGAAATCCACCACGCGCAAACATCCGTCAGCAGCGCGCTCCAACCGGTCGACGGTGCCGACCAGCCGTACCAGATCGCCGGCCACATCGACCTCGACGTCGAAACCCACCTCGACCCCCAACACCTCGGTGCCGGCGTTGGCGTCCGACCAGTTCAGGAACCGGGTCAGCGCCGCTTCGGCCTGATCCCGTTCGGACACCGACAACCACGCGGTGGCGAACGGCAACTCGCCCCACACCTCGTCCAGCTTCGCGGTCAGCTCGTCGAAGTCGAGGCCGGAGTTGCGGGCGTGTTCGGCCAGCACGTGGATCACCGAGCCGAGGCTGGTGGCGGCGCTGCGCGGCGGATCGGCCTTCACTTGCCGGGTGAGGTAGTGCTGCCGCGGGCAGGTGAGCAGACCGGTCAGCATCGACGGACTGATCCGCAGCGGTCCGGTGGGCTTCGGCGGGCGTCCGGTGGCATCCAACACACCCCACCAGAGCGACGGCCGCGCCTGCGGTGCCAGCGGACGGCCACGCGAGTCGGTGAGCGCGGCCAACCGGGCCAGCCGTGCTGCGGCCGCCTCACGCAACGCCGCCGAGCAACCGGGGTCGGCCGCCCGGCGACGCAGCTGGGCGACCAGCGCGGACAAGGTGAGCGGCCGGGCGCTGGGCCGGAACTCGGCCGGCTCAACCCCGAGCTCGGTAAGGAACCTCGACGGCTGGTTCGCTTCGCCGTCGGAGCCCTGGACGGCGGTGACGATCAGCCGGCGGCTCGCCCGGCTGCACGCCACATGGAACAACCGCCGCTCGTCGGCCCGGGCTTCGCGGGCATCGGGCCGTCCGACCAAACCAGCACTGACCAGCTCGGACGGCTCCAGAATCGCCGCCCCCGCACCGGGCGCCGGCCACAGCCCCTCCTGGACGCCGGCCACCACCACCAGCGGCCACTCCAAGCCCTTCGCGCGATGCGCCGTCAACAGCCGGACGCCGCGCCCCCGCACCTCCGCCTCGCGGGTGGTGTCGGCCGGGATCTCCTGGGCGGCCACCTCAACCAGGAACCCGCGCACCCCGCCCGGACCGGCCGGCTGCTCGCTGGCGTTCGCGGACGCGAACAGCGCGATCACCGCGTCCAGGTCGCGGTCGGCGCGGCGTCCGGCCTCCCCTCCGGCCAGGCTTGCCGCCCGCAGCCGTTGCGGCCATTCGGTACCGGACCACAGGCTCCACAGCACATCGGACGCCCCACTCGCCGGCTTCGCGAGCACCTCGGCTGCCCGCGCGAGCAGCTCAGCCAGCCCGCGCACGGCCCCCACCTCAGGAGTGTCGGCGACACCGGCGAGACGGTCGGGCTCGGCCAGCACATCGGCAATCAGCTGTCCCGGGCTCCGCGCGATCAGCGACGAACCGGTCTCCGCCCGTTCGGACTCCAGCAGCAACCGGCCGAGGGTGCGCAGGCCCACCGCATCGAGGCCGACCAGGGGCGAGGTGAGCAGCCGCTTCGCTTCATCGGCGTCCAACTCCACGCCGCGCGGCTCGATGCCGCGCAGCACCACCTCGAGCGCCAGCATCAGCGGCCGGACCGCCTGCTCGGACAGCAGCGGAATCTCGTCGCCGGCCACCTCCACCGGAATGCCGGCCGCCACCAGGGCACGGGCTATCGGCGCGATCTGCCGCCGCCCCGAGCGGACCAGCACAGCGATGTCGGCATGCCGGAAACCCTCATCCAGGTGCGCCCGGCGCAGCTCTTCGGCGATCAACTGGGCCTGTTCGGCCTCGGTCGCGCAGATGAACGTTCGCACCTCGGCACCTGGACGGGTCTGGTCGTCAGCACGCAGCACCCGAGCAGCGGCCTCGCCCAGCACCGGCAGCGGCAGCCGGCGGGCCACCCTCCGCCACGCCGCGGTGAGACCAGGGGTTCCACGGTGCGCGGCATCGAGTGCGAGCACCGGGGCCGGCTCTCCTGCCGCCGAACGGAACGTGTCCGGGAAGTCGGCGAGGGCGCGCGGGTGAGCCCCGCGGAACCGGAACACCACCTGGTCGGGGTCGCCGACGGCGAGGATCGGACCGCCGGGGCCGACCAAGGCACGCAACAACCCGATCTGGGCCGGATCGAGCTCACCGTACTCGTCGACGATCACCCGGGAGATCTCGCCTCGCACTGACGCCGCCAGCTGGTTGTCGGCGAGCACGATCCGGGCCCGGTGCACCAATTCGGCGTAGTCGAGGCTGCCCTCGTGGTCGAGGATGTCGAGGTACTCGGCGAAGAACCGGCCCAGGCTCACCCACTCGTCACGCCCCGCGGCCCGCCCGGCCGCCACCACGTCGTCGGGGTCGAGGCCGAGTTGCCGGGTGCGCGCGATCGCCGCCCGGACCTGCCGCGCGAACGCCCGGGTACCGACCGCCTGCTCGATCTCGGCCGGCCAGGCGTCGGCACCCCGTCCGGCCAGCAACTCGCGCACCCGGAATTCCTGCTCGGGCGCGGTCAACAGCCGTGGCGCGACCGTTCCCGGGACGGCGGCACGCCGCAGCAGCCACAGGCAGAACGCATGCACCGTCGTCACCCACGGCGGGCTGATCGTACGATCCAGCGCCCGGGCCACCTCGTTGCGCAACTGGCTCGCGGCCCGGCGTCCGAACGTCAGAACCAACGGCTGCGGCTCGCCGGGTGCGCTTGAGCGGAGATCGAGAGCGGCTGCAGCCGCCACCACGGTCGACTTGCCCGAGCCCGGCGGACCCACCACCAGAACCGGCGAGCGGCGGTGCGCCTCGACAGCCTCGCGCTGCCCGGCGTCCAACTCGCCCCCGATGGATGCTCCGACCGATCTCATGTCCTCATCGAATCATCCGCCACCCACATTTTCCGGGCGGCGACACGCGGCGTCCGGGTCCACTCACACGAGTGACAGGGCGCGGACGGATGTGACATTGTTGCTGGCGCTGCCGCGAGGGCGACCGCACTGGTCGTCTGGGACAGCTCGTTCGGCAGTGGCCGTCAACAACGGTCGTATTAAGGCTAAGGAGAAGTACATGGCGCAGGGGACCGTCAAGTGGTTCAGTGCCGAGAAGGGCTACGGCTTCATCGAGGTCGAGGGTGGCACGCAGGACGTCTTCGTCCATCATACGGCCATCGACATCCAGGGTTTCCGCACCCTTAACGAGGGCCAGAAGGTCGAGTTCGAGATCACCTCCGGCCCGAAAGGCCCGCAGGCTGATCGGGTCCGGCCGCTCTGACCTGACCCGACTCGAATCCATCGCGATCCGCGGGCCCCATCCGCCGATGGGGCCCGCTTCGCGTTTCCCGGCCACGGTTGGTTGAGCGTGTCGAAACCACGACGGTCTCGACACGCTCGACCACCGACAGCGCCGTCTCGGCACGCTCGGCCGAAGGGGCGCGGCGCTTCCGCTTCCAGGGTTGTCCCCGACGTCCTCCCCACTGCCTGTGTCCTCGCCGCCCGCTAGATTGGGCCGCGTAGTCCTGCCAGCCTCGAGAGGTACCCATGAGCTCCACCACGCCCCCCGGCGGCGCCGCCGCGATGCCGCTCCAGCCGCCCGCCACGCTCACCCTCACCGCACCGGACGTGCCCGCCGTCGTCACCGAAACGCAAGCGCCGGCGATGGCTCCTCAGGTCGAGGCGACCCAGGTTCCCGTGCTGGACGCCAAGGTCGATGAGTTCCTGAATGCGCTGAACAATGCCGAGGAGAAGTCCCCCACCTTCTCGGCCCAGGCTGACGCCGTCCGCAGCATGGGCGATGTCGATATTCGCAAGGCAGCCGAGACCTCCAACCGGTTGCTGAATGCCCCCGTCCGGGCCCTGAACGAGGGCGGGCTGTCCGAGGGCTCCAAGGTCGGCCAGACGCTGCTGCAGCTGCGCCGCACCGTCGAGGACCTCGATCCGGGCAAGGCCCGCGGTTCGAAGAAATTCCTCGGGATGATCCCGTTCGGCGACCAGGTCACCGACTACTTCCGCCGCTACCAGAGCTCGCAACAGCAGCTCAACGGCATCCTGCACGCGCTGCGCAGCGGCCAGGACGAGCTGACCAAGGACAACGTGGCGCTCAACATGGAGAAGCAGAACCTGTGGACGGTGATGGGCCGGCTCAACCAGTACGTCTACATCGCCGAGCGGTTGGACGCCCGGCTCTCGGCCCAGGTCGCCGAGATGCAGTTCTCCGACCCCGAGAAGGCGAAGGCGCTCAGCCAGGACGTGCTGTTCTACGTGCGGCAGAAGCATCAGGACCTGCTCACCCAGCTCGCGGTGTCGATCCAGAGCTACCTGGCGATCGACATCATCATCAAGAACAACATCGAGCTGATCAAGGGCGTTGACCGGGCCTCGACCACCACCATTTCCGCACTGCGGACGGCGGTGATCGTGGCGCAGGCGCTCGGCAACCAGAAGCTGGTGCTCGACCAGATCACGGCGCTGAACACGACGACGTCGCAGATGATCCAGCGCACCTCGGAGATGCTCAAGGACAACTCGGCCCGCATCCAGGAGCAGGCGGCGTCGTCCACGATCGGACTCGAGCAGCTGCAGTCCGCCTTCGCGAACATCTACATCACCATGGACTCGATCGACGAGTTCAAGGCCCGCGCGCTCGACACCATGGCGCAGACCATCGGTGTGCTCGAGGGTGAAGTGGTCAAATCGAAGGAGTACCTGGAGCGGGTTTCGCAGCAGGACGCCCGCTCGCAGACGATGCCGCAGATCAACCTCTGACATCGCGGGGCAGGCACCCGCACCACCGATCCAGACACGAGGTAGCAGCGAGCAATGGGCTTTTGGGACTGGCTGACCGGCCGCGACTCCGCGCCGCCGCCGGTCGCCGCACCCGAGTTCGATCCGGCGCCCACCGAAGCCGACATCCTGTCCTCCCTGGACGCCGTGGAGCAGCTGATCGCGTCCGGCACCCTGCCCTCGGTGGTGCGTTCGCGGGCGGCGCGGGTGGCCAAGCTGGTCCGGCAGACGCTGCCCCGGCTGGACTCGCTCGGGCTCGGCAGCTATGACAGTTACTCGGTCGTCGCGACGGCCACCGACTATCTGCCGGAGGCGATCGGCGCCTACCTGCGGCTGCCGCGGGACTGGGCCGACAGCCGTCCGGTCGAGAACGGCAAGACGCCGCTGCTGCTGCTGATCGACCAGCTGGATCTGCTGGGGGCGACCATGGAGAAGATCTACGACGCCGCCAACTCCACCGACGCGGCCGCGCTGATCACCCACGGGCGCTTCTTGCAGGAACGCTTCGGTCACCCACCCATGGCCGACCTGAACGTACCGAAGCCGGCACCGGAGACGTCCACCAACCCCTTCGACTTGGAGCGACCGTGAGCAGCCCTGATCTGGCCGGAACCCTCGACTCCCTGGCGGACGCCGCACACGCCGCCGGTGTGGACGCTGCCGCCGCGCGCGTCGAGGGCGAGCAGTTGGCTGCCTCCGTCGCCGAATCGGCAGCCGGGTCGTTCGTCGACTGGTGCACCGCCACCGGTCGCGCGATCAGCGCGCAGGTGTTCATGGAGGCCGCGGTGCGGGGACGCCGATTCCGGACGTCCGCCACACCGCTGGTCGCCCAGCTACACAGCTCGCGTTCCCCGCAAGCGGTGCCGTACGCGAAGGCGCTCGCCGAGGTGGCATCCGCGGCCGCGCTGCTCGGGCAACCCACCCCGCTCAGCATCGGTGCGGCGCAGGGGGCCGCCAGCGCCCAGTTGAGCGCCGCGCAGGGCCTGAGTGCCGCGCCGTCCACGCCCGCCATGCCGTCCGGTTCCGACGTCGAGTTCGTCCGGCAGGCACCGCAGATCCTGGCCAACGTGCTCGGTCAGATGCACACCAGCCAGTCCCGGCTGCTCGACTTGCAGCAGCTCGATCCCTTCGGCGCGGGTGCCTTCCGTGGGCTGGGCACGGTGGCACCGGGCGCGGACCCAGGTGGCCTCGACCGGCCCGGCCAGCCGGGTGGCCCGCTCGACCAGCGGAGCGGTGATCAGCAGGGTCTCGACGCGCTCGGCCGACGAGACGGCCCCCCGGTGCAGGCCGCTCCCCCGCCGGCCGAGCCCGCACCCGCCGAGCCGGAACAACCCGCCGAGCCCGAGAAGTCGCTCGACGAGTTACTGGCCGAGCTCGACGCCCTGGTCGGGCTGAGCACGGTCAAAGCCGAGATCCACCGCCAGACCGCGGTACTGAAGGTCGACGCGCTGCGCTCCAAGGCCGGCCTGAAGAGCCCCACCATCACCCGGCACCTGGTCTTCGTCGGTAACCCCGGCACCGGCAAGACCACCGTGGCCCGGCTGGTGGCCGGCATCTACCGCGCGGTCGGACTGCTGTCGAAAGGCCAGTTGGTCGAGGTCGACCGCTCCGAACTCGTCGCCGGGTACCTGGGCCAGACCGCGATGAAGACCGCCGAGGTTGTTGGTCAGGCCGAGGGCGGCGTGCTGTTCATCGATGAGGCGTACAGCCTCAACGGCGACCAGTACGGCGAGGAGGCCATCAACACGCTGGTCAAGGAGATGGAGGACAAGCGCAACGACCTGGTGGTGATCGTGGCCGGCTACCCGGTGCCGATGCAGGTCTTCATCGCACAGAACCCGGGCCTGGCAAGCAGGTTCCGCACCACGATCAGTTTCGACGACTACACCGACGCCGAGTTGGAGGGCATCTTCACCGGCATGGTGGCCCGGGCCGACTACGACCTCGGTGAGGGCTGCCTCGGCGCCTTCCGCGACCTGCTGGCCGTGCAGTTTCGCGACGAGACGTTCGGCAACGGCCGCTTCGCCCGTAACGTCCTCGAGGCCGCGGTCGGCAAGCACGCCTGGCGGTTGCGCGACGTGACCGATCCGACGCTCGATCAGCTGCGCACGTTGCTGCCCGCAGACCTGGCCCCGGACGCCGCACCCGCCGTTCGACTGGCCGCCGGCACGTCCCGGGGCGTTGCAGCCGCCCTTCGACCCGGCCCTGCCCGGCGCAGCCGCGGACGATCCCACCCCGACCGCGGACGCCGGTCCTGACACCGGCGCCGGCCCGGACGCGACCGGTGACGACACGGCTGGAGCGCTGCCGTGACCGCAGTCCGCACCCCGGCCGCGACGCCCACCGCGAGCGGCGGCACCCCCGCGGCCGCTACTCCCGCGCGCCGCCGACGCGGCGCCGCCCCCCGGTCGGTACGTCGCCTCCGACGGCTGCAGATCGGGGCGGTCGCGCTGCTGCTGGCGTTCGGTGCCCTGGTGGTCACCGCGCTGGCAGTCTCGTTCAACGCCTCGTCCCGCGCTGCGGAAAGCCTGGCCCAGTACGACCGGCTCGCCCACGCGCGCATCCAGGCCCTCGAGGTGCAGCAGGCGGCCAACACCTGGGCGCTGACCCCCACCGACGCCGTCCGCGCCGACGTCACCGACCAGCTGACCTCACTGGCCACCACGCTCGCGGACGCGTCCGCCGTCGACACCGACCGGGACCGGATCGTGCCCCTCACCGGAGCGCTGGTGCATTACTCGATGACCCTGCAGGACGCCCTCAACGCCAAGGGCACCGCGTCCGCAGCACTGCTCGCCAAAGCCGACACCCAGCTCAGCGATGAACTGCTCACCCCGCTGACCGCGGCCCGCACCACGGCCGGCGACCGCATCGCCGGCCAACTGACCGCAGGCTGGCTGCCCTGGGTGATCGGCGGGCTCGTGGCGACTGTGGGCGGGTTGATCGCGATCTCCGTGGCTCTGGCCCGCGCCTCACACCGCTACGTCAATCCGGGTGTGGCGCTTGCGCTGCTGTCCGCGTTGGCGTCGGTGGCCGTGCTGGCCGCATCCTCGACCGCTGCCGCGAACGTCGCGAACGAGTTCACCGAGAGCGCACGAGCCGAACTCGACGCGGTCGCAACCGCTCAGCAGCAGTTGCACCAGGCGCGTGCCGACGAGGTGCTGGCGGTCGGCCTGCAAACCGCCGGTACTCCCTATCAAACCCGGTGGACCAGCGCCTATACCGCGATCCTCGACGGCGTCTCCGCCCTGCCCGATTCAACCTCGGCGGCCTCCGCACTGAAGGCCTACAAGGCCACCCACGACCAGCTGGTGAGTGCCGCCGGCAAGGCCCAGTGGACCACCGCGGCCGGCATCGCGACCGACGCCTCGGCGACGGCTTTCGACAAGGTCGACACCTCGTTGAACACGGTCGGTGCCGACCTGGGCGGGCCGGTCAGCACCGGCCTGAAGTCGGCCAGCGACGGTGCCGCCGCCGGCATAGCCGGGGTGATCGTGTTCACCCTCGCCGGAGCCGGCCTGGCGGTCTGGGGCGTGGCCCGGCGGATCGAGGAGTACCGATGAGCCCCGTCAGCGCGCCCACTGCACCCGGCCGGCTCAATGAGCCCGTCCAGCCGCAGGCGATGGTCGGCTACCTGGGCGAACTGGACGCCTGGACCGCCGCCCGGCGCAGCGAACTGGGCGCCTTGGACGCCGAGATCCTGGGCCGCCGGCTGACTGTGCTCACACCGGATATGCAGCTGTCGCTCGCACTGTGGCAGGCCGTGAAGAGCCGTTACGACCTGCTGCTGGTGACCTGGGATTCGGGCCGGGTCGGGCCGGCGGAATGCGCCCGGCTGTCCTCACTCATCTGGGGACGCCTCGACACCGGCGCCGCGCCGTCCGCGCAGTTGGCCGGGATGGCGGTGTCGCTGCCGGAGGCCTGCCGGCTCTCGGACGCGCTGGTCGCCCAGCTACGGCAGAAGCTCAACCTCGACCCCAACGCGGAGCAGTTGGCCCGCCGGCTGCGCGACCTGCGCGCCCAGCTGGAACGGATCCGGGAACAGCTCCGGATCGAGCCGCCGGCCTCGGCCGATGCCGCCCGCGGCCAGGTCGAACAGCTGGCCGCCCGCACCGCCGAACTGGAGGCCAAGCGCGAGCGGGGCGGCGACATCGGCGGCCTGCTCGGCCCGCTGGAGATCGACGCCGCCCGCTACGAACGCGACCTGATCGTCGGCGGTGCCCGGCGCCGCGAGAACCGGGACGCGCTGGCGCGGGCCCGCGAACTCGCCAACGAGCTGACCGCCCGCGAGCAGGCGCTGCGCCAGCTGGTGGCCAACACCGTCGCCGCCGTCTCACCGGCACCTAAGTACGCCGTCCCGGATGTCGCGGCACTCGGTCCGGTGCCGAACACCCGGGCGGCGATCGACACCTACCTGGGCCGGCTCGAACAGGTGAGCCGCGCCATGCAGCTCGTCCAGGACGCCTACTCGGGAGCGCTGACCGAACGTGACGCGCTCGCCGCCCTGGTCCCAGCCCTGCGGGTCAAGGCGGAGGCGCTGGGCCACGCCGCCGATCCTGAGTTCACCGCGCTCACCCAGGCCGCTGAGCGGTTGTTGGCCCGGCGTCCGGCCCCGATCGCGGTGGTGCGGCAGGTGCTGCCGGCGGCACAGGCACTGCTGGACGCCCTCGCCGAGGGGAGCACCCGATGAGGTGTCGTCAGCCGGGCTGTACCGGCACCATCGTGGACGGCTACTGCGACGTCTGCGGCATGCCGGGCAACGCGGTGACGATGCCGGTCGGACGCGGCACGCCCGGACGCAAGCCGTCCGCAACCGCAAGCGGCCCCTGCCGGCAACCCGGCTGTCCCGGGTCGATCGTCGACGGCTACTGCGACACCTGCGGCATGCCGCCGACCTCGGCGGTCGAACCGAGCGTGTCGTCGGCGACCAGGGCGTCGGTGCAGCTGGGCTCCACCGCCCTCGGCTCGGCACGGGCCACCTCGTTCGGCGTCCGGCCGACCCGGCGTCCGCCCAACTCCACCCGGCGGATGGGACGGATCGGGCAGGGCCTGACGATCGTCCCGCCGGCCCCGCGGTCGACCCGGCCAAAGCGGTGATGGCCAATCCCGAACTACCGGAGGACAAGCGAATCTGCCCCAATTGCGGAGCCCACGTCGGACGTTCCCGCTCCGACGCGGCGGGCCGCTCGGACGGCTTCTGCCCGCAATGCGGCGCGGGCTACTCGTTCAGCCCCAAGCTGAAGCAGGGCGACCTGGTCGCTCACCAGTACGAGGTCGTCGGACCGCTGGCCCACGGCGGCATGGGCTGGATCTACCTGGCGCGCGACAAGAACGTCTCCGACCGCTGGGTGGTGCTCAAGGGGCTGCTGAACACCGGCGACGCCGACACCCTCAAGGCCACCATCTCCGAACAGCAGTTCCTGGCGCAGGTGGAACATCCGCTGATCGTCGAGATCTACAACTTCGTCAGCCACGACGACAACGGCTACATCGTGATGGAGTACGTCGGCGGCCGGTCGCTGAAGCAACTGCTCAAACAGCGGATGGAGGCCAACGGCAGCTACGACCCGCTGCCGGTCGATCAGGCGCTGGCCTTCCTGATCGAGATCCTGCCGGCCTTCAGCTACCTGCACGACCTGGGGCTGCTGTACTGCGATTTCAAGCCCGACAACGTCATTCAGGTCGGTGACTCGCTGAAGCTGATCGACCTGGGCGGGGTGCGGCGGGCCAACGACGACGACTCGGCGATCTACGGCACCGTCGGCTACCAGGCACCCGAGGTGGCCCAGGCCGGGGCCACCGTGGCGTCCGACATCTTCACCATCGGGCGCACCCTGATGGTGTTGTGCGCCGAGGTGCCCGGCTACCAGGCCGAGTTCGAGTTCGGCATTCCGCCGGCCGACCAGCTGCCCGCATTCGCCCACTACGACTCGCTGTACCGGCTGTTGCTGAAGTGCTGCGCACGCGACCCGAACGACCGTTTCGACAGCGCCGAGGAACTGCGTCAGCAGATGCTCGGCGTGCTGCGTGAAGTGGTGTCCACAGCGTCCGCGACGACGGCGTCCACGTCGATCAGTTCGCCGCTGTTCGAGGCGCCCACGGTCTCGGGCGATCGGTTCGAGTGGCGGCAGTTGCCGCAGTTGCGCCGCGATCCCGGCGACCCGCAGGCCGCCTGGCTGGAGTCGCTCGACCTCAGCACCCCGGCGGACCGGCTGGGTGCGCTGGCCCGGCCCCCGGCGCTGTCCACCGAGGTGTTGCTCGCCCGCTGTCTGGCCGCCCTGGAGACCGGCAATCAACGGATCCTTGACGAGTCGGTGCACACCCTGCTCACCGACGATCCGTGGGAATGGCGGGCGGTCTGGATGGCCGGGCTGGGTGCGCTGCTGCGCGGCAACCACAGCACCGCGTTGTCGTCGTTCAACGCCGTCTACGGCCAGCTTCCCGGTGAGCTGGCGCCCAAACTGGCGTTGGCGGTCGCCTGTGAACTCGGCGGCCAGCAGGACGTCGCCGAGAGCCTCTACCGGATCTGCGCGGTCACCGACGCCAACTACGTGACCCCGGCGGGCTTCGGACTGGCCCGGATCCGGGCCTCCCGCGGCGACCTGACCGGGTCGCTGGCGGCGCTGGAGCTCATTCCGCAGACGTCACGGGGCTATCAGGAGTCGCAGAAGCTGACCACCGAGCACCTGATCGCGCTGGGCAAGGATGCCGCGCACCTGGCCGAGGCCTTGCGGGTGCTGCAGCATGCCCGGCTCGACCAGGCCAGTCAGCTGACCTACGAGGCCGCTATTCATTCCAGGGCACTGGCCCTGGCCTCCGGTGGGGCGGTCAAGCTCGGCGCCACCACGTACACCGAGCGCGACCTCCGGGACAAACTCGAAAGCTGCTACCGGCGGCTCGCGCAGCTGAGCGCCGACGCCGACGAACGTGCCCAGTTGGTCGACCAGGCCAACGCGATCCGAGGGTGGAGCCTGCTGTGACCGACGAGTCCCCTGCCTGGCCGCTGTGGGCCAGCGAGCACGCGGCCGCGGCTGCGCCGTCCGCCCAGGAGTACGGCACCCTGGCACTCACCGCGCCCTGCCCGGCGTGCGGCGTCCCGGTGCGACCCGATCAGCGCTACTGCGAGAACTGCGGAGTTGACGTGCATCCCGCGGTCGGCCCCGCTGCGCCGCAGCGGCCGGCGACGGAAGAGACGGTGAAATTTGACCGGCCGCAGCCGGCCACACCGCCCTGCGTCGAGTGCGGCGGTGAAGTGGACGCCGACGGCTACTGCCAGACCTGCGGCGCCAAGGCACCGTCGGCCCGCGAGCACTTCGAGGCGGCCCCGGCATCCTGGGTCGCCGGGGTGTGCGACCGCGGTCTGGTGCACGTCCGCAACGAGGATGCGATGGCGCTGTGGTCGGCCGCCGAACCTGCCCGATCCGCTGTGTTGGTCGTCTGCGACGGCGTCTCCAGCTCGCAGGATTCCGATGTGGCCTCCCTGGCCGCCGCCGGGCGCGCCCGGGACGTCCTCGCCGAACGCCTGTCGGGCGCGTCCGGCGATCACCCATCGGACCTGCCGGACGATCGCGGGGCGAGCGCGTCGACCCCCTCCGACCACCGTGGATCGAGCTTGTCGAAATCCCATGCCGACACAGCCCAGCCCGACCTGCTCACCACCGCGCTGATCGAGGCCACCGCGGAAGCACAGCAAGCGGTCATCGCGCACACTGCACCCGACAGCCCCAATGCCGCCTCGTGCACGCTGGTGGCCGCCGTCGTCGCGGACGGCCTGGTCCACTGGGCCTCGCTCGGGGACTCCCGGATCTACTTCCTCGCCGACGACGCCCACGTCCAGCTCAGCACCGACCATTCGGTCGCCGAAGAGTTGATCCGCGCCGGGGCGTCCCGGGTGGAGGCCGAGCACAGTCCGCAGGCGCACGCGATCACCCGGTGGCTGGGCCGCGACGCCGAGAGCGTCGTCCCCGACACCGGGGTGTTCGCTGCGCCGTCCGACGGGTGGCTGCTGCTCTGCACCGACGGGCTGTGGAACTACGCCTCCGAGCCGACCGCGCTCGCCGAACAGCTGCAGGCGGCGTCGGTGGAGAGCACTGAGCCGGTGCAGATTGCGCGTCAACTGGTGCGTTGGGCGAACGCCCAGGGCGGCAAGGACAACATCACCGTGGCCGTGGCTCGGCTGGCGGCTAACCTGAACGGGACGCCACAAGCACCTTCGGACGACCAGCGCGCCGGTGCGGGCGCACTGAGCACGAGTGTCGAAGAGAAGGACTGAGGATGGCCCTGTTCACCTCCGCGGTGTACCAGAACGAGTTCCTGCCCGACGGCGGCACCGACGTCAACGCGATCGTCACCATCGCCTGCAGCGGTGCTGGGGCGGCCGGGCAGACCGGTAGTGGGGACGCCGGCGAGATCATCATCGTGGACACGTCCGGCTCGATGGGCAACGTCAACATGGCGGCGGCGAAGCAGGCCGCGATGGTGGCGCTCGACCATATTCTCGACGGCACCTACTTCGCGGTGGTGGCCGGCAACCACAAGGCCTACCTGGCCTACCCGATGGTGCAGTCCGGGGCTGGCATGGTCCGGATGGACGCCCGTACCCGGGCCGACGCGCGGCGGGCGATCAGCTACTTCCGGGCCGACGGCGGCACTGCGATGGGCAACTGGCTCAACCTGGCCAAGGCGCTGTTCGACTCGATCGGGCATCTGGCGCAGAAGCACGCGATCCTGCTCACCGACGGCGAGAACCACAACGAGACCCAGCAGCAGCTCGACCTGGCGATCCGTAACTGCGTCGGCCAGTTCCAGGTGGATTGCCGCGGTGTGGGTGTCGATTGGAAGGTCGCTGAGATCCGCACGATCGCGCAGGCGCTGCTCGGCACCGTCGACATCATTCCCAACCCGTCCGCGTTGGGGCAGGTGTTCGCCGAGTTGATGCGCACCTCGATGGCACGTGGGGTCGCCCAGGCCGATCTGCGGATCTGGATTCCGCAGGGGGCACAGGTGCTGTTCGTCCGGCAGGTCTCCCCCACCGTGGAGGATCTGACCGGCCGTGGGGTGCCGATCAATCCGCTCACCCAGGGTTACCCGACCGGTTCCTGGGGCGACGAGGAGCGCGACTACCACGTGCA
Organism: Micropruina sp.; assembly: GCA_047602545.1. Taxonomy (GTDB): domain Bacteria; phylum Actinomycetota; class Actinomycetes; order Propionibacteriales; family Propionibacteriaceae; genus Micropruina. The sequence goes on along the minus strand of JASGHC010000004.1, from coordinate 464,571 downwards.
GATCCGGCTGCCGGCCAAGTCGGTCGGGCAGGAGCAACTCGCCGCCCGCGTCCAGTTGGCCGTCGGGCCGGAGGTGCTGACCCAGGGCCTGGTCAAGGCGAAATGGTCCTCGGACACCAACCTGACCGCGCAGATCAACCCCGAGGTGGCGCACTACACCGGGCAGACCGAACTCGCCCAGGCGATCCAGGAGGGGCTGCACGCGAAGGCGTCCGGCGACGAGCGGACGGCAACCACCAAACTGGGCCGGGCCGCCCAGTTGGCCGCGGAGACCGGCAACGCCGAAGCGACCGCGAAGCTGCGCAAGGTGGTCAACATCGACAACGCCGAGACCGGCACCGTCCGGCTGAAGCGCGGTGTCGCCAAAGCCGACGAGATGGCGCTCGACACGGCGTCCACCAAGACCACGCGAATCAGGGGCTGACATGGCGATCTGTCCGGCCGGACACACCTCGAAGGCTGAGGACTACTGCGACCTGTGCGGTTTGCCGGTGACGTCCGGCCCGGACGGCGCGCCCAGCGTGGCTGCTCCGGTCCAGCCGCTCCCTGGTGCGCTGTGCCCGCACTGCGGCACCGACAACGCCCCCGACGCCCTGTTCTGCGAAGCCTGCGGCTACGACTTCACCACCGGCACCATGCCCCGCTCGGCAACGCCGTCCGTTGACCTCCCGCCTGTGCAGTGGTCGAACCCGTCCACCCCGGACGGCGCCGCCTGGTCGAGCCTGTCGGTCTCCGCCGAGACCAACCAACCCGATCCCCACCCGTCGAGCCTGCCAACCACCGCAGACAGCAACCAACCCGACCCCGACCTGACGCGCCCGCCCACCTCCGCCAACACAGACCAACCCGACCCCCGCTGGTCGAGCTTGTCGAGACCCCATGACGCCGAAGTCGAGGCTCAGGACACCCAGCCTGACGCGGTCGCACCGGACGTCCCAGGCCTCGGGGCAGCGGGAGCACAGCAGGGCGGGTCCAACCCCACCTGGTCGGCTGGGCCGGGACCGGAAGCGCCCGCCGGCAATCCCTCGCAGGGACCTCCGGCGGCAAGCCCGGCTGACCTCCCCACCGCAGCTCCCGTCACACAGCCCGCCGACCAGGTACCGGATCCGGCTCCGCCGGTGCCGTCCGCTCCCGTCTCGACGCCGCCGTCCCGACGTCCGCTGCAGGCTCGTCCGACCTCGGTCGAGTGGGTGGCCGAGATCTGGATCGACCCCGACTGGTACGCCACCCAGGGGGCGACCGACGCCCTGCCGTCTCCCGGCCTGCCCGACGTGGTTCCGCTGCGGGCGAGCTCGGCGCTGATCGGACGCACCTCGCAAAGCCGTAACATCCACCCCGACATCGACTGCGCGCTCGATTCCGGCGTCAGCCGACGGCACGCCCAGGTGACCAGCGACGGCACCCGCTGGTGGATCGAGGACCTCGAATCCGCGAACGGCACCTTCGTCGGCTCGTCCGCCGGACCCCTGCCCACCAAACCGGTCGGACGCGGCCGCGTCGAGTTCTCCCCCGACCAGCGGATCTACCTCGGCGGCTGGACCCGCATCGTCATCCGATCCGCCACCGACGACGAAAAGCAGGCCTTCAACGCCTGACCACAACGCCCTGCCCGACTAATTCTGGCCTCCCGTTGACGGGAGGCCAGAATTCGTTGCAATCCGGGACTACTTCGATTTCGCCATCGTCCGGCACGAGAGTGAACCGCTGGCTGATCGGATCTGGAAACTGCGGCATCAGTTCAGCAGCTACGACGTGAGACCTGACCCTCGCGGAAGCCCTGTCGGCGCAGCTGCACACCTGTGACGTGAAGCTCACCCGTTCCGGGCACAACGCCCACGTCCTCCTGTTCGGCCGAACCCGCTGATCGGTCCGGGCGGCTTCGGGTCAGAGCATCAGCGGGACGTACTTGATCACCACCATGGCGACGATGCCGACCAGCCAAAGGGTGACCAGCAGCAGGTCCAGGTCGTGCGCGATCAACGTCCGGGCCGTCCGAGTGAGCCGCTCCGGAAGGTACAGGTTGCCGTCCCGGATGTTCACGTGGGTCAGCGAGGTGAACACCAAGGTGGTCGAGAGCGTCACCAGCAGGCACCACGGGCACAGCGCGCCGATCACGAAGTACGCCTGGAAGAACAGCCAGTAGGCGAAGATCAGGCCGAGTGTGTAAACGATCTGCGCGGCGAACATGAACCAGCGTGGGAACCGGACGCCACCCAGGCTGGCCACCGCGATGGTGATCACCACCGGTTCGGCGATCAGCCCGAGGAAGGCGTTCGGGAAGCCGAACAGGCTGGCCTGCCAAGACGCTCCGACGGTGCCGCAGCTGAGCACAGCATTGATATTGCAGGCCAGTGCCGCCTGCGGATCCGCGGCCAGCACGATCGCGTCCGCCGAGAGAACGAAGGACGCGCTCAGGCTGATCAGCGCCGAGAACAACATGGTGCCGAAGATCCACGGGTTCGACTGGCGCAGACGCCGGAGTGGATGCGCCGCCCGCGCCCGCTGCCCTGCGCCGGCTAAGCCGGAGGGGCCTTCGCCCCACGGCTCTGCCCCCGTTTCCGTGCTGGGCTCACCGGACCGATTCTGCCGCGCGGTCACCATGGCCTCGTCCCCCGATCTGGAACTACTGCGCAACCCGAGCTGGGTGCAGCGGCTGCGCCGGGCACGCTTGTCACACAGCCCGGTACGCCTTCGTGCACCCGACCCCTCGGTACACCCAGCTGCCGCTCGCTACCCCGCCCGCCGGCCGACCGAGCCTCAGGCACCGGACGCCGCCTGCTGGATCGCATTGGTGAGGGCACCGGGGGTGTACAGGTCGCCGGTGAAGGTCTCACCGTTGATCTTCACCGTCGGGGTTCCGGTGACACCCGAGCTGAACGCCTGCTTGGTGAGCTGGTCGATCCACGGCACGTAACGTTGCTCGCCGAACGAGGCGACGACGTCCGCGGACGCACCCGCCTGGTTCGCCAGCGTCGCCAGCTGCGCGTCGGTCAGCCCGGACGACCCTTCCGCCGGCTGGTTGGCGAACAGCAACTGGCTGAACCGCAGCGCCGCCTGCGGATCGCTGTTGGCGACGGTGACGAACGCGTTCGCCGCGCGGGTGGAGTACTTGCTGCCGGCCGACTGAGCGTCCAGGAAGGCCATCGGATGGATGTCGAGCTTCACCGTGCCGGCGGTGACGGCGTTCTGCAGTGCCTCACCGTTGGCGCGCTCGAACTGGCCGCAATACGGGCACATGAAGTCGGCGTACACGGTGACGGTCACCGGGGCGTCGTCCTTGCCGAAGCGGACGGCGCCCGCGTCCGTCCCGTTGGGCGGCACGACGACCTGGCCGCTGGCCGGCGGTGCCGCCGTGCTGCTGGAGCGGGCGTTGGCCACCGTCCAGATCGTGACGCCGAGAATCACGGCGATGGCGGTGATTCCCGTGATCCAGGCGGTCCGGATGATGATGCGCATCCGGCGGTCGGCTGCGGCCTGCTGTTGCTGACGGCGGCGCAGCGCCTCGCGGGCCCCGCCGTTCTTGGTCGATGTGGATTGCTTGGCCATGGTGTGAGTTCCTGATCCGGGCCGGACGTCCGGCCCCACTGAGTGTTCGATGGGCGACTCCGAGTCGCCAGGTGGTGCGCAGGATGTGCGGTACGGGAGGGACGGTCCTTCTCGTTCCACCGGTACGGAGGGACGGTTCCTTTCGTTCCACCGTGGACCCGCGACTACGCCAGGTGATGCTCAGCCGACCCGCACGTCACTCGTTCGGACGCGGTGGGCCGGGTCTCAGGAAAACGTCGGCGGACCGCGCCGCGGATTGACCCGGTTCCAGCCGGGACGTGCCGCGACCACGGGCACCGGGACGGGTGCGGGTTGTGGCCAGGCCAGGACGGCGACGCCCTCCAACCAGGCCATGGCGGCCAGCAGGACTCCGCGTCCGATGCCGATCAGGCGTTGCGCACCGGCCAAGAGCAAAGCCACCGCCAGTAGCGCGCCGGGAGCCAGCACGAGCTGCACGATCAGGGTGGCCGCGACCATCAGCGTCCAACTCACCACCGGAGCCGGCGCACTCACGCAATGGAGTGTGCCTGCCGGTTCGGTCGTAGCCACCACGGTGTAGAGCGGATGGCCGGCGTCGAAGCAGGCCACCACGGCCACGCGCGGCAGCCGGTCGAGCAGCGGCAGCAGCGTCGCTACCGTCAGCGCCGCCACGACGGAATAGGGCCCCCACGCAGAGGGCCGCAGTCGCAGCGGAATGCTCACGCCAATGACACTACCAACCGGGCCCGACCGCCATGTGGCGATCCGACCACATCGGCACGGTTGCCGGCACACACCCCGATATCCGCGGTCTCGTTGCGTCCGGAGGCCGCGACACGCCGCGCGATCGTGCACTGGACCGTGGATCTCGTTCGGCCCATCGCCCAGCAGCGTCGGACGCACCTCCTACAGTGAACTCGCCTGCGAAGCCCCTAGAGAAGCGCTGATTTTCGTGGTCGAGCTTGTCGAGACCTTGGGCGACGTGGTGCTGGCGAGGGGTTTCGACAAGCTCAACCAGCGGTGCTGGCGTAGATCGGCGCTGCCTCGCCTGTCGCGCGTGCCTGCGTTCTGGGAGCTGGCGGCCAGCAGCTTCCGGGAGGAGACCCGGCGTTTTGCGCTGGCAGCGGACGGCGCGGCGTCCGGGCGGCGGGCCGACTAGGGTCTGTGCAGAGATTCCGGTGGCTGGTGAGGAGAACCAATGGAGATCAAGGTCGGCATCGTTCACGGCCCGCGCGAGATCGTGCTGGAGTGCGAGGATTCCTCGGCCGATGTGGAGGCCGCCTTCGGCAAGGCCGTCGCCGACGGCGCGGTGCTCACCCTGACCGACGACCGCGGGCGCAAGGTGCTCATTCCGGCAGCCCGGATCGCCTACCTCGAACTCGGCCAGGAGGCGGCGCGACGGGTGGGCTTCGGGTCGCTCTGAGCGTTCCGCGGCCGAGCGGGCTAGACTGGGCGCCAATCGCACACCCGAGTGCGTCCCCAGTTCCAGTGCGGCTGACGACCAACGCCGCCGGAGCGGGTGTCATCTTTCCGGCCTGACGGCCGGTGCACGTGAGGCCACCACACTGAGCGACAACGCTTCCGAGGCGCAGCAGGACGTCGAGTCCGCCGCCACTTTCGCCGACCTCGGCGTCATCCCCGAAATCGTCGAGGCCCTGAAGGCCGTCGGCATCGAGCATCCGTTCCCGATCCAGTCGCTGGCGATTCCGATCGCGGTCAACGGCACCGACATGATCGGCCAGGCCCGGACGGGCACGGGCAAGACTCTTGCGTTCGGCGTCAGCCTGTTGCAGCGCGTCGTCGTCAAGACCGACCCCGCCTACGCCGATCACTCGCCGAAGGGCAAGCCGCAGGCGCTGGTGATGTGCCCGACCCGCGAGCTCGCCCTGCAGGTCGCCGACGATCTTGAGGTGGCGTCGGCGGTCCGCAAGGCTCGGGTGCTGACCGTCTACGGCGGCGTCGGCTACGACGTCCAGGTCGGCACGCTGACCAGCGGCGTCAACATCGTCGTCGGCACGCCCGGACGACTCCTCGACCTGGTCACCCGCCGTTCTCTCGACCTGTCCGCGGTCAAGGTGCTCGTGCTCGACGAGGCCGACGAGATGCTCGACATGGGCTTCCTGCCCGACGTCGAGCGGCTGATCTCGAAGACGCCGCCGACCCGGCAGACGTTGCTGTTCAGCGCGACGATGCCGTCCGCGGTGGTCGGCCTGGCCCGGATGTACCTGAACCAGCCGGTCAACGTCCGTGCCGAAACGCAGGACGCCTCCGTCACCGTGCCCGAGGTCGACCAGTTCGTCTACCAGGCCCACGATCTCGACAAGCCCGAAGTCATCGGACGCCTGCTGCAGGCCGAGGGCTGCACGAAGACGATCATCTTCACCCGCACGAAGCGGTCCGCGCAGCGCCTCACCGACGAACTCACCGACCGCGGCTTCTCGGTCGGTTCGCTGCACGGTGACCTGAATCAGGTGCTGCGCGAGAAGTCGCTGAAGCGGTTCCACGCCGGCAAGGTGGACGTGCTGGTCGCCACCGACGTGGCGGCCCGTGGCATCGACGTCACCGGTGTGTCGCACGTGGTCAACTACGAATGCCCCGACGACGACAAGACCTACGTGCACCGGATCGGCCGCACCGGCCGGGCCGGAGCGAAGGGCGTCGCCATCACTCTCGTCGACTGGGCCGACCTGACTCGGTGGAAGGTGATCAACAAGACCCTCGACCTGAGCTTCCCGGAGCCGACCGAGACCTACTCCACGTCGCATCACCTGTTCACCGACCTGGGCATCACGCCTGGCACCAAGGGCCGGATCGCGCCCCCGAAGGAGGCCGAGCCGCGCAAGCCCCGCGAACCGCGGGAACGCGGTCCCAAGGCTGAGCGCGTGGAGACCTCGGACGGCCGGGTGCGTCGTCAGCGCCGTCGCCGACCGGCTGGTGACAAGCCTGTTCAGCCCGAGTCCGCGGATGCCACGCCGACCGCGTCGGCGTCCGGTGAGGGGTCGGACAGGCCGCGTCGCCGGCGTCGGCGCCGTTCGTCCGGCAACCGGCCCGCCGAGGCTGCACCGGCCGAGTAGCCGATCTGAACCGAAAGGGAACCGTCCCCTGAACCAAAAGGGGACGGTTCCTTTTCGGTTCACCTGAGGTGCGAATCTCGCACGCTGGGGACGGTTCTTTTGTCCTGCGATTCTCGAACGCCCCGGGACGGTTCCGCAACGTGCGATTCTCGAACGGGAAAGAACCGTCCCCGGCGGTTCGAGGCCATGCCCCTACCCGGGGTGCGGTTCAACTGGGGCGGACGCCGCGCTCCAGGGCGCGCATCGCCATCCGGTCGGACGGCTCGGCGTCCGGCACGCCGATCGCGCAGCAGTACAGCGGCACCTCGCGCTCGATGTCGATCCCGGCCAGGGTGGCCAGCTCGTCGTCGTAGAAGCCGCCCATGTTCACCGCCCCCAACCCCTGTGCGGACGCGGCGAGGTTCAGGTTCTGCATCAGGTGGCCGGCTTCGAGCAGTGCATACCGGTAGCCGCGGTCGCCGTACTTGGTCAGGCTGCGCTCGCCGACGAAGCTGATCACACAGACCAAGGCGGCCTCAGCCGCCCAGGGCTGGCCCATGAACAGGTAGGTCAAGAAGGCGCGCGGCAACTCGACTGCTCGAACCAGTTCCACTCCATGAGCGGCCGGCACATAGTGGTGCACGCCGGCAGCGAGGCCGTCCACGGCGCGCACCAGCAGCGTGACCTCGAGCGGATACAACCCTCCTCCGGACGGCACCGGACGGTCCTGGATGACCTCACCGCCGCCCACCCCATAGCCGGCGGCGAGCAACGTGGCAAGTGCCCCCAGCGCCACCGGATCAGACCGGAAGCGACGACACGAGACCCGCGCCGCCCACGCGTCCGACAAACCGAGCTGGCACGCCGAGGGCGGAGGTAGCGGCGTCCAGGGCAGCCGTCCGTCCTCCCGGCCCGTGACCAACGGCGGCGATTCGCCCCCGGACGAGGCGTTGAACAGCCAGCGCGCGGTGCTGCGGTGGTAGCTCCAGGCGGCCGGCGTGTCGACGGCGAAGGTGAAGTCGTCCATCTCAGGCCAACGGGTGTGGGTCGGGGTTGAGATCCGCACGGGTGGCCGGAGCGTCGCGCAACCCCCAGCGGTGTGGTGCGGTGAACAGCCGGGAATGCCCCAGCCGGGCCTGGTCGGCACCGAAGTGGATCGGCTGGAAGCCCGGCACGATCCCTTTCACCACCCGGACGCCGAGCGCGGCGACGTCGGGTGGGGTGACGTCCACGATCAGCACGTCGCCGGCGACAACCGCGAGCGAGGTCACCAGATCCTCCAGCCCGTTGCCACGAGGGGGCGGCGTGACCCAGTTGACCGCTTCGGACGTCCGCAGGTGCGACATCCGCTCCCCCGCCGCGTCGGCGTCGGAGTAGAGCAGGTCGTGATCCTCCAGTTCGGCGACCAGGGACGGATCCTCAACCAGCCGGGCGCGCCGCTCACGCATCTCGGGATCCCGCAGCCGGCCGCGTAACGCCGGCCGGACCTGGCCCACCTCCAGCACGGCTGACCGCGCGGCAACCAGCGGATCCTGCGACGCACCCAGGCCGACCACTGCGGCTGGGTCGGCCGCCGCCCAGCCCACCGCCATCGCCACGTAGGCCGCACCGTCGGTGGGCAGCAGCTGCACTTCGATCCGGACGCCGCGCCTGCGGTACAGCTCGGCCACCGCCGCTGCGTCGGCATCCGGCAGGGTGGTGGCGGCATAGGGTCGGGTGCCCAGCCGATGTGCCCAGGCGATGCAGAACGCGTCCCGCTCGATCACCTCGAGCAGCGCCTGCGCTGCGGCGAACTCCACGGTCGGTCCGGCGGCGAACCCGTTCGAGGTGGGTGCGAACAGCAGCTGCGCCTGGGGCCAGCGGCTGCCGTGCAGGGTGGCGGCCTGGAACGGGATCCACACTTCGCCACCGGTGACCAGGGACCGTCCGGGCACCCAATCCAGGGCCATGTCGTCGCGGTAACCGGCGAAGCCGAGCCGGTCCGCGTCCTCGTCGGTGTACAGCACCAGCTCCCGCGGATCCAGGCTCTCCCCCGGCACGTCATCGCGAGCGCAGTGCACCGTCCGATCCGGGGTCCAGGTCAGCGAGGCGTAGCGTTCCAGCGCCTCGCCGAGCGCACCGTCGCGCGCCGCCGTCGGAGTCATGCCCTTGCCCGAGCAGGTGACGAAGGCGTCCTCGCCCTGGCCGAACAGCACGTTGGCCAGTTGGGCGCGGACGATGAACGGCTGACGCGGCTCCTCCGTCGGTTTGGCGACCTCGTCCAGGTAGCGGATCAGGCCGCACGCCTGACTGACGGTCTCGGCAGCGATCCGGTCGAAGTCGGTGGATTCACCAGGGAGACGCTGATCAATGCTGTTCCGCGCGAGGACGTGCTCGGACCGATGAGCTGGGACCTCCAGGTCTTGTGGCCGTATCGGGTCATCCGGCGCACGAGCTGGGAGTTCCAGATCGCCCGCCGCGTGCGCCGCAGCCAGGACATGATTGGTCAGCGTTTCACTCGGTGCCGCCGGAGGCGGCCGGCCTCGTTTTCGGCAGGCGGGGCAATCCGGACGCGGTAGCACCGGGTTCGGCGTCAAGGTGCGCTTCAACTGATCGAGCAGCAGCACAGTGCCGGGCAACTCCGGCGGCAACGCCGAGGTGGTCAGCGCCAGCATCTCGCGGACCACGATCGCCCACGCAGCCTCGCGCAATCCGGGCAGCGACGGACGGTGCAGCGCCGACCGGGTCGCGTCCAGCGACTCCTCGCGGGCCATCGCCACTTCGAAATCGTCCGAGCAGGCCAGCGCGCGCATCCGCCAGCACAGGTAACACGGCCCCTCCCCCGGCAGCACCAGCGGCCCGAGCGTCGCATAGGAGCCTTCGAACGCGACGTACAGCGCCGGCACTCCGACGCCGAGGCAGGCGCGGTTCAGCCAGGTCCGGACCGCGGCCCAACCGGGGTCGACCGCGCAGATCACCAGATCCCGACCAGCCACCAGCCCGGCCAGGTCCGCGGCCGTCAGACCGTCCGGCCGCCTCCGCTCCACCGAACCGATCCCGGCGTCGCCCGCGAGGGCTGCCAGCCCAGCGGCGTCCGCCTCGCCGGCGATCAGCAGAACCCGGACGGCGGCGAGCCGGGCCGCCAGGGCGTCGCGGGTGGCCGCGTCCGTACTCACCAGGCTCAGCCATTCCGGCACGGGCTGTGCGCCCTGCTCGCTGACCATGCCAGCCTCGATCAAACGATCGACCAGCCGCGACACCTCGGACGCCGGTGCCGCCCCGAGCGCGGTGAGCAGCGCCGCTCGCTCCGGTTCGGACGCCAACGCCGGCAGCAACCGTTGCCTCACCAGGTCGGCGACGCCGCCGGACAGCCGGAGCATCCCCGCCGGGCTGGCCAGGATCAGGTCGGCCCCCTCATCGAAGACCTCCAGCCCGGCAGCGAGCACCAGCCGCCGGGCCGAGATGTCTGTGTCCACCTGCGATCAGCCGCCGAGCCCGCCGAAGCGTTGCAGGCCGCCACCGAGGATCGGCCCCTGGTTGCATGGCCCGCAGGTGCATTCGAAGATGCACGGCGTCCAGCAACTGCGGCAGACCACACACACCGAGGTGCTGCACAGCCGGGGCCGGAAGCAGTCGTTGATGCCGCAGAAGTCGCCGAAGTCGGCGGTGGCGGCGGAGACTTTGCGGAAGGCGGCGAGTTCCTCGTCGGTGAACTGCGGTGCGGTCCCGCCGGCGACCTGCTTCTCCAGGCTCTCCAGGCGTCCCTTGAGATCGTCGAACTCTTCTTGACTAGGCATGACGATGCCTCCATCGGTGACACGCGGCGTACCCTCGGAACGCGGCGTTGGGTGGATACCGAACATCTGCCAGCCTGCGCGCGGCGGAACCCCGGAGCAAGGTGTCAGAAGTGCGTAGCCGCCGGCACCGCTCCGTGAAGATCCAGATCGGGCACTGGTAGCGGTGCCTGATCTGGATCGCTTTCCACGGGCACGGCTCGTCGCGGCGACGCTGCACAGCGCGCGTCGGTTGACCGGTCGGCGTGGGGCCTACAGGATCGGGTTGAGGATCAACGACGGGAGTCAGGACAGACATGCAACAGGTGAAGGGCGTCATCGCCCGCGGCAAGGGCGCACCGGTGGAACTGGTCACAGTGAACCTGCCGGATCCCGGTCCGGGTGAGGCGGTGGTGAAGATCCAGGCGTGCGGGGTGTGCCACACCGACCTGCACTACCGCGAGGGCGGCATCGGCGACGACTACCCGTACCTGCTGGGCCACGAAGCGGCCGGCATCGTCGAGTCGGTAGGCCCGGAGGTGCACGACCTGGCCCCGGGCGACTACGTGATCTTGAACTGGCGAGCCGTCTGCGGCGCCTGTCGAGCCTGCCTGCGCGGACGTCCGTGGTACTGCTTCGCGACCCACAACGCCAAGCAGAAGATGACCCTGGAGGACGGCACCGAGCTCTCCCCCGCGCTCGGCATCGGCGCCTTCATCGACAAGACCCTGGTCGCCGCCGGCCAATGCACCAAGGTCGACCCCGCCGCGCGTCCGGCGGCGGCCGGGCTGCTCGGCTGCGGCGTGATGGCCGGCCTGGGCGCCGCGCTGAACACCGGCAACGTCGGCCGCGGCGATTCGGTCGCCGTGATCGGCTGCGGCGGTGTCGGTGCGGCAGCGATCGCCGGCGCCCGGCTGGCCGGCGCGGGCCGGATCATCGCCGTCGACCTGGACGACCGCAAACTCGCCACGGCGACCACCCTGGGCGCCACCCACACCGTGAACAGCTCGGCGACCGATCCGATCACCGCGATCCAGGAACTGACCGGAGGTTTCGGCGCCGACGTGGTAATCGACGCGGTGGGGCGTCCGGAGACTTGGAAGCAGGCCTTCTACGGACGCGACCTGGCCGGCACCGTGGTGCTGGTCGGCGTCCCGACCCCGGAGATGCAGCTGGAACTGCCGCTGCTCGACGTGTTCGGACGCGGCGGCGCACTGAAGTCGTCCTGGTACGGCGACTGCCTGCCCAGCCGTGACTTCCCGATGCTGATCGACCTCTACCTGCAGGGCCGGTTGCCGCTCGACGCCTTCGTCACCGAAGAGATCGGCATCGGCGGAGTCGAGGCTGCCTTCGAGAAGATGCATGGCGGCAATGTGCTGCGTTCGGTGGTGCTGTTCTGATGCCGATCCGGATCGATCATGCCGTGACGTCCGGCACCTTCTCGCTCGACGGTGAGACCTTCGACGTCGACAACAACGTCTGGATCATCGGCGACGACGCCGAGTGCATCGTCGTCGACGCCCCGCACGATCCGCTGGCCATCGTGAAGCTGATCGACGGACGCGAGGTCAAGGCGGTGGTCTGCACCCACGCCCACGACGACCACGTCCGCTGGGCTCCCACCCTCGGCCGGATCACCCAGGCGCCGGTGCTGCTGCATCCCGACGACTCGGTGCTGTGGAACCTGACCCACGACACCCCACCGGACGGCCCACTCGCCGACGGCCAGACGATCACCGTCGGCGGCGAGACGATCCGGGTGCTGCACACCCCCGGCCACGCACCGGGGGCGGTCTGCCTGTACGTGCCGTCGGTGGGCACCGTCTTCACCGGCGACACTCTGTTCCAAGGCGGGCCTGGGGCAACCGGCCGCAGCTACAGCGACCGGGACACCCTGGTGGCGTCCATCCGGGCGAAGCTGTTCCTGCTGCCCGACGAGACGGTAGTCAAGACCGGACACGGCGACGACACCACCATCGGCGCTGAGAAGCAGGCCCCCGGCGCCTGAGGCCTTGCGTCGGAGTGACGGGCCTGTCGACCACTGGCGGCTCGGCGATCTCGACATCGGTCACCGATTCAACGGAAACCTCGCCGATCTCGGGTTACACCACGAGATCGGCGAGGTTTCAGCACATCGGGCGACGTTGTCGAGATCGCGACGCATCGGGCTTCTGGAGTCCCACGCACCATGCGGCGGTTGCCGGCGGCGGCGAAGGTCTGGCACTAAGTTGTGGGCACCAGGACCCCCGCGGAGGCCGCTACTTCTTGACCGTCGAAGTGCTCTTGGAGGTCTTGCTGACGCTGAGGTAGCCGGACTTGCTGCCGGTCACCTTCACCGTGATCTTCTTGCCCTTGTCCTTGCTGGTCAGCTTGTAGCTGGACTTGGTGGCACCGGAGATCTTGCTGGTGCCGCGGTACCACTGATAGCTGAACTTCGCCCCGGACGGCTTCCAGGTGCCCGCCTTGGCCTTCAGCGTCTTGCCGACCTTGGCGGTACCCGAGATCTTCGGGGTGGGTGTGCTGGTGAACTGCTTGAGCGCCACGATCTTGGTCGACCAGCTGACGTCTGAGGGCCCGAACATCGGGTTGATCCAGTAGAGGCCTTCCTTGGCAACCTTCAGAGTCACCGTTTCGGTGCCCTTGGTTTTGTTGCTCATGACCAGCATCGCGTCATCGCCCTTGGCTCCGTAGAGCGCGATGGCCATTCCGATCTCTTGCAGTTCCTCGAGTCCGACCGGGTACTTGTTGCCTGCAAAGGTCGTGGCGGCTTGGTAGGCGCCAGGCTTGAGGCGATACAGCGGCGACGTGTTGAGCCCCTGGCCGCTGAAGTTGACTGCCGAGACGGCCTCGCTCGGCCCGGCGATCGCGTCGAAGGAAAGCGACCAGGTCGCGTCGGCAGCCGCCTCCTCCACCGTAATGTTCAGGGTCATTGCGGACGGAATCCGCAGCACCTTGCTGGTGCTGTGGCTCTTTTTGACGTCGAGAGCCAGGAACTCGATCAGCTCCTCGTCGGCGTCATCGGCCACGGCAACAAACACGGTCGGCTTCCCCGCCACGGTGTTTCCCTGGTAGGAAAACTCCGCCTGATACAGGCCCGCAGACAACGTGGTGGACACCTCGCCCGGTCCCGTTCCGGTCAACGTCGTGGCGGCGGACGCTGGCGTGGCGGCGGACGCTGGCGTGGCGGTGACCAGGCCCAGCGCGGACAGTGTCACGACGAGCATGCCGAACATCAGTCTGCGCAGCGTCGAATTCGGGCGTGCGGAACGCAACCCAACAGTCATTTCTTGATTCCCCCGGAGCTTCCTTCGCGCGCGGCGAGATCCGCCGCAACGCTCATGCACCTTTTGGTACACGCCACACGATAGACGACACGCCTGAGAGATCAATAGGGGAACACTGATCAGCGCGACCACCGCTGGTTGAGCGTGTGGAAACAGCTTGCTGGCGTCAGATCGCCCCAAGGCCTCGACAAGCTGTGAGAGTTGGTGGTGGCTGGCCTGGGGCTAGCTGGCAGGGTGGTCGGACCGGTTGTTCGTGTTCGTGTCGTGGCCCTTCGACAAGCTGATCTCCGCCCCTTTCGGGTGGGGTGTCTAGTTCGAGACTTGTCCGGCTCGTGCATGGGGAGGGCGTGTCAGATGGTCTGTGTAAGTGATTCCTCGAACGATGAGAGGTATGACCATGACTATGACTAAGGACGAGCAGGCGGCAGCGCCGGGTCCGTTCGGATCGCCGGTGGCGCCGGCGTCGGCGCGGGAGACCGTCGAGGAGATGGTGCAGGCCGGTCTGTTGGATGCGGTGTTCGACCGTGTCGAGACCGGTGATCTCCAGCTGACCGGTGAGGGTGGCTTGTTGCCGGAGATGATCAAGGCGGTGCTGGAGCGCGGTCTGCAGGCCGAGCTGACCGATCACCTGGGCTATGCCAAGCACCAACGCGGTGACGGGACGAATGCCCGGAACGGGACCACGCCGAAGACGATCGCGACCGAGGTCGGTGACGTCGCGTTGGCGACGCCGCGGGACCGGACCGGCAGCTTCGAGCCGCGCCTGGTGCCCAAGGGCGCCCGCCGCGCCGGCGGCCTGGACGAGATGATCATCAGCCTCTACGCCGGCGGGATGACGGTGCGCGACATCCAGCATCACCTGGCCCGCACGATCGGCACCGAGTTGTCCCACGAAACCATCTCGAACATCACCGACGCGGTCGCCGAGGAGGTCAAAGCGTGGCAGGCCAGGCCGTTGGAGGAGATCTACCCGATCATCTACCTCGACGCGCTCGTGGTGAAGGTCCGCGACGGCCACCAGGTCCGCAACAAGGCCGCTCACGTCGCGGTCGGGGTCGATCTCGACGGCGTGAAACACGTCCTCGGGATCTGGGTCCAGGCCAACGAGGGCGCGAAGTTCTGGGCCGGGGTATGCGCCGAACTGCGTAACCGCGGCATCCGTGACGTCCTGATCGTGTGCTGCGACGGCCTGACCGGCTTCCCCGAAGCGATCGAGGCGACCTGGCCGCAAGCAACCGTGCAAACCTGCGTTGTCCACTTGATCCGGGCCTCGATGCGGTTCATCAGCTACACCGACCGCAAGAAGGTCGCCGCCGCGCTGCGACCGATCTACACCGCCCCGACCAGCGAGGCCGCCGAGCTCGAACTCCTCGCCTTCACCGAATCCGAGTGGGGCCGCAAGTACCCGGCCACGGTCGCGACCTGGGAGAACGCGTGGGAACGGTTCATCCCGTTCCTGGCCTTCCCACCCGAGCTACGCCGGATCATCTACACCACCAACGCGATCGAATCGTTGAACTACCAACTCCGAAAGATCATCAAGAACCGCGGCCACTTCCCCAACGACGACGCCGTGATCAAGCTGCTCTGGCTCGCCATCCGCGACATCGAGGACAAACGAGCCCGGCAACGCGCCAAAGAAGCCGGCCTGCCCCGCAACCAACGCAAAGCCCCCGGCCGACTCGTCGAAGGAGCAGGCGTACACGGCTGGAAAGCCGCACTCGGCGCCCTCGCCCTGGCCTACCCCGACCGACTCACCCGCTACCTATGAACGGCCCCCTCATGACCAACCAGACCGGGCACACCGAGCAGACCGAGCAGCTCGTCCGCCGAGCCATCGGCGACGCGCTCCTGGCCATGCAACGCCTCACCGCCTGGCTCGAAAGCGGCGACCCCGCCGCCCCCGCCTGCGCCGAAGCACTCAGCCTCAACGAAACCGACGACCCCATCACCATCGCCAACTGGACCGACGGCATCGCCTTCGGCCTCGAACACGCCATCAACAACCACTAAAACCGGAAACTACTTACACAGAGAACTTGACAAGCTCCATGGGGAACCGGCCGACCATCCCGGCCCACTCGTTGGCCTGATAGAAGCCCGTCCCACCGCGTTGCGGTGGTGACCGATCACAGTGACGCCACGGGTGACTCTTCCCCGGGATGGCCGTGCCGGTTCAACCGGCTCAATGCCCGACCCTTCCCGGATATGGAGGCTCAGACACCTGTGGCCATCGTTGCAGATACCTACACCTATGTCGTGGGCGTGGACACCCACGCCGCTACTCACCACTACGCCATCATCGACACCGCACGTGGCGCGCAGATCGCGCACGGGAAGTTCCCGACCCACGCGGCCGGGCTGGTGCGGGCGGCGGACTGGGTCGCCCGTCACACCTCCACCGGTGCCGATCAGGTCCTGGTCAGCATGGAAGGCACCGGCAGCTACGGCGCCCAGGCAGCCGCGCTGCTGGCCGAGCACGGCTACCGTGTCGTGGACGCCCCCTCACCCAAACGAGACCGCGGCAGCGGTAAGAACGACCACATCGACGCCGTCACCGCCGCTCGTGGCGCTCTGCACAAGGACAGCGACCGGCTCGCCGATCGCCGCGCCGGAAACATCCGTAGCGCGTTGCAGATCCTGCTCACCGCCCGCGACAGCATGCGCCGCGACCGGACCCGCTCCAAGAACGCACTCACCGCCCTGCTGCGCACCCATCCCCTCGGCCTGGACGCCCGCACCGGCGTCACCCGTGCCCAGATCAACCAGATCACAGCCTGGCGTCAGCGTCCCACTGACACCACCACGATCGGTGTTGCCCGCGCCGAGGCCCGACGCCTCGCCAGCCACATCCACAACCTCAACACCGAGCTCGACAACAACGAGCGCACCCTGCTGACCCTGGTCGAACAACTCCAACCCACCCTGCTCGACCTGCCCGGCATCGGACCCATCAACGCCGCCACCGTGCTCACCGTGTGGTCCCACCCCGGACGCATCCATACCGAAGCCGGCTTCGCCAAAATCGGCGGCGTCTGCCCCTTGGAAATCTCCTCCGGCAACACCAAAAACCACCGACTCAACCGAACCGGCGACCGCCAACTCAACAGCGCCCTCGAGTCCATCGCCAACAGCCGCATGCGACACCACGAAACCACCCGCGACTACGTCAAACGCCGCACCAAGCAAGGCCAAACCAAACGCCGCATCCGACGCTGCCTCAAGCGCTACATCGCCCGCCAACTCTTCCGACACCTCACCCAAGCCACACTTGACAAGACATAGAAGCGTCTCGACCGGCGGTAGCCGACGTCAGTAGACCATGCCCATCGCTTGCCGGACCTCGTCGAGCGTGGCGTCACCGATCGCGTTGGCGCGAGCGTTGCCCTCGCGCAGCACGGACAGCAGGTGACCGGGGTCGGCGGCCAGTTCGACGCGGCGTTCCCGGATCGGGGCGAAGTAGGAGTTCACCGCCTCGGTCACCACCCGCTTCAGCCCGCCGCCGCCGCCGTCGCCGATCTCGTCGGCGATCGCCACCGGATCGCCGCCGGTGCAGAGCGCCGCCAGCATCAGCAGGTTGGACACCTCGGGCCGGTTCACCGGGTCGTAGGTGATGTGCCGGTCGGAGTCGGTAACGGCCTTCTTGATCAGCCGGGCGGTGGTGTCGGCGTCCATGCCGATCTCGATCACGTTGCCCTTGGTCTTGCTCATCTTGGTGCCGTCCAGACCCAGCACCGTCGGCGCCTTGGACAGCAGCGCCTCGGCCTGCGGGAACACCGGCTCGGCCGGGTTGGCGCGTCCGTACCGCTCGTCGAAGCGGCGCGCCACCACCCGGGTCTGTTCCAGGTGCGGCAACTGGTCCTTGCCGACCGGCACCAGGTTCGCCTTGCAGAACAGGATGTCGGCGGCCTGGTGTACCGGGTAGGTGAGCAGCAGGCCGGACATCGGACGGTCGCCGGTGGCCTCCAACTCGGCCTTCACGGTCGGGTTGCGGCGCAGTTCGGCGTCCGTCACCAGGGACAGGAAGGGCAGCAGCAGCTGGTTCAGCGCCGGAACCGCCGAGTGCGCGTAAATAGTGCTCCGGCTAGGGTCGATACCGATCGCCAGGTAGTCGGCGACCATGCCGAGCGCCCGTTCCCGGATCGGCCCGGTGCCGTCGCGGTCGGTGATCACCTGGTAGTCGGCGATCAGGATGATGGTCTCGACCCCGGCGTCCTGCAACCGGACGCGGTTGGCCAGCGAGCCGAAGTAGTGGCCGATGTGCAGGGCACCGGTCGGCCGGTCGCCGGTCATGATCCGGAACTTCGACGGATCGGACGCGATCTCGCGCTCGATCGCGACGCTGCGGGCTTCGGTGCGGCGCAGCGAGGCGTCGGAGGTGGACGCCGCGAGCTCGTCGCCCGCGTCGTCGAGCAGTGCTTCAGTCATCGTCATTCACTCGTTCGTTCGTTCGTCGTCCGGACATGCGAAAGGCCGCCACACAGTGACGGCCGGGTCTACTCGATCAAGCCGTCAGCGGAGGCGCCAGCCAGCGGATCGATGCACAGCCGTGAGCCTATCACCGACCCCGCGCCCTGCCCCGCACCAACCCCTGCCATAGGTAGGCCCTCCCTAATCAGTTCAGCCCTCCCTCATACGGCAGGGCTGAACTGATTAGGGAGGGCCCACTCGCTGAGCGGGCGGTTACAGCTGCCCACCACGGGCGCGGATGCGGCGGACCAACTCGTTGTAGACGTCGGGGTCGGTGGTCTCGCAGGCCAGGGGGTTGTTGACTTTGCCGAGACCGTGGTGGTCGGACGAGCCGAGGGTGAGCAGGCCGAGCCGCGAGGCCAACGCCCGCAGGCGTTCGCGGGTGTCGGCGTCGTGGTCGGGGTGGTCGACCTCGACGCCTTCGAGTCGGTACTCCATGGTCAACTCGGACAGCACGGCGGGGGTGAGCTCGCGATCGCGGCCGCGTCCCCAGGGGTGCGCGATCACCGGCACCCCGCCGGCGCGGCGGATCAGCTCGATACCCCGGCGCAGCGGGCACGAGTAGCGGTTCGCGTAGGCCGGTCCGCCGTCATAGAGGAAGCGGTCGAAAGCCTCCTGACGGTCCCGGACGTAGCCCTTCGCCACCATCGCATCGGCGACATGTGGACGGCCCAGCGACGGACTGGAGCCGACCTGCTCGGCGATCTCGGTCTCGGTGATCGGCATGCCCAACTCGGTGAGCTTGGCGAGCATCTCGGGGAGCCGTCCGGTCCGGCCAACCCGGACGCGGGCCAGTTCGTCCAGCAACGGCTCGAAGTGCGGGTCGCAGCCGTAACCGAGTAGGTGGACGCTGGCACCCTCAAGCTGGCAGGACATCTCCAGCCCCGGCAGCACCACCACGCCGAGCGGCTCGGCGGCCAGCCGCGCCTCGCGCAGCCCGTCGAAGGTGTCGTGGTCGGTGAGCCCCAGGACGTCCACGCCCTCCGCGGCGGCCTTCCAGACCAGCTGGGTGGGCGTGTCCGTGCCGTCGGAGACGCTGGAGTGCGTGTGCAGATCGATCCGCATGGGCGCAATCCTGCCCTAACGGGCGGCGCCTCCCCCGCCGCGACCCTCAGGCGGGCAGCAGCGACCGCACCAGTCGGACGCCGACGCTCACCCGGGCGACGTCGGGCTCCTCGCAGACCAACCCGAGCGTGGCCACCTTGTCCGGAATGCCCGGGGCCTGCGCCAGCCACTCCTCCACCTGGTCGGCGGCGGGACGGGACGGGTTGACCAGGACCGCGGAAGTGAGTTCCCCGTGGGCCTTGAGCAACTCGTCCCGCAAGGCGGCGCGGGCCATCGTCTCCCACCGGTCGTGCTGCGGCAGGGCGACCACCGTGTCGTGCAACTCATCCAACCCGAGCCGGTCGGCGAGCAGGAAGGCGATCTCGGCGACCGTCCGCACCGGCGCCTGCCGAGCCTGGGCGATCTCGACGATGGTCAACGCGAAGTGCGAGTACGCGTCCTGGGCGACCTCCTCGGCCAACGCCTGCGGCACCCCGTGAGCGATCATCCGGTCGGCATGACTGGCGGCGTTCACAGCCTGCCGCGGGGTGAGCAGCGAGCCCAGTCCGGCCCGCACTTCACCGACGCCGTCGGTGAACTGCGCCGTGGCCGCGACGATGTCGAGCGGGGCCCGCCGGTTGGCCAGCAGCCAGCGGGTGGCCCGCTCCACCATGCGGCGCAGCGCGACCCTGAGCTCGGTGACCACCTGTGCACTCAGGTTGCCGGCGCTGCGCAGTTCGACCTCGGACTTGCCGACCTGGTAGATCGACCGTGCCGCCAGCTGTGCCCGAATCACCTCGATGACCGCCGCGTTGGTCTCGTTGTGCAGCCGGTAGTAGGCGGTGATGCCCTGCGAGTTGACGAACCGGTTGACCGCGACCGCGGTGATGATCTCGCGCGCCAGCCGGTGCCGGGGCATCTCGGCGGCGTAGCGGCGCTGCAGATCGGTCGGGAAGTACTGGATCAGCCGGTCCGCCAGGTACGGGTCGTCGGGCAGGTCCGAGGCCAGCACCTGGTCGGTGAGGTAGATCTTGGTCCAGGCCAGCAGGGTTGCCAGCTCGGGCCGGGTCAGCCCCCGGCCGTTCTCGCGCCGGGCGTCGAGCTGCCGTCCGGCGGGCAGGAACTCAATGTCCCGGTCGACGTAGCCGGCCTCTTCGAGGGCCTGCATCCAGCCCTCGTAGGCGCCGGTCAGCTCGGCCGCTCGGAGCATCGAGTTCGACAACGCCAGATTCTGGTCGACGTTGTGACTCAACACCAGCTCGGCGACCTCGTCGGTCATGGACGCCAGCAGCTCGTTGCGCTGCTCCAGCGCCAACTCGCCGGCGGCCACCCGTCCGGCGAGCAGGATCTTGATGTTCACCTCGTGGTCGGACGTGTCCACACCGGCCGAGTTGTCGATGGCGTCGGTGTTGATCCGGCCGTCCGCCAGGGCATATTCGATCCGGCCCAGCTGCGTCCAGCCGAGGTTGCCACCCTCACCGACACAGGCCGCGCGCACCTCCGACCCGTTCACCCGGACGGCGTCGTTGGCCTTGTCGCCGACCTCGGCATTGGTCTCGTCGGTCGCCTTCACGTACGTGCCGATGCCGCCGTTCCAGAGCAGGTCCACCGGAGCCTTGAGGATGGCGTTGATCAGCTCGGCCGGCGTGAGGGCAGTGACGCCGTCCGCAATGCCCAGCGCCACCCGTACCTCGGAACTGACCGGCACTGACTTCAACGTCCGGGGGTAGACCCCGCCGCCGGCCGAGATCAGCGACCGGTCGTAGTCCGCCCAGGACGAGCGCGGCAGCTGGGAGAGCCGCTCCCGCTCGGTGTAGCTGCTGGCGGCGTCCGGGTTCGGGTCGAGGAAGATGTGCAGGTGGTTGAAGGCCGCCACCAGCCGGGTGTGCCGGCTGCGCAGCATGCCGTTGCCGAACACGTCGCCGGCCATGTCGCCGATGCCGACGCAGGTGAAGTCTTGGGTCTGGCAGTCACGGCCCATCTCGACGAAGTGCCGCTTGACCGACTCCCAGGCGCCGCGCGCGGTGATGCCCATGGCCTTGTGGTCGTAGCCGGCCGAACCACCCGAGGCGAACGCGTCGCCGAGCCAGAAGTCACGCGCCAGCGAGATCCGGTTGGCATTGTCGGAGAAGGTGGCGGTGCCCTTGTCGGCGGCCACCACCAGGTAGGGGTCGTCGCCGTCCCAGCGGACCACCGCCTCGGGCGGCACCACCTCGCCGGCCACGATGTTGTCGGTCAGGGTCAGCAGTGCGGCGATGAAGATCTCGTAGCAGGCCACCCCTTCGGCCAGCCAGCCGGCCCGGTCGGTGGCCGGATCGGGCAGCTTCTGCGGCACGAACCCGCCCTTGGCCCCGGACGGCACGATCACGCTGTTCTTCACCATCTGCGCTTTGACCAGGCCCAGCACCTCGGTGCGGAAATCCTCACGCCGATCCGACCAGCGCAGACCGCCGCGGGCGACCCTGCCGAACCGCAGGTGCACGCCCTGCACCCGCGGCGAGTAGACGAAGACTTCGAACATCGGACGCGGCTCGGGCAGCAGCGCCAACTCACGTGGGTGCACCTTGAAGGCATGCGCCGGCGCCCCCGGTTGGAAGGCGTTGGTACGGATCATCGCCCGCAGCACGGCGAGGAACATCCGCAGGATGCGGTCGGCGTCCAGACTCGCCACCTCGGCCAGCTGCTGTTCGATGGCTGCGAAGGCTTCCTCGACGGCCGCCGCCCGCGCGTCGCGATCGGCGAAGCCGGCGTCCGGGTCGAATTTGGTCCGGACCGCACCCACCAGTGCGGCGGCGATGGTCGGATTGTCGTTCAGCGTGGCCGCGACGTAGGGCTGGCTGTAGGGAATGCCCGCCTGCACCAGGTAACGCGACATCGCCCGTAGCCAGGCGATCTCCTGCCAGGTGAGCCCGCCGGTCATCACCAGCCGGTTGAACTTTCCCGACTCGGCCCGCCCCCGATAGGTGGCATCGAAGGTGTCGATGAACCGGGCCTGCAGTTCGGGCGTCCATTCCGGCCGGCGGTCGGCCGCCCCGGACAGCTTCAGCCCGAAGTCGTACAGGTAGACGCTCCGGCCGCGGAGGGTGAACTCGAAGGGTCGCTCGTCGAGCACCTCCACGCCGAGCTCGGAGAGGTGCGGCATGGCGTCGGCCAGCGACATCTGCCGGTAGGAGAACACTTTGAAGCGGATGTCGGCGGCGTCGTTCGGCCACAGCGGCCGGTAGACGTCATAGCTGAGATCGTCGTCTCCGCTCAGCCGATTGGCCGACCGGAGATCGGCCACACCGATGGCGGCGGGGAACTCCTCCTTATAGGCATCGCTGAACGCGACACCGCGCGACTCACTCGACAGGTCGCGGGCGGCCGCTTCGAAGTCGTCGTCCCAACTGCGGACGGCGTCCTCGATCTGCACTTGCAGGGCGACCTCATCGACCTCGCCCGCGAACGGAGCATCGTCAGGGCGTTTCACCACGAAGAACAGCCGGGCCAGTACCGATTCCGACACCCGGGCCTGATGCTCAATGGATTCGCCGCCCAGTTCGGCGACCAGGATCCGCTGGATCGCCTCACGGACGTCGGTCGTGTACCGGTCGCGGGGCAGGAACACCAGCACCGAGATGAACCGCCCATAGGTGCCGCGGCGCACGAACACCCGGACGACGCGGCGGTCCTTGAACTGCGCCTCCTGCGCGATCACGGGCAGAAGCTGGTCGGCGTCGGCCTGGAACAGCTCATCCCTGGGGTAACTGTCGATCACCTGCCGGATGGCTGAGCCGCCATGGCTGTCCGGCGCGAATCCGGACAGCTCCAACAGTCGGTGCGCCTTGCTCGCCAGCGTCGGGACCTCCCACACGCTCTCGCTGTAGGCGGTCGCCGAGAACAGCCCCAGGAAACGGCGCTCGCCGGTGAGGCGTCCACGAGCGTCGTAGAGCCGGACGCCGACGTAGTCCAGGTAGGCCGGCCGGTGCACCGGCGATCGCCGGGAATCCTTGGTGAGCACGAGCAGGCTCCGGTCACCGGACGGCGGAACGGCATGGAACTCGCGTGGGTCCTCGTCGCCGCCGAGGATGCCGAGTCCAGTTCCGGGAACCGCCTGGAAGCCGTCCGCCTCGGTGTAGCGGGACTCGCGGTAGCCGAGCAGCACGAAGTGGTCCCGGCTCAGCCACTGCAGCAGGTCGGTCACCTCACCGACGGCGTGCGGGCTGACCGGCTGCGGACGGTTGTTGAGCAGATCGACGGTCTCGATGAGCCGGCGCCGCATCGCCTGCCAGTCGCTGACCGCGGCCTGCACCGCCGCCAGGCCCGATGAGATCGCGGCTTCCAGCCTGCCGGCCAACTCGTCGGCCGACCGGCCCAGCGGCGGAAAGACCTCGATGCAGATCCACGACTCGGCGATCGTCCCGCGGTCGTCGTGGCCGATGGCGGTCACCGTGCCGTCGGCGTCGCGCACCATTTCGTACTGCGGGTGGAACAGCGCGCGGATGCTCCAGTCGGCACGGGTGACGTCCATGCTGACGGTGTCCACCAGGAACGGGCGGTCGTCGGTGACGATCAGGATCGCGGTCGATGCGCCGGGCCGGTCGGGCAGCATCACTCGGACCTGCGATTCGCCCGCCCGCCGGTTCCGACCCACGCCCAGGTGCGCCACGATCAGTTCTGCGACACGGCGCGGATCGAGCGCGATCAACTCACCCTCGGGGAACTGCCGGACGTACTGCTCGGCGAACCCGGCCAACACCGTCACGTCCGGTAAGAACTCCAGCAAGCCATCGAGTTCGCCCAACAAGTTCTTGCGCCATTCGACCCGGGGTGGGGTTTCTGCGGCCACATCGCCTCCTTGCGAGAACATCGTCGTGCTGGCAACTCACTGTAGTGCGCCAGCTGTGCGCTGTCTCGGTGGCGTCTCGTGCGATGCCCGCGTCGAGGCGGCAGAATGGCTCGCATGCAGATTCAGGCCCGCAACGACTTCGCCGCGGACACCCTCACCACCCACGCCATGCTGACCGACCCGGCCTTCCTCGCCAAGGTGTGCGAGGCGTCCGGAGACCTCGCCTACCGAGTGGACGGCGTGCCCGAGCACACCGCCGTGGAGCGAACCATGGAGGCGCCGTCGGCGGTGCGGAGCCTGCTCGGCGACCGGCTGACCCTGCTGCAGGAGATCCGCTGGAAGGCCGCGGACGCCGCCGGCGCCCGGACCGGCGACCTCGAACTGACGGTGCAGGGCATGCCGGCCCGCGCCCAACTGGCCATCGACCTGCGCGCCGGTGGACGCGGCACGGTGGTGACCTTCATCGGCGAGTTCACCATCAAGGTGCCGTTGCTCGGCCGCTCCCTCGAAACCAAGGCCGCCCCGGCGCTCACCGCCGGGTTCGACGTCCAGCAGCAGGTCGGCGACGACTGGCTGGCGGCCAGCAACCGCTGACTGCGTCGAGGTCGCGACAAGCTCGACCACCGGTAAGCCGGGCCCCGCGTTGACCTTGACGCAGCGCCAAGGTAGGCACTCATTCAGTGACGCTGATCGAGCGTGTCGAGATCCCTGGTTGCGCGATCTCGACACGCTCAACCAGCGGATGAGCTCACTGCATGTGCGGGTAGCCGGTGGACGTCGGCGGCACTAGGGTCTCCTTGATCGCCCGGGGGCTCACCCAGCGCATCAGGTTCCACATCGAGCCGGCCTTGTCGTTGGTGCCGGACGCCCGCGCACCGCCGAACGGCTGCTGGCCGACGACCGCACCGGTCGGCTTGTCGTTGATGTAGAAGTTGCCGGCGGTGTACCGCAGCCGGTTCTGGGCGAGTTCGATCGCCGTCCGGTCGGTGGCCAGGATCGACCCGGTCAGCGCATAGACGGACGCGGTGTCGACCAGGCCGAGCACCTTGTCGTAGTCGGCGTCGTCGTAGACGAAGATGCCGAGCAGCGGGCCGAAGTACTCGGTGACGAAGATATCCTGCTTCGGGTTGTCCGACACCGCCAGGGTCGGACGGATGAACCAGCCCTCGCTGCGGTCGTAGCTGCCGCCGGCGACGATCTCGGCGTCCGAGCTGGCCTTCACCGCGTCGATCGCGGCCGACAGCTTGTCGAAGGCCCGCTCGTCGATGACCGCGGAGGTGAAGTTGCCGAAGTCGCGGACGTCGCCCACCTTCAGCACCTCGACCTGAGCGATCAGGTCGTCGGACATCGCATTCCACAGGCTGCGCGGCAGGTAGGCGCGGGAGGCGGCCGAGCACTTCTGCCCGGAGTACTCGAAGGCGCCGCGGATCAGCGCGGTCTTCACCACCTCGGGGTCGGCGCTGGCGTGGGCCAGAATGAAGTCCTTGCCGCCGGTCTCGCCGACGATCCGCGGGTAGGACTTGTAGTTGGCGATGTTGGCACCGATCTCTGCCCACAGGCCCTGGAAGACCCGGGTGGAACCGGTGAAGTGAATGCCGGCCAGATCCGGGTGGGACAGCGCGACGTCCGAGACCTCTTTGCCGTGACCGGGCACCAGGTTGATCACGCCGTCGGGCAGGCCCGCCGCCTGCAGCACGTTGACGAACACCGACGCGGCCAGCATCTGGGTGAGCGCAGGCTTCCACACCACCGGGTTGCCCATCAGTGCCGCAGAGCTCGGCAAGTTGCCGGCGATGGCGGTGAAGTTGAACGGGGTGATGGCGTAGACGAAGCCCTCCAGCGGGCGGTAGTCCATCCGGTTCCACACGCCCGGGCTGTTGTCCGGCTGGTTGGCGTAGATCTCCTGGGCGAAGTGTGCGTTGAACCGCAGGAAGTCGATCAGCTCGCAGGCGGAGTCGATCTCGGCCTGCTGCACCGTCTTACCCTGGCCGAGCATGGTGGCGGCATTGATCCGGGCCCGGAACGGTCCGGCGATCAGGTCGGCGGCGCGCAGGAAGATCGCCGCGCGCTGATCGAACGGCAGGTCGGCCCACCCGCGGGCGGCAGCGGTGGCCGCGGCAACGGCCTGCTCGGCATCGGCATGGTTGGCCTGCTTGACCACGCCCAGCACCTGGCTGTGATCGGACGGCATGGTGACCTCGTAGCGATCGTCACCCCGTCCGGGACGCCGCTCGGCACCGAAAGTGCCGGTCAGTTCCAGGGGGGCGGCGGTCAGCTCGGCGAGCGCGGTCTCGAGTTCGGCGCGCTCGGCACTTCCGGGGGCATAGCTCTTGACCGGCTCGTTCACCGGCACCGGCACACGGGTGATAGCATCCACGGCACGAGAATACCTCAGGCCCTGCGGACTCAGTCAAGCATTTTTCTTCGCGTAATCGCGGCATCACAAGATATTTTCTTGCGAATTAGCCAGCTTTCGCGGCTTCTTCGCGTCGTTTCTTCGCCGCCTCGACGGAGGCCCGCAATGCCGCCACCAGGTCCACGACCTCGGCCTGCGCGGGAGCTTCCTCGGTGGTCTCCGGAGCCGGGGCGCCGGCCAGCTTCGCCTGCACGACCGACTCCAGTGCTTCCCGGTAGACGTCGGTGAACTGGGACGGGTCGAAGTCGCCGGTGAGCTGGTCGATGAACATCCGCGCCATGTCGACCTCGGCGGCCGACACTTTGACGTCTTCGGACGGCGCCGCGAACGATCCGTCGCGCAGCTCGTCGGGCCACAGCATGGTGTGCATCAGCAGTAGGTCGTCCTTGGCTCGGATCAACGCCAGCGACTCCCGCGACCGCAGCGCCACCTTCACCAGCGCGGCCTTGCCGGCGCCGGCGAGGGCACGACGGAGCAGCACGTACGGCTTGCCGCCCGGGCCGTCCGCCTCGAGGAAGTAGGTGCGCTCGAAATAGGTGGGGTCGACCTCGTCCACCTCGACGAACTGGACGACCTCGACCGCCTTGGTGGTGGGCAGCGGCAGGTTGTCGAAGTCCTCGGCTTCCAGGATCACCATCCGGCCGTCGCCGGTCTCGTAGCCCTTGGCGATCTCGGTGTACGGAATCTCCTTGCCGCACACGTCGCAGACCCGTTTGTACTTGATCCGTCCGCCGTCTTCGGGATGCACCTGGCGGAACGACAGGTCCTTGGTCTCGGTGGCCCCGTAGACCTTGACCGGAATCGTGATCAGGCCGAACGAGATCGCACCCTTCCAGATGGATCGTGGCATGTCACCCTCCTAGGACTGCCGCTGTGGACCTCCCTAGCCTGCCCCATTCCCCCAAGTCACACCAGCACCCGGGGGCGGTGACGACCGGCCAAGGCCTGACCAGGGCTTCGCGGACAAGTCGCGGTTCAGGCGTGGCGAGGCTCGGTCGGCACCCCGACGGTTCCGCGGCCGATTTCACGATCGCCGTAGATCAGAGTGAACGGGCGATCCGGCGTCGCCAAGTCGCCGGCCACCGGTGCCCAGAACTGCAACGCAACCGCTCGACCGGAGTCCCCCGGGTTCAGCGGCACCTGGTCGTCGGTGTAGATGTAGGCCCCCAACTCCACGTCACCGATCAGGAAGATGAAGGACTGGGCCGGCGTCTCGAACCAGGTGCGCTTCAGTCCGCCGTCCGCGGTGCTCCGCACGTCAAGGGACGCGGTGACCCAGGTGGACTCGAACCCTGTCGCCGAGTCCGACGTCCGTTCCTGGTCGAGCGCCACCGGAGCCCCTGCGTCGTCGACGTCGAGCGGCCCCACCAGCGTGCTCCACTCCCCGGGACCGTGCCAGAGCAGTTCGTGCTCGGCCAGGAAGTCAGCGACCTCCTGTTCATCCCAGGCCGTTGCCAACGACTGGCCGCTCAGCCGCTTGCGAAGGACAGCGGCGGCGTCCGCGTCGTCGTCGCTGAACAGTGCGGTCACCGCGGTCCAGGGCAGCTCACCCACCTTGACCTCACCGAACTCGGACCCTGGCTCCGGCTCACCGGACGCCTCGACGACCGCCACCAGCCGCGTCCGGCCGTACAACAGCCCAGCCAGGCCGGCAATGTGCAGCACGGTGTGTTCGGCGTCCTCCTCGTCGTCGGCGGTGAACCCGAACGCCTGCCGCAGCGAACTCGTCACGGCGAAGGCATGCCTCGGCACGATCGGCCCGGCGACGGCCCACGAGGTCAGCCGCGACGAGGTCAACGGCACGAAGACAAGCATCAGCGCACCTCCCGCCGCAGCACACCGAGCTCTTCGACGACGTCCCGGGCGAAGGTGGGCAGCGGAGCGATCGCGGTGGCGGCGAAGGTGACCCGACCGTCCAGGCTGCTGACGCCGACGCTGATCTGTTGGTCGTCGATCGTGGACGCGAACGCGTGTACCGCCCGGACCCGTTGTTCGCCGAGCCAGCGCGGCGTCGCCGGCCCGGGCACGTTCGCGATGAGCACCTGGTGCGGACGCCCCGCGGCCACCGTGGCGGCAGCGACCGCATGGGTGCTGGGTGGTGTGAAACCGGCGAGTTCAGTCAGCTCGGTCGCCGGCACCAGGCGTTCGGAGTCGATCCGGGCCTGGGTGAGGGTGGCGATGGCGATCAGCCGTTCCCTCGCCGTGATCGTGGTCACCGGCAGCTGGATGAACTGGGGCACCACTTGGCAGCCCAGCGCGCTGGTTCCACCGTCGTCGACCGCCAACGGGATCAGTGCCACGGGGTCGTACAGGGGTTTGTCCCGGGCGGCCTGCCAGCCACGGACGCCGGCCGTGGCCAGCGCGACGATCACGTCATGCACCGCACAGCTGACGGCGCGGGCGATCGCGGCCAGATCGGCGAGCGGGCACTCGACCGACGCGACGTGACGCGGTTCCGGCACCGTCGTGACCTGCCGGACGCCGTACTCGGCCAGTCCGCCCAGGCCGGCGGCGGTGTCCCGCAGCGCTCGCATCGGATCGCTCACACCGCGCAACAGGCCGGCGATCCCCAAGGATGGCTCCTCGTCGGACGGCCGCCACGCGGGCACGTCGGCGGCGATCGGGGTGGATTCCTCGTCGAGCAATTCGTGCAGCAGGTGGACATTGTCCGCACCGTCGATCAGGGCCGGATGGGCCCGCACGACCAACGCCCACGCACCCCCGGCCAGCCCGGTCAGGATCGTGGCGTCCCACAACGGGTGCAGCCGATCCAGCGGGACGGCGAGTTGCTCGGCCAGCCACTCCTCGATGGTCGTACCGGACGGCAGGGTGACGCTGTGCAGGTGGCCGCCGATGTTGAAGCCCCGGTCGTCCACCCAGGCCTGCAAGCCGGTGCCGGCGAGCTTCTGCCGGAAGCGCGGCGCGTAGCCGATCCGTTGCCCGATCAGCCGGCCCAGTTCGGACGCCGCCGGCGCCGTCCCGTCCACCACCAGCACGCTCAACTGATGCCAGGGTTGCGCCGGTTGGTCGCGGGCGAGCAGTTGTGCCTCGGTCCTGCTCACGGAAGCCACCACGTTGCCGTTCTCCTTGCTGTCGCCGACTCGTCCGATCAGCCTACTTCGTGGGTATCACGGCCGACTGACGCGGAGAAACGCGCGTATTGATCCACCGCTGCCGAATGTCTCGCCCCGGACGCGGCGAAGTGAGCGTTATGGGCCTGGCGTAGCGGTTGCATAACGCTCGTTTCGGCGCGAGGAGCTTCGCCGCAACCGCCGGCGATCCTGAAAACGCACGTATCGCGGCGTCAGCCGGCTGAGATCGACCTCTCCGAGGTAGGCCCGATTCCGCCGAACGCCCTCGGGTGTTCGACCGCCGGGCGGTCCGGTGCCGTGCCCACGCGTGCAAGAATCGGCGGGTGCGCAGAATCCTCCCCATGGCCGCTCTTCTCGTGCTCGCCGCCGGCTGTGCCGGTGCCCCGGCGTCCTCGCCGAATATCAGCAGTTCGCCGCTGGTGACCCCGGGATCCGCGACGTCCTCCAGCAACCCGACGCTGGCCAGCTCAAGTTCCGCACCGACTACCATCACCATCGAGCTTGCCGACGGGAAGGTGTCACCCAACGGCAGCCGGATCGACCTGACCAAGGGCGAGACCTTCGTGCTGGACATCACCTCCGACCGCGACGACGAGGTACACGTCCACGGTTTCGACAAGGAGATCGAGGTGAAGGCCGGCAAGCGGGTCAGGGTCGAGATGGTGGCCGACCGCACCGGCCGATACGAAGTGGAATCGCACCATCCCGAGCTACTGATCGCCGTCCTGCAGATCCGGTGAGACTGCCGCTGCACGGACTCGGCTCGCGGCAGGATCTGCCGCTGCCGTTCGAGTTCGTCCTGCTCGGCGCCGCGGTGGCGCTGGTGGTGTCCTTCGCGGTGCTGATCGCTGCCTGGCGCCGTCCCCGGTACACACGACCGTCCGGGCTCGCGCTGCCGGGCCTCACCCGCCTGGTCGACCACCCGGTTGCCCGCGCCGCCGTCCGGCTGGTCGTACTGGCACTGTTCGGCTGGATGGCGCTGGCGCAGTGGTTCGGCCAGGACCTGGTGACGAACCCGATCTTCGGGTTCGTGTTCGTCTGGGTCTGGGTGGGCCTGGTGCCGCTGTCGCTGCTTTTCGGACCGCTCTGGCGCCGCGCCAACCCACTGCGAACGCTGGCCCGGCTGGTGCTCGCCGCGCGTGCCCCCGTCCGTCCGTTGCGGCAGGCGACCTGGGAGCGGATCGGCGTCCTGCCCGGTGTGCTGACCCTGCTCGGCTTCGCCTGGCTCGAACTGGTCCAGCCCGACAACAACACGCTTGCCGTGCTGCGCTGGTGGACGATCGCCTGGCTCGTCCTCACCCTCGGCGGTGCGCTGCTGTTCGGCGAACGCTGGATTGCGGCCACCGATCCGTTCGAGGTGTTCGCCGAGCGGATCGCCACGCTCTCACCGTGGCAACGCATCGACGGCGTGATCCACCTGGTCAACCCGCTCCGGCATGCCGCGACCGCGGTGGTTCCCCGCGGCGCAGCCTGGGTGAACTGCACCCTGCTGGGCATCACCGCCTACGACAGCTTCACCAACATCACCGGCTGGGTGGGCTGGGTGCAGACCTCGGCACTGCCCAGGGAATGGTGGGGCACCGCAGGCCTGATCGGCATGACCCTGCTGGTCGGAGCCGCTTTCGCACTGGCAGCGCGGGCCACCGCCGCCGGCTGGTCCGACACCGCGTCATCGAGCCTGGTGCCGATCGTGGTCGGATACTCGTTCGCGCACTACCTGAGCCTGCTGGTGCTCGAGGGCCAGCGGACGGCGATCCTCGCGTCCGATCCCCTCGGCCTCGGCTGGAACGTCTTCGGCACCGCCGAACTCGGGGTCAACACCGGCATCTTCGACTACCCCGAGGTGGTGGCGGTCATCCAACTGACCGCCATCGTCGTGGGCCATCTACTGGGCGTCCTACTCGCCCACGACGAGTCCCTTGCGGTCCTGCCGCCCCGCCGGGTGATCATCGGCCAGCTGCCCATGCTGGTGCTGATGATCGGCTACACCTGCGCCGGCCTGCTGCTGCTCTTCTCCCCCTGATCAGCCAAAGACACCACCGTCCGTAGCTCGAACCGTTGAGCCCACGTGTACCCCGGGTTCGTCAGCTGCCCCCGAAGCGCTGTTGTGCCGCCTGCCGGGTCGTGTCCAGTGCGGAGGCGATTACGGTCCACGAATCGCCGGCATCCCGCGCGGCCTTCACCGCGTCACGCAACTCCTGCTCCGCCGCCACGATTCCCTGACGGGCAGCCAGGATGCGTCGGAAGTGCGCGGCGTCGCGGGCCGGGTTCGCCACCGGATCGAGCTGATCGAGCCCGGTCAGGTCAGGTGCGGTCTTGATACTCATCTGTTCACCTCATCTCAGGTAGTCATAGAACTTCGGGCGAAGAATATCGGCGTGAATGATCCGGGTCGGTCTCCCGGCCGGCACGGCCACCAACTCCAGGAGCCGCCCGTGGCGGTCGGCACCGATCACGAGCAACCGATCTTCGCCGTCGTACTCGTACTCGACGAGCCGCATCGCGTTAAGCCAGGCATGCTCAATGTCAGCGTCCGCGATCCCGTGCTTGCGCGCGGAGTCACGGATCTCCATGCGTCAATGTTACCTTGACGGCACCGCCACTCGTCAAGGGGAAGTTGACACCTGCCCGCGGCGGCTCCCGGTCGTGGAGTTTGAGCGTGCCGCGTAACGACCCACGTAGTGCGAGTTATCCACAATTTCGGACGGCCCCGCCCAATCGGGCTGAACTCGGGCGACAGTAGGGGATGCCCTCCACAGCCGTCGTCCTGACCCGTGCGCCGCTCGCACTCCCGCCCGCGGTGCGGGTGATCGAACCCGTCCTGCTGAGCATGTCGGCTCAGGATCCGTTGCTGCCCTGGGTGGAGCCGCCGCGCCCGACGCCGGCTGCACTCCCCGAGGTGACGGACGCCCTTCACCGCCGGGTTACGGCGTTGGTTGCCGCTGTCGTCGAGGTGCTGCGCGGACGGCGTCCGTTGGCTCACCTCGAGTTCCACTGCGACGATTCGGTGTTCGAACTACTCGGCCAGCTGCTCGCCTGCGGCGCGCTGCCACAGCTGCGGCTGGCATCCACTCAGATCACCCGGCCGGCCGAGTCTGCTGTCGAGGCGTCCGCTCGGCTCACCCTCGGCGACATCTCCCGGGCCGCTGCGTTCCGGATCGCCCGGAAAGACGGACGCTGGCTGCTCACCGATCTCGAACTCGCCCTGGACGACGCGACTACTCAGCGCAGCCGACTCCGACCGGTCTGAGGGGTCTCGACAAGCTCGACCAAAGAGTCCCAGGCCGGCAGTGCCGCAACTCAGAAGCGGGGTGGGCTGCACCCCGTCCGGGTAGGTCGGGCGTAAAGCGCGCGAGTCCCCTGCCACTCAAGGTGACATAGGCAGTGATGTAGGACGAGCTGCGCACGGGCGGGACGGGGTGCAGCCCACTCCGCGGAACCCGACGTGACCTGTCGAACGCAAGCAAAGATTCCGGCCAAGCTCGACCACCGACCAGTGCTCAGCCGCGGCGTCCGTGGCACATCTTGTACTTCTTGCCGGAACCGCAGGGGCAGGGGGCGTTGCGGCCGACACCGGCGTACGGGTCGTCCTCTTCCTCGCGGCTGGTCACGGCCTCGCCGGTTTCGGACGGTGCGGAGTACGCCATCGGACGCTGCTGCCGCTCCCCGAGGCCCTTGGCTTGGACGACGGGCCGGGCCTTCGGCTCCTCAGCGGACGCCTCCGCCTCGTCGACCGTCGCGGCGATCAGCTCCTCCATCACCTCGGCGGACATCGGAACGCCCGCACCGTCGGTCTGCAGACCGACACTCGGCTGCTGCACGTTGACCTCAAGGTTGAACAGGAAGCCGACGACCTCCTCCATGAAGGCTTCCATCATGGCGTTGAACATGTCGCCGCCCTCGCGCTGGTACTCGACCAGCGGATCGCGTTGCGCCATCGCCCGCAGCCCGATGCCCTCGCGCAGGTAGTCCATCTCGTAGAGATGCTCGCGCCACTTACGGTCGAGCACGGTGAGCAGCACCTGACGCTCCAACTCGCGCATGGTCTCTTCGCCGAGTTCTTCCTCGCGCCGGTCGTAGGCGGCCTGGGCATCGGCCTTGAAGTCCTCGACCAGTTCGTCGGCGGTCAACTCGACGCCTTCGTACTCGGCCCGGTCCAGGCCGACCGGGTACAAGGTGCCGACCTGGGTCCAGAGCTGCTCCAGATCCCACTCCTCGACGAAGCCCTCCGTGTTGGCCCGCACGTACTGCTCGACGACCGAGTCCACGGTGCCGCGCAGCTGGGTCTCGACGTCAGCCCCTTCGAGCACCCGGCGCCGGTCGCCGTAGATGGCGTGCCGCTGACGGTTCATCACGTCGTCGTACTTGAGGACGTTCTTGCGCATCTCGAAGTTCTGCGCCTCAACCTGCTCCTGAGCCTGCTGGATGGAGCTGCTGACCCGCTTGTTCTCGATCGGGACGTCGTCGGGCACCTTCAGCGCCACCATCACCCAGTTGATGATGTCGGACTTGAACAGCCGCATCAGGTCGTCCTCGAGGCTGAGGTAGAAGCGGCTCTCACCGGGGTCGCCCTGACGTCCGGAACGACCGCGCAACTGGTTGTCGATGCGTCGTGACTCGTGCCGCTCGGAGCCGATCACGTACAGGCCGCCGAGTTCCACGACCTCGTCGTGCTCGGTGGCGACCTGCTCGTCGAGCTCCTTGATGGTCTCCGCCCAGGCCGCTTCGTACTCGTCGGCGTGCTCGACCGGATCGAGGCCCTTGGCGCGCAGCTGCGCGTCGGCCATGAACTCGGAGTTGCCGCCCAGGATGATGTCGGTGCCTCGTCCGGCCATGTTGGTCGCCACGGTGACCGCGCCGTTGCGTCCGGCCATCGCGATGATCGCCGCCTCACGGGCATGGTTCTTGGCGTTCAGCACCTCGTGCTTGACGCCGGCCTTCTTGAGCAGCTTGGACAGGATCTCCGACTTGGCAACGGACGCCGTGCCGATCAGGATCGGCTGGCCCTTCTCGTGGCGTTCGGCCACATCGTCGACGACGGCGGCGAATTTCGCTGCCTCGGTGCGGTAGATCAGGTCCTTGGCGTCAACCCGGATCATCGGCTTGTTGGTCTCGATCGGCAGCACGCCCAAACCGTAGATCTTCTGGAACTCGCTCTCTTCGGTCTTGGCCGTACCGGTCATGCCGGCGAGCTTGTCGTACATCCGGAAGTAATTCTGCAGGGTGATCGTGGCGAGCGTCTGGTACTCGTCCTTGATCTCGACCCGCTCCTTGGCCTCCAGCGCCTGGTGCAGGCCCTCGTTGTAGCGGCGTCCGATCAGGGTGCGGCCGGTGTGCTCGTCGACGATCAGCACCTCGCCGTCCATGATCACGTAGTCCTTGTCCCGCTTGAACAGCTCCTTCGCCTTGATGGCGTTGTTCAGGTAGGAGATCAGCGGCGTGTTGGCGCTCTCGTAGAGGTTCTCGATGCCGAGCCGGTTCTCCACCTCGGTGATGCCGCCCTCGAGGATGGCCACGGTGCGCTTCTTCTCGTCCACCTCGTAATGGGTGTCGCGGGTGAGCCGCTCGGCGATCTTGGCGAACTCGGGGTACCACTGGTGGTTGTCCTCGGCGGGGCCGGAGATGATCAGCGGCGTCCGGGCCTCGTCGACCAGAATGGAGTCAACCTCGTCCACGATGGCGTAGTGGTGGCCCCGCTGGACGCAGTCGTCCACGCTCAGCGCCATGTTGTCGCGCAGGTAGTCGAAACCGAACTCGTTGTTGGTGCCGTAGGTGATGTCGGCGGCGTACTGCTTGCGCCGCTCGGCCGGCGTCATGTGCGCCAGGATGACGCCCACGTCGAGCCCGAGGAAGTGGTGGACGCGGCCCATCTGCTCGGACTGGTACTTGGCCAGGTAGTCGTTCACCGTGACGATGTGGACGCCCTTGCCGGTGAGCGCGTTCAGGTAGGACGGCATCAGCGCGACGATGGTCTTGCCTTCACCGGTCTTCATCTCGGCGATGTTGGCCCGGTGCAGCGCGACGCCGCCCATCACCTGGACGTCGTAGGGGCGCTTGCCCAGCACTCGTTTGGTGGCCTCGCGGACGGTCGCGAACGCCTCGGGAAGGATCGCGTCGAGGCTCTCGCCGTCGTCGATGCGCTTACGGAACTCGTCGGTCTGCGCGCGCAGTTCCTCGTCGCTCATCGATTCGAAGTCGGGTTCGATCATGGCCACCTGATCGGCGACCCGGCGCAACTCCTTGAGCTTGCGCCCGTCGCCCATGTGCAGCAGCTTGTCCAGAACACCCACGGTGGTTTCAACGCTCCCTGGTCGATGACAGTCGCGCGCCATCTTAGTGGCTCCGCAAGCACCGCCCGCGCACCGGTCGTTGGTGCTGCGGCCGGAGCCCGCCGCCGTCCGCAAGCCCCACCGGTACGCGGGGACGGTTCTTTTCGGTCCACTTCCTCGACAAGCGGTACGCGGGAACGGTTCCTTTCGGTCCACTTCCCCGACAAGCGGTACGCGGGGACGGTTCCTTTCGGTCCACTTCCCCGACAAGCGGTACGGAAAGAACCGTCCCCGGCGTACCGCTTCCCCGTGGGCACTCGTCCGAAGTGGTCGGACGCACGCCCACTCCAGACTGGAAAAGTTGCCCGGTCATGTCGAGAAGCCGAGCGCGGCTCCGTCCCCGGTATAGAGCCGACCACAATGGGCGGCACAGAACGAAGGAGCCATCATGGCCAAGTACCTGCTGCTCAAGCACTACCGGGGCGCCCCGAGGTGCGTCAACGATGTGCCGATGGAGTCCTGGACGCCGCAGGAGATCACCGACCACATCCAGTACATGAACGACTTCGCTGCACGGCTCGAGAACACGGGCGAGTTCGTCAACGGTCAGGCGCTCGCTCCGGAGGGCGCCTGGGTCCGCTACGACGGTGAGGGCCGGCCACCGGTGACCGACGGTCCGTTCGCCGAGACCAAGGACCTGATCGCCGGCTGGATGATCATCGACGTGGACGGCTGGGACCGGGCCGTGGAACTGGCCGGTGAGCTCTCCGCCGCACCGGGCGCCGGCGGCCAGCCGATCCACGAGTGGCTGGAGGTCCGTCCCTTCCTGACCCACCCGCCGACCGTCACCGAGTAGGCCGGACGTGGACGTGACCATCTCTACCGGCAAGCGGCCCGCCTGAACGCCCGCTGAGGTCAGCAGACCGACGCGAGATCGCGCGCGAGGGTGCCGCGATCCGCGACGGCGACAGTCTCCAGACCCAACCACCCCGCCATCAGCCGCAACTCGTCCCGCAAGCGTGAGGCCGTCTCGCTGCGGCGTGGCTCGGCGTCCGGCTCCAACCAGGCGGATTGCACCTGCAGGACGCCGAGTGCCCGCTCAGCTTTGAGGTCGACGCGGGCGACCAACTCGTCGTCGGCGAGGAAGAGGTAGACGTAATACCCGTAGTCGCGCTGGGCAGCGGGGGTGTAGATGCCGATCCGGTAGTGGACGCCGAACAGTTCGAGCACCCGCGGCCGGTGATGCACCAGGGTGTCGAAGGGCGCGATCAGCGCTTGTCCAGCGAGCCTTCGCGGACGGCGGGCGCCGGCCGCCAGCCAGAACTGTTGCGGCAGCCCGGCCACGCTGACGGGTTCCAGGACGCCGATCGATTCCAGCCGTGCGACCGAGGCGCGCACGGCCTCCGCACGCAGGTAGAAGTACTCGGTCAAGGCCTTGAGGTCGGCGATCCCGAGCGCGGACGCCGCCCGCGCCACCAACGTGTCGTAGGAATCCGCGTCGCTCAGGTCGGCGTGGGCGAGCACCGCCGGTGGCAGAACCCGCGCGGCCAGGTCGTAGCGCCGCTCGAAGGCGGTGTTGCGGTCAGCGACGCCGACGGTGCCGCTGTCGAACAGATATTCGAGGACGTGTTTGGCCTCGGACCAGTTCCACCCCCAGTGCTCCTTGCGCCGCTCTTCGGCATTCTCGATCTGCCGGGCCGACAGTGGTCCGCCGTCCGCGACATCGGCCAATACCTGGTCGATCAGGTCAGGCTTGGCTTCCAAGATTCGAGTCAGCGCTGCCCGCTCCCCCGCCGCGCGGCGCCGCATCGCCATCCGCAGTGCGGGCTGCAGCCGCACGTCGATCAGGCAGGCCGCGTGCCCCCAGTACTCGAACAGCCTCCGCGGAGCGCGTCCGGAGGCCCGCTCGAGCAGCCCTCGGTCGTAGTCACCGAGCCGGCTGAACAACGGCATGTAGTGCGCACGGACCGCCACGTTCACCGAGTCGATCTGGAACTGCGCCACCCGGTCGATGACCTGTTGCACCTGCCGCATCGTCACCGGACCGGACGGTCGCGGCCGTCCGAAACCCTGGGCCGCCAGCGCGATCCGGCGCGCCTGGGCGATGCTGAACGTCGGCATGGGCCGCATGTTAGCGACCCGCTCCGCCAGAATCTTCGCCACCGCGTCCGGCACGGGGGGACGGTTCTTTTCGGCCTACTACCCGGGGGGACCGGTACGGGGGGACGGTTCTTTTCGGTCCACTACCGGCAGCCCACCGGTACGAAGGGGACGGTTCTTTTCGGTCCACCGCGCACCAGCGGTAACAAGAACGACCGAGCCGCTCGGTCCGCCGTCCACGCACCCCTCGCCGGACGGGCTAGCTAGGCGGCCTGCTGCATGCGCACCACTGTCGACTTCGGCCGTCCGATGACCCGCGCGATCAGGGAGTACGGGACCCCGCGAGTCCTGAGTTCCCGCACCACGCGCCGCTGAACGTCGCGCGCCAGATCGTGGAACTCCTGCGGCGTCCTGACCCCGGAAGCGGCGTGCAACAGCTCCGCCGCCTCGTCTGGGGTGTAGCGAACAGGCTTCAGGAGGTCGAATCGGACGTCGTCCGCTGCGTGTGCGTTGGCCAACTCCTCGGCGTCCACCGCGAGTAGTTGCTTCAAGAGTTCGTGGTCAACCAGTAGTGACGCCCGGCCCAGCCATCGCCGACTGCTCCACGGATAGTCCTCGGGTCGCGTCGCCATTCCCGCTACCACCGGGTTGTTCCAGATGTACGGAAGCACTGCGCTCAGGTAGGCATCATCCTCGATGGGCTTGCTGGCAAAGCGATCCTGGAAGACGTGACCGACGCGTCCGTACTTGCGGTTGAACCGGTTTGCGTACCGGACGCCGAGGCGCTTCATCACCGCGCCGATCGGTTCGCTCTCGGTGTGCAGGACCAAATGGACGTGATTCGTCATCAGGCAATATGCCAGAACGGCACAGCCCGATGCTGCCTTCGTGTCCTGCAGAGCCCGTAGGAACTGTTCATAGTCATCGTCCTCCAGAAAGATCACGTCGCGGTTCACCCCGCGCAGCATGACGTGATGGACGCCGGTCTCGGACGATCTTCTGGGTTGACGCGCCATGGGATACCTCCACGTCCTGGCTAGGTGAGCGTCCTGAGCCTAGAAGCAAACATGCCGATCGCGGCGGCCCATCCTCTTGGCCTGTGGATAACTCGCGTGCCGCGTCCTCACGTCGCTATCGATACGGTCCGATCGGCCCGAAGTGGACCGAAAAGAACCGTCCCTCCCGTTCCGCTTGTGGATAACTCGTCCGCTCCGTTCTCGGCTCGATGCCGACCCCGTCGCTCGCCGAAATGGACCGAAAAGAACCGTCCCTCCGTACCGGGAATGCGGAAACGGGGCTCCGAGCGAACTCGGAGCCCCGTCTTCCACCACGCTGATGCGAGGTCCCCCCAGGTCTTGTAGTGACAGAGTCAGACGGCCGCGAGGCCGCTTTCGCCGGTGCGGACGCGGACGACGTTCTCGACCGGGACGACCCAGACCTTGCCGTCGCCGACCGTTCCGGTGCGAGCGGCGCCGGCGATCACCTGGACGACCTCCTCGGCCTCCGGGTCGTCGACCAGAATCTCCAGCCGCACCTTGACGATGAAGTCGATGGTGTATTCCTCGCCGCGGTAGACCTCGATGTGGCCCTGCTGGCGCCCGTAGCCGGACACCTCACTGATGGTCATGCCGCCGACACCGTGCCGAACGAGGGCCTTCTGGGTCTGCTCCAGCATCTCAGGCTGGATGATCGCTGTGACCAGCTTCACTTCGAGGCTCCCGTCTTATTGGTCTCAGGAAAGTCGTCCTTGGTCAGCACCAGTGTGTGACCCACCCGGCTGGAGTAGTACACCGGGCTCAGGTCGTAACCGACCTCGCTGTGCTCGGCCAGGTCGATGCCGCCCAGTTCGTCCGCGGTCGACACCCGCCAACCGACGGTGTGCTTGACCACCAGGGCGATCAGGTAGCTCATCACGAACGAGAAGGCCATCACTGCGAACGCACCCACGGCCTGTCGCCACAGCTGGTCGAAACCGCCGCCGTAGAAGAGTCCGGCGACCGGCTCGGTGGTCTCGGGGTTGGCCAGGTAGGACGCCGCCGGGTCAGCCAGGAGGCCGATCAGCAGGGTGCCGACCACGCCACCGACCAGGTGGACGCCGACCACGTCGAGCGAATCGTCGAAGCCGAACTTGTACTTCAGGCCGACCGCGTAGGCACAGGCCACGCCGGCCACCACGCCGAGAATGATGGCGCCGATCGGGCTGACCGCGCCGGCCGCCGGGGTGATCCCGACCAGGCCCGCGACGATTCCGGACGCCGCACCGAGCGACGTGGCGTGCCCGTCCCGCAGCTTCTCGACGACCAGCCAGCCGAGCATGGCGGCGGCCGTCGCGGCCAGGGTGTTCACCCAGGCCAGGCTCGCCAGCCCGTTGGCGGCAACGGCCGAACCGGCGTTGAATCCGAACCAGCCGAACCACAGCAGGGCGGCACCGAGCATCACCAGGGTCATGTTGTGCGGTCGCATCGGCTTGCTGCCGAAGCCGATCCGCGGGCCGACCACCAGGGCCAGCGCGAGTGCGGCGGTACCGGCGTTGATGTGGATGGCGGTACCGCCCGCGAAGTCGACGGCCTTGATCTGGTTGGCGATCCAGCCGCCGACCACACCGGTGTCCTCATTGCTGAAGGCGAACACCCAGTGCGCGGCCGGGAAGTAGACCAGGGTGCCCCACAGGACGGCGAACAGAGTCCAGCCACCGAACGAGGCACGGTCGGCGATCGCGCCGGAGACGAGAGCCACGGTGATGATGGCGAAGCAGGCCTGGAAGGCGACGAATGCGAGAGCCGGGTAGCTGGCTTCAGGATCGTTGGTGAGCAGGCTCTCCAGGCCGGCGAACTCGAACGGGTTGCCGATGATGCCGGCACCACCGACGGAGTTGCCGAACGCCATGCTGTAGCCGAACAGCACCCACAGCACGCCGATGACACCCATCGAGATGAAGCTCATCATCAACATGTTCAGGACGCCCTTGGCACGGACCATGCCACCGTAGAAGAAGGCGAGACCGGGGGTCATGAGCAGCACCAGCGCAGCACTGATCAGGATCCAGGCGGTGTCGCCGGAGTTGAGTTCTAACAGGGTCATGCCGCAACGATCACCCGTCGGTGTTTCGTCGGGGTTCGAGATCGGTTACGCACAGATTTCGCGGTGTTACAGCTCTATTGCCGACCAATCGGCGACGTCCAGGAAAGATCCTGGTAAACGTCAGTGTCCGCCAGTAGGTTGGAGCTATGGCGCCACGGCCACCGACCTCGCATCCGGGGTAGTGCCAGGCGCCTTTCGGGTTCCGCCCGGCTGTCGAGCCGGGCCCGATCGATCAGGAGGTTGCAGTGGACGTTCTCGTCACCGGCCGGCATTGCCAGATCAGCGACGACTTCCGCGGGCGGGTCACCGAACGCCTGCGTGGGGTGGAGAAGTTGCGTGATCGGGTCATCCGGGTCGAGGTCCAGGTGTCGGCCAACCCGCACGCCCGACAACCCGACCAGGCGACCACCGTGGAGATAACGCTGCGCAGCCGCGGCCCCGTGGTGCGGGCCGAGGCCAGCGCCGACGAGAAGCTGATCGCCTTCGAACACGCCCTGGACCGGCTCAAGTCTCAGTTGCGCCGCGCGGCAGATCGCCGCAAGGTGCACCGCGGGCTGCGCGCCGGCCAGCACTTCGGTGCCCCGCCGCCCCTGCCCACGCCCCAGCGCGACGAGGACCGTCCGGAGATCCGCAAGATCGCCGGCTTGGAGGTTCACGGCGACGGCCCGCTGGTGGTCCGCGAGAAGCTGTTCAAGGCCACCCCGCTCACCCTGGCGCAGGCGCTGGACGAGATGGAGCTGGTCGGTCACGACTTCTTCCTGTACGTGGACGCCGAGAGCGGCGCCCCGAGCGTCGTCTACCGCCGGAAGGCCTACGACTACGGCGTGATCCACCTCGACCTGGAGACGGTCACCGAGCAGAGCGCCTGATCCATCAACTGCGCCCGCTGAACTTCATCGTTGGTTGAGCTTGTCGAGGCCCTTTTGCCAGTGGGCTCTCGGCAAGCTCGACCGCCGGTGCTTGAACTGGTCGAAACCCCTTGCCGGCACCAGTGCCCGCCAAGGTCTCGACAAGCTCGACCAGCGTTGGTTGAACTGGTCGAGACCCCTTGCCCGCAGCGGTCTCGACCAGCGAACTCCGAACTCGACCGCTGGCGACTTCACTGCGGCGCCTGCAGCGGACCCGGCAGGTGGCCGTCCCGACGCGGGGTGGACGCGATGACGCAGGCCCCCAAGAATCGGTTGCCTGCACAGGTCACAGCACGTGCCGCCGCCCGCACCGTCGCCCCCGTGGTGATGATGTCGTCGACCAGCACGACGTGGGCCGGCTCCCCCGGTAGCGCCAGCAGGCTGTGTTGCCGGTTGCTGGCCCGGTCCACGACGCCCAGCCCCACCTGATCGCGCGTCCCGGACGCCAGCGCGAGTCCGCGCCGGGCGCGGGCGTCCATGCCCAGCCCGCGGAGCCGGCGCGCGATTCCCTTGGCCAGCAACCAGGTCAGGTCGAACCCGCGCGCGGCCACGGCCGCCCGGCTCGACGGGATCGGCATCAGCGCCACCGGCCCCGTCCGCCACTGCTCCCGCAACACCGCCGCCGCACTGCCGACGGCCAGCTCGGTGAGCAGCGGCACCAGGCCGAGGCCCTGCCGCTCCTTGCAGGCCAGGATCAGTGCGCGCAGTTCGTCGGCATACTCACCGCGCGCCCAGACGCCGGCCAGATCCGCCACGGGCACCGGCCGCGGCGACTGGGCACGAACCAGCTCGGCGCAGGCCGGGCAGCAGACCGGTCCGGGGCGTCCGCAACCGGCGCAGCGGCCACCCCAGGCCAGGTCGGCGGCGGCCTCCAACAGCCCGCGCCAACTCATCGTCCGAGTGTGCCGCTGATCCCACACCCGGATTGGGTTATCCACAGGAAAATCCGAAGTCCGGAGCGGATCGATGCCTCGGGAAGCCTGATCTCGCGGGCTCACTCGCTGGTCGAGCTTGCCGAGACCCTTGCCGGCCTGTTCAGCTGAGGGTCTCGACAAGCTCGACCGGCGAAGTTCAGTCACTCTCTACGGCAACGCGACCGCAGCCACCCCGTCCAGCCACGGTTCCCAGGTGAAACCGTCCACGAAGCGCCAGGTCTGGCCGTCCGGGCCGCGCAGCACAGCCCGGCCCGACGGCGCGGACGCCAACTGGACCAGCGCCGCGGCGTCGTTGGGGCGGACGTCGGTTGCCACGGCGCCCTCGCTGTCCACGCTGACCACGCGGGCCGACGGGCTGCCACCCAGCAGTACCAGCAGCTCGGCTGCCCCGGCCCAGCCGACATCGACCAGCGGCTGGTTGCTGCGCGCCCAGCTGGACGGCGTCAGTTGCCGCCAGCCGATAAGACTCATGCCCGCCGGCCCCCGCACGACGGCCGCCACGCCCAGAACCCTGCGGCCCTGGCTCTCGATCACCAGCGCCGCCCGGACACCGTCGGGCGCGGGGGCGAAGCTGCGAATCCGTCCGATCGGCAGGGCGGACGTGTCCACCGCAACCTCCCGCCCGTCCCGGATCGCCCGCAGCCGGGCCGCCCGCTGCCGGTCGAGCATCACCCACAGCTCGTCCTGCCTGCTCCACCGGACTCCGGTGATGCCGGTGCCGGTCAGTTCCTGGCGAGACGTACCCTCGCGCACGGCGACGCTCCGCACGCGCGTGCCTCCGTCGGTGACCATCGCGACGACCTGTCCGTCCGCCCGGACGGCCAGTGCGCTGGCCCGTCCGGCGGTACCGGCGATCGCTTGCGGGGCGGCAAGCGGTGCCGCCCAGGTGGCCCGCTCCACCGCGTCGCCGCGGAGCAGGTAGACACCGTCACCAGCGTCGGCCGGCACCGGCGCCCCTGCCTGGAAGTCCGCGGTGGTCAGGATCTCCGTGCCGCCGTTCAGTCCCCACACCACGCCTTTGCCACGCACCCGCACCCCGAGCACCCCCTCCAGCGAGGACAGCGACCAGACCAGCTCGGCGGCCAGCTTGCGGCGCGCGACGGCGTCCACCGCATTGGTTTCGCCGACCAGGTCGACGGTGACCACCCCACCGGCACCGCGGGTCGCCGACGACACCGTGACGGCGTCCGACCGGGTTCGTGCATAGGCCGCAGCGGACCGGTGAGCCGGACCGGCGAGAACGGCCCGGGCGGTCGCCAGCAGTCCGACCGCACCAGACGGGACGAACCGCGGGTCCGGCACCAACCAGTCGCCGGTGACATCCCAGAAGCAGACGTCGGCCCGCACCCAGGAGCCGGTGAACAGCGACTGTGAAACCAGCAGGCCGCGGGGCGGCCGAGAGATGCGCCACTGATTCTCGGCGTCGCGCACCAGACCGAAGTCGTGCAGGTACGGGGTGTCCGCGGGGGTGAACGTTCCGCGCGGATCGAGGGTGCCCACCAGCGGCGCGGTCAGCACGACGCCCGCGTCGCTGACCTGCGGCGGGTATCCGCCGGCGTAGATCTCGACCCCCGACTCGGGCTGCCAGGACTCGGCCGCGTCGGCGGTGAGGAACTGGCGGGCCACCACGTAGCCGGGCTGGTAGGTGGCCATCGCATGCAGGAAACCCTCCACGATCAGGCCGGGCGAGGCACCCTGAGCCGGCGGGACCGGTGCGATGTCGACGCCGGGG
Source organism: Micropruina sp. (assembly GCA_047602545.1). Classification (GTDB taxonomy): domain Bacteria; phylum Actinomycetota; class Actinomycetes; order Propionibacteriales; family Propionibacteriaceae; genus Micropruina. Next base: position 420,082 of record JASGHC010000004.1, on the reverse strand, counting down.
TTCGCCTGCTGCTCGGCCGGGGCGTGACGCTCGACGGGGCCGGACGTCGGCACCGTGACGCAGCCAGCCAACAGCACCAGCCCGCACAGCGTCGCCAGCACCCCGGACAGCGGTCGGCGCGGGCCGTTCGGCGTCCGCGCAACGCCGGCGCCGCAGTGCACGCGGGGGCCTCTCATGTCGTCGCCTCGGCATCCTCGGGCACCACCGGCCACGGTGACGAGACGAAGCTCTCCCCCGCCCTCCGTGGCACGGTGAGGCGGAACTGGGCACCCTGGCCCTGCCGCCCCCACGCGTTCAACCAGCCGTTGTGCAGCCGGGCGTCGCCGAGCGCGATGGCCAGGCCCAGGCCGCTGCCGCCCACGGTGCGGCGGCGCGCCGGATCGGCGCGCCAGAACCGGTTGAAGACCAGATGCGCCTCGGCAGCGCTGAAACCCACGCCGTGGTCGCGGATAGCGACCGCAACAGCCGCATCGTCGGCCCGCACATGGACACTGACCGGACGTCCCTCACCGTGCTCGATGGCGTTGGTGATCAGATTGCGCAGAATGCGGCGGATCCGCCGGGGATCCATTTCGGCGAGGCACGGCGCCGGTGCGTCCAGCTCCAACGGAGTGCCGTACTGCTGGGCGAGCCGGCTCTGGGCGGCGAGTTCCTCGCCCGCGATCACGGCCAGGTCGCCCTCCTCCAGGCTCAACTCGGCCGCGCCGGCGTCGAATCTGCTGATCTCGAGCAGATCGGTAAGCAGCTCCTCGAACCGGTCCACCTCCGCTGACAGCAGTTCGGCGCTTCGGGTCGCGAGCGGATCGAAGGCCTCCCGTTGCCCGTACAGCACGTCGGCGGCCATCCGGACCGTGGTCAGCGGGGTTCGCAACTCGTGCGAGACGTCCGACACGAACTGTTGCTGCACCAGGGAAAGGTCCTCCAGTTCGGTGATCTTGCGATCCAGCTCGGTCGCCATGTGGTTCATCGACCGTGCCAATCCGGCCAGGTCCTCGGTGCCGCGCACCGCCATCCGGTCGTCCAGATGACCCGAGGCCAGCCGCTCGGCCGCCAACCGCGCGGCCCGGATCGGCCGCAGCACCTGCACCGCGATCAGGTACATGGTGGCGACCACGCCGACCACGACGATCAGGCCGGCCACCAGGGTCGCCCGCTGCACCACCGCCAAGGTCTCGGCCTCGGGCTGCAGGGTGAAGAGGAAGTACACCGGATAGCGGCTGCCCCCGGGCGCGGTGAGTGCCGACCCGATCGCCAGGCCGGGCACCGCCGGCCGCGCATCGGTGAACCGGATCTCGGTCGGCGTGGAGTAGATGCCGTCCGCACCCAGGACGGCGCGGCGCAACGACTCCGGCACGCTGTCGTAGCCCATGCCCGCCGAGCCGATGTCCGAGACCGGACCGGCCACCACCACGTAGTACTGATTGCCGACCGAACCCCGGTAAGCGGCGTCCCGGGCCAACTGGGTCAGTCGCTCGTTGAGGGACGCCGTGCGCGGGTTCAGGGTGCGCAGGTCGCGCTGCATGCCGTCCAGCACCACGGACGCCTCGGCCAGGCTGGCGTGGCGCTTGCCGTCCAGGATGCCCCGCGAGGACTGGTCCATCAGGAACCAACCGGTCCCCGCCAGCACCGTCAGCGCCGCCACCAGCGCGGTCACCACGACCCGGAACGGCAGCGAGCGCGACCACGCCGTCCGCCGCTTCCGGTCGCCGGCCTCGTGGGTCATGGGGCTTGGCGCGGTTCCCCGGCCCGGTACCCGACGCCACGGACGGTGACGATGATCTCGGGATGCTCGGGGTCGTGCTCGATCTTGCTGCGCAGCCGCTGCACGTGCACGTTGACCAGCCGGGTGTCGGACGCGTGCCGGTAGCCCCAGACCTCCTCCAGCAGCACCTCGCGGCTGAAGGCATGGCGGGGACGCCTGGCCAGCGCGAGCAGCAGGTCGAACTCCAGCGGGGTGAGGGCGAGCAGTTCCGAGCCGCGCCGCACGGTGTGCTCGGACGCACTGATGGTGAGGTCGCCGATCGCCAGCGCACCGTCGTCCTCGGCGGGGACGTGGCGGCGCAACCGGGTGCGGATCCGGGCCAGCAACTCCTTGACCTTGAACGGCTTGGCCACATAGTCGTCGGCGCCCGCCTCCAAGCCCTCGACCACGTCGCGAGTGTCCGACTTGGCCGTCAGCATCACGATCGGGACACCCGAGACGGCGCGAATGTCGCGGCAGACGTCCACGCCGTCACGGCCCGGCAGCATCAGGTCGAGCAGCACCAGATCGGGCCGGTACCGCCGGAAAGCCTCGACCGCGCGCGTTCCCGAGCTGCACCAGCAGGCGTCGAAGCCGTCGGCGCGAAGCACCAGTTGCATCATCTCGGACAGGGCGACATCATCGTCGACGACCAGGATGCGTTGCGCGCGCTGCATGCCGTCCGACACTGCACCCCCTCGCTCCGGACGCCGACCGTGCCCGCAGTGTAGCCCGCGGCCTGAACCCTCAGCCGGAGGTCGGGTCGACAGGCTCGGGTCGACCGGGTCCCGATCAACCCCTCCCGCGCTCGCCGAACTATTTGGGGCCCGCTGAGTTCAGCGAGCCCCAAATAGTTCGGCGAGCGGTTGAGCGGAGCGCGCGACCCTCGGGCGACCCAGTGCGCTCAGTTCCATTCCGGGTGCGACGTCCAGGTGGCCAGCAGGGCCAAGTCGCCGCCCTGCCGGCGCAGCACCCGTCGCCACAGCGTCTCGGGGTCACGGTCGTAGACGTCGGCGTAGCTCGCCGGCACCACATGCCACCAGCCCTGCTCCAACTCCCGCTCCAGCTGTCCCGGCGCCCAGCCGGCATAACCGGCGAAGATCCTCAGGTCGCGGTAGGCGCCCTCGGCGATCTCCACCGGGGTGTCCAGGTGCAGCAGGCCGACCGTGTCGAACAGGGAGCGCCAGCCCGGCGGCTCCTCGTCCGCCCGCTGCGGGGAGGCGAGGCAGATCGCTCCCTCCTGGGAGACCGGACCGCCTTCGAAGAGCACCTGCGGTTCACTCACCAGCGGTGCCCAGGCCGGCAGCGCGCTGCGCAGGTCAATGGTGGACTCGCGATTGATCACCACCCCGAGCGAGCCGGACTCGTCCGAGTCGAGCACCAGAACGACGCTCTGGTCGAACACGCCGTCGCCGAGTTCGGCGTGAGCCACCAGCAGCACACCGGGCGTCACCTCGCCCTTCATTCCGCGCCCCGCCTCATGGCCCCAAGCATGCCATCGATGGCGTGACCGGCGAGCGGGTCACAGATCAAGCTGACCAGCGCCGTTGCAGCCTCGCGGCGACACTCGTCAGGCCGAGCCGGGCACCACAACGCTGGCACCAAGCGCGCCGGCCGCGCGGGCGAGTCGTTCGTCCAGCGTCGCGAGCGGGACATCCAGTGCGAGCGGCACTGCCACGTAGGGCGCGTCGTCGGGGCTGATGGTGTGGCGAAGCCTCCATACCTCGGTCAGCACCCAGGGCTCGGCACCGATGTAGCGGACCTCGGCCGCCGTCACGGCTTCAGCATGGGCGTCGGCCTGGGACCTGGTCAGCAGGCCGGCCGCTTCGTAGCGGCGAAGGGTGCGCAGTGTCTCGATCGCGGCATGGGACGGGGCCACCCAGTCGGGATCCGCACAGAGCACGACTCGGCAGGCGTCGCCGATCGCGCTTGAATCGACCAGCGCACGCACCCAGACGCCTGCGTCGACAATGATCACGCCGTGTCACTACGGTCAACGGCGAAACCACTTTCCCTGCCCTCACGGATGACACGCTCGGGGCTCAGCCTTTCGGGGATCTCGATGCGGATATCCGTCGATCGCTGCAGGATGTCAACGTTGGCGGCGACCCGCGCCTCCCGTTGAAGGAGCTCCAAGAGATACGCCTGCATCGACTGACCCCGCGTCGCCGCGCGAGCCGCGATGACATCGCGCACCTCCTCAGGAACGTCGCGGATCTGGAGAGCTACAGTCATGCATGCATTATACATGCATAGCCATCACTGCAACTTTCGACGCCGCGTCGAACCGCGCCCTTGCCTACCGAGCTGAGCTCGGTCGGTCACGAACCGAGACGCGGCGGACGTCCGCCACGCCTGCGGCAGCGCCCGGCAGACCCCCGACGGCCTGATGGTGCGCTCAGACCGCAAGGCCGCTCCGCCCGTCGGAACCCGGCCGACTGTGGTGCCGGCCGATCGGCAGCACCAACGGGGTGCCGGAAACCTGGTCGGGCACCACTCGGCATGCCAAGCCGAAGACGTCGGCGACCAGCGCTTCGTCGATCACCTCCGCCGGGCGTCCGGACGCCACTACGGCTCCGGCCTTCATCGCGATCAGGTGATCGCTGTAGCGGGCGGCCAGGTTCAGGTCGTGCAACACCATCACCACGGTGCGGCCGCGCTGCCGGTTCAAGTCGACCATCAGGTCCAGCAGTTCGACCTGGTGGGCCAGGTCGAGGTAGGTGATCGGCTCGTCGAGCAGCAGCAGTTCGGTGCCCTGCGCCAGCACCATCGCGATCCACACCCGCTGCCGCTGTCCCCCGGACAACTCGTCCAGGACGCGGTCCGCCAGCTCCAGCGTGCCGGTGTCCCGCAGCGCGGCGGCCACCGCGGCGTCGTCCTCGCCGGTCCAGCGCCGCATCCAGCCGTGATGCGGATGCCGGCCGCGGGCCACCAGATCGGCGACCGTGATGCCGTCCGGTGCCAGCTGGGTCTGGGGTAGCAGGCCCAGCCGGGTGGCGACCGTGCGCGTGGGCAGGGAGGCGATGTCGGCGCCGTCCAGCAGCACGCTGCCGGCGCGTGGCTTCAGCAGCCGGGAGAGGGCGCGCAGCAGGGTCGACTTGCCGCAGGCGTTCGCCCCGACGATGGAGGTGATCAGCCCCGCCGGGATGTCAACCGACAGCCGGTCGGCCACCACCCGCTCGTCGTAGGCCAGCCGCAGCTCGCGGCCGGCCAGGATCTCCGCTGTCTCTTCGGTCATCCGGCAACTCCGATCCGATTCGCCCGGGCCAATAGCCAGATCAAGTAAGGCGCGCCTATCACCCCGGTCACGACGCCGACCGGCAGCGGGACGCCCACCGCCCCGGCCCTGCCGATCAAGTCCGCCGCCGACACCAGCAACCCACCCAGCAGAGCGCTGGGCAGCAGGGTCATCGGGGAACGGACCAGCCGCCGCGCGATCGCCGGTGACACGAAGGCGACGAACGCGATCGGTCCGGCGGCCGCCGTCGCGAGTGCGGCCAGCCCGACCCCGACCAGCACGATCAGGAGGCGGGTGACCTCGGGCCGCAGGCCCAGCATGGTCGCGCTGTCGTCACCGAGCTGGACGATCCGCAACGGCCGGGCCAACAGCAGGCCGGCCGGCACCAGCACCGCCACACCGCACGCCACCGCCGGCACGTGCTGCCATTCGCGTCCGGTGAGCGAGCCGGTCATCCAGACGGTGGCCTGCTGCAACTCGTTGACCGAGGCCCGGACCAGCAGGTAACCCGTGATGGCGCCGAGGAAGGCTGAGATACCGATGCCGACCAGGACCAGCCGGTACGGCGAGGTTCCGCGTCGGTAGGCCAGCAGGAAGATCAGGGCCGCGGTCGCCAGGGCGCCCACCAGTGCATACCCGGTGACGGCGAGACCACCCGCACCGGCCAACACGATGCCGGCCACCGCGGCCGTAGAGGCCCCCGACGTGATCCCGATGATGTCCGGCGAGGCCAGCGGGTTGCGGGCCAGCGCCTGGAACAACGCCCCGGACATGCCGAACGCCAGCCCCACGAGGACACCGACCAGCGCCCGCGGCAACCGCACCTCGACCACGATGTAGCGGGTACGGGCCGAGCCCTGTCCGATCAGCGCCTGCAAGATCTCCTCGAAGGACAGCGGATAGCCCCCGTACCCGAGAGACCAGCCGAACGCGATCACGAGTGCCACCAGGGTGAGCCCACCGACCAGGACGGCCCGGCGCGGCTCCACCCGCCGCTGCCGGCGCACCAGGACGAGGTCGGTGTCGAGATCGTTCCTCACAGCTGGGCCACCTTCGCCCGCCGGACCAGCAGAACGAACCAGGGTGCACCGATCAGGGCGGTGACGATGCCCACCTCCAACTCGGCGGGCCGCAGCACCAGGCGTCCGACCACATCGGCGCCGACCAGCAGGATCGGGCCGAGCAGCGCCGAGTAGGCCAGCACCCAGCGATTGTCCGGCCCGGTCAGCAGCCTGGCCAGATGCGGGACTGTCAGGCCGACGAAGCCGATCGGCCCCGCCGTGAGGGCCGCTCCCGCCAGGGCCAACTTGACCGGGGTGGCCCCGCCGCCGAGCGAACCCAGCGCGTAGACCGCCACCGACGCCACGCCCGCGCCGAGGAATGCGAACCAGACGTAGCCGGACAGGTTGCCGACGCCGAACACGTAGATCCCGACCACGACGGCGAGCGACGCCCCCGCCTCGACGCCGAGGATGCCGGGATCCGCCAGCGGGTTGCGGGTCAGGCCCTGCATCACGGCACCCGCGATCCCCAGGGCCACACCGACGATGAGACCGACCACCGTCCGCGGCATCCGGATGGTCTGCACGATCAGGTGGTCGGCAAGTTCCGCGTCGAAGTCGCGCAGCGCGTCCAGCACCACCGGTGGGGGTATCTCCTTGGCCCCGAGGGCCAGGGACGCGGCGATCACCGACAGCAGCAGGGCGAGTCCGGCGAACCAGCCGGCGAGCCGTAGGCGGCTCACCGTGCGTCCTGCCTGGCTCGCCACCACAGCCGCCGCCGGACGACGTCGCCGAATGGACGGAACCGGCAGTTCGCGCAGTAGTCAGGCGCCTCGGCCGCCTCGGGGAAGGCCGCGGCGAACGCGATGTCGTCCTCGTCGGCCTGAAGGTGTCGGCAGGAACCATCGACCCGGGCCCGATCTGAGAGTCGGCGATCTCGCGGCGCTCATACGATTTGCGCACAATTGCGCGGCGCAGCTCGCGCACCGTCCATCGTCCGACCGCAGCCTCCTGGACGTAGAAGGCCCGTGCGTTCTCGTTGCGCAGCGGCAGCAGCGCCAGGATGTGCGACCAGCTCAAGTTCTGTGACAGCGTCACCACAATCTCGCGGTCGGGAAACAGCCTGACGAACTTGACCATGCGGTTCAGGTTCGGCTCGTCGAACCCCCGCCCGAAGCGAGCGGTCAATTCCTGTGACAGCGTCACACCAGAATCTGTGCGCCATACTCCGCCCGCGCAGAGCCCAGCACTTCGGCGTCGATGATCGAGCCGATATCCCAGTAGGTCATCGTCAAGGTCGCGTTGGCGTAGGAAGCGATCGACTCGCGAGCCCTCTCGATGAGAGACGACACCCTCCCGACCAGGCTCTGCCCAGCCGTAGCCTGCAGGTCAGCTTGCTCCCGATGCACGAGGACGCACCCAACCTCGGGGTTCGATTCCTTGGATTCGCTCACATCTCTAGCCTCCCAGGCGCCACTGACACGACGACCCGCAAGTGCGGCGCGAGTCCGCGGACGCCAAAGACTGGAGTAGCGGTCAGGCTGCGCGTGCGCAGAACACCATCAGCGGATCATCCTCGCGGAACGGCGTGCGCTCCCAGCCCCCAAGGACGGAGTCGACCGCGAACCCGGCAGCGGCAAGATCCGCCTCCACCTCGTCGCGTCCGCGGAAGGCCAACAACACCTCGTCGACGACCTCCTCACCTGTCTCGACAAAGAGGTTGTGGAAACGCATGGCGATCCGACCATGTGGATGTTCCGTAGCCTTCGTCCACTCACGAAGGCGTCCGTGCGGGGTGTCTCGTTCGCTCACCGGTTCGCTGGCCCAGCTCTCCCAGACTCGACGCGCCGGGTTACGGCTCTCGAAGGCGAACGTGCCACCCTCACGCAAGGCTGCACGCAGATCGGTCAGCGTGCGAGACCAGTCGCCGTCCCCAACGTGCTGGGCAGCATTGCCGGTCATCAGTGCGAGATCGAACTCGCCCTGAGGGATGCTGCGACTGTCCCCGCAGATCCACTGCACTCGTTCCGTACCCGGCCGACGCCGCGCGATGCCGAGCATCGCCTTCGAGGGGTCGATCCCGACGACTGTCCGACCGCCGGTTGCCAAACTGACCGTGAGCATCCCAGTGCCGCAGCCAAGGTCAAGGATCCGACGGGCACCAACACCCTCGGCAAGGCCACGGTAGAAGTCGTGATCACTACCATCCGGGTTGTCACCGTCGTAGAGATCCACCAGGCGCGGATCGTCGTAAGCCATGCGTACCATCCTGCCCACTCGTGGACGCCAACAAGGCCCGAACCTCTACCAACATTGACGATGGCTTGGGTTCGAGCCTTGTGCGTGGGGTGGAGGTGGGGGGAGTCGAACCCCCGTCCTCAGAAGGTGAACCAGGACTTCTCCGGGCGCAGTTGACTAGGCGGTTTTCTCGGCTTCTACCCTCGCGTCAACACGTGCTAGCCAAGCCCAGTTCCAGTAAAGTCCCGAGCCGCCCCTGGAACCCAGGCAGCTCAGCAAGCCTTCTATACGAGGCCAGGAACCGGACGGAAGGCTACGTCCGGGCTGACCCTTCGGTCACTGCTCAGGCAGCGAGAGCGAAGTCTGCGCGAGAATTGTCGGCAGTTATTGGTTTTCCAAGGATCGTTAACGAGATGTCCTTGGATCCTCGGCCCGCTTCTCCTGGGACTACCGTCCCGAGTCGAAACCAGTCACCCCCTATTGAGTTGTCCGCCCGCGACGACCCGAGTGGCCGCGGACGAGCACGTCAGTCTATCAACGTTTGCGCTCAAGCAAAACTTCCCAGGGGACGAGAGCCCGGACAGGGTTGCGCCAGTCCTTGCCGCGGGCCGCCCCGACGGCACCCAGCACGGTGAGCAGGACCCACACGACGGTCCAGATCCGGGCGACCGGGTTGCCGTCTCCGGGCAGGATCCAGCCGATCGCGGCCGCGGCCAGGCCGATCGCCGAGGCGACCAGCTGCCAATTGAATGCCTTGGCCGCCTCGCGTTTGGTGACCGAGCCCACCGGGCTGATCGCCCAGAAGACCAGCGGACCGAAGATCCAGAACAGGAACGGCGACAGGTGCGCGAGCGTGGCCATTGTGGTGGTCCGGTCATTGGTCAACGCGACCGGCAGCACCTCCCCCGACACCGGGCCGGACGGCTCAGAGGCCCGGTAGGCATGGCCGGACGTCACCGGTAGCGGTCCGTCCACCGCCGCCGCCAACTCGTCCAGCCGCTCGGCGGTGATCACCCGCGACATCCGGGCTTCGAACTCGGCGGCCTCCATGCGTCCGAGCCGGTGCGCCTCACGTAGCCGCCATTCGGCGTTGTCGCGGTCCTGCTTGGAGACGCTGTCAACAGGGGCGAAGAAGTCCTGGGTCATGCGTTACAGCCTTCCGCGCTCGCCGCGCGCACCGTATCGGGCTCGGCCCTGCCCGTTCCCCGACCTATCCGGTCAGGGTAACGAGGCTGGGTGCCGATCATGGTTCTGCTCGAGCCGGTTGGGTCAGATCGGGCACCGCCAGGGAAACGCTGACCCTTCTTCGGTCGAGCTTGTCGAGACCCTGGGTGACCCGGCGCTGGCAAGGGGTTTCGACAGGCTCAACCAGCGGTGGTTGCGTTGATCGGCTTTCCCTAGAGGTGCTCGATCTTGATGTCTTTCGCGATTCGGTCGGTGCCGGGCTCTACGGTTGAGCCATGCCCACCACCATGGATTTCCGCGAGTCCGGGGAAGGACTCGGCGACGCAACGGCCGTGCTGCGCAACAACGCCGCCGCGTCCGGCCTGGACGCCGACGTGCCGACCTGCCCAGGCTGGACGGTTCGCGACCTGGTCACCCACCAGGGACTTGTGCATCGCTGGGCGACCGCGACCATCCGCGAGGTCGCCGCCCGGCCGGACGACCAGGTGGAGGCGGAGGCGGCCGCCTCGTCCGATCTGCTGGAGTGGCTGGACGACGGACTGGTCGACCTGCTGAACGCGCTGGCCGCCGCTCCCGAGGACCTGGATGTGCCGTTCTTCCTGCTCGACGCGCCGCCGCCCCGACAGGGCTGGGCCAGGCGGCAATGCCATGAGACCACCGTGCACGCCATCGACGCGATGGCGGCGAGGCTGGGCCGGGCACCACGTCCGGACGAGCTGTGGATCTCCCCCGCGCTGGCCCGCGACGGCATCGACGAGTTGCTGCTCGGGTTCGCACCGCGTCCGAAGTACAGCCCACGGCGTCCGGAGCCGGCCGAGATCGCGATCGTCACCGACGACGGGCTCGGCGCCTGGACGGCTTGTCTCACCCCGGACGGCTGCACAGCCCGGGTCGGAGCATCCGAAACCGCCGGCACCCGGGTCACCGGGAGCGCCCGCGGCATCTATTCGGGCTTGTGGAACCGTGGTCGAGCCTACGCCGTGGACGGCGACCCCGCCATCCTGAACTCGTTCCTCGACCAACTGCAGGTCACCTGGTAGCCCTCGGTCCGGACGACTAGGCCCTCCCTAATCAGTTCAGCCCTCCCGTATGAGGGAGGGCTGAACTGATTAGGGAGGGCCTAGTCGTCGGTCAGGGCTTCAGGCTGAGCAGCCAGGCCAGCAGGTAGGCGTAGCTGTTGCCGTCGTCGATCTTGGATCGGTCGAAGGTCCGGGCGGCCTTCAGTGCGGCCTGCCGGGCGTCCTCTCCGGCCAATGCGGAATACATCAGGATGTAGTCGCCGTACTGCTGGTCGAAGCCCTTGGTGCCGATGCCCTCCTTCACGTTCTCGGCGATCCGGGCGGGGTCGCCGCCGAGCTGATCCGAGGACGGGCTCACCGGGATGAGTAGGATGGCCAGGGCTGCGGCCGGCTCTGGTGAGAACCAGGTGGCGTAGTCCCGCTTGCCACCGAAGTTGAGCGGCAGCACTGTGTGGCTGAAGCCCACATACACCGGGGCGCTGGTATCGAAGTCCGTCCAGTAGGCCCGGGCGGACGCCGCCTCGAGAGCCTGCATCCAGCGGGCCTCGACCTCCAGGTCGTGGTTGCCGCTGGCCCGTGCCCACAACGTCAGTCCGGCATACGCGGTGACCGCTTCGGAAACCGACTCCTGGTTGTTGCCGTCGGCGAACGGGGCGGTGCCCGAGGCCCACGAGTGGGACGCGTAGCTGTCGAAGTTACGCCGTGCCGGGAAGTACTCGTTGCCGGGCGAGGTCGCGATATCGGCGGCCAGCAGGTTCATTACCGGCGCCAGCTTCGCGGCCAGGTTGGGATCGTCGGCGGCCATCACCCCGGCGGCGTACAGGAAGTAGCCGTAGTGGAAGTGGTGGTCGTTGAACTCGTCCGAGCCGAACGACGGCGTTTTGCCGACCATGCCGTGGTTGCGGGTGTCGTAGAAGAAGCAGAAGGCGTCCCGGGTCTGGCAGCCCGTCGGCTCGGTCCATTGCAGCAGCTGGGTGGTGACCCGCTCCTTCAGCTTGGCGGCCTCGGTGTCGGCACCCACCTGCTTGGCTATCTCCCAGAGCTGGGCGTCGCGGTACATCGCCTTGCCACCGAAGTAGGTGTCGGCCGGGTACGGCTTCAGGGCCGCGACGTCGACCTTGACCGCGTCCGCGAGCTCGGAACGCTCGGACTCCGAGAGCCGGGACAGGTCCAGGCCGGCGCGAGCGGCTTGCAGCGGCTCCGTCCAGGTCAGCTTCGTGCCTGCGTACAGGGTGAGGGTGCCGTACGAGCTGGCGTAGCTGCCGATCGGGTCTCCGGTAGCGGCCAGGCTCCTGGCTTGATGCGGCATCGCCGCGAAGGCGGTGTCACCGCCGTTGGCCGTGTTGTACTCGAGCGTGGTGGTGGCCTGGTCGGCCACCCGATAGGACACCGCGGTGGAGGTCACCGGGTCCTTCGCCAGCGGCACCATGGCCTCCAGGGTGCCGCCGTTGGGGACGGCGAACCAGGTCGCGGTCTGACCCTGAGTCAGGCTCACCGAGGTTCCGGAGACCCGCCCGGCGGTAACCAGCCCATAGGTCGCGGCGCCACCCTGCACCGACCAGGCGTCCCCCACTGCCGCGAACGGCAGGTTGCTGGTCAGGGTGGCCGAGCCGGCGGCGGTGAAGGTGACGAACGGGGAACCCTCGGCGATCCGGACCGACCCGACCGGTGTGCCGCCCACCCTCGCCTGCAGGGTCACCGACAGCTCGTCGTAGCCGGTCACCGTCCAGCTGGTCGCCGAGCCGGTGCCGATGGCGATGATCGGCGCATAGCCGCCCATGATCGTCTTGGCGGTGGTGGTCACCGTGGGCAGCCCGAAGGCGAAGCCCTTGGCGTCCACCCCGAAGCTGAGCGGCAGCGGGAACACCGGCTGCGCGGTGTCGCCGAAGACCAGCCCGGAGAACCACTTGTTGGTCGGCGGCAGCAACCCGGGGCCCAGCCGTTCGGGCTTCAGGTCCTTGCCGGCCTCCTGGGTGGTGCCGGCTAGCAGCGGGCCGACCTGGTCGGCGCCCAGCACAGTGGCCGAGGCGCCGGCGGCGCCCGCCGGGCCGCCGCTCGGGCTGGCGCCGCCGATCGACGCCGGGGCCGCCGCCGAGCAGGCCGCCAGGACGGCGGCCAATCCGGCGGCGAGCAACCCGGTCAGGGTGTTGCGGAGCCTCATCATCCGATCACCTCAATCCGATCTTGGTCAGGAAGGCGAGCATCGCCTCGGACGGGCCGGACAGCCAGCCGTCGTCGCGCAGTTCCACGATGGCGGTCACCGGGGTGTCCAGCCGGGTGAGGTTGGCCAGCGCCGGATCGGTCAGGGCGTCGCTGCTGATGGTCACGTAGGTCACCGGCGCACCACCCTCGGTGAGCACCTGGACGCCGGACACCGTGCCCGCCACCAGTTGGTTGTCGGGCAGCACGATCCGGGCGGCGGGCCCGTGCTCGATCCGGCCGTAGTCGATCGGATCGAGCACGAACCGGCCGGTGACGGTGCGTTGGCCGTCGGCCACGATCGCGGCCATCCGGGACCCGTTCCCGAGGAACGAGCCGCGGACGGCATCCAGTGACGCGACGTAGCCGTCGGCCACCGCCTGGTAGGTGATGGTGCCCTTGGTGATGTCGATGTCGTAGGCGGCGGTGGAGACCGGCCGGATGCCGTTGCCGACGTCCTGCTGCAGCTGCACGCTGGTCAGCGTGAACAGCTTCTGGCCGGCACGGACCGGCTGGCCCGGCGTGACGTAGGTGTCGGTGACCACGCCGCCGTAGGACGAGCCGACGATCGAGGTGGGCGCCTCCACGGTGGCGCTGACGCTGGCCACCTGGGACTGGCGCTGGTTGAACAGGACGGTGAGCGCGAAGATGAGCGCGGCGATACCCAGGATGCCGCCCCATAGCTTGAGTCGATTGATCCAGGTCATGATTGCTGTGCCTCAGAACTTTCTTGGTCGATCGTGGTGATCAGCGGACGGCGCGGGCCGGCTGGTGGGCACGCGCGGGACGGGTGGTGGCGGCGTCCGCGGACGGCGCAACGCCGGGACCGTCGGCTGCCGCCGAGGCAAGCAGTTCGACCTCCTGGTGGGCCCGGGTGATCGCGTCCCGACTTAGCGGAACGGGCCTTTCGATCTCGGCGACGGCGTCCGCCAGGTTGACGTCGGTCGGGTCGGCGATGCCCTGCACTCCGGACGCCTCGTGGAAGGCGACGCCGATCAGGGCACCGACCGCGACCGTGTTCACCACGCTCCAGAAGGTCGCCACGTTCAACTGGCCCAGGGTCAGGTCGCGCCAGATGGACACGATCGAGGTGCCCAACAGGAAGACGAAGGTGAGCACCTGCGGAATGATGAAGTTGAACGCCGACGAGCGAGTGGTGGTGCCGGTCACGTGCCATTTGGTGTCCACCCCGGTAAAAGCGTTCCGAAGCGCACGCAGGTAGATCGGGAACGAGTTGGCGGCCAACAGCAGCACCTCCCAGCGGAAGCTGCCGAGGGTGAGCGCCGCGAGCAGGATCTGCAGCAGGTAGAACCCGGCATAGAACAGGAACCAGGTGAGCACGTCCACCTGCAGGTTCACCGGGTGCAGGTCGAAGAAGATCTCCAGCGCCGGGACGAACAGCAGGATGCCGGGGGCGATGCCGGTCAGGTAGAAGGTGGCGGTCACGAAGTACATGAACCGCTGGTCGAGCGACAGCCGGCGACGCGGATCGAACGGGTTGTGGGTGAACAGGATCTCGAAGCCGCCGGTCGCCCAGCGCAACTGCTGCTTGGTGTAGGCCTCGATGGTGTCCGGGGCGTCGCCCACGGCCAGCGTCTGCGGAATGTAGATCGAGCGCCAGCCGCGTTCGTGCAGCATCAGCGAAGTCCACACGTCCTCGGACTTCGACTGGGTGTACATGCCGCCGATGTCGAGCACGGCGGACCGCCGGAACAGCACGTTGGTGCCGACACAGAACGCGGCGTTGAAGTGCGTCCGGCCCGGTTGGATGAACCGATAGAACATCGACTGCATGTAGCCGGCACCGCGGGAAATGATGTTGTGCAGGTTCCCGTAGGTCTGCGGCGTCTGCACGAAGGCGACGTTGGAATCGACCATGAACGGCAGGGTCTCCTCCAGGAACTCCGGACGCGGCACGAAGTCGGCGTCCAGGATCACGAAGAAGTCGCCCTTGGCGACGGTCAGCGCGTTGTTGACGTTTCCCGCCTTGGCGCCGTGGTTGGTCAGCCGGCGGATGTAGCCGATCCGCAGGGCGGTGGCCAGGTCGCGCACGGCGTCCGATTTGCCGTCGTCGAGGATCCAGGTGCTGTGCGCCCCGCGGACGGCCTTGGCGGCCTCGGCGGTGCGCCGGATCACCTCGATCGGCTCTCCATAGACGGTGATCAGCACGTCGATCGCCACCGGCTCGCCATCCACGTGCAACGGCCACTGGGTCGGATCGTCGGTCAGGCGCAGGCGTTCGTTGACCCTCGGGTCGTAGAGCGTGCGCTGCGTCTCGTGGAAGGCGAAGGTGCGCGGGTCCTTCTGCCCGGCGAAGATCGTCCACATCGCCATCAGCGCGTGGAACATCAGGATCGTCTCGGCGACGATCACCATCGTCCAGGGCAGAATGTCGCCCCGGTTGGCCGGGTTCAGCAGGAACCAGCCATAGGCCAGGATGCCGAGCGTGGCCGCGATCGAGATCGCGATCATGACCGGACCGTAGGAATTCTTCGTTCGCGCATGTCTGGACCGCGGCCCGAGGCCGTTGACGGACGCGAAGTCGTCGGTGATTACTGGTGTGGACATAACTCTCCCCCCGAAGAGCACATCGTTGTTGGATTGAACCGCCGATCCGCGCTCCCGACGCGGGGCGTTCAAACGGCCACTGAGGCCGGCTGCGACGAATGGGCTAGCTTCCCTCGCCCTGCAACTGACTCAAGAGTAGGCACGCCAGCACCCGAAAGCAAAATATTGGTCTATGTAACTAAATTATTACGCGTCGCCGCCTCGGCGTAGCGCTCTGGCAAGGGGTTTCGATGAACTGAACCAGCGATGGTCGCGTGCCGCGACTCCTCGGGGAGACGTGCGCACGGCCCCGAGAGGTCGCCGGAGCTCGGGTGAGGGTCGTCGCGGCCGGACTATTCGCCGCGGTTCCGGGCGGCGAGCTCGCGGGCGGCGTCCCGATTGGCGTCGCGTTCGGCGATCGTTTGCCGCTTGTCCCACGCCTTCTTGCCGGTGCCGACAGCGAGCTCGACCTTGGCGTAGCCGTCCAGGAAATAGAGCGCCAGCGGGACGATCGTGCGCCCCGAACCCGTGGTGGCACGCTCCAGTTTGTCGATCTCGCGCTTGTGCAGCAGCAGCTTGCGGTTGCGGCGCGCGGCGTGGTTCGTCCAGGTACCGAAGGCGTATTCCGGAATGTAGGCGTTGCGCAGCCACACCTCGCCGTCGTCGACGGTCGCGAAGGCGTCCGCCAGGGACGCCCGACCGGAGCGCAGCGACTTCACCTCGGTGCCGGTCAGCACGAGGCCCGCTTCGAAGTGGTCGCTCAGGTGATAGTCGTGCCGTGCACGCCGATTCTGGGCGACCATGATCCGGCCCTTTTCGCGTGGCATGGTCGCGCTCCCCTGGTCAGGTGCTGGTCGATGGAAGGCGTCAGCTTACCAAGAGAACCGGTGGCTACCTTCGAGTCGAGGTCTCACAGCCAGTTCATCGGGTTGACCACGCCACCGTTGACGTACACCTGCAGGTGCAGGTGGCAGCCGGTGGAGAGGCCGGTGGTGCCGACGTAGCCGATCAGCTGGCCCTGCCGCACCCGCTGGCCGGTGTGCACCACGATCCGTGACTGGTGGGCGTAGCCGGTCGAGACGTACTTGCCCCTGATCCGTCCGTGGTCGATGACGGTGTAGTTGCCGAAGCCGCCCTGCCGGTACGCGCTGGCCACCCGGCCGCTCGCCGCCGCACGGATCGGGGTGCCGCAGGCGGCACCGAAGTCGGTGCCCCGGTGCATCCGCCAGACGTGCAGGATCGGGTGGTACCGCAGCCCGAAGGGCGAGCCGGCCGGGGCGTTGACCGGCCGGATGAACCCGCGGGACGACTCGTGACGGACCACGGGTTTCGGCACGTAGCGCGTGCCCGCCTTCTTCGCTGCGGCGCGGCGCTTGGCTTCGGCGGCGCGGCGCTTGGCCTCGGCGGCCGCCGCCTTCTTGCGGGCGATCTCGGCTCGGCGGCGAATCTGCGCGCCGATCGCCGCATCCTGGTTCTGCAGTTGACGGAACTGTGCCCGCTCGGCGTTCAGGTCGGCCTGGGCCGCCTTGCGGGCAACCGCCAGCGCGGCCACGGTTCGCGCCACGCCGTTCCTAGCCAGCGCGGCCTCGCCCTGCAGCACCTTCATCTGAGCCACGTTCGCTTCGGCTTCCGCCTTGTCGGCGGCGATCTCCTTCTCGACAACAGCCTGCGCCCGTTCGGCCGCTTCCTGCTTGGCCTGCAGGTCCCGCAGGCGGGTCATCTGCGCGCTGGTCGCGTCGAAGACGGTGGTCGACCATTGCAGCCGCTGGGAAAGGTCCCCGGTGTCGGAGGAGTCGAAGACGACGCTGAGACCGACCAGATCGGTCTGCTGCTGGTAGGCCTCACGGGCGGCGGCACCCATCATCCGCAGCTGTGCGGCCACGTCCGCCTTGGCCTTGGCCACCGCCTTCTTGGCTGCGGCCAGCTTCGCCCGGGCTTGCACCAGCCGGCGCCCGATCGCAGCGTCGGTGGCCCGCGCGTCGGCAACCGCACCAGTGGCGGCCTCCAGCTTGCGCTGCGCCTTGGCTTGCGCGGACCGCGCGCGCGCCAGTTTCTGGACGGCCTTCGAAACCTCGGCCTTCGAGTCGGCGACGTCCGCCTTCGACGACACGATCGCCTTGCGGACGTTGTCGCGACGATCCTTCAGGTCGTCCGCGACAGCGGGCGATCCCAGGCTCACGGTCAGGCCGATGGCAAGTACCGCGATCAGCGGACGCCAAACGCGCGCGACGCCGCTGTATGACGTTTCCTTCGTGGTTCGGCAGGTGGGGGAAGGCACCTGGTTCACGATGAGGCCCCAATCGGATCCGATGAGGGCCTCCGGGAGGTGTCAGACCCTCAAATACTTGCGAGTGGCTATCACCGTCGGGACGACTGAGAGGACGACACCAACGGCAACGACACCGAGCATTGCCAGTCCGACATGGGTCCAGCCAATCCACTCGACACTCTTGAGTGAGGGTTGAGCCCTGTCCATGATCAGGAATTTCTGCACCGCAGCGAGCGATCCACACGCCAAGATCGCGCCCACGAGCGCTGCGACGAGAGATTCGATGAGGAACGGCAACATGATGTACCAGTTCGACGCACCCACCAGCCGCATGATCCCCAGCTCACGACGCCGCGCGAAGGCCGCCATCTTGATGGTGGTGGCGATCTGCAGGGCCGCGGCGAGCAGCAGCCACAGACTCAGCCCGATCGTCGTCCACTTCGCGATGTTCAGCCACTGGAACAGCGGGTTCAGATACTGGCGCAGGTCCTGCACCGCCTGGACCCCGGGCAGGCCGGCGATCGCCGACACCACCCCCTCGTACTGCTCGGGGTTCTTCAGCTTCACCCGGAAGGAATCCTGCATCAGGTCGACGGTCATGTCGGCGAGCACCGGGGAGTCCTTGTAGACCCGCTTGAAGTCCTCCCAGGTGTCGGCCTTGCTCTCGTAGTAGACCGTCTCGACCTCGGGATTGGTCTCCAGCGTCGTCCGGATCGTCTGCTTCTGGGCGTCCGTGGCGTCCTGCCCGGGTTCGCAGTTGCGTCCCGAGGACGCCTGGACGCACAGGAAGACGCTGATCTCGATCTTGTCGTACCAGCGGCCCTTGGCGAGTTCGACCTGTTGGGCACCGAGCAGGCCACCGCCGAACAGGGTGAGCGAGACCCACATCGTGATGACGACGGCGAAGGTCATGGTCAGGTTTCGGCGCAGGCCGGACCAGGCCTCACGCAGGGTGTGCCGCATGGCGGACTCCTTCGAGGATTCGGGACGGGCGGGCCAGGTTCATCGCTGTGCTGCTCACTGGTAGCCGTAGACGCCCTTGCTCTGATCGCGGACGACCTCGCCGTTGACCAGCTCGATCACCCGTTTGCGCATCTGGTCGACGATCGTCGCGTCGTGGGTGGCCATCAACACGGTGGTGCCGGTGCGGTTGATCTGGTCGAGCAACTTCATGATGCCGATGCTGGTGGTCGGGTCGAGGTTGCCGGTCGGCTCGTCGGCCATCAGGATCGCCGGCCGGTTGACGAACGCCCGGGCGATTGCGACCCGCTGCTGCTCACCGCCCGACAGTTCCTCGGGCAGCCGGTTTCCCTTGCCTTCCAAGCCGACCATCTCCAGCGTCTCGGGAACGACCTGCTTGATCGTCGAGGTCGGTTTGCCGATCACCTGCAGCGCGAAGGCGACGTTCTCGGTGACGGTCTTGCCGGGGAGCAGGCGAAAATCCTGGAACACGACACCCAGTTGGCGCCGCAGCCCGGGCACCTTCCAGCTGTGCAGCTTGCCCAGGTCTTTCCCGGCGACGAAGATCCGGCCCGTGGTGGCGCGGTACTCACGCAGTACCAGGCGGATGAAGGTGGACTTGCCCGAGCCGGAACTGCCGACCAGGAAGACGAACTCGCCCTTGTCGATGGTGACGCTGACGTCGGACAGCGCGGCTCGGCGTTGCCCGTCGTAGACCTTGGTGACGTCCTCGAACGTGATCACGTTGCTACTCCGGTCGGTGTCAACGGTTGGGGGAAGTTTCTGAGAAACACTCAGCCGACCACAGTCGAGTGTAGGCGAGGTCCGTGCCGCGACCGGCAACGCCACGCCCGCCCGTCCTCCCACCGCTCGCCGAACTATTCAGGGCTCGCTGAGTTCAGCGAGCGCGAAATAGTTCGGCGAGCGTTTGGGAACGGACGGCAGGGTCGGGACGGACACCGACCGGAGGTCAGCGGTCGCCCTGCTGGCGGCGCCAGCGGATGCCGGCGTCGATGAAGCCGTCCAGGTCACCGTCGAAGACGGCGTCGGGGCTGCCGACCTCGTGCTCGGTGCGCAGGTCCTTGACCATCTGGTACGGATGCAGCACGTAGGAACGCATCTGCGAGCCCCACGAGTTGCCGCCGTCGCCCTTCAGCGCGTTCAACTCGGCCTCACGTTCCCGCCGAGCCCGCTCCAGCAGCCGCGACTGCAGCACCTTCATCGCCGCCACCTTGTTCTGCAGCTGGCTCTTCTCGTTCTGGCAGCTGACCACGATGCCGGTCGGCAGGTGGGTCAGCCGCACGGCGGAGTCGGTGGTGTTGACGCTTTGCCCACCGGGACCGGAACTGCGGAAAACGTCCACCCGGACATCGGCTTCGGGGATGTCGATGTGGTCGGCCTCCTCGGTGACCGGCAGTACCTCGACACCGGCGAAGGACGTCTGGCGCCGGCCCTGATTGTCGAACGGGCTGATCCGGACGAGCCGGTGAGTACCCTGCTCGACGCTCAGCGTCCCGTAAGCGAAGGGAGCCTTGACCGTGAACGTGGCCGACTTGATGCCGGCCTCCTCCGCGTAGGAGATGTCGTACACATCGGCGGAGTAGCCGTGCCGCTCCGACCAGCGCAGATACATCCGCAACAGCATCTCGGCGAAGTCGGCGGCGTCCACTCCCCCGGCCTCGGAGCGGATGGTGACCACGGCGTCCCGTTCGTCGTAGTCGCCGTTGAGCAGAGTGCGGACCTCCAGCGCCTGGATGTCGGCGACCAGCCGGCTCAGCTCGCGGGCGGCCTCGGCCATGGTGTCGGCGTCCTCTTCCTCCTGGGCGAGTTCGATGAGCACGGCCGCGTCGTCGATCCGTTGCCGCAGGACGGTCAACCGGTCGACCTCGGACTGCAGCACCGAGAGCCTGGACGTCACCCGCTGCGCGTTCTCCTGGTCGTCCCACAGGTCGGGGGCGGACACCTGCTCCTGCAACTCAGCGATCTGCTGCTTCTTTGCTTCGGGGTCGAGCACGGCCTCGATCGAGGTCAGCGTCTTGTCGAGTTCGATCAGGTCGGATTGCAGATCAGCGGCAGCCACGAGGGTGGAGTCTACCGCTCCGGCCCCCGCGTCACCTCAGGGGTAGGACGCGGCGGGCCGGCTGGGCACGCAACCCCGCCGGCCCAACTCGTCGCCATCCACGACGGCGTCGAACGGGAAGAACGGCCACGACAAAGGCCGGGTGGGCAGGAAACATCAGGACGAAGCCGAACAAGCAGCCGCCGCCTCTGGCACCCGGGTCCTTCGTGGTCGCAACGGCACTACCTCGTCGTGACCGCTGCGGCGTGGTGGTGATGGAAGTGGCGGCGCAGGATGCGCGCCCACTTGTTGTCGGGCAGGTCCGTTCGCAACGCGGCGAGACCGGTGCCGTACTTGCTGATCGAGACGGGCCGGTGTCCGGACCTCCAGAGCCGACGGTCGACTCCGGACGGGTGCGGCCCGGACTTGGTCTCGATCACCACCAGGCCGGGGAGCGACAGCGCGTTGTGGCCTTCGATCCAGGTCAGGTCGGTGTCGACGGTCACGCGGACGTCCGGTTCGGGCGGCACCAGAGTGGCGCGCCGGTAGCGAGTCACCAGGGATGGTGTCAGGTCGCCGGCCACCGACCCGTCCAGACCGTGGCGGTCCAGCGACTCCTCGGCGTAGCGCCGTCCGGGACCCGTGAGCTCGTCGGGCCCGGCCGAGTCGTGGACGATGCGCTCCTTGACCGTGACCTCACGATCACCGCGCACCTTCACCTCCAGGAAGGCCTGACCGGAATCCAGGTAGCTGCGGGTGCGGACCTTGAACCGGCGCCGGCGACCATGCACCGACTGGCGGTAGCTGACCAGGCCCGGTGTGTCGAAATAGACCGACTGGTAGTTGAATCGGCTGCGCCCGTCGATCGCCAGCACCCGAGTACGCGGGTCCAGGCCGCCCAGCAACGCGGATGCCTGGGGTGCGCGCAACAGGTACTTGCGATCGAACCGGGTGAGCAGTTCGGCCTCGGCCAGAAGTTCGGGCAGGCTCAGCGTCGGGAGCCGGTCGATCGGCAGCCCACTCATCACACGCTCGCTTCCTGGAACTCACCGGAGACCCGGCTGGCATCGTCCTGCTCCAGGGCTTCGTAGCGCCGAGGACTGCGGTAGCGGACGTCCACCACGGTCAGGTCCCGCACCAGGTCGACCTGCTGAACGATGACCTGGTCGATCCGTCCAGCCAACAGGCCGGCGAGCACGTTACGGAGTTCCGCCTCGTCGGTGATAGCCCGGTCGAGGGTGATCGTCTGCTGCCGCGCACTGCCCAGCAGCGCCGGATGGTCACCCACCCACAGCGCCCCGACGACCATCGCCATCAGTCCACCGGCGAGCAGCAGGTCCGTGCCGATGCCGGCGATCAGGCCGAGGGCCAGCGACGCGAAGTAGTAGGCCACCTCGCGCTGACTGATCTCGGTGGAGCGCAGCCGGATGATCGACAGCACTCCGAACAACCCGAGGCCCAGGCCCAGACTGGTGGACGTTGCGGCACCGAGCACCAGCGAGACCGCCATCACCCCGACGTTCACGCCGAGGAAGGCGACCACCAGGTCGCGGCGCCGGTGCCTGCGGAAGTAGAGGGCGAAGGTCAATAGACTGATGGCGATCAGGTTGGCGGCGATCAGTGCGATCGTGGTCATCGGGAATCTCCTCGGTACGTGATGTCGTACCTATCCAGCCAGCCGGACCTATGAGATCTCTGTCAACCGATTGTGGCGCGGGGATGGGTTCGCCGGCCCTCACGGCTCGCCGTCGCGCTCCCGCGGGTTGATCAGCGCGCAGCCGGGGCCACGGGGACGGCGGTGCCGTCGGTCGACCTGAGCCAGCTGAACGCCGCACACGTTGCGCGTCTGGCCGTGGCGGTCTCGGCCGGCGGCTGTCTCTCGCATGTCAACGATGCCGGCTTCTGGGTGCCGTCCCGCTACTTCGGCATCAGTGAACCGACCATGCTGCGCACCTGGACGGAGCGTGACGATCACGAGCCCGACCTGCATGGCGATCACCACCGCGCTTGGGAGACCGCGGTGCGACTGAGCGTCCGAAGCGCGGCGATCTCGGACTGGGAACGCCGCCTGTCCAGTGGAGTTCCGCAATCTCACGCAGGCGCCGCTCGTGCTGCAGCATCTCCTGAACCAGGCTGGAGTCCATCGTCCCCCTCCCATCGGGTGGGCACATCGTGCCGGGTTCGCCACACCGTGCGCCGCAGCCGGACGACGGCAGCGGGCGACTCAGCAGTCCGCGGAGGCGATCGCGAGGGCGCGCCCGGTGAGCGAGCCCTCGTCGCCGACCAGTTCCGTCGGCTGACCGGCGAAGACCAGCCGTCCACCGTCGATGCCTGCGCCGGGTCCGATGTCGATGACGTGATCGGCCCGCGCCACCACCCGCAGGTTGTGTTCGACGACCACCAGGGTGGCGCCAAGCTCGAGCAGGTCGTCGAACAGCACGTTGATCCGGTCGACGTCACTGGGGTGCAGGCCGGTGGTGGGTTCGTCGAGCACGATCCACTCCGAGCCGAGGTCGCTCGAAGCTGCCAGGTGGCGGGCGATCAGCAGCCGCTGTTTCTCGCCGCCGGACAGGGTGTCGAGCGACTGCCCGACCGCGGCGTAGCCGAGACCGACCCGGTCCATCCAGCCCACCGCGGCAACGATGTCGGGACGTCCGGCGAACAGTTGGGCGACCTCGTCGGCGGTCATCGCCAGTACGTCGGCGATCGTCCGGCCGTCGATGGCGACGGCCAACGCCGTCGGGTTGAACCGGGAGCCGTCACAGGCGTCGCAGGGGGTGGCCACGTCGTCGAGGAAGGCGAGCTCGGTGGTGATGTAGCCCTTGCCGTTGCAGCCCGGGCAGGCGCCCTTGGAGTTGAAGCTGAACCAGGCCGGCTCCAGCCCCGATAGCTCGCTGAACGCTTTGCGAATGCTCTCCGCGACCCCGAGCACGCTGAGCGAGGTGGAACGGACGCCGCCGCGCAGGACGTCCTGCCCCACCACGATGAACCGGCGTTGTTGCCGCGGCAGTTCCAGGGTGGCCAGCGAGCTCTTGCCGGAGCCCGCCACACCGGTGACTGCGGTCAGCACGCCGATTGGAATGTCGACGTCGAAACCGGTCAAGTTCCGGGCTCGCGCGTTCTTCACCGACACCCAGGAGCGAGCAGGACTCGTCTGTTGCTTCACCGTGAGACGCTGCGCGAGTACCCGTCCGGTCGGTGTATCGCTGTCCGCCAACGCCTGCGGGGTCCCTTCGAAGAGGATCCGCCCACCGTCGTGGCCCGCGCCGGGTCCCAGGTTGACGACGTGGTCGGCGATCCGGATGACCTGCGGATGGTGCTCCACCACCAGCACGGTGTTGCCGGCGTCCCGCAGCCGTTGCAGCAACCGGGTCAGCCGCAGCACGTCGGCCGGATGGAGACCGATGGAAGGCTCATCGAAGACGTAACTGACGTCGGTGAGGGCGCCGCCCAGATGGCGCACGATCTTGACCCGCTGCGCCTCACCGCCGGACAGGCTGGACGACTCACGATCGAGACTCAGATAGCCCAGGCCGACCGAGATCAAGGCGTCCAAGATGGTGCGGATGCCGTCCAGGGCGGGGGCGACCTGCGGAATCGTGAGCTGTTCCAGCAGTTCGTGCAGTTCATTGACGCTGAGCGCCATCCAGTTCGACGATCGAGCGGCCCTCGATCAGGCTGGCTCGGGCCGCGGCGTTGACCCGGGCGCCGTGGCAGTCGGGGCAGGGCCGCTGGGTGGTGATCCGGTCGAGCTCCTCGCGCACCTTCTTCGAGATCTTCGGTGGCCGGTTCTTCACGTACACGTCGCGCAGGCGGGTCACCACACCGTCGAACCGCCCGGACGCCGGGAAGCGCGGATCGGGGTGGGTCGGCTTGACGCCCTGCGCGTACAGGAACAGGTCCATCTCTTCGGGCGTGTAGTCGCGCATCGGCTTGGAGCGGTCGAAAAAGCCGCAGTAGGCGAATCGCTTCCAGCGGTACACGCCCGGCCGGAAGTTGGAGAACCGGACAGGCCCCTCGTCGATGGTCTTGTCGAGGTCGATGAGCTCGTCGACGTCGATGTCGACCACCGTGCCGATACCCTCGCAAGCCGGGCACATGCCCTTGGGGTCGTTGAACGAATAGGCGGGCGAGTAGCCGGCCGACGGCACCCCGGCCCGCGAGAACACCAGCCGCAGCAGCGGGGCCAGGTCAGTGGCGGTGGCCACGGTCGAGCGGGCGTTCGCCGTGAACCGGCGCTGGTCGATCAGCACGGTGAAGGTGAGCCCGGACATCGCCTGGACGTCGGGGGCCGGCAACTGCGGCAGCCGGGCCCGCAGGAACGCCGGGTAGGAGTCGTTGGCCAGCCGTTGCGCACCTGCTGCGATCGTGTCGAGCACCAGCGACGACTTACCCGAACCGGACACACCGGTGAAGACCGTCAACGCCTTCTTGGGGATCGCAAGGCTGACCTCGCACAGATTGTTCGTCGTTGCGCCGACCACCTGGATCCGATCGACCGCGTCGCGTTCCTCCATGCCGACGAACCTTACGAGACTTAGCCCAGATCCGGGTCTGTCAACTTAACGGTGTAACTGGGTTGTGTTGTCCATCGGTGCGGGTGACCTGATCCAGACCCGCAAGAATTACAGCGACCTCGGAATGGCAAACCGGCAGCAATGGATCGTGCAGCGCGTCACCGACGACGGCACGGTGTATGCCCGCGAAGTCAGCAGCGCAGGCAAGCGGCTGCGCGCGGTCGCGCTCCCTGCCGAGTATGTGAGCGAGTGGGCGCACTTGTCGTATGCCGCGACCGCCTACGGCGTCCAAGGCGCAACCGTCGATAGTTCGCACACGGTGCTCAGCGAGGCGACGAGCGCGGCAGGCATTTACGTCGGCATGACCCGAGGCCGCGAACAGAACCGGCTCCACATCATCGCCGAGACGATGGCCGATGCCAGGGCACAGTTCATCGAGGCGATGGAACGCGACCCTGCAAACCGTGGGCTCGACCACGCCACCACCCAAGCTATCGACGCCGTACGTGGCCTCGTCGCTGACGCCCGTGCAACTCGTCACCGACGAACTCGCACGACTCACCACCGAAGCGGAACGAGCCGAACGAGCAGCGCAACGGTGGCAGCAGACCGCAGCGAGGCTCGATGCCCAACGCGCCGCGCACAAGGCCGAGGACGACGAACAAGCCGACATACTCCGCCGCGCTGAGGATGAAGTAGCCCGTATCCAAGCGGAGGTCGCCAGCTCGCTCGTTGCACAGGCCGAGCCAGACGGCACCACCTATCTCGCCGCCGTCGAGCGCGAGAGTGCCGCCCGTTACCGCCTCGACACTGCTGGACGATTCAGTAGACGGCGGACACGCGCCGAGCACCGCGAAGCGAGCGAGCACACCCAGAGGATCCGGGTGCAGGTGCGCGAGGCGTGGGGCGAACCACCTCACAGCACCGCGACACTGCCCGAGTGGGCAGCGCAGCAGGCCAAGCGCGCCGAGCAAGAACAGCAGCGGCAGCGGCAGCGGCAGTAGCGAGAGGGCGACAGGATCGCTGCTTCCAGGTCTGCTTCGAGGTAGCCGTCGTGGAGGCCGAGGAAGTCGAGCAAGTACGGGTCGCTGAACGTGTCGGCAGGAACCATCGACCCCGGCCCGAGCTGGGAGTCCGCGATCTCGCGACGCTCGTAGGCTTTGCGGCTGATCGCGTGCCGCAGCTCCCGCACTGTCCACCGTCCAGCCACGGCTTCGTCGGCGTAGAACGCCCGCGCGTCGTCGCTGCGCAACGGCAGGAGGGCGAGGAAGTGTGACCCGCTCAATTTCTGTGACAGCGTCACCAGAATCTCGCGGTCTGGGAACAGCCGGGAGAACTTGACCATGCGGTTCAGGTTCGGCTCGTCGAAGCCCCGCCCGAAGCGGCCCGTCAATTCCTGTGACAGCGTCACCAGAATCTGCACACCGTACTCGGCGCGCCCGGCGCCGAGTACTTCGGAGTCGATGATCGAGCCGATCTCCCAGGACGTCATCGTCAAGGTCACGTTGGCGTAGGAAGCGATCGACTCACGAGCGCTTTCGATGAGAGCCGACACCTGCGCGACCAGGTGTTGCTCGGATGACGGCACTCCGGCACCTGGGCGGCGCGCGAGACCGGCACCTGGCCCTCGGCGTGGTGCGGCGGGCTCGTTCATGCCTCAAGGCTCCCAGAACCCACCGACAAACACCGGACGCAAGGGCCAACGGGGGACCTCAAACCGCCGATGTCGTGGGTTTGAACAACGACCTTCTGGTGGTCTCTAGGGTACCCAACTGGAACCTTATGCGGAGGCTGGATCGCCTTGACTCCGCGTGGATCCAGGGATCTCCGACCCTGCAGGCGTCGCCGCCGCTCACGTTCGACGAGGGCTTCGACGTCGTGGAGAACCCTAGTAGACGTAGTAGAACCCCTCTCACGGAGAAGGAAGTAGAAGCTATTCGAACCGCCCGCACGGGCGGCGAGAGCGTTGTGTCGATCGCCAAGCGGTTTGGCGTCCACCGAGCGACGGTGTGGGAGAAGACACGAGCCCCGTAAAGAAGCTTGATGCTCCAGCCGACATCAGTGTCGACATCAGATCAGTAATGCAGAGCACGTCGTCCAGCCAGGAGGGCCGGTGCTAGCGCTCGCCCAGGGCGTGGATGAGCGCCTCAGCCGCTACCACTCCCGGCGGGAGGAGCGCGACTGTTCCCATCGCCTGGTCGTACTCGATGAGGCGTTCCTTGTGCATGGGTTTGAGTACCTTGTTCCGATAGTCAGCCGGGCGCTTCTGTTCAAGCCACGATGCCAGGTCCGACTCTGGCGCCTCGGTAACTCCAGACAGAAGCAACAGGGTCCCCTTACGTAAGCTCAAGCCGGTTGCCAGCACGCGTCGCTTGTCGCCGTTCCGCCAAACCAGCGCCACCTCGCGCTCCACGAGCGCATCCACCAAGTCAGTAGCCTCATCAGTCGCCAACCCGTGGAGCAGGCGCACAAGCTCTGCCACCACCCACTTGCTCATGTAGACGACCGCTGTGGCATCCATGTGGTTGGGATCCACGTCACCTCCAGCGTGTCCAACCCCTCGGTTGTTACGGATCTCGTACAGAGCCACGATCATGCGCGGGATCTGAATCCGAGCTGAGCGCGGCCCCTGCTCCTTCTCCAGGTTCCGACAGGCGGTCACCATGTCCTTGGGCTTGCATGCGCGCTGTGCGTGGGTTCCGGCGAAGTAGCCCGTGAGGATCGTGTACGCGGCCTCACAGAGTTTTCCACCGTTCAGTTCAGACGGCTCCCATCGATGCTCGGCGTAGTTCTTGACCACCTGCTGGAAGGCGTCGAGCAGGTCTGCGGTGAGCGTCGGTGGGAGTGCGTTGAACGCATCCTTCGGGTCAAGCGCCATTCGCGATCATCTGCTCAACGGCCTTCTTACCCGCATCCGTCAGCTTGTACGTCTTGCGTGCCTGCTGGCTCTTGCCAGACTTCTTGAGCTGAAGTATGAGCGCAGGCTTCTTCGCGATAAGCGTCGTCATCACCTTCGCGGTGCCAGTCACTCCATGTCCGAGGTCCTTGAGGAGCTTGTTCAACTCCAGCGAGCCGAACGACTCCTGGCTCCTGAGAATCTGCACCCAGTAGGCAGCAACAAGCATCCCCTCTGGATGGGTAGACGCGCCTGAGGCGTGGTACAGCTCGGCAAAGTGGTTCCAGGTCGGGTTTTCAGCGTCGGCATGTTCCTCGAGTTCGTCAGCGTCTTCCTCAAGCACGCCGCCGCCAGAGTTCCCGCCAGCCCCGCCACCGGTCTGCTTGCGCAGCGTGGCACCAAGCGTGATCCCGTAGCGCTCTGCAGCCCAGCGAACCACCCGGCCCCGCGCTTCATCGTCAAGACCGCCGAGCGCCTTCGACACCTTCCCCATTGCCTCGATCTCGAGATCTATCTCATCTTCCATTGCTACCTCCAGACTCACCATGACGGATATGAGCCTACTAGAAGCACCTGACATGGGGTCTAGGGAACATAGACGCAGAGAGTGAGCGCGCACTGCAGCATCTGCCTCTAGCCCATGGGGGTACGTCGTCACGTGTGGCGCCGAGTCGCATGCGAGGGCAGCGTGACGCTTGGCGAGCCAAGGCTTGTGCCGATGGGCAGCGCTCAAGAGGCAACCTTCAGTGAGAGTTTGGGGGGCAGACTTGCCCGCGAACACGCCCTGTCAGTCAGGACCGAAGGTCGATGACACGATACGTCATCAGTTATACTTACCTGTAGACGTTTCATATCGGAGAGGTGGTGACGATGTCCATGTTGAGGCCGGGTAAGGCCGAGGAGGCAGGCCTGTCGCGCAGTGGGCTGTACCGTGCCGCGCGGGATGGCCGGCTGGAGCGGATCGCGCGGGGCATCTACCTGCCGGCCGATGCTCCGTCGGCGGACTGGGACTGGATCGAAGCGGCGACCCGTCGCCCAGAGGCGACGATCTGCTTGGCGTCCGCGCTCGCCCATCACGAGCTCACTGATGCGATCCCCGCCGCGTTGGATGTCGCGATCCCGCGCGGGACGCGCACGCCGGCGACCACGGGAGCGATCGCGTGGCATCAGTTCGACCGGCCAACGTTCGACATCGGCCGGGAGAAGATCCCGATTCCAGGAACGGTTCAGATGATCGGGATCTACTCACCTGAGCGGTCGATCGTGGATGCGTTCCGGCTGCGTGGTGAGGTCGGGTATGAGCTGGCGCGAGAGGCGTTGAAGGAGTGGCTGCGCCGCGGCGGGAAACCGGCCCGGCTCATCGAGATCGCCTCTCGGCTCCCTCGGGCGAAGTCCCCCCTCCTCCAGGCGCTGGAAGCGCTGGCATGAGTGTGGGCGACGAGGTGTTCCGCCGCATCCAATCCGCAGCCCGCTCCGCCGCGGCGAAGGCTGGGACGGTTGCGCCGACGCAGGAGTATCTGATCCGACACACGCTGGAGTCGTTCCTCGATCGGCTCACCCGCACCGCCCATGCCGAAGACTTCGTCCTCAAGGGCGGGATCCTGCTTGCCGCCTACGGCGTGCGACGCCCAACCAAGGACGCGGACGCGAACGCCATCGGAGCAGACCTCACCGCTGACCACCTGATTACCGTCGTTCATGACATCGCCGCCGTCGAGGCCGATGATGGGGTGGTGTTCGATCTCGACTCGATCAACGTGCAGGAGATCCGCGAACACGCCGACTACCCCGGATTCCGGGCGCGGGTCGGTGCGTCGATCGGGCCGTGGAAGGGCACCGCCGCGTGGGATGTCTCCACCGGAGATCCGATCGTGCCCGCACCCCGCAAGGTGCACATCGACCGCGTCCTGGGCGACCCGATCGTGCTGCTCGGCTATGCGCCCGAGACGACGATCGCCGAGAAGGGCGTGACCATCCTGGAGCGGGGCATCACGAGCACCAGGTGGCGCGACTACGTTGACATCGTCCAACTCGTCCGACAGGGCATCGATACCGACGAACTGCTCCGTTCAGCGCGGGCCGTGGCCCACTACCGGGGTGTCACCCTCGAACCCATCGCACCGCACATGGTCGGCTACGGGACGGTGGGTCAGGCCAAGTGGGCGGCATGGCGCCGCAAAGAACGACTGGAAGCGGTCTGCGAAGCAGACCTCGACGAGCAGCTGGCGCTGGTGGCGTCCTACCTGGATCCCGTGTTCAGCCGCGGCGACGCCCCGCCACCTCGCACATAGCTGGGGTCTGGACCCCGGAGCGTTGGGGCATTCCCTTGCGTCGCGGCGTCGGCCACACCCCAGATCGCGCTCAGCGACTTCGGCGGGGAGAACGTCAGGTCGAACCCCCGCAACCGCTGTGCGGGGCTTCATCGCAACCTCTTCCTCGCGGATGCGCTCGATCGCATCCTCGCGTTGCGTGCCGGTCAGCGAGGCATCCAGTCGCGCAACCCTCGCCGCAATCCGCTCCCGCGGCGGCTTCAGTCGCGGGAACGCCGTCCCGAGCTTGGCCCCGGTGACCGGATGCACGCCCTCGCCGAGCAGCCGAGCGAGCTGTTCCTCGGTCACCGTGTCGCCCGCGGCGAGCGCCGGACCCTGGCCGGTGTCCAGGCTCGTCAACCCGGTGCCGAGCCACGTTCCCGGAGGACAGCCGGACTCGGCGTAATACCGGGTCAGCGCGGTACGCCGGTCACGATCGCCGTCCCCCACCACGACCGACTTCAACAGGTATTCATACCCTCGGCCGGACGACATCACCCGGATCGACATCACCACGGCCGGCCCCTTCCGAGACGGCCACGGGACGGACCGTCTCAGGGGTCAGGTGCGCCCCGCGCACCGGCGCGGCACCCCCGGTGCCAGACGTGTGAGGGATCACCAAGTCATGAAGGTTGGGTCAGGAGAACGGCACGGCAAAGATCTTCGAAAACGCACTTGATCCTGACGTAACGTCAGTTTTTATGCTGGTCGTATGGACAGCAACGGCAACCTGAACACGCAGGGCTCGGATGATCTCTGGCGCATCGGCGAACTCGCCGAACGGAGCGGTCTGAGTGTGCGGACGCTGCATCACTACGACCAGATCGGCTTGGTGCCGCCTTCGCATCGCACCCAGTCCGGGCATCGCCGGTACACCGCCGAGGATGTGGCCCGCTTACACGCCGTGCTCGCGCTGCGTGACCTCGGGCTGCCGCTGGCCGAGGTCAAGGACGTGATCGACACCGATGCCGCGAGCATGCACACGGTGTTGCGCCAGCAGCTGGTCCACTTGGACGAGCAAATCCACTCGGCCCGTGCGCTGCGCCGCAAGGTATCGATCCTGCTGGAATCTGACCCCGACGAGGCGCTGTCCATGACCGCCCTGTTCGAACTGATGGAAGGAATGACCGCTATGGCTACCACCATGACCGCCTCCGAGTACGAGGCCGCTGTCGCACACCGCAACGCTCTGCCAGCCGAGGAACGCACTCGCCTTGTCGAGGAGCGCCGGAAGAAGATCGCCGAGTGCGGCGAGGCTTCACTTGCGC
The DNA here is from genome assembly GCA_047602545.1 of Micropruina sp. GTDB lineage: Bacteria > Actinomycetota > Actinomycetes > Propionibacteriales > Propionibacteriaceae > Micropruina. The sequence continues at coordinate 388,636 of JASGHC010000004.1, read as the reverse complement.
AGGCGCGCGCGAATCGTGACCGCATGATCCCGTAACCCGGAGCACCCACGCGGATACCGCCCCGAGGCCCGATCACGGATCGGGGCGGTATCCGTCGTGCCCGAAAACAGACCCGACCCGTTCAGAAAGCACTCGTTATGACATCCCAGGAACCATCCACCGATACCGCTCTTGTCCCTATCCCTCGCACCGCGTGGCTCGCCTTCGCTGTGGTTGCAAGCGGCGAGATCGTCGACATGCTCGACTCGATGGTCGCCACCGTCGCCGGTCCCTCGATCCTGAGCGAGCTTGGCGGCTCCGACGTCCTCCTGCAATGGCTCACCGCCGCCTACACGATCGCGATGGCCGCAGGACTCCTCATCGGCGGACGCCTCGGCGACGCCTATGGTCGCAAGACCATGTTCCTGATCGGCATGGCCGGCTTCGTCGCAGGTTCCGTCGCCTCCGCCCTGGCACCCACTCCGGAGTTTCTGATCACCGCTCGCGTCGTACAGGGCGGTTTCGGGGCGATGATGCTGCCCCAAGCGTTCGGGGTGATCCGCGAGACCTTCCCGCCCGAGCGAGCTGCCGTCGGCTACGGTGCCGCCGGACCCCTCATGGCGCTCGGTTCTGTGCTCGGCCCGGTGCTCGGCGGATGGCTCGTCTCTGCCGACTTCTTCGGCTGGGGCTGGCGGATGATCTTCGCCATCAACATCCCCATCGGCATCACAGCCCTCATCCTCGGAGCCAAGTACCTCCCCGCACCCCGCCGTGACCGCACGATCGGCATCGACACGGCAGGTGCCATCCTCGCCTCCACCGCACTCGTCGCAATCACCTTCACCCTCATCGAGGGTCGTGACTACGGCTGGCCATGGTGGTCCATCGCGCTCCTGCTCGCCGGAGCAGCGGCGGTCGCCGTGTTTGCCGTGCAGCAGAAGCATCGCGGACGCATCGGCAAACCGACGCTCATCATGCCCTCGCTGTTGAGCAACCACGTCTTCGTCGGCGGCGTCACGACCGGACTGTTCTTCTTCGCAGCCTTCATGGGCTCTGGACTGATCCTCGCGGTCGTGTTGCAGATCGGCCTGGGCATGACCCCGATCGCTTCCGCCGTGACGATGCTCCCGCAAGCCCTCGGCGTGTTCGTCGGTTTCGTCCTCTCCCAGAAACTCGGCGTACGCCGCCGCACCATGATCAGCGGAATCATCATCGCGGCCACCGGCCAACTCATCCTCGCCGCCATCCTCGCCTGGCAGGGAGCCTCGCTGACCGGCTGGTGGCTGCTGCCCGCCTTGCTCGTCATGGGAGTCGGCTTCGGCATGGCAATGGGGCCATTCTTCGACCTCATCATCTCCGGCGTCAGCCAGGACGAGACCGGTTCTGCCTCCGGCATCCTCACCGCCCTGCAACAGGTCGGTGGAGCGGTCGGCATCGCACTCGTCGGCACCGTGTTCTTCACCCTCGCAAACCTCGACCAGGCAACGAGTCTGGAAAACTTCACCGCTGCCGCCGTGTGGTCATTCGTCGTCGCCGCCGGGCTCGCAACCATCGCAACCATCCTGACCCGCCTCGCCCTCCCCGCACACCAAGAAGAAGCAGCGACACCGGAAGAGGTGACTTCATGATTCTCGTGCTACGCAACAGACGGTGCCGCAAAACAAGGACGGAACAGATGCCCGCCTTCCTGAGGGCGTGACGGGACGCAATCTGGAGTGCCCGGCACAACGGCGCCTCCCTCTACGCCCGCGCCGACGACCAAGGCAGACGACTCGCGAACCGAGCAGTCACCGACATTAGCGAAGACGAAAGAGCGACGATCCACCACCGATGTCAGCGGTTCTAGTTGTACGTCTGAAATTGTGGGCGCAGAGGGACTCGAACCCCCGACCACCTCCTTGTAAGGGAGGTGCTCTAACCAACTGAGCTATGCGCCCGGAACTTCTCCGGCGGCCATTGTGCCAGTTACCGGCGGACGCCCTTCGGACGGACCAACTTCTGTGCCTGCCAGTTGGCCGAGACAGTTGCCGGATTGGCCAGCGCGAGCCCGGCGGTCAGCGCGCCCTCGGCGAGATCGGTCGGATCCAGGTAGTCCGGACGCCCCACCTTCGGGCTGAGCAACCAGATGTAGCCGGTCGGTGACAGGTCGGTGAGCGCATCGACCAGGCCGTCGACGACGTCGCCGTCACCGTCGCGCCACCAGAGCAGCACCACGTCGACGGCCTCGTTCGATTCGTACAGCAGGTCGCCGTCGATCGCGTCCATGATGGCGTCGCGCAACGCCTCATCGACGTCGTCGTCCCAGCCGAGTTCCTGCACGGCCATGCCCTTGATGAACCCCAGGGCAGCCGCAGCCGACGCTTGAGTCGTGCCGTCGGTGGTGGACACCTGCTTCCTTTCGACTCCGTGGACGAACCTGCGATGCCTTAGCCTGCCAGAATTCGCGGCCGGACGGAAAGCCGGACCATGGCAGTGGGCCGGCAACCCCGATCGGTCACCGGCCCACCCATGCCATCGATCAGGCGTCGCCGCCGGCCGAGCCGGACGCACCGGCGTTCACGTCGAGCAGGCGGTACTGCGCCGCCGCCCGGCCCGCAGCACCGGCGTCCACCTTGCCCTGGGCGCCCAGCACCTGCAGCGTCCGGACCACCATCGACGGGCCGTCGATGTGGAAGTACCGGCGCGCCGCGGCGCGGGTGTCGGAGAACCCGAAACCATCGGCACCGAGCGAATGGAACTCGCCGGGCACCCACTGAGCGATCTGGTCCTGGACCAGCCGCATGTGGTCCGAGGTCGCGATGAACGGACCTGGACGACCCTGCAGCCGCTGCGTGACGAACGGTACCTGTGCCTCCTGCTCAGGGTGCAGGAAGTTGTGCTCGTCGACCGCCAGGCCGTCACGCCGCAACTCGTTCCAGGACGTGACGCTCCACACGTCGGCCACCACGCCCCAGTCGTTCTTCAGCAACTCCTGCGCCTCCAGCGCCCACGGCACGCCGACGCCGGACGCCAGCAGCTGCGCCCGCGGCGCGTCGCCGCCGACACCCTCGAACGAGCCCTCGTTCAGCAGATACATGCCCTTGCGGATGCCTTCGGCGTCGATCCCCTCAGGCTCACGCGGCTGCACCATCGGCTCGTTGTACAGGGTGATGTAGAAGATCACGTTCTGCGGGTTCTCGCCATACATCGTCTCCAGGCCGTGCTGCATGATGTGTGCGATCTCGTAGGAGTAGGCGGGGTCGTAGCAGCGCATGGCCGGGTTGGTCGCGGCCAGGATGTGGCTGTGGCCGTCCATGTGCTGCAGGCCCTCGCCGGCCAGGGTCGTCCGACCGGCCGTGGCACCCAGCAGGAAGCCGCGGGCCAGCTGGTCGGCGGCGGCCCACATCGAGTCCCCGGTGCGCTGGAAACCGAACATCGAGTAGAAGATGTAGATCGGCACCATGTGGACGCCGTGCGTGGCGTAGGCGCTGCCGGCGGCCGCGAAGGCGCCCATCGAGCCGGCCTCGTTGATGCCGACGTGCAGGATCTGGCCGTTCTTCGCCTCTCGGTAGGCGAGCATCAGCTCGTGGTCCACCGGGGTGTAGGTCTGGCCGTGCGGGCTGTAGATCTTGATCGTCGGGAAGAACGCGTCCAGACCGAAGGTGCGGGCCTCGTCCGGGATGATCGGGACGACGTGCGGCGCGAACTCCTTGTCGCGCATCAGATCCTTGAACAGCCGCACCCAGGCCATCGTGGAGGCGATCTGCTGCTGGCCCGAACCCTTCTTCACCGTGGCGTAGGCGGAATCGTCGGGCAGCTTGATCGGCTGCGGGTTGTTCCGGCGCTGCGGCAGCCCGCCGCCGAGCGTCTGCCGGCGCTCCAGGGCGTAGGCGATCCGCTCGTCGGCGGGGCCCGGGTTGACGAAGGGCGGGCGATAGGGGTCGGCCTCGAGCACGGCGTCCGTGATCGGCATGTCGAGCCGGTCGCGGAACTGCTTCAGGTCGTCCAGCGCCATCTTCTTCATGCCGTGCGTCGCGTTGCGTCCGGCGAAGTGCTGGCCGAGGAAGTACCCCTTGATGGTGTGCGCCAGGATGACCGTGGGTGCGCCGGTGAACTCCGTCGCCGCCTTGTACGCCGCATAGACCTTGTGGTAATCGTGACCGCCACGGGTCAGCTTCCAGATCTTCTCGGCGTCCCAGCCGTCCACCATCTTCGCGACCCGCGGGTCCCGGCCGAAGAAATGCTCCTTGACGTAGTCGCCGTCATTGGCCCGGAAAGTCTGGTAATCGCCGTCGGGGGTGTTGTTCATCACGTTGACCAACGCGCCGTCGCGGTCGGCGGCCAGCAGCGGATCCCAGCCCCGACCCCAGACGACCTTGATCACGTTCCAGCCGGCGCCGCGGAAGAAGCCCTCCAGCTCCTGCATGATCTTGCCGTTGCCGCGCACCGGGCCATCGAGCCGCTGCAGGTTGCAGTTGATCACGAAGGTCAGGTTGTCCAGCTCGTCGTAGGACGCCAGCTGCAGCGCGCCGCGGCTCTCCGGCTCGTCCATCTCGCCGTCGCCGAGGAAGGCCCAGACGTGCTGCTGCGAGGTGTCCTTGATGCCGCGGTTGTGCAGGTACTTGTTGAACTGCGCCTGGTAGATGGCGTCCAGCGGGCCCAGGCCCATGGAGACCGTCGGGAACTCCCAGAAGTTCGGCATCTGCCGCGGGTGCGGGTAGGACGGCAGCGCACGGACGCGCCCGTCGACCACATGGCTGTGCTCTTGGCGGAATCCCTCCAGGTCGGCCTGCTCGAGGCGTCCCTCCAGGAACGCACGCGAGTACATGCCGGGCGAGGCGTGGCCCTGGTAGAAGATCTGGTCGCCGCCGCCGGGGTGGTCCTTGCCGCGGAAGAAGTGGTTGAAGCCCACCTCGTAGAGCGTCGCCGACGAGGCGAACGACGAGATGTGGCCGCCGACGCCGATGCCCGGCCGGTTGGCCCGGTGCACCATGATCGCGGCGTTCCAACGCACCAGCCGGCGGAACTTCCGCTCCAACTCGACATCGCCGGGGTACCAGGGCTCGCTCTCCGGCGGGATCGTGTTGATGTGGTCCGTGACAGTCAGCGACGGGACGCCGAGGTGGCGCTCACGGGAGCGCTCCAACAGCTTCAGCATGACGTATCGGGCCCGGTTGCGACCACCCTCGTCGATGACACCGTCGAGCGACTCCAGCCATTCGGCAGTTTCCTCGGAATCGATGTCAGGAAGACTTGTGGGGAGTCCGTTCAGGATCGGGCCGACATTCTCGCTCATGGCCACCAGGGAGTCCTTTCTCATTTCGCGGCCCCACCTCGCAGCACTGCCGAGGACGGGTGATTCGGGTCCATCCTGCCGCATCATCGCCGTGCAGCACATCGCCCAGACCACAGTGTGTCCGTTCCGGCGCTCCCGGGGTCGTCCGGAATTCGCGGCGGCGCCGTCGGAGGAATCGGGTCAGCCCCGTTTCGCCCACTCCACCAGCCGCGGCAGCGGCCAGGTGGTGACGATGCGATCCGGGTCGATACCGGCCGCTTCTGCCCGCGCCGCGCCGTAGCCGAGGAACTCCAGTTGTCCCGGTGCGTGCGCATCGGTGTCGATGCTGAACAGACAACCGGCCTCGTTGGCCAGCGCCAGCAACCGGTCCGGCGGATCGCACCGCTCCGGACGGCTGTTGATCTCCAGAGCCACGCCGAAAGCCCGGCAGGCTTCGAACACCACCTCGGCGTCGAACGAGCTCTCACCACGCGTGCCGCGCTCCCCCTCGACGAGCCGTCCGGTGCAATGACCAAGGACGTTGGTACGGGGGTTGGCGATCGCTGCCACCATCCGGTGGGTCATCGACTCGGCGTCCATCGCCAGTTTCGAGTGGACGCTGGCGACCACCACGTCCAGCCGGTTCAACATGAACGGGGACTGATCGAGACTGCCGTCGTCGAGAATGTCCACCTCGATGCCGCGCAACACCCGGAACGGAGCCATCACCTCGTTGAGGTCGTCGATCAGGTCGAGTTGCTCGGCGAGCCGCTCGGCGGACAGTCCGCGAGCCACCCGCAGACGCGGCGAATGGTCCGTGACCGCGGTGTATTCGTGCCCCAACGCACGAGCCGCCAGCATCATCTCCTCGATCGAACTGCCGCCGTCGGACCAGGTCGAATGGGTGTGCAGATCACCCCGGAGCAGCCTGCGCAGGGCCGGCTCGGGTTCGACCAGCGGCTTCGCTTTCGCCCGTTTGCCGGCCAGATAGTCGGGAACCCGTCCGGCCAGCGCCTGCTCGATCACCGCGACGGAGCTGCTGCCCAGTCCCGGAACCTTCTTCCAGCCCCCCGCATCCGCATGCGCCGCACGCTCGCCGGCATCCATGGCATCGACGATGTCGGCCGCTCGGCGAAAGGCCCGGACGCGGTAACTGTCAGCGCGCTCACGCTCCATCAGGTAGGCGATCTCACGCAGCGCGACGACGGGATCCACAGCGATCGTCCTCCCTCGTCCCGGCCGCCCTGCGGTCTTCGGCGGCGCCTCCAGAGCCTAACAACGCGCCCCCTCCGGATCAGCGTGTCGAACCGGAGCAGCCGAGGGTTGAGCTTGTCGAAACAGGTCGGACAAGGATCTCGGCAAGCTCGACCAGCGGTGACGGTGTCGGGCGTTGAGAGGCTGGACCGAGGTTCGCCGAGTAGTGCGCCGACCGGGCTCGGGCAACAACCTCTAGGGTGTTCCAGACGAAGGGAGATCGGTGGCTGCCATTCCAGGGATCGGACGCGGCTGGCCGCAGTCCGGACGGCAGCGGACCACGGTGGCCCGGCGGCTCGCCCAGTCCGCGGGCGATCTGACCACCGCGGCGATCACCGAGATCGAGGTGCGGCATCCCTGGTTCGGCGAGTTGGACGCCGAGCACCGCTCGTCGGTGGCCCTGGTCGCTCGCACCGGGGTCGACGGGTTCATCCGTTGGTTCGCCGACGACGGCCGTGACGTCAACGCGTCCGAGGTGTTCGACGCCGCCCCGCGCACGCTGCTGCGGCGGATCACCCTGCACCAGAGCGTCGACCTGATCCGGACCACCATCGACACGGTCGAGGAGCAGCTGGAACGGCTCGTGCCGCGCGGAGACCGCGCCGGCGTGTACCTGGCGATCATGCAGTACTCCCGCGAGATCGCCTTCGGGGTGGCCGAGGTCTATGCCCGCGCCGCCGAGGCACGCGGCGGCTGGGACGCCCGGCTCGAGGCACTGGTCGTCGACGCGGTCATCCGCGGCGAGACCGATGAGACCGTGCTGTCGCGAGCCTCGACGCTCGGCTGGCGCTCCCCTGCCGCAATCACTGTGACCATCGGTCAGGCTCCCGCCAAGGATCATGCGGTGGAGGCGATGCGCCGGGCGGTCGCCGAGCGCGGCTTCGACCTGCTGGCCTCCACCCAGGGTGAGCGGTTGGTCGTGGTGCTCGGCGGCCATTCGGGCACCGCTGGAACGGCGCTGTCGGTGATCACCCAGGTGGCCGACCATTTCGGCCCGGGTCACATCGTCGTCGGGCCGGAGGTCAGCGACCTGGTCGAGGCAGCCACCTCGGCGCGCGGAGCACTCTCCGGCATCCGGGCTGCGGACGCCTGGCCGAGTGCCCCGCGTCCGGTGGCGGCCGAAGACCTGTTGCCGGAGCGGGCGTTGGCCGGTGACGGTCATGCCCGCCGGATTCTCGCGCGCGAGATCTACGGCCCGCTGCGCGACGCCGGCGCCGACCTGCTGGACACACTGGTGGCCTACCTGGACAACAGTGGTTCGGTGGAGGCCACCGCACGCACCTTGTTCGTCCACCCGAACACCGTCCGGTACCGGCTACGACGCATCGCCGAGGTGTCGGGCTACCACCCGGCTGACGCGCGCAGCGCCTATGTGCTGCGGCTCGCCGTCACACTCGGACGACTGATGACCTCATGATTGCCACAAAGGCGCGAGGGGGCTGTCCGCGTCCCACTACGCCGTGGCTTGTGGGGATCCGACAAGAAGGTCTGTGAGATTTTCGTCATGTCCCACTGTCCTTCCCGGCCGGATTCGCGCAAGAGTATTCCCCGTGCTTGCAATCCTTGCGCCCGGCCAGGGCGCTCAGACCCCCGGCTTCCTCAGCCCCTGGCTGACCGGCGCCACCGCGCGCGACCAGCTGGACACGCTCTCGGAGGTCGCGGGGGTCGATCTGGCGCACTACGGCACTGAGGCCGACGCCGACGCGATCCGCGCCACCGACATCGCCCAGCCGCTGCTGGTCGCCGCCGGCCTGGTCGCCGGGCACGCCCTGCTCGCCGACGGGCCCGCACCCGACGTGGTCGCCGGGCACAGCGTCGGGGAGATCACCGCCGCAACCCTGGCCGGCGTCCTTTCCGAGCAGGACGCGATGCGCTTCGTCGCTACCCGCGGCCGCGGCATGGCCGCGGCGTCCGCCTTGCGTCCGACGTCGATGATGGCTGTCGTCGGCGGCGTCCCGGACGCGGTACTGGAGGCGATCGAGGCTGCCGGGCTCACCCCCGCCAACAACAACGGCCGCGGCCAGATCGTCGCCGCCGGCACCGTGGAGCAGCTGGCCGAACTGGCCGCCAATCCGCCGGCCCGCGCCCGGCTCATCCAGCTCAGCGTCGCCGGCGCGTTCCACACCGTCCACATGCAACCCGCCGTCGCCGAACTCGCCGAGTTGGCGTCCGGTCTGGGCACGGCCGCGCCGACCGTCCAGTTGTTGAGCAATGCCGACGGCACCGTGGTCGCCGACGGCGGCGAGGTGCTGAGCCGGTTGGTCAGCCAGGTCGGCAACCCGGTGCGGTGGGACCTGTGCCTCGACACTCTGGCCGAGTTGGGCGTCACCGGCATTCTGGAACTTCCGCCGGCCTGCACACTCACCGGCATCGCGAAGCGCAACCTCAAGGGAGTCGCCTTGTTCAACCTGAACACCCCGGATCAGCTCCCCGACGCGCGGGCTTTCGTCGCCGAGCACGCCGGAGTAGCGGCATGACCGCCCCGATCGCCGCCGGCGTCGGCTCACCGTTCGCAAAGCTGCTGTCGGTGGCGTCGTCCGTGCCGTCCCGGGTCGTCGACAACGCCGAAATGTGCACCTGGATCGATTCCTCGGACGAGTGGATCCAGCAGCGCACCGGAATCGTCGAACGCCGCTGGGTCGGTGAGGGCGAAGACATCGAATCAATGTCCTTCGATGCCGCCCGCACCGCCATCGAGCGGGCCGGCATTCCCGCCGCCGAGATCGGCGCCGTGATCGTCGCCACCGTCACCTACTTCCACCAGACCCCCAGCCTGGCCGCGAAGCTCGCCCACCGGCTCGGCACCAACGGCGCGGCCTATGACATCTCCGCCGCCTGTGCCGGCTTCTGCTACGGACTGGCCCAGGCCGAGGCTCTGGTCCGCTCCGGTGCGGCGCGCTACGCGCTGGTGCTCGGGGTGGAGGAACTCAGCCGGTTCACCAACGTCCATGACCGCAGCACCGCGTTCCTGTTCGCCGACGGCGCCGGCGCCGCCGTGGTCGGGCCCAGCGATGCCAACGGCATCGGTCCTGTGGTGTGGGGCTCCGACGGCGCCCAGGCCGGCGCGATCACCCAGAGCACCGAGTGGCACGCGGCGCTCGCCGACGGCGAACGCCCCTACCTGGCGATGGACGGCCGCACAGTCTTCAAGTGGGCCACCAGCTTCATCACCGAAGCCACCAAGAACGTGCTGGACGCCGCCGGGCTCGCACCCGAGGACCTCGACGTCTTCATTCCGCACCAGGCCAACAACCGGATCACCGACGCCATGTTGCGGCATCTGAAGCTGCCCGATCATGTCGTCGTCGCGCGTACCATCAAGCAGTTCGGCAACAACTCCGCCGCGTCGGTGCCGATGGCGATCGACGCGCTGCTCAGTTCCGGCGAAGCCAAGTCAGGGCAGACGGCGCTGCTGATCGGGTTCGGCGCCGGCCTGGTGTACGCCGGGCAGGTCGTCACCCTACCCTGACCATTTAGTTCTTCCGGGAACCCCCGGAACGGCCCTACAACAAGGAGAAACCCTATGGCCACCACCGAAGAGATCCGCGCTCAGCTGGCTGAGCTCGTCAACGACGTCGCCGGTGTCCCGGTCGAGGACGTCCAGCTGGACAAGTCCTTCGTCGACGATCTGGACGTTCACTCGCTGGCGATGGTCGAGATCATCGTCGGTTGTGAGGAGAAGTTCGGCGTCACCATTCCGGACGAGGACTCCAAGAACCTCAAGACCGTCGGCGACGCCGTGGCGTACGTCGAAGCGCACAGCTGAGCTGTGCCGTTTGCGTGACCCGGGCCTGCCCTTCGGCAGGCTCGGGCATGCCCACTCATTCGTCCCTGAGCACCTCGGAGAATCATGCCTGAGATTGTGATCACCGGCATCGGAGCCACCACCCCGCTCGGCGGGGACGCGCCCTCGACCTGGGCGGGCCTGCTCGCCGGCACGTCCGGAGTCAGCCGGATCACCGAGGACTGGGTCGAGGAACTCCCGGTCAAGATCGCCGCCCAAGTCAAGATCGACCCGTCCACCATCATCGACCGGGTCAAAGCGCGACGGCTCGACCGGTCCACCCAGCTCGCGCTGATCGCGGCGCAGGAGGCTTGGCAGGACGCCGGCCTCACCTGGAGCACCGAGAACGAGACCGATCCCTACCGGCTGATCGTGTCGCTGGCGAGCGGCATCGGCGGTCTGCTGTCCCTGCTCAATAACTGGGACAACCACCGCGACAAGGGCTACCGCCGGGTCAGCCCGTTCACCATCCCGATGCTGATGGCGAATGCTCCGGCCGCCAACGTCGGCATGGCGATCAGCGCCAAGGCCGGCGTGCACACCCCGGTGTCGGCCTGTGCGTCGTCCAACGAGGCGATCGCGCTCGCGCTCGACCAGCTGCGGCTCGGGCGCGCCGACATCGCCGTCGTCGGCGGCACCGAGGCAACCATCCATCCGCTGCCGATTGCCGCCTTCGGCCAGATGCAGGCTTTGTCTCGACGCAACGACGAGCCCGAGAAGGCCTCCCGGCCCTGGGACGTCGGACGCGACGGCTTCGTGATGGGCGAGGGCTCGGCCGCACTGGTCATCGAAACCCTTGAGCACGCGAAGGCCCGCGGCGCCACCATCTACGGCACGCTCGCCGGTGCCGGCATCACTGCCGACAGCCACGACATCGTCCAGCCCGACCCGAGCGGCGCCGGGCAGTACGGCGCGATGAAGAAGGCGATCGCGGACGCCGGACTCGCGGCGTCCGACATCACGCACATCAATGCCCACGGCACCTCGACACCGCAGGGCGACCTGACCGAGGCCGGCTCCATCCGCCACGGCCTGGGCAGTGCGGTTGACCGGTGCGTGGTCACCTCGACGAAGTCGATGACCGGGCACCTGCTCGGCGGCGCCGGTGCGCTGGAGACTCTGGCTACGGTGATGGCGCTGCACGACCGTCTGATTCCGCCGACGATCAACCTGGAGAACCCGGAGCCCGACCTCGGCATCGACATCGCCGCCAACGTGGCCCGTCCGCTGCCGGAGGGTGACCTGGCCGCGATCAACAACTCCTTCGGCTTCGGCGGAGCCAACGTGGCCGTGGCCGTCACCAACGCCAACATGTCCCGCTGACCTCGCGCTGTCGGGCCCAGTCCGGTCCGCGGCGGCTCAACCCGCTCCCGACTAGGCCCTCCCTAATCAGTTCAGCCCTCCCGTATACGGGAGGGCTGAACTGATTAGGGAGGGCCTAGTCGGGTGTTGGCGCCGGGGGGCAGGTCAGACGACCTGGTGCAGCCAGCGGACGTCGGCGCCGTCGCCGGCCTGACGGAAGACCTCGAGTTCGTCGTCCCAGGCGGTGCCGAGCAGGTCGTTGACGGCGTCCCGCAGGTTGCCACGGCCGAGGGCGTCCCGGGCGAGGGCGGTCCTGAGGCGTTCTTCGTTGATCATGATGTCGCCGTGCAGACCGACGGCGGCGTGGAAGACGCCCAGCGTGGGGGTGTAGGAGTAGCGGACGCCCTCGGAGCGCAATGCGGCCTCCTCGGTGACCTCGAATCTGAGTCGCTGCCAGCCCTTCAGCGCGCTGGCCAGTTTCGCCGCAGTGCCCACCGGGCCACTCCAGGAGTATTCGGCGCGGTAGGACGCGCGCTCGGCGGGCTGCGACGTCCAATCGAGACGCACGGGTACGCCGACAACGCCGCCCACGGCCCACTCGACATGCGGGCACAACGCGGACGGCGCAGAGTGGATCTGCACCACCCCATGGGTTTTCGCCATGGCTTTTCTCCTTCGCCGAGTAACTGCCTTCCCCTGCATCACTCGGTCGCTGGAGTGGCTCTATTCTGCCTCACGCCTCAGTGCGGAACCAACCCGCCATAGCCGCAATCCACCTCGTCGAGCGTGCTCGACCGCGAATCCACGAGGCAATGTGCGGATATGCCGGAAACCACGAAGAGCGGCACGGTGAGGAAGTCCGACCTTCCGGGCCCCGTCCGGCGGTCGTCCAAGAACGCGCGCCGTACGTTCGCAAAGACCTACGACTCCGCGATGGAGACCTACCAGGACGAGGGACGCGCCAGCGCGGCAGCCTACGCGTCGCTGAAGCACTCCTACGAAAAGGTCGGCGACCATTGGGAGCGCAAGGAGAAGCGCGGCCGTCCGACGAACGAGCCGAACAGGGTGGGCCGAACGCGGACGGGAAGAGCGCGGGCGGGGTGGACGCGAACGCGACCAAGGAGCACCTGCTCGATCTGGCCCGGCGGCTGAAAGTCAAGGGCCGCTCGACGATGACCAAGGACGAGTTGGTGCACGCGCTGCAGAAGGCGAACGACAAGGCCAACCAGCACGCCCGCACCCGCTGAGCTGAGGTCAGCGCAAGCGCGGACGATCCTTGATCGAACGTGTCGAAACCTGAACGTCCGCCGCTACCCGTCCAAGCCGGTCGGTCGGCACGTGCGCTCGCCGACGACGGGTCTCGACAGGCTCAAGCAACGGGCATCAGCAGTTCCGAGCAGGAGCGCAGACGTGCGCGGTGACAAACCCGCCGAGGCCCGGTTGGATGGCGGAATGAGCAATCGGGTGCTGATAGAGCGGCGCGGACACGTCCTATTGGTCGGGCTGAACCGGCCGGAGAAGAGGAATGCGGCCGATCTGGCGATGCTGCACGCATTGGCCGAGGCCTACACGGTGCTGCACACCGATGCCGAGCTTCGCGTCGGCGTCCTGCATGCGGTGGGCGATCACTTCACCGCAGGGCTCGACCTGGCCGACGTCGCGCCGGCCATCGTGTCGGGATCGGCCGCGCTGCTGCCGTCCGGGACGATCGACCCCTGGGGCGTCGCGACCGAACCGGTGTCCAAGCCAGTCGTCACCGCTGTGCAGGGCACCTGCCTCACGCTGGGCGTTGAGCTCGCCCTGGCCTCGGACGTCGTGGTCGCTGCAGCCAGCACCCGGTTCGCGCAGCTCGAAGTGGCGCGCGGCATCATGGCCTTCGGCGGCGCCACCATCCGGCTCCCCCGGCTGGGCTGGGGAGACGCCATGCGCTGGCTGCTCACCGGCGACTACTTCGACGCCGCCGAAGCGCACCGGATCGGCCTCGTCCAGGAAGTGGTTCCCGACGGCACCCAGTTGGACGCCGCCCTCGCGCTCGCCGAACGGATCGCCGCACAGGCGCCGCTGGCGGTCCAGGCCACCCTGGCCAACGCGCGCCTCGCCCTGACCGACCCGCCCGCTGCCGCCGGCCGGCTCCATCCGGTGGTGGCCATGCTGGCCCGGACCTCGGACGCACAGCGGGCTATCGCCGGCTACCTCAGCGGCATGCCGGTGGATTTCGACGGCCGCTGACCCGCCGACGACCGCCACTGCCCCCCCCCCAGTCAACGACTACCTCAACCGGCTGGCCGCATGACCGCCAACGAACCAATGAACATGCCCAGTAGGTACTTCGGCCTGGGCGCCGGCATCGGCGGTCAAGGCTCAGGGCCAGCGGGCACCCAGGGAGATGACCGCGAGCGCGGCCAGGATGGCGAAGCCGAAGGCATAGCCGGCATAGACCTCGGTGACCTCCTGATCCTCCTTCACATACCCGACCTGCTGGGCGATGCTCCGGTAGACGTCCTTCAGTTCGGACGCCGAACCGGCCGCGAACTTCTTTCCACCGGAGATGTCGGCGACCTTCTGCAGTTCCTCGTGATTGACCGGGACGGCCTCCCGGCGTCCGCGGTCGACCACGTAGCCGTCCGGGGTGCCGTAGGCGATGGTGTAGATCGGGATGCCGCGCTTCTTGGACTCCATGGCGGCCGGCGCCGAGTAGCGCGGAATGTTGGTGAATCCGTCCGAGAGCAGCACGATCGCGCCTGGCGCCGGGTCGTCCGGGTGATCCGGATCCACCGGGGCCAGCGCCATCGCGTCCAACGAGGAATAGATGCCCTCGCCGATCGAGGTGGACGGCGCCACCTGCAGCCCTTCGATCGCACGCGCCACCAGCCCACGATCGGTGGTCGGTGCCACCACGATGGACGCCGACCCCGCGAACGCCACCAGTGCCACGTTGAATCGCGGCGGGAGCATGCCCAGGAAGTCGGTGGCCGCGGCCTTAGCTGCGTCCAGGCGGTTGGGTGCGACGTCCTCGGCGATCATCGAGCGCGACACGTCGATCGCCAACACGATGGTGGCTCGGTCGCGCGGCACATCGACCTGATCGCTCGGCTTGGCGAACGCCACGTTCAAGGCCGCGAGCGACAACACGGCGGCGCCCACGGCGATGTGCCGCTTCCAGGCCTGCTGTTTGGGCAGCACCTTGTCGAGGTTGGAGATGCCCGAGGTGCGGCTGCGGCTACTCTTGCGCCGCAGCAGCGCCAAGTACAGCACCACCAGCGCGGGAATCAGCACCAGCCACCACAGCCGGTCCGGCTCCATGAATGAGATCAGCGGAAGCATCATGGCCACCTTGCCCCGAGCGAGACGGCCGCGAGGGCGGCGACCACCGCGAACGCCAGGCCGTAGCCGGCCCACGTGGCGGTGACCTCCTTCCGCACCTCTTCGTAGCCGACCTCGCTGCGAATGTTCTTGTACACCGTGTCCAGATCGCCGGCGGACTCCGCCGCATAGAACCGGCCGTTCGTCACGCTGGCGATGCGCTGCAGCAGCACCTTGTCCGGCGGCACCTTCTCACGCTTGCCGTCCAGATCGACATAGCCGTTCTCGGTGCCGTAGGCGATCGTGTAGATCGGCACCTTCGCCCGCGCCGCGCCGGCCGCCTCCTGGGTCGGCGAGCGTCCCGCGGTGTTCTGACCGTCGGAGAGCAGCACGATCGCTCCCGGCGCAACCGACCCGTCCGCACCCTTCGGCGCCGACTGCAACGTGGCCATCGCGACGCTGATGGCGTCGCCGATCGCCGTCGAGTCCTGCAGGGTGAGGGCATCGATGGCCCGGTTGATCTGTCCGCGGTCCGTCGTCGGTGGCAGCCGCGACGCCGGCGTCCCGGACAGGCTGACCAGCGCCACGTTGTAGCCGACCGGCATCGAAGCGACGAACCGCTTGGCTTCGGTCTTCGCCGCGTCCAACCGGTTCGGTGCGACGTCGGTGGCCGCCATCGACTGCGAAATATCCAGCACCAGGACGATGGTGGCCCGTTCCCGCGGCACCCTGTCGACGCCGCTCGGCCGCGACCACGCGATGGTGAGCGCGACCAGGCTCAGCAGCGACAGGGCCACCGCGAGATGTCGCCGCCACTGCGACTGGACGGGAACCACCGCACCGAGAATCGAGGTGTTGGTGAACCGCATGCCGGTGCGATTCCGGCGCCGGGTCAAATAGATGTACGCGGCGACCAGTACCGGGATGAGCAGCAGCCACCACAGACGCTCCGGGTTCAGGAACATCTGATCGATATTCACTTGCTCACCCCCTGCGGCGGTTGGTGCAACATGCCTGCCACCCGGCGGTAGGCGAGCACGAAACGGGCAATGTCTTGGACCCAGTCTCTATCGGTACGCAACTGGATATGCGCGACCCCCGCCCGGCGCAGTGCGATCCGGATCCGTTCCCGCTGGGCGGCGGACGCCGCGTCCATCCGGGCCCGCGCGGCGCCGTCGCTGGTGTTCACGTAGCGCTGGAAGTCGGTCTCCGGGTCGCGAATCAGGATGTCACCCACGTCGGGGAACTCGATCTCGCGCTTATCGACCACCTCGACCGCCAGCACCTGGTTGCGGATCGCCAGCCGACGCATCGGACGCTCCCAGTCGGGTTCGACGTTCGGGTCGAGTTCTGAATCGCCGGCCGACAGGAAGTCGGAGACCACGATCCGCATGCCCCGGCGGCGCTGCAGCCGGGTCAACTGTTCGATCCCGGTGGCCAGGGTGTAGGGGCCGACGCTGTGATCGGGGACGATCGGCTCGTCCAGCATCCGACGCAGCAAGCCGTACAACGCCGTCCTACCCGAACGGGCGGGCAGTCGCTTGATGGTGTCCGGACGCATCACCAGGCCGCCGAAGCGGTCCCCCATCCGCTGCGAAAGGAACCCGATGGTGGCGACCGCCGCGATGCCGAGGTCACGCTTGGTGACACCCTCGGTGCCCCAGTTCATCGACGGGGTGACGTCGAGCAGCGCCCATACCTCCAGTTCGCGGTCGGCGATCGTGTCGCGCACGTGCGGCGTCTGGGTGCGTGCGGTCACCGCCCAGTCGATCTTGCGGACGTCGTCCTGGCCCGGGACGTAGAGACGGGCGTCGTTGGTCTCGGAACCGGGGCCCGGCATCAGTCCGCGGTGGTCACCGTGCAGGAACCCCTCCAGCCGCCGGACGACGGTCAGTTCGAGACGCCGCAACGCGGCTTCCGGCGCAAGCTTGTGCAGCGGCAGCGTGGCCCGGGTCGGTTCGCGCAGCACCGACTCGACCACGCCGAGGTCATCGGGTGGCGGCTCGAACTGCATCTGCTGGGACAACGGCCCCGTCAGTTCTGGTAGCTCGGGTTGTAGCGATGCTGCCCGTGTGACTGGTCGCGCTGCTGCTGGTTCCACACCGGCGTCGGCGGCGGCACCATGGCGACGATCCGTTCGACCACCTGGGCGGGGGCGATGTTGTCGGCGACCGCGTCGAAGCCGAGCACCAAGCGGTGCGACATGACGTCCTTGGCAACGGCCTGGACGTCGGTGGGCAGCACGTAGTCGCGACCGTGGATCAGGGCCAGCGCCCGGGCCGCGGCGACCAGGCCCAGCGTCGCACGCGGGGAGCAGCCGATCTGGATCACCGGGGCCAGGTCGGGCATGCCGAACTCGCCCGGCGTCCGGGTGGCCAGCACGAGCCGGACGATGTACTCGGCGACCAGATTGTGGACGAAGACGTTGGACGCCTGGTCCTGCAGTTCGCGGACCTTGTCGGGGTCGAGCACATTGGTCGGCTCGGGCGGCTGCACGCTCATCCGGCGCAGGATCTCGAACTCCTCGTTGCCGCGCGGGTAGGGCACGTCCACCTTCAACAGGAACCGGTCACGCTGCGCCTCGGGCAGCGGGTAGACGCCCTCGGACTCGATCGGGTTCTGGGTGGCGATCACGATGAACGGCTTGGGCACCGGATAGGTGGTGCCGCCGATGGAGACCTGGCGTTCCGCCATCAACTCCAACATCGCCGACTGCACCTTGGCGGGGGCACGGTTGATCTCGTCGGCGAGGACGAAGTTCACGAACACCGGGCCCAGCGCGATGTCGAACTTCTCTTGCCGAGCCGAGTAGATCCGGGTGCCGACGATGTCGGACGGCACCAGGTCGGGAGTGAACTGAACACGCGAGAAGTCGCCGCCGACCACGGTGGCGAAGCTGCGGACGGCAAGGGTCTTCGCCACGCCCGGAACGCCCTCGAGCAGCACGTGGCCCTTGGCCAGCAGCCCGACCATCAACTGTTCGACCATGTGTTCCTGGCCGACGATCACCCGCTGCACCTGGGCGATCGCCTCACCGAGCAGGCGGGCGGCCTCGCGGGTGGCCGGATTTCCCTGCGGCTGCTGACCGGGGGCCTGGGTCGGATTGGACACGCGTGTCTCCTGCTCGCCGAATACGCCTGGGCGGGCACGGCCCGCCGAATCTCGACGCCACCTTACCGGGCACGGCTGTCACCTCCCTGTCTGTCGGGCGGGTTACCTGGGCCGACACCCGCGATCGGGCAGAATGGGGACGCGCCCCGCCTCCACCGTTGGTTGTCCGCGCGTGCCGGATCGTCCGGTGGAGGGGTTGCCTGCGTGTGCGGGTTGTCCGGGTGTGATGGGATGGGAGCCGATGTCCGAGCAGCAGAACCCGGCCCCCGGCGATCCACAGTCGCCGGGCGCGGTGCCGTTGACGCCGCTGCTCGCCGAGGACCCGCCCAAGGTGGGCGACTTCTGGCTGGACGCCCGGCTGGTCGTCGCACCGTCCGGCATCGCGTTCGCCGGTCACGACGAAGCCAACACGCCGGTGATGCTGCTCCTGCTGTCCGAGGGCGCCTCGAATGACGCCGCCGCCCGGGACCGGCTGGCCGGCGTGGTCAACCAGCTCCACATCGACACGGTGGTCGCCCGCGGCGGCCACGGCCAGGACGAGGGCCGGCTCGGCGGCAAGTTCCGGCACGAGGACGACGACCCGGTCGGCCCGGACGATGCACCGCTGGCGCCCTGGGTGGCGCTGGCCTATGACGGTTCGCCCGCCGCGATCGCCGAGGCGTCCCGGATTTTGGACGAGGTGCAGCTGGCCCGGTTGCCGTTGCAGGGCAGGCCAGCCGGGCCGGACTACCGGCTGCACTGGATCGACCGGGCCGGTCCCGGGGTGGCTCGGCTCTGGCCGCTGCCCTGGCCCGGACGCGGCGACCGTGCCGGCTGGGTGTCGATCCTCGCGTCGTGGCTGTTGATGCTGCTGCTGGCCGCCTTGGCGATCCTGATCGCCATCCTGATCTTCCAGCAGGCGCCCCAGCAGAGCCCCCCGCCGCCGGTCCCCCCGACCGGATCGCCGCCGCCGCAGTCGGGCTCTCCCTCTCCGCAATCGGGTTCGCCGTCGCCGGAGTCGGGTTCACCGTCCCCCCAGTCAGGGTCGCCGTCGCCCCAGTCGGGGTCGCCGTCGCCCCAGTCGGGGTCGCCGTCGCCCCAGTCGGGGTCGCCGTCGGCCGGTGGATCGCCGACCCCGAACTCGCGACTATGACGGTCCGGCTGATCGTCACCGATCTGGACGGCACCTTCCTCGACCCGATCGGCGCCGTCTCGGAGTTGAACCGTGAAGCCCTGGCCTTGGCCGCCGACCGTGGCGTACCCGTGGTGGTGGCGACCGGACGCCCGGCGCGCTGGCTCGATGTGCTGGACGATCTGGCCGGCCTCCACCGTGAGGTGGTGGTCAGCAACGGCGCCGGCCGGTTCGACCTGGACACCCGGCGACACACGGTGGTGCACGGTCTCGACCCGCAGGTGGCTCTGGAAGTCGCCAACGATCTGCGCGCGGCCATCCCGGGCATGGTGTTCGCCTTCGAGTGGGGCGACCACTTCGGCTGTGAGCCGGGTCTCCCCCAGGACCGTGGTCATTGGTTGACGCTCGCGCCACTGGCGGAACTGGCGGCCGTCGAGCGTCCAGTGCTCAAACTGTGCGCTTTCCATGCCGAGCTCGACAGTGACGCCCTGGCCCAGCGCGGACGGGAAGTGATCGGGCAACGGCTGACCACGACGCATTCCCACCTGGGCAGCTACGGTCTGCTCGAGATCAGCGCGCCCGGCGTCACCAAGGGGTCCGGGCTGGCCACACTGTGCGCCGAGCTGAATGTGGACGCCGCCGACGTCGCCGCCTTCGGGGACATGCCGAACGACCTGCCGATGCTGGCCTGGGCCGGGCACGGCTACGCGATCGCCGAGGGCCACCCGAGCCTGGTCGGTGCCGGTTTCCGGCTCACCGAGGGCCCGCGGGACGAGGCCGTCGGACGCGCCATCATCCAACTGCTGGGCTGAGCCGACGACCGTCGGCTGGACTTCTCGCGATTCGCACGTCCGGGAACGGTTCTCCCACGTGCGGATTTCGCATCACGGGGACGGTTCTCCCACGCGTGATTTTCGAATGCGAAGAAACCGTCCCCAGACGTGCGAAACCGCTGGCGGAGCGGCACGCCGAGCGAATACCGTGCGCCATGGTCACGAAGCGACGGGTATGGATCCGGGTGATGGTCGGTGCCTTGGTGGTGGTGCTGGTGGCCACTACGGCCGGGTACTGGCACCTGCGTCCGCTGCTGCGCACCGGCACCGGGTACGCCGCGCACAACGCCTGCGCCCTGGACGTGATCGCGCACCGTCCGATCACCGAGGACCTGCCGCCGAACCCACTCGTCCCCTACCTGCGGATCGGACCGGACGGCGGCGGCTACCGAGCTTCGGTGCTGGGCACGCTCGCCGCCCAGCAGGCCTGGGCGGTCGACGGCTTCGGCTGCACGCTGGCGCCGGGGCGTCCGTCGTTCGGGGCGGCCACGGCGGCCACGGCGGCCGCGAATCCGTTGAGCGGGCAGCCCATGCCCCACCCGACGCCGGCGCTGAAGGCAGCCCTGGCCGGCGCCTTCGGCGACGACCTCGACCAGCCCGGACGGGACCTGCTCGGCACCCGCGGCGTGGTGGTCGTCCGTGACGGCCGGATCGTCGCTGAGCGCTACGCGCCGGGATTCACCGCCCGGACACCGCAACTGGGCTGGTCGATGAGCAAGAGCGTGGCCAGTCTGCTCACGGGTGTGTTGGTCGCCCAGCGCAAGGTGGCCCTGTCGGACGACCGGCTGCGGCCCGAGTGGACCGACGACCGCGCCCTGATCCGGTCTGCAGCTCCTACCTGTGGGCGACCCCGCGGGATTGGGCCGCGATCGGACAGTTCGCGCTCGCCGACGGCGTCTGGAACGGACGTCGCCTGCTACCGGCGGGCTGGATGCGGCAGACCACCACGGCCGTCACTCCGCCGTCCGCGGAGGACCCGAACTATGCAGCCGGCTGGTGGACAAATCGCACCGCGTCCGGCCCACTCGTCGACCAGCGGCTCCCCCGCGACGCCTACTGGGCCAGCGGCACGACGGCCAGCGGCTGTACGTGGTGCCGTCCGAAAAGCTCGTCATCGTCCGGCTCGGCTTCTCCCCCGCCGCCGACGACATCCGCACCGAGCAGTTGGTCGCCGACGTCATGAAGGCGCTCCGCTGACCGTCTCGGTCAGCGGAGGCGGGCGAGCAGGGCGTCCGGACTGTGCCGGTATGTGTCCAGGGGGATCTCGCCGGCGGTGAGTGCCTCGAGGGTGGACGTGAGCAGAGCGTTCACCGGGGTGGGGACGCCGGCCCCGGCACCGTGGCGAGCCACGGCGCCGTTGAGGAAGGACACCTCGGAGCGCCCTCGTCCGCCGTGCAGGTCGATGTGAAAGCTGGGCATCTTGTCGCCGCGGCCGGCACCGAGCGCTTTGGTGAGGGCCGGCTGAGCGATGAAACGGGGCAGCTGGGTCGCGAGGGCGAGAGCCCGGACGGGGGTGCCGGGTAGGTCGACCACACCGTGACCCAGGGCCTTCATCACCGCCAGGCATTCCCGCAGCACGGCCACCTCGATGCCGTAGCTGCGCTTGTCGGAGAACAGTTCGGCAACCGTGCGGTCCAGGATCGCCGAGGTGGCGTTGCCGGTCAGGTTGGTGAGCAGCTTCGACCACTTCATCGCGCCGGCATCAGCGAACAGCCGTCCGGAAAGGCCGGCCTGCTCCAGCGCAGCGACCAGCGGTTCGCTCAACCGGTGACCCATCGCGACCCCGATCCCGCGGTGCTTCTCTTCACGCACCTCCCCGATGCCGGGCTTGCTCACGGCGGTCGCGACGGTGCCCGCCAGCACCCGGTCGGCACCGAGCGTGGCCGCGATGGTCGGCTCGTTGTCGACACCGTTCTGCAACGACAGGATGGTCGGCACCTCGTGTCCGGTGGCGACCAGGTCGTCCAGCGCCGTCTGGGTGTCGAACGACTTCAGCGCGAAAACGCCGATGTCGTAGGGCCCGGCGGCCAGTGCGTCCGCGGCACTGCCGTACATGGTCACATTCGTCACCAGGCGAGTGGCGGCCGCGGTGTGCACCTTCAGCCCCGTCGAGGCGATCGCCTCGGCAGTGCTGGGACGTTCGATGAAGCTGACGTCTTCGCCGGCGGCAGCCAAGCTGCCCCCGACGTAGGTGCCGATCGCGCCCGCGCCCAGGAAGAGGAACCTCATGGCAGGACTCTCTCGGGTCCGGCGGCTGCGGGCAAGCGGACGCGACGGCGTCCGACGCCAAACGCGTGCCGAACCATCCCGCGCTCGCGGAGTTCAGCGAGCCCCAGATAGTTCGGCGAGCGCGGGGGTAAGGGGTGGTCCGCCAACGTCGCTCAGCTCGCCACCCGCGCGGCGTTCGAGCTGA
Source organism: Micropruina sp. (assembly GCA_047602545.1). Taxonomy (GTDB): domain Bacteria; phylum Actinomycetota; class Actinomycetes; order Propionibacteriales; family Propionibacteriaceae; genus Micropruina. The sequence goes on along the minus strand of JASGHC010000004.1, from coordinate 366,292 downwards.
ACTGCCTGGTGATCGACGACCCGGCGTCCGAGACGCGCTGATCGTGCCCACCGACGGCCAGTGGCGCTGAGCCGGCCCGCTGGCTGAGCTCGCCGCACGAGACGACCCCATCGCGTTCGATTCGATCAGCCTATAGGCTATAAGATGTCAGGATGACCGGTCCGTTTTCCAGCAAGAGCCAGTTCGCCTACGCCGAGGTCAAGCGGCGGATCCTGGCCGAAGAGCTGGTTCCCGGCGCCGCGATCGGGCAGGAGCGGCTGGCGTCCGAGCTGGGCATCAGCACGACCCCGCTGCGCGAGGCCCTCAAGCAACTCGCCGGCGAGGGGTTGGTGAGCCTCAGTTCACATCGCGACGCCACCGTCACCGAGCTGAACGCCGCCGAGGCTCAGGACCTGCTCGACCTGCGCCGCGTCCTCGACCCCTTCGCCGCCGAGCTGGCCGCGCAGCGCCGTGCCGACGCCGACCTGGCCGCCATCGCGTCCGCCCTCGACGCCCTGCATCCGGTGGCGGCACAGCCGACCGCCGAATCGCTGCATGCGCACCGCGACTTCCACCGGGCGGTCTACCGGGCCTCGCACAACCCGTCGCTGATCGCCATTCTGGACGGGCTCTGGGACAGATCCGATCGTTACCGGCTGCTCGGCCTGCGCCACCGCAGCAGGCCGGTCGAGCATGTCGAACGGGTGCGCGCCGAACACGCCGCCATCGCGGACGCCGTCGCCGCCGGCGATCCGGCGACGGCGCGGGCGTTGATGCTGGCGCATGTGGATCGCAGCCTGATCTGCAGCGTCGTCGCCGAGCTCTCCAGCGACGGCCGGTGAGCGGACGAGGGCGACGCCAGTTCCTGTTGCTGCTGGCGACGCTGGTGGTGACCCAGACCGGGCTGCACGCGGCCCGTCCGTTGATCTCGTACCGGACCATCGCGATGGGCGGCGGCGGGTTCGAGGTCGGCATCGCGGCAGCCGCCTTCGCGGTGCTGTCGGTGCTGGCGGCGATGCCGTTGGGGCGCTTCACCGACCGCACCGGCCGCACGCTGACGCTGCTGGTGATCGGCACGGTGCTGTGTGCCGCCTCGATCACCTGGCTGGCGTTGGCGCCCGATCTGCCGGCAGTGGCCGCGTCGTCCACCGCGCTCGGGTTCGCCCACGTCCTGCTGATGGTCGGTGCGCAAGGGCACGTCGCCAAGATCGCCAGCGACGACCAACTGGACGCCGGCTTCGGCTGGACGACCGCGTCGGTGTCGGCCGGTCAGTTGCTCGGCCCGCTGCTGGCCGGGTTCGCCCTCGGATCGGCTCCGGTCGACGTGTCGGGCTCGGCACGGGCGGCCGGCCTGGCGGCCGCGGTCGCCGCGGCGGCGATCCCGCTGGCGGTCTGCCTCGCCCGCACCGCCCGCTCGCGGCGGGGCACCGCTCCCCCGGCCCCGGCGCCGTCCGAGCGGATCGGCAGCATGGAACTGATCCGGCGACCGGGAGTCGCCAGCGCGTTGTTCACCAGCATGTCGCTGTTGACCGCCGTGGACATCCTCACCGCCTACCTGCCCCTGGTGGCGCACGACCGCGGCATCGACGCCGCCACGGTCGGGGTGCTGCTCGGACTGCGCGCCGCAGCGTCCCTGGCCTCGCGGGTCGGCATCGGACGGCTCGCCGCGCGCTGGGGCCACGACTTGCTGGTCACCGCCAGCACGATCGGCTCAGGGGTGGCGCTGGCCATGATCGCACTACCGGTGTCGTCGATGGCGGTGCTGGCGCCGACCGCCCTGGTCGGCGGGTTCCTGCTCGGCATCGGCCAGCCGCTGACCATGACACTGGTCGTCCGCTCGGTGCCGGCCACGGCGCGCGGGGCGGCGCTGGCCCTGCGCCTGGTCTCGAACCGGTTCGGCCAGGTGGTGGTGCCGACGCTGGCCGCCGTCGGCACCGGCTGGCTGGGTGCGGCGGGCGCCCTGTGGTTCTCGGCCGCCGTGCTCACCGCGTCCGGGGTCGCCCATCGCATCGACCAGCGGACGCCCGGCACCGGCTGATCAGAGCGGGACGCCGCCCACGGTGAACATGCACAGCAGGAAGGCGGCGAAGGTGCCGAGGCCCCACTTCGCCGAGGTGATCTGCCATTTGCCCATCTCGACGCCGGTCAGGTTGAGCAGCAGGTAGATGAAGCCGACCAGCGGACTGAGCAGGTGGAATGCCTGGCCGGCGGTGGAGGCGATCGCGATGTCCATCGGCGCGAAGCCGTTCTGCACGCCGACCTGGTTCAGCACCGGCAGCACCCCGAGGTAGAAGGCGTCGTTGCTGAGCAGGAAGGTGCCGGGGGCGGAGGCGATCGCGGTGACCAGCGGCCAATGCGAGCCGAGGGCGTCCGGAACCCAGTCCGAGAGCGCCTGGCCCATCGCCGCGCTCATCCCGGTCCCGGCCAGCACCCCCATGAAGACGCCCGCGGCCAGCACCATGATGATCACCTGGACGGCCGACGACCCGTACTTCTCGACCACCCGGCGCTGATCGACCAGATTGCCGTAGTTGATCACCAGCGCGAGAGCGAAACCGATCGCGAAGATCAGCGCGGCGTTCACCTTGGGGACGAACGGCAGCTCGCCGCCGAAGATCAGCACCACCATCATCACCATGGTCAGCACGAAGTTGAACCAGACCTTGTGCGCGCGGCCCAGATCGATGTCCTCGGGGTGGGTCGTCTTGCCCACCTCGGCGAGCTCCTCGGGGGTGATGTCCACCACGCCCAGCCGCTTGCGCTCGGCAATCCCGCGAATGACGGAAACGCCCACCACCCACAGCGCTGCCAGCACCATGCCGGGAATGATCCGGCGCAGCAGTTCGCCTTCGTCGACCTTGAGTGCGGCGATGATCCGGGCGGTCGGCCCACCCCAGGGCAGCAGGTTCATGATCGAGTTGGCCAGGATGATCAACACCGCCAGGTCCATCATCTTCATGTTCAGCTTGCGGTAGACCGGGATCATCGCCGAGCAGACAACCAGCGTGGTCGTCGAGCCGTCGCCGTCCACCGACACCGCCAGCGACAACACGGCGGTGCCGACCAGCACCTTCAGCGGGTCGCCCTTGACCACCCGCAGAATGAACGCGACGACCGGATCGAACAGCCCGGCGGTCAGCATCAACCCGAAGTACAGGATCGCGAACAGCAGCATGACGGCGGTGTTCGCGACCCCGGTGATCTGCAGATCGGCATTGCTGCTGATGCCGGCGATGGCGAATTTGAAGATATCCGTCCACTGGAACGCTCCGGTGACGAAGGCGGCGACGATGCCGACCACCAGCGGAACCAGCACCAACGAGGTGAAAGGGGTGGCCTTCTTGGTCATGATCAGCGTCATGAACCCGGCCACGATGATCAGTCCGAACATCGCCAACATCGTGCACTCTTCCTCTTCGAAGACCCATCGGAACGGACGCGTGGCTGACGGCGGGCGCCCGGGACCGAGGCACTCGGACAACCACGGGGGCTATGTCGTCCGTTCCTGGGGAACCGTAAGGCCCGGGCCCGACGGGCGACAAGAACTTCGGCCGCGTACACAATGAACTATTGACGGGCGAGAATCCACGCCCGCGGTCGGGTCGTCCGGCGTCGGCCTCCGAATACGCAGCGCGGGCCTGTCCCCGCCTACCACCCGAACACCGGACGTGAACCGCGAGGGCTCACCGCGCTTACCACGTCCGGATTTGCGATAGTGGGCGCATGGCTACGGCGCCGGCGGTGGAACGCGTCCCGAGCGGACTGCGCCGCTCCGTGCCCCGGCGGCGACTTGAACTCTGGTCGGGCACTCAGGACCGCTGGAGTCTGTCGGCGCAGATCTTCTCGCTGATCCTGCTGGTGCTGGCCATCACGGTGGCACCGATCTGGCTGCTGGCCGTCCGATCGGCAACCGAGACCGCGCGCGCCGAAGCGGTCGCCCGGGCCGAAGCGGCCGCCGTCGCAGTGGCCGGGTCACCGTGGCTGGTGGACGCCGCCGGCTCCGCCGATCCGGCGGCCACGCTGCGGGACCCGATCGAGAAGATCCGGGCCGCCGACAATCTGCTCTTCATCATCGTCATCTCGCCCGACGGCATCCGCTGGACGCACCCCACCGGCGAACGGGTCGGTGGCCCCTACAACGGCAGCTGGCTGCCGGCCAAGGCCGGCGGGAAGGTCGTCGAGGAGTTCACCGGAACCCTGGGACCGTCGGTGCGCGTGGTCGTCCCGGCCAGGGACGCCTCGGGGCAGGTGGTCGCCCTGGTGTCGGTAGCGGTGGCGATGACCTCGGTCAATCAGCTCGCCTTCGACCGGGCCACCCCGGTGATCTGGTTCGCCGCCGGATCGTTGGCCGTCGGCCTGCTCGGGTCCTGGGCGATCGCCCGCCGGCTGCACCGACAGACCCGCGGCCTGGGTTCGGTCGGGCTGCAACGCCTGCACACCTACTACCAGGCGGTGCTGCACTCACTGCGGGCCGGCCTGGTGATGGTCGGCAAGGACGGCACCGTGGTGCTGATCAACGACGACGCCCGTGGTCTGATCGGCATGCCCGAGATCGAACCGGGCACGCGGGTCGAGGACCTGTGGCTCGATCCCGAACTGATGGAACTGATGACGTCCGACCGGGAGTGCGACGGGGAGCAGTTCGTCGAGGACGGACGGGTTCTGGTCGTCACCCGCGAGCGGGCCGTTTTCGATGGCGAGGATCTCGGCTGGGTGACGACACTGCGCGATCGCACCGAACTCGCCCGGCTGACCGGCGAGCTGGATTCGCTGCGGTCATTCAGCGAGATGCTGCGCAGCCGGGCACACGAGGCCGACAACCGGATGCACACGGTGATCATGCTGGTCGAGTTGGACCGCGGCCACGACGCGATCGCCTACGCAACCGCCACCATCGCACGTAGCCAGGAACAGGTTGAGGCGGTCACCGGGGCCGTCCGGGACGCCCCGCTGGCGGCCTTGTTGCTGGGCAAATCGGCCCAGGCGCACGAGCGCGGCGTCGAGTTGCTGTTGGCCGAGGATCTGGACGTGCCGAGCACCGGTGATCGGGCCGCCGACGTCCTGGTGATCGTCGGGAACCTGGTCGACAACGCCATCGACGCCGTCGCCGGAATGCCTGGCGAGCGCTGGGTGCGGGTCTCCGGTCGGCCGGAGGGTGCCCGCCCGGGTTCGGACGGCGACGACGCGAGCCCGTTGCCGGCCGGCGACAACCCCGTGCTGGTGCTGGAGATCAGCGACTCCGGCGCCGGGGTCGACCCTGCCGACCTGGACCGGATCTTCACCCGCGGCTGGAGCACCAAACCCGCCGAGGACGACGCCCGGCCACACGGACGCGGACTCGGACTTTCGCTGGTCGCCGGCGCGCTGCGCCGGCTGGACGGCTCGATCACTGTCCGGCGGGACCCGTGGCGCTTCGTGGTGCGGGTTCCACTGCCCCAGACCGGTTTCGGAAGAATGATCCGATGATCAGGGTCCTGGTGGTCGACGACCAGCCGGTGGTGGCCGAAGGCCACAGCCTCTACGTGCGGCGCGTCCCCGGCTTCGAAGTGGTCGGCATCGAGTTGGACGGGGCGGGCGCGCTGCGGCGCTGCGTCGCTGGTGACGTCGACCTGGTCCTGCTCGACCTGAACATGCCCGGCATGCACGGCCTGGAGGTGGCCCGCGCACTGCAGGCGATGCCGTTGGGACCCGACATCATGGTGCTGACCGCGTCCCGCGACGTGCCGTCGATCCGTGAGGCCGTCCGTAGCGGCGCGGTGCACTACGTGATCAAGCCGTTCGCGTTCGCGACACTGCGAGCCAAGCTGTTGCACTACGCGTCGTTCGCCGAGGCCGCCGCCGGCGACCGCGAGGTGCTCGACCAGGGTGAGATCGACGCCGCCCTGGCTGCGCTGCGCGATCCGGCCGGACAGCAGTTGGCCAAGGGGATGTCCACCGAGACCATGGCCGCGATCCGTTCGGCGATCCGCGCCGAACCCGACGGGCTGTCGGCCAGCCGGGCGGCCGAGATAATCGGGGCGTCCCGGGTGACCGCGCGGCGCTACCTGGAGCATCTCGCCGACACCGGCGGCTGTGAGCGGGTGCCGGTCTACGGTCGTGCCGGACGCCCCGAGGTCACCTACCGGATGCGACGGCCGTCCTAGTGGAGCGTCCTCTGACCTGGTCTCGCTCACCCGGATCAAGCGGTCCGAAGACGACATGCGGGTCGCAGTGGGTCGAACCAGGTCGACCGGCAGCTCAGTCTCATCCTGGACGTGCTTCGGAAAGTCCGGCGCCGACGCAATACTGTGGCTAAGGTTAGGCAAAGCTAACCAACCGCCACGGCCCCATCGGGAGCTGAGACCGCGCGCGGGACCATCGACATTCGCGGACGGCAAAACGTGCTGGCAACCTTCATCATCGGCTTGCGGGAAGGGCTCGAAGCAGCCCTGATCGTGGGCATCATCGCCGCATTCCTGAAGCGCAACGGACGCTCACTGACCCCGATGCTGATCGGGGTCGCCGCCGCCATCCTGCTCAGCCTCGGAGTCGGCGTCGCACTGCGGATTGTCGAGACGAGCCTGCCGCAGGCTGCCCAGGAAGGCATGGAGGCGATCATCGGCATCGTCGCCATCGTCTTCGTCACCGGCATGTTGCTGTGGATGAACAGCAACGCCGGCGGCCTCAAGCGCCACTTGGAGAGCTCCGCGACCGAAGCACTCAGCGCCGGAACCGGACGCGCCCTGGTGGTGATGGCGTTCCTCGCCGTTCTCAAGGAAGGTTTCGAGACCTCCGTCTTCCTGCTGGCCACCTTCTCTGCTTCGACCAACGCGGCACTGGCGGCCACGGGAGCGATCCTCGGCATCCTGACGGCGGCCGTGATCGGGTACGGCCTCTACACCGGCGGCATGCGGCTCAACCTGGGCAGGTTCTTCCGGGTCACCAGCGCCTTCCTGCTGCTGGTTGCCGCGGGCCTCGTGATGAGCACCCTGGGCAAGATGCACGGCGCCGGCTGGCTCAACGCCGGACAGGGCAAGACGGTCGACCTGTCCTGGCTCGCTCCTCCCGGATCCATCCAAGGCGCCCTGTTCACCGGCGTCTTGGGCATTCCCCCGGACCCACGCGTGATCCAGGTGGTGGGCTGGTTCGCCTACGCCATCCCGATGGCGATCCACGTCTACTGGCCCAAGAAGTGGCGGCCGGACGCCCGTGGTGCCGTCCGGCTGCGGTTCGGTCTCGCCGGGGTGCTGGGGGTGGTGGCCGCGGTGATGTTCCTCGCGATCGGTCCGGCGCAGATGGCGGACCTCGGCCCTGCCGGTCTGGTCAACCGGGCCGGTGATGCTGCCGGGAACGTCCGGGTCGAGGGAGATCGCGCGGTGATCACCGTGGGCACGGCCGAATCGACCATGCCGCTGACCGGTGGGATCGTCGGCCCCCACCGCACGGTGCCGGACGCGGTCACCTACCGGCAGGCTCTGGAGCCTGCCGCGCACGGCGGCCTGCCCGCGACTCTGACGCTCGACGAGCTGGTCCCGCTCAACGGGGGGCGCCTACCGCTCGGGATCAACCCGCAACTTGCCAAGGGCCCGTTCACCGTGACCTGGACGCGTGCCGCCGAGCGGCAGCTGTGGCTCGCCGCCGGCGAGGTGCTCGACTTCACCCAGACCGAGACCACGACGGCCACACTCAGCGGGGGTGGGCTGCCGAACCCGCGAACGCTCACCCTGACCGGCGTCCTCGCCGACGGAACACCGCTGGGTTCTGGGTCGCTGACGGTCGATGAGGCCCGCGTCGAGGCCGCCGAACAGGCCGCGCTCACCCTGCGCACCCAGCAGGTGGAACGCACCTTCTGGGGACGCGTGTTCCCCGCCCTGCTGCTGGTCGCGGCAGCCGTCACCCTGATCCTCGCCGAGCGCGCCCGTCGCCGGCTGCCGCAGCCCGACCACGTGGTCGAGGCGTCCGAATCTGAATCAAGGAGGAATCTCAATGTCTCGTAGAAGCCACGCCGCGGTGGGGTTGGGCGCTGCCCTCGCCCTGGCCGCCGGACTGAGCGGATGCGCCGGCACACCGGCCGCGTCCACCAGCGCGCCCGCCTCTGCACCGGCCGACGGCTCGGCACCGGTGGTCAATGGCGTCGCCCAGGTCACGATCACGCTGGCCGGCGGTGACAAGGGCGACACCTGCACCGCGGACTACCTCACCGCGCCCGCCGGGCCGGTCACCTTCACCGTCGAGAACGTCAGCTCGGCCGCAATCACCGAGGTCGAGATCCAGAGCGAGCTGAAGATCCTCGGCGAGAAGGAGAACCTGGCCCCCGGGCTGCCGCCGTCGCCCTTCACCATCACGATGGACGGCGGCACCTACACCCTGTACTGCCTCGGCGCGACCCCCGAGACCCAGCCGTTCACCGTCACCGGCGAGGCCGCGGCGGCACCGACCGGCAGCACCGCCACGCTGCTCAACCAGGGCGTCAAGGACTACGCGGCGTGGGTCGGCACCCAGGCCGACGGACTGAAGGCCGCGGTCTCCGAGCTGCGTGCCGCGATCGACAGCGGCGACGTCGCCAAAGCGCAGGCCGCCTACCTGGCGGCGCGTCCGTTCTACGAGAAGATCGAGTCCGACGTCGAGGGCTTCGTGATGCCCGGCTTCAAGGTGAACGACAATAAGGGCAACCTCGACTACCTGATCGACATGCGGGCGTCCAACCTGGACCCGAAGGTCGGCTGGTCCGGATTCCACGCGATCGAGCGCGACCTGTGGAAGAACGGCAAGATCACCGATGCCACCAAGCAGTACGCCGCCGATCTGGAGGCCAACGTCGGCAAGCTGGTGGACGTCGTCAAGAAGCTGACCTTCAAGCCGGAAGACCTGGCCAACGGCGCCGCGGCGCTGCTGGAAGAGGTGCAGTCGGGCAAGATCACCGGCGAGGAGGAGGCGTTCAGCCACACCGACCTGGTTGACTTCCATTCCAACGTCGAGGGTGCCCGGCAGGCGTTCGCCTACCTGCAGCCCGGCCTGGAGAAGATCGATCCCGAGCTCGTCAACGAGGTGATCAAGCAGTTCGGCAACGTGGACGCCGCCCTGAGCAAGCTGCGCGACCAGGCCTCCCCCGGTGGCTACATTCCGTGGAACGAGGCCAATCGGGCCAAGTACAGCAAGGAGCTGAGCCAGGCGGTGTTGGCGCTGCAGCAGCCCCTGCAGAAGATCGCCGAGAAGGTCGCGACCGCCCAGTGAGTGTGGCTGCCGTCAACTGATCGTCATGTGAGTTGAGCTTGTCGGGACCTCCCACGGAGGCTCGTTGAAGCAGGTTTCGACAAGCTCAACCAACGAGGGAGACTCGGTCGGCGATTCCGCGAGGGATCAAGGGTTGCGTCGGTCGTGCTTGTCGGAGCCTGAATGGCTCTGACAAGCGGCTCGACAGGATCAGCCGGTGGCGTCGCGTCAACCGGTGATCCCGGTGAGAACCACTAAGAGGTAGAGATGACGGACGAATCGCGAACCGATCCGGTCGGGACCGGCTCCCCCGGCCCGGCAGGACCGTCGCCGGTCGGCTCCGACGATACGCCCGCGCCGCGGAGTCGGCTGTCCCGACGCGGACTGATCACCGGCGGCGCGGCCGCGGCCGGCGCCGTGGCCGGCGGAGCGGCGACTGCCGCCTTCTTGGGAGGCGGAAGTCCGGCGTCCGGCGGCACCCCACAGCCGGGGGCCGAAGGGCCGGACACGGTCAACCTGAACCAGAGCGTCCCGTTCTACGACCAGGCGCATCAGGCCGGAATCCGGACGCCCCCACAGCGGCACTCGGTGTTCATGACCTTCAACCTGAATCGTGGAGCAACCCGGCAGGACCTGCAGGTGCTGCTCGCCCGGTGGAGCGCGGCGATCGCCCAACTCACCCGCGGCAAGGCGATCGGCACCATCGAGCCGGCGCGTCCGGACGCCGTCGCCACCGACACCGGCGAGGCGCATGGGCTTGCGCCGGCGTCCCTCACGGTGACTGTCGGGCTCGGCCCGGGGGTGTTCGACAAGCGCTTCGACCTGGCCCACAAGCGGCCGGCGCTCCTGACGGACCTGCCCCGGATCCCCGGGGACGTGCTGCAGCCGGAACTGTCCGGCGGCGACCTCTCCGTGCAGGCCTGCGCCGACGACCCCCAGGTGGCCTACCACGCCATCCGCAACCTGGCTCGAATGGTCACCACGACCGCGCACACCCATTGGGTGGTGATGGGTTTCGGACGCGCCAGCGCCGGCCCCGGTCAGGAGACGCCGCGGAACCTGATGGGATTCAAGGACGGCACCCGCAATGTGGCGAGCGACGCCGACTATGACCAATTCGTCTGGTTGAAGGATGCCGACTGGATGACCGGCGGCACCTATCAGGTGGTCCGGAAGATCGCGATGACCATCGAGACCTGGGATTTCGACCGGATCTCGGATCAGCAGCGGATCTTCGGCCGTACCAAGGACGAGGGGGCACCGCTGACCGGGGACCGTGAGTTCGACACCCCGGATTTCAGCAAGCAGGCCGAAGGCGCCCACGTCATCGATCCCACCTCGCACATCGCCCTGGCCGCTCCCGAGAACAACAGCGGCGTGAAGATTCTGCGCCGCGGGTACAACTACACCGACGGCCTCAACAGTCAGGGGCTGCTGGACGCCGGACTGCTGTTCATCAGCTACCAGAACAATCCGCACCATTTCGTCGACCTGCAGAACAAGCTCGGTCGTTTCGACCTGCTGAACGAGTACATCCGGCACATCGGTTCGGCCGTGTTCGCGATTCCGCCCGGTCCGGCGACCGGCAGCTACCTCGGGAAGGCCCTGTTCGACTGAGCCGATGCTCGCCGTTGGTTGAGCTTGTCGACACCACTGCCCTGCCAGCGCGACGCCGTCCGATGTCTCGACACGCTCGACCGACGCCGGCCAGTCGTGGATCGAGCTCGTCGAAACCCCTTGCCTGGGTGGTTTCGACGAGCTCAACCGACGGAATCTGACGAAGCGCTCGCTACCGATGCAGGATGCCGAGCACGACCTCGGCGATCACGGTCGAGGCGAGGAAGGTCGCCGCAATGACGACGAAGCCCACCGGCAGGATCTTCCAGCCGATCTGGCGAAGCATCGGCAGATCCTTACCGATGCTGAGACCGGCGACCGCGAGCATCAGCGTGATCACCGACAGGTAGTCCACCGACTCGGCGGTGTGCAGGACCGCCTGGGCGCCGGGGAACCACGGCGAGGTGATGTAGGTGCCGATCAGGATGACGGTGATCAGCGCCGGCACCTTGCCCTTGGTGACGCCGTTGAGCCAGATCGCGATCCCGACCATCGCGGCGATCAGGGCGTAGGTGATCACCATGTCGAAGGAGAAGCCCTTCTTTACGATGGTGGCCGTGATCAAGCCGGCCACGGTCAGGATCAGCAGGCTGGTCGCCGGGTTCAGGTTGACCTTCGGCACATCCAGCACGCTGGCGAGCGCGCTGATATTGCCGGTCAACTCCTTCTTCACAACCTCCTTCTGGTTGCGGGTCAGGAACTTGTAGAACCGGTCCGCCAACGGCAGCGAGATCCATAGGGTGAGCGGCACGCCGACGACTGCGGCAATCAGGTTGGCGGTGGTGGCGAGTGCCGCGATGGTCTGGGAGAACTCCGGATGCGCCGCGCCCACCGACGCGATGCCTGCCGCCATCATCGAGCCCGAACCGACGCCGGAGCCCATCGCCAGCGCCTCCCAGCGGAAGATGCCGAGCGCGGAGATGATCGAGGCGACCAGGCTGACCACGATGGCGCCGAAGATCGAGCCGAACACGTACATCGACAGCACGCCCCGGTACTGCGGCGAGTCGGCGCCGAACCGTGAGGTGACCATGGCGAAGGACGGTTCACGGTCGATCGAGAACGTGGCACCGACCGTCGCCGGCCCCATCCGGAGCAGCACCGCCAGCGGCAGGGCGAGCAGCAGCGAGCCGAACACGTTGCCCAACTCCTGCAGCAGCAGCGCCGGACCCGCCGCAAACAACGCCGGCAGCTGCTGGCCCAGGGTCAGGCCCAGCCGGGCGCAGAGCACCAGGACGGCCACGCTCATGATGGCGTTCGCGGTGTGCTGCAGATCGATCGGGAGCGGACGCCAGGTCTGCCCGGAGATGAGCACACCCATCAGCAGCGCCCAGATCATTGGCAGCAGCATGATCGAAACGCTGCCGAGGGGTACCGTCAGCGGCCCGATGAACTGCGCGATGGCGGCGAGCAGGACAATGAGCGCAAACAGCAGCCAGAGCCCTTTGTCTTTGAAGGAGATAGTGAATACACGCGGCGGGGCCCCGGCGGCCTCCGTCGCTTCTGGGGTTGTTTTAGACATCAAGGACCTTTCGGTTCGAGGATCTGAGACCCGGACCAGTGCTCAGGAGGAGAACTTCGCCTGGGTGGCACCGGCGGGACGGGCCGCTTTGCGAGCCTTGAAGTCCGCCCGCAGTTCGGGGGTGAGGGCGACATCGAGAACGGTGGCCGCCATGCTGACCGCACCGTCCATCAGCGCCTCGTCGGCAGCAGGACTCGCCGCGATCGCGGTAAAAGCCGGGTTGTGCGGCGGGGCGTCAGCGCCACGGAAGGTGACCAGCGGATGAATCGCCGGGACCACCTGGGACACGTTGCCCATGTCCGTCGACCCCCCGCCGAGACGGACCTGGGTGTCGATCGTCCGCCCGCGGGCCGCGAAATTGACGTCCCACAGGGACGCAAGCGTGTCGTCGCTGACCACCGGGGCATACGGGTGCTCGGTGGGCGCCCATTCCCACGTGCAGCCAGTCGCGATCGCTCCGGCCTCGAAGCAGCGCAGCACCTTCTTCTTCATCGCACGCCAGATCTCGAGGTTGTAGGCGCGCAACTCGACCTGGACCACCGTCCGATCGGGAATGATGTTGGTCGCCTCGCCGCCGTGCGAGATGAACGCATTCAGGTTGGTCTCCTTGGGCAGATGCTGGCGCAGCATCGCGAACGCGTTGAGCGCGAGCACCGCGGCGTTGGACGCGTTGATTCCCAGCTCGGGAACCGCCGCGGCATGCGCCGTCAGCCCGGTGTAGGTCACCTCGAAGCGATCCACCGCGGTCGAGGACATGCCGCGCGCGCTGTGGCTGTCACCGATCATGTCCGGGGTCGCGGTCATGCCGTGCACCATCATCGAGAAGTCGGCCTGCTCGAAAGCACCGGCTTCAAGCAGGGACACCTTGCCGCCGCCATGCTCTTCGGCCGGCGTGCCGAGGAGCACGACCCGCAGGCCTGCCTCGTCCGCCACCTTCGCCAGCCCGAGCGCGGCACCCACACCGGCGGCGCAGATCACGTTGTGCCCACAAGCATGCCCAACGCCCGGCAGCGCGTCGTACTCGGCGCAGATGACGACGGTGAGGTCGCCGTCGCCGTAGACGGCCTCCACAGCGGTCTCCACCCCGTAGGCGCCGACCTCGACGTCGAAGCCTGCCGCACCCATCGTCTCCGCAACGAGCGCCGCCGCCTTGTGTTCCTCCCAGGACAGTTCGGGGTTGGCGTGGATCGTCCGGCTGATACTCAGCAGCTGCTCGCGCAGTCCTTCGATCTCTCGTGTGGTCTGGTCCTTGACCGACGCCAGATCGGCCGCGGCTCCCAGTTGCGTCATACCTTCTTCTCCTTGTCGTAGAGCTCTCACCGCTCAACTGAAGCTCACCCTATTGCCGAAAACCCACTCGGAGTAGGCAATTACCTGGATGGTTAACAGAGCTGTAAGACCGGTGGCTACAGCCTCACGTCCGCGTCCACGTTGCGCAATGCCCGCGACAGGTCGCGTCGGCGTCGGGGACCTGCCGAGTGCGGGAGGTCACTCCGATACACTCTGAGCCGGCTCACCTGACGCCCCCGGCGCAGCAAGGGCCACCGGTCGCGATCGAGCGCCGGTTGGGGCGGTAGCTCAGCAGGTTAGAGCAGGGGACTCATAATCCCTGGGTCGCGGGTTCGAGCCCCGCCCGCCCCACCCCCCCCAAAGTGTCTTACGAGAACACCTCAGCCCGGATCACTCATCTCCGACTCAGGTGTGGCCCGCATCGCCGAAGGGCTCGCCGTGTCGTGGAACACCGCCAACGACGCCGTCCTGGCCGAGGGCAAACGGGTCCTGATCAGCGACCCGGCCCGGTTCGACGGCGTGGCCGTGATCGGGGTCGATGAACACGCCTGGCGGCACACCCGCAAGGGCGACAAGTACGTGACCGTGATCATCGATCTCACCCCGGTTCGTGACCAGAAGGGTCCGGCGCGGCTGCTGGACATGGTCGAGGGCCGCTCCAAACAGGTGTGCGCGACCCGGCTGGGCGAGCGCGACCAGGCCTGGCGCGACCGCGTCGAGATCGTCGCCATGGACGGCTTCACCGGGTTCAAGACCGCCGCCGCCGAGAAACTCCCCGACGCTGTGGAAGTGATGGACCCGTTCCACGTCGTCCAACTCGCCGGCGATGCCCTGGACCGCTGCCGGCAACGCGTCCAGCAAGAAACCCTCGGCCACCGGGGCCGTGCCGGCGATCCCCTGTTCGGCACCCGCCGCACCCTGCACACCGGCCAAGCCCTCCTCACCGACAAGCAGAAGAACCGCCTGGACGCCCTGTTCGCCACGCGGCCTGCTCGAGACCGGCGGATTCAGACCCCAACCACACCCGCGATTGTGAAGAGCCCACATAGGCCCCCGCTACGAGCCAAGAAGGAGATCGATGATCGACGAAATTCCAGAGACGGACGATGCTTCGAATGAAGGCGACTCAACTCTAAGTAGGGCATCTTCTGGTTCGCGCGCACCAACTGATACGGTTTTGAACCGTACACTCCGACATCCGGCGATATTGGCAGCGATCACATCAGAAGATCTATCGCCAACAAAAGCAACGGCTGACGGCGGAAGTCCCAGTGCACGGCATCCCATCTCAATTGGCGCTGCGCTTGGCTTCTCAGCGGCTGGGCGCTCGACTACAATGATCCGATCCGTTGAGAAGTATCCCGTAAGACTAGTTGTCTGCAGCTTCTTCAATTGGAACCGACGTCGCCCATTTGAGACTATCCCTAGCTGAAGTCCGCGATTAAGACATCGCATCAAGAGCGACTCAATGCCACTTTCAGGGCGAAGGTTCGCCAGCAGGCGGGTCTCAACCTCCTCCGACGTGAATCTGGCACCCACCGCCGACAAATCCATGCCCAACTCCCATTCAACAGCCCCTAGAATCTTGAGGTAATCCGTCGGTTCGAAATACCAAAGAAGCCTCTCCCATATGCTTAGCACTCGGCTCATTGATTGCCCATCGAGGCTCTGATCAGCGAATATAGAAGACAAGGCGGCACGGCGCGCGGCATAGGTTCGCACCAAGGTGTCGTCAAGGTCCCATAGAACCCCAGACAACTCGTCGGATCCGTCCGAGACAGTTACAAGGGAGTTATTCCTCCTCACAACGATGCCGGACGATCTAGCCTGCAGGTCATCCGAGATGGACTCCGCCACGGCGCGAGGCTCGACCGTGTCCAGATTGATCCGGTCGGCGGCGTCAGGGCTCATCGCTCACACCGCCCACGAGGTCCTTCGCGGCGAAGTCGCGGGATACAAAGGCTTGACGCGAGCCGCTGAAAGGGTCCGATGCCAAGGCATAGAGCCTGACACTTGCTTCTGGAAACTCAGTGAGAACACCGATCAGAGTGGATGACTCGATACCAGCTCTCATTTGGAGCCGCGCCCAATCACTCTCAACAATATGCGCGCCGTCGATCCTCACCCTCGCATCGCCTGCGCGGCGGAGGCGCGGCATCCAGGGTGCGTTAAGGGGAAGTCGAATCACAGTGCGAGTCACACCGTCAACGCCTGGAGCGTGCGAAACACGCAGTTCGGCATGTATCGACACGTCCACGGCGTCCCTGCGCCCGTTGTTCGACAGGACAGCAGCAATCTGGTCGCGCCAGGAATCTGGCGCGCCTTCGACAAGAGTCAAGGCCGGCGTGGACCAAGTAAGTCGTGGTCCGAGTAGTCGAAATACGATCCAAAGCATCAGGATCGACTGAGCTACTCCGAGCGGAACGCCGATAGCAAGGCCGATTGCCGTCTCCATACATCTGCTCCTCAGCGTCGCCAATCTATTCCGAAAAGGTGATCGTGCCGTCTATAGTGACAGACCAGCGTGGAGTTGTGCCGACTGACCCGCCTTCACGACCATAGGAACGCAAGGGCAGGTGAAACTCAGCCTGAACTCGGGATCCGCGCTGAATGCGCAATACGCCATCCTCCCAGTCCACCCGATCAAACGAATGGGGAGCATCGAGATGGAATGCGGATCGCATTGAAGCTAGCGTACGGAAGTCCCGCCATAGTCGAATCGCCTCTTTCGTCCGCGCGAATCGGCGTGCATATGACGACGCAATTGGAACTCGATTCAGACTCCTTGGGTCGCGGCTTCTATTAGAATCCGCTTGACACTCGGGCCTCCAAGAGAACAAGAGAGGAAGGTAAATATATGGGATGGGGGGCGTAAGCAGCGATATGACAAGAGCCATCCTCAACCGTTCTATCGCGACCGCGCCTGGTACACCATGGGCAAGAACTTCAGGGAGTGATGCATTGACCTCGTATGGCTCACCGCGCACCGCGCGAGGCGCCATACCAACTTCGGTGAATCGATCCGAGAAGTGCCTCGTCACGCTGGCCGAGAACCCACATCCGTAGAGTTGTATCCCATCATGCGTTCGCAATGGTCGAATAACCTTTTCAACCTCCCAGGTCGAGACAATGTGATTCACCAACGGCTCAGGATCAAGCCCGAGAATCGCCAAGGCAAGGACGGCAGGGTATTGGAGGTCCGTGAGCCAGGCGGGGTACGAGGTCTCCCGGTACTTCCCGCCGACGCCTAGATGAGTAAGTCCAAGGTCGGTGTGGCGTCTGGGGGTTGAGGGGAGGGTGTCGCAGAGTCGGTGTTGCTAACCCATGTCAAGCTCTGGAGGCTTTGATGGACACCGATCTGGACACCCTCGCGACTGCACTCTACGTGACTGCTGATGATCTGTTGAAGGCTCACCCCGAACAGGTTCCGCAACGGCCTGAGGTCGGGTTCGTGGAGCGGATCAGTGATGCTGAGCTGATCGTGTTGGCGGTGATGCAGGCGTTCCTGGGTTACACCTCGGAGGCCCGTTGGCTGCGGTACGCCCACCGGCATCTCACCGGCATGTTTCCGTATCTGCCGCGACAATCCGGCTACAACAAACGGTTGCGGAAGCTGAACGGCACCATGGCATGGCTTGCTGCTGAGCTGGCCCAACATGTGCCGGTCGCGACTGATGATGTGTGGGTGGTGGACTCCACCCCGGTGGAGTGTGGCCGCTCTCGGGAGACCGCGAAACGCTCTGACTTGGCCGGATGGGCCGAGTACGGCTATTGCGCGTCCCATTCCCGCTACTTTTGGGGACTCCGGCTGCACCTGGTGTGCACCCTGCACGGATTGCCGTTGGCGTGGGCGTTGACCGGCGCGAAAGCCAACGAACGTGACGTGGTGGAACACCTGCTCGACACCACGGCGGCGTTGCAGGACCGGCCCACCAGGCGGCGGCAGATCCTCATCGCGGACAAGGGTTACAGCGGCCGCGAGTTCGAAACCGGACTGACCGAGGTCGGGATTGATCTGCTCCGCCCGGCCCGTAAAGGAGAGAAGCCCCGACCCGGGCAGCGGTTCTTCAAACCGCTGCGCCAAATCATCGAATCGGTCAACGACACGTTGAAAGGCCAACTCGACCTCGAAGCCCACGGCGGACGCACCCCGGCCGGTGTCGCCGCCCGGGTCGCGCAACGCATCCTCGCCCTCACTGCCGCCATCTGGCACAACCACCAAGCAAACTCCCTAGCCAGAAGAAACCTGGTCGCCTACGACCACTAACACCCCTGGGACTTGGTCATCTAGGGCCAACTGTGCTACCACGCCGAGCCGACGCCGACCAGCCTCAGCAACCACCTTTTGGGTCAGTGCGACGGCTTCTGCTCGATGGGCAAGAGGCTCATCGAGCGGACGGCCATAGTACGCAGGAGCATCGAGTCGGATCGCGCTTGCGCCCAGACTCACAACAAAATCAAGGTGGCGCTCAATCGCACCCCAAACATCCGGGTGCTCGTGTCGCACATCGTACGCGCCACCGAATGTCTTTCGGAAATAGACGTCGTGATTGGCCCCAAGCCCCCGTTGAAAGACGGGCACGCCCCGCTGGGACATCAGTTCTGGAGCAGGGTTATGGCCCCGCATGCTGTGGATTCGGTCGTCCTGATCACCCAACGCCGATGTAACCCACTCATGATTCCTACCGACGTGGTTGTATATGGCGTCAACGATCAATGGGTGGAGGTGCGCAAGCCGCCGTATGTCGTCCAGCGACCCCAGCCGCTGATCAACACCGAACCAGTTGTCTGACTCGAAACCCCCATCTCCGGACGCGGGGTTAAACGGTAGCAAGTGGATCGACGCATCTTCAGGAACCACCCGACTGAGCACGGACCTCAAGGTCTGCAGAGGGCGCCGCGCCTCAACTTCGGTCGCCGTGTCGAACGATCTCGGATATGCCCCGACGATCACAGAAGGGCCTCGGTCGAGCCAATCGATGTGTGCCCCCAACCCTCGCGCGGCCGAAGGCTCTTGCCAGCGACACCCTTATGCTAGGTCAAACGACACTCGATGTGAGGCCCATCAGCCCTCTGACAGCCTGATGGTCGTGATGAGCAACGGTGCTCTTGGCTGCGCGCGCTGCCTGAACCAACTGTGGTTTCGCCTCATGTCCGGCCCGCATCTCAACTCACCTGGCACTACATCACGATGCCGCTCCACCTAGGCTCACTCGTTTGCCTGGTTCCACGCGGAACGGAGCTTTCGAACCCGTTGCCAGCAGTTCGGCCCTTGAGTCCAGCCGTGTCCAGCGTGACACACCACGCTCGGCGGGTCAGCGGTCGAGTTGGAGGTCCGACCAGGAGACACAGCAGAGCACCGCGAACACCACCGGAACGGTGAGAGTTGCTCCGAGTTGTATGGCGGTAACGGCGGCGCCGTTCGACATGGCCCAGAGCGCGGGAGCGGCGAACGGCATCCACCCCCCCCCTTCTCCGGCGAGGGCCCCAACTTGGGCGGTGACGACGAGGGCGATCGTGCAGCCGACCGCCGCGAGCAGCGAACGGAAGACCGTGGCGAACCAGGCGACCGGCACTGCGAGACCCGTGGAGAGCACCCCGAGGATGAACAGTCTCCCTAGCGTCGTCCAGACCTCAGCACTCGGCGGGCCGTAGGAGAAGGTGAGCCCGAGGAGCAGCACGCCGAGTGTGAGTGCACCGCTGACGATGACGGCCCACAGCGCGTACACCGTCAGTTTCGCCAGCGCGATCTTGCCGCGACTGGCCGGTAGCGCGAACAGGCCGGTGATGGTGCCCTCGACGAACTCGCGACCGAACATCCAAGCGAGCACTATCCCGAATCCGAGGATGCTCACAACAGCGGTGACTTGGGTCGCGCCGGCCAGCAGACCGTTCCAATCGAGGGCACCGTCCGGCCCTGCCTTTGCGATCAGGTCGGGGTTCCCACCCGCCACGCCTGCGGTGATGCCGCCGAGGAGGGCGAGGACCACGGCCAGAGTGGCGACCACACCGACTGGCGAGCGCGTCAGTTTCAGGGCCTCGACGCGGATGACCGCCCTCACCGGACGGCCTCCGCTGCTGTGCACTTTTCGTCGTCCTGACGAATGCGCTCGAAGAACGTGCGTTCGAGGTCCTGCCCGGTGACGTCGAGTTCCCCGATCAGCCGGCCCGCGTTCATCAGCAACGCGCGGTCGGCGATGCGGGCCACCTCATCGAGGTGATGACTGCTGACCACGATCGCCGCGCCATCTTGCGCACATCTGAGCAGTTGTTCGCGCAGCAGGATCACGGAGGCGGGGTCGAGTGCGTTGCTGGGCTCGTCCAGCATGATCAGCGAGGGGTCGTGCTGCATCGCGACAGCCAGACCGACCCGTTGCCGGTTCCCCAACAACGAGAGACGACGGAACCGACGATCGGCGACTGCATCGAGCCGCCACTCGCTGAGCGAATCCGCCACTCGGCGGGGGTCCGCCTGGTGAAGCAGACACGCGATGTGCGGGTTCTTCCGCACAGTGAGTTCCGGATAGGCCAGGGGCACCTCAATACGTGCGCCCACCCGGGCCCATGCCTCCGGAGTAACGGCATCAAGCGGGTGGCCGAAGACAGGCACCGAACCTTGTTGCGGACGGCGATGCCGAGCGCCAGCCGCTTCTGCACGCTCTCGCCATCGACCTGCGTCCAGGCTTGCCGGATGCCCTCCGCCAGCGCCCGCATCGGGGCCTCGTCGGACGGCCGGGCACGTACGGCCTCGGCCATCAACGGGTCGAACGGATCAGCCAGTAGCAGCATCTCCTTGCTATGAAAGTGGCGGAACAGAGTCATCTCGCTCACGCCGGCGCGCTCGGCACTCTGAGCGGTTGCGACCGCGTCGTATCCAATCTCAGCAACCAACTCGAACGCGGCCTCCCGCAGCGCCTCGTGCGTCCGCTCCCATCGCTTCATGACCCGAATGTCAGTTACTAACGTTCTGAGCAGGCAAACAACTTACGACCAGCCGATTCACGGACGATCGAGCAAGCCGTTCAGGTCAGGGAGTTCGGCGAGGTGATTGAACGTGGCTTGCTCGGTGATTTCGCGCGCGGCGTCCAGGAAGCCGCGCCAGGCGGTCTTGGCCAGCATGCCGCCGACACTGATCCGCCGGACACCGAGTGCGGCGGCGTCCGCGACGGTGGCGAAGGGCTTGTGGATCAGCAGGTTCACCGGCTTGGGGCTGACCTCAGCGACGATGTCGGCGACATCGTCCAGGCGATCGATCCACGGCGCGTAGAGGCAGTCGGCGCCGGCGTCCGCATAGGCGACCAGGCGCTGGATCGTCTCGTCCAGATCCGGACGACCCCACACGTAGCCTTCTGAGCGGGCCGTCAGCACCACTCGACTGCCCGCATCGTCGAGCGCCGCCCGGGCTGCCCGGATCCGTTCGACGGCGAGGTCGAAGTCGAGCAGCGGTGCCGCCGGATCGCCCGAGAAGTCCTCGATCGACAACCCTGCGATCCCGGCGCGGGTGGCCCGGATGACGTTGACTGCGAGTTCGTCCGGCGCGATCGCGTAGCCGTTCTGGAAGTCGGCGTTCACCGGGAGGTTGACCGCACCGACAATTAGCTTCAGGTGTTCGAGGGTCTCCGCCAACCCGATGCTGTTGTCGGGCCGCCCCGCGGACCAGGCGAACCCGGCGCTCGTCGTGGCCAGCGCCCGGAAGCCCATCCCGGCGAGCAACCGCGCGCTGCCGGCGTCCCACGGGTTCGGCATGACGAAGCACCCGGACTCGTGCAACCGCCGGAAGTCGGCGATGAGTACGTCCTGATCGGCCACGATGCACCTCCCGGTCGAAGACCGAACTCGCGAGTGGGGCTCGGTACCGCTCGCGAGTTTCAGCGCCAGGCTACCCCTGCGGTCACAACCTCGGAATGCTCGCCGTTCCCCGGGGCGACCTGAATCGACGCACCGGAGGCGGGTTGCGATCGCTGTCGAAATCCCTGGTCAGCGCCGTGGGAACCAACGGCCCGACGAGCTCTGCCGACCAACTCAACAACCCGCCTACGAACCGGCCAGCTGCACGGCGGGTCGCTCCGGCTGACCGGCACCGATCAGCACCAGCACCCGGTCGGCCTCGCGGAGCACCCGCTCCAGGTCGTGCGGTTCCCGGATGCTCGCCTGCGCCGTGGCCCGGACGAGTTCGAGTTGCCCTCGCACCAGCGGGAGCCGTGCCGGGGTCGCGGTGGCCCCGGCGGCGCGGAGCTGTTTGGTCAAGGCGAGCAGCACGACCGGTTCGGCAGCGCCTTTGCGACGGATCTCGCCGCAGGCGAGTTCCAGGTAGTCGGCGAAGTAGAGACCCGGCACCAGAACCCGGATCGTGTTGCTGGAATCGACGATTGCCTCGGGCCCGAGCGGCATCCCGGCGATCCTGCCCAGCAGTACGCCCAGCTCTGCGCACGACTGTTCAACGGTGTGGTAATCGAAAATGTGCATGGAGAGCAACGCCATATCGACCATCTGGATCCCACCGACGGCGACGTCGTTGAAGTTGCTCCGTCCGGAACCGATGGTGATCGCCCGGTTCACCGCACGCGCCAACGGCTCGGCATGGACGACGCCACCGTTGGCGGGGCAGGCCCAGGCGAGCGGGGTGCCCTCGACCACATGCCCGCCGATGCCCAATACCAGCTGGATCACAGCGTCCTCAGCCAGCGCGGCCCGCATCAGGGCATCCATGTTGAGCCGCTGCACATACCCCGACCGGGGTGCCAAGAGCTGGATGGCACCGATCGGGGGTTCGTCCCAAGGCACGCCGTCCAAACCCGACATGCCCGCCGACCGTCCGATCCCCGGCGGCTGAGCCGCGATCGCGCGCCGAGCGGCGGTGCCGACCGAGTTGAGCAGGGTGTGCGTCTGCAGACTGTGGGCCACCCGGTCAACGTAGAACACCAGTGCGGCGATGCAGGCGAACAGCAGGACCAGCCCCATCGTGACCGCGAGCCTGGAGTAGCTCTCCTGTGACCCCACGGTGTAAAGCCCGGCCGCGTTGTAGGCGAAGGTTGCGATGAACAAGCCGAACACGATCTGGGTCGGCCGGTCGCGGAGGAATCCGCGGACCAGTCGCGGCGAGTACCGGTTGCCGGCCACCTGCAGCGCGACCAACGTCAGGCCGACCACCAGTGCGAAGACGCCGACCGTCGCCGTGGCGACGCTGATCAGGAGCCGGCGAGCATCCTCGGCGCCGCCGTGGTACAGCACAGGGCTGAGCGGGCCGTTCTCGGTCAATCGGACCTCGCCGAGCAACGCACCGAGAAGGAGCGCACCGATCGTCATCAGCAAGGGAACGAACCACAGCGATCCGCTCAGTGTCTCTTTCCGCCGATCGGAAAACATTCCGGTGACCGTCATGAGCCCGACACCCTCCGTTCATGATCGGTTTCCTCATCGTTCACCGATCTGTCGCACAAAGTAGTGCTCGGGTTGGCCGATGTCGACCGAATCGCGCATTCCGACGTGGAGTTGGTGCCCGCTCGTTCGAGGTCGGTGGGAGTGGCGGCACCATGCGGTGCGGTGCCGATCCACCGCGTGGAGCACGGTCGGCGGGCCGGGCCGATCCTCCGGGAAGATCCTCAGAGACCGGCGAAAGGCCGTCCGTGAGCCACTGGGCCGTGTGACATACTCAGTGAGTTCCCCCAGGACACGATTAGGTTGGTGGTATGCGGAGGCCGTACAGATCCCTGCGGCGTCGCCTTTCCCGTCGATTCACAGCGTTCGGACGCGGTCTCGAGCCGACCCCTCGACGCCGTCTCCACCGTGTGTCCGACCGGGTGGCGATGCTGCGCCGACGATCCATCAGCGGCACCCCTGAGCCGGTGGACCAGTTCGACTTCTGGGCCATGATCGCCGCTATCGCCGAGGCAGCGATGGTTGCCCTGACTCGGGCCGGCATCGAGGTCGTCCGGCTGGACGCCGGCGGCCGCAGCATTCTCGCGATTCCCGCCGAAGCGCGCGCCAGCGCACTGGCGGCGCTCGCCGACGACCCGACGATCACCCACTGGTGGATCGCGGGGCCCCGCAAGCGCACCATGAGTGTGTCGGAGTTCCCGCACAGCCGATGGCGCGACGCCACCCGGATCACCCTGTTCCGGCTGCTCGCCGCCCCGAACGGAGCACCGCTCACCGACGCACGTTGTGGCGTCAGCCTCCAGTTCTGGGAACTCGCCGCCGCCGGCGACGAGCGTCCCGACGGCGGGCTCCACACCCCCGGCACCCGACTGGCTCCTGCCCGCAATCCGCTGACCGGATACCTCACCGCAGAACTGTGGCAGCAGGCCCAGAGCGACCCCTCGCGCCGACTCAGGCCCGCGACACCCCCTCACCTGATGAGCATCATCGAGCCCATCGACATCGTTTACACCTGGGTCGACGACTGCGATCCGGCCTGGCGACAGCGCCGCGCCAGCGTCGATCCGGCACCAGACGGGCTATCCACCGACGCCTTGCACGGTGGCCGCACCGAGAGCCGCGGCGAGCTTCGCTACTCGCTGCGCTCGCTCTACTCCAACGCCGGCTGGTACCGCAGGATCTGGCTGGTCACCGACGGCCAGCGTCCGTCCTGGCTCGCCGACGATCCACGGCTCACCGTGGTGTCGCACCGCGACATCTTCAGCGACCCAGGTTTGCTGCCGACCTTCAACTCTCATGCCATCGAGTCCCAGTTGCACCACATCGACGGCCTCGCGGAGCACTTCCTCTACCTCAACGACGACGTGTTCATCGGACGTCCGATCCGCCCGGAAACCTTCTTCACCGGCAGCGGGCTCGCCAAATTCACCCTTGCGCCGGTGGCGATCGATCGCCAGGACGAGCCCCGGAGGTTGAACGGTGCGATGCTGGCCGCCCGCAACAACCGCGCCCTGCTGACGGCTGACCTCGGCCGCACCGTGACCAATCGGGTGCAGCACATTCCGCACGCACATCGGCGCAGCTCGCTGGCCAGCCTGGAAGCCCGTCATCCCGACCGGGTGGCACAGGTTGCAGCCTCTCGCTTCCGCAGCGCGGACGACCTGTCGATCAGTTCGGAGCTCGGCCACTATTGGGCCTACGCACACGGCCAGGCCGTCACCACCAGAGTCTCCTTCCGGTATGTCGACATCGGCGCTCCGCTCGCCGACGAGTACCTGGCCAGCCTGCTCGCTCGCCGCAACTTCGACTGCTTCTGCATCAACGACGCGGGTCCCTACCAGCAGCCGGTCGACGGCGCCCGGGTGACGGACTTCTTGGCGGAATACTTCCCCATGCCCAGCCCGTTCGAAAGGACGGCGCCGTGACCTTCACCGATCCGCTCCGCAAGCCGCTCCGGACGCTGCGGGCCCGCGTGCAACGCGGCCACCGACACACCGACGGGTGGCTGTGGCAACATCTGCCGGAAGCCTGGCGGGAGCCCCACGAGGTGGTCGAGAGCTTCGACACCTGGGCCTACTTGAGCGACCTGCGGAACCGCGTGTCCGACCTCCTCGACAGCTCCGGCATCGACCATGTCGTGCTCGACACCGAGAGCCTTCCGGAGCCTCGAATCGTGGTCCGCGGCCAGGACGCCGACAGGGTGCTGAGTGCGCTCGCCAGCGGCCCAGAGCGTTCCTGGTGGGCGGCGCGCATGCGATCGGGCCTGATCGGACGCCCTCGTCCCGTCGGGCGGCAGCGATCCCGTGGCGCCGACGGCGTGCTGATCTCGCGCAATCTGCTGTCTCCGGCGGGCATCCCGCTGACCAACTCGGAACTGGGGGTGCGGGTCGAGTTCTGGACTGTCGCCGACTCTCCGACCCCCCGGTCCGGCGGCAGCGAACTGCCGTCGGGAACCGTGATCGCTCCGAAACCCAACGGCATCCTGGACTACATCGACGCCGCGCAGTGGGGCCGAGCCCAGCACGACGGCCACCGACTGCCCGCTGCGCCGCCTCGCCTGCTCACCATGATCGAGCCGATAGACCTCGTCTACACCTGGGTCGACGGAGACGACCCGGCCTGGCTGGCGCGCAAGGCCGACGCGCTCGGCCTGCCGTCCGAAGCGCGCTACAGCAGCGATGCGGCCATCGACGCCAGGTTCGCCAATCGCGACGAGTTGCGCTACTCACTGCGCTCGGTAGAGATGTTCGCCAGCTGGGTGCGCCGGATCTGGATCGTCACCGACGGCCAGACACCGGCGTGGCTGAAACCCGACGACCGGCTGCGGATCGTCGATCACCGCGAGATCTTCGCCGATCCGAATGCCCTGCCGGTGTTCAACTCGCATGCCATCGAGTCTCAGCTGCACCACATCGACGGCCTCGCCGAGCACTACCTCTACCTCAACGACGACATGCTCTTCGGGGCACCGGTGCGGCCCGAGAACTTCTTCAACGGCGCAGGTCTGGCCAAGATGTTCATCTCGCGGGTTGCAGTCATCGACCCGGCGCCCCGCAGCGACGAGGACCTCGCGGTCAGTGCCGCGGCCAAGAACAACCGGGCGTTCCTGGAACATGAGTTCGGGCGCACCATCACCCACAAGCTGTGGCACACGCCCCAGCCGCACCTCCGCTCGGTGATGGAGCAGTTTGAGCGGGCGCACCCTACGCTCTTCGACACCGTGATGCGCTCGCGGTTCCGCAGCGGCGCCGACCATGCCCTGACCAGCTCGCTGGACGGCTACTACGCGATGGCGAACGGACGCGCGGTACCGAGCCGGATCCGGTACGGCTACCTCGACCTGAGTTCGGTGGATGCCTGGAAGACGCTGGAACTCTGGCTGCGCCGCCGCAATCTGCAGTGCCTGTGCATCAACGACTCAGGCGCAGAGGACCCGGCCGTCCAGCGGGCCAACGATGCCGCGCTGCGCGAGTTCTTCGACAGCTACTACCCGGTGCGGAGCCGCTGGGAGTGACGACGGCTCCGCCGGCGGTCTCGAGCAACTCGACCGGCGGGGTCAGGTGTGACCATGCCGCCTCGGAAGATCCCGGGCCGAGCCGGGGAGGTCCTATCGGGTCCGCCAGGCGCGTACCCAGTTGACGTCCATCGTGAACGGCAGCTCCGGCTTCGGCACCGACGCCTTGTCGACTCCTGAGCCCGGACGGGCGTCCGGCTTCGTCAACCGGTAGGTTTCCCAGTCCGAACTGAGCAGGCTGATCACCAGGAAGTAGTTCGCGGGGACCAGGGCGACCTTGATCTGGCGGGTGAGCCGGCCGTCCAGCCGGAAACGGACGCTGCTGCGGTCCCACTCGACCGACACCGTGTGCCAGCCTTTCCACCATTGCGGGGAGGCGGCCGCTTCCGAGGACACATAGGCCTTGTTGCCGTCCGCAGGGTACTTCTTGCCCTTGACGTGGATGACGTTGGTCACCCCGCGGCCATAGCCGAAGGTCTCGATCATGTCGAGTTCCTGTCCGGCGTCCGACTGTAGCCACACCGACGCGTGCGCACCGTGCTCACCGGGGAACTTGACCCGCGCGGCGACCATCCCCGAACCAATGGTGAACCGGTCCTGCGTGCTCACCATCGCATTGTCGAAGACACCCTGGGGGCAGCCCACGGTCTTCTGCCCGGCCTGGGCCTGCTTGCGCTTCGCACTCGCCGAAACGCGGGCGGCGGTGCTCTTCGAAGCCCGGGACATGGTGAGTGTCACGACACCCGTGCCCAGATCGACGTTGCCCTTGCGTGGCGCCGAGCACCAGCGACCGCCGGCGTCGTAGACGTCGGTGAGCCGATAGTCCCAGGGCGCCGGCAACGTCGAGGAGTCGAACCCGCTGTTCAGCACCCGCCGCCATTGGTCGGCGGCCTTCGCGCTCGGCGTCGCGACCGCGGCCCGGGACCGGCCTGCCGGCAGCGCCACCGCACGGAGGGTGCCGCTGGCGCCGGACGCGAGGAACTCGACCGTGCCCGAGCCGTTCATCCGGGCGTGCGCCACTTCCTGCCAGCCGGAGCCCGTCTGTCGCTGCAGTGCGACCGGACGGTCCGCCGCCCGCTGGGCGGCGCCGAAACTCGCCCGGACCGGGGTCAAACCCTCGTAGTCGACCGGCGCCACCGTCAGCCGGGCGGTGCTGTCCACCACGACCCGTCCGGTCGGCGAAGACTGCTGCGGCGACGGCGTCCCGGAGCCGGTGGGACCGCTCGGCGACGGCGAGGCCGCTGGTGCGGAAGGACTACTTGACGCCGGAGGGGTTGACGGCGCGGCCGGCCCGGCACAACCGACCAGAACCGCCCCGGCCACCAGCGCGGCGGGAAGACGCAGCCGCACCGGTCAGGCCTTCTTCCAGATGCGGATCCAGTCCACCGACATCGACGGCAGGCCCTTCTGCTTCTTCACCGACGACTTCTTCACGCCCGATCCGGGCCGGACATCGGGCTTCTTCACCCGATAGGTCTCCCAGTCCGAGCTGAGCACGCTCAGCACCAGGCGATAGTCGGCCGCCCGCATTCCCTTCAACTGCCGGGTCTTCACCCCGTCGAGGTAGAAGCTGATCGTGCTGTCGTCAAAGCTCACCGCCACCGTGTGCCATCTGGACCACCAGCTCTTGCTCTTCACCGTGTTCACCGCGACGTAGGCGTCCTTGTCGACCTTGGGGTCCTTCTTCAGGGTGGAACCGCTCAGCCGATGAATCACGTTGGTCACGCCGCGGCCGTAGCCGTAAGCCTCGATGACGTCGATCTCCTGCCGGTTGGCTGCCTGCAGCCAGATACCCGAGTGACTACCTTGACCCGCGACGAACTTCACCTTGGCCACCACGGCGCCGGCACTGATCGACTGATCACTGCCCTGGGTGGTGATCATCGCGTTGTGGTACACGCCGCCGGGACAGCCCGGCGTCAGCGCGGAGCGGGCCGCTTTCGCCTTCGTCAGCGCCGCCGTGGCCTTCTTGATGGCGGCGTTGCGCTTCTGCTTCTGGCGCGTGGTCTTCTTCGCCATCGCCTTGGCTTTGGCCAGCGCGGCCTCAGCCTTGGTCACCGCGGCGTCCGCCTTCTTCACCGCGGACGCGTTGTCGGCCCGCTGCCGATTCTTGGCGTCAGCGGTGACCTTCGTGGCCTCGCTCGCACTGACGCGGGTCATCTTCAGCACAGCAGAGCCGCCCGAGACTGACGTGTTGCGGCTCACCGGCGCCGAGCACAGCCGTCCGTTGGCCGCGTAGCCGACCTCATCACGGCTTCGCCAGATCTCAGACAGTGCGCTGCCGGTGAACTCCTCGGCGAACGACGGAGCGCCCAGCTGCCGTGTCTCACCCACGACCTCAGCGCTGACCTTCTTCTTCTTTTTCTCCACGTAGCTGAAGGACTTGGCAACCGCACGGTAGTAGCCGGGATCGCTGGCGACGATGCCGAAGCTCGCCACTCCCTTGGAACTCATCTTCACCGACGTGACGGTGGTCCACGCCTGCCCGTCGGCCGACCGCTGCAGATTCACCACCCGCTTCTTGTTGAGCTTCGTTCCGGAGAACTGCGCGGTGATGGCGCGGCCGGCACTGAGCGTCAGCCTTCCGGCAGGGGCAGCCTCACTGACCCCGGCCGGCGCCACCAGGGTCGCCAGTGTTACCAACAATCCGACGGCGATCGTCGCAATATTCCGAATCATCCGCATTCGCGCAAACCCTTCCGACCAGAATCCCCACCGGCAATCTGAGGAGATGGATCGAGTCTATAGGCAGATGAGATTGTCATTGCCAACCGGAACGGCCACTTCCGGTCCGTAGCAGCGCCGAAGAGCCCCCGGTATGCCGGGTCGTCCGGACCGAGGCGAAACGCCACGCTCACGATAGGCTGCGAGGACCCGAGTTCGCCGACCCCCTAGGGAACCGCTCCATGCCCGCTGTGTCAGTGATCGTCCCCGTGCACAACGGGGAACGACGGCTCCGGGAATGCTTGGGCTGCCTCACCGCCCAAACCCTGACCGACCTCGAGATCATCGTTGTCGACGATGGTTCCACCGACGCCACCGCCGCCATCATCGATGAGGTCGCCGCAGTGGACGCCCGTGTCCGAAGGCTCGCAGGCCCCGCGATCGGCAGTGCCGGCGCTGCCCGCAACGCCGGTCTGGAGGCGGCGTCAGGTGACTATCTCGCCTTTCTCGACAGCGACGATCGATTCTCTCCGACCCTGCTGGAGGAACTGCACGAGAAGGCGCTGACCGACGACGCCGACATAACTTTGACCAGATTCAGAATCATGGATGGATCGACCGGAGACGTCACTCCGGTGGAATGGGGTGTACGCCTGAAACACTTTCCCCGGCACACCCCCATCGCCCCGCGTGCGCTCGGCGACAGGCTGTTCCTCGCGGTCAACCCGGCACCCTGGAACAAGCTGTTCCGGGCGGAATTCATTAGGCGTACTAACCTGCAGTTTCAAGAGCTGCGCCGCACCAATGATCTGTACTTCACCAGCCTCGCTATGGCACAGGCGACGCGCATCAGCTACGTCGAGTCGTACGGCATTGACTATCGGGTCGGCGGTCACGCCAGCCTGCAGGCGACTCTCCACGAGTCGCCGCTGGATTTCGTTGACGCGCTCACCGCCATCCGCGCTGGTCTGGAACGGATCGGACGCTGGCCCGCCCTTGAGCGGGCCTTCACGAATCTGGTCGTCGAGGTCAGCCTGACCGCGCTGCGCAAGGCTGGGACCGCTGCCTCTTTCGCCGTCGTCCACGAAGCACTCCGCAGCGACGTCTTTCCGCGGCTCGGAGTCACCGGGCGAGCCGACGACTACTTCCTACGCCGGGAGTACCCGGCACAACTGGCCGACATCGAGCAACTCACCACGACCGAGCTGATCTTCGTTCGGCTGCACCAGGCGCAGGGTCAGGCGGCGTCCGCGCGAGCGCGGGAACACACCGCGTTGCTCACCACTATCGGTGCGCCGTCCGCCGGCGCCACCGAGCCACCGTCGCCTGCCGTGCCCGCCTCGCCGACTCACGTCGAGCCGACGGACCCCGAGCAGGAACCGCACCCGGAGCAGGGACCTCGTCCCGACGTCAGCGTGATCGTGCCGGTCTACAACACTGAGGCCTACCTCCGGGACTGCCTGGCCAGCGTGCTCACACAGTCCGGCGTGGAGTTGGAGGTGATCTGCGCCGACGACGGATCGACTGATGCCAGCGGCACCTTGCTGGCCCGGATCGCTGCGTCCGACCCACGTGTCAGGGTCCTGCGCCTGCCGCACGGCGGCCTGTCGGCCACCCGCAACGCCGCCCTCGACGTGGCCCGCGGGCGGTATCTGTGTTTCCTCGACAGCGATGACTTCTGGCGCTTCGACGGCCTCGCCGAGCTGCTGAACCGTGCCGACACCGATCACCTCGACGTGTTGGCCTTCGACGCCGAAGCGGTCCGCGAGCCCGGCGTCGGCGAACGTCGATGGCGCCGAATGGCCACCTTCTACGAGCGGCCGGGCGACTACCAGGAGGTGTCGACCGGCCCGAGTCTGATCGCGCGAATGAACGCCCGCCGGCACTACCGGGCAAGCGCCTGCCTCTACCTGGCTCGCCGCGAGCCGATCGACGCCCATGGTCTGCGGTTCCTCCCCGGCATCTCGTACGAGGACAATCTGTTCACCTTCCAGCTGCTGCTGGCCGTGGACCGCGCGGCCCACGTCCCGCTTCGGCTGTACGGACGCCGGCTCCGGCCCGATTCGATCACCGGCGCTGCGAACCGCGCCGTGGCTGCGCGCGGCTACTTCGTCTGCGCGGTGCAGATGTTCCGGTTGGTGCACGGCCGTCAGTTCGAGCCCGAGGTCGCCCGGCAGCTGGGTGCGGTCATCCACCGCGTCCTGCAACAGGCCTGCGAGCAGGCCACCGGGCTCAGCGCCGATCTGGTGGAACGACTCGGCACGATCGACCCGGCGCCCGATGCCCAGGCGCTGTACCGGTTGCTGGCCCAGGCCCACGCCGACGCGCAGTTCCGGCGCAAGCGGTCCGCACCGCCGTCGCCTCCGCACCCGGTCCGCCGGGTGATCGCCGGGCTCCGCCGCCGGGTGGGCCGGCTGGCGCGGGGCGCTCGTGCCGCTGTTGTCCGCACGACGCGAGGGAGCAACTGAGGTGGCCGGGTTGCGTAGCCTGCTGCGGCGGCTGGAACCGGGAGTCACCATCGTCGTTCCGGCACACAACGTCGAGCGCTACCTGCCGCGCTGCCTCGACTCGGTGTTGGCGCAGACCTGGTGGGATCACTGCCGCATCCTGGTGGTCAACGACGGCAGCGCCGACGGCACCGGACGGCTCGCCGATGAGTATGCCGCCGCCCACCCCCGCATCGCCGTCGTCCACCAACCCAACCGCGGCCCGGGCGCGGGAGCGGCCCGCAACAGCGGGCTCGACCTGGTCCGCACCCGTCAGGTGCTCTTCCTGGACGGCGACGACGAGTTGACGCCCCGCGCGATCGAACTACTGAGCGGTGCCGTCACTCGGCACGGACGCGACCTCGCGGTGGGTGCCACCGAGCAGTTCCCGCAGTCCCGGACCTGGCTGTGGACGCCGTACTTCGAGGCCGGCACCGTCCGCGACGTCGCCATCGAGGACGTCCCGCTGCTGGCCCATGACGCCCGCACCTGCAACAAGCTGTACTCGACCCGCTGGCTGCGCCGCTCAGGTCTGCGGTTCGCCGAGCGCATCCACCATCAGGACACCGTGGTCAACGTGCCGGCCCTGCTCCGGGTCCCCCGGTTCATTCTGGTCGGAGATGTCGTGCACCGCTATCGCAAGCGGGCCGAGGGCGGTTCGGTGATGGACAGCCACTTCACCCGGCTCGACAACTACTCCGATCACCTGCAGGTGATCGAAACCCTGGCCGGCCTGACCCCCCGGCTGCCGCCGAGCCGCCGTCCACTGATGGATGCGTTCGTGGTCCGCAGCTTCCAGGGGTTCGCCCGACGCGCACCGGGCCTGCTGCCCGCCGAGCAACTACCCGAGTTCTTCCGCCGGACGAAGGCGGTGATCGACCGAATCGACCCGTCGGTCCTCGCGCAGGCGACCGCCGGTGCCGACCAGCGGGCGGCCTACGTCACGATGCTCGAGGACGACCTGCCCAGTTTCCTCGACCTGGACGCCCGCGTCCACCGGCTGCGGGCACACCACGGCGACCTCTATCTGGACCTGCCCACCAGCGGTGACGCCACCCGGCAGCTGATACGCACCGGGGCCACTCGAGCCTGGGCGGACGAGTTGCGCGTCGACCACGGGTGCCTGCGGCTCAGGCTGCGGCTGCGGATCCAGGGCGCCAGCCGCCTGGACACCGCCCTGGACGGCGTCGCGGCGCGGCCGCTGCGCGACGGCGTCCCGGTCGGTGAATGGCCGGTGACGCTGCGACCCGACGACGACGATCCGCGGCAGCACACCGGCGAACTGGAGTTCCCGTTGGACGCCATGCCCGACGGCCGCTGCACGGTGCGGCTGGTGTTCCTGACCCCGACCGGCAGCACCGCCCGCTGGCTACGTCGCCCGCCGGACGCCGCGGCCGAGAACGCGAGCAGTGGCGCCGTCCACGTCCGCCTCGACACCCGGGACGACCGGGCCGAACTCCACCTGACTCGGACCACCCCCGGGGAGCCAGCGACTGCCGCGTCCGCCATCGGCTGAGCCGAGCGCCGCGCCGGCAGGTCGGTCGCGGCGGACGTCGTGGCCGGTCATTTCCCCGAGAGCCGCTATGCTGCTGGCTTCGGGGGAAGTACATGGGGGATTCAGGATCAGCCGACCCAGGAAGTCTCCAGCCCAATGCCGAGAACCCCACAGCCGCGCATCATCACGGTGCTTGCGGCCAGCACAGCCACTCTTGCCAGCTTCGCGATCGCACCCGCAGCACACGCCGTCAACCTCCACGACGCCACCTCCGCACTCGCCATCGGCGGTCGCTACCAGGTCACGCGGATCACCCACACCGGCGACATCACCGCCGACCTGACCGCCGCCGCCAAGGCCCCGGCGAGTGCCGACCAGCCCCGAGTCATCACCCTGCCCACCGGCACGCTCAGGCTCACCGCGCAGGTCAGGGTCGCCAGCCATGTCTACCTGGTCGCCGAGTCGGGTACGACGGTGCAGTTAGCCAAATCCGCCGATCAACTGCTCTGGTTCAACGCGGTCACCGGTGGCGTCTACGGCGGCACCTGGGACGCGGCGGGCAAGGCGTCCAGCGTGATCGGCACCAAGGCGTCCACGGTGCGGATGGCGAACCTCACCGTCCGGAATGCCAAGAAGAACGGCATCGTCGGCTACGCCAAGACCCGGCTCACCCTGTCCGGGGTGACCAGCACCGGCAACGCCAACGACGGGATCTATCTGGCCGAAGCATCCACGCTCGACGCGACGAAGGTCCGCGCCGTGAAGAACCGGCGCAATGGCATGCAGCTGTCCAGCGGAGCGCGCGGCACCATCGATGACAGCACGCTCGACGGCAACGGCGTTGCCGTGACCGGCTCCACCACCGGCAAGGTCGGGCACGGCCTCGGCGTCGCCTCGGCACGGGCCACTGTGACCGACACCAGCATGTCGTCGAACGGGGTGTGCGGCGCATCGTTGACCGGCTCGGTCAACGTCACCCTGGCCAGGACAACACTGTCCGGCAACGGCCGGCACGGCGTGGGGACCACCCCCGGGGTGAAGGCCGCGATCAGCGACAGCGTGGTCAGCAACAACGGCTACAACGGCGTGCTGGCCTCCGGCTCAGGCACCCAGCTGCGACTCGATCGAGTCACCATCGCCGGAACCTCCCGCCATGGCCTGTCGGTCCCCTCGAAGGGGACCGCGACCCTGCACAGGTCCACGATCACCACATCCGGGGCCAGCAACATCTCGGTGTCCGACAAGGGCACATTGTCGATGGACGGCGAGAATCGGGTGACCGGCGGACGGGCCGAGGGCATCACGGTCACCCGGGGTTCGAAGCTGACGGTCACCAGCACGGGCAACGTGATCGGCACCAACAAGGCCAGTGGGCTGATGGTCTCCGGCAAGGGCACCAGCGGGCGGATCTCCAAGTCAGTCACCTTCGAGGCCAACGGTAAGTACGGCATCCTGGTGAAGACCAAGGCCAAGCTCGCGACCGTCGCCAACTCCTTCGTCAAGAACAAGTCAGCCGCGATCCACCAGCAGAGCGGCGGCAAGGTCACCAAGATCTGACACCGCTGGACGGCTTCCTGCAGCGTCAGCGGCGACGAGATCGTCCGAGGTGCCACCACCTGCGGGTCTCCGGGCTCGACGAACTCCGGGACGTGCCGGTGCGGCCGTCGCGCGCCGTCCGCAACGCCACCGCGTGTTCCAGCAGGGTCGCGGCCCGACGATCGAACGAATGCTCCCTCCGGACCCGTTCGGCGGTCGTGAACCGTTGCACCTGGCCGGGCCAGATCTCGTCGGGGTCGGCGCCAAGTATCGCCGCCAACTCTTCGTCGGAGGCGCCGGTGGCCACGCTTGCGTCGAAGAGCTCGGCCAGCCCGTCGATGTCGTCGCTCAACACCCGCGCTCCGCAGGCGACGGCGTCGAACAGCCGGTTCGACACGAAGCCGGCCCGCCGCAT
Source organism: Micropruina sp. (assembly GCA_047602545.1). Taxonomy (GTDB): domain Bacteria; phylum Actinomycetota; class Actinomycetes; order Propionibacteriales; family Propionibacteriaceae; genus Micropruina. Next base: position 331,204 of record JASGHC010000004.1, on the reverse strand, counting down.
GTCGCTCCAGTGGTCGTTGAGCACGATCCGGGCCTGGGCGTAGTGGGCACCCACCTCAGCGTTGGGCACCGACCTCGCCAGCACGCTGTCGGCCTGCGGCGTCTCTTCCCAGCCGGTGCCGATGATGGCCACGTCGGTCACCCGGGCGGCCGCCTCGACCAGCGGCCGGTGGGCACCACGCCGCGCGTTGCCGATGAACAGCACCCTGCCGGCAGTGTCGGCTCCCCCAGGCTCGGCACGACCCGGGTAGCACAACTCAACGTCGGTGCATTGCAGCAGCGGGGTGACCGCGATCCCCCACTCGGCGGCGCGGGCGCGTGCCCACTGCGGACCGGCAGCGAAGACGGCGTCGTAACGGGCGGCTTCCTCGGCCGTCACGTCATCGGGATGGGAGATCACCCACAACAGGTTGATCGCCCCCGGTTGCGGTGGCCCGATCTCAAAGCCGCGCAGGGCCAGCACCACGTCGTCCTCGGCCCGACTGGCCCGCCCGCGGGTGTCCCGGCGGTCGATCGTCACCTGCTGGCCGAGCCTGCGCAGCGCCCGGGCCAGCGACTCGGCGAAGTGCGTGTCACCCCACAGATCACCCCAGCGTCCCGGGGTGGCGGCGGTGTCGATCGCCCACCGCAGCCGCGGTGCCTGGCACATGTCGTCGGACGCCACTCGTCACCCCCAGATCGGTGGCCCAATCTAGTGCCTCTCCGCGACTCCCGGACGGGATGCCGTCCGACTTCGTGCGGCTGGCTACCATCGGCACCATGACGACTGCCGCTCCCGGTTCCGAGGCGGCGGGCGACGACACCCCCTCAGCCGAATCCGCGCCCCGACGGCCGGCTGGCAGGCGCCGTCGTACCCGCTGGATTGTCCTGTCCGTTCTGATCGTGGTGCTGCTGTTCGGCGCCACCGCCGCCTGGCTCGGCTCACAGGTGCTGAAGGTGCAGAACGAACTCACCGCCGCGCAGGCCGCCGTCAACGACGTCCGCAAGGGCGGCGATCCGAAGGCGGGGTTGCAGTCCGTAGCGGAACACTCCGCGGCCGCCGTCGGCGCCAGCGACGGCTGGCTGTGGGGGCTCGCAGAACGGACCCCGGCCATCGGCCCGAACCTGCAGGCCGCGCGGCTGGCCTCCCGGTCGCTGCACGAGCTGAGTGCGGGGCTGGCGATCCCGGCCCTGGAGGCCCTCGACGCTCCTGGTTCGGAGCCGACGCTGCAGCGGCTGCTCCCGGTCGTGCGCCGGGCCTCGTCCGAGGTCAGCACGCTCGCCGCCGAGATCAAGCAGGTCCGGCTGAGCCACGACCTGATGCCGCAGGTGCGCGGCGGTATCGATCAGCTGGGCGACATCATGGACGCCGCCGACCCCGTGTTGCAGCTGATGCCGGGCATGCTCGGCGCCGACGGCCCGCGCAACTACATTCTTGCCGCGCAGAGCAACGCCGAGGTGCTGGCGCTCGGTGGCAGCGTGGCGTCGCAGAGCCTGGTCAGGTTCGCGGACGGCACCGCCACGATCGTGAAGCAGGCTGACAGCACCCAGTACCGCAACGGTGTCGCGGTGAAGAGCGACATCGACAAGAGCGCGCTCGACCTCTACAACGACCACCTGATCACCCACCTCAACACCAGCGTCGGACGTCCGGACTTCCCGACGGCCGCCAAGACGATCCGGGCGTTCTGGAACCGGGACATCGACCGGGGCAAGGTCAACGGGGTGATCTCGGTCAACCCGCTGGCCCTGGCCCGGGTGATGCGCGCCACCGGTCCGGTGAAGGTCGACGGCCACACGATCGACAGCGACAACGCCGCGTCGTTCCTGCTCAGCCGCGCCTACCAACTCTACGACCCCAAGGTTGCCGACAAGATCTTCAAAGAGGTCGCCGTGTCGGTGATGGACAAGCTGGTGGCCGGCAAGTTCGACGCCGCGAAGCTGGTTCCGGCACTCACGGAGGGCATTGAGGCTGGCAGCATCATGTTCTGGAGTGCCGATCCCACCGTTCAGCAGCAGGTCGCGTCCACCCGGCTGGCTGGAATCCTGCCGACTGACAATAAGGAGGCGACCACGATCGGGGTGTACTACCGCGACGCCTCACTGGGGTCGAAGATCGACTACTACCTGCGATCGAAGGTGAAGACGACCACCACCTGCAATGCCGACGGGACTCGCTCGTACACGGTGTCAACGACGGTGTGGCTCGACCTGACCAAGGCCAAGAACGCGACGCTGCCGCGCTACGTCACCGGCGGCGATCCGGCCACCAAGGTCTACCGCACCCAGATCTTCATCTACGGCCCACCCGGGACGACGGTGACCGACTCGGAACGGCCGCCCAAGAAGTCGTGGAACTGGCGTCCGATCGACTCGTCCGACCTCGGACGGCCGGTGCCGTCGTTCATGACGATCAACGGTCTGGACGCCAAGAAGGTCACCGTGTCGGTCACCTTCACCGGGCCGGCGGGCGAGTACGGACCGCTGACTGTGCGGACGACCCCTATCGTCCATCCCACCGACGTGACGATCGGCGAGGGCTGCGCGACGAGGTAAGCCATGGATGCCCGTCGCACCCGAATTGCCGGTCCGGAATCCACGACCCGACCAGCAATGCCGGATCCGAGTTCCCACGTTCTGGCCGGGGTACCATCCACTCGTGATTGCGCGCCCCCTCGCCTCCCTCCCAGCCTTGTCCGTCATGACGGCGCTGTTCGGCCTGCTTGTGAGTCTGATCGGTATCGGCGACCCGTTGCCGTGGCGCGATGAGGCTGCCACTTGGATCGCTAACGAGCGAAGCCTTTCCGCACTCCGAGCAATGCTGGGCCAGATCGATGCCGTTCATGGTGTGTACTACCTCGGCATGCGTGCCTGGACCCACGTCTTCGGCTCGTCCATCCTCAGCCTTAGACTTGTTTCAGCGCTCTCAATCGGAATTGCTACCGGGTTGGTCACCGTCCTCGGCACATGGATGGTCTCTCGCAGAGTAGGAGTTTGGTCCGGCTTGATCTTTGCCGTTCTTCCACAAGCAACTTGGGCCGGCGCCGAGGCCCGTTCCTTCGCCGTCTCGACGGCGCTAGGGCTAGCGGCAATGCTAGCTTTCTGGAAGGCATCGCGCGACAACCAAATTCTCTGGTGGATCCTCTACTCGCTGCTTGCCGCCACATCGGTGTATCTCTTTCTCTACGTGGCCCTGATTCAGTTAGCCGTTCCGCTGGCGTTGATCTGGATGCCTCGCCCACAACAGGTGCGTGGCTTGATCGCACTGACTGTGGCCGGGCTGCTGTCCGCTCCATTGGCACTCCTCGCCATCCGGCAGACCGCGCAAGTCTCTTGGCTTGAGAGGTATCCGGTAACCCCTGTACAAGTCCTGCAGGGCGCGTTCTGGGGTGTAACTCCCACCAGCTTCATCGGCTCCATACTTCTGGTCGCCGCACTGGCCAACGCCGCCCGACTTTGGCGATCGAAAGATTTTCGCCCGAAGATCATATTTCTCGTAGGGTGGCTCACTATCCCGACCATCGTGCTGATAATCCTGAGCCTGCGACAACCTATGTATACAGAGCGGTACGTTACGGCAAGCGCACCAGCACTAGCCATCCTAATTGCAATTCTCGTGCAACAATTCAGCCTTCGTTGGCTGACAGTCCTTACTGCGGTCATGCTCCTAAGTGCAGCCGTCCCCGCCCTGTGGGCAAGTCGTCAACCACAGGCTCATCTCACCGCGTCAGCCGCCTCAACAAAGCTCGCCGAATTAACCCTACCAGGAGATAGCGTATATATCGTCAACAATGATCGCCACGTCCTATGGTGGTCCTTTTCTAGGCAGATGGATGGGCTCACGAACCTCGGCGAACAGCGCACTAGTGGCTGGAAGCGAAGCAGGCTGAAACAGCCGTCAATCCCGGTGAAGCAGATTCGCGATCGACTTGACGGGATCGATCATCTCTGGGTCTTCGCGGACCGCGGCAGGCTTGGCTCTTCCATCTCAGACCTCACGCAACTCGGCTTCATCGAAGCCAGGAGAGTCAGAGTCACCGATGGCTACCCGGTCACCCTTGTGCTAATGCGACGTCCTTCCTCGCCTTAGGATTGTTCGGCAAACCTCGGCCCGACGGATTGATACACAGATAGTGCAGTGTAGGTTTTGAAGAGTTGTCAACTAACCGGAGGACTCAGAAGTGCCAAAGACGACTCAGATGTGCCTGAGAGCTACGTCACCCCGAAGATCCGGGACCGCTCCTCACCGAGCAGCCAACGGCCGGTGACCACCAGATCGAGATTGTCCGGCTGCCACCGCAGCGCCCGCAGCGCACGGCGATTCAACCGCACCGACCTCGACCAGGGCGTCACCCCGAGCGGGCCCAGCTGGGACTGGGTGGCGACGGCAAGCGAGGCCCCGCTGCCGTGGTCGGTGAGGACGCGGAGGCGGCGCCCGGCGGGCAGGTCGGCGACCAGCATGCCGTCCTGGCTGGCCTGCAGCATCGCCTTCTGCGCCTCTCGACTGATCCACAGCGAGCGGGCCCGTGCCTGCACCGAGGTCGTTGCGACCGTGCGGCCGGCGTCGGGGCGTCCGATTCTGCGGGCGTTCGCCGCCATCGCGCGGATCCGTTTGGGGTCGGCGAGCAGCATGTCGATCTTGTAGCCGACCGTGGTGGCGTAGTTGCAGCGCACCGCGGCACCTTCCTCGACCAGGACGTCCGCGTTGCGCACCTCCTGGCCGGGGATCGGGTTGATGATCACCATGGGCAGGCCGGCCGCCATGCATTCGGACGAGGACAGTCCACCGGGCTTCCCGACGAACAGCGCGGCGATCCGCATCAGGTCGGCCATCTCGGTGGTGTAGCCCAGCACGGTGAAGCGTTCGGTGTCGTCGCCGACGGCGGCCACCACGTCGCGCCGCAGGGTTTCGTTGCGGCCGCACACCACGACCGCCTGGAACCGCTGCCTGCTGCGCCGCACCTGGCGGACGATGTTGAGCGTGTAGCTGCCGCCGGACGCCCCGGCCGAGATCAGCACCACCGGCAGCCTCGGGTTCAGGCCGAACCTCCTCCGCACGCCCGCGGCGTCCACCGGCTCGGCCAGGCCGGCGCGGACCGGGATGCCGGACGCGGAGACCCGGTCGTGCGGGACCCCGAGGTTGACCATATGTTCGCGGGCCTCTTCGCGCGCCACGAAGAAGTGGCTGAACGGCGACGTCAGCCACAGCCCCTGGAAGTCGTAGTCGGTGGTGACCACGCTGAGGGAGGCGTGCAGTTGCCGCCGGGCCAGCATCAGCGCAACCAGCCGCGCCGGCAGGAAGTGGGTGCAGATCACCAGATCAGGGTCGTAGTCACGGATCCGCCGGACCACGCCGGTGGTGTTCAGCTGGTCCCACCACTGCACCAGCGGCGCCCTCTTGAACGGCGTGTCCTGGGTGTCGTAACCCCAGCCGACCACCCAGGGAGCCTCGGCCACCAACGCGAAGTAGCCGTCGTCGTAAAGCTTCTGGAAGGCCTCGTTGGTGGTTTCCAGAATGTCGATGCGCTGCACCTGGTCGACGTCCGGATGGTGCGCCAGCGCATCCTCCACGGCACTGCCGGCCTGGTTGTGGCCGGCACCGACGCCGGCGGCCAGGATCAGTGTGCGTAGGCCCATGGTCCCGATCGTAGGGCTCAACCTTCCACGCGGTCGCCAGGCGAGCCGATCCCCGATCGAGGTCGACCACCAGCGAGCAACCGCAGGCGGCACCTTGCCCCTGGGCGCGGCGGCCGGCGTGGTTGACTACTGCGGTGAAGCTTCAACCGGCGTGGGTCCGAACCAGCGTCAGCGCGCTGGTCGGGGCGCTGGTCGCCGCCGGGTTCTGGGGTGTGGCCGGGCCGATGGTGGCACTGGCCGTCGGCTGGATCGCGCTGGCGGTCACTCATGTGGCCTGGACTGTGCTGGCGTTGTTCCGGCTCGACCCGGCCCAGACCGAGCAGCACGCAACCCAGGAGGATCCCAGCCATGGCGGCAGCGTCCTCATTCTGACCCTGGCCTCGCTGGCGAGTGTCGCCGGCGTCGCCGTCCTGCTCACCGGTGCGCAATCGGGCGGGCGAGTGCCGGTGGCGGCGTTGATCGGCGCGCTGGTGGTGGTCTGCTCCTGGGTACTGGTGCACACGCTCTACACCGTCCACTACGGACGCCTGTACTACGCCGAGCCGGACGCCGCTGCCGTCGACTTCAATGGCGACCGGCCCGACTACCAGGATTTCGCTTACCTGGCCTTCACCCTCGGCATGACCTACCAGGTCTCGGACACCAACCTGAACTCCCGGACGATCCGGCGGGCGGTGCTGCGGCACGCGCTGCTGTCCTACGTGCTCGGCGCGGTGGTGCTGGCCTGCACGATCAACCTGGTCGTCCAACTCGCCTCGTCCGCCGTCGGCGGTTGAGGCCCACACCTCGGTTCCATTCCGGTTCGGCGCTGCCGCCGGAATGGACCGAAAGGAACCGTCCCCGCGTACCGGTGCCCGCCTGCTGCGGGCGGCGGGGCGAACGCCGTCCGTTCGGACCGGGCTACTCAGCGCGGACGCCTCCCCCGCCCAGCGCCGAACGCAGCACCGGACGGCAGGCCTCGCCGGCCGCCCAGACCAGCACGACGCCGGCCAGCAGGGACGCCACGAACAGCAGCGGTCCGGTGGACGCCGGCGCCATGCTGGGCAGCTGGGCGAAGAACAGCACCGCCAGGCCGCCGGAGCCGAGCGCGCTGAGCGCCGCCGGGGCGACCACCTCGACCAGCCGGGTCCGGTCGTGCAGACCGCTCGGCACGCCCAGGTTGGCCAGCTGGCGCAACTCGCGGCGCCGGTCCAGCACGGCGGACGCCTGGTTCAGCAAGGTGGACGTCGCCGCCACCAGGAAGGCGATGCCGACGGTCAGGTAGGTGCCGGTGCGGACGTCCTCGGCGAGGATCCGCAGCAGCGGGTCGTCGGTGTAGGCGCCGAAGTCCGGCAGGCTGATCAGAGCGCCGCCGGTGAACCCGACGAACGCCAACCCCGACACCGACCGCCAGGCGCCCTTCGGGTCGGCCAGCAGCCGGCGCCCGGCAAGCAGTACCGCGGGGCGGCCCGAGCGGGCCAGCAGCAGCCCGAGCAGCTGCAGCAACCACGGCCCGACCAGGTTGATCACCCCCATGAACAGTCCGAGCACCACCAGGATCACCGTCGCCCCGGCGACGAACTCGTCGGCCAGGTTCAGCATCGGGGCGACCAGCAGCCAGCCACCGATCACCAGCGGCAGGGCGAGCAGCCGCCACAACTTGAGCGCCGGACGGGGTGCCCGCCGGGCCACACCGAGCGGCGAAATGGTGAGCCGCAGCAGCCCGGTCACCGAACTCAGCCCGGCCAACACCACCAGACCGGCCACGATGGCCGCGATCGCCCAGACCGGCAGCAGCATCTGGCCGGCACCGAGCGGGGTCGCCTGAAAGCCGATCGCCGCCCAGGCAGGCAGGCTCAACAGGTAGCCGACCACGCCGAACACTCCCCCGGCCAGCGCAGCCAGCATCGTCTCAACCGTGCTCAATCCGATGGCCTGGCCACCGGTGATGCCGAGCAGCCGCAGGGTGGAGAGCCGCTGGTCCCGGCCGAGCGCACCCATCCGGGCTGCGGCGGCACCCAGGGTGAGCAGCGGCACGATCAGCAGGACGCCGGCGCAGGCCGCCAGCAACGTCCAGACCACCAGCTGCGCGGCGCCATACCCGGCGTGGCCGGTGAGGGCGTCCAGGAAGGCCTGCGGTGGGTGGGTCTGCCGGTCGACGAAGACGTGGACGCCGGCGATCACGCTGAGCAGCAGCCAGCTGCTGACCGTGAAGGCGAGGACGGCGAGCAGGTCGATCAACCCGGTGCCGGCTCGGATGCGGCCCCGCAGCAGCAGGGGCGCGACACGGAACTGCTGCATCAGGCGGCCCTCCGGCTGAGCACGTCGTTGCTGACCCGGCCGTCCACGATCTCGACGTGACGCTGGCACCAGTCGGCGACCTGGGCGTCGTGGGTCACCACCACCAGGCTGGCGCCAGCCGCCGCGACCGCCGCAGTCAGCACCCGCATCACCTCAGCGCCGGTGGCCTGGTCGAGCGCACCGGTCGGTTCGTCGGCGAGCACCACGTCCGGCTGGCCGACCAGCGCACGGGCGATGGCAACCCGGTGCGCCTGGCCTCCGGAGAGCTGTCCGGGACGGCGCGCCTCGAGCCCGGCCAGGCCCAACCACTGCAGGCAGTCGGCGGCCCTGCGGAAGGCCTCGGCGCGGACACGTCCGAGCAACAGCTGCGGCAGGGCGACGTTCTCCACCGCGCTCAACTCGGGCAGCAGCTGGCCGTCCTGGAAGACGAAACCCATCCGGGCCAGCCTGATTCGGCTGCGGGCGGCGTCCGAGGCGAGCGACACGGGCTCCTCGCCGAGGCTGACGTCGCCCTCGTCGGGCCGCAGAATGCCGGCCAGGCAGTGCAGCAGGGTCGACTTGCCCGAGCCGGACGGCCCCATCACCGACACCGATTGCCCGGCGGGAATGTCGATGCTGACCCGGTCGAGCGCTCGGACGTCGCCGAAGGAGTGGGAGATCTGCCGGGCGCGGAGCGCGGCCCGCTGGCTGTTCACTGTCATGGTTCCAGCCAACTCGAACGCGTCCGGGACGGCACGGGCGCTGCCCGGTGTCCCAGCGGTAGTGCCAGCACTACCCCATGGTGGTCGTGGCGCCCTGCCGAACGTGTGCGGACGCTTCTAGGGTGGCAGCGTGAACCGACCTGATCCCCCGCGCGACGCGGCGGTGCGTGCCCGGCTGAAGCCGCCGCCGAACCCGCTGCGGATGCTGGTCAGCCCGCTCGGTTGGGGTGCGGTGGCGTACTGCGCGACCGCGATCCTGGGCGGCCTGCTGGCCCTGCTGGCCGGGATTCTCGGTTTGTTCGTGCTTCCGCTGGTGGCCTGGGTGACGGCGAACGTCGAGGCGTACCGGCTGAGGTTGCTGGGCCTGCCCCACCGGGGGCCGCTGCCGAGCGGTCCGATCCGGCATCCATGGGACGCCAACGGCTTGCGCGAGGGCAACCTGGCCGTGTGGGGCATCGCGGTGCTGTTCGCCGTGGTCAACATCCTGCCCGGGGCGCTACTGGTGACGCTCGTGCTGGGGATCAGCACGGCGCTGGTGAGCCGGCTCGGTGAACCTGTCACCAGTGACGCCTTCCTCGCTATCGGCGCGCTGATCGTCATTCTGATCGCGGGGCTCTATGTCGCCTGGGCGTTGGCCACCGTGCAGGCGATCCTGGTCGAGGATCTGGTCCGGCCCCGTGCCGAACTGCGCGCACAGGTGGACCAGCTGACCACGTCCCGCCGTGAACTGGTGGACGTCTTCGCCGCCGAGCGGCGCCGCATCGAACGCGACCTGCACGACGGGGCGCAGCAGCATCTGGTGCTGCTCGGCATGCAGCTCGGCGAGGCGGAGTACGCCCTCGACGGTGACCGTCCGGAGGCCGTCCGGGACGCGCTGGCCGCCGCCCACGCCTCGATGGAGTCGGCGATGACCTCGCTGCGCGAAACGGTGCGCGGCATCCACCCGCAGATTCTCACCGACCGGGGGTTGGCGGCAGCCGTCCGGGAGCTTTCCCAGCGGCAGCCGATGCCGGTCACGGTGACCATCACGGGCGATCGGCAGCCCGACGAACAGCTGGCCCTGTCGGTGTACTACCTGATCAGCGAGGCATTCACCAACGCGGTCAAGCATGCACACGCGACGACGGTGTCGGTCCGGCTCGACCTGGGCGACCCGCTGCAGGTCGAGGTGTACGACGACGGTATCGGCGGGGCGACGGTCCAGCCCGGCCACGGCTTGAGCGGCATGATCGAACGCGTCCAAACCTTCGGCGGCTCCTGTTGGGTGAGCAGTCCGGAGGGCGGTCCGACCACCATCCGAGCAGAGTTCCCGAACTGATGACGTGTGACAGGACGCCGGCGGTGACCGGACGTGATCGGGACGGCGGCGCACGACGCCCGCACTACCGTGAGGCGAACAGGAAGGGAGTGGCATGCGGATTCTGGTGGCGGACGATGCGGCGCTGATCAGGGCGGGCCTGATCGGCCTGCTGGAGCGCGCCGGGCACCAGGTGGTGGCCGAGGCCGGGGACGCCCCGGAACTGATCGCCCGCTGCACGGCGCTCGCCGAAAGTCCGGACGGGCTGCCCGACCTGGTCATCACCGACGTGCGGATGCCGCCGACGATGACCGACGACGGGCTACGTGCCGCCGTCCAGTTGCGGGAAACCTACCCCGGGCTGCCGATGCTGATGGTCAGCCAGTACGTCGCGCCCGCCTATGCGGCGACCCTGCTGGAGGCGAACGCGTCCGGCGGTGTCGGCTACCTGCTGAAGGAGCGGGTCGGACGAGTGGCCGACTTCATGCGATCGGCCGAACTGGTCGCCGCCGGTGAGGTGGTGATGGACCCCGAGGTGGTCGCCCAGCTGCTCAACGCCCGCCGCACCGACCCGCGGCTCAGCCGGCTCACCCCGCGCGAACTGGAGGTGCTGTCGTTGATGGCCAAAGGGGCCGCGAACCAGCAGATCGCCGGCCAGCTGGTGATCACGCCGGCCGCGGTCGCCAAGCATGTGGCGAACATCTTCGCCAAGCTCGACCTGGGTCCCAACGAGGACAACCGGCGGGTGCGGGCGGTGCTCGCCTACCTCAACGGCGTCCGCTGACCAGTCGTGCCCACCTCGGATTCATCGCCTGCTGCGTGACGCCCGCCCGGCCCCCGCGCAGGCAGCATCGGGCCTTGTCCCGCTGGCATTCGCCGTTTTGTGATCCATCCACCCAGATCGGTGTTGTCCGAATGTTGCCTCCACACCCGGACGATTTCGATGGTCGGACGGCCGCCGTCCGGTGAGCATCGCTGGCATGAGCGAGACCACCAGATTGTTGGAAGCGGACGACGAGATCCGGCTGGCGCGTGCCATCGAAGCCGGGTTGCTGGCCACGGAGCGGCTGACCCAAGGGGGCGACTCAACGGGGACGACCACCGAGCTCCTTGCCCTCGAACGGCATGGACGGGACGCCTGGCAGCGATTCCTGCTCGCCAACGTGCGGCTGGTCCAGAGCATCGCCGTCCGTGAGGCCCGTCGCTCCCCCACCGGCCTGGACGAACTCTTCCAGGAAGGCTTCCTCGGCCTGACCGAGGCGCTGATGCGTTGGGATCACACCAGCGGCTACCGGTTCAGCACCTACGCCAGCCCGTGGATCCACCGGCGCGTCCGCAACTCGGCAGCCGCGCATGGTGTGCCCGCGTCCGCTCGAACCGCGCTGCGGGCTCGCGGTGTCAGGGGGTTGGCCGACGAGCTCACGGCGGAACTGTGCCGTCCGGCCCGCGACGCCGAGGTGGCCGAACTCCTGGGACGAAGCGAACGCTGGGTGTCCCGGCTCAGGCACCTGCCGGCGTGGGCACCGCTCAGCCCTGAACTGACCGACGCACACTCCCACCCGGAGCCGTCCGACCCGACCGAGCTGGGCCCTCTGGTCCGCGCCCTGCCCGCTGTCGAGGCCGCAGTGCTGCGAACCCGATTCGGCCTGGAGGGCGAGGCTCCCCTGCGCCAGGCGCTCGCCGCGGCCAGACTCGGTCTGTCCGTGAGCACGCTCCGCAGGCACGAGGCTCGCGCCTTGCGCAGGTTGCGGAGCTGGATCCTGGCCGAGCAGGCCGCGTGAGGCCCCGATAATGGACCGATGGGCCTCTTCGACCGCGCCGGGCTACCGGCCGCCGACTTCCGTAGCCTGGCAGCCGCGACCGGACGCCGCATTCGCGTGCTGGCCTGGGCGCACGGTGTCGACGGCCCGGTTGTCGGCCTGGCCGACCGGCTGGCGATGCGGGACGCGGATGGCTGGAGTTTCGTGCCTTGGCACGAGATCACCTCCGGAGGCTGGGATTCCGCGGACGGCCGATTGCGCTGGCGGCTCACCGACGGTGCGGACGGCGCCGTGCTGCTGCGCGATCCCGGGTCACTGCCCGACCTGTTCCGCGAACGGGTGGACGCCAGCATCGTCGTCCAGGAACGCTTCGACCTGAGCCGCGGCCGGGTCGCCATGATCGTCGCCCGCCGCCCACTGGACGACGGGCACAGCCCACTGCTGTGGACGGTCACCCGTCACGGCGGCGGCTTCGACACCGCACAGATCGACCAGGCCGACGCCGAACTCGCCCGGCTCCGGGCCGAATACGACATCGGCTAACGGTTCTGGTAACGTTTCTTCTCGCGCGCCGCGCGATCCCCTGTAGCTCAATTGGCAGAGCGTCGGACTGTTAATCCGTAGGTTCCTGGTTCGAGTCCAGGCGGGGGAGCTTCCTATGTCCAGCGCTCTCACTAGCTGATTCACCACCGTCAGCCGCCACCCCCGCCCCGGCCCCCGTCCCCGTCCCCGTCCCCGGCCCCCCGTCCCGTGCGCCCGGAGCGACGTTGCTCAGGTTCGGTCTCGTTGCCGGGGTTCAAACCTGAGCAACGAGAGCAAAGCTACGCAACGTCGGCTGAGGAGGACCGGGCTGCGGCCGGACGAGGAGAGAACCATGCTGGGACGTGGCCGGCGCGAGGAACGCCATCGGCGGCGAGGAGCAGCACGGTGGCCAGGGCTCTCAGTCCGCGGGACCTGCGGCGACCTCGGTTAACTCGCGGCGCTGCTTCTCCAAGTCGAGCAGCGTGGCGAACATCCGGTTGTAGCCGGGCTGGTCGTCGACCGGGTTGGTGCGTTGCAGCTTCGATTTCAGGTTGGCGATCGCCCGCGACACGGTGAGCAGCCGCAGTTTCGCCACATACTCGGACGCGTACGCCGGGTTCGCCGGACGCAGCAGCGGCTCGGTGGTCAGCGCCGCCACAACGGCAGACACCGCCGGTTCAGCGTTCGCAGCAAGGACCGGCTGCGGCCAGTCGCCCCCGGGTGATCCGGCGTCCGCGACGGCTGTGAAAATCGCCTGATAGGTGGGGTGGGTGAAGTCGTCGGCGCTGACGTCGTTCCAGCCGTCCGCGAACACTTCCGGTGCGCGCACCATGAGCCGCAGGGTGCCGCGCTCGACCTCGAGCGACAGATCGCGCGGGTTCGGCATCGGCAGCCCCAGCAGGCTCGGCTCGTCGGACGGCGGCTCGACCTGGTCCTGGTGCGGACGGGCATGCTGAGGCCGGTCCTGGTGCGCCGGCAGCCGGCGGCGTCCGGCCCGGGACACCTCACGGCGTACCTCGTCGACCTCGGCGCCCAGCATCTTGGCCAACTCGTGGATGTAGCCGTTGACCAGCGAGTTGTCCCGCACGCTGCTGACCAGCGGTGCAGCGGCCCGCAGTGCGCCGAGCCGGCCGTCCACCCGGTCGAGGTCGAAGCCGGCGATGGTGCTGGCCATCACGTAGCGGTACAGCGGCTCGCGGCGTCCGACCAGTTCGCGGACGGCGGCGTCGCCGTGCTGGATGCGCAGGTCGCACGGGTCGAGTCCGGTCGGTTCGATCGCCACATAGGTCTGCGAGATGAAGTGCTGGTCGCCCGCGAACACCTTCAGGGCGGCGGCCTGCCCGGCGGCGTCGCCGTCGAAGGTGAAGATCACCTCGCCGGCCAGGGCGTCCGTGGTGCCGATCAGCCGGGAGAGCAGGCGGGCGTGGTCATCGCCGAATGCGGTGCCGCAGGAGGCGACCGCGGTGTCGACACCGGCGAGATGCGCCGCCATCACATCGGTGTAGCCCTCGACGATGACCGCCTGGTTCTTCTTCGCGATCTGCTGCCGGGCCAGGTCGAGCCCGTAGAGCACGTGTGACTTCTTGTAGACCGGGGTCTCGCGGGTGTTGATGTACTTGGCCGGCATCCGGTCGTCGTCGAACAGCCGCCGGGCACCGAAGCCCAGCACGGAGCGGCCGGCGTCCCGGATCGGCCACAACACCGGCCCTGGAAATAGTCCCAGCCACCGTCGCGGATCAGGCTGGCCTTGACCAGTTCGTCGTCGCTGAATTTGTGCGCCCGGAGATGTTTGGCAAGTTCGCGTCCCCCCATCGGCGCGAAGCCGACCCCGAAATGTTCAGCGGCCTCCCGGTCGAAGCCTCGCTCGGCCAGGAACTGGCGGCCGGCCACGGCGTCCGGGGTGGTGAGCTGGCCGGCGAAGAACTCTGCGGCCAGCCGGTTCGCCTCCAGGATGCGGGAGCGCAGCCCCGGCTCGACCCGGGCCCCACCGCCCCCGTCGGTGTAGCGCAGCTGGACGCCGACCCGGTCGGCGAGGAACTCGACCGCCTCGACGAAGCTGCAGTTGTTGATCGCCTGGACGAAGCCGATGACGTCGCCGCCGACGTTGCAGCCGAAGCAGTAGTAGAAGCCGCGGGCGGGGGTGACCCGGAAGGACGGGGTCTTCTCGTCGTGGAACGGGCACAGCCCGGTCAGCGCTCCCCCACCGGCAGGCCGCAGCGTCACATAGGACCCGACGATGTCTTCGATCCGGCTGCGTTCGCGGACGGTCGCCAGATCCTCCTCGTTGATCAAGCCCGCCACATCCGGCAGTGTACGCAGCGCCACGGACCCCCGCGGCCAGCAGACCGGGGTCTACTCCCCCGAGCCCTGAAATCCGCGGTCCAGCGGACGCCGGATGCCACGCCACGCCGATGCAGGTCCATCCGGACCGCACTTTTCGTTCTCGCGTCGCGACTACTGCGGAGGCGGCAGCCGGGCCCGGTCCCAGCCGAGCAGGGAAACCGCGGTGTCGAAGGCGAACCGGTCGGTCATGCCGCCCACGTAGGCCACCGCAGCCCGGGTGAGGTGCTCGGGGTCGCCCGGCCGCTCGGGCAGCCGCTCGGGATTCTCCAGGTAGAACGACACCAGGCCCCGCAGCACCGCGATCACCGCACTCGACTGCGCCACCGATTCGGGCCGGGTGTAGATGCACTCGTAGTTGAACGCCCGCAGTTCGGCCAGTGCCGCCGCGACCGGTGCGCTCATCCCGACCTCGCCGGTTGCCACCGCCGTGTCGATCACCTCGCGGACGAAAGTGCTGAGCTGTTCCCGCCGCGTCGCCCCGGCAAGCTCCACCACGGCCGGCGGAACGTCGGACAGAGCGACGATGCCGGCGCCCACGGCGTCCTCGAGATCGTGCGCGCAGTAGGCGATCCGGTCCGCCCAGCTGACGATCTCGCCTTCCACCGTCGCCGGCGTGGGCCGCGACCAGGAGTGGTTGCGGATGCCGTCCAGCGTCTCTCGGCACAGATTGAGCGGGGTGAGCACCACGTCCGCACCCCAAGGGCCGTGGTCGTACCCGCCGGGCAGGAAGGCGTCGAACGCGTCCTCGCTGGCGTGACCGCCGGGCCCGTGCCCGCAGTCGTGGCCGAGCGCGATGGCCTCGGCGAGCGCCACGTTCACGCCCAGTCCGCGGGCGATCGACGTGGCCACCTGGGCCACTTCGAGCGCGTGGGTGAGCCGGGTCCGCTGGTGATCGGTGGGATGGACGACGACCTGGGTCTTGCCCGCGAGCCGCCGGAACGCGGTGGAGTGGACGATCCGGTCCCGGTCGCGTTCGAAGCAGGTGCGCTCGGGGTCGGGCGTCTCGGCCCGCTCCCGATTGCCGGCACCGCGGGCCAGGGTCGCGCCGGCGACCAGCCATTCCGCCTCCCAGGCCTCACGCTGCTCACGCAGGATCGGACGCTCCAAACCCAACCGGACACCCGGGTCGGCATGCGCGCGCACCACTCTGGCGCCGGTGTGGCCGGCCATCGTGGTGGCCCAGGCGATCGCACGCGGGGTCAGGTCGGACATGACCCCATCTTGTCAGGACGGGTTCCGACGCTGTTCGACGAGCACCCTGTTTCGGCACGGTCAACCGGTGGCAATGGCGTCGGTCGGCGTTCGTTGGCCCAGATCCACCGATGGGCGGCGTAGCGAGTGGCCTCCGGTTGGTGCCGTGGCGAGCCGCGTGCGCAGCTGCCCACCCGCTCGTCCGGCGAGCCTGCCCGGCGCAGCCGGTGCGCCCAGCTGCGGCTGTCCAGTAGGTGCAGCCAAAGGCTCCGGGTTAGGTCCGCGGAGCCGACAGCAGAACTACTGGACAGCTGCGGAGGCCGCCCGCCACCCGGATCTCGGTCACCGCGCGCGCCAGCGGCGCCGGTTGCTGGGTGAAGACCTCCTCGGGGTCGAGGTCGAAGATCAGCTCCTGCTCTCCCGCGGCACCGAAGCTGACCCGCCGCCAGGCGATTAGCTCTGCCTCGCTGGGCCACTCCAGACCGCCGCGACGACGCAGCTGGACCCGGATCACGTCGGAACCGCCACCGGCGGCGCGGACGCGAACCCGCAGCCGGACAACCGACGGGGTCGCAGTCGCCTCGCCCAGTTCGGGGGTACAGCCGTCGCCGTAGCCGAGGCCGTGACCGAACTCGAACAACGCCGGTGACGGCACGTCGGTGTAGCGCGCGGGTTGGCGGTCATCATGCCGGACCGGCAGCACCCCGGGGTGGGCGGGCAGGGTGGACGGGAGCCGTCCGGACGGTTCGACGCCGCCGAGCAGGATCTCCGCGATCGCCTCGCCGCCGTACGGCCCGGGGTAGTACGCCAGCAGGACGGCGTCCGCACGCTCGACCACTTCGCTGAGCACCATCGGACGTCCGGCGATCACGACAGCGATGACCGGGCCGCCGACCACAATGCGTGCCCGGTCGAGTTCCGCCAGCTGCGCGGCCGGGACGCCGATGTCGGCCAAGTCGACCCCCTCACCACAGTCAGCGGTCGCCATGCCGGCGAGCGCGCCGTTCGCCGCGAACTCGTCGGCGTAGCCGCGATGACTGGTGCCGCCCAGCACCACCACGGCACCGTCGAGTCGTTCCGCTCCGTCCGCCCGGACGAATTCGCAGCCGTGCGAGGCCGCCAGCCGTCCGAGGGCCTCCGCGATCGAGACCGGCGGCGCCTCCGGATCCATCGGTGGCACGTAGTCGCCGAGCAGCGCGGTGATGTCGTCGGCGCGTGGGCCGGTGACCAGCCAGCGCCCTGGTCTCAGCGGCAGCGCCCGTCCCTGATTGGTGAGCAGAATCGGCGCCAATCGGGCCAGCCGCCGGGACCATGCGGCGGTACGACAGAACCGTCCCTCCGTGCCAGAATTGGACCGAGGGGACGGTTCTTTCGGTCCACTCGCGGACGCGGGGCCGGCGCCGGGGATGATGTCGCGCCGCACCCGGTCCCGCTGCGGCCCTACCTCGTCATCCTCGCCCAGGCCCGGCGCACCGAGGACGCCGCAGCGAGCCTTGACCGCGACGACCCGGGCACAGGCGGTGGCCACCCGGGTCGCCAGCGACGGGTCGGCCTGCACAGCGTCCTCGAGTCGAGTGAAGGCTTCGTCCCACAGCGACAGGTCGACGCCCGCAGTCAGCGCCGTCGCGGCAGCGGAGGTCAGCGAGCCGACCATGTCGACCAGCCGGTCGATCGCCAGGCCGTCCGCCATCACCAGGCCGTCGAAGCCCCAGTCGTCGCGCAGCAGCGTGGTCAGCAGGGCCTGGCTGGCGACGCACGGGATGCCGTCGATGTCGTTGTAGGCCGCCATCACGCCCAGCGCCCCGGCCGCCACCCCGGCGCGGGCGGCGGGCAGGTGGACGGCGGCCAGGTCGCGACTACCGATGACCGCCGAATGACCGTTGCGCCCACCCTGGCCCTCGCCCTGGGCCGCGAAATGCTTCAGCACCACACCGACACCGGACCCGTTGACCAGGGCGGAGCGCTCCTCGCCCTGCATCCCGGTGACCAACGCCCGGGTGAACGCCGCGGCCAACGCCGGTGACTCGCCGAAGGTCTCTTCCGCTCGTCCCCACCGGGGGTCGCGCAGCATGTCCAACGCCGATACCAGCGCCAGGTGGACGCCGTCGGCCCGCAGCTGTGCCGCGACTTCGGCGCCGGCCTGCCGGTAGGCGTCGGTGTCCCACCCGGACGCCACCGCCAGATTCACCGGAAGCAGCGTCGCGCCGAGCGCCTGGTGTCCGTGCGGCGCCTCCTCGACCAGCAACGGTCCGAGACCGTGGCTGGATCGGGCCGCCACCTCCGCACACACCAGCGCTGCGAGTTCGGCGCGCTCCTGCGGCAGGACGCCGTCGGTCCATGACCTGCCCGACCAGGCGTCTGCTCGGAACAGGCCGTAGATGGCGCCGACGCCGCCGAACCGGTCGACCTCGGCGCGCAGCCGGTCGGTGATCCGCCAGCGGGGTCCGTGTCGCTCGACGCAGTCCCAGCCGCGCAACCGCTGGTTCAGTTGGCCGACCTGCTCGCGAAGGCTGAGGGACTCGACGCTGATTGAGGTCGTCACTGACGCACCTCGGGGGTCTCGACCCGCTCGACCGGCACGCCCGGACGGCAGGAGGTCAGCGATGCCATAGCTGGTTCCGGGTTCGGACGGCGAGCCGCGCCACCTCGGCAGCAAGGGCGCCGACGCCCGTGCCGGTCACCAGGAGCTGGCCCGTCTCCCCGGGCACCAGCAGCGGGAGCAGTCCGGCGTCCGCGCCGAGGGCATCCACCTCGAGGGTGAGGCTGCCGACCATGGTCTCGGCTCGCACGTCGGCCACCAGCCCGTCCGCCGTGCTGCGGACGCCTGCAATGCTCACCTCCGGCGCCGGCCAGCGGACGCCGTCGGCGCGGCACAGCGGCAGCCAGGCCCGTCCGGCGGGCCGATCGGCGACCGGCGCGTTCAACCAGGCATCGTCCTGGGCGAGCAGCACCTCGTCGCGTCGGGATCGGGGGGTTGCCAGCCGCACGTCCACCCGCTGCGTCACGACGGCACACGGCGGCACCAATACGGTCAGGCTCTCACTCGCCAGCGCGCCGTCCGTGACATGTTCGCGACTGACGACGACCTCGGCCGGCCATTCCTCGCGGGTGTCGTTGATCAGCACCAGGTGGGGTTCGCCGTCCCGCTGCTGCAGGCTGACCAGCCGGGGACTGAAGGCCCGCTTCACGGCCTGATAGCCCGGTTTGAGCCGGCCGGCATGGTCGATCAGCGACCATGACACCGCGGGCCAGCAGTCGTTCAGTTGCCACACCACCGCGCCTGCGGTGCGCGGCCAATGCGAACGGAAGTGTTCGACCGCCGTGGTCAGAGCATCCGCCTGGATGAGCTGGGCCGCCCACGACCAGTCGTCGAAACGGGTCTCCAGCATGTCCACCGACGGCAGGTTTCCCTCCATTCGAGCCAGGATTCGCCGCATCCCGCCCGGCTGCTTCTGCCGCCCCGCCAGACCGGCGACGGTCAGCGGCGCACCTCGGGACGCGGCCCGCAGCGTGGCTGTCATCGCCGGCGCCTGGTGACCGAACTCGGCGACGAACCGCGGCACGTGCTCGCGGTAGCTGGGGTGGTCGCGGACGTTCCACTGGTCCCATAGATGCACCGTGCCCGAACCGTCGGTGTTCGGTCCCACGCCGGCCATCGTCGAGAACGGGCTGGAAGGGATGTACGGCGTCCCCGGGTGCTCGTCGGCGACGATCGCGGGGAGCATCTGCCGGTAGTAGAGCTCACCCCAGCCCTGGTCGCCGACCTGCGCCGGCCAGTCCCAGTCGGCCCAGCCTTGCAGTGCCTCGTTGGAGCCGTTCCACAGCACGACCGCCGGATGACCGCGCAGCCTGCGCGCCTGGAACCGCGCCTCGTGTTCGACCTCGGCCGCCATCCCCGGCGTCTCCGGGTAGGCGGCGCAGGCGAAGGCGAAATCCTGCCAGACCAGCACTCCCAACTCGTCGCAGGCGTCATAGAACCGGTCGTCCTCGTAGATCCCGCCGCCCCAGACCCGCAGCAGGTTGAGATGCGCGCCACGTGCCTGCTCGACCCGTTCCCGGTACCCCTTGGCGCGGACGATCAGCGCATCGTCGGGAATCCAGTTGGCTCCGCGCGCGAACAGCGGCCGTCCGTTGACGACCAGCCGGAAGGCCTCGCCGTGCTCGTCCGGCGAGGTGTCCAGTTCCACCTGCCGAAACCCCACCCGGTGCCGCACCAGCTGATCGGTGCCGGCCAGACGCACCTCGACGTCATAGCGGTCCTGGTCGCCCTCCCCCGCCGGCCACCACAACCGGGGACGCTTCACCCCCACCCGCAGCTGCCCCGAGCCGTCGACCGCAGCGACGGCCGTCCGCCCGTCAACGGCAACCTCGACCGTGCCGGGGGCGCCATCGAGGTCGACGTCGACCACCACGACGCCCTCGTCCAGAAGTTCGGCGTCGCAGTCGGTCGAACCCGGCGAGACCTCTCGGGCACCGGGCTTGGACGAGCTCAACCGAGGAAGGTTCCGTTCCTTGAGTTCGGTGTACACCGACGCCCGCAGCCGCGCCCCCGTCCAGCGCTGCCAGCGGGCCGGGCGCCACAGGCCGGCGGTGACCAAGGTCGGCCCCCAGTCCCAGCCGCCGCTGCTGGCCATGATCCGCAACCGGTTGTACGGGTAGGCCCAGTCGTAGGGCAGGCTGCCGTCGTCGGCAGCCGTCATGGCCAAGGCCGCCGACTCGAAGTCGAAAGTGAGCCGGTGCCGGCCGGGCGGCAATGGTCCGGGGTCGAGCCGGTGCTCGCGATGCATGGACGCCACCGACGCGACCGGACGGCCGTCGATCAGCACCTGCGCGCAGGTCTGGACGCCCTCCAACACGAGTTCGTCCCGCGCGTCGGCGCCGAGATCGGGTAGCTCGATCCAGGTCTCGTACCTCCAATCCGACTCGCCGATCCAGCGCAGTTCATCCTCGGCGCCGTCCAGGAACGGCTCGGGGATCAGCCCGGCCGCCAGCAGGTCGGTGTGCACGCAGCCCGGCACCCGCGCCGGGACGCCGGCGGAGGCTCGTGCCAGAAGTTCCGCGCTCGGGGGTCTGGTGGAGGATGCCGCGCGCAGCCGCAGCAGTCGAACCGTCCATTCCAGTGCCCCGAGGTCGACGTCGACCAGCCTGTGCGGACTCACTCCGGGTACTCGGTCGGTGCGAGGTAGCCGTCCGGGATCGCGGGCGGGGTCAGCGCCCCGGTGCGATGGAGGGTCAGCGAGCTGAGCGCAGGACCGGCGTCGCCATCGTCGTGCCCGGACAGTTCGATCTCGAACTCAGCCGCAGAGACTGCTCGACCGAGCAGGTGCAGTCGCTTGGCGCCGACGGTCAGGCCCTGCGCCAGCACATCCGCGCCATGAAGGATCCGGTGGCCCGTGATCCGCTGCCCGCCGGTGAGGTCTTCGGCCAATTCGATGTGGTCGAAGACGACCGGGCGTCCGTCCGAGGTCCGCGCCGACCAGCGTCCCTCCCCCACCTCGGTCAGCACTAGGGTGTGCGGCCGGCCGAAGCGCCGTTCGACCTCGGCGCCGAACTCCCGGACCCGCGCAGCGTCGGCCGGGTCGATCCGACCCCGAGGGTCGGGCGGCACGTTGAGGAGCAGCCCGGCGCCCATCCCGGCCGAGCCGTAGTAGATCGCCATCAGGTGGTCGAGCGTCTTGGGTTCGTCGCCCGCGGCCCAGAACCAGCCGCGGCGCAGCGACACGTCGCACTCGGGCGGAAGGTACAGCGCCTCGGCATAGTCGATCGTCTCAACCGTGTAGTTGCTCATCTGGCCCTGGTCAACGACGTACTCGACCGGGTCCGACGCCAGCCCGTCCTCGTTGCCCACCCAGCGGATGGTGGGGTTGCCCATGTTGAACACCATGGCGTCGCCCTGATGACGGTGGATCACCTCCATCACCTCGTCCCACCGATAGCGGTAGCCCTCGGAGCCGGCGCCGTCGAACCAGAACTCCATGATCGGTCCGTAACCGGTACACAGCTCGGTCACCTGTTGCCGGTACACCTCGGCGTAGCGGTCCGGATCGGGGTAGGCGGGGTGGTTCCGGTCCCACGGCGACAGGTACAGGCCTAGCCCGAGCCCTGCGCGGGCGCAGGCCTGGGCCACCTCCCGGACGATGTCACCGCGGCCGTTACGCCACGGGGACGAGGCCACCGAATAGTCGGTGGTGGCGGTCGGCCACAGGCAGAACCCGTCATGGTGTTTGGCGGTGAGGACGAGGTAGCGGGCACCCATGGCGCCCGCTACCTCGACCCATTCGTCCGCATCGAACTCCGACGGGGCGAACGACTCCGCCGGGAGACCTCCGTCACTCCATTCGACCCCGTGGAAGGTATTCAGCCCGAAGTGGGCGAACATGCCCATCCCGAGCCGCTGCCACGCGAGTTGCTCGGGCGTCGGTGCCGGCCGCGCGGATGCCTGGGTCACTTGACGGCACCCGCCTCGACGCCCTTGAAGAAGTAGCGCTGGAGCACGATGAACAGCGCCAGCACCGGCACGATCGCGATGATCGAGCCCGCCATCACGACCCGCGGGTCGAAGCCGAACGAGGACGACGCCAACCGGGACAGGCCCAGCGACAGGGTGTAGAGATCCTCGGACCGCAACACGATGAACGGCCACAGGAAGTCGTCCCAGGCGGCGATGAACGAGTTGATGATCACGACCACCAGGGTTCCCCGCGCAGCCGGAAGATAGATCGTCCAGAACCGCCGGAGCTCACCCGCCCCGTCCAGCATGGCGGCTTCCTCGATCGCGTCCGGGACGGCTGCGAACGCCGCCCGCATCAGCAGCACGTTCACCGCACCGATCGCGCCCGGCAGCCAGACGCCGATGAAGCTGTTGGCCAGCCCCATGCCCTGGATCTGCATGTAGAGCGAGACCATGATCGACTCGAAGGGGAACATCATCGACACGATGAGCAGCGCGTAGTAGGCCTTCCGGCCCCGCCAGTACTTGCGGGAAAGCATGAAACCGGCGAGCGTCGGGAAGACGACCTGCGAGGCCACCGTCAAGATGCACATGATCAGGCTGTTGCGAATGTAGAGCGCCATCGGCACCTGGTCGAAGACCGTCGAGTAGGCCCGGAAGGTCGGGTTCTGCGGCAGCAGGGTCGACTCGGTGCCGAACAACGGCTCCTCAGGTCCCTTGATCGACGACGTGAACTGCCAGACCAGCGGACCCACCGTGATGAACAGCATGACCAGCAGCAGCAGGTACCTGACCACGAGTCCGCGGACACGCCGCGGCGAGGCGGTGTTCTTCTTCATTCCTCGTCCTCCCCACCGAGTTTCTGCGAGGCGATCGCCAGGCCGATCGTCAGCACGAACAGCGCCACGGAGACCGCGGCACCGTAACCGGCGTTGCCCGCGATCGGGTCGAGCGCGGTATCGCGGATGTAGAACGGCAACGTCCGTGCTTCGCCGCCCGGACCGCCGGTGGGACCGCCGAGGATGTAGACCTCGGTGAACACCCGCAGCGACCCGATGCCCGACATGATCGCGATCAGCAACATGGTCAGCCGAACGTTCGGCACCGTGATGTGGAAGAACCGGCGCACCGGGCCCGCACCGTCGATCTCCGCCGCCTCGTACAGCTCGGGCGGAATCTGTGCCAAAGCGGCCAGATAGAAGATCATGTACCAGCCCAGTCCCTTCCAGACTGTGAGCAGGATCGCCGACAACAAGATCAGCGCCGGCTCGGACAGGAACGGGATCGGTTCGGCCAGACCGAACACCTTGAGGAAGCTGTTGATCGGGCCACGGTCGCTGAACAGGTTCTGCCAGACCAGCGCAACGGCCACCACGGACGCGATGACCGGGGTGTAGAACGCCGTCCGGAAGAAGCCGATCCCCCAGACATGGCGGTACACCAGCTGGGCCAGCATCAACGGAAGCAGGACCAGCAACGGCACCGCCACGATGGCGTAGATCACCGAGTTGCGGGTGGCCAGCCAGAAATTCTCGTCGGTGAGCAGATCGATGTAGTTCTGGAATCCGACCCAGTCACCGCCGCCGCCCAGTGGACGAGCGTCGGTGAAGGACAGCACCACCGTGTTGATGAACGGAAAGAGGCCGAAGACCAGGGTCAGGATGACCGAGGGTGCCACCCAGAGCACCGGCATCCACCAGGGCCGGTACATCGCCGCCCCGGTGCCTGGGCGGACCCGCCGCCGAGAGCCGGACCGGGGGCGGGGCACCCGGTCCGACTCGGGCCGCTGACCCGCCGAGGATTCTCCTTGGACTGTGGTTGCGGACACGGTTTGCTACCTGTTTTGGCGCTTCAGCACGTCGTTGGCAGCCTTCTGAGCGGCGTCCAGCGCATCTTGGGGCGACTTGCTCCCGGCAAGCGCCTTCTGCAACTCCGCTACGACTGCCTGCTGGACGGCGTCCGACCAGTTGAACAGGAAGGTGTTCTCCGCGGTCTGTGCCAGATCCACCGAGAGCTTCGTCGCCTGACCCAGCGGGGTGGTGGTGTCGATCTTGGTGAACTTCGGAATCTTGAAGGCTTCCGGCGTGGACGGGAAGATCGCCACCCGCTCGTCGGCGACGAACTTGGCCTGCCAGTCGGTGGTTAGCATGAACTGCGCGAAGGCCATCGCGGTGACCGGATTCTTCGAGGTCGAGGCAACCGAGATGAACTGGCCCTCCTGGAAGGCCTTGCCGCGGGCGTCCAGCAGTGGGGCCACGGCGGAGGTGTCGTACACCTTCTCGTTGGTGTCCTTCACGTAGCGCAGGAAGCTGAGCACATTGGAGCCCCAGGTGACGGTGCCGGCCGAGTACAGCTTGGTGACGTCGGCGTCGCTGGACAGGGTGTCCTTGGGCATCGCTCCGGCCTTGTACAGCTCGGCCAGCCGGGTCAGCCACTGGACCACCTTCTGGTCCTGGGCGAAGGTGAATTGGGTCTGATCGGCGTTCATGATCTGGGCATCCATCACCTGCCAGTCCGACGGCACCCGGCTGGCCGGGTTCGCGGTGAAGGCGAAGAAGTCACCCTTGGAGTTCTTGGCAATCTGGGCGGCCTGGTCGAACTGCTCCATGACCGTGGTCGGGGGCTTCGCAGGATCGAGGCCGGCCTTGGTGAACAGCGCCTTGTTGTAGATCTGGATGCCGGTCAGACCCCAGTACCAGGGCAGCATGAAGTGATCGTCGGAGCCATGGAATTTGATCGAGTTCCAGATCGACGGGATGAACTCTTTACCGTAGTCGGGAGCCTTCTTGGAGAAGTTCAGCAGGAAGTTCTCGCGGAACAGGGCGTACGCCGTCTGCTGGTTGAGATTCACCACGTCGGGCAACTGGCAGGTCTGGGCATCGGTGACCAGACGCTGGGTGAAGGAGGCATCGCCGGGATCGTCCTGCCATTTGATCTTGGTGCCTGGGTACTTGGCTTCGAACGCCTTGATCAGGTCGTTGAAGTAGGGCTCGAACGACTGCTTGAGCGCCGTGGTCTGGAAGGTGATCTCTCCCGAGGGTGTGCCGGTGAGCGGCTTGTCATTGCTGACCTCGTCGCTCAGTGTGCAGTTGCCGGCCTTGGCCGCGCTGGAGGCGCCGCCACCGCCGCCGACCCCGCACGCAGCGAGGGAGACCATCAGCGCGACGCCGAGGGTGGATGCGGCCATCCGGCGCGCGCCCTTGAATGTGAACTTCATTGAGTGTCCTTTGATGTCTTGATCCCGGCGGTATGCGCATCCCAGGATCTCCGCTGCCCGGGCCTCAGGCCCGGGCCGAACCTGCCGAGTCACCCTCCTCCCGTTGAGTCGGGCTCAATGACCCGCCGTAAACCTTGGCCCTCGCCGCGTCGACCGCGAGGATGAGCGCCCCGGCGGCGACCGACTGGGGGCCCACCTCCGCGAGCGTGACCCTGGCGCGCATGCCGGTGCGCTCCCTGAGCACCCGGCGGACGGCCACCGCAAGCCGGGCGCCTCCGGCCCGGGCGGTGGCCCCGGCCAGCAGGATCCGCTCGGCATCGGTGACCGCACACACCACGGCTGCCAACTGCGCGACCCGGTTGACCAGGTGCTGCCGGGCCTGGCCGACGGCAGTTCCGGGCCCCGATTCGTCGGCCAGCAGCCCCGCCACCGACCGGCCGACCGAGGCGGCCAGACGCTCCAGGCCTGCCGACCCCACCAGGTCGTGGATGCCTGGTGCGGTGACGCCGGGGGCGATTTCGAAGGCCGGGATCAGGCCCAGTTCACCGGCGTAGCCGTGGGCGCCGCGGATCAGCCGATCCTCGATCACGCTGGCGGCGGCTACTGCTTCGTCCAGTACGAGCAAGGTGAAACTGGGCGTCCCTCGGCCGGCACCGAGCCGAGCCTCCGCGATTGCCGCCAGGTTCATGTCGTTCTCCAACTCGACGGTGCAGCCGAGCGCCGCGCTGAGCTGGTCGCGGAAGCCGGGTGCCAACTCCGGCCGTTCGGCGACGAAGTCGAGGTCGTGGTCGGGGGTGACCACACCCGGAACCCCGACGACCACCTTGGTGAGGTCGTGGGACCGGATGCCGGCACGCCGGGCCGCCAGCCGCACCACGGCGGTGAAGCGATCGCCGTACGAACCCGGCTCGGCCCGTTCCGCGGTCGCCAGCGGCGCCCCCGAGAGATCGCTGACCACGGCCCGGGCGACGTCGGCCCGCAACTCGGCACCGGCGCAATAGGCGCGTTCGGTGGCTACCCGGAAGTGCACCGGGTCGGCGCCGCGGCGTCCGGAGGGGATCTCCCCGACCTCACACAGCAAGCCCGCGTCGCACAGGCGTCCGACCAGTTCGCGCATCGACGGCTTGGACATGCCGACAGCGACCGCGAGATCGGGACGGGAGGCGGAGCCACGGGTCAGCAGGCAGCCGATGACGGCCCGCTCCTTCGCGGAAACCTCGCCGTTCTGCATGTCCGAACCCACTCTCGCCGGGGGTCTAGGGCGGTCTAATGAGAAGGGAGGCTACCGTATGAAAACCTCCATGTCAGTACCCTTTGCCCGGTGAATTTCAGCCTCGGCTGCCCTAGGCTGACACGCGATCCACAGCCCATTCGACCGGCCAGAGGGACCCATGCACGACAACCTCGATCTGATGCTGTATCGTGCCCGGCGTGTCCTCGCCGAGCGGCTCCGTCCGGCTGTCCACTCGGCCGGTCACCCGCTGACCGTCGCCGGCTTCCGGGTGAACGGCGAGCCGATCCCGGTCGCTGAAGGCATCGCCGCCGGCTATCGACCGATGACGACCGGCGGACGCTGGGGGCGGGCCTGGGACACCACCTGGTTCCGGATTAGCGGCGAGGTGCCGGCGGCTCTGGCCGGCCGCCGGGTGGAGGTGCTGTTCGACCTAGGCTTCGACATCAGCAAGACCGGCTTCCAGGCCGAGGGGCTGGTGTACAACCGAGACGGCTCGCCGGTCCGGTCGCTGCACCCGCGTTCGCAGTGGATTCCGGTCACCGACGACGCCGCGGGCGGCGAGCCGATCGAGTTCTACGTGGAGGCGGCCGCGAACCCCGAGGTAGCGATGTTCCTGCCCACCGAGGTCGGCGACTGGGACACCGCCGGCGAGGACCTGCTCTATCGGCTCGGACGCTGCGACGTGGTGGCGTTCCAGAGCGAGGTGTTCGAGCTGGTCCACGACGTCGAGGTACTGATCGACCTGGCCCAGCAGCTGCCGTCCGACTCCGAACGCCGGGCCCGCATCCTCTACACCGTCGATAGGGCGCTCGACCTGGTCGACCTCCAAGACGTCGCAGGCACCGCCGTCCGGGCCCGGGAGCGGCTGGTCGACGTGCTCGCCAGCCCGGCGTCCGCCTCGGCCCATCGGGTCTCGGCGGTCGGCCACGCCCACATCGACTCGGCCTGGCTGTGGCCACTGCGGGAGACCGTGCGCAAGGTGGCCCGAACCACGACGTCCATGGTGCGGCTGATTGAGGACCACGACGAGTTCGTCTACGCCATGTCGAGTGCCCAGCAGTACGCCTGGCTGAAGGAACACCGTCCGGAGGTCTTCGAGATCGTCCGGCAGGCGGTCGCCGAGGGCCGGTTCGTCCCGGTCGGCGGCATGTGGGTCGAGTGCGACGCGGTGCTGCCCGGCGGAGAGGCACTGATCCGGCAGTTCGCCTACGGGCAGCGGTTCTTCCGCGAGGAGTTCGGCCTGGAATGCAGCGGCGCCTGGCTGCCGGATTCGTTCGGCTATTCGGCGGCACTGCCCCAGTTGCTGCGCGGCGCCGGGTTCGAGTGGTTCCTCACCCAGAAGATCTCCTGGAACGAGCGCAACCGGTTCCCGCACCACACCTTCTGGTGGGAGGGCATCGACGGCAGCCGGATCTTCACCCATTTCCCGTCGATGGACACCTACAACTCGGAGCTGAACGCCGAGGAACTGGCCCGTGCCGCCCGGCAGTACCGGGAGAAGGCGGTCGGCTCGACCTCGCTGGCGCCGACCGGCTACGGCGACGGCGGCGGGGGCACCACCCGCGAGATGATCGCGCGGGCGAAGCGGCTGGCCGACCTGGAGGGCAGCCCGCGGGTCAGCTGGGAAGCTCCGGATGCGTTCTTCGCGCGGGCTCGGGCCGAGTTGCCCGAGCCGGCGGTATGGCGCGGCGAGCTGTATCTGGAGCGGCATCGCGGCACCTACACCTCGCAGCACGCGATGAAGCAGGGCAACCGGCGCAGCGAGGCGCTGCTGGCCGAGGCCGAGCTGTGGTCGGCCGTCGCCGCCGTCCGAGCCGGTCATCCCTACCCCTACGACGCACTCGACCGGGTCTGGCGCGATGTCCTGCTGCATCAGTTCCACGACATCCTGCCCGGCTCGTCGATTGCCTGGGTGCATCGGCAGGCCCGCGAGAAGTACGCCGAACTGGCCGCCGCTCTGGAGGGGATCATCGCCGACGCCCTCGCCGCGCTCGGCGTCTCGCTGGGCGACGGGCCGCTCGCCGTCAACGGCTCCCCGGTGGCCCAGGCCGGCGTTCCCGCCGGCTCCGTGGCGACGGCATCTCGGGTTCCGCGGCAGGTGTCCGCTGAGGGCGACGGATTCGAGTTGGCCAGCGCGTTCGTCCGGATCGTGGTGGACGCCGACGGCCTGGTCACCAGCGCGGTCGACCACGCCACCGGACGCGACGCGATCCCGGCCGGCACCCGCGGCAACCTGCTGCAGTTGCACCAGGATTTCCCGCACGTCTGGGACGCCTGGGACGTTGACGCCAACTACCGGCGGCAGTGCACCGACCTGACCTCGGCGGACGGCGTCCGGTTGGACGGCGACGCCGTGCTGGTCACCCGGACGTTCGGCGACTCGCGGATCGAACAGCGGCTCTCGCTCGACGACGAGGGCCGCGTCCTGCTGATCGACAACGTGATCGAGTGGCACGAGCGGGAGAAGTTCCTCAAGCTCGCCTTCCCGGTGGACGTCTTCGCCGACACTGCCGTGGCCGAGACCCAGTTCGGTCACCAGTCCCGGACCACCCACGACAACACGACCTGGGAAGACGCCCGCTTCGAGACCCACGCGCAGCGTTGGTTCCTGGTGCAGGAGCCTGGGTTCGGGGTGGGCTTTGTCAACGACTCCAGTTACGGCTTCGACGTCACCCGGGTCGAGCGCGGCGGCCGGATCACCCAGGACGCCCGCTTCTCGCTGCTGCGCGCCCCGCGCTATCCGGATCCGCGCACAGACATCGGCACCCAGCGGATGCGGGTCGGCGTGCTCGTGGGCGCCGACCCGGGCACCGCCACGGCGGCGGGCTACCGGGTGAACCTGCCTGCCCGCCACGGAGACGGGCCGGAGGTACCCGCGCTGGTCACAGTGTCGGAGCCCGGCGTCCTGGTCAGTGCGGTCAAACTGGCCGACGATCGCTCGGGCGACCTCGTCGTCCGGGTCTACGAGGCGCATGGTCGGCGGACGTCAACCCTGGTCGAGGTGGGCATTGAGGCGGCCCGCGTCCAGCGGACCGATCTGCTGGAGCGTCCCGGCGACCCGGTCGAGGCATCCCCACGCCCTGGTCGTGTCTCGATGTCCCTGGAACTGCGGCCCTTCGAGCTGGCCACCCTGCGGATCTCGCGCTGAGAGGGCGATGCACCGATGCGATCCACCGACGAGCAACACGCGCCGGCGGTCGGGGCCGTCCCGCCCGATCACGCCGAGGTCGATCCGAGCCTGCGCCGGGCGGTCAACGCAACACTGATGCCCGGGTTCACCGGGCCGGAGTTGCCCGCCTGGCTCGCTGCCGAGTTGGCCGACGGGCTCGGCGGGGTCTGCCTGTTCGGCAGCAACGTCGACAACCCCGCGCAGGTTCGCGCGCTCACCGATGCCATCCACGCCGCCAACCGGGACGCCGTGGTGGCGACCGACGAGGAGGGCGGCGACGTCACCCGGCTGCATCACCGGGACGGGTCGCCCTACCCGTCGATGGCCTATCTCGGACGCCTCGACGACGAGACCCTCACCGAGACCGTCGGCGCCGCCATCGGTGCCGAGTTGCGCGCCGTCGGGATCGACCTCAACGTGGCCCCGGACGCCGACGTCAACTCGAACCCGCGCAACCCGGTGATCGGCGTCCGCAGCTTCGGCGCCGACTCCTCGCTGGTGGCCCGGCACGTGGCGGCCTACACCCGCGGCCTGCAGTCTGCGGGAGTCGGGGCAAGCGCCAAGCATTTTCCCGGCCACGGTGACACCGCGACCGATTCGCATGTCTCACTGCCGACCCTCACCGCGGACGCCGCCACCCTCGACGTCCGCGAACTGCCGCCCTTCGACGCCGCAGTCCGGGCCGGGACGCTCGCGGTGATGACCTCGCACCTGCTGGTACCGGCCATCGACAGCCGCTGGCCCACCACGTTCAGCTCGGCGGTGCTGGGGGAACTCCGGCGCCGCTCCTGCTTCACCGGCGCGATCGTCAGCGACGCCTTGGACATGGCCGGTGCGAGCGCCGGACGCGGCGTCCCGGCCGCGGCGGTGCTGGCCCTGGCTGCGGGGGTCGACCTGCTCTGCCTTGGCAACGATCTCGGCCGTGGGCAGGTGATCCGGGTCCGGGACGAAATTCTCGGTGCGCTCGCGTCGGGCCGGCTCAGCGCCGCGCGGGTGTTCGAGGCCGCCGGCCGGGTGGGCGCGCTGGCCTCCGGCGTGCGTCGCCTCCGCGCGAACGCGACCGCAGACATCGAAGCTCCGCCTGCGCTCACCCCGGACGGCTTCTGGCGCCGCGGCCCCGTACGGGCGGTCACGGCGCCGCTGCTGCTGCGACTCGGATCGCCGGCCGGCATTGCCGCGGGCGAGACGCCCTGGGGCGTCGCCGGACACCTGGCGTCCGAGATCGAGGCGGCACTCCCGGGCGCCATCTGTTCGACGGTCGATGACCTGGCCACCCTGTCCGCAGTGCTGGAGGACCATCCGGACCGTCCGCTGGTGGTGCAGGGTCGTGACCTGAGCCGCGTCGCGTTCCTCCGGGATGCCTCGGCTCTCGTGCTGCGCCGCCGTCCACACGCGCTGATGGTCGAGCTCGGCTGGCCCGATCACGACGGCCCCAGCCGGATCGATGTCGCCACCTACGGCAGTGGACGGGCCACCGCGGGTGCGCTGATCCGGCTGCTCGCGGACGGCGCGGCCTGAACCCGGCGCGGACGCCTGCCATGATGGATCGGTCACTACGCGGAAGGCAGCCATGACCCAGGGTCCCGATCCCCAGAACCCCTACCAGTCCTCGCATCCTCAGCAGGGTGAATCCCCGCAGCCGTACGGCGCCGGACAACCGAGCGGGCCGTCCGGTTGGAATCCGCAGGGCGGCTATCCGAACGGCCCCCAGGGCACGAACTGGGGCCAGCAGGGCAGCTACGGAAACGGTGCGCAGCCCGGTGCTGACTGGGGTCAGCAGGGCGGCTATCCCACCCAACCCGGCTACCCCACCCAGCAGGGTTACCCGGCCACGCAGGCCTACCCCACCCAGCAGGGTTACCCGGCCACGCAGGGCTATCCGGCGACGCAGCCCTATCCCACCCAACCGGGCAATCCCGCCCAACAGGGTTACCCGGCCACGCAGGCCTATCCCCCAGCGCAGCCGACCCCGTCGTACGGGCAGCCTGCCCCTCAGCAACACTCCCCGATACTCGGCATGATCGCCCTCGGCGGCGTCGTGGTGTGCGGGGTGGTGCTCAGCTGGCTGATGTGGCGGATGGGCGCCTTGGTGGGACCGCTCGCCGTGGCCTCCGGCGGCACCATGTCGCAGGACGAGATGACCCAGGCACTGCTCGAGCAGCTCGGTGGCACCGGGATGGCGGCGCTCAACCTGGCCGGCTACGGCGGTCTTGCCGCCTGGATCACCGGAATCGTCGCCACCGCGACCCGGCGCGGCCGCACCTACGGTGTCTGGGCGATCATCCTCGGTGTACTCGCCCCGATCGTGGCGGCCGTGATGATGGTCGCAGCGATGATGCCGTACCTGAGCTGAGCGCCCCTCAGCCGCCGGAGACGTCGGACTCGGCGTCCGCGATGTCGGCGTCGCCGAGGCACTGGGAGTCGAGCCAGCCGTAGGGCAGCACCACCCGCTCGCGCGCCGAACCCTGGCGTCCGCGCGGTGAACCCAGCTCGGCGCTCGGGAACGCGACCGCCGGGTCCAACTGGTCCAGGAGGGCTGAGAGTTCGGCGAGGCTCGACACCATCGCGAGGCCGCGACGCAACTCGGCACCGACCGGGAACCCCTTGAAGTACCAGGCCATGTGCTTGCGCAGGTCGCGCATGCCGTGGACTTCGCCGTCGAGCCCGGCCAGCAGTTCCGCGTGCCGGAACACCATCGCGGCCACCTCACCCAGGTTCGGCAGCGGCGGGGCGGACTCGCCCGCGAAGGCCGCCGCCAGGTCGCGGAACAGCCACGGACGGCCGAGGCAGCCGCGTCCGATCACGACGCCGGCGCAGCCGGTGCGCTCCATCATCGCCAGCGCGTCCGGAGCCTCCCAGATGTCACCGTTACCCAGCACCGGGATGGCGGTCGCGGCCACCAGTTCGGCGATCCGGTCCCAGTCGGCCTGCCCGCCGTAGGACTGCTTTACCGTGCGCGCGTGCAATGCGATGGCGGCGCAGCCGGACTCGGCGGCGATCCGGCCGGCGTCCAGGAAGGTCTCGTGGTCGGTGTCGATCCCGATCCGGGTCTTCATGGTGACCGGGACGCCGTACGGCTCGGCGGCCCGCACCGTGGCGGACAGGATCGCGGCCAGCCGGTCCCGCTTCCAGGGCAACGCTCCCCCGCCGCCGCGCCGGGTCACCTTGGGCACCGGGCAGCCGAAGTTGAGGTCGACGTGGTTGACCCCGAACTCATCGCACAGAATGGTGGTGGCCTTCGCCATCACGTCCGGGTCGACGCCGTAGAGCTGCACCGAGCGGACGGTCTCGCCCGGGTCGAAACGCAGCATCGAGAAGGTCCGCGGAATGCGTTCGACGATGCCGCGCGAGGTGATCATCTCGCACACGTACAGGCCGGCCCCCTGCTCGCGACAGAGCTGCCGATAGGCGGCGTTGGTGATGCCGGCCATCGGCGCCAGCACCACCGGCGGGTCGACCTGGACGGACCCCAGCCGGAGAGAAGCCTGCAACGCCTGCACCTGCCCAGCCTAGGAGAACATCGGCCGGGTCAGAAACTCCACCCGGGTGGCACGCCTCATCCCGCCGGTGCCCGGCGTGCGCTGTCCACAGTCCACGACTGCGCTTGAGCTGGACCACTGGACCTCAGTGATGGCCTGACGATCGAGATCACCATCGTCATTGTTCAGTTCGCGCGGTGCAGGACAGCGCACCGGACCGTCGAGTTCTTTCCGAACACTAGGAATATGGACGAGAAACAGCACGATGATGAATAATTCTAGCGCTGCTCTATTTGGCGATTCTTACCTAACTCTCAGCAACGGTTCCTTGGTTCGGGTTGCACCGCCCAATCCCCACCACTAAAGTCCCTCGTAGCCTTCTTATAAAAGGCGAACGGTATGCGATATCGCACCGTTTGACTCAGGGCCGCTCGCGATAGCGGCTGGCTCCTGAGGCACGCTCAACGGGGGTTTGGCGTTTCACCAGAAGTACATTCGGGGGAGGAAATTTGATGGGCAAAATCAGGAACACATTGCGACGCGGTGTTGCAGGGGCTGCGCTTGTACTTGCTACCGGTGCGGCGACTCTCGGCGCGGCGACGCCGGCCGAGGCGGCCACCGGCAGGATTACCGTGAGCTTCGGCGACTGGCGTTGCGCGGCGACCGGCGGGGGCAGCGTGGTGGCGGTTCAGATGGGCTCGCAATACGGGTCCGTTCCCTACACGCGCGGACGTCAGATCGCGATCACGGCGCGCACCAACACCGCGAACAACCTGACTGGTGTCATTTGGTGCAAGCGTCCGTGGTGGCGACTCGGCGTCACCACGCCGGTCTACAACATCCATCAAGGTCTGTGGGTGAGCCGCGTTGGGCAACACTTCAACGTCTGAGGGGTAGCTGGCGTTGGTCCCTGACGCCCACGGCCGTCAGGGACCAACGGAACCCCTGCGCGCCATCTGCCACCTGCCACCTGCCAGATGGCCCTCCGGCGGCTGAACCGGGTAGCCCTGGCGACATCGCCTGGATGGTCGCAAGTGAATGCGTCCGAAAGCACGAACCGATAGGAAACCTGCACCGCGACGTCCCGCGTGGCATGGCTCTCGTCGCAACGGAACACTGGTGACAGCTGCTTCCACCCTGACGCCGCTTTACGGCTGCAAGCATCCGGTTCGCGCCACTGCCGAAATTCCATGGGCCGTACCCGACACCAAAATCCTCTGGTCAACCGCAATCCACGCACGTGCGGAAGCGGAATCGAGTCCTTTTCAGGTATTTTCGCCAACCTGCTCGGAGATCCGATAACGGACGAAGGCAGGAATGGCAACCGCGGCAATAACCACCCCGACAGTCACCAGAATGCCGCCGCCGGCGGTGGTGGCCGCCGTCCCGATGCCTTCGGCGGCCCAGCCGTGCAGCACGTCCGCGATCCGTGGTCCGCCGGCCACGACGACAATGAACACGCCCTGCAGCCGGCCCCGGACGGCGTCGTCGGCAGCGGTCAGCAGCATCGATTGCCGAAACGCAGCGGACGCCATGTCGGCGGCGCCGCCGAAGGCCAGCGCGGCCACCGCGACGGTGAGCATCGCGGCCGGCAGTGCGGGCGCGAACCAGACCGCCACACCGGTGACCACCACCGCCGCACCCCAGCCGATCACGCTCCAGATCACGGCCAATCCCTGGCGATCCACCCGGGACACCCAGCCGGACAGCACCCCGCCCAGCACGGCCCCGGCCGGCATCGCCGCGAACAGCAGGGCGAACGCCACGCCGCCCGCCGGGGGTCCGCCGAAGCTCTCGTGGGCGATCTGCGGGAACAGCGCTCGCGGCATCCCGAAGACCATCGCAATGCCGTCCACCAGGAACGAGGTGAGCAGGATCGGATGCCCCAGCAGGTAGCGGAGCCCGCTCAACACCGACCGCAGGCCGGGCGTCCCCGTGCGTTCGCCAACGGGCAGCTTCGGCAGCTTGAGCACCGCCCACAACGTGGCCAGCAGGCACACCGTGTCGATCAGGTACAGCAGCGGGAACCCGAACACCGGAATCAGCGCGCCGCCGACCAGCGGTCCCGCGATCGCGCCGGCGCTCATCACCGTCATGTTCAGCGAGTTGGCGGCCGGTAGCTGGTCGAGCGGGATCAGCGCGGGCAGCACCGCCGTCCGGGTCGGTTGATTGATCGCGAAGCAGGCCTGCTGGACGGCGTACACCACCAGCAGCAGCCAGACATTGCCCACGTTCGCCTCGGCGAGCAGCCAGAACATGGCACTGGTCAGGATCAGTCCGAACGTGGTGACGATCAGCAGGCTGCGCCGGTCGAAGTGGTCGGCCAGCGCGCCGCCCCAGAGCCCGAAGACGATCAGCGGGACCAGGCCGAACAGCCCGGTCAGGCCGACCATGGCGGAGCTGCCGGTGAGGCTGTAGATCTGGGCCGGCACCGCCACCACGGTGAGCTGTGCCCCGATCACCGTGACGATATTGGCCACCCAGAGCCGGCGGAAGTCCGGCGCTTGCAGCGGTCGGACGTCCGCCAGGAATGCCCGCATTCGTTCACGCACCCCGGTAGCCAATCACCGCCGTTCTGACTGGTCGGTGCGGTCTCGACCCGCGACCCACCACCGCGATCCGTGGGCCCTGACCCACGACCGTGGGCGCCGAGGTTCGCCGGGATCGGTGCCCGGATCGAACAGGCGTCACCCGGCACCCTCGGTCTACCCGATCTCGGACCGTTCGACCGCATCCTGGTGTCGGCCGATGCCGGTGCCATTCCCGTCGAACTGGAGCAGCAACTCAGCGTCGGCGCACGGATGGTGCTGCCGGCCGCCGGGCTGATGAGGACGGTCCTCCGCGACAAGGACGGCTGGCACCGCGAGCCCGATCACGAGCACCGATTCAGCTTCGTGCCCCTGGTGTGAGGAAGGGTCTCGACAAGCTCGACCAACGGGAGCACCGCTGGTTGAGCCTGTCGAAACCCCTTGCCAGCACCAGGTCCCACGGTCTCGACAAGCTCGACCAACGGGGCGTCGAACGACAACCGTCGGTCAGCTGAGGCTGATGTCGCCCGTGCCGGTGCGGGCGGTGATCTCGATGTGCTCGTGGCCCTCGACCGGCTCGCCACGGCCACCAATGTGGCTGGTGACGTCCCCGAGCGGGCTGCTCAGGTCCTGCCAGACGGGCACGGCGGGCGGAACCGTCACGATGATGTCGCCGGCGCCCGTCCGGGCCTGCCAGCGTCCACCCGCGACATGCGCACGGACGTCGCCCGCGCCGGTGCTCACCTCGGTCGACCCGAGGCAGGAGTCGAGCCGGACGTCGCCGCCACCGGTGGTGACGGCGACATCGCCCTCGGTTCGGCCCACGTGAATGTCGCCGTCACCGGTCTTGATCGCACCGGACGCGATCGCCCCGACGTGCACATCGCCACCGCCGCTGTGGACCCGGCCCTCGCCCAGGGAATCGATGCTGATGTCGCCGCCACCGGTGTCGAGATTGCCCTGGGTGGCTCGGCTGGCGCGAATGTCCCCGCCGCCGGTGTGTACGACCACATCACCGGCATCGTCGAACCGGACGTCGCCGCCGCCGGTCCGGGCGCGCAGCTCACCCGAGTGTCCGTCGATGACGATGTCGCCGCCGCCCACCTTCAGGTCGAGGTCAGCGCTCTCGGGCACAAGCACGTCCAGCCGCAACCGGACGGTGTTGCCGGCGCCGATGGTGAACCCGCCGACCTGGAACGAGAAGCCGAATCCCGGGTTTTCGGCGGCGATCAGGGCTGGGATGGTGACGATGACCTCCCGCCCCTCGGTGCGGGCCTCGACGCCGGCCAGATCAACCGCGGCACCGGCGGTCAGTGTGATGCTGGTCTGCCCGGGCGTGGCGTCGTGCCGCACGAAGACGTCGGCGTGGTGCGCCTGCAGCCGCAGCCGAGGCACCTCATCGGTGCCGAATTCCCAGGTGTGGCGCGTGGTGGTGCTGGTGTTCACGATTCCTCCTCAGGCCCAGCCGGTGATCCGGCGGGACGAATTGCGACGGTCGGCGCGTGGCGCCTGGGCGGCGCCACGGACGGCCTGCACGATCCAGGTGTTGAGAGATTGCTCGGCGGCCTGGGCGAGCGCCTCGGCACGCCGCTTGAGTTGTTCGGGCAAGCGGACGGTGACCCGGACGGTCCCCTCGTTCTCAGCGCCCACGATGGGTTCGGACGGCACCGGCTCGGCCGCCGCCTGCTCCTGCACCTGCAGGACGGGCTCGCGACCGTCCATCCGCACGGTGATCACCGCGTCCGGCAGCTCACTGGTGAGTTGCGCGGCGGCGTCCGCCAGCAGCTGGGTCATCGCCAACCGCAGCGCCGGTTCGACGGCGACTGCGACCCGCGCGCTGATCGCCCTGGTGGCGTCGTCGGCGAGCGCCGTCGCCTTCTCCAGGTCTGCGGCCACCGCCGCCAGGTAGGGGTTGAGATCCATGACACCATGATGACGTCTGAGTGACGTCATTTCAAGCGTCTTGGAGTCACTTCTGCACTGTTCTGACATCACGATGACGCACGCACCTACCAGCGGTCGCCCGACGCCACTTCGCCGTCCGTCTTTCACTGCCAAGACCACAAATCGGGGCCACCCCAACGCTGGTCGCAACCCACTGACAGGATCGCGCGCCACTGGCGCTTTGCAGAGCGGCACTCGTCAGGGAAGGTGTCAGTCACCTGGCGAAACACTGATCATTCACGTCATGCCGAGGCTCCGACCCGCGATCTCCGGCGGGGAGGGATCCCGGACCAAGTCCGCGATGACGATGGATGGGCGTTGATCAGCGTTTCCCTCCTGGCCTGTACCACTAGGCTGCGCGCCATGAGCTTCGTCGTGCACTTCGTGACGCCCGAGACCGCCGCGCTGCCGGACCCGCTCCAGGCCGATCCGGACGCGTCACACCCGCCGGCCGAGCTGACGGCGGACGAGATCGCCGCGTGGGACGAGTTGCACCCCCGCCTGGTGGAGTTGCTGCCCGCGGGTGCGCATGACGTCACCCGGAACCATTTCTCCCGGCAGTTGGTGCACGATCAGTCCGGGCTGCTGGTCACCTGGACGCACGACGAGCGCGAGGCGTCGCTGCCGTTCTGGTCGGTGAACGCCTCCGCCGAGACGTTCGGGGTGCTCGTCCGCGTTACCGAGGCCATCGAATCGGCGACCGGCCTGGTCGGTGTGGACGAGATCAGCCACGCCCGCTTCCTCGACCACCACGACGACGTGATGGCGTCGTTCGAGGCCATCGCCGACGGCTTCGAGGAGGCCATGGACAGCCAGACGGTCCTCGGCTGGCTGCGCAGCCTCTTCCACAAGCAGCGCTGAGAGAGCCGGGCTACTGGCGGCCCAGGGAACGCTGATGTACGCAACCGCCGCTGGTCGAGCTGATCGAAACCCCTTGCCAGCACCAGAGAGCCGGGCTACTGGCGGCCCAGGGAACGCTGACGTGCGCAACCACCGCTGGTCGAGCTGATCGAAACCCCTTGCCAGCGCCAGATCAGATCTCCCAAGGTCTCGACAATCTCGACCAACGAAAGCCAGCGCTTCCATGGCGAGCCGATGGCACTCTGCAGAGCGGCAGCCGTCCGATACGGCGCCGTGAGGCAATGAGCGCGTCCGGCGATGCACCAGTTCAGGCGATGCGCCAGTCACGCAATGCGCAAACCGGACATGAGGAGAGCCGGGTCTTGGACGCTCTCTGCGCCACGACCCGGCTCAATCCTTGTCTTCACCAACCGACAGGTTCCCCCGCCGTTCCTCGCGTTCCCCCGAATCGCGATCCCGGCCCTGTCTCCTGGTGCCTGTGCCCCCCGGCACAAGAAGAACTTTGCCGGACGTCCCTCAACGCAACGTCGGCGGAACCTCAAGAACAGCACAAGATCCGGTAGTGACTTCCCAGGACGGCGCCGGACGACAAGTCACCGGCCGATGGAGGTCTCGACAAGCTCGACCAGCAAACCGCCGGTTGAGCGTGTCGATACCACCACTGCCGCGTCTGGAAGGTCCAACCACCTGGACCACCGCCGGTTGAGCGTGTCGAAACCACCACTGCCGCGTCTGGACCACCCAACCACCCCGGACCACCGCCGGTTGACCTTGTCGAAACCACCAGAGCCGGTCTCGACAAGGCTCGACCGGGTTGCTCAGCAGCCGATCAGGCGTTGCGCCAGGTACCCCTGCACCTGGTCGAGCGCCACCCGCTCCTGGGTCATGGTGTCGCGCTCGCGGACGGTGACCGCCTGGTCGTCCAGGGTGTCGAAGTCGACGGTGACACAGAACGGGGTGCCGATCTCGTCCTGGCGGCGGTAGCGGCGTCCGATCGCCTGGGCATCATCGAACTCGATGTTCCAGTACCGTCGCAGCGACGCAGCCAGGTCGCGGGCGGCCGGCGACAGCCGCTCGTTGCGGGACAGCGGCAGCACCGCCACCTTGACCGGGGACAGCCGCGGATCGAGCTTCAGCACCACCCGGGTGTCGACGCCGCCCTTGGTGTTCGGCGCCTGATCCTCGGTGTAGGACTCGGCCAGGAACGCCATCAGTGACCGGGTCAAACCCGCCGCCGGCTCGATCACGTAGGGCGTGTACCGCTCGCCCTGCGCCTGGTCGAAGTAGGACAGGTCGGTGCCGGAGTGCTCCGAATGGGTACTGAGGTCGAAATCGGTCCGGTTCGCGATGCCCTCCAGCTCACCCCAGCCGTCCCCGCCGGCGAAGCCGAAATTGTACTCGATATCGACGGTCCGCTTCGAATAGTGCGACAGCTTCTCCTGCGGGTGTTCGAAAAGCCGCAGATTGTCCCGGCTGATGCCGAGATCGACGTACCAGTCGGTGCGCGCGTCGATCCAGTGCTGATGCCATTCCTCATCGGTGCCGGGCTTGACGAAGAACTCCATCTCCATCTGCTCGAACTCACGGGTGCGGAAGATGAAGTTGCCCGGGGTGATCTCGTTGCGGAAGCTCTTACCGACCTGGCCGATGCCGAACGGCACCTTCACCCGGGCCGAGTTCTCGACGTTCTTGAAGTTGATGAAGATGCCCTGCGCAGTCTCGGGACGCAAGTAGTGCAGCCCGGACTCGTCCTCGATCACGCCGAGATAGGTCTTCAGCATCATGTTGAAGTCACGCGGCTCAGTGAACCGGCCCAGCGTGCCGCACTCGGGGCAGTTGATCTCGTCCAGTCCGGACGGCGCCCGCCCCTTCTTGTGCTCGAAGTTCTCTTCCAACTGGTCGGCCCGGAACCGCTTGTGGCAGCTCAGGCATTCGGTCAGCGGATCGGAGAACACCCCGACGTGTCCGGACGCCACCCACACCTGCCGCGGCAGGATGATCGAGGAGTCGATGCCGACCACGTCGTCGCGGCCCTGCACCACGGCCTTCCACCACTGCCGCTTGATGTTCTCCTTGAGCTCGACGCCGTAGGGTCCATAGTCCCAGGCCGCCCGGGTACCGCCGTAGATCTCGCCGCACGGGTACACGAACCCCCGCCGCTTGCACAGGCTGATGACGTTGTCGAGGCGACTTGCCACGAGAAACTCCTTGTGAGTCGATGCATGCCCGGCTGACACGCAAGTGACCACGTTACCGTGAACCGGCCACACTCCCGACCGATCCCGCCGCGGTGCCCACGGCCCGTCGCAACAGCCTCGCACGTCTGGGGACGGTTCCGCCGCGTGCGAATTTCGAACGCCGAAGAACCGTCCCCGCTGGACGGGCGCGTCGCCGCTGGTGGCGGCGGGCTCCGGTCGAGCCGTCCGTGCGCGGTCAGCGGGAACGAGGCAGGTTGAGGCCGATCGCGTCCGGGACATCGTAGGCGCCGGGTTCATCGATCGCCTCGCTGAGCAACGGAACCAGGACGACCTTCGCCTCGTAACCATTGAAGGCCCGCCGGTAGGAACCCACGTTCGCCCAGCGTCCGACGATCGCCCACAGATCGGGTTCATCGAGGTTCCGGACGAGCTCTATCGACTCGGCGCCCTCCCGGGTGGTCATGAAATCGACCGCCGCCCGCGCCCGGCGGAAGAAGCCGTCCTCGTCCTCGGGACGCACTCGAAACCTGTTCACGGCCAGCATCGACCCAGGCTATCGGGGCCCGTGCCGGGCTACGCGAACGCCGCCACGATCCAGGGTCAGCGCCGAGTTTCACCCACCAACTCAGGGCACCCCGACTACCCCACCATCCGCCGCACGCCACGCGGCGCCGCTCGACGGCACGGTTCGGTTCGGCACGGCACGGTTCGGGTTCGGCACGGTTCGGGTTCGGCACGGTTCGGGTTCGGCACGGTTCGGGTTCGGCACGGTTCACCGATCTCACCATCCGTGACCGCTCTCACCTTCGGTGACGACTTTCATACTGCAGCACGAAAGTCGCCACGGATCCGCCCAGTGGCCACAGATCCGCCCAGTGGCCACAGATCTCCATCCCGCCATCCGCGCGCCACGGCACGGTTCGGTTCACCGATCTCACCATCCGTGACCGCTCTCACCTTCGGTGGCGACTTTCGTACTGCAGCACGAAAGTCGCCACGGATCCGCCCAGTGGCCACGGATCCGCCCAGTGGCGACGGGTCTCATCAACGGCGCGCACTCAGCAGCCGACCGGACTCAGCGGTCCACGTGGCTGAGCGCCCGCAGCCCCCTTTCCAGATGCCAGTTCGCGAAAGCGCTGACCAACCCGCTGGCGGTGCGTTGCGAGCGGTCGTTGACGTCGCGGGTGGCCGTCCAGTCGCCGGTGAGCAACGCCGTGAGATAGGCGAGGACGGCGGGCGGCGGCAGCGCGGATCCCGGCGGACGGCAGCGTCGGCACACCATCCCGCCGGCCTGCGGGTTGAACGCCTCGTGCGGTCCGGGCGTCCCGCATTTGGCGCAGTCGGACAGGCTCGGCGCCCAGCCGGCAACGGCGACCGCGCGCAGCAGGTAGGAGTCCATGATCATGGTGGCCGGACGCGGACCGTCGATGGTGCCGGCGGTCAGTGCATTCAGCGCCCCGACCAGCAGCAGGAACTGCTGCAGCGACGGCTCCCGCTCTTCGGCGACCAGTCGATCGGCAGTCTCCAGGATGACCTGCCCGGTCGTGTAGGCGGTGTAGTTGCCGCCCAACGGCTCGGTGTAGGCGTGCAGGGTGACCGCCTGGGTGACCACGTCGAGGGTGCGTCCGGTGGCGAACTGGGCATCGATGTGGCTGAACGGCTCCAGCCGTCCGCCGAATTTGGACGACGTCCGCCGCACCCCCTTGGCCACCGCACGGATCTTGCCGTTCCGCCGCGACAGCAGCGTGATGATCCGGTCGGCCTCACCCAGCTTGTGGGTGCGCAGCACGACCGCCTCGTCACGATAGGTGGGCACCTGCCCATTCTCGCCCATCCGGCGCCCCGGACCGGTGCGGCGCGACCGGGCACAGTCCAGCCCGTTCGGCACGCAGCCGAGAGGACGCCGGGGTGCGTTCTGCTCAGGAGGTTACGGTCGCGAAGCGGGCCTCGACGACACCGCTCACCGTCAGGTCCTCGGGCTGGATCTCGATGCCGGCCAGGTCATCGGACATCATCGCCGAGCGCATCATTCCCGCCTGGGGCAGGCCGCCGAACGACTCGACCGCGGGCCGCTGCCCGAGCAGGCCGGGATCGGCCAGCTGGACGAACGCGACCGCGCTCTCGCCGGCCGCCCGCGCCATTGTCAGCGCGCGGTCCCGGGCCTGCTCGACCGCCCTGGTCAGGCAGGTGTTCTCCAGGTCGCGGCGGGTGGCGTCGGTGAGTCGCCACTCGACCCGGTTGAGCTCCAAGCCCTCCATCGCCCCCAGCTGGGCGGCGAGGTCGGCCAGCGCCACGAAGTCGGTGAAGTCGGCCCGGATGCTGGCGTGCGCCCGGTAGATCGGCGGCTGCTGCCGGCCACGCGACACCGGACGCCAGGACGAGGTGGTGATCGGCCGCACCACGATCTGGCTCACTGTGCCGCCCTCCTGCAGCCGGGTGAGTTCGGCATGCAGCCGCTGCACCACGGCCGTTGCCGCGCGCAGTACCTCGTTCTTGTCGCCCGCCTCGGCCTGGGCGCTGGCATGCAGGCGTCCGATCTCAGGCTGGACGGTCTCCTCATGCGTTCCCTGGACGCTGATCTCCATCGCCACTCCCTTCCCGCGTCGAGCCTAGATGAGTAAGTCCAAGGT
Organism: Micropruina sp.; assembly: GCA_047602545.1. Classification (GTDB taxonomy): domain Bacteria; phylum Actinomycetota; class Actinomycetes; order Propionibacteriales; family Propionibacteriaceae; genus Micropruina. Next base: position 287,784 of record JASGHC010000004.1, on the reverse strand, counting down.
CGGTGTGGCGTCTGGGGGTTGAGGGGGAGGGTGTCGCAGAGTCGGTGTTGCTAACCCATGTCAAGCTCTGGAGGCTTTGATGGACACCGATCTGGACACCCTCGCGACTGCACTCTACGTGACTGCTGATGATCTGTTGAAGGCTCATCCCGAACAGGTTCCGCAACGGCCTGAGGTCGGGTTCGTGGAGCGGATCAGTGATGCTGAGCTGATCGTGTTGGCGGTGATGCAGGCGTTCCTGGGTTACACCTCGGAGGCCCGTTGGCTGCGGTACGCCCACCGGCATCTCACCGGCATGTTTCCGTATCTGCCGCGACAATCCGGCTACAACAAACGGTTGCGGAAGCTGAACGGCACCATGGCATGGCTTGCTGCTGAGCTGGCCCAACATGTGCCGGTCGCGACTGATGATGTGTGGGTGGTGGACTCCACCCCGGTGGAGTGTGGCCGCTCTCGGGAGACCGCGAAACGCTCTGACTTGGCCGGATGGGCCGAGTACGGCTATTGCGCGTCCCATTCCCGCTACTTTTGGGGACTCCGGCTGCACCTGGTGTGCACCCTGCACGGATTGCCGTTGGCGTGGGCGTTGACCGGCGCGAAAGCCAACGAACGTGACGTGGTGGAGCACCTGCTCGATTCCACGGCGGCGTTGCAGGACCGGCCCACCAGGCGGCGGCAGATCCTCATCGCGGACAAGGGTTACAGCGGCCGCGAGTTCGAAACCGGACTGACCGAGGTCGGGATTGATCTGCTCCGCCCGGCCCGTAAAGGAGAGAAGCCCCGACCCGGGCAGCGGTTCTTCAAACCGCTGCGCCAAATCATCGAATCGGTCAACGACACGTTGAAAGGCCAACTCGACCTCGAAGCCCACGGCGGACGCACCCCGGCCGGTGTCGCCGCCCGGGTCGCGCAACGCATCCTCGCCCTCACTGCCGCCATCTGGCACAACCACCAAGCAAACTCCCTAGCCAGAAGGAACCTGGTCGCCTACGACCACTAACACCCCTGGGACTTGGTCATCTAGTGGGGACGGCAAGGCCGGCATCCGAGCCGCTCGAGGCGTCCGGTGAATCGAAAAGGGAACCGTCCCCCTCCCGTTCAGCGGACGGTTCCTTTCCGGTTCAGGGGACGGTTCCTTTCCCGTTCAGACCGGGGTCGGACGCGGGAGCTCGCGTTGGCCGCAACGATCACCATCCCAACGGCTGGTCGATCGTGTCGAACCCTGGTCGGTGCGCCGGGGCCTCCAGGTCTCGGCGAGCGCGATCGACGGGAGTCGGGTGGCCGCGCCCTCGGACGGGCCGGGCTCATCGGGCACTCCTCCGAGGAATTGCTACGGTCGGAACCATGCCGATTCCCGATCAGGCCGCCGTCACCCGCTACGCGGCTGAGTTCGAAGCGGCGACCGGCTGGCGCGCCGACGGCGTCCCGTACTGCTTCGGCGATTCGCCGGAGCTCGCCAATGAGTTGGTCGGACTGGTGCTGACCGGGCGTAAGCGGGCCACCGGCTGCACTTTGGTCGAGTTCCAGCACGAGGGCGAACAGGTACCCCAACCGGGCACGCACAGTGTCGTGTATGGCGGCGATGGACGTCCGGTGTGCGTCCTACGGACGGACGAGGTGTGCGTCGGCCCACTGGACGAGGTACTCGACCCCGCGTTCGCATGGGACGAGGGCGAGGGCAACCGTACCCGCGACGACTGGCTGGAGGGCCACCGAGCCTATTGGGAGCGGAACCTTCCGGCGATCGGCGCCGCCTACTCCCTCACCATGCCGGTCGTGTTGGAGCGCTTCTCGGTCGCCTGGCCAGTGCTCGCAGCACCCGAGCCGCTTGCCACGCGCGACGGGCTCGTCGTCCGGCCAGCTTGGATCGATGATCGGCCCTGGCTCGCCGAGCTGGTCGAGGAACGCTGGCACGGCACCGTGGCACTGTCCGGCGAACTGATCCGGCCGGCCACCATGCCGGCCTTGATCGCCACCGACGAGACCGGACGCCGACTCGGCGCCCTCACCTTCCTCCCCCGGCAGCGACCCGACGGCGTACACACCGAACTCGTCACCATCGATGCCGTCGATCCGGGTAGTGGCGCCGGCGGCGTCCTGCTCGATGCGCTGGTGGCCTTGGCCCGGCAGGAGTCCTGGCGCAGGGTCTGGCTGGTCACCACCAACGACAACAGCCGCGCGCTGCGCAGCTACCAGCGGGCCGGCTGGGATCTCGTCGCGCTACGCCGGGATGCCATGGACGACGTCCGCCGCATCAAGCCCGGCGTCCCCGCACACGGTCTGGACGGGATCCCGTTGCGTCATCAACTGGAGTTGGAGTATCCGCTCCACTTGCCGGGACATGATTGATCAGCGGTTCCCGAAGGGCGGTCGCACGAGAACCGCGGTCCAGGTTCGCTCTCTGGGGCGTGTTGCGTCCTGGCTGAACTACTGACCCGCGGATATCAGGCCGGGATACCGGCACTCAGTGGTGGTGCAGCAGCACCCGGACCACATTCGGGCGCCCTGGGACGTCGCGCCCGCCTGCACCGACCCCCACCCGGACCGCGGACGCCGGTGGCTGCGGGTCACAGACCTGCGCGAAGCACCGCAGCAGCGCCGTCCCGGTCGGGGTGGCGAGCTCACCCAATCCGCGGCCGCCCACCACCTGGGCCGGTTCCTCGGTCAACGTCCCCTCGTCACCGCTGACGCCGCCGAGCGGCACGTACCGATGAGCGGTGTGACGCAGCGGATGCGGTTCGACCGCGGATGATTCCGGGGACGGGGAGTCAGGCTCGCGGAGTTCGGCCAGCGGCCAGCCGCGGATCAGGTCGGCCACGGACGGCACCGGCACCGGCAGGTCGCCGTGCGAGGTCCGGATCCGTCCTGAGCCGACCGCCAACGGCGACGCGGTCACGGACTCGACACCGAGCAGCCGCAGCGCCTCGCAGTCGCCGACGATGTCGGTCAGCACGTCCAGCGCGGCGACCTCCTGCAGCGACACCTCGTTCGCGGCGATGCCGTGACCGCGGCCGTACGCCCCGGCCAGGAGCCTCAACGCGTCCAGGGCCAGAGACTTCGTCCGCTCAGCAAGCGGGGCCGCCTCGACCTGAGCGGCCAGTTGCGGCAGCGTCCGCGGTCCGTCGCCCTTGGCGGTGATGTCGACGTGGATCTTGGTGGCCGGCAGTCCGGCCCGCAGCACCTGTTCACGGCGCAGCCGGATCCCCTCCCCGGCCACTCCTCGTACCGCGGCCTGCACCCCGTCGAGGTCGGCGCCGGCGTCCACCAGCGCACCCATCAGCATGTCGCCGGCAACCCCGGCGGTGACGTCCAACCAAGCCTGCACAGACGTCATCATCGCGCATCATCGACGACCTGCTCCCCCTGGGCCCTCCCTAATCAGTTCTGCCCTCCCGTTGACGGGAGGGCAGAACTGATTAGGGAGGGCCTAGTCGGCGGGGTCCGGACCGTCCGACAGCGACCGGCGGGTAGTCTGCGGACGTGCCCAAGCCCGTCCGCCCTCCGGTGCCTCACCTCAGCGGCGCCCGCCCACCGCAGCTGCCGCGGAAGGCCGTCCCCGAGCATGTCGCGATCGTGATGGACGGCAACGGGCGCTGGGCCAAGGCCCGCAACCTGCCCCGCACCGAGGGACACGCCCGCGGTGAGGACGCCCTGTTCGACGTGATCGAGGGCGCCATCGAGATCGGGCTGAAGTATCTGTCGGCCTATGCGTTCTCGACCGAGAACTGGCGCCGCTCCCCCGACGAGGTGCGTTGGCTGATGGGCTTCAACCGTGACGTGATCCATCGCCGCCGCGATCAGCTGGACGCGATGGGCGTCCGGATCCGGTGGGCCGGACGGCGTCCGAAGCTGTGGCGTTCGGTGATCCGCGAACTCGAGGAGGCCGAGGAACAGAGCCGCGACAACACCGTCCTGACCCTGCAGTTCTGCGTCAACTACGGCGGACGCGCCGAGATCGTGGACGCCGCCCGCGCCATCGCGAAGGCCGCCCAGGCCGGACGCCTCGACCCCGATCACCTGACCGAGAAGTCGTTCCGGAGGTTCCTGGACGAACCCGAAATCCCGGATGTCGACCTGTTCGTCCGCTCTTCGGGCGAGCAGCGCACGTCCAACTTCCTGGTCTGGCAGTCCGCCTATGCAGAGATGGTCTTCCTCGACCGGCTCTGGCCCGATTTCGACCGCCGTGACCTGTGGCGGGCGATCGAGCTGTACGCTTCCCGCGACCGGCGCTACGGCGGCGCAGAGCCGAACATCGTCCGATAGCGAGCACCAGCAGGTAGCCGGGGACGGTTCTTTCGAACCGTCGTCTGCCGCTCGGCGCTCGGGACAGGCCCCCCGGAACCTCGAAATCAGCGCACCCACTCCACACGAACATCCAGCGCTCGGTAGACCGTCGCGGCCCGCACGTCGCAGCTGAGCAGCGACAAGTCGTGTTCAGCCGCCGCAGCGGCTACCAGCGCGTCATAGACGGCACCGCCGCCGATGCCCTGCTCGGCGCACCGCGCAATGACCGCGCTGGACGCCCCGGCAGACAAATACCGGTTCTCGGTGAACACCGTCCCGATCAGTTCGGACGCAGCACCGTGGCTCACTCGCTTCGGCGCCGGCAGCCGGGTCAGAACCGAGTAGGTCTCGAACACGGCGTGACCAGCAAGCCCGAGGCGCCGTCCGCGCACGACCCGACGCACCTTCTGATGGGCGGCGTGGTCCTGATCGAGCAGCGCGACGGCCGCGCTGGTGTCAAGCAGCACAGGTTCATCGCTGGTCGGCAAGGCGCAACTCTCGAATGTCGTCGGCCGTGACCGCAGCCCCGGTTCGCGGCAGGGTCGGAATACCGTTGACCAGCGGCAAGTCGCTCAGGCCCAGCCCGGTGCCGGAGGTGATCCGCAATGCATCACCGTCCACGGTGATCTCGACCTCTCCCGGGGTCAGCCCAATCTGCAGCCGCAATGACTTCGGAATCACCACCCGGCCAGCCCTATCGATGGTCGTCTTCATACCACGACAATACCAACACGAGTGGAACAGGAATGGGTGCGCTCCAGCAAGCCACCTCGCTCCGCAACGCATCCCGGCCGCATGGGACGGCCCGCGGACCGCTCAGTCGGCGCCGAACTCCATGCCGGCGTTGTCGGTGGCCTGCTCGACACCGGCGTCCACCACGCTCGCCTCGATCTCGGTGATGCCGCGGGCGGCACCAGCCTCGAGTTCACCGACCAGGGACGACACCGCGCCGCCGACTAGGCCGAGGTGGGCGTACTGCTCGAGCCGGGTGCGCGAGTCGGCGATGTCGAGGTTACGCATGGTGAGCTGCCCGATCCGGTCGACCGGCCCGAAGGCTGCGTCGCCGACCCGTTCCATAGACAGCTTCTCCGGGTGGTACGACAGCGACGGGCCGGTGGTGTCCATCAGCGAGTAGTCGTCGCCACGGCGCAGCCGAACGGTCACCGAGCCGGTCACGGCCGAGCCGACCCAGCGCTGCAACGACTCGCGCAGCATCAGCGACTGCGGGTCGAGCCAGCGGCCTTCGTACATCAGCCGGCCCAGCTTGCGGCCCTCGGCGTGGTAGTTGGCCAGGGTGTCCTCGTTGTGGATGGCGTTCAGCAGCCGCTCGTAGGCGATGTGCAGCAGCGCCATGCCGGGCGCCTCGTAGATGCCGCGGCTCTTGGCTTCGATGATCCGGTTCTCGATCTGGTCGGACATGCCGAGGCCGTGCCGTCCGCCGATCTCGTTGGCCTCGCGCACCAACGCCACCGCGTCGGAGAAGGTCACCCCGTTGATCGAGACCGGACGGCCCTGCTCGAAGGCGATGGTGACGTCTTCGGTGGCGATCTCGACCGCCGGATCCCAGAACCGGACGCCCATGATCGGCTCGACGATCTCGATGCTGGCGTCCAGCGATTCGAGGTCCTTGGCCTCATGGGTGGCGCCCCAGATGTTGGCGTCGGTGGAGTACGCCTTCTCTTTCGAGTCACGGTAGGGCAGGCCGCGCTCGTGCAGCCACTGGCTCATCTCGGTCCGGCCGCCGAGCTCGCGGACGAAGTCGCGGTCGAGCCACGGCTTGTAGATCCGCAGCCGCGGGTTGGCCAGCAGCCCGTAGCGGTAGAACCGCTCGATGTCGTTGCCCTTGTAGGTGGAGCCGTCGCCCCAGATCCAGACATCGTCGTCACGCATCGCCCGGACCAGCATGGTACCGGTGACGGCGCGTCCGATCGGGGTGGTGTTGAAATAGGTACGGCCCGCCGAACGGATGTGGAACGCGCCGCAGACGAGCGCGACCAGGCCTTCCTCGACCATCGCGGCGGTGCAGTTGACCATCCGGTAGACCTCAGCGCCGTATGCAGCAGCACGCCCCGGAACGGAATCGATGTCGGGCTCGTCGTACTGGCCCAGGTTCGCCGTGTAGGTGCAGGGGATCGATCCCTTTTCGCGCATCCACGCCACGGCCACCGAGGTGTCCAGACCGCCGGAGAAGGCGAGGCCGACGCGCTCGCCGAGGGGAAGTTCCGTCAACACCTTGGGCATGGGGACGATCCTAGGGGCGTCCGACCGGGGCAGATGACGCAGTCTCACCGACCCGGACCGCCTCGGCCTCACCGACCCGGATCGCCTCGGCGAACCGCCACGATTCGAGTCCGCACTCGGTCAGGACGCGGTCGCCGATCGCCTCCATCGCCAGCCTCATCGAGCCCTCCAGTTGCCGCACCGGAATCATCGGGAACGACACCGCCAGCGAGGCGAAACCGTGCACCGTGCCCCAGAGGGCGAGGGTGAGCTGTTCCACGTTCTGCGGCTTGATCAGGCCGTCAGCAATCGCCGCCTCGATACTCGCCGCGACCGCCCGCAGGCTCGGATCCTCGGCGAGGTTTCCTTCGGCGACCAGCGCCGCGCGTCCGGTTCCCATAAACAGGATCCGGTACAGCGCCGGATGCACGCTCGCCCAATGCAGCAGGGCATAACCGCGCCGCACGAGTTGCGCCACCGAACCGCCGGGTGAGCCGGCCACGTCCGATTCGATATGGTCCGCCAGCTTGTGGAATTCCGCCTCGCAGGCCTGCCTGAGCAGGTCGGTCTTGGTCGGAAAATAGTAGTAGAGAGCCGGTGGGGTACACCCCACTCGCTCGACGACCGAATCGATCGACACAGAGTTGACGTCACCGGTGCCGATCAACAGCTCGATAACGGTTTCCAGGATGTCCTGTCGCAGTTGCCCGCGTGGACGACGCGCCACTTCGTCCCCTTATGTCCCTGTCGGCATGCCCGACCGGACGGGGGGTGACCGGGGGGTGCCAACCGGATAGAACTATCAAGAAACACGGCCCGGGATCAACTCGGCGCCCGGGTTTCCCAGGTGAATAGCGCAATTCCCGCCGTCCATGGTGGGACGCCAAGCCCAATCGGGTGGGGGTCCGGACGCCGTCCGCCCTCCCCCAATCCACGGACGGCGGAGCTGGGACCCGGCGTCCGGAGCCGCTGGTGGACCGAAAAGCCCGTCCCTGTGGGCCAACCCAAGCGGGTCGCGAACGGAAGAGGTGGAACGGAAAGGGGACGGTTCCTTGAACCGTTCAAGGAACCGTCCCCTGAACCGCGTGAGAAGCGGGTGGAGCGGGTGGAGCGGCAGAACCGTCAGTCGCGCGTCCGGGCGGCCCGGTTGATCGCGCCGATCACGGCCTTCTGCGCGGCGGTGGTGATCGACTCGTGCATGCCGACGCCCCAGATCACCCGGGTGTCGTCGCCGTGACCGATCTCGGTCTCGACATAGGCGACCGCGACGGCGTCCGTGCCGGACGACAGGGCGTGCGAGGTGTAGTCGAGGACCCGCACCTCGTAGCCCAGGATGCTGACCGCGTCCGCGAAGGCGTCCAACGCACCGTTGCCCTCACCGATCAGGGTCTTCTCCACGCCCTTCACCCGGACGTTGGCGGTCACCGTGTAGCGGCCACCGTTGCTGATGTCGGGAACGCTGACCAGTTCCAGCGGCTCGGTGTCCCCCAGATACTCGGCCGTGAAGTAGCTCCACAGCTGGTCGGGAGTGACCTCGCCACCCTCTTCGTCCATGTGGTGCTGGACGACCCGGCTGAACTCCATCTGCAGCCGCCGGGGCAGCTCCATGTGGTGCTCGGACTTCATGATGTAGGCCATGCCGCCCTTGCCGGACTGGCTGTTCACCCGGATGACCGCCTCGTAGCTGCGTCCGACGTCGTGCGGGTCGATCGGCAGGTACGGCGCCTCCCAGGGGATCTCGTGAATCCCCTTGCCCTCGGCGGCGGCCTGGTTGGCCAGCGCCTCCAGCCCCTTCTTGATGGCGTCCTGGTGGGAGCCCGAGAAGGCGGTGTAGACCAGGTCGCCCGCGTATGGGTGGCGCGGGTGGACCGGCAGGTTGGTGCAGTACTCGACGGTGCGACGGATCTCGTCGATGTCGGAGAAGTCGATCTTCGGGTCGATGCCTTGGCTGAACAGGTTCATGCCCAGGGTCACCAGGCATACGTTCCCCGTCCGTTCGCCGTGTCCGAACAGGCATCCTTCGACGCGGTCCGCGCCGGCCATGACACCCAGTTCGGTGGCCGCCACCGCTGTCCCCCGGTCGTTGTGGGGGTGGAGCGAGATCGCCACGTGTGCGCGGTTGCGGACGTGACGGGCGAAATACTCGATCTGATCGGCATAGGTGTTCGGCGTCGACCGTTCGACGGTCGCCGGCAGGTTCAGGATAATTTCGCGGCCCTCGGACGGTTGCCAGACGTCCATGACCGCATTGCACACCTCCACCGCATAATCGGTCGGAGTCTGGGTGAAGATCTCCGGAGAGTACTGGTAGCCGAACTCGACATCCCCCAGGTTCTGCTCGGCGTATTTCATCACCAGTTCGGTGCCCCGCGTGGCCAGTGCGATGCACTGCGCCTCGTCGATGCCGAATACCACACGCCGGAACAATTCCGCGGTCGCGTTGTACAGGTGGATGGTCGCCCGCTGCGCCCCGATCAGGGACTGGGCGGTGCGTTCGATCAGATCCTCACGGGCTTGGGTGAGGACGCTGATGGTGACGTCGTCGGGAATGTGGCCGCCGACGATCAGATCCCGGACGAAATCGAAATCGGTCTGCGAGGCGGACGGGAAACCGATCTCGATCTCCTTGTAGCCCATCTTGACCAGCAGGTCGAACATCTTCTTCTTGCGGGACGGCGTCATCGGGTCGATCAGCGCCTGATTGCCGTCGCGCAGGTCGGTGGAGAGCCAGCGCGGCGCCTCGGTGACCTTCTTCGCCGGCCAGGTGCGATCGGGTAGATCGACCGGCACGAAGGGCGTGTAGCGCTGGAACGGCATCGGGGACGGCTGCTGCACGGGCGTGGGCTGGACGCGCGTCCCGAATTGGTTGACGGTGGTGGTCATTGAGGATCCTCGGCTGCTCGATTGGGTTCAGGCACGTGCGAACTCTCCGCAACGAGGAAGCCTGAAGCTAGATCGAGGCCTCGCTGCGGCAGCCAAGGATGAGGCTGAACCGTGACACGTTGAACACCATACTCACAAAACGCCCGATCGGTCGAGCGGATCGCTGATCGCGTCCGGCTCAGCCGTAGAAGTCCTTCGGGTCGGGCCACGGTGGGCACCGCTCGGCCAGACCGGCGAGGCTGACCTGGTCGATCGGCAGCACCCCGTTCTTCCGCGGCCTGAGCCGCGACCATCACCGCCGCGCTCGCTGCACTCGCACCGGCCGCCTATGCGGCCCGCCTCGATCCGGTGACCGTGATGCGGACGCCCTGAGCGACCACCGACCTGTCGGTGCCGTCCGGCAGGATGCCGCCATGAGGTTTCCCGACTCCGCGCGGCGGGCACGGCTGGCCCGCCGGCATGCGCTGCATCCCGCACATCGGCTGGACGACCCCACCGATGTCGCTCGCGCGCTGGTGGCCTATCACGCCACCGACGCCTCGACGGTGCATCTGGCGGCCGCAGCACGCCTGCGAAGCCCCGGGGTCGAGGGCGTCGAGCGCGCGTTGTATGACGACCGCACCGTCGTGAAGCAGTTGGCGATGCGGCGCACCCTGTTCGGGTTCCCGGTCGAGGCACTGCCGGCGGTGTGGGGCAGCGCGTCCGAGCGGGTCGCCGTCCAGCAGCGGGCGCAGCTGTCCCGCGATCTGGAGCGGCACGGGGTCTGTGACGACGGCGATCGTTGGATCGCGCGGGCAAGCAGCGCAGTCCTGGAACGGCTGGCCGGCGGCGAGGAGCTGACGGCCCGCCGGCTGCGTGAGGAACTACCCGCCCTGCACGGCCGGACGAAGGTCATCACGGGAACCCGCTGGGACATCGCCGATGTTCCGTTCGCGCCCCGGCTGCTGACCCTGCTCGGCGCCGAGCACCGCATCGTCCGGGCGCACAACGAAGGGCATTGGCGGACGTCACGGCCACGGTGGACCCTGACCGAGAACTGGTTGGGCGCCGTCCCCGAACCACTGCCGGCGGTTGAGGGCTACCAGTGGCTGGTGCGGGCCTGGCTCACCGCATTCGGACCGGGTACCGAGACGGATCTGGTGTGGTGGCTGGGTGCCACCAAGACCGCGGTGCGCGCGGCGCTGGCTGCCGTGGACGCCGTCGCGGTCACCCTCGACTCCGGCGCCACCGGCTATCTTCTGCCGGGCGATGATCTGATCGAGGAAGAGCCCGACGACTGGGCCGCCCTGTTGCCGACCCTCGACCCGAGCCTGATGGGATGGAAGGAACGCGACTTCTATGTGGCACCCATCCTGGTCTCGCACCTGTTCGACAGCAACGGCAACGGTGGCACCACCGCCTGGGTGAACGGCCGGGTGGTGGGCTGCTGGGTACAGGACGACGACGGCCGCGTCCAGGTGATTCCCTGCGCACCGCTGACTCAGGCACACAGCGCACTGCTGGCGGCCGAGGCCGACCGGCTGACCGCATTCCTGGACGGGGTGGTGATCAGCAACGTCTACAAGTCGCGGCTGATGAAAGGCGAGACGCCGCCCTGACGCATCTGCCCCGTGTTGATCGAGCCTCTCGAGATCCAGCCGGCGGGTGTTTCGGCAAGCTCAACCAGCGAGAGCCCGAACTCGTCGGTCGAAAACCTCCGCACGGGGTCGATACGCGCGACGGGCGGCGGTCAGTCCTTGAATTTGCTCGCCACCCACACGGCTGAGCCCTCGTCACCGGTCACCACTGCTTCCGGGCCGCCGATCTCGCCGTCGGCGTCGGGCAGGTAGACGCGCGCCTGGGCCCGGGACAGTCCGGTGAGCTGCAGCAGGTCGATCGCCACCGAGCGCATCACCGACAGCAGCACGTTGCGTCGCCAGTCGGTGATGTTGGCTGCGCCCGGCTCGCACTTGGCCGCCAGTTCGATGGCCAGCTGACGGGCCCGTTTCGGGGTGTTCCAGTGCCGCACCGACCCGGACAGGCTGTGCAGGGCGGCCGCGGTGTCGTCCATCAGTCCGGCGATGATCGGCAGCGGTCCACGCTCGTCGACGACGCCACGGCTCTGCCGCAGCAACATCTCGGTGGTGTGGGCCGCCCGGGTGCTGAGCTCGAGTTGCCGTCCCAGTTCATCGACCTCGGGGCGGTGCCGCCGCAATGTGGGGCTGAGCGGAACGATGTCGGCCGACGACTCCCAGACCGTGCGGGTATCGTCCACGATCCCTTGGATGCCGCGCAGTTGGGCGTGCGCATCGCGGATACGCTCCCGGTTGCCGTCCCGAAGCCCCTCGGCCAGCATCGTGTAGGCGTTGGCCAGTTCGGCGAGCAGGTTCGCGACGTAACGGCGCGGCCGGTAGACGATGTCGCCGGGGAACAGCACCGTGAACAGCAGCGCCACGCCCGCGCCGATCAGTGCGTCGATGAAGCGTGAGGGTCCGGCTCCCGTGACCGGGCTGAGGATGGTGCCCATGCCAACCACCACCATCGCGTTCACCCCGGCCTGGATGGTGAACAGGTCTCCGCGGTCGAGGACGCGGGCGATCAGCGCGGCGATCGGAAGCCCGAGGGCCAGCTGCCAGCCGCCCGCGCCCAGGGTGGCCAGGATCAGTTCGCCGATGGCGACACCGAGCGCCACACCGGCACCGATTTCGAGCACCTTCCGCGGGACGCGGTTGTAGGTGAATCCCAGACAGATCCAGGACGCGATCGGTGCGAAGAAGGGCGTCGGGTGTTCGAGCAGCTCATGGGCGATGGCGTAGGCGATCCAGGCGGCGATTCCCGCCATCAGGATGGGCACCAACGAACCGCGCATCCGCCGGACGCCCTGCCGCAGCCAGAGACCGGCCAACACCAGCCGGCGCCGGAAGTCGAGCAGGTTCCAGGCGTCCTCTGCGATGTGCGAGACGTTCTCGGCCAGGTGGCTGACGTTCTCGGCGGCCAGGTGCGTGACGTTTCCAGCGAGGTGGGTGACGTTCGCTGCCAACTCCGAGATTGGGTGCCGTGAGTCAACGTCGGCGGTGGCGTCCTGCTCGTCGGACTCGGGGGTTGTCACTCTGCTCAGCCTACTGCCGGCGCGCAGACAGGTGGGTCGCCGCACCCGCCGCCCGAGCACCCACCACCGGTAGACCCGCGGGACGGTACTGAGCGTCGGTGTCCTTGCGGCCAGGGACGGCTCCGGTCGCCGGGTCGAGAGCTCCCGCCGAGCCTGGTAAGAGCCGGCGGAGCGGGTCAGAGTCAACCAGAACGCCCCAGCGCCGCGCGATCGAGGGCCATACGTGCGTCATCGCACGTCCACAGGACATACACAGGGTCGGCCGTCAGGCTGCTTGCCATGAGCAGCTGGCAGACACCGCAGACACCCCGTCCGGACGATCCGGCCTGGTCCCCGACCTCTACGACCGGTGAGCAGACGCCGGGCGGACCGCCCCCTGCCGGTCAGTCCACCGCCGGTCAGCCCTCCGGCAGCCAACCCCCCGGTGGCCAACCCCCCGGTGGCCAGCCTCGGGGGGGACACGGTCCGGGGAATGTCTTCGGCGCACCCGCGGTCACCGCCGTCCTGCCGGCCGCCGTACCACCGGCGCGGCGGCGCTCCCGTGCCTCGATGTTCCTGGCTTCGACGGCGCTTGCCGCCGTCGTGGGCGCGGGTGCCGGCATCGGCGGCTATGCGCTGCTGGGACCGTCCGGTCTTTCCGGGTCCGCGCCGGTGAGCGCGGTGCCGGTGGCTCAGCCGGCCACCCTCGACGGCACGGTTACGGCCGCGGCAGAGAAGATCTCGCCCTCGGTGGTGACCATCACCGTCCGCTCCGCAAGCGGAGGCGGCATCGGCAGCGGGATCGTGCTCGACGACGCCGGCCACATCCTCACCAACGATCACGTGGTGACCAGCGGCAGCGGCTCCGCCAACCCGACCGGCACAGGCAACTCCGCCCGCAGCATCACGGTCACCTTCGAGGACGGCTCCACCGCCCAGGCCAGCGTGGTGGGCACCTCCGCCAACAACGACCTGGCCGTGATCAAGGTCAGCGGCGAAAAGTCCGGCCTGCTCAAGCCGGCGACGTTCGCCCAGTCGTCCTCCGTCGTGGTCGGCCAGTCGGTGGTGGCTGTCGGCGCACCGCTCGGGCTGAGCGAGACCGTGACCAGCGGCATCGTCTCGGCGACCTCCCGTCCGGTGCGTTCCGGGACGAGCGGCGAGGCGGTGTACCAGGCGGTGCAGACCGATGCCGCGATCAACCCCGGCAACTCCGGCGGGCCCCTGGTGAACCTCAACGGGCAGGTGATCGGCATCAACGCGGCCGGCGCCTCGCTCAGCGACTCGGGCGAATCGGGCAACATCGGGCTCGGCTTCGCCATTCCGTCCGATGTCGCCGTGCGGATCGCGAACGACCTGATCCGCAGCGGTTCGGCCGCCGACGCCACGCTCGGCGTCCGGTTGCAGGCCGGGGATTCCGCGACCGACACCACGTCGGACGGCGTCTCGCTGGCCGGTGTCACCGACGGCGGCCCCGCCCAGGCGGCCGGGCTACAGGCCGGTGACGTGGTGACCGGAGTGGACGACGTGAACACCGCAACCGCCGACGGCCTGATTGCGGCCATCCGCTTCCACGCCCCCGGCAGCACCGTCACCATCCACTACCTGCGCGACGGCCAACCCCAAACCGCCGACGTCACCCTCGGCTCCAGCTGACCCCTCGCCCCCCGGGCCGCAACCCACGAGGCCCCACTAGGCCCTGTCCCAGGGGTGTTAGTGGTCGTAGGCGACCAGGTTCCTTCTGGCTAGGGAGTTTGCTTGGTGGTTGTGCCAGATGGCGGCAGTGAGGGCGAGGATGCGTTGCGCGACCCGGGCGGCGACACCGGCCGGGGTGCGTCCGCCGTGGGCTTCGAGGTCGAGTTGGCCTTTCAACGTGTCGTTGACCGATTCGATGATTTGGCGCAGCGGTTTGAAGAACCGCTGCCCGGGTCGGGGCTTCTCTCCTTTACGGGCCGGGCGGAGCAGATCAATCCCGACCTCGGTCAGTCCGGTTTCGAACTCGCGGCCGCTGTAACCCTTGTCCGCGATGAGGATCTGCCGCCGCCTGGTGGGCCGGTCCTGCAACGCCGCCGTGGAATCGAGCAGGTGCTCCACCACGTCACGTTCGTTGGCTTTCGCGCCGGTCAACGCCCACGCCAACGGCAATCCGTGCAGGGTGCACACCAGGTGCAGCCGGAGTCCCCAAAAGTAGCGGGAATGGGACGCGCAATAGCCGTACTCGGCCCATCCGGCCAAGTCAGAGCGTTTCGCGGTCTCCCGAGAGCGGCCACACTCCACCGGGGTGGAGTCCACCACCCACACATCATCAGTCGCGACCGGCACATGTTGGGCCAGCTCAGCAGCAAGCCATGCCATGGTGCCGTTCAGCTTCCGCAACCGTTTGTTGTAGCCGGATTGTCGCGGCAGATACGGAAACATGCCGGTGAGATGCCGGTGGGCGTACCGCAGCCAACGGGCCTCCGAGGTGTAACCCAGGAACGCCTGCATCACCGCCAACACGATCAGCTCAGCATCACTGATCCGCTCCACGAACCCGACCTCAGGCCGTTGCGGAACCTGTTCGGGATGAGCCTTCAACAGATCATCAGCAGTCACGTAGAGTGCAGTCGCGAGGGTGTCCAGATCGGTGTCCATCAAAGCCTCCAGAGCTTGACATGGGTTAGCAACACCGACTCTGCGACACCCTCCCCCTCAACCCCCAGACGCCACACCGACCTTGGACTTACTCATCTAGTGGGTGGGCGGACTGACTGGAGGGTGGCGGGCGGATCAGGCGATGACTGCTCGCAGGCGGCGACGGACTATGTCGCGGAACTCGCGGGTGGTGGCGGCCCGCTCGGCCTGTTCGTCGAGTTGCAGTCGGCGCAAACCGATACGCAGGATCTCCGACGACGAGCGTCCCGTCGGGCGGATCAGCAGGACCCGGCCGAAACGGCGTTCATAGGCCTCGTTGACCGCGCGCAACTCGCCCGCGAGGGTGTCGCCGACGCCGGCCTGCTCGGCCCTGGACGACGGCAGTTCGTCACCGACCGACGCCGGATAGGCAGCCACGGCCTCAGCGACGTCCGTCCAGCTCCACTGGCCCATCAGGTCGGCAGCGGTGGTCATCAGCGCCTCCGCGCCGCCGAACGGACGGCGCGCCACCACCTCCTCGGCCCACCACGGCACCCGGGCACACGCCAGCAGCAACTCAACCGCCTCGTGCTGCTCCAGCTGGTCGAACCGGTCCATACCCACCGCGACCATCGCCGTCATCGGCGGAACCCCACCGCATCGGAGCGGGCCGGTTTCGGCCGGCAACGCCCTGGCAGACCGGGTTGTCCGGACGGGGTGATGGCCATGGTGACACTCCTCGATGGGGGTTCGGCGAGCTCCTGTGGCGACGGTAGGAGCCGTTTGTTTCAGCCGATGCCCGCCACCGTTGCGGGAGTGTGTTCGACTCAGCCCAGATCCACCGAAGGGCGACGTAGCGAGCGGCCTGAGATGGTGGATCCGGGCTCAGAAACCGAGCCGGTTGAGGTGCTTGGCGTTGCGCTGCCAGTCCTTCAGCACCTTCACCTTGAGATCGAGGTGGACCGGCGTGCCCAGCAGGGCGGTCAGTTGAGCACGGGCGGCCGTGCCGATCTCGCGCAGTACCGAGCCGCGGTGGCCGATCACGATGCCCTTCTGTGAGTCGCGCTCGACGATCAGCGAGGCGAACACGTCGAGCAACGGCCTGTTCTCGGGACGCCCTTCGCGCAGACCCATCTCGTCGATGGTGACGGTGATCGAGTGCGGCAGTTCCTCGTGCATCTTCTCCAGCGCCGCCTCGCGGATCAGTTCGGCGATGAGAGTCTCGGTGGGTTCGTCGGTGACTTCGCCGTCCGGGTAGTAGGCGGGCCCCTCGGGCAATTGACCGATCAGCACGTCGGCGACCAGACCGACCTGGTCATCGGTGACCGCGCTGACCGGCACCACCTCGGCCCAGCGGATGCCGAGCTTCTCCTCCAGCGAGGCGATCTTCATCAGGTGTTCGGCCATGCGCTGCTTGCTGACCAGATCGGACTTGGTGGCCAGTGCCACCAAGGTCGGGCGCTTCGGCAGCTTGGCGATCTCGCCGACCAGGTACTCGTCGCCGGGACCGATCCGCTGGTTGGCGGGCAGGCAGACGCCGATCACGTCCACCTCCGACCAGGTCGCGTAGACCAGGTCGTTCAGCCGCTCACCGAGCAGAGTGCGGGGTCGATGCAACCCCGGCGTGTCGATGATGACGAGTTGCGCCTCCGGCCGGGTCACGATGCCGCGGACGGCGTGCCGAGTGGTCTGCGGACGCGAGGACGCGATCGCCACCTTCTGCCCGACGATCGCGTTGGTCAGCGTCAACTTGCCCGCGTTGGGGCGTCCGACGAAGCAGGCGAATCCGGAGCGATGCATCAGCTCGCCCGCTTCGCCGACTCGGACGCCAGTTTGGCGGCGGCGTCCACGGCGCCCTCGGCTGGGTCCTCGGCCGGCTCCTCCACCAGGGACGCCAGCACCGTCAGAATGCTGTTGCGGCGTCCGATACCTCGTTCGGCGACCAACTGAATGCCTTCCCACACCACCACGGAGCCCGGAATGGGCACCTTATTGAGTTCCTTGCCCATCAGCCCCAGCACCGTGTCAACATCGTCGTCGTCGACCTTCAGGTCGAACAGCTCGCCGAGGTCGTCCACGCTCAGCCGGGCGGAGACCCGGAAGCGGTTCGGCCCGATCTCCATCGACGGCGGTACCTCCTGGTCGTACTCGTCGACGATCTCGCCGACGATCTCCTCCAGGATGTCCTCGATCGTCACCAGGCCGGCCGTGCCGCCGAACTCGTCCACCACGATCACCACGTGCGAGCGGGTCAGCTGCATCTCGCGGAGCAACTCGTCGACCGGCTTGGAGTCGGGACAGAAGGTCGGCTGGCGCATCAGCGACTCGACCTTCTCGGTCACCTGGGCGCGGGGATTGTCGTACATCCGGCGAATGGCGTCCTTCAAGTAGAGGATGCCGCAGACATCGTCGATGTCCTCCCCGATCACCGGGATGCGACTGAACCCGGACCGCAGCGCCAGCGAAAGCCCTTGCCGAAGCGATTTGGTGTGCTCGATGTAGACCATCTGGGTGCGCGGTACCATCACCTCCTTGGCGATGGTGTCACCCAGGTCGAAGACCGAGTGGATCATCTTGCGCTCGTCGGCCTGGATCATGTCGGACGCCTCGGCGAAGTCGACCAGTTCGCGCAGCTCGGCTTCGGAGCTGAACGGGCCGTCGGCGAACCCCTTGCCGGGGGTCAGCGCGTTGCCGATCAGGATCATCACCTGCGGGATCGGGCCGAGCACCGTGGTCAGCAGCGACAACGGCCGCGCCGCCGCCAGCGCAACCGCGTCCGCCTTCTGCCGGCCCAGGGTGCGCGGAGCGACGCCGAGCACGATGAACGACACCATCACCATGATCCCGACCGAGTACAGCACCCGCGCCCAGGTAGCTTCGAAGCGTCCGAAAATGAACAGCGCGACCATCACGATCGCCACCACTTCGGCCAGGATCCGGACGAACAGCAGGGTGTTGAGGGTCGGGGCCGGGTCCTCGGTGATGCGGACCAATGCCTTCGCGCCGCCGCGTCCTTCCTCGAGCAGGCGATGCGCGCGGCTCTTGGAGAAGGAGTGCAACGCCGCCTCGGCAGTCACGAACAGGGCGGCGAGCAACACGCAGGCGGCTGCGACAGCCAGCTCGAACCATTCCAGGTCGGTTAACAGGGGTACATCACTCGTTTCTCACCCGGGTAATCGAGCGGACAGTCTATGCCAGCCGACCCGTCGACCGACACTCGGACCCGATGCTGCCGTTGTCGGGGCTCGAGCCGATATCGACCACCCGTCCGTCCCGGCGTTCCAAGCCGGCCGCGCCCTCCCCAAGGAGCCCGACCCAAGGAGCCCGACCCAAGGAGCCCGACCCAAGGAACGCCAACTTTCGTTGGTCGAGCTTGTCGAGACCTTGGCGTGCGCGCTGGCAAGGGGTTTCGACGTAGCTCAACCAGCGGAGGTCGGGTTGATCAGCGGTTCCTCAGGGAGGGCTTGGGACTGGCGGCGGACGCTCACCGGGGAGGGACGGGGGCGGCTGCGCGGCGTTCGCCGGCGCGTCGGGTGCGGCTGGCGTACCACATCGTCCAGCCCATCAGGAGGACGGTGACCGCCAGCGGCACGATCTGGTTGAGCAGGTAGGCGGTGTCGAAGGGCAGCCTCAGCACCCAGATGACCTTCGCGATCGCCTCGGCGAGATAGCCCGTTCCCCACACGCCGGTGATCATCCGCTGCGAGCGCCGGAAGCTCGGGTACTGCCACAGCGAATCCCACCACTCGGCGCCGGCCGCGGTGCCGTCGGTGCCGAATTTGCGGCCCATGTAGTACATCAGCGGACGCGGAAACAGCGGGGTGAGACTGGCCAGGATCAGCACGCCCAAGCCACCGGTCAGCGCCGAATCCTTCAGCAGCAGCGCGGTCGGGTCGTCGCTGCCGATCAGGGTGACCGCGATCGAGAGCGCGATGATGGCGAGGATCACCACGCCGACGATGTCGATCCGGCGATGCCGGATGAACTCGACCGCCATGCCGAGCAGCGGTCCGGCCGCCGAGGAGAGGTAGGCGGACACATCGCTCGCGCCCATGTTCTTCGCGACGGTGAAGATGACGATCGACAGACCCACGTCGAAGACGACGGTCATCACCAACCCGATCACCATCTCACGGACGTCCCATCGCCGCCCCGGACCACGCTGACCCGACGAGACGCCTGAGTCATCGGCACCGCCACCCGAGACGGCGATCCCTTCGTGTTCCACAACCACGGATACATATTACTCATCGCTCGCGATTCCCGGACAGTCTGTCATACGTTGCTAAGCTCATCGCGTGGCCGCCACCGACCAACTCCCCGAGCAGTCACGCAGCGGCATCGGCTTCCTGTTCGGGGCACTTCAGGCCGATGCGATTCCCGGCCCGGTCCTAGTCGAACTGATGGCGACGCTCGGCTTCGCCGAACCCACGACCCGCCAGCTACTCGCCCGGATGTTGCGCCAAGGTCACCTGGAGCGACGCCGGGCCGGCCGGGTCAGCGTCTATCGGCTCGCCGGGGATTACCTGGAACGCTGGTCCAGGATCCGGCACGGCGACACTCCCCCGGACTGGACCGGCAGCTTCCGCGTCGTCGTCCACGACATCCCGGAACGGCTGCGGGTGCGCCGGGAACGGCTGCTCGGCGCGGCAGCCAAGGCCGGTTTCGGTCAAGCGCGCCCCGGGCTGCTGATCGGCTTGAAGGAACCCGGTTTCGTCGAGCGCTGGGTGGTCCGGCCGGACTCAGCGCGGGCCCTGGCCGCCGGGGGCCGCGGCGGGACAACGAGGGGCGGGGCCGGTCATGCTGCCGGCATGGTAGAGACCGGTCAGTTGAGCCTCTCCCTCGACGCGGCCCGGCGGATGGCCGCGACGGCATGGTCACTGCCCGCCAAGGCCGCCGACCTGCGGCGCGCGTGCGCCGATCTGGAGCGGCTGAGCGACCGCATCGACCAGGTGTCCAGCGACGGCACGGCGGCGCTGCAACTGCTGTTCGAGGCCGGCACCATCGCCGGCGCGCCGCGCTACAGCGCCCCGGCGCTGCCTGCGGAGCTGCTGCCCACGGACTGGCCCGCTTCCGCCGTCCAGGAGCTTCTGCACACGGCGATCCGACGGCTCACCCCGGCGGCCGGCGAGTATCTCTACCACCGGTTGGCCGACAGTCCGCACGCCGGACTGGTCGAGGGTGGTTGGTGGCCGCCGGCCGCGGCCATCGCCCGCTCAATCTCACCCGAGTCCGCGTCCGATCTGCTCCAGCTGGCTCACCACGGCGCGCACGGCGCGGCGAGCGAAGTGATCCGGACGTGCCAGCGCCACCAGCGCCCGCCGCGCATTGACGCCGACCAGCGGACGCAACACTGTGCCGGGGTGGGGCCGGGTGGTGAACCGCGGCAAGAGCGCCAGCCCCTCCCCCACTGCCACGAAGGACTCGACCAGGCGATTGTCGATCAGCCGTAGCCGCCGCTGCAACGGGCGGCCGGTGACGGCTTCGATCGCGAGCAGCACGGAGTCGAAAGGGAACCCGGACGGCACCGCAATCCACGTGGTCCCGGCCAGATCCTGCGGCGAGAGCTCAGCGCGCCTGGCCAGCGGATGCCCGATCGGCAGCGCCACATCAAGCGGCTCGTGGGCGAGGACCCGGGCCACCAGACCTTCGGCGCCGGACGGCACGTCACCGGTCGCACTGTGCGCGATCACCAGGTCGTGATCGAGGGTGCGGGCGGCGAATCCCTCCTCCGCGAGGTCGAAGTCCTGCACCTCGATCGTGATCGGCGATCCGCGCAACCGCTCGACCAGGCGCGGCAACAGCGCCTCGCCGGCGCTGGGCAGGGTGCCGATGGACACCACGCCACCGGGCTCACCCATCCGTTCCTCCAGCCGGGCCTGGACGTCGGCCAGCACCCGAGCGACCTCGTCCGCGCTCGCTGCGAGCAACTGCCCCTCGGCGGTGAGCCGGAGGCCGCGCGACACCGGCTCCACCAGCGTGACGCCCAGCTCACGCTCGGCCGTCCGGAGCTGTTGGGAGACTGCGCTCGGCGTCCGGTGCGTGGCGGCCGCCACCGCGGCCAGCGTGCCGCGTCCGGCGATCTCGCGGAGCAACATCAGGTGCCGCACTTCCATGAAGGAATCCTACAGCTTTGATTCAGAAGCTGTCGCTTGTCCTTCACAGTCAGTTGTTCCAGGCTGGACGCGTGCCACCTCGTCACATCCTGCTCGCCATCGGCGTCGCCGTCGTCTGGGGAATCAACTTCCTGGCGATCCACGCCTCGTTGCAGCAGTTTCCGCCGCTGTTCCTCGTCGCCTTGCGCTTTGCGGTGATGGCCGTTCCCGCCCTGCTGTTCGTGCCGCGCCCGAAGGTACGGCTGCGCTGGCTGATCGGCTACGGACTGGGTTTCGGCACATTGCAATTCATCGGCCTCTACCTCGGCATGGCGGCCGGCTTCCCGGCCGGCCTGGCCTCGCTGGTGCTGCAGTCGTCCGCGCCGTTCACCGTGCTGCTCGGTGCGCTGCTGCTGCACGAACGGGTCAGCGGGCGCGCGGCTCTCGGGGTCGCCATCGCCGTGATGGGACTGGTGCTGGTGGGCGTGACCCGGGCCACCGGCGGCTCATGGTGGCCGTTCCTGCTCGTGGTACTCGGCGGGCTGGGCTGGGCGCTCGGCAACCTCGCCGCCCGCCAGGCCGCGGCACCCAACCCGCTGCACCTCACCATGTGGATGTCGGTGGTGCCGCCGCTGCCGATGCTCGCCCTCTCTCTGGCCTTCGAGGGCCCCGATCAGATCGCCTCGTCGCTGGCCACCTCGCTCACCGCGGCGGCGGTGCCCGCCTGGATCGGGCTCGGCTACACCGTGCTGGTCGGCACCGTACTGGGCTCCGGCGTGTGGGTCTGGTTGATGAGCCGCCACCCGGCCGGACGGGTGGCACCGTTCTCGATGCTGGTGCCGGTATCCGGGCTGACCACGGCCTGGTTGGTGCTCGGCGAAACTCCCCAGCCGCTCGAGCTGATGGGCGGCGCCCTGGTGATCGGCGGCGTGCTGTGGGCCAGCCTGCGAAAGGAGCCGGTTCCCGAGCTTCAGCCGGAGATCGTACGGGCCTGAGCGAGGCGGCATCGCCGCCGATCCCCGCTGTTGAGCTTGTCGAAACCACGACAAGCTCAATCAGTGGTGAGGCTGCGCCGGCTGAATTCGCCGCGCTGGGCCGACGCCCGACCCTCGTCAACTGGCGACCGATTTCGGCGCCGTCCTCCGGGGCAAGCCTGGACACTCCCGGAATCGGTCGCTGATCCGCGAGCGGGCTGGGTCCATCCACCGCTGCTCGCTTCTCGGGTACCTCCATCAGGCCACGCGGCGCAGAGAATCCGCCCGAACCATTGACCGACCGCGGCATTCAGACGTACGGTTCTCGATAGTTCTCATGCGAGAGGAGGTCACCCGATGATGAATAAGCACGCATTCACGCTCACCGCGCCCGATCCTGCGGTCACTGTCGTGGTGACCTGCGCCTTCGCGATGCAGCAGAACGGGCCTGGGCACACCGACAGCTGAGCCCCTCACGGGAGAAGTCTGCCCATTTCCGGCTCGACGCCGACCCTTCCTGATGTAAGGAAGCGTTCGACACCGCCCGCGCAGCTTCGCAGCAACACGCATTTCACACGCTCAGTCGAGCCCGCCGCACAACCATGGAAAGCCTCGCCGTCGACGGCGAGCGTGAAACCGAAAGAGAACAACCATGACCATCACTGCCGAAATTCGCACGACCGTCAACGGGCTCGTGTTCCGCCCGCTGATCATTCCGGCGTCCATCGACGCACCGGACGCAGCCGATTTCATCACCATGACCGACGTCCGCAACCGGGTGTACCGGGCGATCAGCGGTCACGACGACGACCACCACGCGCCCGAGGCACTACTGCCTCACTATCTGCCCAACGACTACGAGTCACGCCACATGTGGCTCGCCGTCCGCAACGGCACGATCGTCGGGCGGATCGGCGTCGACATTCCGCTCGAGGCCGGCTCGCGATCCGCCTACTGGCTGATCGAACTGCTGCCCGAGGTATGGGGCCAGGGCATCGGGACCTCCGCCTACCAGTTGGTCGAGCAGACCGCTCGCGCCCATGGCCGGACCGTGCTGCAGTCCTGGGCGGAGCACTCGGACGCCCCCGGCGACCGCCTCGAGCCGCCCACCGGATTCGGATCGATCCCGCGCGACCATGCGGCTCGGTTCTTCCTCCGCCACGGCTACACGCTGGAGCAGATCGAGCGGTGCAGCCGCCTCGATCTGAACGGCTCCTTTGGCGAGATCGAGCGGCTGCTCGCCGAGGCACAGGCGGCGTCCACCGACTACCGGGTGGTGCAATGGATGCTGCCGACGCCGGACGAGTTCGTGGCGGGCTATGCGTGGATGAAGTCCCGGATGTCCACCGACGCCCCCGCAGCCGACCTCGAGATCGATGAGGAGTCCTGGGACGCGACCCGGATCGCTCTGCACGACGCCCGGTACCTCGATGGTGGCCAGACCCTGCAGGTGACCGCCGCCCAGCACATCGCGACCGGTGAGCTGTGTGGTTTCAACGAGCTGGTGATCGGAAGCGATCGGACCCGCGCCACCCACCAGGAGGACACCCTGGTGCTGGCAGAGCATCGCGGTCACCGGCTGGGTCTGCTGGTCAAATGCGCCGGGCTGCTCTCGTGGCGCGAGGTCGCTCCGGAGTCGCCGCGGGTGATCACCTACAACGCCGAAGAGAACCGGCCGATGCTCGACATCAACGAAGCGATCGGCTTCGTGCCCGTGATCTACGAGGGCGCCTGGAAGAAGGTGCTGCCGTCCGAGTCAGCCACCTCCTGATCACGGACTCTGTGGCAACGGGCTTCTAAAGCCGAACCAGCGGAGACCTCATGATCAGCGGGTCTCAGCCTGCAGGCCGCGCGCGTGCCCGGAGCGTTTCAGCCACGCTCGCAGTGCGGTGGCCTGGAACCGTTGGAACTCCCGCACGGTGGGCAGACCGGGCGGATCGGGGCGCCGTCCAGAGTGCTCGAAGTAGCTCAGGATGCCGACCAGCACCTGCACGATCAGGTCGGTGGTGATGCCGTAGTCGTCCGCGATCCGTGCCACCCAGGCGTCGGCGTCCACGTCCGGCGCCGCGCTGGAGATGAACTCGATCGCCAGCAGCGCCGGGTCGAGCCACGCCGGTCCGCGCACCGCCCAGGCCCAGTTGACGACGATGAGCCGGCCGTCGGTGCGCAGCATCAGGTTGTCGGCGCGCAGGTCCAGGTGCACCAGGGTGTCACCGGCCAACTCGGCCAGGGCTTCGTCCGCAGCTGCGGCGAGTGCGTGCCGCCGCTCGGCCAGCCAGGGGTCCAGGTCTGCGGCGTCGGCAAGATCCGGCCAATGACTGAACATGTCGCGGACCGCGTCGGTAGCGTCGCCCCACTCCCCCGGCGGCGCGGGCGTGAGGGGGCCACGCAGGTCGGCCAAGCTGCCCAGCACGGCCTCGATCGTGGCATTCGTCCAGGGCAGTGGCGCCTGACGTCCGGGCACGTGTTCCAGCGCGAGCGCAACCCAGCCGTCCGGGCCGTCGTCGAGCGCGTCGATCAGTTCGGCGATCGGCAGTCCGGACGGCATGCTCCGCAGCGTCCGCAGTTCGGAGCGCAGCAAGGCGGGCGAATCGGGGTTGCGGCTCGGGTGTCCTGCTTTGAGGAACACCGCCGAGCCGTCCGCCGTGAACAGCCCCTCGGCCACCCCCGGTGAATAGCCGCCGGAAGCCGGCTCGGTGCGGACGACCGGAGCACCGAGCACCCCCTCGACCCACTCGTGGACGTGGCCGGGCAACTCCGCGAAACTCAGCCGGGTACGGGTCTGCATGGCGTCGATCATGGTCCATTCCGGGTACCCACCGCGATCGGATCAGTCGGCGTCCGGTTGCCCGCCCGCCGCTCACCGGTACGGAGGGACGGTTCCTTTCGTACCGCTGCTGGCACGGCGGCACGGTTCTTTCCGTTCCACTGTTGGTACGGTCCTCCTCGTTCCGTCGGCGGCGCGAACATGCCTTCCCGCGGTCTGCTGACGGTACGAAAAGAACCGTCCCCGCGTACCACCGACGGCACGAAAAGAACCGTCCCCGCGTACCGCTGAGAGCTCCCGGCGTTCAGCCGCGATGACGATCGTCGGCTGACCGGGCGGTCAGCCGCGGTGAGCCGTCCAGGCGGCGATGATCCGGTCGTTCAGGCCGAACATCACCTGCTTCTCCTCGGGTTCGGCATGGTCGTAGCCGAGTAGGTGCAGCAGGCCGTGGATCAGCAGGTAGTCGGCCTCCTGGTCGGCCGTCCGGTTCGAGGCGGACGCCTGCGCAGCGGTCACCTCGGGGCACAGCACGATGTCGCCGAGCATGCCGAGCGGCGGCTCGTCGCCGTCCTTGGGCGGGCGTAGCTCGTCCATCGGGAAGCTGAGCACGTCCGTCGGGCCGGGCTCGTCCATGTACTTCTCGTGGTAGGCGGCCATCGTGTCGGTGTTGACCAGCAGGATGGACAGCTCGGCCTGCGGGTGGATGCGCAGGCTGTCCATGGCGAAGATCGCCAGCGCCACCAGCCGCTGCTCGTCGACCTCGACCCCGGACTCGTTGTTGATCTCGACGGTCATCGGCGCTCCCTGCGCTGCTCGGTGGACGGACGCTGGGTGGATTCGAAGCGGTCGTAGGCGGCGACGATCCGGCCGACCAGCTTGTGCCGCACCACGTCGTGGTTGGTCAACTGGCAGAACGCGATGTCGTCGAGGCCGTCCAGGATGCCCTGCACCATCCGCAGGCCCGACCGGGTTCCGGTGGGTAGATCGACCTGGGTGACATCGCCGGTCACCACCACCTTCGACCCGAAACCGAGCCGGGTCAGGAACATCTTCATCTGCTCCATCGAGGTGTTCTGGGCCTCGTCGAGAATGATGAACGCGTCGTTAAGGGTGCGCCCACGCATATATGCCAGCGGCGCGACCTCGATGGTGCCGGCGGTCAGCAGGCGGGGCACCGACTCGGGGTTGACCATGTCGTGCAGGGCGTCGTAGAGCGGCCGCAGGTAAGGGTCGATCTTGTCGGTGAGGGTGCCGGGCAGGAAGCCGAGCCGTTCGCCGGCCTCGATGGCGGGCCGGGTCAGGATGATCCGGTTCACCTCTTTGGCCTGCAACGCCTGGACGGCCTTCGCCATCGCCAGATAGGTCTTGCCGGTGCCGGCCGGACCAATGCCGAACACCACGGTGTGGGCGTCGATGGCGTCCACGTACCGCTTCTGGTTGAGCGTCTTGGGCCGGATCGTGCGGCCCCGGCTGGACAGGATGTTCTGGGTCAGCACCTCGGCCGGACGCAGCGTCTCGGCTTGTTGGGCGGTCATCCCGACCACCCGTTCGACGGCGTCGGCGGTCAGGCCCTGACCGGTGCGGACGATGGTGATCAGCTCGGTGAGCACCTCGGCGGCGACGATCACGTCACCCGGGTCACCGGTGAAGGTGACTTCGTTGCCCCGGACGTGGACGTCCGCGGACAGCTCGCGTTCGAGGATGCCCAGGAACTCGTCGCGCGGGCCCAGCACGTTCACCATGTTGACCGACGCCGGGACGGTGATCCGGCGCACTCCGGTGGGCTCCGACGGCTCCCTGTCGGCGTTTCGCATCTTCCTCCTCGAATCGGACGAAGGAATCCTAGCCCGCCCGTCCCACGCCCCCGTCCCCAGCACCCGCGTCCCCTCGCAGAAACGGTTCCAGCCCATGGAGGTCCGCTCGTGGCGGACGGTTCGCAGCCTTCGGGACTGTCCCCGCCTTCGAGATTCGCACCTCGAGAACCGTCCCCAACGTCCGGAATCCGCACGCCGGGGACGGTTCCTTTCGTCCCGGGATTCGCACGCCGGGGACGGTTCCCGAGGACGGACGGCACGGATGGGCCATGCTTTCCCTATGCCGAGCAACCCGCCGTCCCTCACCCTCAGCGAAGCCGTCGACCGGGCGTCCGAGCTTGCCGCAACCGGCGAGCGACGGCTGCTGGGGTTGGTCGGACCGCCCGGCGCGGGCAAGTCCACCCTGTCCGCGGTATTGGCCGAGAGCATCGGTCCGCGGATGATCGTCGCCGGCATGGACGGCTTCCACCTCGCCAATGCCGAACTGCTCCGGCTCGGACGCCGCGACCGCAAGGGGGCCCCCGACACCTTCGACGTAGACGGCTACGTGACCCTGCTGCGCCGGCTGCGACGGCAGGGCCACCCGCTGTACGCGCCGCTGTTCGACCGCGACCTCGAGGAGTCGATCGGCAGTGCCGTCCGGATCGAACCGGAGGTGCCGCTGGTCGTCACCGAGGGCAACTACCTGTTGTTCGACGAGAACGGCTGGGACGCCGTCCGATCGGAGTTGGACGAGGTCTGGTACCTGCAGGTGGACGACGTGGAGCGGCGGCGCCGTTTGGTCCACCGCCGGCTCGGGCACGGCGACAACCCGGAGCACGCCGAGCAGTGGGTGCACACCGTGGACGAGGCGAACGCCCTCCGGGTGGTAGCCACCCGCGCGCTGGCGGACTACCTCGTCGAGATGCCCTGAGGGGGACAACACCCATCCGGCTGGTTGCGCTGTCGAAACCTCTGGCACCGGGTTTCGGCGGGCTTGGCATCGTCGGCTCCTCGCGAAACTACGTCCGATCTGAGCGGTGTCTTGCCTTGTTGCGCTCGGATGAGGTGCGAATCGGACGTAATCTGACGGGCTCGGCGACGAGCGGCCTCGACCAGCTCGACCAGCGGCAGCCCGACAGGCCGGGGGTGTCGACGAACTCAGGCCTCGACACCCTCGGGTCTCGACACGCTCGACCAACGAGGGTCTGTTTCCTCAGCAGGTCGCGGCGACTGTCCGCTCACGGACGAAGGTCGCCAGCACGATGATCGCGGCGGCAGCAAGCACGATCACGCCGAGCGCGCCGCGGAGACCGAACAGTTCGGCCAGGCCACCGATCACGGGCGGCCCGAGCAGGAACGCCGGCCACTCCCCCAGGCTGATCAGCGCCACCGCCTTGGCCGAGGGCACCGTCGGTTGATTCCCGGCCAGTGTCATCACCACGGGCACGATGCAGCCGCTGCCGATGCCGACGCAGGCGAATCCGACGATGGCCGCCGGAATGCTGCCGACGAGCAGGCCGATGCCCATGCCGACCACCGACACCGCCGCCGACAGTTGCAGGAAGCGGCGCCGTCCGACCGCCTCGATGATCCGGTCGCCCACCAGCCGGACGGCCGCGATGGCCATCGAGTAGCAGACCAGGGTGACCGAGCCGATCGCGATGCCGCCGCCAAGAGACACCGCGTAGAGCGCGCTCCATTGCACCGCGCCGCCCTCGTTGATCGACGACAGGAACCCGATCGCGGCCAGCAGGATCAGTTGGGGCGTCCAGCTACGGGCGGACGGCACCGGCTCCGGCAGCGTGGTCAGAGGCTCATGCAACTCAGGTACCCCGGAGGCGCCGCGCCGGGTGTCGGGCAGGAACCGCAGGGTGGCCAAGAACAGCACCGCGAGCAGCAGGCTGGACGCGGCCAGCTGGATCGACGGGGCCAGCCTCAGCACGCCGATCGGCGCGGCCAGCACGATCAGCCCCCACTCGCCGTCCGAGACGCCGAGCTGACCGCGCACCGAGGGGATCCGTCCGGCCCAGCCGCCCATCACCGTCCCGGCCATCATGAAGAGCACCGACACCGCCGGCCTGGCCCGGCGCAATTCAATGGTGGTGGTTGTGCTGGGCACCACGGTCTCGGTCGGTCGGGTCACCAGCGCAGGCTATCCACCGGATCGCCGTGCGGTTCGACACGCTCGATCGGCGGTGGTCCGCGATGATCGGCGCGTGCTCAGCGCGCGGCGAAGGCGCCGGTGGCTGCGACCAGTTCGGCGGCGATCGCCGGTTCAGTGGCGGCGTGGCCGGCCTGCACCAGCCGGAAATCGGCCTCCGGCCAGGCGCGATGCAGATCCCAGGCGGTAACCGACGGGCAGGGCAGGTCGTAGCGGCCCTGGACGATGACCGCCGGTATGGCTCGGACGGCGTCCACCCCGGCGATCAACTGGCCCTCGTCGAACCAGCCGGCGTTGACGAAGTAGTGGTTCTCGATGCGGGCGAAGGCCAGAGCGAAATCCGGGTCGGAGAAGTCGTCGACCAGTTGCTGGGAGAACTCCAGGGTGGACGTCGCCGCCTCCCAGGTGGTCCAGGCCACCCCGGCCGGGCGGTGCACCGCCGGATCGGGGTCGAACAGCAGGTCGTGGTAGCCGGCGATCCGGTCGAACCCGGCCGGCAACGCACCGAAAGCGCGGATCAGGGGCGCCTCGAAACGGTCCCACCACTGCGGCGCCAGGTGAGCCGCCCCACCGTTGTAGTACCAGTCGAGTTCTCTGCGGCGCAGGGTGAAGATGCCGCGCAGCACCAGTTCGGTGACCACCTCCGGGTGGGCCTGCGCGTAGGCGAGCGCCAGCGCGCTGCCCCACGAGCCGCCGAACACCTGCCAGCGCTCGATACCGCGGCTCAGCCGCAACCGCTCCAGGTCGGCGACCAGGTGCCACGTGGTGTTGCTGCTCAGGTCGGCGTCCGGGACACTGGCGTGCGGGGTGCTGCGCCCACACCCGCGCTGGTCGTAGAGCACGATCCGGTAGCGGGCCGGGTCGAAGAAGCGTCGGTGCAGCGGCGCACTACCGCCCCCGGGGCCACCGTGCACGAACACCACCGGCTTGCCGTCCGGGTTGCCGGACTCCTCCCAGTACAGGCTGTGCCCGTCCCCGACCTCAAGGTGGCCGGTCAGGCGGGGCTCGACGCTCGGATACAGCTCAGTTGTCGTCGTCATCGTCCTCGTAGTCGTCGATGATGTGCATCGCGGCCTCTTCCGCGCTGGCGGCGCCACCGGCGAAGCCGACGTCGTGCCCGACGCTTTCGGCTTCCTGGTCGATCTCCCCCACACCGCCGTCGGCGTCGACCAGCCGGCCCGCGCGGCGCTTGCCGACCTGGCGCCGCTCGTCCGGGTCGTCCTTCCAGGTGCCCTCGCTCGGCGTCACGTCCGGTTCCTCCTGGGCGATCCGCTGGTCGAGGGTCTCTCGGTGCCGCATCTCAGCCCGCGTATTGCCGTAACCCTGAGCCGGCGACCACTTCTCCGGGGAGACGTAACCCTCGTCGAGCACGTCAGCGACCCCACGGTCGATCAGCGAATCGTCGGCCTGCAACTGGTCGAGTTGCTCGGACTCGTCGGGCATCGTCGGGTCGAAATCGGTCATGGCACCTAGCCTGCCACCTCTCCTCACGGTGGGCGAGGACGACGGGCAACCGGTTCAGATTCGTGTCAGTCGACCGCTGTAGGATTCCTGCCCGTGACCGCGCCGCCCACTACCCGACGTCCGACCTACGACCTGGTCCTGGCCGCGTTCTGCGGTTTGCTGCTGATCTCGAACGTATCGGCCACCAAACTGATCGAGTTCGGCCCGTCGGTCGAGGTCGGCGGCTTTCCGGTGCTGCCGATCATCACCGACGGCGGCGCCTTCCTGTTCCCGCTCACCTATGTGCTCGGCGACGTGCTGGCCGAGGTGTACGGGCTGGCGAAGGCGCGCCGGGCGATCTGGACGGGGTTCGTGTTGGCCGCACTCATGTCGGTCACTTTCGCGGTGGTCGCGGCCGCACCCCCGGCGTCCGACTGGCCCAACAACGACGCCTGGAACGCGGTGCTGGGCTTCGTGCCGCGGATCGTACTGGCCAGCCTGGCCGGGTATCTGGCCGGGCAGTTCCTGAACGCAGTGGTGCTGGTCTGGATCCGGGACCGGTTCGGGCCCGGACGACTCTGGGTACGGTTGGTCGGCTCGACCGTGGTCGGCGAGTTCGCCGACACGCTGGTGTTCTGCCTGATCGCGTTCGGCCCGCTCGGCGCCTTCCTGGGCGGCGGCAGCCTGGATTGGCCGACCCTGATGAACTACACCCTGGTCGGTTTCGTCTACAAGGTGTTGGTCGAAGTGCTGTTCCTTCCGGTCACCTATCGGGTGATCGCCTGGATCCGGCGCCGTGAAGGGATCGCTGTGCCGGTCCGCAGCTGATTTTCGCTGATCCAGCCCATCGAGACCCGGGTTCCACGTGGTCGGCGAGGGTTTCGACACGTTCAACCAGCGGTGGGTGCGTTGGTCGACGGACGTAGAGCCGGCAGGGTGGCGCCGATCAGCGTTTCCGCAGCAGCGACGCCGGGTTGAACCGGGCCGATGGACGGCGTCATCGAGGCAGGTCGTGGACCAGTGCCCGACGCGCGCCGATCACGCCCGTCCCGTACCGGGTCACGACCGCCGGGATGATCTCGCCCGCCCCGAACACCGCCGCGTCGGCCGTCCCGGCCAGGTCGCGGGATGACTCGGGGTGGGTCGTTCGGTCACCGGATCAGCTCACGGTCCTTCGGTCACGTCGAAGATAAAGCTGAACACGCCGGCCAGAATCACCTTGGTGCCAGGTTCGATCCTCACCGGATCGTTGGGCCGCAAGGTCACCGGATGCTCCCCCGGTGGGATCACCTGGGTGCCGTTGGTGGAACCCAGGTCCTTGACCGCGACATGCCAGTCCTCCAGCCGGACCTCCAGGTGCTGGCCGGAGATGTCCTTGTCGGGGTCGATCAGCTTGATCAGGTTCGGCCGCTCGCCGGAATAGCCGACCGGCACCCGCGGGTTGCGGCCCAGGATGCAGCCCCGGTCGAGCACGACGGTGTCGCCGTTGGACAGCCGCAGCACGCCCAGCGGCGGACGCGGCACATCGACCGGCTGCTGGCGCGGCAGCCGCCGGCCACACACCCGGCAGCTGCCTGCGTCGGCGGGGCTGAGATGACCGCTCGGGCAGCGCGCCGCCACCACGGTCTGCGCGTCGGCCGGAAGCTGGTCCCGGCTGATGGTGCGCTCGGACGCCGCGCCGGACAGCTCGCCGACCAGGGTCGGTGCCAGGACGGGCGCCTCGGCCGGGGTGAGGGCCTCGGTCGGAGCGGATGCACTCCACGACAATGACTCGATGAACGACGGACGCCCGGCCGTGGCGGGCGGGGACGGAGGCGGCGCCACCGGCCCCGCCACGGCACTCGGGATCGGTGCGCCTGCCTGCGGTGCGGCGTCCGGAGGCACGGGCGGCTCGTCCAGCGACGGCATCGGCGGTGCCGTCAGCGGCGTGACGTCGCCGGAGCGTCGTTGCAGCCGTCCAGCCAACACCACCCCGCCGCTGGTCAGCGGCAGCGTCGCGGAATCCGGCGCCTCGGGATCGAGCAACAGGTAGCCGTCGGCCTGCAGGATTCGGTCTGCCCACAGCCCGCGTCCCTCCACCGTGTGCGAGCCGGCCCGGGTGCAGTAGCGACCACGCACCACGGTGCGCAGTCCCTCGTCGGCATATTCGGCGAGCGCGAAATGCTCCACGGCGCGCAGACCAGGGCTGACCAGCAACTCCAGCACCTCGTCCAAACCGGCCTGCGGGTCGCCGATCAGGTCGTAGAGACCGGGCACCAGCCCGGCGTCCGGCGGGAGGGCCAC
This sequence comes from Micropruina sp., assembly GCA_047602545.1. Classification (GTDB taxonomy): domain Bacteria; phylum Actinomycetota; class Actinomycetes; order Propionibacteriales; family Propionibacteriaceae; genus Micropruina. The sequence goes on along the minus strand of JASGHC010000004.1, from coordinate 255,201 downwards.
CAGCACGGCCACCCGCTCGCCACACACGGCGAGTGCCTCGCCGGGCGTGTAGGAGTACACCGGTTCGCCCATCAACCCTCTCCCTCCGGCACCGTGACCTCGTCGCCTGCTCGGTAGCCGCCGCGAACGTCGACCACCACCACTGTGACATTGTCGCGTGCGGGTGTGGCCAGCACCGCCTCGATCAGGGCTTCGGCCGCCTCGGTCGGGTCGGGGTGGGCGGCGAGCACGGTGGCGATCTGATCGTCGTCCAGCTCGGAGGTCAGCCCGTCGGAGCAGAGCAGAAAGCGTTCGCCGGCGACCTGCGGCAACACCCACACGTCGGCCGACGGCGCCGGCCGGATGCCCACCGAGCGGGTGATGATGTGCCGGGCCGGATGCTCACGGGCCTGTTCGGCGGTGATCAGCCCCCCGGCGAGCAATTCCTCGACTTCGGAGTGGTCGACGGTGGCGCGGTGCAGTTCACCGCCGGCGTACCGGTAGACCCGGGAGTCACCAACATTGAACACGCCCCAATGCGGGACGCCACCGACGGTCACCTCGGCCAGGCCGGTCACCGTCGTGCCCAGCCCACGCACCTCCGGATGCATCATTCCGTGCCGGACGACCACCGCGTTCGCCCTTGCCACAGCTATGTTCAGCAGGACCGGACGGAGTTCGTCGACGGTCTCCAGTTCGCGCAGCGACTCGATCGCCAGGCGGCTGGCGACATCACCGGCCGCGTGACCACCCATGCCGTCGGCGACCACCCAGACCCGCTCACCGGCCAGGAACGCATCCTCGTTCAGCGCCCGCACCCGACCCATGTCCGTGGCCACACCGACAGCGACGTGTGGCATGAGATTTCCCCCTGTGCGTGCCGACCGGTGCGCCCCCGGCGTCCGCGTCAGATTACCAAGGGAAGCGCTGATCAACGCGGTGCCGACCGAGGACGTGCGCGGCGGGATGACCCGACCGCCAGCTCGTGTCGGCGGATCGCGTCGTCCGGGCGAGCGATGGGTGCCGCAGACCACTCGCCGGGTGCGCCGCAGCCCGAACGGGATTGCCCGGTGCCCTCGCCGAACGCCGAGCGGCGAACGGCGAACGGCACCCGCAACCCGGCATCGGACGGGCGAACTCCAGACGCACAGACGTCGCACAGCGAACTCAAAGACCCTCGCCGGTTGCGTTTCCTACGGTCGACTCATCAGCAGAAAACACCCGGGCATCACTTCCTTGACCAAGGACCTCACATCATGAACCCAGTCAGCCTCGGCCTCGAACCTCGTCGCCATCGTCGTCCTTACGTTCGGCGTGCTCTCCAGCATCCGGCTGCGCTCGTCGGAGTTGAGCCATGCCGAAGTGGCCTACTACTTCGTGTCGCTCGCGATGGGGCTGCTGGCCGGACTGACCTTCGACCCGAGCTGGATCGGCCAGTCCCTGATCGGTCTGCTCGTCGCAGTCATGTTCCTCGCCGACCACCTGGCCTCGTCCGGCGGCTAGCGGCATCACACCCTCGACCGGGCGATCACCGATCAGCTGGAACTGCGCACCACGGTGCGTGCTCTGCTCGGTACCGACTCAAGCAGCTCACCGTCCACCTCACCCACTGACTCCGAACCAACCATCACCCGACCAGAGAGACCCATCATGAACCGACTGACGAACCTCAAGACCTGGCTCGCCGGAGGCGTGGCCGCCGCCGTGATCGGACTCGCCGGCTGCGCGGGTATGGCGGCCGCCACCACCACGACGACAACCTCGACCAGCACCACCACGACCGCAGCTCTCGCCCTCACCGCGAACCACGACAACGAGGCCGACCACAGCTGGGACACCGCCACGGAGGTCGCCATCGACCTTTCGTCGCCGAAGGCCACCGACGGAGTCACGGTTTCCGACGGGGTGATTACCATCACCGCCGCCGGCGCGTACCGGCTCACCGGCACCCTGGCCGACGGGCAGGTGGTGGTGGACACCAGCGACTCCGGCACCGTTCACCTGATCCTCGACAACGCCTCGATCACCAACTCGGACGGCTCCGCGCTCGCGATCATGGACGCCGACCTCGCCGTGGTCGTGCTGGCCGACGGCACCACGAACTCGCTCACGGACGGCGCCAGCTACGCCGCGACCGGTGACGACGACCCGAACGCCGCCCTGTACAGCACCTCGGACCTGACCATCCTCGGCAACGGCACCCTCGACGTCACCGGCAACTACAACGACGGCATCACCAGCAAAGACGGCCTGGTCATCGTCTCCGGCACCCTCAACGTGACCGCAAAGGACGACGGCATCCGCGGCAAGGACTACCTGGTGATCGAGAACGGCACCATCGAGGTGACCAGCGGCGGCGACGGGCTGAAATCTGACAACGAGGACGACGCCGGGCTCGGCTACGTGAGCGTCGCCGACGGCGTCGTGACGTTGGCCTCCGGCGACGACGGCATCGACGCATGGACGGCGATCCTGGTCTCGGGCGGCACCACCGCGGTCACCAAGTCCGTGGAGGGCCTGGAGGCCAAGAACATCAGCCTGAGCGGCGGCACCGTCACCGTGGTCGCCAGCGACGACGGCATCAACGCCACCGATTCGGCCAGCACCGTGTCCGACATGGAGGCTCAGGACGGGACCATCCTGAGCATCTCCGGCGGCGAGGTGACGATCACCGCGGACGGCGATGGCATCGACTCCAACGGCGATGTCGCGATGAGCGGCGGCACCGTCGTGGTCAACGGCCCGACCAGCAACGGCAACGGCGCCCTGGACTACAACGGCACCTTCACCATCACCGGTGGCACTCTGGTGGCCGGCGGGTCGTCCGGGATGGCCCAGGCACCCAGCACCGACTCGTCGCAGAAGTCGCTGATGATCACCCTGACCGCGGCGGCCGGTTCGACGGTCGAGGTCAAGGACTCCTCCGGCACCGTGGTGGCCCACTACTCTCCCACCCGCCAGATCGCCTCCCTGGTGGTGTCGAACGACCAGATCAAGGAGGGTGAGACCTACACCGTCTACGTGAACGGCACCTCGGTGGGCACCACCGACACCTCACAGGTCAGCAACGGCGGCGGCTTCGGCGGCCCCGGCGGGGCAGGCGGCGCAGGCGGGGCAGGCGGCACCCGTCCCTGACCTCCATCGAAAACAGCAATCCGGATCGGGCAGGTCTGTTCCAGCCCGATCCGGATTCCTATTTGCTGCTATTCGCCAGGTCTCTCGCACATCGGGGGACGGTTCTCCTGCGTGCGAATCTCGAAGATTCGGGGACGGTTCTCGGAGATGCGAACGTCGCACGTGAAAGAACCGTCCTCGGATGTTCGAGGGGCTCGCGTCAGCGGCGTCCGGCGTAGAAGCGACCGAGGAACTCGTCCCGGAACGCGTGGAAGTCGCCCGCCTCGATGGAGGCCCGGATATCGTCGACCAGCCGGACGGTGAACCGCTCGTTGTGGATGGTGGCCAGCGTCGAGGCCAGCATCTCCTTCGCCTTGAACAGGTGATGCAGGTAGGCCCGGGTGTAATGGGCGCAGGTGTAGCAGTCACAGCCGTCCTCGATCGGCTCGAAGGCCCGGCGGTGTTTGGCTGTGTTGACGTTGAAGCGGCCGTCGCGGGTGTAGAGCGCGGCGTTGCGCGCGACCCGGGACGGCATCACGCAGTCGAAGGTGTCCGCGCCGGCCGCGATGGCGGCGAAGAAGTCGTCCGGCTCGGAAATGCCGAGCAGGTGTCGCGGCTTGCCGAAAGGCAGCTCGTCGGTACACCAGCCGACGATTGTGCCGAGGTTCTCCTTCTCCAGCGCACCGCCGAGGCCGAACCCATCGAACGTCTGGCCGTCGACGTCCAACTCGGCGAGGTCGCGGGACGCCCGCCGCCGCAGGTCCTCGTACTGGGCGCCCTGCACCACCCCGAACAGCGCCTGGTACGGCTTGTCGACACGTTGCGCGGTGAGCTCGGCATGCGCCGCCAGGCAGCGGACGGCCCACGCGTGCGTCCGCTCGACGGACTGCTCCTGGTAGCCGCGGGTGTTCATCAGGGTGGTCAGCTCGTCGAAGGCGAACATGATGTCGGCGCCCAACTCGTGCTGGATGCGCATGCTGATCTCGGGGGTGAACCGGTGCCGGTCGCCGTTGAGGTGACTGGTGAAGGTGACGCCGTCGTCGTCGACGTGCGCCAGCCGGGTCTTGCCCTCAGCGATCACGTCGTCGTCGGCCAGTCCGACGGTGTCCATGGCGAGCACCTTCTTGAACCCGGCGCCCAGACTCATCACCTGGAAGCCGCCCGAGTCGGTGAAGGTCGGGCCGGGCCAGTTCATGAAGGCTCCGAGCCCGCCGGCGGCGTCCACGATGTCGGGGCCGGGTTGCAGGAACAGGTGGTACGCGTTGGCCAGCACCGCCTGCGCACCCAGGTCGGCAACCGAGTCCGGCAGCACCGCTTTCACCGTCGCCTTGGTCCCGACCGCAACGAACGCCGGCGTCCGGATCGTCCCATGGGGGGTGTCGATGACCCCGGTCCGCCCCTTGCCGTTGGGCAGCACGGCACCCGGCGTGAAGGTGAAAGAAGCGCTCACAGTTCGGCCCATCGCGGCGCCGACGACGTCCCCCCGGAGCAGCGGGCGGTACGACGGGGACGGTTCTTTTCGTTCCGCTCAGTCTGAGCGGAACGAAAAGAACCGTCCCCCGCGTACCGCCCGACGTGCCGCTCCAGCGTTTGAGCGGAACGAAAAGAACCGTCCCCCGCGTACCGCTCCACGTACCACTCCAGCGCTCCGCCACCACGACACCTTCGCTCCTGCGAAAAGCAACCGTGAAGCGGGCCTGGAGGGGAGCTCGAGGCAGGTGGGTGGGCGTCCGGAAGATCTACCGAGCTTGCGAGGCGGATCTGTAGGCGGGCGGCTCGGGCTCCCCTCCCGGTCCGCGGCAACAGGCTCGCCCACCGAGATGGCAGCAGACCAGCGCCCCGGGATGGCAACAGATCCGCACCCGAGGACGGCAACACACTCACACCCGAGGACGGCAACACACTCACGCCCCGAGAGGGGAACACGCCCGACGCCGCACGCGAGGGCTCACGCACGCGTCAGCGCTTGCAGCTGCGCCAATGCCACGACCCCTGCGGTGGATGTCCGCAGCACCGCGTCCGCGATCAGGGTGGGACGCCCGCCCGCCTCGGCGAACAGCGCCAGTTCCTCCGGGGTCAGGCCACCCTCGGGTCCGACGATGATCATCACCTCGCCCTCGGCCGGCAGGTCGGCGACGACCGGCCAGGCGTCCGCCCCCTCGTGCAGCACCAGGGTGAGTGCGGGCTCGGGGATCCGCAGCGCCAGTTCGGCGGTGGTCAGCGGCGGGCTGACCCGCGGCACCCGGAAGCGACGGGACTGCTTGGTGGCCTCGCGGACGATGTTGCGCCAGCGGGCCAGCGCCCGTTCGACCCGGTCCGGTGCCCACTTCACCACCGAGCGGGAGGCCTGCCAGGGCACGATCTCGTCGACGCCCAGTTCGGTCAGCATCTCCAGGGCGAGCTCGGACCGGTCGCCCTTGGCGAGCGCCTGGACGACGGTGAACCGCAGCGACCGGACCGGGTCGGCCAGCACCTCCACGACCTCGACCACTAGCCCGTTCACGTCGGCGGTCACCACCGGCCCGCGAATCGCGTTGCCGATGCCGTCGCTCACCAGCACCACCTCGCCCTTGCGGATCCGGCGCACGATGGCGGCGTGCCGGCCCTCGTCACCGGTGACGGCGACCGTGTCACCGACCGCCGGAGAGTCCAGATCTGCCAGGAACAATGCCTCGGTCATTGTGTGAATGCGTCCTTCAGCCAGCCGAATACACCTTTGTGATGCTTCTCCACAGCGATCTCGGCGCCAGCCTCACCGCGCGCCTCGGCCAATTGCCGCAGCAGGTTCCGCTGGTGTTCGTCGAGCTTGCTGGGGGTCTGCACGAGCAGCGTAACCCCGAGGTCGCCACGTCCGGCACCCCGCAGCCGCGGCACGCCGCGTCCGGCAATTGGAATGCGGGTGCCCGACTGGGTGCCGCTCGGCACGGACAGCCGGACGGTGCCCGCCTCGGCATCCAGGTCGTCGCGCTCGGCCTCCAGGGTCGGCAGGGTCACTTCGGTGCCCAGCGCCGCCGCCGTCATCGGCACCTTGATCACCATTTCGAGGTCGTCGCCGTTGCGCTTGAAGGTGTCGTGCGGTTCGACGCTCAACTCGACGTACAGGTCGCCGGCGGGACCGCCGCCGGGGCCGACCTCGCCCTGGTGTTCCAGGTGGATCCGGTTTCCGGCGTTCACCCCGGCCGGGATCTTCACGTTGATGGTGCGCTGCGAGCGGACGCGCCCCTCACCGGAGCATTCGCCACACGGGTTCGGAATCGTCGTGCCGTAGCCGCGGCACACCGGGCAGGGCTGGGTGGTGCGGATGTCGCCCAGGAACGAGCGCTGAATCTGGGTGATGTCGCCCTGGCCGTGGCAGGTGGTGCAGGTGACCGGCTCGGAGCCGTCCTTCGCACCCGAACCGTTGCAGGTGCCACAAACGACGGCGGTCTCGACGCGCACCGGCTTGGTGACGCCGAAGGCCGCCTCGGCAAGCGTCAGCGAAAGCCGGACCAGAGCGTCCTGACCGCGACGGACCCGCGAACGCGGCCCGCGGGCACCCGCTTGACCGAACATGGCGTCCACCAGGTTGGTGAAGTCGAAGCCGGGCGCGCCGCCCCCGCCGGGGAAGCCGAAGCCGCCACCGGGGAAGCCGCCACCAGAGGCCATCGGGTCGACTCCGCGGTCGTACATGGCCCGCTTGTTGGCGTCGTGCAGAACCTCGTAGGCCTCGCCGATCTCCTTGAATTTGTCGGCGGCGTCCGCGGTGTCGGCGACGTCCGGGTGGTACTTCATCGCCAGCTTGCGGTAGGCCTTCTTAATCTGCTCGGAGGTCGCGTCCCGGGACACGCCCAGAACGTCGTAGTAGTCCTTGGTCAACATCATCCTTCTGCCAGGAAACGGCCAACGTAACGGGCGACCGCCCGCACCGAGGCCATGGTGGTCGGATAGTCCATCCGGGTGGGGCCGACGATTCCCATGCTCGCCCAGACATCGTCGCCGTGACTGTACGCGCTGGCCACGACCGAGGTCGACTGCAGCGGCTCGTACGGGTTCTCGTGTCCGATGCGGACGGTGACGTCGCTGGACCCACCAGCCTCACCCAACAACCGCAACAGCACGACTTGTTCCTCCAGTGCCTCCAGCACCGGTTTCACAGTGGTCTCGAACTGGTCGCCGAAGCGGGTCAGGTTGGGCACTCCACCGACCACGACGCGGGTCGCCGGATCGGACGTGGTGAGTTCCAGCAGGGTGGCGATCACCACCGATCCGACCGGACGGAGATCGGGCGGCAGGTCGTCCAGCATGGTGGTGAGCCGGTCGACGGCCGCCGACGGCGTGCAGCCGACCAGGGACGCGTTGAGGCGTCCACGCAGATCGGAGAGTTGCTCCTCGCCGGCATCGATCAGGTCGATCGGACGCTGCTCGACCCGGCCGGTCGAGTTGACCACGATGACCAGGCCGCGTCCCGGGGTGAGCACCAGCAACTCGATCAGCCGGATGGTGGCGCTGGACAGCATCGGGTACTGCACGATCGCCACCTGCTGGGTGATCTGGGCGAGCAGCCGGACGGTGCGCCGCACCACGTCGTCGACGTCGAGGGCGCCCGTCATGAAGGTCTGGATCGCCCGGCGCTCGGCCAGCGATAGCGGCTTGACTGCGGCCAGCCGGTCAACGAACAGCCGGTACCCCTTATCGGTCGGGATCCGCCCGGCGCTGGTGTGCGGCTGGGTGATGTAGCCCTCTTCTTCGAGGACGGCCATGTCGTTGCGGACTGTGGCCGGCGAGACGCCGAGGTTGTGCCGTTCGACCAGCGCGCGGGAACCCACCGGCTCCTGGGAGGACACGTAGTCGGTGACGATGGCGCGCAGGATGGAGAGCTTGCGGTCGTCCAGCATGGCCCTCCTCGCGTCGTGAATTCCGCATCGCGTTGGCACTCGCAATAAGCGAGTGCCAGTCTAGACGATGCGCACCCCACCGACCGCTCGCCGAACTATTCAGGGCTCGCTGAATTCGGCGAGCGGTGCGTAGGTCGGCGAGCACGGAGCGGTCGGGGAGGGAATCGGGCCGACGGCTACCGTGAAGGCTATCGCCGTCGAGACCCTTGTGTGAGGTTGCCGTGACCCTGATCGCCCTGGGCGCCGCCGCTCTGGCCGCCCTGCTGCACCTCTACATCTTCCGGCTGGAATCGTTCCGCTGGCAGGACGACCGCACCCGCAAGATCTTCGGCACCACCCCCGAACAGGCGGCAATGACCCGGCAGATGGCCTACAACCAAGGCTTCTACAACCTGTTCCTGGCGATCGCCGTGTTCGCCAGCATCGTCACCTTCGCCTGGCCGGCGGTCTCCCTCACCCTGCTGATCGTCGGTCTCGGCTCGATGCTGGCGGCGGCGGTCGTGCTGGTGACCAACGACCGCTCCAAGCTGCGCGCGGCACTCGTCCAAGGCACGCTGCCGCTGCTCGGGCTGCTGGCCCTGCTGATCCGTGTGGTGACCGGCTGAGCATGCGGGTGTTCAGCTGCCGCCCACGCATAGGCTGAGCCGGTGCAGTTCTCGTTGACTCCGTTCCAGGAGCTCCGTCCGGGCATCTGGCGTGCCGTCGCCGAGCCCGCCGGGGTGAACATCGGCCTGATCGTGGGTTCGACGGGCGCGCTGGTGGTGGACACCGGTTCGTCGCCGGCCCAGGGCGCCGAGGTTCGCGCCGCCGCCGAGATCGTTGCGGACGGCGTCCCACTGGTCGGCGCCGTGGTCACCCATGCCCACTTCGACCACTATTACGGGCTGGCAGCGTTCGACGACCTGACCACCTACGGTCACGAGACCTTGATCGCCGCCCTGGACGCCCCGACAGGTGCTGACGAGGCCGCCCGGCTGGGCTTCTCCCAGGATCGGCTGCGCCCCCCGAACAAGCCGCTGGCGCTGGCCCGGATGGTCAACCTGGGCGATCGTCATGTCGAGATCGTGCATTTCGGACGCGGTCATACCGCCGGTGATCTGGTCGTCATCGTCCCGGACGTACAGCTGATCTTCACCGGCGACCTGCTCGAACAGTCCGCTCCCCCGGCCATGGGCCCGGACTGCTTCCTCAAGGACTGGCCCGCTGCGGTGGACGGCATCCTCGGCCTGGTCGCTGAGGACACTCTGCTGGTCCCCGGCCACGGTGACCCGGTCAACCGGGTGTTCGCCTTCACCCAGCGCGCCGAGATCTCGGCCGTCTACGGCCAGGTGGAGCACCTGATCGGTCAGGGCGTGAAGGTCGAGGACGCCCTCGCCGCCGGCGAGTGGCCGTACGACGACGACACCATCGCCGCCGTGCTCCCGGTCGCCTACGCCCAACTGGCCGCCGAAGGCAAACGCCCCCGCACCCAGCTCAAGCTGCTCGCGTAGTTGTCTGGCGACTCAGCGTGCACGTCTCCGACATCCTGGCCAAGCTCGGTGTCAGCAGCCGCGGCGAGGCCGTCGCGACGGCCCGCGAGCGCGGCTTGCTCTGACCGGGGACGGTTCCCACCGACACCGGAAAGCGACCGAAAGAACCGTCCCCGTGGGCAGCGGGAACCGTCCCTGCCGTGACCGGTGGGATACTCGGACGGTTATGGATACGACCCGCCTGCTCCGTCCGCTCCGGGTCGACCCGGCTGACGACGGCACCGCCGATGCGCTGTACGAGTCGTTCACGGGGTACGTCGAGCGACTGGGGCTCAGCCTCTACCCGCATCAGGACGAGGCGATCATCGAACTGCTCGCCGGGTCGCACGTGGTGCTGACCACTCCGACCGGGTCGGGGAAGTCGCTGGTGGCGACCGCGGCGATCCACTCGGCGCTGTCCACCGACCGGGTGTCGTTCTACACCGCGCCGGTGAAAGCCCTGGTCAGCGAGAAGTTCTTCGAGCTGGTCGCCATCTTCGGCGCCGACAACGTCGGCATGCTGACCGGGGACGCCGCGGTGAACGCCGGCGCACCGATCATCGCCTGCACCGCCGAGGTACTGGCCAACATCGCACTCCGCGAAGGCTCGGACGCCGACGTCGGCCTGGTCGTGATGGACGAGTTCCACTACTACGGCGAGCCCGACCGGGGCTGGGCCTGGCAGGTGCCGCTGATCGAGTTCACCGGCGTCCAGTTCCTGTTGATGTCGGCCACTCTGGGCGACATGTCCGGCATCGCCGACGACCTGACCCGCCGCACCGGCGCCGAGGTGGCGATCGTCGCCGAGGCTGAACGACCGGTGCCGCTCAACTTCCACTACGCCCTGACCCCGCTGGAGGAAACCCTCGACGAGCTGGTCGAGACCCACCAGACCCCGGTCTACGTCGTCCACTTCACCCAGGCCGCGGCGGTCGAGCACGCGGTGTCCCTGCTCGGCGGCGGCTTCGCCAAGAAGGCCGCCCGCGCGCGGCGTCCGGTCAACGACGCCGACGCCGACCTGCTGCGCGACTTCCGGTTCGCCGCCGGCTTCGGCAAGACGTTGAGCAAACTGCTCAAGGCCGGCATCGGCGTCCACCATGCGGGCATGCTGCCCAAATACCGGCGGCTGGTCGAACAGCTCGCCCAGCAGGGCCGGCTCAGCGTGATCTGCGGCACCGACACCCTCGGCGTCGGCATCAACGTGCCGATCCGCACCGTGCTGTTCACCGGACTGGCGAAATTCGACGGCTCTCGGCAGCGGGTGCTGCGCACCCGCGAGTTCCTGCAGATCGCCGGACGGGCCGGCGGCCGGCTACGACACGTCCGGCTACGTGGTGGTTCAGGCACCCGAGCATGTGATCGCCAACGAGCGGGCCAAGGCCAAGGCGGCCGCCAAGAACGCGGCGATGAGCGAAGCCAAACTGGCCAAACGCAAATCCACCGCGCAGCTCAAGAAGCCGCCGGCCGGCACCGTGGTGTGGAGCGAGCAGACCTTCGACCGGCTGGTAGCCGGCCAGCCGGAGCGCCTGATGAGCCGGATGAAGGTCGACAACGCGATGCTGATCAACGTGCTCAGCCGCGACGAGGACCCCGCCGTCGTGCTGCGCCGACTGCTCACCGACAACCACGAGGATCGCCGATCCCAGCTGCGGCTGGTCCGCCGCGCGCTGCGGCTGGTTCGCTCACTGGTGCATTCGGGGGTGGTCACCCGTCTCGACCAGCCGGACGCCCACGGCCGCCGCTATCTGCTCACCGTGGATCTGCCCGCCGACTTCGCGCTCAACCAGCCGCTGGCCCACTTCGCGCTGGCCGCCCTCGATCTGCTCGACCCCGAGCTCGAGAGCTACCCGCTCGACGTGCTGTCGGTGGTCGAGTCGGTGCTCGATCCCCCGATGGCGCTGCTGTTCGCCCAGCAGAACACCGCCCGCGGCGACGAGATCGGACGACTCAAGGCCGACGGCGTCGAATACGAGGAGCGGATGGCGATCATCGAGACGATCAGCTGGCCCAAACCGCTGGCCGACCTGCTCGGAGCGGCGTATGAGACCTATCGGCAGTCCCACCCGTGGTTGCGGCCGGACGCCCTGGATCCCAAATCGGTGGTTCGTGAGATGTGGGAACAGGCGATGAGCTTCACCGACCTGGTCGGCCGCTACCAGGTCGCCCGCAGCGAAGGCCTGGTGCTGCGCTACCTGACCGACGCCTACCGCACCCTGCAGCGCACTGTTCCCGACACCCACCGCAGCCCACAGCTGGACGATGTCGTCGACTGGCTGGGCGAAACCATCCGGCAGACCGACTCGTCGCTGCTGGACGAGTGGACGGCGCTGATGGATCCCGAGCACGCACCCCGCGACGTGGTCGACCACACGGCGGCGGCGCCGCCGCGTCCGTTGTCGAAGCAGGGCCGCAGCTTCGAGGTGCTGATCCGCAACGCATTGTGGGCCCGGCTGGCGGCCTGTGCCCGCGATGACCTGGCCGCACTGATCCGCCTGGAACGGGAGGCCTCCGAGCGCACCGAACCGGTGCGCGAGATCGTGATGAAACGCCCGGCCTGGGACGCCGCACTTGAGGAGTACTACGCCGAACACGACGACATGCTGCTCGACGGCGACGCCCGCGGCCCGTCCTACGTGGTGATCGGGGACGAGCGACGCGGCCAGCCGGCGGGCACCGACGAGGGCACCACAGCGCGGATCAGGAAGGTCCGGCAGATCGTCCGCGACCCCGACGACAACCGCGACTGGGTGCTGGACGCCGTGGTCAACTGCGACGCGTCCGACCAGGTCGGCGAGCTGGTGCTGGCGGCGACCGCTCTGCACCGGCTGGACGGCTGAAGTCGCCAAGGGTCGTTGGGGAGCTTGTCGAGACCCTGGGCGAACTGGCGCTGGCGAGGGGTTTCGACAAGCTCAACCAGCGGGGGTCGGGTGAGCAGCGCTTCGCTGCCGCGCGGGCTCAGCGGGCGAACTGGTCCTTTGCCAGGTCGGCCGCCAGGTGCCAGACCTCAGGTGTCTGGGCTCCGATCAGGAAGCGGCCGGTAACCCCGGCGGCGTAGCGGCGTCCGTCGATGGTGGCGATCCGGCCGCCCATCTCGTCCAGCATCAGCGCGCCCGGCAGATGGTCCCAGGGGTTCGTCAACCGGTAGCCGACGAAGGCCTTCCGGCCCTCGATCACGTCGGGGTAGTCAACCCCGCAGCAGGCGGCGAGCCGAATCAGCTCTACGTTCTCGGGGAGGATCCCGCGCGGTCGCCCGTGCCGGCCGTGCAGTGCGCCGACCAACGGTTCGGAGGGAGGTCGAGGTTCGAGCCGCCGACCGTTGAGGTACACCCCGGCGCCGAGCTCGGCGATGTACATCCGGTCGTGCATCGGTTGCCAGATCCAGCCGCGGGTGGTGACGCCGCGGCGCACCTCGGCCACCATCACAGCGAAGTCGGGGCTGCCGTCGGCGAAGTTGCGGGTGCCGTCCACCGGGTCGATCACCCAGGCCAGTTCGGCCGTGGGGAGCGCCTGCAGCGGCGTCGGGTCGGCGTAGACCGCCTCTTCGCCGACCACCAGGCAGTTCGGATCGTCTGCCCGGAAGATCGCGGTGAGTGCCTGCTCGGCCAACCGGTCCGCGACGGTGACCAGGTCGCCGGGACGCTTCTCGATGATCTCGTCGTCAGCCAGTGCCCGGAACCGGGGCACGATCTCGGCATCGGCGACCTCGCGGATCGCCGCAGTGACTTGGTCGGTACTCATTGCAGGCCCAGTCATCACGGCTCCAGGGTGTCGGCGTGGTCGGCGGTGACGAAATCGATCAGCTTCTCCACCTCGGTCAGCAGGGCCGGGTCGAGATCGCGCCACGAAGTCACCTTGGAAAGGATGTGCCGCCACACGTTGGCGATGTCGGTCTGGGTGCGCGCCGGCCAGCCGAGCGCCCGACACAGGCCTTCCTTGTAGTCCTGCCCGCGCGGCACCTCGGGCCAGGCTTTGATGCCGAGAACGGACGGCTTGACCGCCGTCCAGATGTCGATGAATCGGTGCCCGGTGACGAACACCCACGGATTGGTCACCTGCTCCACGATCCGGGACTCCTTCGAGCCGGGCACCAGATGGTCAACCAGCACGCCGAGACGCCGACCCTGTTGCGGTGCGAACTCGTCCACGATCGCCGGCAGGTCGTCGATGCCGCCCAGGTATTCGACCACCACGCCGACGTGCCGCAGGTCGTCGCCCCAGACCTTCTCGACCAGTTCGGCGTCGTGCCGGCCCTCGACGTAGATCCGGCTGGGCAGGGCCACCTTGGCCTGGCTACGGGTCGCGCTCGCCCGCGAGCCGGACGCCGTGTGCGTGGGGCGTCCGTTCGGCTGCCGCTTCGGCGGGGTGATCGCGACCGGTTTGCCGTCCAGCCAGAAGCCGGGGCCGAGCGGGAAGCTGCGCCGCTTACCCCGGCGGTCCTCCAGTACCAACAGACCGTTCTCGAGCTTCACCAGGGCGCCGACGAAGCCGGAACTGGGGTCCTCGAGCACCATGCCGATCTGGGCGGGCACCTCAGTGGTGGTCGGTTTGCCGGCCCGCTGCCAGCCGGGCGCCAGAACGTCACGTGGATATCGGCTCACACCGCCGACCCTAGCGATCACCGGCCACTCACCCACGGAACCCAGGCTGTATGTGGCCGAGGATTGCTCTTATATGACACACGTCCTATATTCTACTTATGTCACTACGTGCTGCCATCCTGGGCTTCCTTCGCATCGAGCCGACCAGCGGGTATCTGCTGCGGAAGCGATTCGAAGACTCCGTCGGCTCGTTCTGGAGCGTCACGCAGAGCCAGATCTACCGGGAGTTGCACGCGCTGGAGAGCCAGCAGTCGGTCGTCGGCAAACGTGAGGCCGGCGACGGCAAGCCCGATCGCGTCGTCTACGCACTCACGGCGCGCGGCGACGCCGAGCTCGATGCCTGGCTCGAAGCGGCCGTCGAGCCGGTGCGGCTACGTCACCCGCTGCTGCTCAAACTGGTGCTTGCGGCCGATGTGGAACCGCGGGTGCTCGACGGCATCCTGGCCGACTACGCCGAAGGCGTTGCCACGACCCGCTCCGAGTACACCGACCGGCTGGCGATCAGCGAGATCTTCGCGTTGGCCCGCTCCGAGCGCGAGGCCACCTTGTGGCGGTTGTCGATCGAGCACGGCGTGGCTTGGTGCGACGCAGAGCTGGCGTGGGTTGGCAGGGCGCGCCAGGAACTCGCGTCGCCGCAACTCGTCCCAGGGCGGGCCGGACGATGATCGCGCTCGGCCTCGTCCTGGCTCTGATCCTGACGTTCGGCCTGGCCTGGCTCTGGCTCCGGCGACGCGCACGGTTCGCCTGGGCGCGGTCCGCGGGGCGTCCGGATGAGCGGCATGCGTACGGAACGGTTCGCACCGTCCACTTCTTCGCCGTCGACGGCACCCGATTGGAGGCCTGGCTGTTCCAGCCGGACGGCGTCGTCAGGCCGCCGGTGGTGGTGATGGCGCCCGGGCTCGGTGGCACCAAGGACGGATTTCTCGAACCGCTCGCATGGGCATTCGTGGAGCGCGGGTTGGCGGTGTTGGCCTTCGACTACCGCTGCTTCGGCGGATCGGATGGGACACCGCGCCATTGGGTGGCGCCGCCACGGCACCGCGAGGACTACGAGGCGGCGCTCACCTTCGTCCGCGGCGAACTCGCCGGCCAGGTGGACGCGTCGCGGGTCGCCTTGTGGGGCTCGAGCTTCTCCGGCGGCACCGCTCTGGTCACCGCGGCCCGTGACCCTGGGGTGGTTGCGGTGGTGGCGCAGTGCCCGCATCTGCGCACGCCGGACCATCTGCAACCACGTGGGTGGGCTATGGCGCGGTTCGTCTGCTGTGCAGTGCTCGACATGATGCCGGCACTTCCGCCGCTGTACATTCCGCTCTTCGGCCGCCCCGGTGAGTGGGTCTTCGCGCCGAGCACCGAGAATCCGAGTGTGTCCGATTTCGATGGTCCGCTTGGTTCCGACTTCTGGCGCCGGCTACCCCGTCCGCCGCTGGGCGGCTGGGAGAACCGCATGCTGGCCCGTGGTCTCGCCACCCTCGACGAGGTGGTGCCGATGGACGAGCTGACAGCTGTGGAATGCCCTGTGCTGCTGGTCTGCGCCGAGCGGGACGACATGGTTCCCAGCGCGACCGTCGAAGAGGCGCAGCGGCTCTTGCCGAGTGCCGAACTCGCCCGGTATGACTGCGGCCACTTCGACCTCTACACCGGCCCGGCGCAGAGCGAGAACGCACAACGGCAAGCAGACTTCCTGGCCCGGACGCTGACACCCGTCCCGCACTGAGGAGGCACCGGTCAGCCCAACCACCGCTGGTTGAGCTTGTCGAAGCCCCCTGCCAGCTCCATGTCTTCCAAGGTCTCGACGTAGCTCGACCAACGAGCTCAGCGACCCCCTCAGGAAGCCGTCAATCAACCACCGCTGCTTGTCGAAACTCCTCGCTCTACATGCGCTCCACGGCTCGACCAGCGATCGCCGATCGCCGTCTGGAATAGTGGGCTTTCCACCGTCGGTCACGCCGAACACTCCCCGCCGCAATGGTCGCGGCGGCCTCACAGAAGCAGCGGTGACGTCATTCTCGACTACCTGATCGATCGCGGACCGGGCCTCGGCCACCGGGTTCCGGCCCGTGCCCGGCTACGCAGCGACGCGGCCGAGTTGTCGCTGAACGGCCCCTCGCGGTTCAGGTTGTTGCCGGGCGCTCCGGGCGGTGCTCTCGACGTACTGCCGCCCGGCGAGGGTCCGGACGACGTCGCCGCCACCGACTTCGACGATTCCGACTGGGACGAGCTCCCCGTCCCGTCGCATTGGGTGCTGCAGAACGACGGACGCTACGGCCGTCCGATCTACACCAACGTGCAGTTCCCGTTCCCGATCGATCCGCCCCACGTCCCGGACGAGAATCCGACCGGTGACTACCGGCGATGGTTCGAGCTGTCGGCCTCGTTCGACGGCGTCCGGGCGGTGCTGCTGCGCTTCGACGGGGTCGAGTCGCGGTACCGGGTATGGCTCAACGGGGTCGAGATCGGGGTCGGGTCGGGCAGTCGGCTGGCGCAGGAGTTCGACGTGACGCACGCCGTCCGGCCGGGCGCGAACCTGCTGGTGGTGCGGGTGCATCAGTGGTCGGCGGGCAGCTACCTGGAGGATCAGGACCAGTGGTGGCTGCCCGGCATCTTCCGCGACGTGACACTGCTGGCTCGCCCGTCCGGCGGCCTGGACGACGTCTGGCTGCGCACCGACTACGCCGCCGGGGTGGGCCTGCTCACGCCCGAGATCGTGGCCGAACCGGACGCCTACCCGCTCACCCTGCGCGTCCCCGAGTTGGGCGTCGAAACCGTCTGGGCGTCGCCGTCGGAGGTGGCACCGCTGCGGATCGACGGGGTGCAGCCCTGGTCGGCGGAACTCCCCCGGCTCTACGACGCCACGGTGAGCAGCGCCGGCGAGACCGTGTCGCTGCGGCTGGGCTTCCGCAGCGTGGTGATCGACGGCGACCGGCTGCTGGTCAACGGCGCCCGGGTGGTGTTCCACGGCGTGAACCGGCACGAAACCCATCCCGATCGGGGCCGGGTGTTCGACGAGGCCTGGGCCCGCGACGACCTGGCCCTGATGAAGCGGTTCAACGTGAACGCGATCCGGACCAGTCACTATCCGCCCCACCCGCGGCTGCTCGAGCTGTGTGACGAACTGGGCTTCTGGGTGATCCTGGAATGCGACCTGGAGACTCACGGCTTCGAACCGGGCGGTTGGATCGGCAACCCCAGCGACGACCCGGCCTGGCGTGGCGCGCTCCTCGATCGCATCGAACGGACCGTCGAGCGCGACAAGAACCATCCCTCGATCGTGCTGTGGTCGCTGGGCAACGAGTCCGGCACCGGGGCGAACCTGGCTGCGATGGCCGCCTGGGTGCACGAGCGCGACCCGAGCCGCCCGGTGCACTACGAGGGCGACTACACCGGCGTCTACACCGACGTGTACTCGCGGATGTACGCCCCAGTACCCGAGGTGCGCTCGATCGGCCGGGACGCGCTGGAGCCGCTGTTGGGCTGCTCGATCGCCGAGTCCGCGCGCCAGCGCCGCAAGCCGTTCCTGCTCTGCGAATACGCCCACGCGATGGGCAACGGCCCCGGGGCGCTGGACCAGTACCAGGCGCTGTTCGAGAAGTATCCGCGGCTGCACGGCGGTTTCGTCTGGGAGTGGCGCGACCACGGTCTGCGCACCCACACCGCCGACGGCGTGGAGTTCTTCGGCTACGGCGGCGATTTCGGCGAGGTCGTGCACGACGGCAACTTCGTGATGGACGGCCTGGTGCTCTCCGACGGCACCCCCTCCCCTGCCATGCACGAGTTCAAACAGGTGGTGGCGCCGTTCCGGATCGCCTTCGGAGACAGCATCGAGGTCCGGAACCTGCGGCACAGCGCCGACTCCTCCGACGTCCGATTCCGCTGGCGCATCGAGCTGGACGGCGAGCCCGTCGACAACGGCGAACTCACCGTCCCGGCGCTGTCCGCGGGCGGCGCGGCGCAGGTTCCCCTGCCACACCTGGCCCGGGCCGGCGCCCCCGGTTCCGACGGGCCGCACATCGACCGTGCGACCACCGACGGGCCGCATGCCGACCGTGCGAGCACCGACGAGGTGAGTCTGAGAGGGTCCGCCCCAGACAAGCTGAGGACCGGCGAACTCTGGCTGACCGTCGAAGCCGTATTGGCGTCCGACACTGTCTGGGCGCCCGCCGGGCACGTCCTGGTCACCGCCCAGCACCAGCTGAACCAGATCGGGGACGGTTCCTTTCCGGTTCAGGGGACGGTTCCGATAGCGGTTCAGGGGACGGTTCCGATAGCGGTTCAGGGGACGGTTCCGATAGCGGTTCAGGCCGCGGTGAACCGGAAAGGAACCGTCCCCCTTCCGGTTCAGACCGGGACGTCGCGGGCGCGGCTGGGCGAAACACTGCCCGACAGGCTGGGGCCTGCCGAGTTCCGGGGCGGTGAGTTGGTCACGCTGGCGGGATTGCCGGCGTCCGGGCCTCACCTCGACCTGTGGCGCGGCCCGACCGACAACGACAGGGGCGCAAGTTTCGGCAGCTACAACCCGGCCGCCGCCCTCGCGCGTGATCCGTGGGCACCACCGTGGCTGGGGCAACCCGCACCCGCGCTGGACGTGGTGTGGCGCGCGGCCGGGCTGGATCGGCTCACTCCGCGGGTGATCGCCCGGGCCGGTTCGCCGTCCGAGTTGCGCACGCTGACCCGGTGGGCGCCGGCGAACTCTCGCCTCAGCGTGGTCAGCGACGTCCGCTGGAGGTTCGTCGACGGCATCCTCGAGCTCCGCATCGATCTCATGCCGAGCGCCGGCTGGGACATGGTCTGGCCGCGGCTCGGCGTCCGGTTCGACCTGCCGACTTCGGTGGACGGGGCCTCCTGGTTCGGCACCGGACCGCACGAGTCCTACCCGGACAGCCGACGCGCCGCCTTGGTCGGCCGGTTCACCGCGACGCTCGACCAACTGACCGTGCCGTATGCGCGTCCCCAGGAGAGCGGCCACCGCAGTGACCTGCGTTCGCTGGTGCTGCGCACCGGCAAGACCGACCGGGTGCGTGTCGACGCGATCCCGGACGCCGCCGGCCGGCTGCCCGGGTTCACCCTCACCCCGCACACCGGCCAGGATTTGGACGCCGCCGCGCACCCGCACGAGTTACCGGAGCCGTCCGCCACCTACCTCTACCTGGACGCTGCCCAGCACGGCCTCGGTTCCCGAGCCTGCGGGCCGGACGTCTGGCCCGAACACGCCCTACGACCCGAGGCGCGGACGTTGCATTTCCAGATCTGTTGAATCAGCGCCGAATCCGACGATTCCTGAAGTGTGCCAAGACCAACGTAGCGGGTGAATCTTCCCGAATTGGCTCGCCCAAGAACGCAGCGCGCCGGCGCTGACATGCGGGCGACTCGTCAGGATCGACACGCCCGATATAGCCTGATCGCGAAGATGAGAGATAGGTGGGACTTCGTTGCAAACGCATCCTGCCGGTGCGCTGTTCTGCGGCACCTGCGGTCGGCCAATCGCACACACGGCGCGATTCTGTGGCGCCTGCGGCACCCCCGCCACGCTGCCTCCCGCTGCATCGCCACAGGTTCCGGCCGAGCCCGACCTCCCTGCGACGCCGCCGCCCGCACCACCAACGCTGCCGCCCGACTTCCCTGCGACCCTGCCGCCCGAACCACCAACGTTGCCGCCCGAAGCAGCGACCCCGTCGGCTGGGCGGCCCGAGCTACGCCCGCCACGACGGTGGATTCTCCCAGTCGTCGTCCTGGGAGCCGCAACCGCCCTCGCGGTGATAGTCGCCCTC
Source organism: Micropruina sp. (assembly GCA_047602545.1). Taxonomy (GTDB): domain Bacteria; phylum Actinomycetota; class Actinomycetes; order Propionibacteriales; family Propionibacteriaceae; genus Micropruina. The sequence continues at coordinate 235,363 of JASGHC010000004.1, read as the reverse complement.
GTGGTCCGCGGAGGTGAACCGGTGACCGCGGCTCCGGCGGGTACGGAGGCCCCGACCCCGGCCGCCACTGGGGCAGTCACCCCCGCAGCGACACCCGGGGCGGCGTTGACACCCCCAGCGGAGGGCCGCTCCATCACTTGCTGGAGCGGAGAGTCCGCGGACACCCGCAATGACTGTGGCCTCGCGACAGGGACCGCGGGACTCAAGTACATATATCCGTCGCTGCTGACCCAATGGAGCGATTGCCGCTACATTGCCTATCGCCCGACGACCGACGCGTACGACTGTGGTTTCGGTGGTGGCATCGTGCGCTACCGGTATTGGCAAAGCGGAGCAGAGGCAAGAGAACTCTATGTGAAGAAGTACGCCACCGGGGAGTGGACGGACTTCGTGCTGGACGGTCAATCTGTTGGCACCCTGTATCGGACCGTGAAGCGGGACAAGAAGGGCCTCCACACCATGACCGCGTCTTGGGGTGACGCTCGATACTCATTGAGCGTCGACGCCCCGAGCACCGCCGTGCGAGAGAAGTTGTGGCTCACCGTCCGATTCCGGGCTCTGGAGGATCTGCGGGGCTTCAGCACCAACGTGGGACCGCGCGAGGCAACGCGGGGCTGATTGCCGCCCGCGCGCATTCCGACTGATGGTTCGCTTTGACAAAACGGCATAGCCGTCCGCGATCGCTGCTAGGATCCAGCGACGCGGGGGGAGGCCTTATCGGTGGCATACTGTGGTCGCTGCGGCACGCGGATAGACGGACGATTTTGTGGCGCGTGCGGAGAACGCGTGCCCGGGCTCGGTGAAAATAGCATTGCTGGCGGCGAACAGCACTACCTCGAACGCCCGCCACAGCCGGCTCCGCCGGCCACGCATCAACCACCGACTGCGCAACCATTCGTGGCAGCGGAGGCCACCGGCCAGTCCCGCACGGCGCCGAACCCTCCCCCACCCGATCGGCGCAAGCCGTCCTGGGTCATCGGCGGCGCCGTGGTCGGTGTCGCCGTTGTGGTGATCGGATTTCTGGTCCACCGCGGGCAGAACCAGCCGACCACGGCCGAGGTCGCACCGGCCACGCCGGCCGCGAGTTCACCCGTCCCCACCCCGACTGAGACCCAGGTATCGACCACTGGCCCGCAGGACGACCCGACGACGACGGAAACAACCTCGGCAGCGCCAACCGGAGGCCCGACGTCGACACCGCCGCCCCCGATCCCGCAGGCGGACGCGGAGGTGGCACTCGCCGCTCAGCGGCAGTCGGATCGCGCAAACCTCACACTGGACGGTCGCTGGATCGCACAACTCGCCGGCAAGTACGACGGCGTGACCGACCTGACGCAGACCGCGGCCAACGGGAGCCACACCTTCCACCACACGGACATCCTCGCCGAGCACGAGTCGCTGCGAACAACCTTCGAGGCCAACGGCGCATCCGTATATCTGCTTCAGGCGACCGACTTCGGGCGACAGCGCCCGTCGGGCCGCACCATCTGGGTCACGGTCGCCGACGCTGGTCTCTACTCGGCGGACGACACCAGTCGATGGTGCAGCCGGATGTTCCCTAATCTGACCAAGAAGCAGGTCACTAACGTGTGCCTGCCGCGACAGCTACAGCAACCCTACTGAGTCGAATTCCGCCGCCAGTCAGCCCAAGCCCCTGAATCGACGCATTCCCCAGTCCGCTCTCACTCATGAACGAACCCATCGAATGGAGACAGCTTTGAACTGCCAGTCCTGTGGCGGAGCGCTCAGTGCCGGAACGGCCTTCTGTATCCACTGCGGCAAGCCCGTAAACAGCATCCCCGGCCCCGGGGCGGAATACCCGGCACTCGGCGCCTCCTCATTGGCTGCGCAGGCACCGACGACCCCGGTGACGACCGTCCCACCGATGGCGAGCGGCTTCCAGGCTGCACAGCTGAGCGACACCGCCGTCCAGTTGGCCCACGGCGAGGTGGTGAAGAAGACCTTTGACATCGGCGGGGTCACCAGGGGTCTCGGCTGGCTCAAGGGCGAGCTCATCATCACCGACGCCCGGGTCATCTATCGGGCGCACGCCAAGAACCTATTCGGCGAGAGCCGCAACTGCCGAGAACTGCAGATCCAGGATGTCAACGGCGTGGCGCTCGTCACGCGTCGCGGCCTCACCCCGCTCAGCTTGCTTTCGATCGGTTTGGGCCTGCTGATCGGCCTACTGCTGATCCCAATTCTGCAGGGCCTGCTCACCTTCCTATTGGGATCATTCCTCTACCAGATGGGTGTCTATGACCTGTCCGGCCTGGGCCTGCTTGCCTTCGTGATCTTCGTGGCGATCGCCGCCATCATGATCGTCATTCGCGCCCGCTCGACAGAGGTCGTGTTCGCGCTGTTCGCGCGCAGTGTGGAAGCGTCGCCGATCGGACTCGCCGGGTCCACCGGCCGCCAGACTCCCGGCGCCATGGCCATCACGGTGGCCGTGTTTGGACGCCCCCTCCTCGGCGGTCTGCGCTGGCTTGGGGTACTGGACGCCTCAGACGCGAGCGACTCCGCCGATCTGGCCCAGACCCAACGGATGTACGACGAGATCGGCGCACTGATCCTCGACATCCAGAATCGCGGCGTCCTCAGTTCGGTCGACTGATCGCATGTACCCGGCACAACTCCTCGAAGGCGCCCAGGCGCTGGCCCTCGACCGCTACTGGGGACCCGAACGTCCCGTGGCGGCGGTGCAGGGGCTGGGCGCAGCGGGACTGGGCTTCGACGACACCGCCCTCGGCAAGCACATGCTGTTCCTTGGCAGCATCGGGTCGGGCAAGACGGTCGGCATGTCAGCGCTGGTGGCCTCGCTACGCCAACGCCTCGGCCCCGACGACGTCCTGGTGTTCTTCGACAGCAAAGGTGACTACATCGAGCAGTTCCACCGCGCCGGGGATGTCACTCTCGCGGCCAGCCCGACGTCGTCGTTCCCGAACGAGCAGCGCTGGAACCTGTTCGGCGAACTCGCCGGCGTACCCGCCGACCGGCTTCCGGAGACTGTGCATGAACTGACCTCGTCCCTGGTCGACGATCTCGAAGGGCCGGGCGCGTCGAACAACCGGATCTGGACGGGGATGGCCCAGGATCTGCTGGCTGCCCTGATCATTGCCTACGCCCGCACGGGGCGTCCCTTCACCAACCTGGACATCCGCGCGATGAGCGACAAGCTGACAGTTGCCCAGATGCGCGCGATCATCGAGCCGCATGTCGACCTGCGCGGCACGCTGCAGTACATCGCCAAGGACGATAGCAACACCACGATCTCGGTGCTGATCTTCCTGCAACAGGCGCTCCGCCGGGTCTTCTCCTCGACGTTCCGCGAAGCCGGAGACTTCTCGGTCCGGACCTTCCTGCAGCAGCGGCAGGGCCGGGCCCTGTTCCTGGAGTACGACGTGTCCCTGGGCAGCACGCTCGGCCCGGTGTTCCGAACACTGCTCGACATCGCCCTCAAGGAGTCGCTGGGCAGGAACCGCGCCAAGGGCCGCGTGGTAGTGGTGCTGGACGAGTTCGCTCTGCTGCCGCCGCTTCGGCACATGGACGCCGGCCTCAACTTCGGACGCTCGCTCGGCATGCGTTTCGTGGTCGGGACGCAGAACGTGGGCCAGATCCAGGAGACCTACGGCCCCGGCTTGGCCAACAGCATCCTCGGAGGGTTCGGGACTGTCTTCGCCTTCCGGCTCTTCGACCAGTCCAGCCGCGACTATGTCGCCCAACGGTTCGGCCGCAACCGTAAGCTGGTGCGTTACGACGCGGCATTGAAGACCCGCGGCATCGGCGAACAGCTGACCGACGGCAACGTGATCGAGGACTGGGACCTCACCGGCCTGGGAGTTGGCCAGTCCATCGTGGGGCTCCCGGTCGGGCCGCCGATCCGATTCACCTTCGCCAATCCGGGAGCACGCTGATCGTGACGATCTACAACATCCTCGATCTGGAGGAACCCGCGTACATCCTCAACGGGGTCCTCGTGCCTGCTGCCGACGGCAGCCTCCAACTCGCCGACCAAGCCGGACGGGCCAACGTCTACCCAACCGAGTTTCGCGCCCTGTTCGAGTACTTCACTCGGCTGCGGACCCAATCTGAGGCCCTGGACGCCCGTTCCCGCGTCGGCTTCGACGCAGATGATCTCGCCGCACTTGTACAACACGGCCTGCTGTGGCGGCTCACGCCGGGCGCAGTCGCCGCACAGATCCGGGCTGCGCGGTTCCTGCTCCGAGCAGCCGTCGCCGAACGTCAGGACTGGCCAGGCTTCGTCCTGTTCAAGGTCGACGCCGACACCATCACTCCAGTCAGTGAAGCGGGAGCCGCATTGTTCAAGGAGGCCGCAGGGCAACCACTCGGGCCCACAATCACCAGGGTGGCCGCTACCGCAGGCATCCCGGAACAGCAGGTGATGCGCACCGTCGCGGCCGACCTGACGCGACTGCTCAGCACCGGCACCGTCTGGGTTCAGGCGGGTGAGTCGCTGTGAGCTTCTTCTCGAAGTGGTTGCGCGAGGTCCCGGAGGAGTACCTGGCCACGCATCCGCGAGTGAATGCCGCGGTCCATCTCGTCTCAGCGGGAACGGCGGTGGTGGGCGCAACCGCACTAGGTGCCGATCCCTCTACGGCCGTCGGCGCCGGCGTGGTGGCCTGGAGTGCGATCGACGGGTTGCGTGATTCCGCAACCGCGTTCTCAGAGTTGCGCTACTCCACCGACGACCGCCTCTCGGCTATTCAGAGGAACGTGGAAGGCCGGGTCGAGACAGACCTTCGCCAGCTGAGCGGCCCGGAGCGGGACGCCTACTGCGAGCAGCTGCATCAACTGCGCACCGGAAACGTCAACCACGCATATACGGCGGACTCCAGCCCAGGTGCCGCAGCCGCCAGTCTCTTCTTCGCAGACCAGCAGGACGCAGACGACACCGCGCCACAGAAACGCCTTGAGTTTGCCGACCTGCACGCGGCAGAACTCCGAGCGGAGTCCTACACCTCGTTGGACGCCCCTACACCGCAGTCGCCCCTCCCGGATCAGGCCGACCTGCCGACGCCCGACCCGGCCGCAACTCAGGCCGAGCCCCGAGCCGGGCCCTCCACGGAGGCATCCAAGGAGTCCGCACGCACCGAATCCGGGAGCATCCCGGCCGACGCTGCGAGTCCGGCACCTGAGCCCGAGCCGACTACTACAGTTTCGTCGGCGTCAGACCCGGCGTCAACAGACGCTGCCGAATCCGGCCCCATACCAGATTCGGAGAGCGGCGCCTCTGCGGCGACCAACGTGGCCGTGTCGCCGTCAGTGACAGATGACACCCAACCCGAACCGGGCACGTCGCCCAACAGACCCGAGAGCGCCGAAGCCAACTCAGACGCCGTGCCACAACCGGAAGCCTCGGACACCCCGGCCGACCCATCGACGCAGACGGCGCCGCTCTCGCTCGAATCGGAAAGGTCCACGAATCCCGGGACGGTAGTCCCCCGGCCGGCGGCCATCTCTTCGGAGGCCGCCTCCGACGCGGACCAGGCCGCCCCCTCCATAGCTACGCCCGGCGTGCCAGAGCCCGAGGACGCTGCGGTCGGGCGGACGCCGCCTGCTGCCGGGAGCGATCCAGTTCCGCGAGCCGAGTCGTCGGCACAGCAGTCCTCGCCGATGGAGAGTGTGGAGTCGGGCAGGGTTGAGGCCGGCGCTACGAACAACGTGCCCGAGCCCGAGCCGGCCCCGCCCGGGCAAGCGCCGGCGACTGCCGATTCGAGCGCAGTCCCCGAACCGGAGCGGAGCACATCAGGCGCCGAGCCGGCGCCCAGCGGCACCGCTTCGAGCCAGGCTGTCCCGGAGCCCGCAGGCGCCGACCAGCCTGCTGCGACGGGCCGTCCGGCCGAACCCGTCTGCCACGTACCCGAACCCGAACAGGCCACAGCCGTATCCTCCGCGTCCAATGCGCCACCCGCACCGGAGCCCACCTCGTCTGCGGATTCACCGACACCCGAGTCGAAGGCACCCGAGGGAGGATTGCCGGAGCCGGAGAAACCTGAAGCCAGAACACCGGAGCCGGAGCCGGAGAAACCTGAAGCCAGAACACCGGAGCCGGAGCCGGATGAGCCACAGGCCGGGCTGTAGCCACCGATTCGCTGGTCAACATCGAGACCTCGGAGGGGTCTTGCTCCGGCAGGGGTTCGACAAGTTCGAATCGATCCAGATCGGGCACCGGTAGCGGTGCCCGATCTGGATCAATCCCCGGCAGGCCACGCGCTCGGCGGGTCAGCCGAGGGTTCATTCCGGTTCAGCGCGCTGGCTGGAAGCGGTAGACTGCCCCCGTGGCACGCCGACTTCTGCTTCGCCAGCCGCGCTGACCTTCCGTCACCGCGGCGCCCCTCCCTGCGTGAGGGGTTTTTTCATGTCCGAAGCAGAACGATGAGAAGGATGAGATGAGCGAGACTCCGTACCGCTACACGGCTGAGCTGGCCGGGCAGATCGAGACCGCCTGGCAGGATCGCTGGGACGCCGAGGGCACCTTCCACGCCCCCAACCCGACCGGGGTGTGGGCCGAGCCCGACAAGGTCGGCGGCCGCGACAAGCTGTTCGTGCTGGACATGTTCCCCTACCCCAGCGGCGCCGGCCTGCACGTCGGGCACCCGCTGGGCTACATCGGCACCGACACCTGGGCGCGCTACCAGCGGATGCGGGGCCGCAACGTGCTGCACGCGCTGGGCTACGACGCGTTCGGCCTGCCCGCCGAGCAGTACGCGGTGCAGACCGGTCAGCACCCGCGGGTCACCACCGAGGCCAACATCGCCAACATGCGCCGCCAGCTGCGCCGGCTGGGCCTGGCCCACGACGACCGGCGCAGCGTCGCCACCACCGACGTCGAGTTCTACCGCTGGACGCAATGGATCTTCCTGCAGGTGTTCAACTCCTGGTACGACACCGACGCCGACAAGGCGCGTCCGATCGACGAGCTGATCGCCGAGTTCGAGTCCGGCGAGCGCGCCGTCCCGTCCGACCGTCCCTGGGCCGACCTGGACGCCGCTCAGCGCGCCACCATCATCGACTCCTACCGGCTGGCCTACGTCTCCGAGGCGCCGGTGAACTGGTGCCCCGGCCTGGGCACCGTGCTGGCCAACGAGGAGGTCACCGCCGAGGGCCGCTCCGACATCGGCAACTTCCCGGTCTTCAAGCGCAGCATGAAGCAGTGGATGATGCGGATCACCGCCTACTCCGACCGGCTGCTGGCCGACCTGGACCGGCTGGACTGGCCCGACAAGGTCAAGGCCATGCAGCGCAACTGGATCGGACGTTCCAGCGGCGCGTCGGTGACCTTCCCCGTCGACGGCCACGAGGCCGCGATCGCGGTGTTCACCACCCGTCCCGACACCCTGTTCGGCGCCACCTTCATGGTGCTGGCCCCCGAGCATCCGATCGTGGACGCCATCACGCCGGGCGAGAACTCCTGGCCGGACGGCACCAACCACGCCTGGACCGGAGGCGCGGCGTCCCCCTCGGAGGCGGTCACCGACTATCGCGAGGCCGCGGCCCGCAAAACCGACCTGGAACGGCAGGAGAACAAGGACAAGTCCGGCGTCTTCACCGGCGCCTACGCGATCAACCCGGTCAACGGGGCACGGATCCCGATCTTCATCGCCGACTACGTGCTGATGGGTTACGGCACCGGCGCCATCATGGCGGTGCCGGCCGAGGACGAGCGCGACTGGGACTTCGCCAAGGCCTACGACCTGCCGATCATCCGGACCGTGCAGCCGTGGGAGGGCCACGACGAGAACACCGCGTTCACCGGCGACGGACCGACGATCAACTCGGCCAACGACGAAATCTCGCTGAACGGCCTGGACATGGCCGACGCCAAGCGGACCATGATCGACTGGCTGACTGCGAACGGCCACGGCGTCGAAACCGTCACCTACAAGCTGCGGGACTGGCTGTTCAGCCGGCAGCGCTACTGGGGCGAACCGTTCCCGATCGTCTACGACGAGGCCGGCCACCCGATCGCGCTGCCCGAGTCCATGCTGCCGGTCGAACTGCCCGAGATCGACGACTACAGCCCGCAGGCGCTGGAGCCGGACGACTCGACGTCCGAGCCGGTGCCGCCGCTGGGCCGGGTCACCGACTGGGCGAGCGTAGTGCTGGACCTCGGCGACGGCCCGAAGACCTACCGTCGCGAACTGAACGTGATGCCGCAGTGGGCCGGCTCCTGCTGGTACGAGATCCGCTACCTGGATCCGGCCAACCACGACCGGTTCGTGGATGCGGACGTGGAGCGCTACTGGATGGGCCCGCGGGATGCGGCTAGGAGTTCGTCGGTCGAGCCTGTGGAGACCTCGGTTTCGACAAGCTCAACCAGCGAGGGTGGGGACGTCGGCGGCGTCAACCTGTACGTCGGCGGCGTCGAGCACGCCGTGCTGCACCTGTTGTACGCCCGGTTCTGGCACAAGGTGCTGTTCGACCTGGGCCAGGTCAGTTCCGCCGAGCCGTTCCGCCGGCTGTACAACCAGGGCTACATCCAGGCCTACGCCTACCGCGACGCCCGCGGCCAGACGGTCCCGGCCGACGAGGTCGAGGAGGTCCCGGGCGCGGACGGCGAACTGGGCTACGCCTGGCACGGCGAGGAGGTCTTCCGGGAGTACGGCAAGATGGGCAAATCGCTGAAGAACATCGTCACTCCCGACGACATGTACGACACCTACGGCGCCGACACCTTCCGGATCTACGAGATGGGCATGGGTCCGCTGGATCAGTCGAAGCCGTGGGAGACCCGGGCCGTGGTCGGCTCGCAGCGGTTCCTGCAGCGGCTGTGGCGCAACGTGATCGACGAGGTCACCGGCGAGGTGCGCATCGTCGACGCGCCGCTGGACGACGCCACCACGCGCGCGCTGCACAAGACCATCGACGCGGTGACCAGGGACTACGAGGGCCTGTCGTTCAACACCGCGATCGCCCGGCTGACCGAGTACAACAACGTGCTGACCAAACTGGGTGCCGTCCCGCGGCACGCGATCGAGCCGATGCTGCTGATGGTGGCCCCGCTGACCCCGCACATCGCCGAGGAACTGTGGTCGCGGCTGGGGCATGCCGAGTCGCTGGCCTACGAGCCGTTCCCGGTGGCCGATGCCGCGCTGATCGTGGACGACACGGTGACCTGCGTCGTCCAGGTCAAGGGCAAGGTGCGGGCCCGGCTACAGGTTCCCGCCGAGATCACCGAGGACGCCTTGCGCGCCCAGGCCCTGGCCCTGCCGAGGATCGCCGACGAGACCCCGAACGGCGTCCGCACGGTGATCGTCCGGGCACCGAAGCTGGTGAACGTCGTACCCGCCTGAGCCTCCCGCGCCGCGGGACGGCGATGTGTGTCCGTCGGCGGCGGTCCCGGGGAGACGGGTGGGGCGCGCCGCTGCGGACGGGTTCCGGACGTCCGTCTTCATGAAAATCTCAGGCAGGTTGAAATGGGGGTTTACTAGCCTCTTCGAGGTCGCGGAACGGCACTGAACGGGGGCTTTCGGAGCCCTCGGCTTGCCATCGGAGTAATCAGAGGTTAACGTTCCTCTCAGCTTGAGCTCAGGTTTTGTTCAACTAGCTCTCAGCCAAGCTTTCTGTTCCCGTCCTGGAGGCCCTGCCATGTCCGTCCGCAAATCTGCGTTGTCCGTCGGTGTCACCGTGACCGCCTCGCTGGCCCTGCTGGCCGGACCGTCCGTACCGCAGGCCGACGCCGCCATCCCGGCGCCCGTCGCGATGACCAGCACCGCCCAGCCGGCCAGCGTCGTCACCAATCCGCCCACGAAGCAGACCAAGGCGCAGAAGCTGAAGGCCAAGGCGAACAAGGCGATCAAGGCCGCCAAGTCGAGGCTCAAGCGCGGCCAGTACGTCTGGGGCGCCGCAGGCCCGAACAAGTTCGACTGCTCCGGCTTCATGCTGTGGACCTTCCGCAAGATCAATGTCAAACTGCCGCATTCGTCACGCGCCCAGTCGAAGAAGGGCGTCAAGGTCTCCAAGAAGAACCTCAAGCCCGGCGACTTGGTGTTCTTCTACACCCCGGTCCACCACGTCGGCATGTACATCGGGGGCGGCAAGGTCATCCACGCGCGCAACACCCGCGACGACCTGCAGATCTCGAGCCTGAAGAAGTACGGCCACTTCCACTCAGCCCGTCGCGTCATTCGCTGACCGACCGCCTCCCGCGTTCGCGCGCGCAACCGGCTGGTCGAGCCGTCGTCCCAATCCCCCGGAGACGACCGCTCGATCAGCCGGTTCGCTGTTCGGCCCCATCAAGGCGGCCGGAAGCGCCGACCAACGCATCCACCGCTGGTTGAGCTTGTCGAAACCGCTTGCCGGCACCAAGTCGCCCAAGGTCTCGACAAGCTCGACCCACGAGAATCAGCGCCTCCGCTGGGACGAGCGTCCCGGGACGATTCCGGCGGCTCAGTCCAGCAGGTCGCGGACCACGGCGTCGGCGAGCAGGCGCCCCCGGAGGGTGAGCCGCAGCCGGGGAGTGGCTCGACAGTTCGGGCCTGCCCCCGTCCGAGCGGTGTCGGAGAGAGGTCTCGACACGCTGGACCGACAGTGGGGTGAGCGGCCGCCAGCGGACGGTTCGGTCAGCTCTACCCAGCCACGTGCGACCAGGTCGGGAACCCTCGCCTGTTCGGACGGCGTCAGCACCTCGACAGCGAGCCCGTCGGCGAGTCGGGACTCCAGGAGCACCCGCTCGACACGGCGAGCGTCGGCGTCCAGCACCTCACGCGCCGCCCCCGGACTCTCCCCCGCCGCCAGCGCGGCACTGTACCGCCGCGGATGCTTCACGTTCCACCATCGGACGCCGCCGGCGTGCGAATGTGCTCCGGGACCGACCCCCCACCAGGCGCTGCCCCGCCAGTACGCCAGGTTGTGCCGGCACTCGTGGCCCGGACGGCTCCAGTTGCTCAGTTCGTACCAGCCCAGGCCGGCGTCCGACAGTAGCCGGTCCGCCAACTCGTAGCAGTCGGCCTGCAGGTCGTCGAGCGGCGCCGGCACTTGGCCGCGCCGGATCTGCGCGGCCAGCCGAGTGCCTTCCTCGACAATCAGCGCATAGGCCGACACGTGGTCGGGCTCGAGTGCCAAGGCAGCCTCCAGCGAGCTCCGCCAGTCGTCGAGGGATTCGCCCGGCGTGCCGTAGATCAGGTCCAGGCTGACCGAGCCGAACCCGGCCGCCCGCGCCCAGCCCACCACGTCGGCGACGCGGCCGGGGGTGTGGGTGCGCTCCAGCACCCGCAGCACATGGCCGCGCACCGATTGCATGCCGAACGAGATTCGGCTGAACCCCCCCGCCACCAGCTCGTCCAGGTAGCGCCCGTTCGACCGACTCCGGATTGCATTCGGTGGTCACCTCGGCGCCGTCCGATAAGGGGAAATGCCGTCGTGCCGCGGTCAGCAGCCCGACCAGTTCGTCGGCCGCGAGCAGAGTCGGCGTGCCGCCGCCCACGAAGACGGTGTTGACCGGACGCTCCCCCAGCACCCGGGCCGCCAGTTCCAGTTCGGCGTGGGCGGCGTCCAGGTACGCCTGACGGGACGCCCCTGGCGCCGACCCCAGTTCGGCGGCGGTGTAGGTGTTGAAGTCGCAGTAGCCGCACCGGGTCGCGCAGAACGGCACATGCAGGTAAAGCGAGATCGGCCGGTCACCCAGTTCGGCCAGCGCGGACGCCGGCAGCCTGCCGTCCGCGGGTGCCGGGTCTCCCGGCGGCAGCGCGGACGGCATCAGGGCAGCTCGAAAGGAAGCCGCTGGCTGTCCAGCGCCCGCCGGCAGCCACAGGTCGCGACGTCGTCCGGCTCCGGCGCGGGCAGCGCCGCGACCACCCGGGTGAGCATCGACCGCAGTCGTCCGATGTTGCCGGCGAAGACCTCCATCACCTCGGTGTGCGAGACGCCCGGGCCCTCGACCCCGGCGTCCGCGTCGGTCACCATGCACACCGTGCTGAAACACATCGCCAGCTCGCGCGCCACCGACGCCTCAGGCATACCGGTCATCCCGACCACCGACCAGCCGGCGGCGGCGTGCCACTGCGACTCGGCGCGGGTCGAGAACCGCGGCCCGTTGATCACCACCAAGGTGCCGCCGTCGACCACAGCCTCACCGGAGGCCAGCAGTGCCGCCCGGCCCCGCGGGCAGTACGGGTCGGCGAACGAGACGTGGACGACGGAGCCGACCGCGTCCCAGACGGTCTGGGCGCGACCCCAGGTGCGGTCCACCACCTGGTCGGGGACGACGAACGTACCCGGTGCGAGTTCGGCCTTCAGGCCGCCCACCGCACACGGGGCCAGTACCTGACGCACACCCAGCGACCGCAACGCCCACAGGTTCGCCCGGTAGTTCACCCGGTGCGGCGGAAGCTGGTGGCGCACGCCGTGCCGCGGCAGAAAGGCCACCCGGCGTCCGGCGACCTCACCGACCGACACCGGCGCGCTCGGTTCACCGAACGGCGTCTCGACGGTGGTCGTCTCCGCGTCGGCGAAGAAGTCGTAGAAGCCGGAGCCGCCGATGATCCCGATGTCTGCACGCACCCGGAGACTCTACGACGATGCGGCGCCGTCGCCCGCGTCCGCCACTGCGCGACCGGCCCCACCCGGACGTGCCCGGCTGGAGAACCGCGCGACGAACTGGGTCGGCAGGATCTCGCGCACGTCGGGCAGGCCCGGCTGCTGGATCCGGTCCAGCACCTGTCGGGCCACCGTGGCCCCGATCTCCTCGAACGGCACACTGACCGTGCTCAGCTCCAACGCGGCGGACAGCGCGTGCCCGTCGTAGCCGACCAGCGCCACGTCCGAACCGGCGTTGAGGCCCCTGGCCCGGAGTGCTTGGATCGCGCCGTAGGCCATTTCGTCCGAGAAGGCGAACACCGCGGTCGGCGGATCGTCGAGGCTCAGCAGCCGGGCCATCGCCCGGTCGCCACCCGCCATGGTGAAGTCGCCGGGAACCAGCAGCTCGGCGGGCAGCGGGACGCCGACGCGGCGGAACGCGTCCCGCATCCCGCGGTGACGCTCGAGTTCCAGCACGGCCGGGTTGTCCGCCTCCCGTCCGTAGATCACGCCGATCCGCCGGTGCCCCCCGTCGATCAGGTGCTCGATGGCTCCGGCGGAACCGCCCCAGTCGTCGATGTGCACGCTGGAGGTGCCGTAGGCGTGCGCACCGAACATGGCCACCGGTAGGTCCAGGCGCAGCAGGTCGGCGATATCGGGACTGTTGGCGGCCAGCGAGAGCACGATGAACCCGTTGACCCGTCGGGCCAGCCGGCGGTGCGGGGGCACCGGATGCGGATCGCTGGGGTCGCCCGTGCAGTGCACCAGCACGTCCAGTTGCGCGGTGTGCAGCACCCCGTGGACGCCGGTCAGCATCCGCTGGAACGCGAGCCGGTCGAGGAACGGCGTGATGATCCCGATGCTGCCGGCCCGTCCGGTCGCCAGCGCAGCAGCCGCGTGCGAGCCGACGTACCCGAGTCGTTGGGCCGCCTTCGTCACCCGCTCGCGGATCAGCGGATCGACGGTGTCGAAACCGCGCAGCGCCCGCGAGGCCGAGGCCGTCGAGACCCCGGCGATCTGGGCGACGTCCTTCAGCGTGACACTCATCGACAGCCTTCCACAATTGCCGAGGGTAGCGTACCGCCCGTACTGTAGAAATCGTTTACTCGCAGCTCAATTTCGCTTGTCAGGCCTGACTCAAGCCGACATAGCCGAACGCATCGGATACTCCGGCGCAATGAGAAAGCGATTGCTTGACACCGTTCGACCAGTGGGGCAGAGTCGGCAATGGCGCAGCGACGCGCCGCAACCCGATGCACCGCGGCACCGGGACGGATTCACAGACTCGAAGGAGAGCCACGTGCGTACCAGGACTCAACTTGTCGCAACATTGGCGGCTACCGCCCTGATCGGGGGTGTCCTCGCAGGTTGCAGCAGTCCGGCCGCAACCCCGTCCGGCGGAGCGAGCACTACCGCCGAAGGGATGGGGCCGATCACCTTCGCCTCCGGCAAGGACCTCACCGGTGCCATGCCCCAACTCATCGACATGTGGAACAAGAACCACCCGGGCCAGGAGGTGACCTTCCTGGAGCTGGCCGCCTCCCCGGACGACCAGCGCAACTCCTTCGTCCAGGACTTCCAGGCCAAGAGCGGCAAGTACGACGTGATCTGGAAGGACGTCGTGTGGACCAGCGAGTTCGCCGCGCGCGGCTGGCTGGAACCGCTCGATGCGGCCAAGGTCGGCGGCCCCGACATCCTGGAGGCGGCCAAGGCGTCCGCCACCTACGAGGGCACGATGTACGGCGCCCCGTTCATGACCAACGCCGGTCTGCTGTACTACCGCTCCGACCTGGTGAAGACACCGCCGACGACCTGGGCCGAGCTGGAGAAGGACTGCGCCATCGCCAAGGCGAACAAGATTGACTGCTACGCGGGCCAGTTCGCCCAGTACGAGGGCCTCACCGTGAACGTGGCCGAGGCGATCAACTCGGCCGGCGGATCGTTCCTGAGCTCCGACGGCAAGACGGTCGCCGTCGACTCTCCCGAGGCGCGGGCCGGCCTGCAGCATCTGGTCGACATGTTCAACAACGGTGACATCGACAAGGCAGCGATCACCTACAAGGAGCAGGAGAGCGCCAACGCGTTCCTGGAGGGCAAGCTGCTCTTCCTGCGCAACTGGCCCTACGTGTACACCGCCGCCAGCGCCAAGGACTCCAAGATCAAGGGCAAGTTCGAGATGGCCCAGCTTCCGGGCCAAAACGGCGTCGGCGTGTCGTCGCTGGGTGGCATCAACCTGGCGGTCTCGGCGTACTCGAAGAACAAGGGGACGGCGAAGGCCTGGGTCGAGTGGATGCAGTCCGACGAGGCCCAGCGAGTGCTGGTCAGCGTGATGAACCAGGCGTCGGTGCGCACCGCGCTCTACACCGACCCCGCCATGGTGAAGGTCTCGCCGTACCTGCCGACGCTGGTGAAGTCCGAGCTGACGGCAGTCCCGCGTCCGCAGACACCGAACTACAACGCGGTCAGCCTGGCCATTCAGAAGAACGCCTACGACGCACTGCAGGGCCGGGTGTCCGTCGATGCCGCCATCAAGCAGATGGCGGCCGACCTGCAGCAGGCCATTCAGTAGGTCGTCCCGTCCGCCGGTTGAGCTTGTCGAGACCGCTCAGCACCCAGGTCTCGACAAGCTCGACCAACCGCACCACCGCTGGTTGAGCCTGTCGAAGCCAGATGCGGTCTTGGCCCACTCAGGTCTCGACAAGCTCGACCAACCGCACCACCGCTGGTTGAGCGTGTCGAAACCAGACCGGCCCGCACCCCGCCAGGTCTCGCGCTCGACCAGCGAAGACAACGCACCGACCCGGAAGGCGAACCATGTCGTCCAGCACCTCAACCGGCCAGACCTCGACGCGCACCCGGCGCCGGAGCACGGCCCGCAATCAGGGTGAAGGCAGGCTCGCCTTCTGGTTGGTGGTCCCGTCGATCGTCATCCTGACGGTGGTGATCGGCTATCCGGTCATCCAGTCGCTGATCCGGTCACTGTGGGGCGACGCGATCGGCAGTCCGGCGTTCGTCGGTTTCGGCAACTACCAGCGAGCCCTGTGGGGCCTGGGCGCGAAGGAATTCTGGGAGGCCACCGGCTTCACCTACTTCATCGCGGCGGTCACCCTGGTCCTGGAAGCACTGCTCGGGCTGGCGATGGCACTGCTGATGAACCGGGCGTTCCGCGGCCGCGGCCTGCTGCGGGCCAGCGTGCTGGTGCCGTGGGCGGTACCGACCGCGGTCGCCGCGGTGCTGTGGAAGTGGTCGTTCGACCCGTCCGGCATCGTCAACGCGATCCTCGGCCAGGAGATCGTGTGGACGGGGTCCCAGGTCCCCTCGACGGTCGCCGTCATCATCGCCGACACCTGGAAGACGGCACCGTTCATCGCACTGCTCATCCTGGCCGGCCTGCAGGTGATTCCCGAGGACGTCTACGAGGCGGCCAAGATCGACGGCGCCGGAGCCTGGCAGCGCTTCTGCTACATCACGCTCCCCCTCGTCAAACCAGCATTACTGGTCGCGCTGCTGTTCCGGCTGCTCGACGCCCTGCGCATGTACGACCTGCCCGCGATCATGACCAACGGCGCCAACGGCACCACCACCTTGTCGATCCTGGTCGTCCGGTTGACGCTGAGTCAGCTCAAGCCCGGCTACGGCGGCGCGCTGGCGACGCTCACCTTCCTGCTGATCTTCGTCACCGCCTACTTCTTCGTCCGGGCGTTGGGGGTCAACGCCGTGGACACCGGTGACCAGACCGCAAAGGCGGGCAAGCGATGACCGCCGGCACAGGTGCGACGGGCACAGTGGCGACCGACCCAGCGGCCGCACGGCCCGCCCGGAAGGTGCCCTGGAACATGATCGGGCTCTACGCGGGCATCGCCGCGATGGCCTTCTTCTGCCTGGCGCCGTTCTACTGGATGGTGGTTTCCAGCTTGAAGGATCCGGGCGCGATCTTCGACAACAAGCTGATTCCGACGGCGCCGACGCTGATGAACTACGGGGCTGTGTTCGGGTCGCAGAACACCTTCGTGCTCGCGCTGCGCAACAGCTTGATCATTGCCGGCAGCGTCACCGTCGTGGCCCTGGTGTTCGGCGTCTTCGCCGCATACGCGATCGCCAGGCTGCACTTCCGGGGCAAGACCTTCGTGCTCGGGTTGTTCCTGGCCACCTCGATGTTCCCGGGTGTGGCGATCCTGACCCCGCTGTTCCAGCTGTTCGCCGACCTGGGCTGGATCGACACCTTCCAGGCGATGATCATCCCCGACATCAGCTTCTCGCTGCCGCTCGGCGTGTGGATCCTGACCAGCTTCTTCCGCGCCATGCCGTGGGAGCTGGAGCAGGCCGCGCTCGTGGACGGTTGCACCCCCGTCCAGGCGTTCCGGCGGATCATCCTGCCGCTGGCCGTGCCGGGCGTGTTCACCACCGCGATCCTGGTGTTCATCTCGGCCTGGAACGAGTTCATGATCGCCAACTCGATGTCCCAGACCCCGGCCTCCCAGCCGGTCACCGTGGCGATCGCGCAGTTCTCGGGAATCAGCCAGTACGACACGCCCTACGGCACCCAGATGGCGGCCGGCGTGATCGTCACCGTTCCACTGATCATCCTGGTGCTGATCTTCCAGCGCCGGATCATCAGCGGCCTGACCGCGGGTGGTGTGAAGTGAGCCCGTTGCGGGTGCTGCTGATCGGCGGCACGGGAATCATCTCGACCGGGTGCGCCGCCGAGGCGGTGGCCCAGGGACACGAGGTGCATCTGCTGAACCGGGGCGCCAGCACGCTGCGGCCGGTGCCGTCCGAAACGACGGTGCACCTGGCCGACATCCGCGACCCGGCCTCGGTCGCCGCCGCACTGGCCGGGATGAGCTTCGATGTGGTGGTCGAGTACGTCGCGTTCCTGCCCGAGCAGGTGGCGTCCGACATCGCACTGTTCTCCGGCCGCACCCGGCAGTACATCTTCGTCAGCTCCGCCTCGGCCTACCAGACTCCCCCGACCCATCTGCCGGTCACCGAATCGACCCCGTTGCGGAACCCGTTCTGGGCCTACTCGCGGCACAAGATCGCCTGCGAAGAGGTGCTGATCGCCGCCTACCGCGAGACCGGGTTCCCAGTGACCATCGTCCGGCCCTCGCACACCTACGACCCGACGATGGTGCCGTTCGACGGCGGCTGGACGGTGGTCGACCGGATGCTGCGCGGCAAGGGCGTGGTGGTGCCCGGCGACGGCACCTCGCTGTGGACGATCACCCACCACACCGATGTGGCCCGCGGTTTCGTCGGCCTGTTCGGACGGCACGAAGCGATCGGCGAGGCGTTCCACATCACCGGCGACGACGCGCCGACCTGGAATTACATCTACACCGAGATCGCCCGGGCCGCCGGCGTCGATGCTCCTGACCTGGTGCATGTGCCGTCCGACGCCATCGCCGCCGTCGACGCCGAATGGGGTGCGGCCATGCTCGGCGACAAGTCGAACTCGATGATCTTCGACAACAGCAAGATCAAACGGCTGCTGCCCGGCTTCGCCGCCCGGATACCGTTCACCCGGGGCGCCGACGAGATCATCGCCTGGCACCGGGACCACCCCGAACACCAGGTGGTCGATCCGCACTACGACGCACTGATGGACGCCCTGGTCGAGGCACACCGGCCCCGTCCGCTCGGGCGCTGATACCCAGAGTCGCTGGTTGAGCTTGTCGAGACCCTGGGTGGCATTCCACGAGAGGGGTTTCGACAGGCTCAACCACCCCCGCTGGTCGAGCTTGTCGAGACCCTGAACAGCGCTCTGCGAAGGGGTTTCGACAGGCTCAACCAGCGGTGACCTACGTGGCGACGACTACGAACCGTTCGCCTTGTTGGCTGCCGTCTGGGCCTTCGCCAGGCCGTCGGCGACCGGGGTCGTGCCGAGGAAGATCTCGTCGAAGATCGGCTTCCACTTCTCGAAGGCCGCCCCGTAGTTCTCGCCGGCCGGCGCCGGGATCGACGGCAGCTTGCCCTGTGCGGCGAACTGCGACGGATCGACGTTCTTGCTCTTCCAGAACGTATTGAAGGACGACTGGGCGGTGATCACCGCGGGAATCGCCGTCCCCGTCGAGCCGAAGAAGGAGGCACCCTCGGGGGAACCCATCCACTGCAGCACCTTCTTGGTGGCCTCCGGGTTCTTACTCTTGGCGTTGCCCGCCGCGATGATGTTGTTCACCACGGACACCGCACCCTTGGGACCGGCCGGCATCGGCGCAATGCCCCAGTCGAATTTGGCACCGTCGGCAACGTTCTTCAGGTTGTAGACGCCGGACTGGAAAAGGGCGATCTTGCCCTGCAGGAACTGGTTCTTGGTGAAGTCGCTATCGCTGTTGGTGTTGGACGCCGCCGGCGACACCTTGTACTTGTTGATCAGGTCAACGATGTACTGGAAGGCCTCGGTCGACTCAGGCGAGGCGAATACGAACTTGCCGGTGCTGTCCTGGAACTGGCCGCCGTTGGAGCCGATGAAGTTGTAGTAGATGCCCTGCAGGTCCTGGGCGGCCGAGTAACCCCACTGCTTCGGCTTGGATCCGTTGAAGCCGCTCTCGTCACCACGCTTGCCGGAGGTGTCGACGGTGAGCTTCTTCAGCAGCGGCAACAAGGTGTCACCACTCCCGCCACCCGGCGCCCAGGTGAGTCCGGTGAGCTGCTCCGGCGTCACGCCTGCATCGGCGAGCAGCTTCTTGTTGTAGTACATCGCGATGCCGCCGTCGGTGGTCTGCGGCACACCCCACAGCTTCCCGTCGCGGGTGTACTGCTCGATCGCCGCCGGCAACCAGTCGGACTTCTGCGCAGCGAAATCGGCGCCGATCTCGAGCAGCGAGCCCGACGTCACGTACGGCTGCAGGTAGGAACCGTTCATCATGAAGATGTCCTCGGCGTTGCCGCCGCCGACGTCGTTGCGCAGCTTGGTGAAGTAGTCGTTCCAGGGCACGACCACCGTCTTCACCGTGATGTTCGGATTCTGCTCGTGGAATTTGGCGAACGACGCGTCGTACACCTTCTGCCACTGCTCGTCCCACATCCGGACGGTGACCGTTACGGCCTCACCACCCGCCGACGCGGTGGGTTGCGCCTGTTGAGCGGGCGAGCATCCAGCGGCCCCCAGCGCCACCGCGGTCGCCACCGCGGCCACGAACGTCCGCCGGCCCAGCCTATGTACCGATCTCACGAAATTCCTCCTCCATTGGATGGGTCCATCACATCATCCGCCACCGACATCCTCACTTGAAACCGGTCAGCGAAATCGAGTTCACGATGGTGCGCTGGAAGATGGTGAAGATCACCAGCAGCGGGGCCATCGCCACGGTGGTTGCCGCCATCACCAACGTCCAGTTGGCGTTGTACTGGCTCTGCAGGTTCGCGGTGGCCACGGTGATCACCTGCCAATCGCGTCCGGTGGTGATGATCAGCGGCCACATGAAGTTGTTCCAGTGGGTCACCACGGTGATGATCGCGAGGGTGGCGATGATGCCGCGCGACATCGGCGCGACGATCTGCCACAGGATCCGCCAGTCGCCGGCGCCATCGATGCGGGCGGCGTCGATCAGGTCGTCCGGAATGCTGCGGAAGTGTTCGCGCAACAGGAAGACCGCGTACGGCGAACCGAACAGGAAGGGCAGCACCAGCGCCCAGAACGAGTTCCTCAGGCCGGTCTGCACCATCATCGTGTACAGCGGAATGACGATCACCACCTGCGGGATCATCAGCGTCGCCAGATACAGCCAGAACAGGGCGTCGCGGCCGGCGAAGCGCAGCTTGGCGAACGCGTAGGCGGCCATGATCGAGAAGATCAGCTGGCCGGCCAGGATCACGACCACGACCTGCGCGGTCACCGCGATCGGCGAGATGAAGCTGTAGTCGCCGCTGAACAGCGTGCTGAAGTTCTCCGTCGTCACCGGGTTGGGCGGGGCCAGGGACGACTCCGAGGCGAATTGCTGCGGCGATTTGAAGGCCGTCATGAAGCTCAGCGCGAACGGTCCGAGGGTGAGCAGTGCACCCGCGATGAGCACCAGATAGGTGAGCAGGTCGGCGACCGGCTTGCTCAGCGACGCCCGGCGGCGGACGGCGGCGCGCGGTTCAGCTGAGGTCATAGGTGATCCTCCCGGCGAAGTAGCGCTGCTGCACCAGGGTGACGACCACCAGGACGGCGAACAGCACCAGCGCCATCACCGAGGCACGACCGAGCTCGAAACCACCCTGGAACGCCTCGATGTAGATGCGGCTGGCGATCACGTCGGTGGTGCCGTCCGGCCCGCCGCGGGGGGTCAGCGCGTAGATCTGGTCGAACGCCTGGAACGCCGCGATCACACCGGTGACCAGGACAAAGAACAGAGTCGGCCCGAGCAGTGGCAGCTTGATCTGCCAGAAGGTCTGCCAACCGCCGGCGCCGTCCAACTGGGCGGCCTCGATGATCGGCTCGGGGATCGCAGCCAGCCCGGCCACGAAGAACAGGGTGGTGTAGCCGACCTGCGACCAGATCGTCACGGTCGCCACCGCCGGCATCGCCCAGGCCGGGTCGGAGAGCCATTCGACGTCCAGGCCGAAGAGGTTGTTCAGTGCCCCGTCATAGGGGGCGAGGATCCACTTCCACACCACGCCCAGGGCCAGCGGTGCGCAGATCCACGGGATGACGTAGATCACCCGGAACAGACCCGACCCGGGCAATCGGCGGGACAGCAGCACCGCCAGGAACAGTCCCAGTGCGGTCTGCAGCGGAATGACCAGAGCCACGAAGATGATCGTGCGCAGCATCGAGTTGCCGAAGGTCGGATCGGTCAGCACGTCGATGTAGTTGTCCAGCCCGACGAACTTCATCGGCATCAGCAGATCCCACCGGTTCAGCGACAGCCAGATCACCACCAGGATGGGGAAAAGCAGGAACGCCGCCAAGCCGAACAGGCTGGGAGCCAGCAACACGGCCGCCAAGCGACCGTGCCGCGTCCGACCGGTGGGCCTGGCGGCACGTCGGGTGGGCATGGACGGAGCCTAGTTCTCCGCAGGCTATCCGGCCAGGCCTGGTTGAGATTTGAAATAGGGGGTCGGACAAGGATATTTGATCTCTCAGAAAGCCCCGCGACGCGGGCGCCGTGCGGGCGTCCGATCCGTCTCTGCTCGCCCGCTCAGAGCGCGTCTGGCTCGGCGATGCGCCCGCCTCCGGAGGTCCGGCCCGGTCGGGCAGTGACTGCGGGAGCGTCGCTCCACCGACGTCACGCCCGGTGGAACCTGGCCGTCCCCAGTACGCTTCGGGCATGAAGCTGCGCACCGCTCTGCTACTCGCCACCCCCGCGGTGCTGGTCGTCACCGCGTGCGGTGGCACCCCCGCACCCTCGTCGTCGACCATCGCCTTCCTCACTTACACAATGGCGGACGTGGCCACCCACCACACCAAGGACGACTGCTGGGCAGCGATCGACGGCGGCGTCTACGACCTCACCTCGTGGATCAGCCGGCACCCCGGCGGGCCCGACAAGATCATTCCGTTGTGTGGCACCGACGCCACCAGCGCGTTCCACAACCAGCACGACAGCCAGGCCAAGCCGAACCAGCAACTGGCTGAGTTCAAGGTCGGCGAGCTCGCCGGTTAGGAAAAAACGCTGATCAACGCAACCACCGCTGGTTGATCTTGTCGAAACCCCTTGCCGACGCCAGGTCCGCCAAGGTCTCGACAAGCTCGACCACCGGAAAATCAGCGCTTCCTTAGCGAAGCGCTGATCGATAGGGCCTGTTCTTTCGCTGGTCGAGCTCGTCGAGACCTCGGCCGGCATCGCGCCGGTAGGAGTTTCGACAGCTCAACCGGCAGTGGTCGAGCCGCCTTGCCCCGTGTGGGCAGACTGGCTTCATGAGCAGTTCCCTCGCGGTCCGTCCGAACGCGCCGGTGGCACCCCGCCGGGCCGCGCTGGTGATCGGGGTGGGAGTCGCGCTGCTGTGGCTGATCGAACTGGTCGATCAGCTCACCCGCGGCGCCCTGGACGTCCTCGGCATCCACTCCTGGCAGGTCTGGTCGCTGCCGTCCATCTTCCTCGCACCGTGGCTGCATGTGGACTGGGCACACCTCAGCGCCAACACTGTGCCGTTCGCCGTGCTCGGCTTTCTGGTGGTGATCGGCGGTGCGGTGCGGGCGGCGCTGGCCACCCTGTGGTCGGTGGTGGTCAGCGGACTGTCCGCCTGGCTGCTCAGCGCCCCGAACACGCTCACGATCGGCGCCAGTGGCCTCATCTTCGGCTGGCTGACCTACCTGCTCACCCGCGGCATCTTCGGCCGGGACGGCAAGCAGATCCTGCTCGCGGTGGTGATCTTCCTGGTCTACGGCGGCATCCTGTGGGGCGTCTTCCCGACTCAGGTCGGCGTGTCCTGGCAGGCCCATCTCGGTGGCGCGGTCGGCGGATTGCTGGCCGCCTGGTCGATGCACCGGC
Organism: Micropruina sp.; assembly: GCA_047602545.1. Lineage (GTDB taxonomy): Bacteria > Actinomycetota > Actinomycetes > Propionibacteriales > Propionibacteriaceae > Micropruina. Next base: position 212,408 of record JASGHC010000004.1, on the reverse strand, counting down.
GCCGAACGGCGATCGCGCGCGGCTGACTCACAGGCTCCGCACAACATCGCGGTGAACCCAGCGGGTATTGTTGACACATCAACCGTTCCCGCTGGCGGCGTCCAGCCGATCGAGGAGCTGACCGATGTACGACGTCTTCGGCCTCCCCCTGCATCCGCTGGTCGTGCACGCGGTCGTGGTGCTACTGCCGCTGTCGGCGCTCGCGCTGATCGCCTGCGTGCTGTTCGGACGGCTCCGCCGCGGCTATGCCCCGCTGGCCCTACTCGGGCTGGTGGCCGGCACCGCCGCAGCCTGGGTAGCGGTGCTGTCGGGGCATGCACTGGCCGACCAGGTGGGCACTCCGGCAGCGCATATGGCCTGGGGTGAATGGCTGCCGCGGGTGGCGACCGCGACCCTGGTGGTCGCAGCGGTGTGGTACTTCCTGCAGCGCGGCAAAGCCGAGCCGGACAGCCTGACCAAGGGCCTCGGCATCCTCACAGCGCTGCTCTCGGTGGCCAGCGTGGCGCTCACGGTGATCGTCGGACACAGCGGCGCGACCGCGGTGTGGTCGAGCACCGGCGCAACACCGGCGTCCACTCCGACCGCGAGCGCCTCGGCCAGCGCGACGCCGTCCGCCTCCGCGAGCGCCTCGCCGAGCTCGTCCGCGAGCACCCCGCAGAGCTACACCCTCAAGCAGGTGCAGCAGCACAACTCAGCCAGCGATTGCTGGGCCGCCATCAACGGCGGCGTCTACGACCTGACCGACTGGGTCGGCCAGCACCCCGGCGGCTCCGAACGGATCATCGCCCTGTGCGGCACGGACGCCAGCGCCGCGTTCAACGCGCAGCACTCCGGCCAGAGCAAACCCGAGAGCACCCTCACCCGCTTCTACCTCGGCGAACTCGCCTCCTGACCCGCCCGCGACCCGCTAGGCCCTCCCTAATCAGTTCAGCCCTCCCGTATGAGGGAGGGCTGAACTGATTAGGGAGGGCCTAGTCGGAGGAAGGGCCTGGTGGAGTGGAAAGTTCGGGCTACTTCTTGGAGGTCTCGCCGGTGGACAGCGCGGCCACGAAGGCCTCCTGGGGGACCTCGACGCGGCCGACCATCTTCATCCGCTTCTTGCCTTCCTTCTGCTTCTCCAACAGCTTGCGCTTGCGGGTGATATCACCGCCGTAGCACTTGGCCAGCACGTCCTTGCGGATCGCCCGGACGGTCTCGCGGGCGATTACGCGCGAGCCGATCGCGGCCTGGATGGGCACCTCGAACTGCTGCCGCGGAATGAGCTCCTTGAGCTTCTTCGACATCGCGACGCCGTAGGCGTAGGCGGCGTCGGCATGCACGATCGCGCTGAAGGCGTCCACCGGGTCGCCGTGCAGCAGGATGTTGACCTTGACCAGCTTGGCCACCTGCTCACCGGCCTCGTCGTAGTCGAGCGAGGCGTACCCCTTCGTCCGCGACTTCAGTGCGTCGAAAAAGTCGAAGACGATCTCGGCCAGCGGCAGCTGGTAGCGGATCTCGACCCGGTCCTCGCTCAGGTAGTCCATCCCGGTCTGGACGCCGCGGCGCGCCTGGCAGAGCTCGAGAATCGTGCCGATGTAGTCGGTGGGGGTCAGGATGGTCGCCTTCACCACCGGCTCCCAGACCTCGGCGACCTTGCCCTCGGGATATTCGGACGGGTTGGTCACGACATGCCCGGTGCCATCCTCCATCACCACCCGGTAGACCACGTTCGGGGCGGTCGAGATCAGGTCGAGGTCGAACTCGCGCTCCAACCGCTCCCGGACGATCTCCATGTGCAGTAGCCCGAGGAAGCCGACCCGGAAGCCGAAACCGAGCGCCCCGGAGGTCTCGGGCTCGTACGTGAGCGCGGCGTCGTTGAGCTGCAGCTTGTCCAGCGCCTCGCGCAGTTCGGGGAAGTCGGCGCCGTCGATCGGGTAAAGCCCGGCGTACACCATCGGGTTGGGCTGCCGGTACCCACCCAGGTTCTCCGTTGCCGGGCGCGATGTCAGGGTGACGGTGTCGCCGACCCGGGACTGCCGGACATCCTTCACACCGGTGATCAGGTAGCCCACCTCACCGACACCCAACCCCTTGGACGGCAGCGGCTCGGGGCTGATCACGCCCAGTTCGAGCACCTCATGGGTGGCCTTGGTGGACATCATCAGAATCCGGTCCCGATGGGCGAGCGCGCCGTCCACCACCCGGACGTAGGTGACCACGCCGCGGTAGGTGTCGTAGACCGAGTCGAAGATCAGCGCCCGCGCAGGCGCGGCAGGGTCGCCCACCGGCGCCGGAATCTGCGCGACGATCGCATCCAGGAGTTCGCGGACGCCCTCGCCGGTCTTGGCCGACACTCGGAACACCTCGTCCGGATCGCAACCGACCAGGTGCGCGATTTCGGCGGCGAACTTCTCCGGCTGCGCGCTGGGCAGGTCGATCTTGTTCAGTACCGGGATGATGTGCAGATCGGCGTCCAGCGCCAGGTACAGGTTGGCCAGGGTCTGCGCCTCGATGCCCTGCGCGGCGTCGATCAGCAGGATGGCACCCTCACAGGCGGCCAGCGACCGGGAGACCTCATAGGTGAAGTCCACGTGACCGGGCGTGTCGATCATGTTCAGGACGTGGTCGGCACCATCCACCTGCCACGGCATCCGGACCGCTTGGGACTTGATCGTGATGCCGCGCTCGCGCTCGATGTCCATCCGGTCCAGGTACTGGGCGCGCATCGAACGGGCGTTGACCACACCGGTGGACTGCAGCATGCGGTCGGCCAGGGTCGATTTGCCGTGGTCGATGTGCGCGATGATGCAGAAGTTCCGGATGCTCTCCGGGGGCGTGGCGCCGGGGCGGGGTCCGCTCATTCACCTGTCCTGTGTCTGGTCCGAAAGGTCACTCTACCGATCGTGGCCGGCTGCCCCGCACTCAGCTCTCCCGGGCGCTGGGGCACCTCGATGCCGTCGCTGGGTGTACCGGCGTATTTCACCGACCTGAACCGCTTCGCCGCGCTGGTGGAGACCACCTATGTCGCCGGAGAGTTCCGCCCAAAGCCGTCCTACGGCAGCCACTTCTTCCAGGAGCTGGTCGAAACCGGCATCTGGTGTGCAGCCCTGTTCGACGGCCGCGAAGGGGCGTCGTTCCAGCCCGAGTTGGCCACCGCACGTCCGAACCGGCACACCACGCTCTGCGCGGACGACTCCTGGCTCGCCGAGGTGGTCCATGTCGCCCGGACGCCCGGCCTGATCCTGCACACCGATGTCACCCGACAGCGCCTGCTCGTGCAATAGCTCCAGTCCCCAGTGCCCGTAGTGAGGGAGGGCCTCGGTGGGTCCGGTGGAGGCGCGGCGGCGTCCGCTTTGCTGAGCGCGAGCCCACTTTGATAGTGTGAGTGGTCGCGCCTGCTGTGGGCGCATCACCGTGAGCACCCAGTATCGAAGAGGCATGCCCTGTGGCGAACATCAAGTCCCAGATGAAGCGCATCAAGACGAACGAGAAGGCTCGTCAGCGCAACAAGGCCGTGAAGTCCACGCTGCGCACCCACGTGCGCCGGTTCCGCGAGGCTGCCGAGGCCGGCGACACCGAGAAGGCGCAGACACTGGCGCAGAGCGCGTGCCGCGCGCTCGACAAGGCGGCGTCGAAGGGTGTCATCCATCGCAACCAGGCCGCCAATCGCAAGTCGGCGATCGCCGCTCAGGCCGCCGCTCTCTGAATCCAATAGCCAAGCGCCGCCCGCAGGTTCGGGCGGCGCTCGCGCGTCCCCGCAGCCGGACGGCCCCCTCTTCGAGGCCCGGCCAAACCTGAGCGAATTGCGTCGATTCTGAGAATGTGATTTGGTTTCTCAGACAGTTCGTAGTCGGCGGTGCCGCCGGCGACGACCGGGCTCGGAGAGTCCACGGAGCAAACGGGGATGAGTATGAACAATCGCACGCGCCTGGCCACCGCGACAGTCACGCTGGCGTTGACAGTCGGGACCTTCGCCGCCACCGCACCGGCCAGCGCTGGTGTCGCGGAGTCCCGGGGCGTCGCATCCGCCCAGACTGTTACCTCCACCGCCAAACTGAGCGGCAACGCCCCCAAGGCCAAGGTGTCCCACTACAAGCGCCTCACCAAGAAGGCCAAGAGGGTCGCCAACAAGGTCCGCAACGACTGGCGCGCGATCAAGTCCATCGGTGGCTGGCGCGCGGGCAGCAGGTATTCCGGCGATCACCCCGCGGGCCGCGCGATCGACGTGATGATCCCGAAGTGGAGGAAGAACGCCGGCCTGGGCTGGTCCATCGCCAAGTACTTCGCGAAGAAGAAGAACGCCAAGAAGTACAAGATTCACTACGTGATCTTCCGGCAGAAGATCTGGACGGTGCAGACCCCGCGCTGGCGCAAGATGGGCAACCGCGGCGGGGCCACCGCGAACCATTTCGATCACGTGCACATCTCAGTCAAGCGCTGAGATCACTAGACCCGGGGGACGCGCCAATCTCCCCCGAGTGCGAAGCCCGTCCGTGTGGTAATCCCCCCGCCGCCGGACGGGCTTCGCTTTCCCTGGGAGCCCTTGCCGTTAGCCGCTGGGAGTCGCCGACTAGCGAGACCACCGCTGATTGATCGTGTCGAAACGCCTTGTCAGCGCGTGGATGCGAGGGTCTCGACAGGCCCCACCAGCCAGAAGTGAGCCCGGAAAGTGAACACTGCCCGCCGCCGGGCGACCCAGTTGTCAATCAGGGCGGGCGCTCATCAGACCTGGGCTCGGGACCGCCCCCGGCGATCGATGACACCGAGCACCAGCATCTCCAACGCGAAGCCTGGGTCACCCGCGGCGCCCTTGACCTCGGCATCGGCCCGGGCGGCCAGCTGGATCGCCGCCGCGACACCGGATGCGTTCCAGCCCCGCGATTGCCGGGCCAGGTCCTTCAGCTTCCACGGCGGCACTCCGACCCGTCGCGCCAGATCGGCGTCGCGCAGCCGCTCGTCGCGGGCGTCCGGATACTTGCCGAGATTGCGCAGCGAAGAGGCGACCGCGCTGGTCAGCAACACCGGGGCGACCCCGGTCTCCAGCGCCCAGCGCAGGCTGCCGAGTGCCGCCTCGCGATTCCCGTCGAGGCAGTGATTCGCCACCGCGAAGCCGGTGGTCTCGGCGCGCCCGGCGAAGTAGCGCTGCACATCGGCCTGCGTCATCACCCCCTCGGTGTCGGCCAGCAGCTGGGCGACCGCCGCAGCCACGCTGCGCAGGTCGCTGCCGACGGCGCTCACCAGGGCTTCGGCGGTCGCGCGATCAACCCGGCCGCCGTGACGCCGCACCTCGGCCGTGACGAACTGGGGCAGCTCCCAGGCCTTGACCGCCGGAGCGTCCAGCTGGACGACCTTCGCCTTGCGCAGCCGATTGAGCAGCGCCCTGCCCTTGGCACCGCCCTCGTGCACCAGGATGAGTGCGAGATCATCACCGGGGTCGGACGCCAGCACCAGCAGGTCGTCAGCCACGTCGGCCGGCAGATCGGCCAGTTGCTCGACAATCACCACAGTAGAGGCAGAGAAGAGCGACCCGGTTGCCAGCTCGGCCAAGCCTCCACGATCCAGGGTGCCGGCCGAGACCCGGCTCACGGTCGCGTCCGGGCGAGCGTGGACCGCCTCGCTCACCAGCTGCCGCACCGCCCGCTCAGCGAGGAGGCTCTCGGGTCCCTGAATCAGGGTCGCGGTCGCGAACGGCGTGGTCATGGCCTCAGCATGCCATCCGCGACCGACAACAAGCCCGGCGCGCCGCTGCAAACACTGATTCGCTGACCACGTGTGTGGTGCCGACTTCCTGGGGTCTCGCGAGCCCGACCAGAGAGGACGGGCTCAACCGGTGAAAGCGGGCTCAACCGGTGAGAATCAGCGCTGCGTGGTGATGACCAGTGCGCCGTCCACCCGGCTGATCGCAACCGCCCCCTGCAGATCGGTCCGTGCGATCCGCATCCCGAGGTCTTGCACGGCTCGTTGGGTCCGGAGCGCCGGATGACCGTAGGCGTTGTTGACACCCACGCTGAACACGGCGACCGTGGCCCGGCTGGCGGCGAGGAACTCCGGCAACTGGTGGCCGGAGCCGTGATGCGGGACCAGCAGAACGTCGGCGGCGAAATCGGCCCCCGCCGCGAGCGCGTTGCGCTGCCCGTCCTCCTGGACGTCTCCGGCCAGTAGCACCCGCACGCCGTTGACCGAGGCGCGCATCACCAGGGAGCCGTCGTTCTCGGCGGCCGACTCACCCTCGTCGCGGCCGGCCTGCGACGGGGACGCCCGCACCGCCAGCACCTGGATGCTCAAGGCACCCACCTCGACCACCGCGCCCGGGGCGAGCGTGGTGAGGCCCACGCCGCCGGCCGCATGCTTCACCAACTCGAATCCGGACGCCGGCGTCGTCGCCCCGGAGACCCCGACGGTCTCCGTCCGGCGCCCCTCCACGGCCACGCCCACCCCGGTGACATGGTCGGCGTGGAAATGGGTCAGCATCACCAAGGGCAGCACGTCGATGCCCAGCCCGTCGATGCAGGCACGCAACCGTGCCGGATCTGGTCCCGCGTCCACCAGCGCCGCAGCCCGCGCACCGACCCGCAGGAGGGTGGCGTCCCCCTGACCGACATCGCAGAAGACCACCGACCAGTCCTGCGGCGGCCAGCCCGGCGGAGTCGGCGGCCGCAGCAGGGCGAGAATCAACAGCAGCCCGGCAGCGATCGCCAACACTCTGCTACGCAACAGCCTCGGCATGACCAGCACCAGTCCGACGCACCCGCCCAGCACCAGCACGACCCCCACGGCGTTGGCGGGCCAGGCAACCGCGGCAGCCGGAAACAACTCCCCCAGGCGAGCGATCCAGCACAACCCCTGCGCGCACCATCCCGCGCCGGTGGCGAACACCACGGCCAGCGGCAGCATCGGCACAGCGACCGCCGCCGCCAGGAAACCCAGCACGGTGGCCTGCCCGACCAGGGGTCCGGCGGCCAGGTTCGCGATCAGACCGGCCAGACTGATCTGCCCGGACAGCAGCGTTACCAGCGGCTGGGTCGCCAGCTGGGCGGCCAGCGGCGTGGCCACCCCCTCGGCAAGCGAGCGCGGCAGCCAGCGGACCAACGCATCGGTCCACGCCCGCGACCAGGCCACGATCCCGCCGCTGGCCAGCACCGACAATGCGAAACCGGCCGACCGGGCCATCCCCGGATCGACGAACACGATGACCACGACCGCGACACACAAGGCCCGCACCGCCTGCCCGCCGCTGCCGCCCGCACCCAGCGCCACCAGGCCGACCAGGCCCATCGCAGCCGCCCGCACCACGCTGGGCTCGGAGTGGCAAAGCAGCACGAAGCCGACCACACCCATACCGAGCAGACCGCGCAGCCACCAACCGGTCACCCCACAGCTGCGCGCCACCGTGCCCAGGAAGGCCAACAGCAGGGTCAGGTTCGCGCCCGAGACGGCGGTGAGATGAGTGAGGCCGGTAGTCCGAAAGCGGTCCACCAGGCTGCTCGGCATCGCGGACGCGTCGCCGACCACCAGCGCGGGAACGAGTGCCCGTGGCTCGGGTTCCAGATGGGCGGCGCTGGCGCGCAACCCTGCCCGGACCCGCTCGATCGCGGCGTCGAGCGGTTCCGGCGGCGCGACGATGACCGGCGGCTCCCGAGCCCGCACCAGGACGGACGCCGCTTCGCCCGGCTCAGCTTCGGCGAGCCGCACCGCGGCGCGCACCCGGGTACCCGGCACCAGCTCTGCCCAGGACGCCGTCGCGTCGCCGCTCGCACTCACCCGAACCGTCGCGCCGCTGCGCAACCGATCTCCGCGCGCATCGATGATCTCCAGCCGCGCGCTGCTGGACCACCACGGCGGCCGGACGCCCTGTCGTTCGCCTGCCGCGGCGTACCCACCACCGTCACTTCGGCCACACCCACCGCCTGTTCCTGTGCCAACCTGGTCAGCGGATCGTGACCCCGCGACCACCAACGCGCCGCGCCGGTGAGCATGCAACCGAGCAGCACCAGCGCGACCGCCGCCAGCGCCCATGACCGCTTGCGCCAGGCAAGTGCCGCGCCGGCCCCACCTGCCAGCGCTCCCAGGGTGAGCCAGCCCGGGTCTCCTGCGGTGGCGACCCACATGCCCGCCCAGGCTGCGACCGCGACGGGAACCAGGCGAAGGTCCGGCCGAGCCGGCCGGAGACCGGCCTCAGACTCGGACATGCGGCGCGATCTGTGCGTAGCTCTTGGGCCCGATGCCGTCGACCTCCTGGAGCTCGGCCAATGACCGGAATCGGCCGTGCGCCGCACGCCACGCCAGGATCTTCTGCGCTGTCACGGGGCCGACACCCGGCAGAGCGTCGAGCTGCTCGGCGGTTGCGGTGTTCAGATCGATCTTCGCCGATGCAGCCGCTCCGGTCCCGTCGCCTCCTGTTCCTCCGGCGCCACCGGCACCCCGCACCTGGCCACCGGAGCGCCCCACGTACAGCTGTGCACCGTCCGTGATCGGCGCGGCCAGGTTCAGGTCACCCGGTTTGGCCCGCCGAGTCAGCCCGCCGGCGGCAGCGATCGCGTCCTTGACCCGCGCTCCTTCCGGCAGCTTGATCACCCCTGGGCGACGCACCTCACCGAGGACGTGGACGAGCAACTGCGGCGCGGCACTGGCGCGGGGAGCCGGCGACCCCGCGCTGATCGCCACCGAAGGCTGAGCGGTGGTGGTGGCGGCCGCAGCAACCGGCACCGTCCGCGCCTGCATCAGGCTGTACCCACCCCACAGCACCCCGCTGAGCACGACGATGCCCACCACCACCAGGTGCTCGCGGACGAACTGGCCGACCCGCGGCGCCAGTGCGGCCAGCGGCCCGGTGACCCGGGCGGCTGTCGGCGGCTCGGGGGGGTCCGGTTCGTCGTCGGCAGCGATCCCCCGGACGGGCGCCGGTTGCGCGGCAGGCGGACCACCCAGGTCGTCACCGTCATCGAGGATCCGCCGCGGCGGAATATCGGCCAACAACGCCGCCAACCGTCGCCGGACGACCTCGGACAGGTCGTCGGCCGATCGTTCTCTGCGCACCATGTCCTCACCGTGGGCCGCTCGCCGGGAATTCGGTCACAATCGTTCAGCCCTGTGGAAAACTCGACCCGGCAATTCGAACATCCAGAGCTGTCGTCGTTGCCGGAACAACCCTTGTCGGCGCCGTGTTGACACGTCGGAAGGTGGACGAAGGCGAGCCTTTCCTTGCTTGTGCCGGCCGTGCCCGAGCGCGCAGAGTGGCCCCATGAGTACGACCGCAGCCGACCGTCCGGACGTCGAACTGGCGTCACGGCTGAACTGGTTGCGGGCCGGCGTCCTCGGCGCCAATGACGGCATCGTGTCCACCGCCAGCATCGTGTTCGGCGTCGCCGGGGCGACCAGTGACTCATTCGCCGTCTTCGTCGCCGGTTTCGCCGGCCTGGTCGCCGGCGCGCTGTCGATGGGCGGTGGCGAGTATGTCTCGGTCAGTACGCAGCGCGACACCGAGCGGGCCGCGCTGGACGAACTGCGAAACGAACTCCAGCAGGATCCGCACGCCCGGCTCGACGAACTCACCGAGCACTACGTCGGCAGTGGCCTGTCGGCGGGCCTGGCCCGGCAGGTGGCCGGTGAACTGGCCGACCACGACGGGCTGTCGGCACACGCCCGCGATCTGCTCGGCATCGACGCCGAGGAACAGACCAATCCGTGGCAGGCTGCGATCGCGTCGATGACGGCGTTCACCCTCGGCGCACTGATCCCCCTGCTGGGCATCGTGTTGTCGCCCGTCGAGGCACGCCTGGGTATCACGATCGCCGCCGTCCTGGCCGCCCTGGCGATCACGGGCTACAGCAGCGCACGGCTGAGCGGGGCGCCTCCGCTGCGTCCGGTGGTGCGCAATGTTGTCGTGGGCAGCCTGTCCATGGGTCTCACCTACCTGGCCGGCAGCCTCGTCGGCGGGCTCTTCTACTGACCACAGCGGCCGCTGCTGGGCGGGGCCGCCGCGACGCGTCAAGTTCGAGGCGCGCGGAGACGGGCATGCTCAGCCGGTGGCCGCGGCTTCGTCAACCGGTTCATCGAGCATCGCGCGCAGCCGCTCGCGAAGCTCGCCCCATTCGCTCGGTGGCACCACTGCCGCGTTGAGATCCTCGAGCATCCGTTTGAGACCGGGAGCGATACCGAGCCTGTCCATCTCTTCCAGGCACACCGACTGCAGCGCGCCGTCGCCGTTCACCCAGGCGGCCAGCGCGAGGATCGCCAGCGGCTGATCCTGAGTACCGTGCGGGCAGGCACGCACCACCCGGGACCACAGGTCCACCCAGGCCTCGGCGGCCGGCTGCCGCAACGACAGCACCAGTTCGTCGCGGGCCTGCGGATCGTTGATCAGCAGGCCGAGCCACGCCAGGTCGTCACCCGACACCTGGCCGGGAGCCCGCAGGGCCTGATCGAGGGCGCGCCTCAGTTCGTCGGGACGAGCCTCTCGGTCAAGGTCGAGCGCACGTCCCAGAGCCCGCACCCAGGCGGTCTCCGCAGACTCCGCGTCGCGCGGATCGGCGCGCACCAGCGTGGTGAGTGCCGATCGGCTGGGGCGGGCCTGGAGACCGTGCAGCGTTGCCGAGGCAGCCGATGGCGCCGCCCGCGGATCATGCCGATACACCGGACCATGCGCGGTGCCGACCCGGTACCGGTGGCCGCTGACGCAGATCGGCTCGCCGGCCAGGGCATCACCCAGGTGCCCGGCCGCTCGTCGCAGCAGCCGCCAGCCCTGTCGTTCGCGCGCGGTGTAGGCGACCGCCCACATCGCCCCGGACGGCCAGCGGGCCAGCAAGCGGTTGACCAGTAACTCCACGAGCCCGGGACCTCGCAGGTCGGCAAGGTCAGCCCGGGCGGTCAGCTGGATCACCCCCTCGCTCTGCACGATCAACACCACCGATTCATCGGGATGAAAACCGAGAAGATGCGGAATGACTCCCAACAGGTCGGGCAGGTCGCGGACGCGGGCAATCGGGACGGAGGTATCTGAAGTCATGCCCTCAGTGACCGCCAGAGAGCACGAAAGTGGTCAAAATTGCGTGCCGGGATGCCGCGCTGTGGAAAACTCCGGCGGGGTAGCCTGAGTAACGATGAGCACCACACCCGGGTTCGACCCACGGCAAGCGCTCGGCGCGCAACCGCCGGCGCCGGTTTCGATCAACCAGTTCGCGCCCCCACCCAATCGGACGCCGCTGCTGATCACGATCGTCGCGCTCATCGTCCTCGTGGTGGTCATCGAGGGCGGCATCTACGTCCGGTCCCTGTCGTCGGCTGAGCCGAGCGCATCCGCCGGGCCTACCACCACCGCCCCGGCCGGGCCGGGCCAGCCATTCACCACACCAGACGGACGCCAGGACGGCCGCTGGGAGATTCTGGAATCGACCTGGACGGACGAGGGCCTCCAACTGCGGCTGCGCATCCATTCCGACGACGGCTCGATCAGCTTCGGCTTCATGGCCTTCTCCAACGCCTCCACCGACCTGATCCGGCCCACCAGCAGTCCTCGTTCCCCGGACATCAGGATGGGCACCGCCACGGTCCAGCAGCCCGTCACCGGCTATGTGTTCTTCCCGATGAGCAAGGGCGACGCCACGATCATTCTGGCCAACGGATCGGGCCGGCAGATGTCGGCGCTCACCGTGAAGGGCTGACGGCCGCCGCTTAAGCCCGGCTTAGCCCGATCCGGCTCAGTGCCCCGCCGGCACCTCGGCGACGGCGGCCGGCATCCTCGGCTCGGGCTTGACTGCGTCGGGATGGTGCCGAGAGAGCAGCACCACACCCCACACCGCGAACACCCCCGCCAACGCCATACCGACACCGGCCAGCGGCGTGATCCGTACCCCCTCGCCCAGCACGACCAGTCCGAAGGTGACCGCCACAATCGGGTCGGTGGTGGTCATCGAGCCGACGGTGATCTCGGCGGGCCCGTTCGCCAGAGCCTGCTGCACCATGAATCCACCGATGCCGTAGGACAGCACCAGGAACGGCGCCACCACCCAGAAGATCGGCATGCCGTGGAAGCCGTCCTGCCTGACCAGTTCCGAGGTGGCCTTCACCATGCCAGCGGACAGCCCGTAGAAGAACGAGCCGCCGGACGCCCACATCAGGCAGCGCAGCTGCACCGGGCCCTTCCAGCCGAGCAGCCCCAGCGTGGTGCCGACGACGCAGATGACGGTGCAGCCGATGGCGATGGCGACCGGGTCGAGCACGGTGTGCTGGGACGCCGCCGAGGCGGCCAGCAGCGTGAACACCACGATGCCGGCGACGGTCATACTGACCGCCAGCCACATCGCCCGGGTGATCGTGTGCCGGTGGATTCGGGCCGCCATCAGCACTGCCCACGGCACCGCGAGAATCCCGACCGGCTGGACCACCGTCACCGGCGCCATCATCAGCGCCACGATGTGCGCCGACGCGCCGATGAAGATGGTGAGCAGGCCCAGCAGCCACAACGGCGTCCGAATCAGCCGCCACAGCTGCCGCAGGCCCATCGCCCGGTTGTCGGCGTCCGGGTCGACCAACCGCCCGACCGCGACGTGCTGCATGGTGGAGCCGCCCGCGTAGGCGACCGACGAGCAGACCACGATCGCGATGGCGAGCGGGATGTTCTGTTCGAACAGGGAGAGCCCTGGTCCGGACATCGGCAGCATCGGCGTCCAATCTGTGAGGCGCGGGGTCAGCCTACCGGGTGACCACCAACCTGTCCGCATCTCGCAGCACGGCATGGGGATCTCAGCCACGGCCCCGCCGCCCACGCCGTCAGACGCCTGGAACACCCGGGTCAACCGGACGGCAACTCCGCCGGCGATCCCTGGTCAGGCGTCAGCCACGCCGCCGCGCGGGAGTAGGGTTTCCGTCATGCCCTCCCCCTCCCGCCCCGCCCCGCGCCGGTTCCTTGTGGCGTCCCTTGCCGCTCTCGCACTGGTCAGCGGGTGTGCCGCGCAGGATCCCGATCCCGGCCCTTCCCTGGTCGGTACCCGTGGTCGGTTGTGCGACGACCGGGTGGACGCCGCCAAGGCCGAATCCGTGGTCGATCAGCCGGTGTCGGGCCTTCGTGAGCTTTCCACCTTCGAACCCGGACGCCGGGTCGGCAGGTGCGCGCTGCAGGGCGAGGACGGCGGCGGATTGCTGTCCGTCGAGGTGGTGCACGACGCCAAGGGGTCAGCGCTGGCCAAGGAGCTGGAAAAGATGAGCCAGACCGAGAACTACACCGGCGACAAACGCTCCGGCGTCACCGGCGAGGACTCCACCACGACGGCCCTGGTCGCCGTCGATTCCCGATACTACGTGCGGGTCCTCGGCCTCGGCGGCAGTCAGGAGACCCAGCGGCAGGCAGCCCTGGACCTCGCAGAGGACGTCGCCACCCGGACGGCACCGCTCAAGTAGCGCCCGCACCGGCAGAGTGCGGGTTGAGCCTGTCGAGACCCGTCGTCACGATGACGTCCGAGGTCTCGACAAGCCCGACAGCAGTGAAGGTCAGAAGCCCAGGGACTTCAGCGACTCCTTCAGCGTCGCCGCCGATCGCCTGAGCATGGTGATCTCCTGCGCGTCCATCGGGATGTCGAGCACCCGTTGGATGCCGTTGTTGGAGACCAGGCTCGGCACCGACAGCGCAATGCCGCTCAGGCCGTGGTAGTCCTCCAGCACGCTGGACAGCGGGAAGACCGAGCGCTCGCCGCTCAGCAATGCCTCGGTGAGCCGCGCCCCGGTCAGGCCGATGGCGTAGTTGGTGGCGCCCTTGCCCTCGATCACGGTGTATGCGGCGTGCATCGCCTCGTCGGCAAGTTGCGCCAGCAGCACCTCGTTGAAGATCCGCTTGCCGGTGGAGTCCACCCAGTCGCGGATCGGGATGCTGCTGATCCGCGCGCTCGACCACACCGGGAACTCGGTGTCACCGTGCTCGCCGACGATGGTGGCATGGACGTGCCGCGTTGACACGTTGGCGGCCTGGGCGATCGCGAACCGCAGCCGCGAGGTGTCCAACATGGTGCCACTGGAGAACACCCGGCCGGCCGGCAGGCCGCTGATCTTCTGAGCCACCACGGTGAGCACGTCGCACGGGTTGGTGACCAGCACGTAGAGGGCGTTGGGTGCCTGCTCGAGCAACTGCGGCATCAGCGACTTCAGGATCTTGACGTTCGTCGCGGCCAGGTCGAGCCGGGTCTGCCCGGGCTTCTGCTTGGCACCCGCGGTGATGATCACCACGTTGGAGTCCCTCACCACTTCGATGTTGTTGCCGCCGATCACGTCCGACGAGGCAGTGAATTGGGTGCCGTGACCAAGGTCGCGCACCTCGGCGTCCACCTTCTTGGCGTCCAGGTCGTAGAGGGCGATCTCGTCGGCCGAGCCGCGGATCAGAGCTGCGTATGCAAGGGAGGAACCCACAGCGCCGGCTCCGATGACCGAGAGCTTGGACGGGGTGTTCAAAGAAGTCGCCATGAGGAGAACGTTAGCGAGCCGAATGCGTTCACGTGGGAAACCGGTGATTATTCCCAGCCCGCTCGACCGGCATGTCCCACCATGCGGCCGGGCGGGGCTACACCGGTTCGCAGGCAGCGCGGAATCGAACGGTCGGCACCAGCCAGCGTTCGCCGAGACTGCCCTCCACCAGCCACTCACCGGGCTGGCCGACGGCTGGACCTTCGATCGTGTCGACCCGCTCCCCCAAATGCGCCGGCCGGGCGAGCACCGTCCCGATCCGGCGGTAGCGGTCGCCCTCGATCCGCTCATGACCTGCCGCGAACGCACGTTGATCGGCCGACCACTGCCGGCCGGTGGCCGGATCGGTCACCAGCCAGTCCCCGGCCGCACCGGTCATCTCGGCGCCGGACTCGGTCCGCCAGGCGCGGGTTTCGGACAACCGGGTGGCACGCACCTCGCCACGCCGCGCGAACGGCGCCAGCGTACGCCGCCGCTGCGAGCGGTAGCCGGCGGTGTCGAGCAGCGCCAAGAGCAGCGCCATTGAGCGCCGGACGCCGGCGTGGGTCCGCACCCGCGCCGCCGGCGGCAGCGCGTCCCAATCGACCAGCCAGTCATGCACCAGCCGGGTGTCGTCGCGTTTCGGTCCCGGACGCCATCCGTAGGCGGCGTAGAACCGGCGCCACGACTCGTGTTCGGCCCGGCTGAGGAAGTGGATCTCGGCGGCGCTCAGTTCCTCTCCGGGTCCCTCGGCGGCCCACGTCCGGCCCAGCTGAGCCACCCCTGAGAACAGCGCTTGCACCTGTCGCACGTTGCTCTGGCGGTAGAACGCGGGCAACTCGGTGCTGTCCGGGTCGACGGCCAGGATGGTCACCTGCGGCAGCAGGTCGGCCAGCCGGGTCGGCCGATTGAGTTCCGGTTCGTCCTCGGTGATGATCAGCACCGTCGCCGGCTCACCCTCGGCCTCGGCGACCAGCACCGCGTCCGTCGCGGCCTGAGCGACGACCCGCGGCTGCGCCAGCCCGGAGTCGTTGCCGAAGCGGGCCTGTTGGGCGGTGTGCTCATCAATCAGTTCGGCGGCTTCGTCGCCGACTACGGTCACCTCGAGGCGTGGCGCCGCGCTCCCCGGATGGAGCACTCGGCGCTCCCGCTCGACCCGAGCCATCTCTGCCAGCACAGCTGCGGCCAGCGATCCGCGTCCGGTCAGCACCAATCGGCGCGCCTCGACCCGCTCGATCCGGGCAACCAACGCCCGGGCGGTCTGCTCGGTGGCCGAAAACGCGTCGGCCAGCCAGGAACGCTCCGTTCCGGTGACCGTGCGCCGCCAGTTCTCGGCGACCCACGGATCATCGATCCGCAGCAGCACCCGGCTGACCAGAGCCGGGTTCGGCGCAGCCGCATCCAACACCCGAGCGATCCGGCCGAAGGTGCCGAGTGCCTCAGGCACGCGGGCCTCAATGATCAGCACCGTCTCGACGGCTATCCGGCCCCGCCGCGTGAGCAGGTTCCGCAGTAGGTCGTCGTCCACACCCTCGGCGGCCAGCACCCGGCCGCCCATCGCCCGGACCGACGCACCGAAGGCTTCGTCGCCGCTGTGGTCTACGACCAGCAGTGCCGATCCCGGGGAACGGCCGGCCGCCACCACCCGGACCATCGCCGCAGCCTCATCGGACGCCCCGATCACCACGATCGCGCGATCGGCCAGGGTGGCCAGCCAGCGGTCGAGTTGCCGTCGCAACATGGCCGCCACTACGCCCAACGCACTGGCCAGCGCGCCCCACAGCGCACACAGCCGAGCCAGGTGGTGCGCCAGGGGCGGCTGCACCGGGCAGCCCGGTGCCGCCCCCCATGGGTCGGCCCCGTTGCCGGACAGCACCCAGATGAGTTGGTCGAAGAACGGAGGCCCGTCGGTGCTGCAGTGCAGGTAGGAAACCAGGCCGAGCAGCACCGCGGCGAGGGCGAAAGCAGAGACGGAGATCACACCGACCACCCGTCCGGTGGCCTGACGCGACCGTCCGTACAGCGCGGCGGCCGCCACGATCGACCCCAGGAAGGCGGCCGGCACGATCGGCCGACGGGGGTCGGTCAACCAGAGGTACCAGCCCGGACCGTCCACCCCGAGAGCGCGGAGCGCGGTCAGCAGCGCGAGCACCCCGGCCAGCGCCGCGAACGGTATCCAGCTCCATCGCGGGACCGGACGCCGGCCATGCACCGGCGCGGCGAACAGTCGTCGTCGCCGCCAGCTCGAGATCAGCCCGCTCATCGGGCCCTGAGCATAGTGGAGGCGATTCGTCCATGCGGGACAGGACCTCGCCACGAGTCCACGGCCGCTCGATGGATCACAGCGCGGTTCCCATGGCGCCTGTGCAGGACTCAGCAGCCGCGTCGGACGCTGCCGTGCTGCGCGGCCCCACAAGTGGCGACCGGCCGGCTGTCCACTGGATGAGATGCAGCCCGCGTCCGTCGAACGATTCGTCGGAAAGACCTGCTCACTACGCTTGACTTCCCAAAAACTGGGACGGCGATCTCACATGTCGAGCGATCGATTTGCTTCTGGTACAAGCTCCGAGAGAAGTTGGTCGCACGAAAACGCCGGCAATGGAGCCGCAGGACATGTGACGCAAGAGAGGCACATCATGACCGCTCCAGCCTTGGTGATGGTGGGAATGGGCAGCACCGATGCCCGAGTCGCCCAAGTCGCGCACTCCTTGAGGCAGGGCCTCCAGAGCATGCGCCCGGGCCTCTCCGTGCATTGCTCCTTTCTCGATCACTGCTCCCCGTCGACCGCCCAGGTCGTGTCGCAGCTCATCAGGCAGGGCATCACCGAGGTGGTCCTCGTCCCGCTGCAACTGACCCATGCCATCGACCCCGATGAACGAGTGATCGCCCAGTCGGTCAAACTGCGCAACCTCTACCCCGACCTGCGGATCAGCGTGTCGCGTCCGATCGGACCCGAGGTGACCCTGCTCACGGTGCTCGACCAGCGGCTCCGCGGCTCGCTGGCGACCCACCGGGTGCTGGAACTGGACGGCCTGGTGCTGTCCTCGGCCCGCAGCGGCGACGTCCGCGGCAACGCACTGCTCGCCCGGCGCGCGCGACAGTGGTCGACGCATCACCGGCTGCCCTGCCTGACCGCCGTCGCGGACGGCTCCGGGCCGTCGGTGTCCCAGGCCATCCAGGGGTTGCGCACCCAGGGCCGTTGAACACATCGCCGTCGGGTCGTTCTTCATGACTGCCACCGAGTTGTTCCACGCACAGGCCGACCTGGCCGAACACTGCGGGGCGGTCTCGGTGAGCGAACCGCTCGGCGCAGCCCCCGAGGTGATGGACCTGATCCTCGCCCGCTACGCGTTCGCGGCGATGGACCTGCTCGACTTCGGCTTCGACGCCGTCGAAGAAGAGGTGCCGGCCCGGCACCTCACCATCGCCTGAGCCCCCGCCCTCACCCACCGCTGGTTGAGGGCGTCGAAACCGCCTTCCACCGCAGCCAGGGTCTCGACAAGCTCGACCGACGACGATCAGCGCTCGGTCACGACTTGGCGACGCGGGCCTTCTCGGCGGCGACGTCGAAGGTGGCCTCCGGCCAGGTCAGGTTGAGTCCGATCAGGTGTTCCCGGACCAGCTGCGCGACCGCCCAGTTGCGGTACCACTTGTGGTCGGACGGAATCACGAACCAGGGCGCATGGTCGGTGTCGCAGCGCTCCAGCGCGTCCGCGTAGGCCTCCTGGTAGGCGGGCCACTTCACCCGTGCGTCGACGTCCTTCGGGTTGTACTTCCAGTACTTCGCCGGACTGGCCAGCCGGGCCGCGAGCCGCCTCTTCTGCTCGGCGAAGGACACGTGCAGGAAGCACTTGATGATCGTCGTGCCCGCCTCGGTGGCCTCCTTCTCGAAGGCGTTGATCTCGTCGTAGCGTCGGTTCCATTCGCTCACCGGCACCAGCTGCTCGACCCGGACGACGAGCACGTCCTCGTACTGGGAGCGGTCGAAGATGCCGATCATGCCGGGGTTGGGCAGCGCGTTCCTGATCCGCCACAGGTAGTGGTGTTCGAGTTCTTCCTTGGTGGGCGCCTTGAACGACTTCAGCTGGATGCCCTGAGGGTCGACCAGGCCCATGGCGTGCCGGATCACCCCACCCTTGCCGGAGGTGTCCATGCCCTGCAGCAGCACCAGCAGGCTCGGCGCACCCGGGACGTCCGAGCGGCCGTTGGCGTAGAGCTGCTCCTGCAGGTCGGAGAGCTCGGGCGTCAGCGCCGCGGTGAGTGCCGGGGCGTCGTTCTTGCCCGAGCCCGGATAGCCGGGCGAGGCCCCCGTGTCGAGGCGGGCCAGGTCCACCGGACCCTTCGGCAGCCGCAGCAACCTGCTGAGCGGCTTCGTGGGCCGTCCGGGGTGCGCCTGACCGTTCTTCTTCGACTTCTTCTTGCCTGCCATCCCCGTAGTCTGGCGCACCCGTTGACGGTCAGACTAGGAATGTTGTGAAACCCACCCTGATCAGGCGGTGCCGCCGGGCTCCTTCCCGAGGATGTCGGCAAGGTCGTACTTCACCGGCTCTTCCAGCTGTTCGTAGGTGCACGAGCGCGGATCGCGGTCGGGACGCCAGCGGTTGAACTGGGCGGTGTGCCGGAACCGCACACCCTCCATGTGCTCGTAGCGCACCTCGACCACCAGTTCGGGGCGCAACGGCACGAAGGACAGGTCCTTTCCGTTGTTCCACCGGCTGTATTGGGAGTTCCGCGGAGTGCGGGCGCCCGCCTCTTGCCGGGCCCAGGCCCACGGATGGTCGTCGAAGGTGGTGACCAGCGGCTGCAGCTCGGTGAACAACTCCCTGCGCCTGGCCAGCGGGAACGCCCCGATCACGCCGACCGACGCCAACTCGCCGCTGTCGTTGTACAGGCCGAGCAGCAGCGAGCCGACCACGTCGTCACCGCTGGAATGCGGCCGGTAGCCGGCCACCACGCAGTCGGCGGTGCGCTGGTGTTTGATCTTGAACATGGTGCGCTTGTCGGGCTGGTACGCACCGCCGAGTGGTTTGGCGATCACACCGTCCAGTCCGGCACCCTCGAACTGGTCGAACCACTCCGCGGCAAGGGCGGGCTCGCGGGTCGCCGGGGTGAGGTGGATCGGGGCCTGCGCGTCGGCGAGAGCCCGTTCCAAAGCGGCGCGGCGCTCCTCGAACGGACGTGCGGTGTAGTCGACGTCGTCGAGTGCGAGCAGATCGAAGGCGACGAAACTGGCCGGCGTCTGCTCGGACAGCAGCTTCACCCGGCTCGCCGCAGGATGGATCCGTTGCTGCAGCACCTCGAATTCCAGCCGGTCGCCGACCACGACGATCAGTTCGCCGTCCAGCACGCAGCGCTCGGGCAGGTTCACCTTCAACGCCTCGACCAACTCAGGGAAGTACCGGGTCATCGGACGCTCGTTGCGTGAGCCGATCTCCACCTCGTCGCCATCACGGAAGACGATCGAGCGGAAGCCGTCCCATTTGGGTTCGTAGGACAGTTCCCCGGTCGGAATCTGAGGCACCGCTTTGGCGAGCATCGGCTTCACCGGCGGCATCACAGGCAATTGCATGGACGCCATTGTGCCGTTGAATCGCCAAAGCCGTCCCACCGCCGGTCAACGCGACTCCCGCCGGTTAAGGACGCGGTGATCCACGCAACCACCGCTGGTTGAGCGTATCGAAACCCCTTGTCAGCACCCCGATCCCCCAAGGTCTCGACAAGCTCGACCAACGTCCGGCTACTACTTTTCGATTCGGTTGCCCTGCTCGTCCCAGTGCGCCGCCACCTTCTTGGACGGCGGCACCCGCGGCGGCTCGCCGGGCTGCTTGGGATAGTCGGGCGGCCAGTTCAGCTCACCGCCCGGCAGCGTCTCCCACAGCTGAAGCAACGGTTCGAGCGGGAACGCCTCGGCGTCCATGTCGGCCCACGGGTCGCCGTCCGACAGATAGTCGGGCACGGTCGTCAGGTTGAAGTCACGCGGGTCCTTGACGTCGGCGATGCGTGCCCAGGTCATCGGAGTGCTCACCGGAGCCCCCGGACGCGCCCGCAAACTCCAGGCGCCGGCGATGGTCCGGTCCCGGTTGTTCTGATTGAAGTCGATGAAGATCCGCTCACCGCGCTCCTCCTTCCACCAGGCCGTGGTCACACCGCCGTCACGGCGCTCCAACTCGCGGCCGAAGCCGATCGCGGCGTGCCGGACGTCGTCGAAGCTGCACTCGGGACGAATCCGGACATAGATGTGGATGCCACGGTTGCCGGACGTCTTCGGGTAGCCGCGCAGCCCGAGTTCCTCCAGCAGTTCGCGGGCCACGGCAGCCACCCGCTGCGCGTCGGCGAAGCTGGTGCCCGGCTGCGGGTCCAGGTCGAGGCGAAGCTCGTCGGGATGGTCAACGTCCGGACGCCGCACCGGCCACGGGTGGAAGGTGAGCGTGCCCATCTGGGCCGCCCAGACGAAAGCGGCAGGTTCGGACGGGCACAGTTCGTCGGCGGGGCGTCCGCTGGGGAAGGTGATCCGGACCGATTCGACATAGTCGGGGGCACCCCGGGGCAGCCGCTTCTGGTAGAAGCCGTCGGCCTCCCGGTCCTGGGTGCTGGTGGCCAGCCGCATCCCTTCACGCCAGCCGTCCGGCCAGCGCTCCATCGCAGTCGGCCGCTCCCCCATCGCCCGCATCAGAGCGTCGCCGACGGTTGCGTAGTACTCGCAGACCTGCAGTTTGGTGATCGCCGGCGTCCGGTCGGTCGGCTCGTAGACGACCCGGTCCGGGCTGCTGACGCGGACCTCGCGGGCACCCACGGTCAGCATCGTCGCAGCGCTCCCAGCCATGGGCCCCACGCTAGCCGACCCCGTTCCGGCCACCCGCGACCGCGACCCCGCGCCCCATGAACCCTCCCTACCTTCTTCAAGCCCCGTCAACGGGAGGCTAGAAGAGGTTGGGCAGGGCTTTGGGTGACCGGGGCGGGGTGGCCTCGGCCACCGGCCGGTGCGCTCCGGGCGGCCTCCCCGGGCGGGCTAATCTGGAGCGGCCACCAGATACCTAGGAGATCTATTCCCATGGAGCTCGATCCGACGCAATTCCGGACGCCGGAGCAGTGGCGCGCGATGCTCACCCCGGCGGAGTACCACGTGCTGCGCGAGGCCGGCACGGAACGCGCCTTCACCGGCGAGTACACCGACACCACGACGCCCGGCACCTACCGCTGCCGGGCCTGCGGGGCGAAGCTGTTCGCCAGCGACACCAAATTCGAATCGCATTGCGGCTGGCCGTCGTTCTTCGCCCCCGAACTGGACAGTGTCCGCTACATCGAGGACCGCTCACTGTGGCAGGTCCGCACCGAGGTGCGCTGCGCCACCTGCGACTCACACCTGGGCCACGTCTTCACCGGCGAGGGCTACGGCACACCGACCGACAAGCGCTACTGCATCAACTCGATCTGCCTGACGCTGGAGCCTGAGCAGCCGGCGTAGCTGAGCGCCGGGGCGCGATCGGAGCCCGAGCGGTCGGCGCGAGCCGGTGCCGGGGACGCGATCGTGACCGCCGCCCGGCGAGTCCCGCGGGCGGCAGCCGTCCCCGCGGCTAGATTCACCTCCGTGGGAGGCGCGCGCAAGACGATGGTGGGCGGTACCGGGTTGTTCGATGACGCGGTGGCTGCGCTGCAGGCCATGCACTGGCGACCCGAGTTGGTCATCGAGGAGATCCCGGCACCCCAGCGGATCGCGCCGCACGCGGTCGCGGTCGCCGCCGAGGTCGTCGTCGGAGGGGAAGATCTGGGCAACGGACGGCTGGTGCTGCTGCACGACCCGGCCGGCAACGCCTCCTGGGACGGCGACTTCCGCTGCGTCACCTACGCCCGGGCCGAGGTGGACGCCGAAATGGTCGTCGATCCCCTGCTCACCGAGGTGGGCTGGTCGTGGCTGACCGACGCGCTGGAGCGTTACGGCGCCGGCTACACCGCGCCGAGCGGAACGGTCACCGCGGTGTCGTCCCGGGCCTTCGGCGCCATGTCGGCCGACCCGCCGCGCGCCGAGATCGAGATCCGGGCGTCGTGGACGCCGCTGGTCAGCTCGGGCGACGACGTCACCCGGCACCTGATGAGCTGGTCCGAGTTGTTGTGCACCACCGCCGGCCTCCCGCCCCTGCCTGAGGGCGTCGTGGTGATGTCGGCTCGGCGCCGGCGGTGACCGACCAGCCCGACGAGCTCGTCGTCCTCGAAGCACCCGCCGGCGGCGTTCCCGACGTCATCCACACCGCTGACGGGCTGGCCGAGATCACCGCATCCCTCGCCGCGGGCACGGGCCCGGTCAGCATCGACACCGAGCGGGCCCAGGGTTTCCGCTATTCCGCGCGGGCCTACCTGATCCAGCTGCGCCGGGCAGGCGCCGGTACCGTCCTGCTCGACCCGATCCCGTTCACCGGACGCGACCAACCCGCCGACTTCTCCGAGCTGGCGACGGTGCTGGCCGACGCCGAGTGGGTGCTGCACGCCGCCAGCCAGGATCTGCCCTGCCTGGCGGAGGTGCGCCTGCTCCCCCACCGGCTGTACGACACCGAGCTGGCCGCCCGGCTGCTCGGCATGCCGCGGGTCGCCCTGGGCACCCTGGTCGAGGAAGCCTTCGGAATCACCCTGCGCAAGGAGCATTCCGCCGCCGACTGGTCGCGACGCCCGCTTCCCGACGAGTGGCTCACCTACGCCGCCCTCGACGTGGAGTTGCTCGCCGACCTGCGGGACTGGCTGGACGAGCGGCTCCGGACGGCCGGGAAAGACGAATGGGCGGCGCAGGAGTTCGCCCACCTGGTTGAACGGGCGGCCATCCCGGCACCGACCCGCGCGGAGCCGTGGCGGCGAACCTCCGGTCTGCACGCCGTCCGGACGCCGCGGGCGCTGGCGATCGTGAGAGAGCTGTGGCAGGTGCGGGACCAGTTGGCGTCCTCGATGGACCGGGCACCCGGCAAGATCCTGCCCGACCGGGCGATCACCGCCTTGGCCGCCCGCGCCAACCCCGCCGAGGTGAAGCGCCTCGGCCCGGCCGACCTGGCGGCAGTCCCCGAGTTCGCCTGGCGCTTCCCGTCCCGCTACCGGGCCCGCTGGCTGGCCGCACTGGATCGCGCCGCGGCCCTCACCCGCGATCAGCTGCCCAGCCGCCAGCAGGCCGCCGAGGGGCCACCTCCGACCCGCACCTGGGAGATGCGCAACCCCGAGGCGGCGGCCCGCTGGGACGCCGTCCGCCCCGCCGTGGTCGCGCGGGCGTCCGAGCTCGAGCTTCCGGTGGAGAACCTGATCAGCCCGGACGCCCTGCGCCGGCTGCTCTGGACGCCACCCGCCGAGGTGACGCCGGAGTCGGTGGACGCCGCGCTGGCAGCGGAGTCCGTCCGACCCTGGCAGCGTGAGCTGTTGGTCCCGCTGATCGTGGAACGATTGGCCACGGACCCTTCATAGCTGCTTATCGCAGACGTTTATAGTGATCGAATGTCAGATCCGGGCCACCTGCCGAACGGCACTTTCGGCAATCGGCCAGCTGACCAGCCCACTCCCCCGGCATATCGGCCAGGCGCCCCTTTCCCTCCGCCGCAGTGTCCGCCAGTACTCCCGCAACCCCCGCCACCTCAGTTCGGAACCCCCGCCCAGCCGAGGCGGCCGCGTTCACGGCTCGCCGCATTTCTGGTGATCGCCGTGGTCGTCGGTGTGGTGGTCGCGGCGGCGACGTCGGGGCGGCCGGTGTCGGCGATGGACGCGTCCACTGCGATGCGCTATCTGCCCACAGACGGCCGGGTACTGCTGGAGAACTCCGACGGCACCGACACGGTGACCGAGTACTACAGCGCGTACGGCATGCCGATCTGGCAGAGCGGGCCGGCAGCGATGGGCGTCGGCGGGACGCTCGACGAGGTCCGCAGCAACACCTGGGTGCGCATCTCCGAACTCACCGCGGACTCCCGCGGCAAGGTCGAGGTTCGCCACACCAGGTTGCTGGCGGCGCGGCCGAGCGGTCTGGAGCTGCGGACCATCATGACCGACGCCGGCTTTCTGAACTTCACCCCCGAGATTCCGATCTTGCCGGCCGGCGTCCGCGACGGTCAGCAGTGGAGCGCCGCGGGCACCGTGATGGTCGGCAGTGGCTATACCCCCGCCGGAAAGCAGCCCTATTCGGCCACTTTGCGCGCCGCCACCGTCCGCGACGGCGGGTGCGTCGCGATCAGCAGCGAAGTGACTCTCGGGTCGGCCGATACCCCGATCCGCGACGTCAATACCTGGTGTCCGGGACGAGGCATCGTCGCCACCCAGTCGGACGACCGCAGCGGCATGGCGGTGACCCGTCCACCGCGCTGGCAGTCGCTCAGCCGGGTGAGCACCGACACGCGACCGGTACTGAACAGGGGGTGGAACTTCACGCGGCGCGACCTGAACATTCCGCCGCTCGCCTTGTACGCGAGCGTCAGCCCGGTGGTGCTGCCCGGACCGGTCATCGTGTACGTCAACACGCCCGGCGGCGACCTGGTCGCTCGCGGCTGGTCGGACACCGGCACCGACCCGCGCTGGCACGCTCGCCCTGGTGGCGAGGTCACCTCCACCCTCGCAATCGGGAAGATCGTCGTCGCCGCCACCACCGAACGCACCGTTGTCGGATACGGCGATCAGGGCGAATTCCTCTGGCAGAGCCCGCTGTCGGACGCGAGCGCCGTTCCGATCCAGCGGTTCGGAGACCTGGCCGTGGTTGCCGCCCTGGACGGCACCATCACCGCCTTCGACGCCGAGACCGGACGGATCGCGTGGACCGGGCAGACCCCCACCGAGATTCGCCAGCCCATGGTGGTTGCCCGCGACACGCTGACCGTGCTGGATCAGTCCGGCAATCTGGTCGCATTCGCCCCGGACGGCACAGTGCGGCACGAGTTCGCGACCGTGGGCGCAGAGGCGTTCACGGTGGCCGGCGACGTCGCCGTGGTGGCGAGCAGCACCGACAGCTACGTCCGCGGCTATCGGCTGGCCGACGGCGAGCAACTGTGGCGGACGCAGTTGAACGGCATCCGGCGCTCACTCAGCGCCATCGGCGACACCGTCGTCGTCGGACGGCCGGGCGACCTGACAGCGCTGCGAACCGCCGACGGCGGCCACGTGTGGGCGAAGCCGATCGACCCGATCCGGGTCGCCGTCGAGGGCGACCGGCTGCTCGTCGCCGACCGGACCACGCTGCGGCTGCTGGACGCCGCGGCCACCGAACTGGGCAGCTACACGACGTCCGAGAAGGACCTGTCCTTCGGCGCCGGACCGCTGCTGAGCATGGAGGCCGGGGAGTTGTTCTGGTTCTTCGGCTCGGTCGCCTACCGCTGGGAGGCCCGGTGAGGACGCTCGTCGCGGCCGGCCGCGTCGTCCGGGACATCGTCTGGTTGACGGTGGTCCAGCCGGTCCGCGACGGACGCCCGCGGAGCGCCGGATGGCCGGTTGGGCTGCGTCCGATCGTGGCCAGCGTGCTCGCCATCTACGGACTGTTGGCGCTGGCGGTCGTCTTCGCGGGCACCTTGCGTCGCGTCGACGTCCTGGTGGTGACATCCACCGGGCTGACCATTCCCGACATCGGCGCCTGGCTGTGCATCGCCGGCCTGGTGTTGTCGATGGCCGTGCTGCAGACGGCGGCTCTGCACCTGCCTTGGTGGGTGAAGCTGTTCTCGCTGTTGACGACAGCCGTTGCTCTGGCCTATTTCGCGATCGCGGGAGGCAGCAACCCGATGCTGCTGGTGAGCAGCCTGCTCGGCCTGCTGTTCCTGGTGGTGTTCACCGTGGTGCGGTGGCGCAGCGAGTTCGCCTGGTGGGAGTTCGTCCTGGTGACGCTGGCTATCGCCGGCGCCGTGTTCATTCCACTGTTCGGCACGAATACGGCCAACGGGCTGAACCGGGATTGGCGCGGGTTCGCGGTCGAGGGCGGGCTGATCAGCTTGGGGAATCTGGCCCTGCCCGCCCTGCTTGTCGCCGGAGCGGCGCTGGCACAGATCTCGGTGACAGCCTCGTTCGCCGGGGTGGCGGCCGCCATCCGCGAGCTGCCACGGGGCTGGCTGATGGTGGCCGGTCTCCTGATGCTCGGCTGGGCCGCCGTCGCGCTGGCCGACCTGCCGCGCGATCCGGACAACGCCGGGCCGGGTTGGGTCGCTTCGGCCCTGGCGCTGCTCCTCGCGGCCGCGGTGATGTTCGGCGTGCTTGCGACGACGGGACGACCGCCGGCCTGGTCCGACCTGGACGAAGACTCGACACGACTGAATTACCTTGTCGCGATCGGCTATTCGGCAGCCGTCATGCTCAATCTGATCCCGACCGCGGCGCGCGAAGTCAGTCGGATCACCGGCCCCGAGTGGCTGTTCGACGGCCTCGTCGCATATACGGCGGCAGCCGCGTCCGATCTCACGCAGTCGCTCTCCCTGCTGGCGACCGGGGTGATTGGGTTGGCTGTCGCGCTACCACCTGCCCGCCGTGGGCGCCCCTGGGCGGCGATGTTCATGGGGTGCGTGGCGGCGCTGGCGGTGTTCCGGTTGCTTCGCAGCCTCGGCTACACGGTATGGGCCGGCAACACGGTGCCGCAGATGTCGGGCGTTCTTCTGGTCGTGTTGCTGGTCACGGCGGCCATGTTGGCGAGCGGACGCCGGCTGAGCCTGACCCGCGCCGCGGCGTTGTCGTCCGGCATCCTGTTGTGTCTGGTGTATCCGCACCGGGCGATCCTCGACGATCCAATCAGCGCGCTGCTGGGGTTCAGCGGCATCGGGGCGGTGCTGTTCGGGCTGATCTGGCGGGCGTTGACCGAGGGCGACCTGACCCACGAAGGGACCCCGCACTGGCCGATCCCGTCCCGCGTACTGCTGTATTGCGGCAGCGCCCTGCTCGGCGTTACGTCCGCGGCCTTCGTCTCCCTCAGCCGCAGCAGCGGCGGCTACTTCGACGCCGCGATCTTCGCCGAGGGCGGCGACTTTCTGCTCGGCACCCCGCTCTTCGTCACCGCCGTGATCGGCTGCCTGGCGATCGCGCTGGCACCCACCCGGCACGCCGCCGGTTGAGCGTGACGGGACGCCGCCGTCCGAGCTCGAGACCCTGCGTCGAAGCCTCAGCCGGGATGCCCGGTTCAGACGGCGCCGATCGACGGCTCGGGCTCGCCGGCCAGCACCTCCTCGGTGGCGAACCGGGCGATCTGCTGGGCGGTCACCCCCAACTCGGCCAGGATGCCCGCGCGGGCGCCCTGGTCAATGAAGCGTTGCGGGATGCCGAACTCCCGGACATTGGCCGCCACGCCCGCGAGGCGACATTCCTGCGCGAGCCTGGAACCGAGCCCGCCGGCCAATCCGCCGTCCTCGACCGTCACCACCAGCTCGTGTGCGCCGGCCAGCCTGATCAGGTCGGGGCTCACCGGCAGCGCCCACACCGGATCCACCACCCGGACGCCGATGCCCTGCTGGGCGAGCCGTTCGCCGACCTCCACCGCGAGACCGGCGAACTGTCCCCAGCCGACGACCAGGACGCGCGGGTCGCCGTCCTCGAAAAGCACCTCGACCTCCCCGTCGGTCCGGACGGCGGGCAGCGGCGTAGGCAGCGGATCCTTGGAGAACCGCAGCACGGTAGGTCCGTCGTCGATGTCGACCGCCAGCTCGAGCGCCTCCTGCAGCCGCTGCTCGTCGCGGGGCGCCGCGAGTCGTAGGCCGGGCACCATGCCGAGCAGGCCCAGATCCCACATGCCGTGGTGACTGGGGCCGTCGGGGCCGGTGATGCCAGCCCGGTCGAGCACGAAGGTGACCCCTTCGCCGTGCAGGGCGACGTCCATCAACACCTGATCGAAGGCCCGGTTCAGGAAGGTCGAATACAGCGCCACCACCGGGTGCAGCCCGGCCCGGGCCAGCCCGGCGGCGGACGCGACAGCGTGCTGTTCGGCGATGCCGACGTCGAAGGTGCGGTGCGGGAAGTGCCGGGCGAACCGGGTTAGGCCGGTCGGATGCAGCATGGCGGCGGTGATCGCCACCACCGAGTCGTCGGTGGCCCCGATCCGGGCCAGATGTTCGCCGAAGGCGTCCGTCCAGGTGCGGGCAGGCATGGTGCCGAGGGGGGCTCCGGTGACCTGGTCGATCGGTCCGACGGCGTGGAAGCGGTCCTCCTCATTGGCCTCGGCGGCGGCGAATCCGCGTCCCTTCTCGGTCAAGCAGTGCACGATCACCGGGCCGCCGGTGAACCGGCGGGCCTGTTCGAGCGCCCGTTCCAGCGCCTCGCGGTCGTGGCCGTCGATGGGTCCCAGGTACTTGATGCCCAGATCGGAGTACATGCCCTGCGGCGCCAGCACGTCCTTCACGCCCGCCTTGACGCCGTGCATCAGGCCATAGGTGGACTCCCCCACCACCGGCGTCCGGCTCACCCAGCGCTTGACCGCGGCCAGGCTGCGCTCATAGCGCCGATCGGTGCGGATCGCGGAGAGTTGCCGGCCCAGCCCGCGCAGCCGGGTGGCCAGGCCGCCGACGGTCGGCGTGTACGAGCGGCCGTTGTCGTTGACCACGATCACCAGCCGCAACTCGGGCTGGACGGCGATGTTGTTCAGCGCCTCCCAGGTCATCCCGCCGGTCAACGAGCCGTCGCCGACCACGGCGACCACGATGCGGTCGTCCACCTCGCGCAGCGCGAAGCCCTTGGCCAGGCCCTCCGCCCAGGACAGCGAGGACGAGGCGTGCGAGCTCTCCACCCAGTCATGTTCGGATTCGGCCCGGCTCGGATACCCGGACAACCCGCCCGGCTGCCGCAGCGTGTCAAAGCCGCGCTGCCGTCCGGTGAGGATCTTGTGGACGTAGCTCTGGTGGCCGGTGTCGAAGATGATCGGGTCGCGCGGCGAGTTGAACACCCGGTGGATCGCCATGGTCAGCTCGACCGCACCGAGGTTGGGTCCGAGATGGCCGCCGGTGCGCGACACATGCTCGATCAGGAACGCCCGGATCTCCTGCGCCAACTCGTCCAGTTCAGCGGGTTTCAAGTCGCGCAGATCGGCGGGTTGGTTGATCCGGTCGAGCAACGGCATGGCGAGCAGTCTACGTCGGTGGCATCGGGCAGGCTGAGTGCCCCGACCCAGGAGGGCCAGATGACAACGCTGTCCGTCAAGATCGTCCTCGTGCTCGACTCCATCGACCCGGACGCCCTGGCGCCCTTCTGGTGCGCTGCGCTCCGCTACCGCCGGGGACGGCGCGATCGGCGATTCGATCCGCTGGGTGCGGATGCTCGACCCGGAGGGAAATGAGTTCGACCTCGCCAGCCCATGAACCAGCCCGTCCATGACCTAGAGTTGGGCGGTACAGAAACCTCACTGGAATGATTGGGAACTGGACGATGCGAGTGCAATCAGGCCTCGCACTACTGGCCGGCCTCGGTCTGCTCGGAACTATCGGCAGTGGATGCTCCTCCACTCCCATCGGAAACCGATCACCCGAGCCCTCAAGAAATCCATCCCAGTCGGCGACAGTCCCAATAGTTGAGCCCGCTGTGCCGCGGGAGCCTCCTGCCACAAGGACCCTGATCGATAGCGCTTCATTGATCGAGAGACAGAATGGCGAGGATCCAATCGGACCACAGACCTTCTTCGTCGCCGGGAACACTCTGACCGTCAACGACTACGTACACAACCGTGTGACAAGTTTCAGAAATGGGCAACAGATCACGAGCTTCAAGGCACCTGGGCTCGACTGCTGCGAAGATCTGCGCGTCGACAACGGCGTCTATTGGCTACTCGCCGGCAGGAGCGTCCGCTCCTACAAGGTGTCCAAGAAGAAGCTCACCCTGCTTTCAACCCACAAGCTGTTGGTCAATGACTCTACCCAGTGGCCCCAAGGCACTCTGACTCGCGAGGATGGCAACCTCATCGCAAACCCCGATGAAGGGAAAGGCAGAGATCATTGAGGGCCCAGGCCCGGTGCCGCCACGCCCGGAGTTCCTCCTCAATGACCAAAGCGTGGAACTTCATGACGGCAAGCTCTCGACTGTGATTCTGACACCCGGCAAACCCGAGGATGTCACGCTACTAGCCCGGAACTCGACATCATCCTGGTACTGGATATATATCAAAGACGCCCACAATTGGGGATACGTCTACCATTTCGACGCCCACGGAACTGTGGTCGGAACATACACACTGCCGCGACCCGGCACTGTGGTACCGACACGCCCACTCGTCGTGTCGGACGACGAGAAACTCTACCAAATGAATATCACGAACCAGAGCGTGAAAATCATGCGGCTCTCACCAAACCATTGACCATCTAGACAGGCCCGCTCCACAGCGCCCACCCGTCCAGCATGATCCTCGCTGGCGTCAGGCCACCCAGGGATCTATCAGCTCGACTCCAGTCTCGGCGAAGTCGCGAATGTTCCGGGGGAGTACGCCGCACTCGACTCGTCAGCCCGAGTGCAGCGCGTCGTCGTTTGACGATAACGCCGCATGACACGCTTCCTTGTCGACCAGCAGTTGCCGCGTGCCTTGGCGACCCACCTGACGCGCCGACCTAACTCGCGGCGGTCCTGACCAGGACGACCACCCTCACAGCCTGGGCACAAAGCGCCGGCCTCGAAGCGCGGCTTCCACCAGATCCACCTCGCGATGCAACCTGGTCAGAACGGCCTGCTGCTGTGACCAGACGTTGACCGCACCGGCGACCACCTGGGGTTCGACGACGTCGACGAGACTGACCCGCACACCGGCCAGCCCCTCTCGACATGCCCGCTCCTGCGCCTCGGTGAACACCGCCGCGAACCGCGCCAGCACCACCGGATGCCGACGCAGTAGCCGATAGCCCCGGTAGTCAGCCGGACAGCAGTCGAGCAGGAACTCGGTCGCGGTCAACTCCCAGTCCGGCGCCCCCGGCGGGCGGACACGGTCCGGCCAACCCGGCGGAGCGTAGCCGATCGACTCGTTCACATGTTCGATTGTAGGCGATGGGCTTCCACTCCGTCCAACATGATCCTCGCTGGCTTCAAACCGCCCAGGGGTCGATGAGCTCGACCCCGGTCTCCGCGAAGTCCTTGACGTTCCGGGTGGCGCACGCGGCTCCCCGCGCACGGCAGATCGCAGCGATCTGCGCGTCCGCCATGCTGATCGGCAGCCCCGCTTGTCCGCGCGCGGCAAGGATGTCCGCGTAGCACTCGGCCGCATCGTCGTCGAACGCCAGCACCGCTCGGGTGTCCCGATAAGGCCGCAGCGCCGCGTCGATCCGCTCGCTCAACGCCGCCGTGCGCCTGCCCTGCGGAAGACGTCGGACGCCCGCGAGCAGTTCGGCGAGCGTGACCGCGGTGATGGCGACGTCGCCAGTGAGCGACTCCAGCCACGCCACGACGCGCGCGTCCGGACGGGGACGGAAGACCTCAGAGATGACGTTGGTGTCGAGGACGATCACGCGAAGTCCACGGCTCGGGCGATGTCGGTCCGCTCGGGGATCGGGAGGTCGTCAACCCCTCCCACCTCCTGCGCCGCCCGCATCAGCGCCAGTCCGATATGGGGGCGCCACGCGGCGGTCGTCAGAATGTCACGAACCTCGGCCTCCATGGAGCGGCCGTGCGCCTTGGCTTGCGCTGCCAGCTGCTGCTTCACAGAGTCGTCAAGCCCTCGAACGACGATGGACGCCATCCCGATCACCCCTCTTTCCCGACTGATATCAACGATGATAGCAACCGGTCTGGGGTCGTGCAGAAGCTGCGGTCAGGCGATCAGCCCGCGCCGGTGACCAGCCAGGCGTCGCCGCGCTCACGGACGCGGAGCATCACCGAGCGGATCACCATGAAGGCGGTGAAGCCGATCCAGAGTGCAGTGGTCGCCACCACCGGACCCTGGGCAGCGAGCGCGTCCGCGTTCAGCCGCAGGACGGCCACGACGGGCAGGTAGCCGAGCAGCACGATCGCCATGCCGCCGGCCAACCAGCGGGCGTCACCGGCGCCGATCAGGACGCCGTCCAGGACGAAGGTGTACCCGGAGACCGGCTGCCCGATGCCGACCACGATCAAGGCCGCCACGATGGCGGACTGCACCAGCGGATCGGAGCTGAACAGCGGGGCGAGGAACGGCCCGGAGACCGCAACCAGCAGCCCGAGCAGGGCGCCGCCGACGATTCCCCAGCGGACCATGGTGGCCGTCGCCGCTCGGACACCGGCCACGTCCGAGGCGCCGAGACCCTTGCCGGTGAGCGCCTGCCCGGCGATGGCCAGGGCGTCCAGGGCGAAGGCGAGCAGGCTCCACACCGTGAACGCGACCTGGTGGGCGGCCAGCGGCACCTGGCCGAGCGAGGCCGCGACCCAGGTGGTCAGCAACAGGACGGCACGCAACGCCAGCGTCCGGATGATCAGCGGGACGCCGTTGACGGCTGCGGCGAGGACCCCGCCGGGATGCAGGCGGAGCGTGGCACCAGTGGACCGCAGCCGGACGAACCACACCGCAACAAGGGCGGACGCCATCGCGTACTGCGCGATCACCGTCCCCCAGGCTGAGCCGGCGATACCCCAGCCGAGGCCGTAGACCAGGCCGAGGTTGAGCAGCGCGTTCACCGTGAAGCCGGCGACCGACACGTACAGCGGCGTCCGGGTGTCCTGGACGCCGCGCAGCGCCCCGACGATCGCCATCACGATCAGCATCGCCGGGACGCCCAGCGCCGAGATCCGCAGGTAGATGGTCGCGTGCTGCAGCACCTCGCCCTCAGCGCCCAGCGCGGCACACAACGACTCGGCGCCGAAGCCGACGCCGAGCGCCGCCAGGACGCCGAGGATGGCGGCGAGCACCGTGCCGTCCAGGCCGGCCGACACCACCTTGCCGGTGGCGCCCGCTCCCAGCGCCCGCGCGACGGTGGCGGTGGTGCCGTAGGCGAGAAAGACGAATACGCCCGCGGCGGTGGCGAGCACCGAACCGGCGACCCCCAGGCCGGCCAGTTGCGGCGTCCCGAGGTGCCCGACGATCGCCGCATCGACCAGCAGGAACAGCGGCTCGGCGACCAGCGCGAAGAACGCCGGCACCGCTAGGCCGAGGATCTGCCGGGTCAGGCTGGGGCTGCGCACCGGATCACGGTAACGCCGACGGTCGGGCCATCCACCGTTCGGCTGAGTTCATGGGATCGGCGGGTCCGTGACTCGCCGTCGATACGCCTCGAGCAGGGCGGCACCGGTGGCGGCGTCGTCCACAACCACCACGTCGATCGCGCCGGTGCGACGAGTCACCGCGATCGCCGTGCCGGACCGCAGCACGAAGCCTTTTGCGCCGGCGAGCGGACCCGAGAGGGCAACCCGGTAGCCCCAGCCGCCGAACTCCCGCAGGGCTCGAACCTCGGCGGTGGCGACCGTCTCGATCTCGTCGAGACGGATCATGACCCGTGGCCAGCCGAGCGGACCGCTCACCCGCAGACCTGCGGCGTTGACAGTGACGCGAACCCGGATCATCGCCACCATGGCCAGCAGCAGGAATGCGCCGATCGGGATCATCCACGAGGCATCGGTGACGACGGCCAGCACCAGCATCAGCAGCGTGGTCAGGCCGGCCACCACCAGTGCGGGTGTCGTCGTGGTGACCACGCGCGTCCAGACCGGGCGCTCGATGGCGTCGAGTACGGCGACCCGTGCCGGCGTCAGTCCGTCCGGCGGCGGCGATGCCCAGCGCGGAAGAATCAGCACCGTGATCAGCCCGGCGACGACGCCGGCCAGCGTGCCCCACAGGAACGCCCAGCCGGGCAGCGCAACCGTGGCCGCGTCCGCGACGCCGCGTTGCGGCGCCACCGTGGCAGCCAGGAACACCAGCAGGAAGGCCCCGGCACCGGCGACCAGCGGAACGATCGAGCGGACGGCGGCCGAAGATTTCGCCAGCGCACCCCAGATCGCCGCGGCAATGACGGAGCCGCCCAGACCGACCAGCCAGGCCATCATGGCGCCGACCGAGCTGAAGCCGTCCGGATCGCCGGACGCCGACCAGTGGGTGGCGATCGGATTCGGCAGGTCGTTTTGCCATGACCATACGGCCAGCCCTGTGGCGGCCAACGTCAGCACCGGGAGTGCGAGCGCACCCAGGACGACACGCACCACGGGCTTGCCACTCCCCTCAGCCATGGCAGCACTCCTCCCCCGGTGGGCATGACTTCCCACCTGTGGCTACCCAGGTAGGCGCCGGCCGCTCTCGTGGTCGAGCCTATTCGCAGCCGACCGCGAACACGCCCAGCGGGTAGTACGCGACCGCGGTCAGCCCGTAGCCCAGAGCCGATCCCCAGAAGGCCGCCTTGCGGGTGCGGGAATGCCGGCTGTAGTCGGCGGCCCCACGACCGGCGAAAGCTGAGCAGCGAGCGCAGGTTCAGGATCTCGACAAGCTCGACCAGCGGTGGGCTGAGCACCTCAACCCCTTGTGGACGCGCCGTTCAGGATCTCGACAATCTCGACCAACGAGAATCAGCAGTCATCACACGGCGGCGAAGCCATACCACCAGACCACGGCAACCAGGCCCATCACGGCCAGGCCGAGCAGGCCGTACCGCTGCTGCGCCGGCAGCCGGTCATGACCCAGCGGCGCACTGGCGATCGAGGCGACCGGCGGCAACAGGACGAGCGCCGTCCACCACCACCAGTCGCCGATCGCGGCGACCATCATCAGCGGTGCGTAGCCGGCCATGTAGGCAACCCAGAACCAGACGCCGAGGCCGCCGATCCTGCACGCCGGCAACAGCGCGAGCGCATAGCCGGACATGCTGATCAGCACCGTCCAGCCCAGCCCGCAACTGCCGTCGTCGTTGGGACACAAGACCGGCATCAGCGCGTTGCCAAGCGCCAGCGCGAGACCGGCACCAACCACCGCGGCAAGTGCCGCGAGCATCGACCAGGCGGCACGCTCGGCCAACTCCGAACCGATGCCACGACGGCTGACCCCCGTCCGGCCGGACGGTGCCGGCTTGCGCCTGGCCTTGGGTGCGGACGCCGGCTTGGGCTTGGCCGCGGGCTCGGGACGGGGTTTGCCCACCGTCGCCGAGCGCGCCGCCGTCTCGCGCTCCCTGCGGGCGCGTTCTGCCTTGTCGAGCCGCTTGGCCAAGTCAGGCCTTCAGCAGGCTGCGCAGCACGTACTGCATGATGCCGCCGTTGCGGTAGTAGTCAGCCTCACCCGGGGTGTCGATCCGGACGACGGCGTCGAACTCCTTGTCGTCGGCGACCACGTGCACAGTCTTCGGAGTGGTGCCGTCGTTGAGCTCCTCGATGCCGGTGAAGGTGAATGTCTCCTCGCCGGTCAGGCCCAGCGATTCGGCGTTCTCGCCGTCCGGGAACTGCAGCGGCAGCACACCCATGCCGATCAGGTTCGAGCGGTGGATCCGCTCGTAGCTCTCGGCGATGACCACCTTGACGCCCAGCAGTGCGGTGCCCTTTGCCGCCCAGTCGCGCGATGACCCCGAGCCGTACTCCTTGCCGCACAGCACCACCAGCGGGATGCCGTCCGCCGCGTAGTTCTGCGCCGCGTCGTAGACGGTGGCCACGGGGGCGCCGTCCACGGTGAAGTCACGGGTGAAACCGCCCTCGGTGCCCGGCGCCAGCTGGTTACGCAGCCGGATGTTGGCGAACGTGCCGCGGATCATCACCTCGTGGTTGCCGCGCCGCGAGCCGTAGGAGTTGAAGTCCTTGCGGGCCACACCGTGCTCGGTGAGGTACGTCCCGGCCGGACTGTCGGCCTTGATCGAACCGGCCGGCGAGATGTGGTCGGTGGTCACCGAGTCACCCAGCTTGAGCAGCACCCGCGCGCCCGCGACGTCCGAGACCGGGGCCGGCTCGGCAGGCATGTTCTCGAAGTACGGCGGCTTGCGGACGTAGGTCGAGTCGGCGTCCCACTCGAAGACCTCACCGGTCGGGGTGGGCAGCGAGCGCCAGGCGTCGTCACCGGCGAACACGTCGGCGTAGCGGCTGGAGAACATGTCCGCCGAGATCGAGCTGCTGACCACCCGCTCCACCTCTTCGGTGGACGGCCAGATCTCGCGCAGGTAGACGGGCTGGCCGTCCGAACCTTCGCCCAGCGGCTCGGTGAGCAGGTCGATGTCCATCCGTCCGGCCAGCGCGTAGGCGACCACCAACGGCGGGCTGGCAAGGTAGTTCATCTTGACGTCGGGGTTGATCCGGCCCTCGAAGTTGCGGTTGCCGGACAGTACCGAGGTGACCGCGAGGTCGTTGTCGTTGACCGCCTGGGACACCTCGGGGATCAGCGGGCCCGAGTTGCCGATGCAGGTGGTGCAGCCGTAGCCGACCAGGTCGAAGTCGAGCTTGGCGAGGTATTCGTCCAGGCCCGAGCGGGCGTAGTAGTCGGTGACCACCTTCGACCCGGGGGCCAGCGAGGTCTTCACCCACGGCTTGCGGGACAGGCCCCTCTCGACGGCCTTCTTGGCCAGCAGCCCGGCGCCGATCATCACGCTCGGGTTGGACGTGTTGGTGCACGACGTAATGGCCGCGATGGTGACCGCGCCGTGGTCGAGGTCGAAGCTGGTGCCGTCGGCGAGCGTGACGTGGGTGGCGCGCGACGGACGCGCAGGCGGCGCCGACGCGGCCACGACATGTTCGTGCGGCGCCGGCGAGTCGTCGCTGGCGCTGTGGCTGGGCGCATCGGAGGCGGGGAACGACTCGGCGACCGCCTCGTCGTAGCCCAGCTCGTCCTCGCCGACGTAGTCGCGCAGCGCCTCGTTGAAGCCCTCTTTGGCGTCGGCCAGCAGCACCCGGTCCTGCGGCCGCTTCGGGCCGGCAATCGAGGGGACGATGGTGCCCAGATCGAGCTCCAGGTATTCGGAGTAGCGCGGCTCGGCGTCGTCGTCGTGCCACAGCCCCTGGGCTTTGGCGTACGCCTCGACCAGCGCGATCTGCTGCTCGTCGCGTCCGGTCAGCCGCAGGTAGTCGGTGGTCTTGGAGTCGATCGGGAAGATCGCGATGGTGGAGCCGTACTCGGGGCTCATGTTGCCGATGGTGGCCCGGTTGGCCAGCGGCACCTGCGAAACGCCGGGGCCGTAGAACTCGACGAACTTGCCGACCACCTTGTGCTGGCGCAGCATCTCGGTGATGGTCAGCACCAGGTCGGTGGCGGTCGTGCCCTCGGGCAGCTTGCCGGACAGCTTGAAGCCGACCACCCGCGGGATCAGCATCGAAACCGGCTGGCCCAGCATGGCCGCCTCGGCCTCGATGCCGCCGACACCCCAGCCGACCACGCCCAGGCCGTTCACCATGGTGGTGTGGCTGTCGGTGCCGACGCAGGTGTCGGGGTAGGCCTGCAGCACGCCGCCCACCTCACGCGGGAAGACGACCCGGGCCAGGTGCTCGATGTTCACCTGGTGGACGATGCCGGTGCCGGGCGGGACGACCACGAAGTCGTCGAAGGCGCCCTGGCCCCAGCGCAGGAACTGGTAGCGCTCGCGGTTGCGCTGGTATTCGAGTTCGACGTTGCGGGCGAAGGCGTCCGGGGTGCCGAAAAGGTCGGCCACCACCGAGTGGTCGATCACCATCTCGGCCGGCGACAGCGGATTCACCTTCTTGGCATCGCCGCCCAGCTCGGCGATCGCCTCGCGCATGGTGGCCAGGTTGACCACGCAGGGAACGCCGGTGAAGTCCTGCATGATCACCCGGGCCGGGGTGAACTGGATTTCCCGGTTGGGCTCGTCGGACGGCTCCCACTCCCCGAGCGCACGGATGTCGTCGGCGGTGATGTTGGCGCCGTCCTCGGTGCGCAGCAGGTTCTCCAGCAGCACCTTCAAGCTGAACGGCAGGGTGTCGGAACCCGGCACCTGGTGCAGGTCGAAGATCTCGTAGCCGGTTCCCCCGACTTCCAAGGTGGTCCTGGCGCCGAAACTGTTCTTGCTCATGCGTGCCTCCTTGGATGCCCCGGGAAAAGTATCTCGATGTCGAGATATTACCGCAGTCCTTCGTGTGGGCCAAGCCTAGTGCGGTTCGCCCTGGCACGCAGGGACGGTTCTTTTCGGTCCACACCCGACCAGGATCCGGTACGCGGGGACGGTTCTCGGTACGCGGGGACGGTTCTTTTCGGTCCACTCTGACCAGTCACCCCCACCGTCCACCGTCGGCACGCGACACGCGGCAGCGGCACGGAGGGACGGTTCCTTTCGCACCACCCTCTGGCGCCCAGCCTCGTCCGTGGTCACGGCTGGGACGACAGGAACCGTCCCCTACGTCCGACGTGCGTGTAACAGGTGGACCGAAAAGAACCGTCCCCGCGTGCCAACAGTGGACCGAAAGGAACCGTCCCCGCGGTCCATCCCCACGGTCCACTGACGCTCAGGACGCGTGCAGGATCGCCACCGCTTCGAGGTGCTGGGTCATCCCGAACAGGTCGAAGGCCCTGATCGAGGACGCGGTGTAGCCGAGTTCGATGGCGATGCCGAGGTCACGGGCCAGTGCGGCCGGATCACAGGCGACGTAGGCGACCGCCCGTGGCCGGCGGCGCGCGATCGCCGTCATGACCGCACGGCCGGCGCCGGTGCGCGGTGGGTCCAGCACGACCAGATCGGCGCGTCCGGGCAGCCGGGGCAGCGTGCGTCCGACATCCCCGGCGAAGAAGGACGCCTCGGGCACGTTCCGCTTCGCGTGCCGGATCGCCGCCTTGCCGCCCTCGACGCCCCACACCCGGCAGCCGGCGTCCACCAGCGAACCGGCGAACACACCTACCCCGCAGTACAGGTCGAACGCCCGCTCCCCCGGCTCGGGGCGCACGCCGTCCAGGACCGCCGCGGTCAGCACCTCGGGCGCCGCCGGATGCGACTGCCAGAATCCGTCCACACCGACGGTGAAGCTGCGCTGCCCCACCCGTTGCGTGACGACACCCTCGGACGCCGCCGAACCGACGGCGACCAGCCGTCCACCCTCGGCGCTCACCACCCCCAGGTACTCGCTGGGCTCGTCGGATAGCGACCGATTTTGGCCGCTTCCACGCTCGTCCGGCGTGACCGGGAGCGAATCGGTCGCCATTTCGCGAACGTCCCGCACCTCGCACACGCCCCGCCGCTCGCGAAAGTCCTGCGTCTCGCGCACGTCCCGCCTCTTGCGACCGTCGTGCGTTTCGCCGTCCCGCTTCTTGCGAAGGTCCTGCGTTTCGCGACCGTCCCGCGTTTCGCGCACGTCCTGCCCGGTGCGAACGTCCTGCGTTTCGCGCTCCTGCGTTTGGCGCACGTGCTGCGGCATCAAGGGATGAGCGAGCAGGCAGCCTTCGGACGGCAGCGGCACCACCTCATGCGATCGGTGCGCTCGCAACCCGAGCCGTCCCTCACCACCCACCACGAAACGCATCCGGGAGCGCGAGCCGAGCAGCGGCTCGACCGGCTCGACGACGCCGTCCCAGTCGATCCCGGCCAGTCGCTGCAGTTGCTCGGCCAGCACCCGGCGCTTCCACTCCAGCTGGAAGGACGGCTCGACGTGCTGCAGGTCGCAGCCGCCGCACCGGCCGGCGACCGGACACGGCGCGGCGACGCGGTGCGGTGAGGCGTCCAGCACCTCGGCAGTGTCGGCACGGGCGAACCGCTTGGTCACCTCAGTGACGCTCAGCCGGACCCGCTCCCCGGGCAGCGCATGCCGGACGAAGACCACCCGGCCGTCGACCCGGGCCACGCAATGCCCACCGTGGGCGATCGGTCCGACCTCGACCGGACCGGTCAGTTCGCCAACTTGCACGTCACTCCGACCTCATGTGCTGCCCCGAGCGCACCGCGCCGGTGCCCGGACGTCGCCAGGCCGCCGGGTGGTCCCGCTTCGCCCGGTCGATCGCGAACCTCGACGAGGCCAGTAGGTACGGCACCGAGGTGACCATCACACCCGCCATGAAGTTCAGCCGGGCCTTCAGGATCAACGCGGTCTGGTTGTGCAGCACCTGCTCCCACCAATGTCCCACCACATACTCGGGTATGTAGACGCACACCACGTCGCGCGGGTTGTCGGAACGGACGCCCTTCACGAAGTCCAGCACGGGTGAGGTCACCTCGCGGTACGGCGAATCGATCACCCGCAACGGCACCCCGAGATCCTCGGCATGCCACTCGTCCAGCAGTTCCTTCGTCTCGTCGGGATCCACCGACACGGTGACCGCCTCGATCGAACTCGGCCGGGTGGCCTTGGCGAAGTTGACCGCGCGAACCGTCGGCTTGTTGATGCCGCTCACCACGATGACGGCCCGCACCCGACTCGGCAGCACATTGCGCTGACCCGGTTCCACCGCGATCTCGGCCTCCACCTTGCGGTAGTGAGTGTTAATGGAGCGCATCATCACGAACAGCACGGCCATCGCCAGAATCGCGATCCAGGCCCCGAGCAGGAACTTCACCGCCAGCACGATGCACAACACCACCCCGGTGCAACTCAGACCGATCGCGTTGACAACCCGCGACTGCTTCATCTGCCAGGCGCACCCGCGGATCGGTCTCGGTCGCCAGATGCCGCGTCCAGTGCCTCAGCATGCCGGCCTGGCTCACCGTGAACGACACGAAGACGCCGACCACGTAGAGGTTGATCAGCGCTGTCACGGACGCGTTGAAGGCCAGCACCAGCCCGATCGCAGCCGCCGCCAGCAGCAGGATGCCGTTACTGTAGGCGAGCCGGTCGCCACGGGTGTAGAGCGCCTTCGGCAGGTAGCCGTCCTTGGCCAGGATCGAGCCCAGCACCGGGAAGCCGTTGAAAGCGGTGTTGGCGGCCAGGAACAAGATGATGAACGTGACGATGATCACGAAGTAGAGCCCCGGCGGGAAGTTGTTGAACACGGTATGGGCCAGCTGCCCCATCGCGGTACCAATGTCGGCGTGCACCACTTGGCCGTTGGAGACGAAGTGGCTGCGGCCGTCCGGATCGACAAGCTTCAGCCCGGTCAGATTGGCGAGCAGGATGATGCCGCCCAGCATCGACACCGCCACCGAGGCGAGCAGGGCGAGCGTGGTGGCCGCATTGCGGCTCTTCGGTTTGCGGAACGCCGGGACGCCGTTACTGATCGCCTCGATGCCGGTCAGCGCCGCACAGCCGGACGAGAAGGCGCGGGCCAGCAGAGCGATCATCGCGAACCCGACGAACGGGTCATAGACGGCCGAGCCGATCACCTCCAGATGCTTGCTGGGCGCCTCCAGGTTCTCGCCGAACGCGAAGATGCGGACCAGCCCCCACACGGTCATGCCGAGCACCGCCAGCATGAAGCCGTAGGTGGGAATGGCGAACACGGTGCCGGACTCCCGCACGCCACGCAGGTTCATCGCCATCAAGAGCAGGATCAAGCCTGCCGCGACCAAGCCCTCATGACCGGCGATCCAGGGCAGCAGCGCCTTCGCATTCTGCACCCCTGACGAGGTGGAGACCGCGACCGTCAGCACGTAGTTGACCAGCAGCGCGCTGGCCACCGTGAGACCCGCGGTCGGCCCGAAGTTGACCGTCGCCACCTCGTAGTCGCCGCCGCCGGACGGGTAGGCGTGCACGTTCTGCCGGTAGGACAGCACCACGATCAGCATCACGAATGCGACCGCAACCGCGATCGGCCAGGAATAGGTGAAGCCGACCACGCCCGCCATCGACAGGGTCAGCAGGATCTCGTCCGGGGCGTAGGCCACTGAGCTCAGTGCGTCCGAGGCGAAGACCGGCAGGGCGATCCGCTTGGGTAACAGCGTCTCGCCGAGCTGCTTGCTGGCCAGCTTCCGCCCGACCAGGAGCCTCTTGACAGCACCGGTGATGCTCACGTCCGCTGACTATATGCCGGGTTGGAGGTAGTTGCGCGCCATATGCCGGGTTGGAGGCAGTTGCGCTCCCCGCTGCCGTCCGGCGCTTCTCAAGGATCGCTGCCCGACGCGACCACCGCTGGTTGAGCGTGTCGAAACCCCCTCATCAGTACGGGTTGCCCCTGGGGTCTCGAGTTCGACCAGCGAGAACAGCGGCGCTCAGTTCAGCCGACCTCCCGACATCGTCGCTGCGCTCAACTCCAGGCTCCGCGACCTCCGGATGTCGTCGCTGCGCTCCTCAACTCCGGCTGCGCGACCTCCATATACTGAGGGGCGGGCCAATCGGCGTCCACTAGGCAGGAGGCACGGGTCGTGCACATCGTGATCATGGGCTGCGGTCGGGTGGGTGCGTCCCTGGCCCGCAGCCTCGAGAGGCGTGGCCATTCGGTGGCGGTCATCGACGCCCTGCAGGACGCCTTCCGCCGGCTCGGCCCGACCTTCCAGGGCAAGACCGTCAAGGGCATGGGCTTCGACCGGGCGGTGCTGATCAAGGCCGGCATCGAAAGGGCGGACGGCTTCGCCGCGGTCTCCAGCGGCGACAACTCCAACATTCTCGCCGCCCGCGTGGTGCGCGAGACCTTCGGCGTGCACAACGTGGTGGCCCGCATCTACGACGAGGGTCGCGCGGAGGTCTACGAACGGCTCGGCATCCCTTCGGTGGCGACGGTGCGCTGGGCGTCCGACCAGGTGCTGCGACGGCTGCTGCCCGAGGGCGCCGAGCCGCAGTGGCGGGATCCGTCCGGCTCGGTGCGATTGTCCGAGATGCATGTGGACCCGGGATGGGTGGGTAGCACGATCGGCGCAATGTCAGCGGCGGCGCGTTGTCCCATCCCCTTCCTGATCAGGTTCGGCGTCGGCCAGGTACCCACCGAGTCGACGATCTTCCAGGACGGCGATCTGCTCTACGTCGCCGTCCACAAGGACCGCGAGGTGGACGTCGAACAGCTGTTCGACGTCCCGCCGGACAAGCACTGAGAGGGACGGATATGCGTGTGGTGATCGCCGGGGCCGGGAACGTCGGGCGTTCCATCGCCCGGGAACTGATCGGTAACGGACATCAAGTGCTGCTGATCGACAGGAATCCGCTGGCGATCAAGACCGCCAGCGTGCCGGACGCCGAATGGCTGCTCGCCGACGCCTGCGAGTTGGCCTCCCTGGAAGAGGCCGAACTGGAAACCTGCGACGTGGCGATCGCGGCGACCGGCGACGACAAGGCCAACCTGGTGCACTCGCTGCTGGCCAAGACCGAGTTCGGGGTGCCGCGCACCGTGGCCCGGGTGAATCACCCAGGCAACGAATGGATGTTCGACGACCTGTGGGGTGTGGACGTCGCAGTGTCCACCCCACGGCTGATGTGCGCCCTAGTCGAGGAGGCCGTGACGGTCGGTGACCTGGTGCGGCTGTTCAGCTTCCGCGGCGGACAGAGCAACCTGGTAGAGATGACGCTGCCGGAAACCAGCCCGCGGGTCGGCGTCCGGGTGGCCGAACTCGATTTCCCCGGCGACGCCGTCCTGGTGGCGATCATCCGCGACGGCACCGCGCGTCCCCCCGAGCGGGACGGCGCCATCGAGGCATCCGACGAGTTGATGTTCGTGGTCGACCCCGCCTACGAAGCCGAACTGGCGCACTACCTCAGCCCCCGCGGCCTCGCCGCCCTGGTCGGCGTCCACACCTGAGCCCTCCCCACTGCCCCTGCCCCTGCCCGCCGCGCACCCCCAGCGCCCACTAGGCCCTCCCTAATCAGTTCAGCCCTCCCGTCAACGGGAGGGCTGAACTGATTAGGGAGGGCCTAGTCAGCGTGGGAATAGGGGCGGACCCGAGGTGGCCGGAGGGTCAGAGCAGTTCGTAGTACGGGTTGTACATCCGGCGGCGGCCGTCCACCCATGAGACCCGGCCGGTCACTCGGAGTTCCCTACCGGCGGCCAGCCCAGGGATCTCCCGGCGGCCCATCCAGATCAGCGTGATGCTGCCGGACCCGTCGTTGAATTCCGCCTCCAGCCAAGGCGTGCCGCTGCGTGGACGCAGGGTCAGCACCGCGATCCGGCCGCGCAGGGTGGCCCGCTGCCGGTCGATACACTCCGCGACGGTCATCGCCCCGGACGCCTGCGCGGCCCGGACGGCCTCCTCGGAATCGAGTTCCTCACTGGAGCGGCCGAACCAGCGCAGGGCGCGTCCGATCGGGTTGCCGGGCATCGCTCAGCCCTGCGGCACCGACGGCATGGTCATCGCAATCACCTCGCCGGGCACCATCGGCCCGTCACCGCGACGCACCACGACGTTGCGGAAGAACTCGACGAAGGGCGCGGACGCGGCCTCGTCGTCCTCGGTCAGCCCGGCCTCCCCCAGCAGCGTGCCGCGCAGCAGCCAGCGCGGACCCTCGGCGAACCACGTCCGGCTGACCTGGAACAGCTGCTCACCGGCGGGCCCTTCCGCCGGCAGGACGCGCCGCAGCTCAGGGCCGAACGGGCCCGCCACAGTGGTCGCGCTGCCACCCGCCTGCTGCGCCTCTTCGGTCAGGTCCTCGAGCAGTTCGTCGGCCAACCCACCGCTGGTCGGTGCGGCGAGCAGCGCGAGCTC
This sequence comes from Micropruina sp., assembly GCA_047602545.1. Classification (GTDB taxonomy): domain Bacteria; phylum Actinomycetota; class Actinomycetes; order Propionibacteriales; family Propionibacteriaceae; genus Micropruina. The sequence continues at coordinate 167,700 of JASGHC010000004.1, read as the reverse complement.
AAGCCCGGACTGCTCCCAGAACGCCAGCGCGGCCACCACCTGCTGATCGGCCTCGTTGACCTGGAGCTGCAGGCCCATGCCCTCCCACGGGGTGAGGATCAGCGCGCCCAGATCGAGTCGCTGCACCTCGTCCGCGGCCAGGTCGACCTCATCGTGATCGAACGGCCCGTCGGCCCGCCAATCCACGTCATCGTCCTCGTCATCGGCGGACTCGTCCTCGGCGTCATCCGAGGCCTCCGGGTCCACCTCGTCCGACACGTCGAGGTCGGCGTCGTCGGAGGTCGGATCGGCCTCGGCAGTCACCTCGTCGTCGACCACCTCCGCCGACTCCTCGGCGTCGGTCAACTCCTCTGCGGGCTCGTCGATCGGCTCGTCCTTGGCTTTTCGGCGAAAGATCACGACTGCTCCTTGCTCGGTTCGGCGGCCTCCAGCCACCCGTTGATTCCTCCGGTGGATCCGTGCCCACCAAACCCGCGTGCGCTGTCCGGCAGCTGGTCCACCTCGATGAACTCGGCCTGCGCAACCCGCTGCAACACCAGCTGCGCAATCAGGTCACCGCGCCGCAGCCGCACCTCCGCATGGGTGTCGGTATTGAGCAGGCACACTTTGATCTCGCCGCGGTAGCCGGCGTCCACGGTGCCGGGAGCGTTCACGATGGTCAGTCCGTGGCGCGCGGCCAGACCCGAACGCGGATGGACCAGCCCCACCCAGCCGAGCGGGATCGCCACCGCCAGCCCGGTGCCGACCAGGACCCGCTGACCGGGTGCGATGGTGACGTCCTCGGTGGTGGCCAGGTCTGCGCCGGCGTCTCCGGGGTGGGCGTACCGCGGCACCGGGATGGACGCGTCCAACCGCCGCAACAGCACCTGGAGGTTCTGGGCCGAGTTCACTCGCCGGAGTCTAGTCGTGAGCGCTTCGCCGGTTCGGCGACGCCCGAGGGCCGGTTGTCCTCGATGGCACGCGCCAGTTCGTCGGGGTTGCGGGTGGACACCAGCCAGCACAGGTGCGGGTCGGCGTCGTCGAAGACTCCGATCAGGACCATGCCCCCCACGTAGGGCCGCAAGGCCAGGAAGGCGTCCTCGCGGGCCAGCACCCGGCCCTTCACGACGCGGTCCGCGACCGCCACGGTGCCCACGTAGCGCCACTCGAGCAGACTCGGTCCGACGCGGACGCCGGTGGCGTCCACGGTGATTCGCAGCGAGCCCCACGCGAGCAGCGTCCAGGCGATCACGGCGATGGTGCCGACCGTGCTGACCACGAGGATCAGTTCGCCGAGCATGAAGGTCACGGCGGTGATGAAGGTCAGGCCGAAGAACAGCGCGATCCCCCAGTAGGCGGCGGGCACGCTCAACCGCTCGGAGTAGGCGGGTGCTGCGTCGCTCGGGGTCACGTCCACAACCTATTGGTCCGTGGCGACGCGAGGGAAACGCTGACTCCTCAGGGCCGCGGTCTCGGACGCGCGCCCGCCGTTCGACTGGCACCAGGCCCTGGTCCGGATCCACGGATCTGGGCCTAGACTCGGGGCGAAAGCCCGGAAGGTCAACGAAGGAACCACCGATGAAGATCTCACAACGGCTCGTCTGGAACCTCTACGCCGGCGCGATCGGCGCGGCGAGCGCCATGGTCGCCCAGAAAGCAGTCCACGGCGCCTGGAAGCTGGCCACCGGTGACGAGCCGCCGGACCCGAACGATCCGGCCACCCCGATCGGTGAGGCGTTGATCTGGGCCCTCGCGGGCGGTATTGGAATCGGAGTCGCGCAGCTGCTCACCAACCGGTTCGCGGCAACCCGCTGGGAGAAGGCGATGGGGACGCCGGCGCCGACCCGTTCCCGGGTGAACTTCCGGCTCTGACGTCCGGGGTACCGCTAGTCGAGCTGGTCGAGATCCCTCCCAACGCCTTGTCGTTCGAGGTTTTCGACAAGCTCTCGGTCTCGACAAGCTCGACCACCCAAGATCAGCAGATCTCCAGGGAAGACACAGCGAAGCCTCGTCCAGCCGGAGCCGGACGAGGCTGACGTGTCTGGTGGGGTCGCCTCAGTCGGCGCAATCCACACAGTAGGCGTGCCCGTTGCGGGTCACGGCGATCTGGCTGCGGTGCTTCACCAGGAAGCACGAATAGCAGGTGAACTCATCGGCTTGGCGCGGTAGCACCCGCACCGTGAGCTCTTCGTGGGACAGGTCAGCGCCCGGCAGTTCGAACGATTCTGCAGCCTCGACCTCGTCCTCGTCGACCTTGCCGGAGTTCTTGTCGTTCCGGCGGGTCTTGAGTTCCTCGATGCTGTCTTCGCTCTCCTCGTCGGTCTTGCGCGGAGCGTCGTAGTCGGTGGCCATCTTGTTTCGTAACTCCATCCCGAACGCCTGCCGTGGCCGGCCGCGTTCAGCGGTATCACTGGATCCTCAATGTGTCGGAGGCATACATATCACACGGAGCCAAACATTGCTGCCCCCGCAGGCCAGATCTCATCAACAAGGACCCGCGGCAGGCCGCTTCACGGCGAGCCGCCCGGCGTCCGACCCGGTAGGTTACGCACTAGCACGAACACAGGAGAGCGATCGAGCGATGCGCACCGCCCACCCACGAGGGTTGAGCCCCGACGGGAGGAACCTCATCGTCGTCATCGAGGGTGGCGAAGAGGTCGCGATCCCCGCCGACGAACGGCTGAAGGCCGCGCTGCGCAACGATCGAGCACGTATCGGACAACTGGAGATCGACATGGAAAGTGCACTGCGGCCCCGCGACATCCAGGCCCGGATCAGGGCTGGGGAGTCGTTGGAGGCGGTTGCGCAGGCCGCCGGGGTTCCGATCGCCAAGATCGAGCCGTTCGCCGGCCCGGTACTCGCCGAGCGTGAGCACGTTGCCGGCCTGGCCCAAGCCAATCCCGTGCGACGTACCGGCGACGCTGTGGCGCACCGCAGCCTGCGAGCTGTGGTGACCGACCGGCTGCTGCCCCAGGGCGTCGATCCGGACGCCGTCGAATGGGACGCCTGGCGCAGTGAGGATCGGCGCTGGACTGTGCTCTTGTCCTATCAGCTGGATTCGGCCGACCATCGGGCCGAGTTCAGCTACGACCAGACCGGGCGCTTCTCCACCGCGAGCAACGACGACGCGCGCTGGTTGACCGGCGAGCAATCGAATGCCCAGAGCCACCCGGGGCACGGCGGTACCGCCCATGACCACAACGACGAGCTCGCCATCGTGCGCGCCATCCAGCCGCAGTTCGCAGTGACCCCCGACATCGACGAGCCCCTCGACGACGAGGACGATGGCTCGTCCGACAGCGAGGACGCCTTCGCCGAAGGCGACCTGGCCGAGGTCGACGGGGTCTACGACATCGTCCCGGGTGACGGCTCCAACATGGATGTGCTCTATGACATGTTGTCGACCTTCGACGAGGACTCGGTCCAGATCTACGCGGGACTGGTCCGCCCCCGTCCGGAGCAGTCCGCCGCGCCGGTGCTGCCCGAGGGACCGGCGACCGGTGAGTTCCTGGCCGTTGAGTTCGACATCGACCTCAGCGCCAGTGAGCCCACTGAGCGCCTCATCGACGACGACCACGAGGACGACCTGGGGCCCGCGGACCAGCCCGCCGAGACTCCATCGGACGCCGAGCGGGCGGCCGAGGACACCGATGAATCGTTGGCCGGACTGACCGAGGCCGCACCCCAGACCGAATCCGCACCCCAGACCCAATCCGCACCCCAGACCCAATCCGCACCCCAGACCCAATCCGCACCCCAGACCGAATCCGCGCAGGACGAGCCGGAACCGCAGTCCGCCCCCACCGAGCCGTCCGCCGAGCAAGCCGGCACCCTGACCGACGAAGCGGTCGTCACCGATGCCGCCGACGATCTCGCCGAGCCGCAGCCGGAGGTTGAGCCGACCGACACGGCCGAGACGGACTCCGGGGCAGAAGACGGACCCGTCGCTGCGCCCACGCCCGACGAAGCCGTCGCGGCCGAAGTGACGGCAGCATCCGAAGTGACAGCCGCGCCCGAAGGAACGGCAGCACCCGCGGAAGCGGCGGTATCTGAAGAAGCGGCGGTGCCCGAAGGAACGGGAGCGTCCGCAGAACAGGCAACTCCCGAAGAACCGGCGGCGGAACAGTCGGCGCCCGCAGCGCGTCCGGGTCGGATCAAGCCCTCCCCCACCGAGCCCGAGCAACCGAGCCTGGTGGATGCGGCCGGCAACGAGCCGTCACGCTCGATCAAACGCAAGCGGGCCAGCGTGCCCAGCTGGGACGAGATCATGTTCGGGGCACCCCGGCCCAAGGAGTGACCCTGGTTCGGGCAGCGTCCGGACGACCATCGACGGGCCGCCCGAAAGCACCGAACCGCTGATTTCGCTGGGAAACGCCGATCAACGCAACCACCGCTGGTGGAGTTCCGTCGAAACCCCTTGCCAGCACCAGGTCGACCAAGGTCTCGACAAGCTCGACCAGCAGGGCGCATCGGCCCGACCGGCAACGACGCTCAGCGCGTGGCGCGCTGATTCACATCGGAGACGTCCTTTGCCTGCTCGGCGAACTGGGTGCGGTACAGCTCGGCGTACAGTCCGCCGGCGGCCAGCAGTTCCCGATGAGTGCCGTGTTCGACGATGCGCCCGCCGTCGACCACCAGGATCCGGTCGGCACCCCGTACGGTGGAGAGCCGGTGGGCGATCACGATGGACGTCCGGTCGCGCAATGCGGCGTCCAGGGCATGTTGGACGGCCGCCTCACTCTCACTGTCGAGATGGGCGGTCGCCTCGTCGAGGACGATCAGGCCGGGGCCTTTGAGCAGTAGCCGGGCGATCGCGAACCGCTGCTTCTCACCGCCGGACAACCGGTGCCCGCGATCACCGACGACTGTGTCGAGGCCCTCCGGCAACGATTCGACCAAACGCCACACCTGAGCCGCCCGCAGTGCCGCCTCGACCTCGGCGTCGGTGGCGTCGGGCTTGGCGTAGAGCAGGTTCGCCCGAATGGTGTCGTGGAACAGGTGCGCCTCCTGGGTGACGACGCCCACCCGATGGTGCAGCGAACTGAGCGTCGCGTCCCTCAGGTCGACGCCGTTGATCCGGACGGCGCCGTCGCTGGGGTCGTACAGCCGGGCCACCAGCGAGGTGATCGTGGTCTTGCCGGCCCCGCTCGGACCGACCAGCGCCAGCATCGCTCCGGGCTCGACGGTGAAGGAGATGTCGTGCAGCACCTCGCCACTGCCCCGCCGATCGCCGCTGGCGGCGCCCTCCAGTGAGGCGAGCGAAATCTCGTCCGCCGACGGGTAGCGGAAGCCCACCCGGTCAACCTCGACCCGCACCGGTCCCGACGGCACCGCGACGGCGTCGGCACGTTCGTCGACCAGCGGCTTCAGGTCGAGCACCTCGAAGACCCGCTCGAACGACACCAGGGCGGTCATCACATCGACCCGGACGTTCGACAGTGCGGTCAGCGGGGCGTACAGCCGGGCCAGCAACGCGGCCAGGGCCAGCAGGGTGCCGACGGTCAACGCCCCGTTGACCGCCATCACGCCGCCCACGCCGTAGACCATCGCGGTCGCCAGGGACGCCACCAGGGCGAGCGCCACGAAGAACACCGACCGGTTCACGGCCAGGCTGACCCCCACGTCGCGCACCCCGGACGCGTGCGCGGCGTACTCGCCGTCCTCACGCCGGGGATCGCCGAACAGTTTCACCAGGAGTGCACCGGCGACGTTGAACCGTTCGCTCATCTGGGCGCCCATGTCGGCATTCAGCACCATCTGCCCGGCGCGTCAGCGCGGCGAGCCGGCGGCCGAGAATGCGGGCCGGAATGAGGAACAGCGGCACCAGCAGGAAAGCGCCGATGGTCAGCTGCCAGGACAGCGATGCCATGGCGATGACGATCACCACCAGGCTGATCGCGTTGCCGACCAGGTTCTGCAGCACCGAGGTGAATGCCTGCTGGGCACCGATCACGTCGCTGTTCAGCCGGGTGACCAGCGCTCCGGTCTGGGCGCGGGTGAAGAAGGCGATGGGTTGTCGCAGCACGTGCCCGAACACCTGGGTGCGCAGGTCGAAGATCAGACCTTCGCCGATCCTGGCCGAGTACCAGCGTTCGACCAGGGTCAGTGCCGCGTCCGCGATCGCGAGCACGGCGACCACGACCGCGAGCTGGACCACCAGACCGGCATTGCCCGGAATCACCCCGTCGTCGACCAACCGCTGCAGAATCAGCGGCGACGCGACGACGAGCAGCGAGTTGACGACGGTGAGCACCAGGAACATCGCGATCAGGCCCCGGTAGGCGCCCGCATAGGACAGCACGCGCCGCCAGGTTCCGGGCGCCAGCCGGTGCTCGCGGACCGACGCGTCCCGAGTCATGGAGTTCATGACCTGCCATCCGGAAAGGCTCACGACGCCACTCAACCACGCCCCACCGACAGAGATTCCCCGCGGCGCCCCCAGTGGCTACCCTCGCCGAGGCAATGCCGAACATTCCGCAGCAGTCGACTGGCCTCCTAGCGAGCCACTGCCACGCTGCAAAGCGGCAGTGGCTCCGGATCCCGGCAGTGAGCAGGTGGGTGGGGTCGCCATCCAGCGGGCGGGACTACTCGAACGGCAACGGCTCCGGGGTCAGCGTGACCGCGGCGACCGCGGCCGTCATCCGGCGCCGGTGATGCCGGCGGCACAGCACCTCGTAGGCGATCACCCGGTCCTCGGACGGCAGCACGTCCCCGACCATCACCTGGTCACCTTCGGTGACCATCTCTCCGTTCAGCGTGCGGGCGTTGTGCGTGGCGGGCGCGCCGCACCAGCAGCGCGGACGCACCTGCAGCAGTTCCATCCGGTCGCACAGTTCGACCAGCCGCCGGGTGGCCGGGAACAGCTCGGTACGGAGGTCGGTCAGGATGGCGAAGCAGTACACGTCGAGCCGCAACTCGTCGACCACCCGCGCCAGCTGGTCGATGTGCGCCGCGCTGTAGAAGTGCGCCTCGTCACAGATCAGGTAGTCCACGCGGCGTCCCTGGGTGAGTTCCCGGGTCGCGTACGACCAGAAGTCGAGTTCGTCGGTGACCTCGATCGCCGGCTGCTCCAGGCCGATCCTGGACGACAGCGTCGCCGCACCGGCCCGGTCGTCGCGGCTGAACACCCGGCCGACCCGTCCCGCCTGGGTCTCGGTGAAGTCGGTTTGCAGCGCCAGCGTCGACTTGCCGCTGTTCATCGGCCCGGTGAAGAAGATCAGTTGCGCCATCGCTCAACCGACCAGCAACGGCACGGTCAACTCGGCCGGAGTGAGTGAACCGTGCATGCCGACCAGGTTGAACTCGTTGGGCTGGGTGCGGGTCATCACGGCACGATCGGTCGCCATCGCCACCAGGACATCGCCGAACCGGTCCGCGAGCCGCGGCGGCACGGGTCCGAACCAGCCGGCGTCGATGGCATCATCGCGGGTCAGCACCCAGGCGTCCGAGCCGAGCCGGTCGGCCCAGCGGGCAGCCACCGGCGCCGCCTTGCCCTTCACGTACAGCTGGCGGAATCGACCCTCCCCACCGATCAGGCCCACTCCGGCCAGCAGGTCCGGATGGTCCTCGACGGTGAGCCGGCGATCCACCGCGATGTCCACCATGCCGTGGTCTCCGGTGATCAGCAGCCGGACGTCGTCGGGTAGTGCTGCGCGCAGGGCGGACGCGAGGGCGTCGATCCGGACCAGTTCGGCCGCCCAGGCGTCCGATCCGGTGCCCTGCTTGTGACCGGCATGGTCCAGGTCGCGGTCGTAGAGGTAGACGAGGCTGCGCGGCCCGGACAGCGCCGCCTGCACGGTCAGCTCCACCCTGCGCTCCATGCCGGCATCCTCGGTGTACCCCAGGAAATCAGCGCCACGCAACGCGCAGGTGGTCAGCCCGCTGCCCCTGAACCGGGACGGCGTGACCGTGGCGGCGCGGACGCCGTCCTTGACGAGCCGTTCGAACACGGTGAGCTGGGGCTGCACGTCCAGGCCGTCCAGGCCCGGTTCCCAGAGCAGCGCGTTCAGCAGCCGTCCGCCCAACCGGAAGGTGTAGCCGGCCAGGCCGTGCTGTCCGGGGGTCAGCCCGGTGCCGAGGCTGGTGATCGACGTGACGGTGGTGCTGGGCGCGCCGGAGGTGATCGTCGACGACGCGGAATTGCCCAGCGGTCCGGTCAGGAACGGCGCCAGGTGGTCTCGTCCTCGCAGCAGATCGCGTCCGAGGCCGTCGACCAGCAGCACCACGAACCGCTCGGACGCCGGCAGGCCGAGCACGTTGTCGCGTCCGGGCAGTCCGAGGACGGCGGCGATGCTGGGCAGCAGGTCGGACAGCGTCGAACTGCCGTAGGCCGGTGGCGTGGGAAGGCTCACCGGCCACCGCCGGCGGCGACCTGCAGCGCCGTCGCGAAAGCCATCAGCCGCGCCACATTGTCGGTACCGTCGGCCGCGGCGCTCATCCGGACGGTGAGGTCGTCGGCCGCCAGCGTGCCCGAGTAGCCGTGGTCGGCGTCGCAGTCGGGATCACCGCAATGCGCCGGCTCGACCTCGACCCTGCGGGCCGTCCCCCAGCCGACGCTCAGCCAGGTCTCAACGGTCGCCGACCGCCCGCTGCCGTGCCGCTCCGGGTGGGCGACCACCCGGGTCAGCGCCACCGACGTGATCTTTTCCAAGCTCACCGACTCGGTGGTCGACATGGCCTGGCCGGCCTCGCCCGGGGCGTCCGACTCGTCGGTGTGGCCGACGATCAGCCGGGTCGGGGTGAGCACCAGCACCGACATGTGCCGCTGAATCTCGTCACGGGCGAAAGTCGCCTCGTGATGAATAACGTGCTGCTGCACCGCTTCGCCGGCGATCGCCATCGCCACCGTTTCGGCGATGAGGTCGGGAAAGTACCCACAGGCGTCGATATCGCGACGCAGTGCGGCTGGCAGAGCGAGCGAGGTCACCGGCTCATCTTCGCACCGCACCCAACGAGTGCCCAAGTCCGCCGCGATTCCCCTCGCCCGGGTGCGGCAACTCGCTCTCAACCTGCGCGCACTCTACGGTGGCCCGGTGAGCACCAAGCCGTTCATCGCCGCGCGGATCGAGGAATTCGTCGACCGGCGCATCGAGGGCGTCTTCCGGGCGCTCGGCTGGCGCGAGCAGGTGATCGCCTACACCGGCTACGGATCGGACGATTTTCTCCGGGTGATGGCCCGGGTGAAGCTGGTGCCGCAATGGTCGCGCAGCCAGCTGGGTGTGGTCACCAAGGAGTTCGTCAAGCGCCGCGGCTGGCGCAACTTCTTCCTCACCGCGTCCTGCGTGCGGGTGCCGGTGACGATCACCGTCGGCGATCAGACGGTGCATGCCACCACCGACCGCGGCGGCTACCTCGATCATCGAATCATGGACCACCGGTTCGCACCCGGCTGGCAGCAGGTCATCGTCCGCAGTTCCAAGTCGGACGCGGTCGCCTGCGACGTCCTGGTCATCGACCAGGACGCACGCTTCGGGCTGATCTCGGACATCGACGACACGGTGCTCACCACCTGGCTGCCGCGACCGATGATCGCCGCCTGGAACAGTTTCGTCCGGGATGAGTCGAACCGGCAGTCGATCCCGGGCATGGCCCGCTTCTACCGCCGATGCCTGGACGCGCATCCCGGCGCACCCATGCTCTACCTGTCTACAGGCGCCTGGAACACCTACGACTTCCTGAAACGTTTCCTGGGACAACACAACTACCCCAACGGCCCGCTGCTGCTCACCGACTGGGGACCGACCAACACCGGGTGGTTCCGCTCCGGCATGGAACATAAACGGACCTGCCTGCTACGCCTCGCCGCCGAGTTCCCCCGGATCAGCTGGCTACTAGTCGGCGACGACGGCCAGCACGACCCGGAGATCTACGCCGAGTTCGCCCATTCACACCCGACCCACGTCGCCGCCGTCGCGATCCGGCAGCTCTCCCCCACCGAACAGGTGCTCGCCCACGGCACCAACATGCCGTTGGAAGAAGCTGAGGCGCTGGCCGGCACCGACACGGTCTGGGTCGAAGCCCCCGACGGACGCGGCCTGGTCGCGCAGCTGCGGACGGCGCTCGGGGGTACAGCGGGCGCGTAGTTCCCGGGAGGGATTCCAACCGTGATCTGATCGTGACCCGGGCTGAGTTGCGAACTTCAGTGCCGTTATGGTTCGCTTTCTCTGTTGTCGCTGAACGCTCGTGACATATGTGTAAGTCTGTTCCAGTTCACCCCCTTCCTTCCCCTGGTGCTCGGGTCGTCTTCTGTCTATATGTGCGCCGCTGACGGCTATTAGTACTATTTTTCGGGGTTGGTAGTGTCACGGTTCCGTCGTGTGTCCCTCTGTGTCGGTCTTGGGCTGGCGCTGTCGTTTCTAGTCCCAGGTCCGGCGTCAGCCGACCCGTCTCCTACTCCGGCAAGCCCGTCGGGTCTGACCGATGTGGAGGCGATGCGTCAGGCGAAAGCATCGGGAAAGCGTGTGGTGGCGACATCACTTACGGACGAGCGGACTCTGGTGACCGCAGACCCGAAGACCGGCTTGTTTGAGGCCGAGATGACTGCGGGCGTGGCGCGGGTTCGCGATGGCGCGCGTGGCTGGCGAGAGCCGTCGACGATTCTGGTGCGGGGGTCGGACGGTCTGTTGCGGCCGGAGGCTGCCGTCGCGCAAGTGGCAATCAGCCCAGGTGGTGCGGTGGATGCGCCGGTTGGGTCGATCTCGGACGGCACCGTATGGCTGCGGTTCGGCTGGCCGGAGCGATTGCCGATGGCCGTGGTGGACGGCTCGACCGCAACCTACCCGGAGGTCTTTCCCGGCGTAGACTTGGTAGCCAAAGCGGGTTTGGAATCGGTTGAGACATTCTTGGTGGTGAAGTCTCGGCAGGCTTCCCTCGATCCGCGGGTGCGGTCATGGTCGATGCCGATCACCACGTCAGAGGGACTGACGGTGAAGGTCCACGACAATGGTGCCAAGTCACTGATCGACCGTGCCGGAACGGAGCGGCTGCGGGTGCCGCCGGCGCTGATGTGGGACTCCAGCGGCAAGCCATCGACTCCTGTGAATGCCGAGGAGCGGATTGCCGAGGGCGCGGTGACGCGGACGGCACCGGTCAAGACGCAGTTGGCCGCAGGTCGGATGACGGCGACCGCGGACAGCTCGTTCCTGGACGATCCGGCGACTGTGTTCCCGGTGGTGATCGACCCCACCGCCGATCTGGGTCAGACGCATGTTCTGCGGGTGACTGATGACTGGTCGAAGTGGGACGGCGAGGTCGGTGATCACGGCAAGCTGGGTTACAACGGCTGGTCGGCGCCCCATTACCGGTCGCGGATGTTCTATCAGTTCGGTTGGGTGAAGTCGGCGGGCACCTATGTAAAGCCGAATCAGATCATCAAGGCGGAATTCCAGTACACGCAGGATCACTCGCCTCAGAACAGCCCTTGTGAGTCGACGTCGACGGCGTATCCCGGGGTATATGCGAAGTTGGCGAACGCGATCGAGGCATCCGACAAGTGGTCTGATCGGACCGGGAGCGCCTGGCATGCGTGGCCCGCCGTGCGCACCTATCTGGCGGTGGGTAACGAGTCGGCCTGCAACAAGACGAAGGTGCAGTCGTGGAACCTGACGAATGCTGTGGTCAGTGAGCGGCAGCCGCAGAGCCAGGGTGGCTACGACCACCGGACCACGGTCACAGTGGGTCTGTTCAGTGATGACGAGGCTGACGCGATGGGCTGGAGGCACTATCTGAACAACAGTAGTTCGCCGAAGTTCAAGATCACTTATCACGGTGCGCCGGAGGTCCCGAGTACGGCCGAGTTCGGCTTGTCGCCGAAGGTGTCAGGATTGTCGAATCCGCTGGTGACCACCTCAAAGACACCCGCGCTGAGCGCGAAGGTGAAGTTGGAGGGTAGTTACACCTGTCCCTCGGCTGACCTGAATTGTGTGAGGGCGGAGTTCGAACTTGCGTCCGGCTCTGGCACCAGGACGGTCAACGGCAGCTTCACGACCACTGGGGGCACGTCCACTGCGCCGATCACGCCCGCGTTGGCTCCGGGCAACTACACGGTGAAAGTTCGCACGTACAGCAAGGTCAGCGCTCAGAGTTCGGCGTGGTCGTCGCCGATCAGTGTGAAGGTTGCGCCGACCCCCTCGGCACCGACCTGGAGCTGGGACACGACGGGGTGGACGAGTCCGCCGACCATACCGGCAGGTACACCGCTCACGATCAATGCGGCCAAGGGAGACTCGTCCGATGTGGTGGAGCAGTTCTGCGCCACGATCGAGGCCGGCGACGCCACGACCACCGTGGTGTGCTCGGCTGTCGGCGGGTCACAGATCACTATCCCAGCCGGTTTGGCGCCGGGCACCTACGCCGTGACGGTGACCGCATCCGGCGAGTACTCCACCGGGCCAGCGACAGCTGACAACCCACTCCAACGCACCGTCAGCTGGGCCTGACCGCGCAACCCCACCACCCCTGTTTGATGTGAGAGACCTGAAATGTTGAGAGATTACCCCCGCCGTTTCCGTGCTGTTGCTGTTGTTGTGGCGTTGTCGTTGGTGTGGAGTCTTGACGTGGCGATGGCGCCGATGGCGAGCGCCCGCGGCTGGAAGCCGTCGGTACAGGAAACGCCGAGCGTTGCCGTGAAGCAGCAGAACGCCGGTCGAGCCAAGCTGCCGAGCGCGGCCAAGTTCACACCTCGAGCGGTGGAATGGCCCGCGGCGACCGATGCTCAGGTGGACCTGCGGTCGGCGAAGCCAGGGCGCTTCGCCCGTGCCGGAAAGTCTCCGGTGCATGTCGGTAAGCCCAAGGACGGCCAAGCACAGGGCGCCGACGTCGCTCGCGTCCGTGTCTTGGATCGCTCGGCCAGCGAGGAGTTGGTGGGGCCGGGCGTCGTCACGATTGTCGAGACCCCGCTCAAGACCGACGCCACCGTCAGCATTGACTACTCATCCTTCGCGGACGCGGTCGGCGCAGGCTTCGGCGGACGTCTGGAGTTGGTGAGCCTGCCAGTTTGCGCGGTGACCACACCCGAGCTGGCTGAGTGCCAGACCCAGACGCCGGTTGACTACACCAACGATGTAGGAACCCAGCAGTTGACGGCGACGGTGAACTCGACGAAGCCGACGACGGAGCCGGCCTCTCCCGAGGCGACGCCAAGCGCCACTCAGACACCGGGCCCGTCGGTGTCGACGACCCCGTCTGCCGGCCCGAGCGGCGCTCCTTCGGCGTCGCCGGAGCCTTCCGACGCCTCACCCTCGGCAAGCCCGTCGTCGTCGCCCAGCAAGACGCCGACCCATCCTGATGAGACCGGCCCGATCACCGGCAGGAGCGGCACGCTCGGTATCACCGTTCTGGCGGCCGTGGCGTCCACCACAAGTGATCAGGGTGACTACACGGCGACGTCGCTGAAGCCGTCCGCGGCGTGGGCCTCAGGCGGAATGTCGGGAGAATTCACCTGGAGCTACCCGATCGGCACGCCAGATGTGCCCGGTGGCGGGAGCCCCGAGCTGGGGATCAGTTACTCCTCGGGTGGCACCGACGGTGGTGTCGCGAACACCAACAACCAGGCCTCGTGGGTCGGTGAAGGTTTCGAGCTCGGGTCTGCGTTCATCGAACGCAAGTACGCCAGTTGCTACGACGACCGCTCGGGTGGCAACAACTCGTCCTCGAATGCGTCCGATCTGTGTTGGTATACCGATTCGAAGAAGACGAACAACGAGAAATGGGACAACGCGTTCCTGAACATGGCCGGGCACGCTGGTGAACTCGTCCGGGTCGCCAGCACCGATCAATGGCGGCTGGAGGTCGATGACGGTACCCGGGTCGCCAAGATCGGCACTATCGGTTCGAACAACGAGTACTGGCGGGTCACCACACCGGACGGCACCCAGTACTTCTTCGGTAAGGGCAAAGCCGACAACTCTTCGGCTGCCGCGACCAACTCGAAATGGTCGGTGCCGGTTGCCGGCAACCACACTGACGAGCCCGGCCGGAAATCGGCGTTCGCCGACAGTTTCGTGTCACGGCCGTGGCGGTGGAACCTGGACTATGTCGTGGCGCCGACCGGGGCGACCATGACCTACTACTACGCCAAGGAAACCAACAAGTACAAGAAGAACCTGGCCACCTCCACCTCCTATGACCGCGGTGGGTACCTGACCAAGATCCAGTACGGCGAACGTAAAGGTGCCGAAACTGTTGACGACTCCCCCGCCAAGGTCGACTTCACCGTGGAGGAGCGGTGCGACACGGCGATCTCGTCGACCTGCAAGACGGCCAAACCGACCTCGACGACGGCGAAAGCGTGGCCGGATGTGCCGATGGATGCGGTGTGCGACGCCGACTATTGTCCGTCGCAGAAGACAGCACCGACGTTCTTTTCTCGCAAGCGGCTCAAGCAGATCGACACCTTCACTCGCGACAGCGCCGGAACCGCGTGGCAGCCGGTGGACACGTGGGCGTTGACCGGTTCGTTCCCGAAGCCAGCCGACGGCGGGGCGGTGCCGTCGCTGTGGTTGGCGTCGATCACCCGGACCGGGAAGGCCGGAACCGCGATCGCGTTGCCCACGGTCACGCTGTCTCCGATCATGCTCGACTCACGGATCAGCGGCGGCGGTGTCGCGCTGGAGAAGCCCCGGTTGGGGCTCGTGACATCCGAGACCGGTGCGCAGACGATCGTCACCTATTCGACTCCCGACTGCACCCAGGGCAACCTGCCGACCACCGCGCAGATTCCCACCAACACCAGGCGATGCATGCCGGTCTACTACTCCTCCGACACCGCTGCACCCACGCTGCAATGGTTCAACAAGTACGTCGTGACGAAGGTGACCGAGCGCGATCTGACCGCCACCACCGACTACGGCGTTGCCGGTTTGGGGCTGGACATCGCCGCCGATCAGGTCACCAACTACACCTACAGCGCCGATGGCGCCTGGAGCTACAACGACTCGCCCATCGTCAAGGCGAAATACCGCACCTGGGGGCAGTGGCGCGGTTACGGCAAGGTCACCACCACGACCGGCACCGGGAGCGTCAAAGAGGTCGAAGAGACCACCTATTTCCGCGGCATGAACGGCGACCGGGCCAGCAGTACGGGTGGCACCAAGAACGTCACCGTGACCGATTCGACGGGCACCACCTGGCCTGACGATGACTGGCTGGCCGGCATGACACGCGAAACTCGCACCTTCACCGGGACCGGCGGTACGGAGGATTCCGGGGAGATCACCGACCCGCATGTGCAGCCGACCATGTCCGGCAGCGTCGCTGTCGCGGACGGCCGGCTCACTTCCCGCCAGGTCGACACCGCCAAGACCGTCAGTCGGCAGAAGACCGCTTCTGGCGTCCGCAAGGGCAGCGAAACAGTGTTGGCTTGGGATGCCTACGGTCAACCCACCAAGACTGAGGATCAGGGTGATCTGGCGGTCTCCGGGGACGAGACCTGCACGCGCGCGGTCTACGCCGCGCCGGCCACGGCCGCCACTGGCCCGATCGACCGGGTGGCCGAAACCAGCGTCAGTCCCGGCACCTGTTCGGGCGACGTGAACTACGCCACCGTCTTGTCGGCGGTGCGGCACCACTACGGAACCGCCAGCCACACCGACCCGGTCAGCACTCCGGCGCTGGAGACCAAGACCGTGCAGTTGCGTGACGGCAACCCGCGCCCGTGGGTGACCACCGCCACCGTCAGCTTTGACACCTGGGGTCGTCCACTGACCACCGCGGATGCGCTCGGCAACACCTCCACTGTGTCCTACAGCCACACTGCCGGTGGGCTGGTGTCGTCGTCCACGTCGACCAGCGCCGACCCGGACGGGGCTGGGACCCTGACCCCCTTGGCGACCACCGTCACCTTCGACACCCGCCTCGCCGCACCCGTCAAAACGGTGAAGCCGGGCGGCGAGACCACCGAGGCCACCCTGGACGCACTTGGGCGGGTCACCGCGGTGTGGCAGCCCGGGCGGGCGAAGGCGACCCAAACCGCGTCCAGCACGATGGCGTACACGATCAGCAAGACCGCACCCAGCAGTGTCACCACCGACACGCTGCTACCCAACGGCACCGGCTACACGACCAGCGTCAGCCTGTTGGACTCGATGCTGCGAGCCCGCCAGACCCAAACCAAGTCCGCCGCCGGTGGACGACTGGTCGCCGACACCCGCTACGACTCACGCGGCAACGCGGTACTCACCGACAGCTATTACAACAGCAGCGCCCCGTCCGCCTCGCTCGTCCAACCCGCGAACCGTGAAGACATCACCAACTCCCACCGAGTCAGCTACGACTTCGCCGGCCGCGCCACCAAGGACGCGCTCTACAACCAAGAGGTGTTCAAGTGGGAGACCTTGACCAGCTACGAGGGCGACCGCACCAAGGTCACCCCACCCGCCGGCGGGACCCCCACCACGACGGTGGAAGACATTGAGGGCAACACCACCCAGCTGATCCAGCACCTCGGCTCAGCGACCGCCACCACCAGCTACACCTACGACCTGCTCGGGCGGCTCACCGCAATGGTCGACGACAAGGGCAACAGGTGGAGCTACAGCTACGATCTGGCCGGCAACAAGGTCACGTCGAAGGACCCCGACAAGGGCCAAACCAGCATGACCTACGACGCGGCCGGGCAGCTCACCTCCTCGACCGACGCACGCGACGTGACGTTGAAGTTCTTCTACGACAGCCTCGGCCGGGCCACCAAGACCACAAAGGCCGACGGCACCACCACGCTGATCTCCACCAGCTACGACACCGTCAAGAAGGGCCTCGTCAGCTCGACCAGCCGCCACCTGCCCGGCGGAACGATCGTGAACCGGATCGACAGCTACGACACGGCCGGGCGAACCACCGGCAGCAGCGTCGTCGTGCCCGAGATCGCCGGCCTGATCGGCGGCCAGCTGGCGGGCACCTACACGACCACCACCAGCTACAACGCTGACGGCAGCATCAACACCACCACACTGCCTTCCACCGGCCCGATCCCGGCCGAAACCCTCACCACCACCTACACCGGCCTCACCGGTCTGCCCAAGACGTTGACCGGCAGTCTCGGCTCGACCAGCGCCACCTATGTCACCGATACGCAGTATCTGCAATGGGGCACTGTGGCAGCGATGCTCTTCGGCACCCATGCAGGCAAAGCGTCGATGGCCACCTGGACTCGTGACCCAGGCACCCAAAGGTTGATCGGCATGGACCTGCATCGCCAGGTCAACCCCGGCGTCACCGATGAGAACACCGCGATCAACTACGACCCGGCCGGCAACATCACCCAGGTGAAGGCCACCCTGCCCGGCGGGCAGGTCGATAATCAGTGCTTCAGCTACGACCATCAACAGCAGCTCACGGAAGCCTGGACGCCCACCGCCGCGACCTGTGACCCGGAAGCCCGTAGCCAATCAGCTCTGGCCGGACCGGCGCCGTATTGGACCAGTTGGGCCACGAACACCATCGGCAAGACCACGAGCCGTACCGACCGGACTCCGACCACCTCGTCCAGCACCAGCTACAGCTATCCCAGCGATGGGGCAACCTCGACCAGACCGCACTTCATCACCGGCAGCACCACCACCGGCGACAACCCTGGTACCACCAGCTACACCGCCGACGCCGCCGGCAACACCACCAAACGGCCAGCAGCAGGCGGCGGAAACCAAGACTTGGTCTGGGACGAACTCAACCAACTCACCGAGGTCGCCAAGGCCGGCACGACCATCGCGAAAATGGTGTACGACGCAGCCGGTGAGCGCGTCCTGCGACAGCAAGGCGACACCACCACTCTCTACGTGGCCGGCAGCGAAATCACCCTCAACGCCACCACCAGCACGCTGGCAGTTAACCGGTACTACAACCACGCCGGACAAACCGTCGCCATGCGCACCGCCGCCTCCAACGACACCGTCTCGACCCTGGTACCGGACTGGCAAGGCACCACCCACCACCAAATCAACAACAGCACCGGGGCACTCTCCACCACCTGGCAAGACCCCTACGGCACCCCCCGCGGCACCCCACCCACCACCTGGGAAGGCGAACGCGGCTTCGTCGGCGGCACCAAAGACGCCACCGGACTCACCCGCATCGGCGCCCGCGACTACGACCCCGTCCTCCAACGCTTCATTACCGTCGACCCAATCCAAGACCTGGCCGACCCCCTGCAGTGGAACCCCTACCTGTACGCGAATAACAGCCCCATCACCAAAGCCGACCCCACCGGACTCTGGCCCAACTGG
Organism: Micropruina sp.; assembly: GCA_047602545.1. Classification (GTDB taxonomy): domain Bacteria; phylum Actinomycetota; class Actinomycetes; order Propionibacteriales; family Propionibacteriaceae; genus Micropruina. The sequence continues at coordinate 149,503 of JASGHC010000004.1, read as the reverse complement.
GGACAGCTATTCAACGGAATAGTCAACATCGCCAAAGCCATCTACAAATATCTTCCCAAACCATTCAAGAAGGCACTCGCGCCAGTCAAGAGGGTTTTCAAGTCGTTCAACTGGGGAGCCAAGAGGAAGAGCACCGGAGTCTCTGCGAGCACAAGAGAGAAGAAACCGACAGTTAGCAAAGCTGTCATCATGGGTGGCGGTGGCACCATCTACCACCCCTCGTCCAACACCCCCGCCATGACTCCCGACTGGGCATCAGCGAAATCAATCGTCGCAGAATTGCTCGGCATCAATGATATCCAACGTTGCAGCAAGGGCGACATCGGGTCCTGCGGTTGGGCGGTGGCGGGAATCTTGCCTATCGGAAAGATTGTCGTGGCAGGTCGACTACTTGCAGCAAGCACAAAGGTTGCAAAATCCGCAGAGGAACTGCTGGATGCGGCAAGGGCCACACGTAATGCGAAAGCTGCGGAAGTCGGTCGCAACAAAGCGACGGTAACCGGAGGATATAGTCGCGACGGACGCGTGGCCGCGGGGTGTTCCAGCAGCCCGGTTGGATGTGCCGAGGATGATGTTGCCAGGCAGCTGGGAGGGAACCCAGGGGACATCAAGTTCACTGAGGCTATGCGTCCCCGAACCGGCCGCCAAGTGCCCGTCTGCCCTCGTTGCCAGGAGAAATACAAACCCGAACAGTTCCCTCCAGATGTTCTCTTCGATCCTTCCGGAGCATGGGGTTCCAAATGAGTAACTTAGCACATCCTGAGGAATGGTCCCGCTTTCGCACATCGATCGGAACTGCTGCCTTTGTGCCCGAATCAATTGACCGCATGCTGAGCGCCAGTTCAACAATGGAAGCCCAAGAGGCATATTGGGAAATCGACAATAGAGTAGTGATTCAGGGTCAGCTCTATGATTCGACTCCCCTGACCACTCGCTACCTTATGGAGGCCCTCTGCCTGCGTCGCTACACTGCCAATGGCCTCGCTTGCGCGCTTGACCTACTAGTCGAATTAGCCTATGGCGAATCTGACCAAAGCGAAGTTGAGCGGGGAAACGACAACCTGGGATCGCTGTGTCGAGCCGCAATCCGGGAGCATCTCGATTGCCTTAGTAAACTAGTGGATGAAGACCATTCCGACTCAGTTAGGATGACCATCCTAGACTTGGTCGACCGCACTGTTTCCGATTCGGCTTCTCTGCGCGGGTTCCTAGATCTATTGCATATGGACGGTTGGTCCGACTCTCTCAGAATCAGGGTTCAGGAGATGGGAGATCGCGCGTAGCACTCAGTTATCTACAGTCGCCCCTGCCCAACTCTGTTGACTCGTCTACGACGGGGACCGGTTGATCGGCGAACTGCTCGTATGGGTTCGAGCTGGACGCTTGATCGGGATGGAACAGGCCTGGTACACCGACGAGGCGCCTACTGCCTGGCCGAACCCGGGACAAGTGAGAGTGCGATGCGCAAGTACTCCTCACCCCGCTACCGAGGGCCGCTCCCGCCCCACCCCCAAAGGTCAATACCGACTCCTCGACGCCTCCGATCGCACCACGACCTGCGTCCCGTAGCGTGTCAACCGACCGCGCCAGGTGCCGTCCGGGCAGGAGCGGGGGGGTCAATCTGGATGACCTCCCAGCGGCAATCATCCGCTCGGGTGGCCTTCCTGGGGCGATAGGCAGAGTGCGCGATGGGTGTTCGTGACGAGCTGATCGCCGGGCTGGCAGAGAAACCCACTCGGGTTCTGTCGGAGTGGCTTTGGTTGCTCCACGTGTCTGGGCGAGAGTTTTATCCTGGGGCGGACTTTGAGGGCGATCCGCTCATGGCGTTGCAGGGTGTCAACGAGCTGACTCTGGTGATTGCTGAGCAGCTGAAGGGCGCAGAATCCACAGGTGAGCTGCTCTTCCCGGTCGAGCCGTTCATCGATCAGCTCAACGAGAAGGCAGCTCTGTATGGGGTTGGCGGCAACTTGCGGTGGAGCGCTGAACAAGCTCTGGAGCGGGTGCGCGGCTAGCTGCCGCTGGCGAGGAACCTTGGGAGAATGGGCCATGACCACAGCGAGCAAGGCGAGGACCAGCACACGTTGGGTCGTTCCTTCCTGGCCGCTCTGATTGCCGCGCTGGCGGCGATCCTGTTCGGCGCAACCGCATCCGAGAGCGCGGTTGGTGTCGCTGAAAATCGCGTCGAGGCCTTCACCGTTGCAGGTCAGGTTCTCATCCAGCCGCCGCAGCACGTTTCTCTGGTCGGCACCCGTGTTGGAGTGGGCGTAGAATGTGTACACGAAGATGACACACCGTCAGGAGGGGCTATGGCTGCGTCCAAGGTTGGGATCCGCGAGTTCCGTGCGGGGCTGGCCGACTTCGTCGACTCCGATGAACCGGTGGCGGTGACTCGGCACGGGCACACGGTTGGCTACTTCATCCCGGTGAGGACCGACCGAGCCGCTGATGTCGCTGCATTGAAGGCGGCTGGTGCCAAGCTCGACGCCCTACTGAGGTTGACCGACGACGAGGTCGACGCGATGGTCGAGGACTTCGCAGTCCGGCGCAAGGCCCGCTGATTGTGGAACACCGCAGGCTTGTAGTCGACGCGAACATCCTGATCCGCGCGGTCCTTGGTCAACAAGTCAAAGCGACGCTGACCGCTCACGGCGAGAATGTGGACTTCTTCGCTCCCGAGCTCGCCTACGCCGAGGCCACCAAGCACCTACCCACCGACCGACGACGGGTTCGGACGCTGTCGCGAGATCCGGACGGATCATTGAGGTAGCGACGCCTCCGATCGCACCACGACCTACGTCCCGCAGCGTGTCAGCGACCGCGCCAGGCGCCGTCCGGGGCCAGAATCGGGGCGGAACAGTGACCGACTGAAAGCGAGGCAGTGGTGGCGCGTCCCCCGGCCGACGACGAACTGATCGAACGGATCGTCAACATCGACATCTCCGACGAGATGGAGACCAGCTACCTCGAATACGCCTACTCGGTCATCTACAGCCGCGCCCTGCCCGACGCCCGCGACGGACTCAAGCCCGTCCAGCGGCGCATTCTCTACACGATGGACGACATGGGCATCCGGCCCGACCGTCCGCACGTGAAGTCGGCCCGGGTGGTCGGCCAGGTGATGGGCCTGCTGCACCCGCACGGCGACGCGGCGATCTACGACGCCCTGGTCCGGCTGGCACAGCCGTGGGCGCAGCGGCTGCCGGTGGTGGACGGGCACGGCAACTTCGGCTCGCTAGACGCCGGCCCGGCCGCGATGCGCTACACCGAATGCCGGATGGCGACGGCGGCTACGGCGATGACCGCCGGGCTGGGCGAGGACACCGTCGACTTCAAACCCAACTACGACGGCAAGGAGACCGAGCCGTCCGTCCTGCCGGCCGCCTTCCCGAACCTGCTGGTCAACGGCTCCACCGGCATCGCGGTGGGCATGGCCACCAACATTCCGCCGCACAGCCTGATCGAATGCGTGCAGGCGCTCAAGCACCTGATCGCGCACCCGGAGGCGGACGCCGACGAGCTGATGCGCTTCGTGCCCGGCCCCGACCTGCCCACCGGCGGCAAGATCGTCGGGCTGGACGGCGTCCGCGACGCCTACCTGACCGGACGCGGCAGCTTCCGCATCCGGGCCACCGCCCGCGTCGAGCAGGTGCACGCCCGGCGCAAGGGCATTGTTGTCACCGAGTTGCCCTACATGGTCGGCCCCGAGAAGGTGATCGAGCAGATCAAGACCGCCGTCCAGTCGAAGAAGCTGACCGGCATCGCCGACGTCAAGGACCTCACCGATCTCGCCAACGGCACCCGGCTGGTGATCGAGATCAAGAACGGGTTCAACCCCGACGCCGTGCTCGAGCAGCTGTACAAGCTGACCCGGCTCGAAGGACTCGTTCGGCATCAACGCCGTCGCCCTGGTCGAGGGCCAGCCGCGCACCCTCGGGCTGCGCGAGATGCTCACCGTCTACCTCGGGCACCGCCTCGAGGTCACCCTGCGCCGGACGAAATACCGGCTCGGCAAGGCGTCCGACCGGCTGCACCTGGTCGAGGGCCTGCTGGTCGCGATCGTCGACATCGACGACGTGATCGCGATCATCCGCGGCAGCGATGACGCCGGTGTCGCCAAGGCGAAGCTGATCGAGGTGTTCGACCTGTCCGACGTGCAGGCCACCTACATCCTCGACATGCAGCTGCGCCGGCTCACCAAGTTCAGCCGGATCGAACTCGAATCGGAACGCGACGAACTGCAGAAGCGGATCGCCGAACTGCAGGCGATCGTCGACGACCCGGCGCTGCTGCGGAAGCTGGTCTCGAAGGAACTGGACGAGGTGGCCCGCACCCACGGGACGCCGCGGCGCACCGTCCTGCTGGCCTCCGGCGGCGCCTCGGTCTCCGCCGCTAAGGCGCAGGCCACGCCGTTGGAGATTCCCGACGACCCGTGCCGGGTGCTGCTGTCCTCGGCCGGGCTGCTGGCCCGCACCGACAACGCCGAACCGCTGGCGGCGTCCGGTGGCCGGGCCGTCCATGACGTGATCATCAGCACCTGCGCCACCACCGCGCGCGGCGAGTTCGGCCTGCTGACCAGCCTGGGCCGGGTGATCCGCGGCCAGACCATCGACCTGCCGTCGGTGCCGGCCACCGCGCAGGCGCCGAACCTGCAGGGCGGTTCGCCGGCGTCCGAACTGTTCGCGCTGGAGGCTGACGAGCGGATTCTCGGCGTGACCAGCCTGGGCGAGAACCTGTTCGGCTGGGCGCTGGGCACCGAGCGTGGCGTGGTGAAACGGGTCAATCCGGACCTGCTGAACAAGGACGCCTGGGAGATCATTCGGCTCGACGACGGTGACCGGGTAGTCGGTGCGGTCGAGTTGCGCGACGACGCCGACGACCTCGTCTTCGTCACCTCGGACGCCCAACTGCTGCACTTCGCGGCGTCCGGGGTGCGTCCGCAGGGTCGTTCCGGCGGCGGCATGGCCGGGGTGAAACTGCCGGCGGGCTCCCGGGTGGTGTTCTTCGGGGTCAGTCCGACCTCCGACGCCGTCGTGGTGTCGGTGGCCGGCTCGTCCACGGCTTTGCCGGGCACCGACGCCGGCAGCGTCAAGGTGACCCCGTTCGAGGAGTACCCCGGTAAGGGACGCGGCACCGGCGGCGTCCGCTGCCAGCGGTTCCTCAGGGGCGAGGACGTCCTCCAGCTCGCCTGGGTCGGCCCCTCCCCCGCCGTCGCCGCCACCGCCAGCGGCGCCCCGGTGGACCTCCCCCAGATCGACCCACGTCGGGACGGCTCCGGTGTCTCCGTCGGCCAACCCATCGGCGCGGTCTCGACCCGCACCCACCGCTGATCCCGGTACGCGGGGACGGTTCTTTTCGGTCCACCGGGCTACCCCGGCGGAACGAAAGGGACGGCTCTCGCGGTCCATTTGCGGGTCCACGAGGCGCTCAACGGACGGTGCCCGTGGAACGAAGAGAACCGTCCCCACGTACCGCCGCCAGCCGTTGCTCGGAGCTACGTCGAGACCTCTCCATCCCGCTGGTGGTCGGCCGATAGGGTGATCTCCGTGACCGATGAGTTCGCTGACCTGCTGGAAGCCAATCGCCGTTACGCCACCTCTGCACCTCGCAACTTCGACGGCTACGCGCACGCCGGGGTCGCGGTCGTGACCTGCATGGATTCGCGGCTGCAACCCCTGGAAATGCTCGGGCTGATGCTCGGTGAGGCCAAGATCCTGCGCACCCCCGGTGGGCACGTCACAAAGGACGCGCTGAACGGCTGCATCCTGGGCGTCAACCTGCTGCGGGTCGACCGCATCCTGGTGATCGCCCACACCCGCTGCGCGATGGCGGCCTGCGACGATGTCGAGATGCGGCGCCAGGTCACCGAGGCCAGCGGACGCGACGCCTCCGGACTCAACGTGGGCGCCACCCCCGACCAGGCCGGCAAGCTACGCAGCGACGTCCAACTGCTCAACGAGCACCCCCTGATCGAGGGCAAGGCAACGATCGGCGGCTTCCTCTACGACGTCGACACCGGCCTGCTCAGTGAGGTCTGCTGAGCCGCTCGGCCCGAAGAACTGTCGGTGGGGCGTGAGACGGTGGCTGTCATGATCGACTCCCCCACCGAGACCGGCGACCTGCGCACCCGGGCGACCGCGATCCTGGCCGACCTCACCGGACGTCCGGACGCCGCGTTCCATCCGGGCCAGTACGAGGCCATCGAGGCGCTGGTCGCCGAGCGCCGCCGGGCCCTGGTGGTGCAGCGCACCGGCTGGGGAAAGTCGGCGGTGTACTTCATCGCCGCTCTGTTGCGCCGTCGCGAGGGTGCCGGTCCGGCGCTGATCGTCTCGCCACTGCTGGCGTTGATGCGTGATCAGGTGCGCGCCGCCGAACGCGCCGGCGTCCGGGCGGCGGCGATCAACTCGGCCAACGTCGCCGAGTGGCGCGACATCGAACAGTTGCTCGACGACGACGCCGTCAACGTGCTGTTCGTCTCACCAGAACGCCTGGTCAACCCACGATTCCGGGCCGAACAGCTGCCCCGGCTGGTCGCGTCGCTCGGCCTGCTGGTGATCGACGAGGCGCACTGCATCAGCGACTGGGGCCACGATTTCCGGCCCGACTACCGGCGCATCCGCGACCTGATCGGCGAGCTCGGCGACGGCGTCCCGGTGCTCGCCACCACCGCCACCGCCAACCAGCGGGTGGTCGACGACGTCGCCGAGCAGCTCGGCACCGGCGGACGCGACGTGTTCAGCCTACGCGGCGAACTGGCCCGCGATTCGCTCCGGCTCGGCGTGCTCGAACTGGGGACGGCGCACCGACGGCTGGCGTGGCTCGCTGAACACCTCGACACGCTGCCCGGCAGCGGCATCGTGTACTGCCTCACCGTCTCAGCCGCCGAAGACGCCGCCGCCTTCCTGGCCAAGGCCGGACACCGGGTGCTCCCCTACACCGGCCGCACCGACGCCGCCGAACGCCAAGCCGCCGAAGAGGCCCTGCAGGGCAACGAGGTGAAGGCTCTGGTCGCCACCTCAGCCCTCGGCATGGGTTTCGACAAACCCGATCTGGGCTTCGTTGTGCACATCGGCGCCCCCAGCTCGCCGGTCGCCTATTACCAGCAGGTCGGACGCGCCGGGCGCGCCACTGATCGTGCCGATGTGTTGCTGCTGCCCGGTGTTGAGGACCGCGACATCTGGCACTGGTTCGCCACCAACGCGATGCCCACCCAGGCCCGCGCCGACGCCGTGCTGGGCGCGCTCGCCGAAGCCAACCGGCCGTTGTCGGTGCCGGCTTTGGAGGCGCGAGTCGACCTGCGCCGCGGCCCGCTGGAACTGCTCCTCAAGGTGCTGGCCGTCGACGGTGCGGTCGAGTACGTCACCGGCGGCTGGGTCGGCACCGGACGCCCGTGGCACTACGACGCCGAACGCTACGAGCGGATCGCCGCCGCCCGGGTCGCCGAACAGGACGCCATGCTCACCTATCAGTCGCTCACCGACTGCCGGATGGCCTTCCTGACCCGCCAGCTGGACGATCCACACGCCGCCTCCTGCGGCCGCTGCGACACCTGCGCCGGCGCCTGGTACCCCACCGACGTCACCGTGACAGCGGCACGGACGGCGTCCGAGTCGCTCGACCGGGTCGGGGTGGCCGTCCCGCCGAGGGCGTTGTGGCCGACCGGCCTGGACCGGCTCGGCATCCGCGCAGACGGCAAGAACGTCACCGGAAAGATCGCCGCCACCGAACAGGCCGAACCCGGACGGGTGATCGCACGGCTCACCGACCTGGGCTGGGGCGGCCCGCTACGCGAGTTGTTCGCCCCCGACGCCGACGGACGTCCCATCGACAGCGAGCTGCCCGCCGAACTGGGCCGGGCCTGCCTGCGGGTGCTGAAGGCATGGGACTGGGCAGAACGCCCAGCCGCCGTGGTCTGGGTGCCGAGCATCGGCCGTCCGAAACTGGTCGAATCATTGGCCACCGGCATCGCCACCGCCGGACGCCTGAAGCTGCTCGGCCCGCTCACCCTCAACCCGGACGCCAGCGCCGGCCGAGGCGCCTCCAACAGCGTCTACCGGGTCCGCGACCTCTGGGAACGCTTCGCCGTGCCCGACGAACTACTCACCCAGCTGGCCGAGCTACCCGGCCCGGTGCTCCTGGTCGACGACCTCATCGACTCCCGCTGGACGATGACCGTAGCCACCCGACTGCTGCGCCACGCCGGAGCCGACTCGGTTCTCCCCTTCGCACTCGCCCTCGCAAGCTAGAAGCGTTCTGCTCGCTGGTCGAGCAGCGGAGGCCCGACCATGCGCTTCCCGAGCGGCGTGACCACTGATGACGCGCGAAGCCAGACAACGCCGCAGCCGAGCATAGTCTGACAGTAGGGCGCAGCGCCTCACCGAACTCCATGACCGGAGACGCACGGCGAATTCGGATCTGGGTAGGCTCTTCGCCATGAGCGCATCTGCGAGGCAGCGTTCCCGATGGACCTGGCCGAAGAGTGTCCGCAGGACATGGTCGCGATGGACGCTCGGCCAGCGATCATTGGCTGTCCTTGTGGTTCTGTTGGTCGTCGCAATTGTTGTTGACATTTGGATTGCGATCGGCCAGACCCCTGACCAAGCCGTCAAGTCCTCCCTGCCTGTTCTGGCGGCGCTTGTCGCGGTCGTGAGCTTGACGTCCAGCGCAATCAACTCCGCGGCGAATCATCGTCGACAATTGCGCGAGGCAACTCTCAAGGCATATAGCGGCTGGTCGGACACTACATTGAGCCAGAGAGTCGCATTGCGCGAATCACTCGGCGAGAGAGTCCTGTCCCAATCGATCGCTGCGGAGTTGGCAGGTGACCCGAACGCGCCCCAGGGACTGTCTCCTGAGTTCAGGCCGAGGGTGCGAAAGGACATCGTCGAGGTACTCAACGGTCTTGAGCGCCTCGCGGTTGGAGTCGAGCTCGGCGTTTACGATCTGGTCACACTACGCTCGCTGGCCGGCACGATTATCGTCAGATACTGGGAGAGGTTCGAGCCATAGGTCGCGGCCAAGAGGGGACTCAGTAACCCGGCACTTCGGCAGAAGACCATCTATCTGGCGCTTGAGAGCCTTGCCGCGGATCTCCAAGCCCTCGACGACGCAGAAGACGAACACCCGCTGGACAACGAGCGGATCGCAGCCCTCGAAGCGCCATCGGATGGGTCAGATTCAGGTACGAGTAGCGGAAGCTAGATGTCTTCCTCTTCGAATCGCAGATGAGTCATGACGACATCGTAGCAACCACCGAGGATGCAGCACCTACCCTCCGGTGCATCATCGTCCGGGATCACGCAGTCAGCGAGCAGCCGATACGCCCGAAGACTGGTCTGACCCAAGCCCAGCAATCGCCTCCTGGTAGGTGGCAGCAGCCCGGACCCAGACCGGGTCACCGGTGAACAGGCCCGGCAGGATCGGCACCAGGCCGGACGAGAAGTCCTGGCTGGCCTGCTGCGGCAGCAGCGACGGCAGGTTGTCGATGACGATGGCGTCCAGGGGCACCGGATCGTCCCAGATCCGCCGCACCGGCTCGGCCCAGCTGGTGTGCTGATTGCTGACCGGCAGCAGGTTGAGATCGGACGGGACGTCGGCCGTCACATCGGCCAGCACCCGCAGTCGTCGCCCGGCCCGCGTCCGGTCGGCTTCGGTGAGGAACGGTGTCTGCGGCACGCTGGCGTGGACGCAGTGCACCAGCAGGTCGTGGGCGACCAGCGCGTCGGAGTCGAGATCCCTGGTGTCTTCCCGGTCCCACCGGGTCGCTCCGACCCCGGCCAGTACCAGCGCGTCCGTTGCGCCCCGTCCGGCTCGTCCGAACGCTCCGGTGACCACCGCGGTCGCGCCGGCCACCCGGGTGCCGGCGTCCTCCAACCTGCCGGCCAGTTCGTCGAGGGACATCGGGACCAGTGGCGCCGTCAGGTCACCGGCCAGCTGCAGCACCCCGAGGGATCCACCGACGAAGCCCGCCCAGTAGCCGAAGGCAACCACCCGCTGTCCGGATTCGTTGACCAGGTACTCCAGATCGAGCAGCTCTCCCCCGCCGGCAACGAACCTCTGCAGCAACTCGGCGGCACCCTGTTGACCCTTGTAGGCGTGACCGAAGTAGATGTGCCGGTGCCGCAGCGCGGCCGGCTCGTCCGGCAACTCCTTGATACCGAGGACGACGACCTCGGGGTCGGCGTCGAGCCATGAGCCGGCCGGCACCAGCTCCAGGCCGTGCGCGCGGTACTCCTCGTCGGTGTACACCCGCGCCTCCGACGACTCCACCAGCACCCGGATGCCCGCCGCCTCGACCGCGGCCGCTCCTTCCGGGGTCAGGGGGGTGCGTCGCTCACTGGCGCGCTCCTCGGCGCGCAGCAGGATGGTGGGCTTCGACGGGTGTGCGGTCATTGCCGCAGGCTATCGCCCACCATCGGCCGGTGACACACCTCCGCCCTGGACGTCGTGCCCGCCCCGGACGGACATCCCACCGGCGGCGTCCCGGGTGGACCGAAGAGACCGTCACCGGCATCTCACCTGCGGCGAACGTTCGGGGCGTAGTCAGCGCGCCCACCTGACGCTGCGCGGTAGCCACAGATCGGCGATCCAAGGCCCAACTCCCGGGACGACCTTCCACAAACCCGACGACACCACGGCATGCCCGTTACCCTCGGTCGATCGGATCTCGCCCGGGAGATCCTGCACAAGGAGGTGCATATGTCCAGCCCACTCGTCATCGGCATCGATAGCTCGACCACCAGCACGAAGGCACTGGTGGTCGATGCCACCGGCTCGGTCCTCGCCCAGGGCAAGGCCGAGTTCGCCATGCAGACGCCCCGCGTCGACTTCTACGAACAGGACCCGCGAGACTGGTGGCGCAGCACGAACGACGCCGTCGCCCAGGCGGTGGCCGCACTGTCGGCAGCCGACCGGGCTCGGATCACCCACCTGTGCGCCACCATTCAGCGCCAGACGTTCACCCTGGTCGACGCAGACGGCGAGCCGCTGCGTCCCGGCATCCTCTGGCTGGACGGACGCGCGCCCGACCAGGTGCGCCGCTTCGGCACCGAGCACATCCATCAGCTGACCGGTTTCCAGCCCGACGTCACCCCGTCGGTCTACAAGATCGCCTGGCTCAAGGACAACGAGCCCGAGGTGCTGCGGCAGGCCCACAAGGTGGTCGGCGTGCATGCCTACCTGGTGCACGCGATGACCGGACGCTGGGTCGATTCCGCGGCCACCGCGGACAGCCTCGGCCTGTTCGACATGGCCCGGCTCGATTGGTCGGAGGAGATGCTGACCCACGCCGGCCTGCGCGCCGAGCAACTGTGCGAACTGGTGCCGGCGGCCAGTGTGATCGGCCCGATCAACCGCGGCATCACGACGGCTTGGGGCCTCGATCAGGAGGTGCACCTGGTGGCGTCCTGCGGCGACGGCCAGGCTGCGGCGCTCGGGGTCGGTGCGATCGGCCTTGACGAGGCCTACCTGAACATGGGCACCGCACTGGTGGCAGGCGTGCACTCCCCGCGCTACGAGCACGCCGCCGTGTTCCGCACCGATGCGGCCGGCATCCCCGGTCAGTACGTGCTGGAGATCGTCCAGAACTCGGGCGCCTATCTCGCCGGCTGGTTCCGCGAGAAGCTCGGCGATCCGGCGCTCGGCGGCCGTCCGGACCCGGCGCTGGAGGAGCAGGCGGCAGCCGTGCGGGCCGGCTGCGGGGGCCTGGTCACGCTGCCCTACTTCAACGCCGTACAGAGCCCGTTCTGGAACCCGGTCGCGCACGGCGCCATCGTCGGACTGGCCGGCGCCTACGGACGCGCCGAACTGTACCGCTCGACCCTGGAAGGCATCAGCATCGAGATGGCCCGCAACCTGGCCGGCCTCGCCAACACCACCGGAGTCCCACTGCGGACGGTGACCGCGGTCGGCGGCGGCCAGCGTTCCCCGTTGTGGCGCCAGATCATGACCGACGCGATCGGGCTGCCGCTCACCGAAAGCCCCACCGAGGAGGTATCCGCGATGGGCGCTGCGGTGATGGCGATGGCCGCCACCGGCACGCACGATTCGCTCGCAACCGCCGCCAAGGCGATGTCGAAGCAGGGCAGCACCACCGAGCCGGACGCCGCCACCCACGCGGTCTACCGCGAGTTGGGCGAGATCCAAGCGGCCACCTACCACGGCCTGAAGGACATCTTCGACCAGCAATACGAGTTCGCCCAACGCCACCCGCTGCACTGAGTCACCGCAGCGCGGCTTCGACCGGCGGCACCGAGGGGGGCGGTGGCCGACGGTTCGGGCCGGTGCCGCTGGTCGAGCTTGTCGAGACCCACTCCATCGGTCGAACGCACCATCCCTGGTTTCGACAAGCTCAACCGACGAGGGACGAGCTCAGGCGTCGATGCGCTCCGCGTCCAGCGCGTAGGCACCGGCGATGATGAACTCCTTGCGGGGCGCCACGTCGTTGCCCATCAGCTTCTCGAAGGTGGCCGTCGCCTGCTCCAACGATTCGCCCTCCTCGACGGTGATCCGGCGCAGCGTGCGGTGCCGCGGATCCATCGTGGTTTCCTTGAGCTGGTCGGCGTCCATCTCGCCGAGACCCTTGTAGCGCTGCGGTTCCTTGAAGTTGACCCCGCGTTTGGTGAGTTCGGCGAGCTTCCGCTGATATTCAGCCTCGTTGTAGGTGTAGATGTAGCGGTCCTGCCCCTTGCGGGGGTTGCTCAACTCGAACCGGTGCAGCGGCGGCACCGCCGTGTACACCCGCCCGGCCTCGATCATCGGCCGCATGTACTTGAAGAACAGCGTGGTCAGCAGGGTGCGAATGTGAGCGCCGTCGGAGTCGGCGTCGGCCATGAAGATGATTTTGCCGTAACGGGCCTGCTCGAGTTCGAAGGTGCGTCCGGAACCGGCACCGACCACCTGGATGATCGAGGCGCATTCGGCGTTCTTCAGCATGTCGCCGACACTGGCTCGCTGCACGTTGAGGATCTTGCCGCGAATCGGCAGCAGCGCCTGGAACTCGGAGTTGCGGGCCAGCTTTGCCGTACCCATCGCCGAATCGCCCTCGACGATGAACAGTTCGGTGCGCTCCCCGTCGGTGCTGCGGCAGTCGGCCAGCTTGGACGGCAAGGTGCTCGACTCCAGGGCGTTCTTGCGGCGCTGATTCTCTTTATGAGCGCGGGCCGCCACTCTGGTGCGGGACGCCGACACCACTTTCTCCATCACCGCACGGGCCTGCGGACGTTGCGCCGCCCGATTCGAGGTGAGGAAGTCAATCAGTTCGGATTCGACGATCCGGGCCGCCAGCCGGGCCACCGGCGGCGTACCGAGCACCTCCTTGGTCTGCCCCTCGAACTGCGGCTCAGCCAGCCGCACCGTCACCACCGCGGTCAGCCCCTCGAGAATGTCGTCCTTGACCACCTCTTCGCCGGACTTGAGCAACCTGGTGCCTTCCAGCGCCTTGCCGAAGGCACGCACCATGCCGCGCTCGAAGCCGGTGACGTGGGTACCGCCCTTCGGTGTGGCAATGATGTTCACGAACGACTGCACGTGGCTCTCGTCGCCGGCTCCCCAGCGCAGCGCGATGTTGAACATCCAGCGTCCGGTCGACATCGGTCGGGGTCATCGCGCCGTCATCGTCCAGCATCGGGACGGTCTCGGTGAACGAATCGCTGCCCTGCAGCCGCAGCACCTCAGTCACCGGCGCGCCGTTGGCCAGGAACTCGCAGAACTCCGAGATGCCGCCGTCGTGCTTGAACACCTCAGTGGTCGGCTCGTCGCCGCGGGCGTCGGTGACCACCAGCTCCAGCCCGGGAACCAGGAAGCTGGTCTGCCGGGCCCGGGCAACGAGGTGGTTCAACGACAGCTGCGCATCGGGCAGGAAGATCTGCCGGTCGGGCCAATACCGGACGCGGGTGCCGGTGCGTCCGCGCGCGGCCCGCCCGACTCTGGCGAGTTGACCGCCCGGGGTGAAGCCGGCGTCCGGCCCGGGACCGTCGAACGTGCCGGGCACGCCGCGCCGGAAGGACATCCCCCAGGTGGCGCCCTTGCGGTCGACCTCGACGTCGAGGCGAGCGGCCAGTGCGTTGACGACGGAGGCGCCGACGCCGTGTAGTCCACCGGTCGCGTTGTACGAGCCGGCACCGAATTTGCCGCCGGCGTGCAGCTTGGTGAAGACCACCTCGACCCCGGACAACCCCGTCCGCGGTTCGATGTCGACCGGGATGCCGCGGGCGACATCGGTGACCGCAATACTGCCGTCATGGGCCAGTTCGACGCGGATCGAGTCGCCAAATCCGGCCAGCGCCTCGTCAACGGAGTTGTCGATGATCTCCCACAGGCAGTGCATCAGACCGCGCGTATCGGTGGAACCGATGTACATCGCCGGCCGCTTGCGCACCGCCTCGAGCCCCTCGAGCACGAGCAGATGGCGGGCCTCGTAGTCGCGCCCCTCGGCGGCGGGCTTGCCTTTGATGGTCACGCGATGAGGCTAGCGTCCGGAACCGACACAATCCTGCAACCTCACGACGGCGTGGCCGTCCTAGCCGGAGTTGGTCTCCGGGGGTAGTCTCGCGCCACGGAACAAACCGGCCGGACCACGAGTTGATATTGGTAGACTCAACCCGGACAGAAGGGAACGCGGATGAGCACAACAGCTGTTGAGGAACTGACCGCAGCCGACCGTTGCGATCGTTGCGGGGCGCAGGCCTATCTGAGGGTTACCCTGCACACCGGCGAGCTCCTCTTCTGCGCCCACCACGGCAAGGCCCACGCCGATCGGTTGAAGCAGGTGGCACTGACCATTCAGGACGAGACGAACAAGTTGAGCTGAGAACCCCGCTCTTTCGCGAACGCCCCGGACACCGTCCGGGGCGTTCGTCGTTCAGGACATCCCCGCGATCGTCGCCCTTCGTTGGTGGAGCTTGGTTCGAAACGCTCAACCAGCGGTCTACAGGCTCGCTCCCGGGCTCAGCGTGCCGCTGATGTTGCCGATCCGGCCCAGTTCGTCGAACACCACGGTGAGCACATCCGGCCCGATGTGCACCCGCAGCTGACGGTCATCGCCGGTCACCCGCAGGTTGTGCACCGCGGCGTAGGTGAGCACCTGGGCCCGGGGATTACCCGGCTGCAGATCGACGGCGGCCATGATCCGGCGCGGAAAGGTGACGCCCTGGGCCGCCGGACGAGGCACGGCCGGGTCGACGATCCCGAAGTAGGCGATGCCGGCACCGTAGTCGGCCGAGTAGAAGGCGGTGGCGCCGACCAGCGGCGCGGCGATCAGCGCGACGCTGGCGCCGGCCCCCAGGCCGGTGTCGAGCACTCCGGCGAGGCTGAACTGAGGTTCGGACAACTCCCACAGGCCCCACGGCCCGGCCATCTCCGCAGCCCGGCGCACCGGCGCGATGGCGGGCAGCGTCGGACCGAAACTCTGGTTGGCCCACGACCACAGCCAGGTCCCGGACGCCTTCGAGACGGTGCCCAGCAGCACCACCCGCAGCGGACGTCCGGCGATGGTCACCACGCCCTGCTCGATATCGGCTTGATAGGCGCCGTTGAGGTCGACGATCTGGGCGAGAGCCTCCTGGGCTTCCATCGCGATCGGAACGTGCGCCACCACGGCCTCGTTGAAGCGCTCATGGGTGAGTTCGGGCATGGCGGCAAGACTACTGCCCTGCCATCGTTGAGCGATGACGACCATCGAAGCCGTGCTGGGCGATCTGACCACCGAACGGGTCGACGCCATCGTGAACGCCGCGAACTCGACGCTGCTCGGCGGCGGCGGTGTGGACGGCGCCATCCATGCCGCCGCCGGCCCTCGTCTGCTGGAGGCCTGCCGCAGGCTACGCCGGACCCAGTGGCCCGACGGACTCCCGGTCGGTGAGGCCGTCGCCACCGACGCCTTCGACCTGCCGTGCCGCTGGGTGATCCACACCGTCGGCCCAAATGCCCACCGCGGCCAGACCGATCCGGAGCTCCTGGAGTCCTGCTTCACCCGCAGCCTGGACGTCGCCGCCGGCCTCGGCGCGCGCAGCGTCGCCTTCCCGGCGATCAGCGCCGGCGCGTACGGATGGGAGGGCGCCGATGTCGCCCGGATCGCCGTCGCCGCCGTCCGCAGCCATCAGGCGCCCGGAGTCGACCAGGTCCGCTTCGTCCTCTTCGGCAACCGGCTGCTGGATGCCTTCCGCGCCGCCCTCAGCTGACCGTGGCCTTCCGCGCCAGCCGTCCGCTGGACGAAAGGCGAGCACGGGATCGTCCTGCGCCGTCCCACTAGAATGCACTCGTGGCCAACCCGGGACGGTACGCGAAGGGCATTGCCAAACGCGAAGAGATTCTCACCCGCGCACTCGAGGTCGTAGGACGCGCCGGCCCACGCACGGCCTACCTCGCCGACATCGCCGACGCCGTCGGACTCACCCCCGCCGGCTTGTTGCACTATTTCGACTCCAAAGAGGAGTTGTTCACCGAGATCCTGCGCAAGCGCGACGAGATGGACATCGCGCAGTACTGGCCGGAAGCCGCCGAGGCCGCCGATCTCGCCCAGCTGCGCACCGGCTACGTGAAAGCGATCAGCCACAACGCCGAGGTGCCGGGACTGGTGCAGTTGTTCACCCGGATGTGTGCCGACGCCCCCGATCCCGCGCATCCGGCCCATCGGCTGTTCCTTGAGCGTGGCGAGAAGCTGCGCGCCTACTTCATCTCGGGCATCACCAAGCTGCAAGCCACCGGCGACCTCGACGACCGGATCGACCCCGAGACCATGGCGCGCATCCTGCAGGCCGTCTCCGACGGCCTGCAACTGCAGTGGATGATCGAGCCGGACGTCGACATGGCCGCCGGCGTGGACGCCCTGTTCGCCCTGCTCACGCCCCACTCGGACGCGGTCGAGGAGTCCGAGACCCACTGACCCGTCGCCGGTCGAGCTTTGGTCTCAGATCCACTCGGCCCACCGCTGATCGAGCTTGTCGAGACCCCCAATCGCCGGTCGAGACCAGGTTTCGACAAGCTCAACCAGCGGTGGTGGACGCCCGCACAGCGAAGCGCCCGCCGTCCGCACGTTGCGGACGCCGGGCGCTTCGCCTGTGAGCCGGCTCAGTCCAGGTAGTCCCGGAGCACCTGAGAGCGCGACGGGTGCCGCAGCTTGCTCATCGTCTTCGACTCGATCTGGCGGATCCGCTCGCGGGTGACGCCGTAAACCTTGCCGATCTCGTCCAGGGTCTTGGGCTGGCCGTCGGTGAGCCCGAACCGCATCGAGACCACCCCCGCCTCACGCTCGGACAAGGTGTCCAGCACGTCGTGCAGCTGCTCCTGCAGCAGGGTGAAGTTGACCGCCTCGGCCGGGACGACCGCCTCGGAGTCCTCGATCAGGTCGCCGAACTCGGAGTCGCCGTCCTCACCCAGCGGGGTGTGCAGCGAGATCGGTTCGCGGCCGTACTTCTGCACCTCGACGACCTTCTCGGGGGTCATGTCGAGTTCCTTGGCGAGCTCCTCCGGGGTGGGTTCGCGACCCAGGTCCTGCAGCATCTGGCGCTGCACGCGGGCGAGCTTGTTGATCACCTCGACCATGTGCACCGGGATGCGGATGGTGCGGGCCTGGTCGGCCATGGCGCGGGTGATCGCCTGCTTGATCCACCAGGTGGCGTAGGTGGAGAACTTGTAGCCCTTGGTGTAGTCGAACTTCTCGACCGCACGGATCAGGCCCAGGTTGCCCTCCTGGATCAGGTCGAGGAAGAGCATGCCGCGGCCGGTGTAGCGCTTGGCCAGCGACACGACCAGGCGCAGGTTGGCCTCCAGCAGGTGGTTCTTGGCCCGCCGTCCGTCGAGCACGATCCACTCGTAGTCGTCGCGATCGGCGGACGGGATGTCGCGTCCGGAGGTCATCGACTCCTCGGCGAACAGGCCGGCCTCGATCCGCTTGGCGAGGGTAACTTCCTGCTCGGCGTTCAGCAGCGCGACCTTGCCGATCTGCTTCAGATAGTCCTTGACCGGGTCAGCGGTGGCGCCGGCGACCAGCACCTGCTGCTCGGGCTCGTCGGCATCGTCGGCGTCGGAGACGATGAAGCCCTCGTCTTCGGTGAGCTCCTTCTCTACGACGGCCTCTTTGGCTTCCTCGAAGTTGGAGTCGTCGACGTCGTCGAGCGAGCGGCGCTTGCCGCCGACCGTCAGCACGACGTCGTCGCCTTCGCGGGCGAATTTGACGTCGACGGTGGTGGGGGCGGCAAGCACGTCTTCGACGGTCGGGCCGGGTGCAGCGGCGTCCGCGGGGACGGCCTTCGGTTTGCGCGCGCGGCTGGTCGACGCGGTCGACGCGCGCCGACGGCGCGGGGCCGTCGAACTCGACGGGTGCGGTTTCAGTCCTGGCTGCGGCAGTGGAGCGTGGTGACACAAGTAGCCTCTCGGATTCTTGGTTTTGGGCACACGACAACCGGGGGTTGTCAATGGCCAGCGCCTGAGCCATTCTGGCACGCCGTCCGTCACATTCCAAAACCCGGTCGATGCCCCTCGGCAAGTCGTGACCGTTCCGTGACCCCGGCACCCCGCGGACGGGTGTTCACACCCAGGTCGGCGGCCTGGGGCGGCACGGTGCGAGAGGGCAAGACTGGTCCGGGAAATAGTGTCGGTCAGCGGCATTAGGGTGGACGTCATGTCGCAGCCACCGCGCCCGCCGGCGCGTCCCGTTGTCCGTAGTCATCACGGTGACGACTTCGTCGACGACTTCGCCTGGATGAGCGACAAGCACTCCGAGGAGTTCCTGGCCCACCTGGCCGCCGAGAACGCCTACACGGTGGAGCGGACGGCCCATCTGGAGGCGTTGCGCGAGGAGCTGTACGGCGACATCCTCGCCCGCACCAAGCAGACCGATCTGACCGTGCCCGACTTCGTCCGGCACAGCGACGGCTCGACCTGGTGGTACTACAGCCGCTCGGTGGAGGGACTCAATTACCCGATCCACTGCCGGCTGCCGCCGGCGACCCTGACCTGATCCCCGACGTGACGGACGCGCCCGCCGACGAACAGGTCGTGCTCGACGAGAACCTGCTGGCCGACGGACAGAGCTTCTTCGCGCTGGGTCTGTGCGACGTCTCTCCGGACGGCACCCGGCTGGCCTGGAGCGAGGACCTGACCGGCGACGAGCGGTACCGGCTGCGGGTGATCGAACTGGCCACCCGCACCGAACTGGCCACCCCGGAGATCGCCGTCGCCGGCGGGGGCTGCTGGTGCGGCGACGACCGGCTGATCTACCTGACCGTCAACGCCGCCTGGCGTCCCGACCGCGTCTGGCTGCACACCCTGGGCTCCGACGCCGCAGACGTGCTGCTGCTGCACGAACCCGACGAGCGGTTCTGGCTCGGGGTGGAGGAATCCCGCGACCGGGCACGGGTCGTGCTGGCGGCCGAAAGCAAGCAGTCCGGCGAGTACCGCTTGCTGGACGTCGCGGACCCCACCGCCGGGGCCCGGTTGGTGGCCCCCCGCCGCGACGGCCTGGAGTACAGCGTCGAGGTCGGCACCGACGCCCTCTACCTGGTGCACAACGACGGCGCGACCGAGTTCCAGCTGGCGAGGGCACCGTTCACGGCGTCCGACGTCAACGACTGGCAGCCACTGGTGCCGCAGCGCGCGGGCGTCCGGATGCTCGGGGTGCAGGCCTACGCCGACTATCTGGTATTGAGCTCGCGGCGCGACGGGCTGCCGTTGATCGAGGTCATCGCCCGCACCCCGGACGGCGGCTGGGGTGACCCGACCCCGATCGCCTTCGACGAGCCGCTGTACAGCGCCGGCGCGATGTCGGCCGACGATCCGGCCACCGACCGGATCCGGCTGGTGCACGAGTCGCTGGTCAGCCCGCGCCGGCTGGACGAATACCGGCTGGACACCGGTGAGCGCCGCACGCTCAAGCAGGCCGAGGTGCTCGACCATCCGACCCACGGCAGCTACGACCCGAGCCGCTACGTGCAGCGCCGGGAGTGGGCGACCGCACCGGACGGCACCCGGGTGCCGCTGTCGATCGTGCACCGTGCGGACGTGGTGCCCGACGGCACCGCACCCGCCCTGCTCTACGGCTACGGCGCCTACGAGCATTCGCTCAACCCGTGGTTCTCGATCCCCCGGCTCAGCCTGCTGGAGCGCGGTTTCGTGTGGGCGATCGCACATGTCCGCGGCGGCGGCGACCTGGGCCGGTCCTGGTACGAGCAGGGCCGGATGCTGGCCAAGCCGAACACCTTCAGCGATTTCGTCGCGGCGGCGCGGCATCTGGCCGAGACCGGCTGGACCAGTGCCGACCGGCTGGTCGCCCAGGGCGGATCGGCAGGGGGGCTGACCATGGGCGCCGCGGTCAACCTGGCCCCGGACGCCTTCCGCGCCGTCCACGCCGACGTCCCCTTCGTGGACGCGTTGACCACCATCCTCAACCCGGAACTGCCGCTCACGGTGACCGAGTGGGAGGAGTGGGGCGACCCGCTGCACGATCCCGAGGTGTACCGCTGTATGAAGAGTTACTCGCCCTACGAGAACGTCCGGCCGGTCCGCTATCCAGCCGTACTCGCCACCACCAGCCTCAACGACACCCGCGTCGAGGTCACCGAACCCGCCAAGTGGGTGGCCCAGCTGCGCCGCACCGTGCTCGCCGACGACGCCCGTCCGATCCTGCTGCGCACCGAACTGGTCGCCGGGCACGGCGGCGTCTCGGGTCGCTACCAGGCCTGGCGTGACCTGGCTTTCGAGCTGGCCTGGATCGTCGACCAGGTGGGCTGACCCTCGGGTCCATAGCCTCGGCGGTCGGCGTCCGGGTACGACTACGGTCTTGGTTTGTCGCTCCGGGCTCCGTTCAGGGTTCATTGGGGGCCGTCAACGGAAACATCGTCGCTCGCGCTGCGTTGTACTGATCACGGAGCGAAAGGACACACATGATCTCGACTGCGCACCGCATCCGGAGCACTGACGGAATCGATGGCAAGGACGCCGTTGGCCTGTATCTGGACGGAATCGCCAAGACCGCACTGTTGACCGCCGAAGAGGAAGTCATCCTCGCCAAGCGGATCGAGGCGGGGCTGTTCGCCCAGGCACTGCTCGACGGCACCGTGGAGGCCGCCCGCCCGCCCGGCGCCAGCACCGACGAACTCGAACAAGTCGCCGCCGAGGGCCAACAGGCACTCCAGCGCTTCATCACCGCGAACCTGCGGCTCGTCGTCTCGGTCGCCCGCAAGTACGGCCGGGCCCAGATGCCGCTGCTCGACCTGGTGCAGGAGGGCAACACCGGACTCATCCGCGCCGTGGAGAAGTTCGACTACAGCAAGGGGTTCAAGTTCTCCACCTACGCCACCTGGTGGGTCCGCCAGTCCATCTCTCGCGGCATCGCCCAGCAGGGCCGCATCGTCCGGCTGCCGGTGCATGTTGCCGAGCAGGTGAATCAGGTGTCCGCCGTCCGCCGCACCCTGGAGCGCCGCTACGGCCGCGAACCCGAGTTGGTGGAGATCGCTGACGAGCTCGGCCTCACCGAAGACCAGGTGATCGACCTGCTGAGGCTGGCCCGTGATCACGTCAGCCTCGACGCCCCGGTCGAAGAGAACGGCGACACCGCGCTGGGTGACCTACTGGCCCGCGAGATGTCCCCCGGCCCGGACGAGATGGTGCTGGACGCCGAGGAACGTTCCCGACTGGACGGCATGCTGTCCACATTGGACGACCGCTCGGCGGACGTGGTACGCCGCCGCTACGGCCTGGTCGACGGCCGTCAGGCCAAGCTGGCCGACATCGCCGCCGTCTGGGGGATCACCGCCGAGCGCGTCCGCCAGATCGAGCGGCACGCGATCGCCAAGCTCCGCAGCACTCACGACCTGGCTGCCTGACCTCCCGAACGGAAGCGGCCCGTTCCCCATTCCCCCCGGGGCGGGCCGCTTCCCTTTGCCCGAAGCCACGCCCGGCCGTCAGTCGAGCTTCGGTCCCACCCAGGGCCCTCCCTAACTTTCTCTGGCCTCCCGTTGACGGGAGGCCAGAGAAAGTTGGGGAGGGTTTCGTGGTGTGCCGGCCGAAGTAGTGAGGGAACACCGGGTTCGATCGGTCAGGCGTCCAGGACGCGGATCAGGCCCTGTTGGGCGCAGGAGGCGGCCAGGGTACCGTCCGGGGCGAACAACCGACCTTGGGCGTAGCCGAGACCGCCGGACGCCGACGGCGAGGTCTGGTCGTAGAGCAGCCAGTCGTCGGCCCGGACCGGACGATGGAACCACATGGCGTGGTCGATCGAGGCGGCCTGCATGCGTGGCGACAGGAACTCCACCGGATGGGACAGCACGCTCACCGACAGCAGGGAGATGTCGGACAGGTAGGCCAGCACCATCTGATGCACCCGCGGGTCGTCGGGCAACCGCGACTCGGCCCTGATCCACAGCTGCAGCTGCGCGGGACCCGAGCCCTGGTCGAGGCTCGGCTCGGTGGCGTAGCGGGCCTCCAGCGCACCCCACTCGGCCTCCCAGACCGCAGCCGTCCGGGCCGACCGCTCCCCCAGCACCTGGGCAGCCGGACGGCAGTCCGGTGGTGCCGGGACGCCGTCCGGGAAGGGGTCGGCGTGGTCCAGGCCGGGCTCAGGGACATGGAACGAGCACACCATCGAGAAGATCGGACGGCCGTCCTGCCGTCCCACCACGCGGCGCTGGCTGAAGGTGCGGCCGTCCCGGGTCGGTTCGACGACGTACAGGATCGGAGTGGCCGGCGAACCGGGCCGCAGGAAGTAGGCATTCAGCGAGTGCGCCACCCGCTCGGGAGCCATCGTCCGGTAAGCGGCGCTGAGCGCCTGCGCCAGCACCTGTCCGCCGAACGACCGCTGCAGCACCGTCCCGGGTTGCGGCCCGCGGAACAGGTCGGTGTCGATCTGTTCGAGTTCGAGCAACTCCACCAGTTCGGCCGCGGTACGCGGCACGTCAGCTCTGCCCGTTGGACGAATCGTCCTGCTCGGCCAGGAACTGCTCGACGGCGGCGCCGATCTCATCGGCAGTAGGCACGGACGTTCCGCCCGATTCCGACAGTTGGTCGTACTGTTCCTCGAGTGCGGTCAGGACTGCGGGGAACTCCGCATCCTCCTCGACCTCGGCCGCGATGGTGGCCAGTTGTTGCTCGGCCTCGGCGTCCAGGTCACCGAGCGGTATCTGCAGCCCGGTCGCCTCGTTCATCCGGCGCAGCACGGCTGCGGTCGCCTGCGGGAAGGTCGACTGCGCCAGGTAGTGCGGCACATGCGCGACGAAACCCAGGCCGGTCAGACCGACCTGCCCGGCCCGGAACTCGAGCATCGCCGAGAAGCTGCCAGGGATCTGGACCCGGTCGATCCACAGCGGGTTGCCGGTCGCCAGGTTCGGGTCGGTGGAATGCGAGGTGACCAGCGTCGGCCTGGTGTGCGGCACCGCCATCGGCACCCCGGTACCCGTCAGCAGCATGGTCGAATCCAGCCGTTCGGCGATACCCAGCACCGCCTGCGTCATCCGGCGCCACTGGCAGTCCGGTTCCGGCCCGACCAGCACCAGGAACGGCGTGCCGGCCGCGTCGATGACCTTGTACAGCAGCAACGAGAAGTCCTTCATCGACACCCAGCTGTTGGTGTCGAAAACCATCTGCGGACGGCGGCTGCGGTAGTCGTGCAACTGGTCGTGGTCGAACTCGGCCAGTACCTCGTGCTCGCACGTCTGCAGAATGTGGGCGCCGAGAGTACGGTTGATCGCGGCCGCGTCCACGTACCCCTCGAACAGGTGGATCAGTACTGGACGGACGCCGTCCAGGCTTGACCAGACTTCGGGGTTGAACGTGTACAGCAACCGGGGATCGATCACCCGGCCACCCTAGCGCGAGCGGCTCCGACCGCCGAGTGACTACGCCGATGGCGTACGCGACGGCGCCTCGCGCGTCGGTCCCACGGCGTCGCGCGTCCGGCGCCTCAGGCCGGCTCGAGCGCCGCACGCAGCCGTTCGGCACCCGGGCCGGTCAACTGATCGACTCCAGGACGGCGTCCGGTCAGGGTCAGCAGAACCGCGGCGATGGGTCCGCGCGCGGCCGGTCCGGCGCCAACCTCCCAGGCGATATCGGTCGCCACGAAGCGCACCTCACGCACCGGCAGAGCACGGAACACGTCGGCCTTCCGACCACCCGCATAGGACCAGACCCGGGACGCCGCCTCACTCGCCGCAGCCGCTGGCAGCGGCAGTTCCCGCTGCAGCGGGACAGCGATGTCCTGGCTGTGCACCAGGATGTCGATCAGCGTCTCGCGGGGGGTGAGGCCGACGTTGTGCCGGCGTGATCCGATGGTGCCGCGCAGTTCCCGGATCAACTCCGCGGGGTCTGCGGACGCCTTGGCCCGCGCCGCCTCCCGAATCGTGCGATTGAGGTCACGGATGCCGTGACGCAGCGCCATCCGCAGGCCATCGACGAAACCGAGTTCCTGCAGGGTGAGGTGCGCCGCCACATCACGGACCGCCCAACCGTCGCAGAGCGAGGGTCGACCCCAGTCCTGGTCCGACAAGCTCGCCAGCAGATCGGCGGTAGCGCCACGATGAGCGTCGATCGCTGCCCACACCTGATCGACGTCCATCGTCGCCACCTCATCGGTATAGTTCTAGTATCGAACCATACTAGTTCGATACTAGAACTATCTGCAAGAGGTGCCATGGCCCAGGAGACCCCCAGCCTGCCGGTGTTGTTGTTCATTGCTCAACGCGCTGTTGAGAGCCGGGTGGTGGCGGCGGTCCATGCCGCGGGGCACACCGAACTGACCCTCGCGCTGGGCCGGGTGGCCGCGCGCATCGGGCCAGCGGGCACCCGTCTGACCGAACTCGCCGAACAGGCCCAGGTGGCGAAGCAGACCGTGACGGCAGCTGTGGATCGCCTGGAACGGCTCGGCTACGTGGAACGGGTCCCCGATCCGATCGATGCACGGGCCAGGCTGGTCCGGCTGGCACCGCTCGGTGACCAGGTGGTGGCAATCGCGCGAGCCGAGGAAGCGGCGGTCCTCGCCGAATGGACGACGCATCTCAGCCCGCTGCGAATGGCTCAGTTGAGCAACATCCTTCGCTCGTTGCGCGAGATCACCGACCCGTACGCACGGTGATCACAAGCCCGCCGAGGAGCCTGGGGACACGCCCATCAACGCAACCACCGCCTGGTTGAACTTGTCGAAACCCCCTTGCCAGCATCAGGTCCGCCAAGGTCTCGACAAGCTCCACCAACGAAAAGGCAGCGTTTCCCCTGACGAGTGCTCCTCAGCGGGTGAGAGTCGCAGGCTCGGGAACGCCCGCCATCGCCGTCCGGATCCGCTTGGCTGAGACCGGGGCGGCGGTGCCGAGGGTCTGGGCGAACAGGCTGACCCGAAGTTCTTCCAGCAGCCAGCCGACCTCGGCGACGGCGTCCGGGAGCGGCCCGGCCGGGTAGCGGGCGCACAACGCGGCGTAGTCGTCCTCGAGTTCGTCGATCACCTGCGCGCCGGCCCGCTCGCGTCCGGGATTGGAACGGGCACCGGTCAGCCGCAACTCGATCGCGCGCAGATAGCGCGCCAACCGCGACCAGTGCGGCTCGGACGTCGCCGCGATGAAGCCGGGGTGGATGAGGCCGGTCAGTTGTTCGGTGACGTCGGCCCTGGTGTCGGCCGGCGCGGACGGCAGCGCCAGCTGAATGCGCTGGTACCGCTGCAGCACCTCACCGGCGGTGGTGACGATGGCCAGCATGCGGTCGGCGGTGCCGGAACGCACCCGGTCGCAGAGGGCCGCGAAGGCGGCGCCGTCCCGGATCAGCCAGGGGTCCGCTGGATCCAGCGCCTGGAGTTCCGGTTTCGACAAGCTCGACCGGCGGGACGGACCGATCAGTGCGCCTGCGGCGGCCAGCCGGGCATCGGCGAGCAGTGCCGGCACGGACGGGTAGGGGGACGCGGCGAGGGCGAATTTGACCGGGTTGCTCAGCCGCGCCACGACCCAGTTGGTCGGGTCGGGGCTGGTCAGGACGACCAGCCGGCGCAGTCCGCGCAGCTGTGATCGGACGGCCTCGTCCGGTGTGGCGTACACCGTCACACCGACCGCGTCGCCCACGTCCGACAACGCCGGATAGCCAACCACCGCACCCTCGACCCGATCGGCGACGGTGCCGAACTCCCACTGCTTGGCGCCGCGATGGGTGTGCTCGGCGGCGCCCGCGTTGAGCACCTGCCGGACCTGCGCGCCGAGCTTCTCGGCCAACTCGGGCAGGTCCTTGCCGGTGGCCACCTGATCACCGTCGCGGGTGACGACGAAACGGACCCGCAGGTGGTCGGGGACGGCGTCGGTCCGCCAGGCGTCGTCCGGCACCCCGACGCCGGTGAGCATCCGCACTGCGCGGCCCAATCCGGCCGGCAGGGGCTCCCCCGCCACCGGATGCTCGGCGAGCCAGGCCAGGGCGCGTCTAGCGGTGTCCGGCGCCGGCACCAGCCGGGCCCGCCACTGCTTGGGCAGTGTCCGGATCAACTCGGTGGCCAAATCCTGCCGCAGGCCGGGAATCTGCCAGCCGAAGTCGTCCGCGGCCACCTGGTTCAGTTGGGCCAGCTCGATCTCGACCGTGACACCGTCGTGTCCCGAACCAGGGTCGAAGACGTAGCTCACCGGCAGGTCGAGGTCACCGCTGGTCCAGTGATCGGGGAACTGCTCGGCGTCCACCCGGTCGTCGGTGAGCAGGTCGCCCGGCGCCAGATCGAGCAGGTGCTCGTCACGACGGCGGGCATCGCGCCACCACCGATCGAAGTGGGCGACCGAGACGACATCGGCGGGGATCCGGGCGTCGTAGAAGGCGTACAGGGTGGCGTCGTCGGCGAGCAGATCGAGCCGCCGGGTGCGCTCGGCCAACTGTTCGGCCTCCGACCGGACGGCTTCGTTACGGGCCCAGAAGTGATGGCGGGTGTGCCACTGGCCCTCGACCAGGGCGGACTGAATGAACAGCCGCCGGGACTCCTCGGGATCGATCCTGCCGTACGAGACGGTACGTCCGGCAACGATCGGGACACCGAGCAGCGTGACCCGTTCGGTGGCCACGACCTGCCCGGAGCGGGCCGACCAGCGCGGCTCGGAGTAGCTGCGGCTGAGCAGATGGCTGCCGACCTCTTCGACCCAGGACTCCTCGATCGGGGCGACCGTGCGGGCCCACAGCCGGGTGGTCTCGACCAGTTCGACGGCCATCACCAGCGGCGGATTGATCCGTGCCGCGGCTGAGCCTGGGCTGATCGCGAACCGGCTGCCACGGGCGCCCAAGTATTCGCGAGGCCCACGTCGGCGCTTGTCAGCAGGGCGTTTGTCACCTGGCTTCGCGGCGGACCGCTCGTCCAGCAGGCCGATGTGCGAGAGCAGGCCGGCCAGCACCGCGATGTGTACCCGGTGAACGCCGGCCGGCTCGGCGTTGCGCGACATGCCCAGGTCGCGGCACACGGTTGCCAGCTGTTCGTTGAGGTCCTCCCACTCGCGGACCCGGAGGAAGTTCAGGCACTCCTCACGACACATCCGGCGGAACGCGTTGCCGGAACGCTCCCGGCGGGAGCGGCGCAGGTAGCGCCACAGCCGCAGCAGCGCGGCGATGTCGGACGGGTCGCGCGGGGCGTCCTTGCCCTCCTCCGGAGACTCGCTGAAGAACCGGCGGTGCAGCTGATCGGCCTGTTCCTGCTTGTCGGCCGGCCGTTCCCGGACGTCGGGAACGGTTAGCCCGGCCACCACCGCCTGCGCTTCCCGCAGGCAGCCCTGGCGCTCGGCCTCGACCAAGATCCGGCCCAGCCGGGGGTCGACCGGCAGCCGGGCCAGCTGGTGCCCGATCCGGGTCAGCCGGACCTGCCCCCCGCGTCCACCCCGGCGCCTCCGGCCGTCCGCTCTGGTCGGCGCTGCGCCACCGCTGATCGAGCCCGTCGAGACGCCACCGTCATCGCTGGTCGAGCTTGTCGAGACCTCACCGCCACCGCTGGTCGAGCTTGTCGAGACCTGACCGGGTCTCGGCCCGCTCAGCCCTCGGGGGCCGGGTCTCGGCCCGCTCAACCCTCGTGATTCCCCACGGTCGGATTCGATGGCGCCCAGTTCGGTGAGCAGCCGCAGCCCGTCGCTGATCTGGGCGGCGTCCGGGGGTTCGACGAACGGGAAGCGGGCGATGTCGCCGAGCCGGGCCTGCGCCATCTGCAGGATCACCGAGGCCAGGTTGGTGCGCAGGATCTCGGGTTCGGTGAACTCGGGACGCGCGGTGAAGTCGTCCTCGTCGTAGAGCCGGATGCAGACGCCGGGCGCGACCCGGCCGCAGCGTCCGGCGCGCTGGTTGGCGGACGCCTGCGAGATCGGCTCGATCGGCAACCGTTGCACCTTGGTGCGGGCCGACCAGCGGGAGATCCGGGCGAAGCCGGGGTCGATCACCGAGCGGATGCCGGGCACGGTCAGCGAGGTCTCGGCGACGTTGGTGGCCAGCACCACCCGCATCGTGGTGTGCCGGGCGAACACCCGGTGCTGCTCGTGGGCGGACAGCCGGGCGAACAGCGGCAGGATCTCCACCTCGCGGCGGGTCAGCTGCGCCCAGTCCAGGCCGGCGATGGCGTCCGCGGCGTCCCGGATCTCACGTTCGCCGGAGCAGAACACCAGGATGTCGCCGTCCGGGCCGTCCAGCATCAGCTCGGTGACGGCGTCGCAGATGCCGTCGATCAGGTCCCGGTCAGCGCCCTGCTCGATCACCGGACGCCAGCGCACCTCGACCGGGTAGGTCCGGCCGGAGACCTCGATGATCGGGGCGTCGCCGAAGTGCTCGCTGAACCGGGCGGTGTCGATGGTTGCGGAGGTGACGATCACCTTCAGGTCCGGACGCCGTGGCAGCAGCTGCTTCAGGTAGCCGAGCAGGAAGTCGATGTTCAGGCTGCGTTCGTGCGCCTCGTCGATGATCAGGGTGTCGTAGCGGCGCAGGTCGCGGTCATGGCCGATCTCGGCGAGCAGGATGCCGTCGGTCATCACCTTGACCTGGGTCTGTCTGCTGGTCTTGGCGGTGAATCTCACCTGGTAGCCGACCACCTCGCCCAGCGGCGTCCCGATCTCTTCGGCGATCCGTTCGGCCAGGCTGCGGGCGGCGATCCGGCGCGGCTGCGTGTGGCCGACGCGTTCGCGTCCAGCGGCCAGGCAGAGTTTGGGCAGCTGGGTGGTCTTGCCCGAGCCGGTCGCGCCGGCCACGATCACCACCTGGTTGTTCCGGATGGCGGCGACGATGTCGTCGGCCCAGGCAGCGATCGGCAGCGCAGCGTCCACCGCCAGCTTCAACTGCTCCCCAGACACGATCGCCCACGATATCTCCTGGCACCCACCAAGCGCTCCCCTGACGAGCGCTGGTTTTCGTTGGTCGAACTTGTCGGGACCGTGGGCGACCCGGTGCCGGCAAGGGGTTTCGAACTCAACCAGCGGAGGTTGCGCTGATCAGCGCCTCCCTTAGTAGTTTCGGGGGGAACGGGAGCCAGTGCGGCGGGGAAGGTCGCTATTTGACCAGGATCAGCGGGCAGGCGGCGTGGGTCATCAGGCCGCGAGCGACGCTGCCGACCGAGTAGGTCGGGAAACGGACGTCGGCCTCGATGACCAGCACGGAGACGGTCTCGCTGAACGCGGCGAGCTCATCCACCGGGGAGCCGTAGCGGACCTCGGTGGCGATGTCGGGGATGTCGACGTGCCGGGCGACGACCCCGGCGACCTGGGCCGCCTGGTGCGCCTCGGCGCCGGCCATCGCGGCGTCCACCTGGTCCTGGCTGACGCTCAGCCAGAAGATCCGGCTCGGAGCCGCCTTGCAGACACTGACCACCTTGATCGACTTCCCGGTGAACAGCGGATTGCCGAGCGCCCACTCCAACGCGAGCGCACCGGGGCCGTCGGCGTCGAGCGCGACGCCGATCGGGGCCTCCTCCTGGGTGGGGCCGTCTGCGACCACCACCAGCGGGCACCGGACGGCACCCGCCAGGCCGACCGAGGTCGACCCGGAGAAGGCATGGGTGCGGCTGGTGTGCGCGCGGCGTCCGACCACGACCATCGAGCAGTTCTGGCTCAGCTGGGCGAGCACGCCCACCGGCGTGCCGATGGCGACCTTGATCCGGATGCGCTTCTTCGCCACGCCCAGCGAGTTGGCCGTGAGAGCTGCGGCGGCGAGCAGCTTGCGCGCCGCCGCCTGAACCTCCGACGCGTCGAATACGACGCCCCACGGGCTGCTCACCACGGTGTCGTCGGCCACGTAGACCAGCTGCAGCATGGTCTTGGTCGCGGCCGCAACGCTGGCCGCATACTCCAAGGCCCGCACCGCGTCGTCGGACGCGTCATAGCCCACCAGGATCGGCGGCGGGCCGGCGTAAGGCTTCGGCATCGCGCCTCCTTCAGAGCTTGGCGATCGAGCGTCCCGTGTAGTGGTCGGGCAGGATGCCGATCACGATCGGCCGATCGCCGGGCGCCCACGGGTCCGGCATCTCGTCGGGCAGGGAGGCGACCGGCGCACCGGACGTGCCATGCACCAGGACGCTCCATCCGGTCGAGGTCTCGCCGTCCAGGTCATCGACCTGGAAGGAGACCTCGACCGGATGGACCAGCTGAGCCAAGGGCGAACCGGCTGCGGTCCGGAAGACGATCAGGTCGTCGACCATGCCGTAGCTGACGGGCAGGATCTGGACGCCGGACGCCGAGTTCCAGCCAACACGGCCGAAATTGCGGGTCGCCAGCAACAGCCGACACTCCGCCGCATCCAGGGTGGTCAGGTGCCCGTACTGCGCCATGAGACGACCCTACTGTGTTTCGGACGAGACCCCCAGTTTCCAGTCCCGCACTTCCGGCATGTCCTCCAGGTGTTCCACGATGTAACTCTGATGCCGGTCCAGCTGACGCTGGCAGAACCGCATCAGGTCACCCGAGCCGCGCCGGGTCACCTTCATGTTGTTCAGCACGTCCATCACCAGGTGGTAGCGCGACGCCCGGTTGCGCACCACCATGTCGAACGGCGTGGTGGTGGTGCCCTGCTCGATGAACCCGCGAACCCGGAAGCGGTCGGCGTCCGGCCGGCCGTGCACCAGCTGGTGGATGGCGCCCGGGTAGCCGTGGAAGGCGAAGATCACATCGCGGTTGTCGGTGAACAGCTCGTTGAAGTCGAGTGCGCTCATGCCGTGCGGGTGGTCCTTGGGCCGCTTCAGGGTCATCAAGTCGACCACGTTCACCACCCGCAACCGAATGTCGGGCAGGTGCGTCTTGATCAGCTCGGCGGCCGCCACCGTCTCCATCGTCATGATGTCGCCGGCGCAGGCCAGCACGATGTCAGGCTCGGCGGAATCCTCCGCGGTGCCCGCCCATTCCCAGATCGAGGCACCCCGGGTGCAGTGCTCGACCGCCTCGTCCATGGTCAGCCATTGCGGCTGCGGCTGCTTGTCCTGGACGATCAGATTGACGTAGTTCTTGCTGCGGAAGCAGTGATCGGCGACGCTGAGCAGGCAGTTGGCGTCCGGCGGCAGGTAGATCCTGGAGTGCTCGGGGCCACCGTTGAGCACCACCTGCAGCAGACCAGGGCCCTGGTGGCTGAAGCCGTTGTGGTCGTTGCGCCAGGCGGTGGAACTGACCAGGATGTTCAGGCTCGGAATGTCGGCACGCCAGGGCAGGTTCGCCGCCTCCTGCAACCACTTGCCGTGCTGGATGGTCTGGCTGGCCGACACCATCGCGAACGCCTCGTAGGTGGCGAACAGCCCGTGCCGTCCGGTCAGGTTGTAGGCCTCCAGCCAGCCATGGCAGTTGTGCTCGCTGAGCACCTCCATCACCCGGCCGTCCGGGCCCAGCTTGCTGTCGGTGTCGTTGACCTCTTCCATCCAGGTCCGGTCCGACACCTCGAAGACGGCACCGAGCCGGTTGGAGTTGGTTTCGTCCGGGCAGAACAGGCGGAAATTGTCCGGGTTGCGGCGATACGCCTCGCGCATGAACTCGCCCAGTTTCCGGGTCGACTCCAGCTTCTCGCTGGCGCGCTGCTCGACCGGGACGGCGAGGTCGCGGAAGTCGGGCAGATCAAGGGGTTTCGCGAGCAGGCCGCCGTTGGCGTGCGGCGTCCCGGACATCGACTTGAGCTTGTCGGGGTTGGCGCTGCGCACCAGCTCGACCGGATGTCCGTTGTCGTCGAACAACTCCTCGGGACGATACGAACGCAGCCATTCCTCCAGCTGGGCCAGGTGCTCGGCGTTGGTCTTCACCCCGGACAGCGGCACCTGATGGGCCCGCCAGGTGCCCTCCATCAGCTGCCCGTTGACGATGTGTGGGCCGGTCCAGCCCTTTGGGGTGCGCAGCACGATCATCGGCCAGCGCGGACGCCCCGGCTCGGCCTCGCCGGCCCGGGCCTTGCGCTGGATCTCCATGATGGACGCGTGGGCGCGGCCGAGCGCCTCGGCGAAGCGGTAGTGGATGCCCGGCTGGTCGTGGCCCTCCACCTCGATCACCTCGTAACCGTGGCCTTCGAACAGCGCCCGGACCTCTTCGCGTGGCTTGCGGGACAGCACGGTGGGGGCTGCGATCTTGCCGCCGTTGAGGTGCAGGACCGGCAGCACCGCGCCGTCGTGGGCCGGGTTGACGAACGAGATGCCCTTCCAGGAGCCCTCCAGCGGGCCGGTCTCGGCTTCACCGTCGCCGACCACCGCGATGGTCAGCAGATCGGGGTTGTCGAAGACCGAACCGAAGGCATGGATCAGGGCGTAGCCGAGTTCGCCACCCTCGTGGATCGATCCGGGGGTGGTGACCGAGACGTGGCTGGGGATGCCGCCCGGTGCCGAGAACTGCCGGAAGAACTTCAGCAGGCCGTCGGTGTCCTGGGTGATCGTCGGGAAGGCGTCGGTGTAGGTGCCCTCCAGGTAGGAGGCGCCGACCAGCGCAGGGCCGCCGTGGCCGGGGCCGGTGATGTAGAGGCAGTCCTGGCCGGTGTGCCGGATCAGCCGCGACACGTGCGCGTAGACGAAGGCCAGGCCCGGGCTGGTACCCCAATGACCGAGCAGCCGCGGCTTGATGTGCTCAGGCGCCAGCGGCTCGCGCAGCAGCGGGTTCGCCATCAGGTAGATCTGCCCGACGGTCAGGTAGTTGTTGGCGCGCCACCACGCATCGATGCCGGCGAGCTCGGATTCGGTGAGTTCGGGAAGGGTTGCTGACATGGCCTCCACGCTAGCCACCGCTGACATGACGCAACAGGAATTTGCGAGAAGTTCACTTTGCCGCACTGCCATCCCGAAGCAAGCCGGCATCACCGTTGGTCGAGCTCGTCGAGACCCCTCGGAAGGGTCTCGACAAGCTGTGAGAGTTGGTGGTGGCTGGCCTGGGGCTAGCTGGCAGGGTGGTCGGACCGGTTGTTCGTGTTCGTGTCGTGGCCCTTCGACAAGCTGATCTCCGCCCCTTTCGGGTGGGGTGTCTAGTTCGAGACTTGTCCGGCTCGTGCATGGGGAACCGGCCGACCATCCCGGCCCACTCGTTGGCCTGATAGAAGCCCGTCCCACCGCGTTGCGGTGGTGACCGATCACAGTGACGCCACGGGTGACTCTTCCCCGGGATGGCCGTGCCGGTTCAACCGGCTCAATGCCCGACCCTTCCCGGATATGGAGGCTCAGACACCTGTGGCCATCGTTGCAGATACCTACACCTATGTCGTGGGCGTGGACACCCACGCCGCTACTCACCACTACGCCATCATCGACACCGCACGTGGCGCGCAGATCGCGCACGGGAAGTTCCCGACCCACGCGGCCGGGCTGGTGCGGGCGGCGGACTGGGTCGCCCGTCACACCTCCACCGGTGCCGATCAGGTCCTGGTCAGCATGGAAGGCACCGGCAGCTACGGCGCCCAGGCAGCCGCGCTGCTGGCCGAGCACGGCTACCGTGTCGTGGACGCCCCCTCACCCAAACGAGACCGCGGCAGCGGTAAGAACGACCACATCGACGCCGTCACCGCCGCTCGTGGCGCTCTGCACAAGGACAGCGACCGGCTCGCCGATCGCCGCGCCGGAAACATCCGTAGCGCGTTGCAGATCCTGCTCACCGCCCGCGACAGCATGCGCCGCGACCGGACCCGCTCCAAGAACGCACTCACCGCCCTGCTGCGCACCCATCCCCTCGGCCTGGACGCCCGCACCGGCGTCACCCGTGCCCAGATCAACCAGATCACAGCCTGGCGTCAGCGTCCCACTGACACCACCACGATCGGTGTTGCCCGCGCCGAGGCCCGACGCCTCGCCAGCCACATCCACAACCTCAACACCGAGCTCGACAACAACGAGCGCACCCTGCTGACCCTGGTCGAACAACTCCAACCCACCCTGCTCGACCTGCCCGGCATCGGACCCATCAACGCCGCCACCGTGCTCACCGTGTGGTCCCACCCCGGACGCATCCATACCGAAGCCGGCTTCGCCAAAATCGGCGGCGTCTGCCCCTTGGAAATCTCCTCCGGCAACACCAAAAACCACCGACTCAACCGAACCGGCGACCGCCAACTCAACAGCGCCCTCGAGTCCATCGCCAACAGCCGCATGCGACACCACGAAACCACCCGCGACTACGTCAAACGCCGCACCAAGCAAGGCCAAACCAAACGCCGCATCCGACGCTGCCTCAAGCGCTACATCGCCCGCCAACTCTTCCGACACCTCACCCAAGCCACACTTGACAAGACATAGAAGCGTCTCGATCAGCGGTGGTTCGGCAGCCGGTTGATCTCTTCGAAACCCCTTGCCAACGAAGCACTGTTCAGGGTCTCGACGCGCGACCGACGGAGGATCAAGCCTCCGAGGTGAAGGTGGTGCGGCCGCGCAGCTTGGACGCCAGGTGCTCGTCGATCTCGTCGGCAACCACCGAGACCGTGCGCAACGCCTGCTGCAGATGCGCGGGCACGAACGGCTGGGCGAAGATCGACAGGGACACGAATACCCGGTCCTTGATCAGCATGAAGCGGACGAAGCGAGCCTCGGTGTTCAGGTCGCTCAGCACTTCCATCGCGCGGCTCCGGCCGTCCACGTCATGGACCACCGCCGAGAACACCAACACTTCCTGCGCATCGGTGGTCGCCCGAACGAACACCATGGTCGAGCCGACCCGCAAGGCGAAATCGCCGTCGGCGTCCTGCAGCGGCTGGTACCCGAGCAAGTCGGTGAGCTCGGCACCAATCAGCCGGTCCAGGTCGGATTTGGTCGCGACGAGGCGGGCGGCCAGGTCGTCGGCGTCGAAGGTGCTGGTCGGGGCCTCGCGGGCTCCCGGTGGAGTGAGGATCTCAGCCAGCTGATCGGGCGCCAGGAACGCCGGATGAGGCACCAGGTAGACGTTGCGGAGCACCTGCGCCGCGGCCCTGGCCAACTCGGCGGTGTTCTCCTGGCTGCCGGTCCGCCAGAAGTTGGCCGTCGGGTGCGCATCATCGACATTGGGCGGCTCCCAGCCCAGGCCCTCCAGCGCGCCCAACTGGTCGGCGGTGAGCTGGAACTCCTCACTCAGCGCCGCGTTCCCGGCCGCTTCCACGACGAGGCGGTCGTCGGCCCAGCAGCGGAACACCACGAACGGCGGGGTGCCCTCCTGCTCGGTGGCCAGCGAGCCGATCCGCAGCGACGCGCCGGGATCCATGTGCGAAATCACCTCGCCGAGGCGTCCGGCGAAGTCCAACCAGGCCTCGTCGGTGCTGCGGTCCAGGTCGAAGCCATACACCTCGCTGGCGTTGTTCGGGTCGTCCACGCGTCCAACCTAGCCCTGTGCGGGACGGACGGTCACGTAGCATGTCGGCCGATGTCGCAGCGCAACCACGTGATCGACCTGTCCAGGGCACTGTCGGTGGTCGTGGTGGTCACCTTCCACTGCCTGCTTTATCAGATCGTGGTGGTGGACGACCTGCCGACGGTGCTGCCGTGGGCGCCGCAGCCGCACGCGGCCTGGTGGACGGCGAGCTGGTTCGTGATGATCATTCCGCTGTTCTTCATCGCGGGCGGGTTCGCGCACGCCCTGGTGATCGACCGGATGCGTGCCGAGGGCCGTGGCTACCCGTACTATCTGGCGGCTCGGGCGCGCCGGCTGGTCGGGCCGCTGGTGCTGTTCACCGGCTTCGCGACTGTGCTGAGCACCGCCGGCGCGTGGCTGTACTCGGCGGACATCAGCATCGGCCTGAGCGTTCAGTTCGCCCAGTTGTTGTGGTTCGTGGCGATCTATCTGGTGATCGTCGGGGTGGCGCCGCTGATGGTGACCCTGCACGACCGCTCCGGGATCTGGCCGTTGGCGGTGCTCACCGTTCTGGCGGCGTCCGTGGACGCCTGGTCGTTCAGCACGGGCGATCCGGGGTTGCGGTACTGGAACCTGCTGACCGTTTGGCCGATGTGCCATCAGCTGGGCATCGCCTACCACCGCGGCTGGTTCCGGCGTGGCCCGGTGTGGGTACCGCTGGCGGTGGTCGCTGCCGCGGCGGTCGCGATCCCGGTGCTGGTGTTCGGGTTCGGGTATCCCGCGTCGTCGATCGGCCTGGGCGACATTCCGATCGCGAACGTGCTGCCACCCACCGTGGCAATGATCGTGCTGGCCTGCGGTCAGACCGCCACGCTGGGGCTGTTGGAACGTGCCGGGGTGGCCCGCACGCTGCCGACCCGGGTCGAGCGCGGACTGGGCGTCGCGAACGCGCTCGCGGTGACCACCTACCTGTGGCACATCCCGTGCATCACGATCGCCGGCGGCCTGTTGTTCGGCCTGTCTCGGCTGGCACCAGGTCTGACGCCGGTGCTGCTCTCCCAGGCGGGGGTGGTGCTGGTGACCTGGCTGCTCATCGTCGCGCTGGTTCCGCTGATCGGACGGCTGGAGTACCGCCTGATCCCGCCGTTGGCGCGGACGCCGGGCCGGGAGGCGGTCGGCGCCTACCTGCTGCTCACCGCAGGGACGGCGCTGGTCTGGCTGCGCGGCACGGTGATGCATCCGAGTGACCCCTGGTCGTTGGCCGGGCTGCTGCTGCTCGGGGGCGGTATGACCTGGCTCGCTCACGCGATGCGGGCACCCACCCAGCCACCACTCGGACGCCGAGTCACCCGCCCATAGACTGAAGCTCGCGGCGACGGAAGGTGGTGTGGTGGATCCGACCCAATGGGACGCACCCTTTCCCCTGATCGTGACAGCGCTGTTCATCATCGTGCTGACCCGGTCGAATGCCACCTACTGGGCCGGACGCCTGGTGGCGCGCGGGGCGTCCCGAACCAGGGCCGCCCGGTGGATGGAGACAGCCGGTTATCGGCGCGCGATCGAGCGGCTGAACCGGTGGGGCGCGCCGGCAGTCAGCGCGTCGTTTCTGACCGTCGGCCTGCAGACGCTGATCAACCTGGCGGCGGGCGCCGTCCGAATGCCGCTGAGCCGCTACATTCCGGCGACGATCGTCGGATCGATCGCCTGGGCATTCCTCTACGGCACGGTCGGGTTCGTCGGCTTCGAAGCGTTCTCGCTGCTGTGGGAGCACTCCCCCACCGTGGCGTGGGGTGCCGGCCTGGTGGCACTGGCCGGCCTGACCTGGTTCATCGTCCGGCAGGTGCGGCAGGGCCGCGCGGAGACCGACCCCGAGCCGACCGCGGCCGCAGAAGACCGACCCCCCGTCGGTTGAGCACCGTTGGTTGAGCTTGTCGAAACCCTTGTCGACCCTGAATCGTTCGAGACCTCGACACGCTCGACCGACAGTGGACGAGTTTCCTCGGCCTGATCGTGACGGACCCCCGGCGCGAGCCGATCAACTCGCTTAGGGTTGCTCTTGTGGCTGGTCGAGCATCCGCTGGGTGGATCCCCAACCAGCACGGCGCGTGGGCGATGCTGGCGGTACCGATCGCGGCAGGTTTGGCCCTTCGTCCAGCCGGCTCGACCTATGCCCCGTTCCTGGCCGCCTGCTGCGTACTCGGCTATTTCGCCTTCCACGCCACCTCGCAATGGTTGAAGAGCCCTCCCGTGCGGCGAGCCCGCTATCGGCCGGCGATGCTGGCCTACACGGCCCTCGCGCTGGGCGTCGGCCTGATCGCCCTGGCGCTGGGCGGCTGGACGCTGCTGCACTGGCTGCCGCCGGTCGTCGCGCTGCTGGCTCCCGCGCTCTGGCTGGCGCAGCACCGCAATGAGCGCGCCCTGATCGGCGGCGCGCTGACCACCGCGGCAGCCTGCCTCAGCACCGTCGTCCTCGCCTACCGGTCACCGGCGGCAATCGTCGCCGACTGGCCAGCGGCGCACACCGCCCTGCTGCTCGCCGTGACCCTGTTCGGCTACTTCTTCGGCACGGTGCTGCACGTGAAGAGCCTGATCCGCGAGCGCGGCAACCCTCGCATCGAGCGCGCCTCCATCGTGTGGCACCTCGGCTGGACGGCGGCCAGTGTTCCGCTGTGGGGCTGGTTCCCGGGGCTGATCTGGGCGGCGATCTTCGCCGCGACGACGATCCGCACCGTCGCACTGGCGCGGCTCGCTCGATCGGGCCCGGTTCGTCCGCTCACCATCGGCCTCATCGAAGTGGCGTTGAGCACGTTCGTTCTGGCCGGCGCCCTGTTCACGACCGGCACAACGGGGCCGGCCTGACCGGTCCGCCGTGGGGCTGGACGACCAACCGGCCCAGGGTTGATGTGCCAGCGTCCAGCAACCCTCACGCTGGCGCCGTGCCCTCGCGCTGGCTTCACGACACGCGCTGACGCCTCGATTGACACACTTCTCTACATACTCGGTATATGGTCATCGACCAGGAGATATACCGAGTATGTAGGAGTCGCTGATGTCTGTACGACTGGGGCTGCTGGCTTTGCTGGCGGAAGGCCCGCGCTATGGCGCCGAACTGAAGGCGGGGTTCGAGCAGCGCACCGGCGGAACCTGGCCGGTGAATGTCGGGCAGGTGTACACCACCCTGGACCGGCTGGAGCGCGACGGACTGGTCACCGCCGGCGAGAGCGACGCCGAGGGCCGCATCCGATACTCGCTGACCACGGCAGGCCAGAACGCGGTGACCCAGTGGTGGCGGACGCCGGTCGACCGGCAGGCGACCCCGCGCGACGAACTGGTGATCAAGCTCGCCATCGCCATCACCTCACCGGGCGTGGACTCCGCCGCGGTGGCGCAGGCGCAGCGGTCGGCTACCATGCATCGGTTGCAGCAGGCGACCCGGTTGAAGCAGTCCATCGATCCGGCAGCCGACCTGGCCTGGCTGATGGTGGTCGAGCACCAGTTGTTCGCGGCCGAGGCCGAGATCCGCTGGCTCGACCAGGTGGAGGCGAGCGTCGCCCGGTTCGGCGCGGCCACGCCCGTCACCACGGTGGACGCCGTTGACGACGAGACCGTCGAGGCCCGGCGATGACCGCACCCGCCCTGCGGCTCACCGACATCGTCCGCACCCACGGCAGCGGCGAGACCCTGGTACACGCCCTGCAGGGGGTGTCGATGGAGGTGTGGCCCGGCGAACTCGTTGCGGTGATGGGCCCGTCCGGCAGCGGGAAATCGACCCTGCTGAACCTGGCCGGGGCCCTGGACCAACCGACCAGCGGCCAGGTCAGCATCGACGGCGTCGCCCTGAGCGGGCTGAAACCCGAACAGTTGGCGCAACTGCGCCGGCGCCGGGTCGGGGTGGTCTTCCAGAGCTACAACCTGATTCCCGCCCTCACCGCCGCCGAGAACATCGCCCTCCCCCTCGAACTGGACGGCCAACCGGCCCTGGCGGCCCGGCAGGAGGCCCGTGCCGTCCTCAAAGACCTCGGCCTGGGCGGCTGGCCGACCGGTTTCCCAACCAGCTCTCCAGCGGTCAGCAGCAGCGGGTCGCGATCGCCCGCGCCCTGGTCGGCGAGCGTCGGCTGGTGCTGGCCGACGAGCCGACCGGCGCGCTCGACTCGGTGACCGGCGAAGAGGTGCTGGCGGTGCTCCGCGCCCGCTGCGACGGCGGCGCGGCCGGGCTGCTGGTCACCCACGAGCCACGGCATGCGGCCTGGGCCGACCGGGTGATCTACCTGCGCGACGGCGTCGTGGTGGACGGCACTGCGGTCCGCGCCGAGCGGGTG
The DNA here is from genome assembly GCA_047602545.1 of Micropruina sp. Taxonomy (GTDB): domain Bacteria; phylum Actinomycetota; class Actinomycetes; order Propionibacteriales; family Propionibacteriaceae; genus Micropruina. The sequence goes on along the minus strand of JASGHC010000004.1, from coordinate 109,536 downwards.
CCGGCGTGAGTACCGCCGTCGCCGCACGGACGGCGTCCGGCGTCCCGCTCGGACCTGCCCAACCCCGAGCCCGCTCCTGGTGGACCGGTTGGCGGCTGGCGCTGCGGATGGCCCGCCGCGACATCCACCGCGATCGGGGACGGAGCTGGTTCGTCTGGCTGATGATCGCCGTGCCGGTGGCGATCCTGGCTGCCACGCAGGTACTGATCGCGTCCATCGACCTGTCACCGATCGAGCGGGCCAGGCTGGCGACCGGCGGGAACCAGGCCGTGGTCGGCTGGATCTGGCACCCGTTCTAGCCTCAAATGAACAGCAATGGGGACGTCGTCCCCGACGACGACTGGGAGCTGACCAAGCCACCGCCGCTGCCCGGCTGGGGCACGTCGCTCGCCTCGAAGGAGGCCGCCGTCGGGCGCCTCCTGCACCGAAGTGTCACCGCGGTCGTGTGGAGCAGCCCGTCCTACGGCGTCAGCGAGCTTCCGCTGACGATGCTCGGTGCCGATCCGCGCAGCCCGGCGCTGTCCGGGGTGATCCGGCTCACCGAGGGCCGGCTGCCCCGCTCGCCGAACGAGGTCCTGGTCACCAGCCGTGGCCTCCGGGAGGGAGTTCCCGGCACCGGGCCGATCACCCTTGCCTTCGGCAAGACCAAGACGTCGTTCACCGTCGTCGGTCGCGCGGACGCCCAGCTTCTGGGCGCCTACGACCTGATCGGGTACCCGCAGCCGGCGCACGACGAGCTGAGCTTCCTGGTGCCCGGCGATCAGCCGGTGACCTGGGACGACGCAACTCGGCTGGCTCGCTACGGCTTCACCACCACCAGCCTGGCGATCGTCGCCCACCCACCGCGTCCGCTGCCGACGTCCGGGCCTGGTTTCGGTATCGGTGACGCAACCCTGGTCGTCGGCCTGTTGCAGGTTGCGCTGCTGGTCGGACCCGCCTTCGCGATCGGCGCGGCCCGCCAGCGGCGCAGCCTGGCACTGGCCGCGTTGAACGGGGCGGATCCGCGGCAGCTGCGGCGGGTGTCGCTCGGGCAGGCGCTGCTGCTCGGATCGACCGCCGCGCTGGTCGGCACCCTCGTCGGCACTGGTGCGGGCATCGCGTCGTGGCCGGTGTGGACGTCCGGGGCGACCGAGGCACAGGGCCCACTGGACGTGCCGATCGGCACCCTGGCACTGCTGCTCATCCTGGGCACGCTGACCGCGCTGGGTTCGGCGCTGGTCACCGCACGCGGCCTGGGACGGCTGTCCCTGGTCGGGGCGCTGAGCGGAACCGTCCGTTCGGCACCGACCCGGCGGCGGGGGGCGGTCGCCGGGATCCTGCTGCTCGGGATCGGCCTGGCCGGCGCCTGGTGGCCACTGACTCGGATGACCGACCATTCCTCGCAGATCGGCCTGGTCTGGCTGTCCGGCTGCGTGGCGGCCCTGGCGGGCTTCCTGCTGGTCACGCCTGCGCTGCTCGGCCTGCTGGCCCGGCTCGGCCGGCACACCCCGGTAGTCCTGCGAATGACGTTGCGCGACCTGGCCCGGCACCGCGGCCGGGCCACGGCCATCGTGGCTTCGATCGCGGGCGGGGTGTTGCTGCTCACCGTGGCTTGGACGCTCCTGGCCAGTTCCGAAGCCGACCAGGCCCGCTCCTACGTCGCCGACGCTCTGAGCGGCCGGGCCGTCGTGACCGCCGGCACCGGGACGGAGGCGAGCCTCGACGGACTGGAGGCGAAGGTCCGATCGATCGTCGGCTGCGCACCACCCGGATCGCGGGCATCGCCATCGAGAAGCCGGGATCGGACGGCGACCTGCTCAACCTGGCCGTGCTGCGGAAGGGCTGTGCCCCGGCCGACCTGCGCGTCCCCGACCTGGTCAGGCCTGGTTGCCGGTCGCTGGTCGCCTATTCGCACGTCGGGATGCTGGTGGCGGACGAAGCCGACCTGGTCCGGCTTTTCGGTCTGGACGCCTCCCAGGCCGACGCCCTGGCCGACGGCCGGCTACTGGTGAACACCGACCCGATCCCGGGCCGCGGCGGCCCCACCGTAAACGAGTTGCAGAACGGCGAGCTGCGCGTCGCCTATCTCGACGACGACGTCAGCGCGAAGGTCCGGACGGCGCAGCTCCCGGCGCTGGCAATCAACTCGGGCGTGATCGGCCGGGGCGCCCCACCGGCCAGGTACTCGATCCTGGTCAGCACCCGGACCGCTGCCGCGCTGGGCTGGACGACGTCCGAATGGCGATTGCTTGTGGAAGACCCGGACGGGGCCATCGCGCCCGCCACCGAGCAGCGGCTCGGCGAGGCCCTGGCCGCACCGGGACTGCGGGTCAGGGTGGAGCGCGGCTTCGTGCCGAACCCGCAACCGGAGCTGTGGCTGATCGCCGGCACCCTGGCGCTGCTGGCCGTGATCGGCGCCGCCATGTCCACCATCCTGGCCGCCGCCGAACTGCGGCCGTTCCTGGCCACCTTCGCCGCGGTCGGCGCCCCGCCGGGCCTGACCCGGCGGCTGGCAATGGCGCAGTCCGCGGTGCTGGCGCTGCTGGCGTCCGGCCTCGGCGCCGTGCTGGGGATGGTGCTGGGAGCGCCCGCCGGCATGGTCCTCACCGGCTGGAACGGCGAGCAGCCGATCGTCGCCCTGCCCTGGCTCACGGCTGCGGTGTTCGTGATCGGGGTGCCCGCGGTCGCGGGGCTGGTGGCGGCGCTGGCGACCTCCAAGGAGGCGCCGGCCACCGTATCCACCGCCGACTGAGGAGACACCGAGCAACGCGATGCCCTCTGGTCGAGCTTGTCGAGACCCTGGAGACATCAGTCTGACAAGGGCGTTCGGCGAACTCAGCGGTTTCGACAAGCTCAACCAGCGATGGGGCTACAGCGCGCCGATAGCCTCGGCGAGCACCCGTCCGGGATCGCCCAGCCGGTGCTGGCGGTCGCGGATGACGGGGCGTCCGTCAACGATCACGTCGGTGACGTCGGCGGCGGCGGCGCACATCACGGCCTGGGCCGGCTCGGCGCCGGCCGTCCGGACTCTGTTCAGGTTGACGGCGACCAGGTCGGCGCGGGCGCCGGGCTCGATGCGGCCGGCGTCGGTCCAGCCGAGGGCATGGTGGCCGGCGTCGGTCGCGAAGCGGAGCAGGTCGTCGGGGGCGAAGGTGCCGCGACGTCCGGAGGCGAGGCGTTCGTGCTGTTCCAGGCGGCGGGCCTCGCCGAGCAGGTCGATCTCGACGTGCTGGTCGCTGCCCAGACAGAGTGGGCTGCCCGCGCGTTGCAGCGCGGGGAACGGGCCGATGCCGTCGGCCAGGTCGGATTCGGTGATCGGGCAGGCGCAGATCGCCGTCCTCGACGAACCGAGCAGGTCGATGTCCCGCTCGCTCAGGTGAATCGCGTGGACGGCGGTGGTGTCCGGTCCGAGGGCGTCGGCGGCGGCGAGCAGTTCGGTCGGCGTGTGGCCGTAGTGGCCGATGGTGGCCTCGTTCTCGGCCGGCTGCTCGGAGAGGTGGACGTGCAGCGGCAGCGCGTTTCGCCTTGCCGCGGCGGCGACCACCGGCAGCTGGTCGCGGGGAATGGCACGGACCGAGTGGATCGCGGCACCCAGCCGGGCGTGGCCATCCAGCGGCGTCGCTCCGCCGGGAACCATCCGTTCCACCCGGGCCTGCCAATCCGTCGCGGTTCCGTCGCCGAAGCGAATCTGCGGCCCGTCCAGCGCGAGATGACCCTCAGCGCTCAGCCCGCCGGCCAGGTAGCAGGTGTCGAGCAAGGTGATCCTGATGCCTGCTGCGGCGGCCGCCTCGACCAGGGCCAGACCCATGGCGTTGGGTTCGGCGTAGGGCTCACCGTCGGGCCGGTGGTGCAGGTAGTGGAACTCCCCGACGCAGCTCACGCCGGCGGCAGCCATCTCGGCGTAGACGGCGGTGGCGAGCTGCCGGTAGCTATCGGGGGTGAGCCGTCCGGCGATGGCGTACATCCGTTCCCGCCAGGTCCAGAAGGTGCCGCCGTCGCCATGGGTGCGGCCGCGCAGCGCGCGGTGGAAGGCGTGCGAGTGGGCATTCGCCAGGCCCGGCAGCACCAGGCCGCGAAGCACGATCGCGTCGGCTGGCGCGATCCGGACATTCAGGACGACCTCGGCGAAGCGACCGTCACGCTCCTCGACGAGAACCCCGTTGACCACGCCGTCCGGAAGCCACGCATGCTGAAGCCAGTAGCGCGTCACGCTGACACCTCGTGCCTTGCCTGGCGACCGACACAACCTGTCACGGAGCGGGGCCGCAGGAGTCGGACCGGACGTTCAGTGCGCATCCTGATCATGCCGGATCTCCTGCCAGGTCCTCGACCACCCGTGCCAGCGCGTCCACGCCGGCATGGCAGTCGTCGGTCTCGGCGTGCTCGTCGGGTGAGTGCGAGATACCGGTCGGATTGCGGACGAACAGCATCCCGGTTCGGACGCCCGCGGTGGCCAGGATGCCGGCGTCGTGGCCGGCCCCGGTGGCCAGCACGGGAGCCCCGCCCAGCAGTTCGGAGAGTCGCCGCACCAGCGGGGCGTCGAAGTCAGTGGCATCGGTCCAGGATTCCTCGATCGCCTGTCGCCCGACCACGCTGGCGAGGTGGCTGACCGTGTTCCGGACGGCACGCGCATCGGCACCGCGGGCGTCCAGCCAGGTCTGCACCAGCGACGGGATCGCGTTGACCCCGTTGGGCAGCACCCGGAGCTTGCCGACGGTGGCGACGCAGCCGTGGCTCTGCGCGGCGGCCCGGGCCTGCTGGATCACCTCGGCGGCGATCAGCATCGGGTCGTCGCGGTCCTCCAGCCGGGTGGTGCCGGCATGGTCGGCGCGTCCGGCCAGATCGAACCGCCAGCGGCCGTGCGGCCAGATCGACGAGCCGACCGCCACCGGCCCCTCGGCGGGATGGCCGGGGTCACCGAGCGCGCGGCCCTGTTCGACGTGCAGTTCGAGGAAGGTGCCGATCCGGCGCAGGGTCTCCTCGTCACGGCCGACTACTGCAGGGTCGTGCCCACCGGCGCGCATCGCGTCCGCCATGGTGGTGCCGTCGGCGTCGGTCAGGGCCAGGCCACGCTCGGACGTCATCGCCCCGGTGAGTAGCCGCGACCCGGCGCAGGCGATCCCGAACCGGGCACCCTCCTCGTCGCCGAAACAGGCGATGCCCAGCGGACGGTCAGGCTGGAAGCCCGCGGCGTCGAGTTGATCGAGGGCGGCGAACGCCGACACCACACCCAGCGGCCCGTCGAAGGCGCCGCCGTCGGGAACCGAATCGAGGTGGGAGCCGAGCACCAGTCCGGGCGTACCCGCGGCGGCCGCGGCGTCCGGATCTCCCCGCCAGGCCCACAGATTGCCCACCCGGTCGGTGACCACGTCGAGCCCTCGGCGGGTCGCCTCGCCTTCGAACCACTCGCGCAGGGTGGCGTCCTCACCCGTCCAGGCGAACCGCCGGTAGCCGCCGGTCGCGGCATGCCGTCCGACCGGCGCCAACTCGGCCCACATCCTGTCGAACGATACGTGCCCCGGATCGACGGGGCGGGGTGCGGTCGGCAACGCGGTCACAGCTCCTCCAGAGAGACGAAAATCCTCATCCCATGTCACACCGCTGACCCGGAACCCGCGAGACCACATCGGCGCTCGTCTTGAATCCGAGACGCGCTGAACCGGGCGTTGTCGGCTTTGCCCGCACTCGCGGGTTGAACTTGCCGAGGCTCGCCGCTCGGGCTAGCCGACACTCGCGGGTGGAACTTGCCGAAACCCCCTTGCCAACAACGAGTTGGGTCTCGACAAGCTCGACCAACCTGGGCCGCACTCGCTCAGCCCTGAAACAGCGGGGCGGGGTGAGGGAACCATCCCTCACCCCGCCCCGCCAGACTTCAGCTGCAGCCGCTGGTGCTGCCGCAGCCCTCGCAGATGTAGCAGCTGCCGCTGCGCCGCATCTTGGTGCCGCAGGTGAGGCATAGCGGCGCGTCGATCGCCATGCCGGAGATCTTCTCCAGCACCTCGGCAGTCGAATGCGGCCGGGCCTCGACCAGTGCCGGCTGGATCGGCCCCTCTTCGTGCACCCGGACGTCGTCGCCGGCGTCGTTCTTCAGCGCCTCGGACTCGATCAGGTTCGCCTCGTCCTCCTCGGAGATGTACGAGCCGGTCTCGACGTAGCGGGCCCGCTCGGCCGAGGTGTAGATGCCCAGCTCGGCGCGCTCGTCGAAGGACAGGTAGTCGAGCGCCAGCCGCCGGAAGATGTAGTCGATGATCGACTGTGCCATCCGGATGTCGGCGTCGTCGGTCATGCCGGCCGGCTCGAACTTCATGTTGGTGAACTTCTGCACGTAGCTCTCCAACGGGACGCCGTACTGCAGCGCGATCGAGATCGCGATCGAGAAGGCGTCCATCACGCCGGCCAGGGTCGAGCCCTGCTTGCCGAGCTTCAGGAAGACCTCGCCGAGGCGTCCGTCGTCGTAGGCACCGGCGGTCATGTAGCCCTCGGCGCCGCCCACTGCGAACGAGGTCGTCCGGCTGGCCCGCGACTTGGGCAGGCGCTGCCGGCGGGGCCGGTACTCGACCCGCACCTCAGGCTTCGGCGCGGCCTCTACTGCGGCCGGCTCTTCCTTCTTCTTGGCGTCGGACAGCGGCTGGCCGACCTTGCAGTTGTCGCGGTAGACGGCGAGCGCCTTCAGACCGAGCTTCCAGCCCTGCAGGTAGACCTCGGCGATCTCTTCGACGGTGGCCGTCTCGGGCAGGTTGACCGTCTTGGAGATGGCGCCGGACAGGAACGGCTGGGCCGCCGCCATCATCCGGACGTGGCCCATCGGCCGGATCGCCCGCTCACCCATCGCGGTGTCGAAGACCTCGTAGTGCTCGGTCTTCAGGCCCGGCGCGTTCACCACGTGGCCGTGCTCCGAGATGTACTCGACGATCGCCTCGACGGTCTCTGCGGTGTAGCCGAGTCGCTTCAGCGCGTGCGGGATCGTCTGGTTGACGATCTGCATCGACCCGCCGCCGACCAGCTTCTTGAACTTGACCAGCGAGAAGTCGGGCTCGATGCCGGTGGTGTCACAGTCCATCATGAAGCCGATGGTGCCGGTCGGCGCCAGCACGGACGCCTGCGCGTTGCGGAAGCCGTTGTCGGAGCCCAGGGTGACCACCTTGGCCCATTCCGCGGTCGCCACGTCATGCACCGTCGAGTCGAGCGTGGTGAAGGTGCGCACCTCGTCGTTGGCCGCCTGATGCTTGCGCATCACCTTCTGGTGGGCGGACGCGTTGCGCGCATACCCGGCGTAGGGGCCGACGATGGCGGCCAGTTCGGCGGAACGCCGGTAGCTGGTGGCCGTCATCAGCGAGGTGATGGACGCCGCCAACGCCCGTCCGCCCTCGGAGTCGTAGCCACGGCCGACCGCCATCAGCAGTGCGCCCAGGTTGGCGTAGCCGATGCCCAGCTGGCGGTAGTCACGGGTGGTCTGCCCGATCGCCTCGGTCGGGAAGTCGGCGAAGCAGATCGAGATGTCCATGGCGGTGATCACCAGCTCGACGGCCTTCACGAAGGTGGCCGCGTCGAAGGTGTCGTCGTCGCGCAGGAACTTCAGCAGGTTGAGGCTGGCCAGGTTGCACGAGCTGTTGTCGAGGCTCATGTACTCCGAGCACGGGTTGGACGCGGTGATCCGGCCGGTCTCGGGGTTGGTGTGCCAAGCGTTGATGGTGTCGTCGTACTGGATGCCGGGATCGGCGCACGCCCAGGCGGCCTTGGCCATCTTGTCGAACAGTGCGCGGGCGTCGACGGTCTCGATCACCTCGCCGGTCATCCGGGAACGCAGGCCGAAGTCGCTGCCGTCCTCGACCGCGCGCATGAACTCGTCGCTGACCCGCACCGAGTTGTTGGCGTTCTGGTACTGGACGCTGACGATGTCCTTACCGCCCAGGTCCATGTCGAAGCCGGCGTCGCGCAGCGCGCGGATCTTGTCCTCTTCGCGCGCCTTGGTCTCGATGAACTCCTCGATGTCGGGGTGGTCGACGTCCAGCACCACCATCTTGGCGGCCCGCCGGGTAGCGCCGCCGGACTTGATGGTGCCGGCCGAGGCGTCGGCGCCGCGCATGAAGCTGACCGGGCCGGACGCCGTCCCACCCGAGGAAAGCAGTTCCTTGCTGGAACGGATCCGGGACAGGTTCAGGCCGGCACCCGAGCCGCCCTTGAAGATGAAGCCCTCTTCCTTGTACCAGTTCAGGATCGAGTCCATCGAGTCGTCGACGCTGAGGATGAAGCAGGCGCTGACCTGCTGCGGCGACTTGGTACCCACGTTGAACCACACCGGGGAGTTGAAGCTGAAGTACTGGTGCAGCAGCATCCAGGTCAGCTCATGCTCGAAGATCTCGGCGTCGGCTGACGTGGCGAAATAGCCGTTGTCCTCGCCGGCCCGGCGGTAGGTGGTCACCACCCGGTCGATGAGCTGCCGCAGGCTGGTCTCGCGGGCCGCGGTGTTCAGCGCGCCACGGAAGTACTTGGTGGTGACGATGGTGGACGCGTTGACGCTCCAGAAGTCCGGAAACTCGGTGCCGCGCTGCTCGAAAACGGTCTCGCCGGTCTTCCAATTGGTCTGGACGACATCGCGAGGCTCCCAGGTGACCTGGTCGTAGGGGTGTACCCCTTCGGCGGTGAAGACGCGCTCGACAGTGAGCCCCGGCCGCTTGGCGGATCGGCGGCTTCCGGCGCGGGCAGTTTCGGTCATGACTGGTGCCTTCTCTCGGGTTGTATCGACGCTGGTCGCAGCGTGGGGGTGACTGCTCAACGGGGGGCGACCAGTTGGCCGCGCAGGTTCTCGATCTCGGCCGCGAAATCGTCGACCGACGAGTAGTGCTTGTATACGGACGCGAAGCGGAGGTACGCCACGGCGTCGAGTGTGCGCAGCGGACCGAGGATCGCCAGGCCGACGTCATCGGCGGGAATCTCGGCCTGGCCGCTCGCCCGCAACGCCTCTTCGACCTGCTGACCGAGCCGCGCCAGGTCGGCTTCGGAGACCGGCCGGCCCTTGCATGCCTTGCGGACGCCGGTCACCACTTTCTCTCGCGAGAACGGCTCGACCACGCCGGAACGCTTCACGACGACCAACTGCATCTGCTCGAGCGTGGTGAACCGGCGCTCACAGGACGGACACTGGCGCCGGCGGCGGATCGCAGCACCGTCTTCGGCCACCCGCGAATCCAGGACGCGCGAGTCGGTGTGACGGCAATACGGGCAATGCACGAGCCCCGACCCCCTTTCGCCTACAGCAATGAACGACCGCTTCCACGGGCGACGCCTGTGGATCGTTGTGTGTACCGGCTGTGGATGAACCTGTGGACGGAACCACAATCTGTGGATGAACCACAGCTCTGTAACTACTACATATAGACGATATGTCTCCTGCGACCCCAACGCAACCGCGCGCGGCGTGTCGCTCGGAGATCGATGCGGAACACCCTCACCCGGCGCGGCGTGTCGCTCGGAGATCGATGCGGAACACCCTCACCCGGCGCACCGCTGACGCTTCGACCCCGGCCCGCCAGCGTCTGGACGTGCCCACCGACGCCCCTTGTCGTACGCCACAACGACTCGCCACGCGCCCCGTTCCGGGCCCAGCTGGCGCCCGTCGACGGCCGCGGCGTCGGAACTCAGCCCAGGTGCGCCGCCGCTGCGACCGGCGGCACGGCAGGCTCGTTCGGCACCGCCAAGAAGCCGGCGACCACGGTGAGCACGCCGGCCGCTACCGCGCCGAGGAACACCGTCATCACCACCGCCAGGCCCCGCCGGGTCAGCTGCAGACCCTGCCCGACCGCGATGGCCACAGGCTCGGAGACCCGCGACCGCACCAACGGCGCAGCAGCCACCGCGGGCCTGCCGCCCGGCGTTCCGGGATGGCTCGGACGCGCGATCGGCCCGCGCACCCGCGGGACATGCCGCCACCGCGGCCGGGCGGTCGTCGGGGTGATCACCATCTCCTCAACCAGCACCGCACTCATCTCGCACTCCCTTCCTCGAACATACGTTCGACGGTCATTCTTACCCGCGATCGTCGCGGGCGCAACCCTTATTCGTACTGTTGTTCTCGATCGTTCGATCGATGACAGTCAGTCAACACGGCCGTACTGACAGTTTTCGACGCACCCCCGCGGTCGCCCTCGCGCCCCCCGACCTGCGCCCGGCTGGCAGGCGTCCGCGGCCGCCGCGGGCCTCCGCTCCCGATCTTCGCGACACGCTCGAACACGCGTATGAATCGCGCGCCTTTTCCCCTACGCTATGCACATGGCAGGCAGGAATCCGTTCGACAAGACCCCGCGGCGCGGCCGTCCACCGAAGCAACCGCCGAAGATGGGCGTCGGTCGCCCGAGCAACGCCGAGGTGGCCCAGCAGCTCGAGATGGCCAAGATCGCCCAGCTTCCCGACGGTCCGGCCGACATCGAGGGCCTGACCCCGCGGCAGCGCCGCATCCTGGAGTTGATTCATCTGGCGGTGAGCACTCGGGGTTACCCTCCGACGATCCGCGAGATCGGCGAGGCAGCCGGGTTGGCCTCGCCGTCCAGCGTCTCCCACCAGCTCCGTGCGCTCGAGGCCAAGGGCTACCTGCGCCGCGACCCCAACCGCCCTCGGGCGATGGAGGTGCGGCTGCCCGAGTCACTGTCGAAGGCCGAGCCCGCACCCGAGCCCGAGCACGAGGTCGTCGACGTGACCGGCATCGGCGACGCTCTCCCCGAGGCGGTGAACGTGCCCGTGGTCGGGCGCATCGCGGCCGGCGGCCCGATCCTGGCCGAGGAACGCGTCGAAGACGTCTTCCCGCTGCCCAAGCAACTGGTCGGCGAGGGCACCCTGTTCCTGCTGGAGGTCAGCGGCGATTCGATGATCGAGGCCGCCATCTGCGACGGCGACTTCGTGGTGGTGCGGCAACAGCCGTCCGCCGACAACGGCGACATCGTGGCGGCACTGCTCGACGACGAGGCGACGGTGAAGACCCTCAAGCGCACCGACGGCCAAGTCTGGCTGCTGCCGCACAATCCGGCCTACTCCCCCATCGACGGCAATCAGGCGTCGATCCTGGGCAAAGTGGTCGCAGTCCTGCGCCGGGTCTGACAACGGGTTTCGACGAGCCGGGGTCGACGGGCTCAACCGCCGGGCGGTGCGTGGCGATCAGCTCGCCGGACGCGCCTCCTGGAGTCGACGCAGCGCTCCGATCGCCGTCTCGCGGTCGGTGGTCATCCAGAAGTCCGGCATGGACGCCCGCAGGAAGCTGCCGTAGCGCGCCGTGATCAGCCGTGGGTCGAGCACCGCCACGACACCCTTGTCGCTGAGCCGGCGGATCAGCCGTCCGGAGCCCTGCGCCAGCAGCAGCCCGGCATGAGTCGCGGCCACCGCCATGAACCCGTTACCGCCCCGTTCGGCCACCGCCCGCTGCCGGGCCTGCATCAGCGGCTCGTCCGGGCGCGGGAAGGGGATCTTGTCGATGATGACGAGTTCGCAGGTGTCGCCGGGGACGTTGACGCCCTGCCACAGCGACAGCGTGCCGAACAAGCTGGTCTTCGGCTCGGCGACGAACTTCCTGGTCAGCTCGCCCAGTTGGGCGTCGCCCTGGCACAGGATCTCCTGGTCGGGCAGTTCGCGGCGACAGTGGTTCGCCGCTGCCTCCGCAGCCCGCTGTGAGGCGAACAGTCCAAGGGTGCGGCCACCGGCCGCCCACACCAGTTCGGCGACCTCAGCGAGGGTGGCCGGAGCGATCCCCTCCCGGCTGGGCGCCGGCAGCGACTTGGCGACGTAGAGGATGCCCTGGCGTCCGTAGTCGAAGGGCGACCCGACGTCGAGCCCACGCCAGCGCGGTCGCTCCGGTTCACCGCCGTCCCCGCCCGCGTCCGCGTCGTCGTCTCGGGCACGCGCGTACGGCTCGGTGAGGCCGACCGATGCGGCCACCGCGTCGAAGTTGCCACCGATCGACAGCGTGGCCGAGGTGAGCACCGCAGGACGCTTGGCGAAGATGCCCTCACGCATCAGCCCGGCGACCGACAGCGGGGCCTGATTCAGCTGCCGGCCGAACCGCTCCCGCTCGGACACCCAGATCACGTCATGCGCAGCGAGCGCGGCCATCTGATCGGCGATGTCGAAGACTTCCTTGGCTGCGGCGGACGCCTGCTTGCGGTCGTTGTCCGACTCGTCGCCGCCCGCCATGCCGGACACCACCCGCCGGGCCACGTTGCGGAGCAGCCGGAGGGTCTCGGCGAGCGGGCTTTCGGCGTCCTCGATGCGGGCGAGCGGGGCGTCGTCCAGGACCGCCCGCAGCGCCTCGCCGGCGTCGAGGAACTCCAGGGCCAGGTCGTCGTCGAGCCAGGGCAGGCAACGGCGTCCGACCCGTTCGATCAGTTGTGGACTCAACTCGTGCGACGCGGCACCGGTCACCCGGCTGACCAGTTCGTGCGCCTCGTCGACGATCACCGCGTCATGCTCGGGAAGCACGGTGCCGCCGTGCATCGCGTCGATCGCCAGCAGGGCGTGGTTGGTGACCACCAGCTGCGCCGACCGGGCGTGATCGCGGGACCGTTCGACGAAGCACTCCGAGCCATACGGGCATCGCTGGGCACCCAGGCATTCCCGGACCGGGATGGACACCTGCGCCCAGGCCGGGCCGGTGTGGGTCGGGGCGTCGTCGCGGTCGGCCGCACCCTTGGCGTCGGCCTGCTGCTCGACCCACTCGCGCAGAGCGACCACCTCGGCACCGACCTTGGAGTTCGCGTCGGTGGCCACCGCGGTCAGCGCCTCGGCGAGTTCGCTGCCGCCGAGCAGACTCTCCTGGTCGGAGCCGAGACTGTCCCGCACCCGGTACAGGCAGGCGTAGTTGGTGCGGCCCTTCAGCACCGCGTGGTTGACCCGCTTCCCGGTGACCTGCGTGCACGCGTCCAGCGCGGCCGGGATGTCCTTGTGAGCCAACTGGGACTGCAACGCGAGCGTCGCCGTCGCGATTACGATCCGCTCGCGCGGCGACCGCACCAGCCGGGCCAGCGCCGGCGCCAGATAGCCCAACGACTTGCCGGTGCCGGTGCCCGCCTGCACCAGCAGATGGTCACCGCCGGCCAACGTCTCCGTGATGGCGGACGCCATCTCGCGCTGCCCCGGACGCTGGCTGCCCGCGATGCCCTCGACGGCGGCGCCGAGGATAGCGTCGGTCAGGTCGGTTTCGGGCATTGGATCAACCTACCGCTCCGGCTGACCGGGCAGAGGGCGACCCATGCCAGGACGACCGAGTGTCGAGCACGCTGAAGATCTCTCCGGATACCGTGTGCTCCTGGGCACTCGGATGGGAGGAGTGGACGTGGAACCTGGGTCGGCAGCCGGCGAGTACCGCCGCATAGAGTTCGACGCGCTCTACAAGGAAGTCGCCGACAACTCGACCCGGATCTATGCCGTCTTCAGTCTGTGCGTGACGGCCACGACGGCCGCGATCGGCATCTTGATGGGCCCGCTCCTGAGCGCCGACCCGACCATTGATGCTGCCGATGTCACGCCTCTCGCGGTTCTTGTGCTTCCAGGGATGATCATCCTGCCCTGCATGCTTCTCATTACCGGTCTGCTGCACTCAACGGTCCGGATCGCGGGCTATATCGCGGTATTCATCGAGCAGGCTGGCGGAGCTCAGTGGCAGCGCCGCTTGCAGACGCTGCGCAAGTTGCGCCGCCGCCGATACTTCTACGGGGGGATGACCAGCATCTTCAGCGGTCTCGGCATCGTGACGATCGGCTGCTCGGTCCTCGCTGCGATCCGCCGCTGGGGGCCGAATCTGACCCCGTGGATGATCGTGTACCTCGTCACCTTGGCGGCGCTCGTCGTGCTCTTCGGCTTCGAGGTCCGCGGTTTACGGAATGTCTGGACGACCGAACGGTTCAGCGATTATCAACAGTCGTGGCAGGTCGTCAAGGAGCGTGAGGACTCCGTTGCGGCCGTCGTGTCGCCGGGCGCGGAGGCCGATGGTGCCGCGGGACAGGTGCACCCGCCGCAGGACGAGGTGAGCCGGGACTGATGTTGACCACGCCATCCGGACTCGATCGGGACATCGCAGCCGCCGTCCGAGCGGATCGCCTGCTCGTCGCCCTCGACTACGACGGCACCCTTGCCCCGTTCGTCCAGGATCCCGCGGCGGCTGTGCCTGACGAGCGAGCTGTGTCTGCCGTCGCCGCTCTCACCAACCTGCCAAGCACCACCGTCGCCATCGTGACCGGCCGTGATCGGGAGGACCTCCGCGCTGTAGCCCCGGTCCTGACCGGTGGCTCGACCGTGATCGTGGACAGTCATGGCGCCAACCTGGCAGCTCCTGATCCGTCCGCGCCGACCGCCGACCGACTCGTCGCGGAGCTCTCCGAAGTGGCGCGCCGGTTCGCGGGAACCCGTGTCGAAGCCAAGGCCCACGGCGCCGCGCTGCATACCCGTGGACTGTCCGCCCACCTCAGTGATGCCGCGCTCGCCGCCGCAGAGACGGTCGGTCGCTCCGTCCGATCCGGACGCGTGATCCGCGGCAATCAGGTGGTGGAACTTACGAGTTCGTCCGCGACCAAAGGCGATGCGCTCACCCATCTCGTTGACGTGCTCGATCCGGACGCCGTGGTGTACATCGGCGACGACACCACCGACGAGGATGCGTTCCGCGCGCTGATCGGGCGGGCGGGAGCGGTCACGATCAAGGTGGGCCACGGACCGACCTGCGCGCAGCACCGACTCACGGACGTGGGCGAAGTGGCTGCTCTGCTCGGCACCCTCGTTGTGGCTCGAGAAACGCATGCGGCCAGCTAGTAGCCGGCCCACCTGATCACGCTGCTCCGAACCCCCATGGCGAGAACCAAAGGGTCCCGACAAGCTCGACCAGCGACAGTCAGCGGGCGTACGGGGCCAACTCGCCGGCCAGGCCCCGGTTCACCCGGGCGGTGACGGCGGTGCCGTCGGCGGTATGTTCCAGGGCGATGATCTCGCCGCCGCTGTGGATCTTGTCGATCAGGTCGCCGCGGGCGTAAGGCACCAGGGCGTCGATCTCCACCGCCGGACGGGGCAGGCGTTCCTCCACCCGCCGGGCGAGTTCCGCAATCCCATCACCGGTTCGGGCCGAGACGAAGACGGCGTCCGGATAGCGGGTGCGCAAACCTGCCAGGGTGGTGGCGTCCGCTCGATCGACCTTGTTGATGACCAGTTGCTCGGCGATGTCAGCGGCACCGATCTCGGCGAGCACCGTCCGCACCGCCTTGATCTGGCCCTCGGGGTCAGGATCGGAGCCGTCCACCACGTGCACCAGCAGGTCCGCCAGCACCGATTCCTCCAGTGTGGAACGGAACGCCTCCACCAGGTCATGCGGCAGGTGCCGGACGAAGCCGACCGTGTCGGTCAACGTGTACACCCGTCCGTCGGTGCTCTCGGCCCGCCGGGTGGTCGGGTCGAGGGTGGCGAACAGGGCGTTCTCGACCAGCACCCCGGCGCCGGTCAGCCGGTTCAGCAGCGACGACTTGCCCGCGTTGGTGTAGCCCACGATGGCCACCGACGGGATCTCGTTGCGCTGCCTCTCCTGGCGCTTGGTGGCGCGCACCTCGTCCATCGCGCGCAGGCGTTTGCGGAGCACCGAGATCCGGGTGCGGATGCGTCGCCGGTCGGTCTCGATCTTGGTCTCGCCCGGGCCGCGGCCACCGATGCCGGCGCCTCCCGCGGCGCGTCCGCCGGCCTGTCGGGACAGGTTGCCGCCCCAGCCGCGCAGCCGCTGCCGCAGGTACTGCAACTGGGCCAGCTCGACCTGCGCCTTACCCTCGGCGCTCTTGGCGTGCTGGGCGAAGATGTCCAGGATCAGCGAGGTGCGGTCGATCACCTTGACCTTGACCCGGTCTTCCAGGTTCCGCAGTTGAGCCGGTTCGAGTTCGCCGTCGCAGATCACCGTATCGGCGCCGGTGGCGATCACCACTTCGCGTAGTTCGTCGACCTTGCCGCGTCCGATGAAGGTGGCCGGGTCGGGGTGGGTGCGGCGCTGGACCAGTGCCTCCAGCACCTCGGAACCGGCCGTCTCAGCGAGCAGTTTCAGCTCGGCCAGGGCGTTGTCGGCGTCAGCCTGGGTCCCTGTCGCCCAGACGCTGACCAGCACCACCCGTTCCAGCTGCAGGTCGCGGTACTCGACCTCGGTGATGTCCGCCAGCTGGGTGGACATGCCGGCCACCCGGCGCAGCGACAGCCGCTCGGCCAGGTCGAGTTGATCGCCGTCGAAGTCGTTGGTCTCGGGGTCGTCGGCGTCGGCGTAGTGGAGTTCACTCACAGGTTCACTGTGCCATGAGCGACGATGACGGCGGGACCGGTGAGCCGTGCCCCGGCCGGATCCAGGTCGACCAGGAGGGTGCCGCCGGGCGGGTCGACGCGCCAGGTGCCGGTGGATTCGCCAGCTGCGTGAGCGGCCGCCGCGGCGGCGGCCACCGTGCCGGTACCGCAGGAGAAGGTCTCCCCCACGCCCCGCTCCCAGACCCGCATCCGGATGTGGTGGTCGCCGGCCGGCTCGACGAACTCGACGTTGGCCCGGTTCGGAAACACCTGGGCCGGATACCCGGGTTCGCGGGTCAGGTCGAGGCCGTCCAGCCCTCCGGCGGGCAGCAGGACGGCGGCATGCGGGTTGCCGACGTCGATCGCGCGACCCTGGAAGCTGTCTGCGCCGACGGTGACCGTGACCGCGTCCGGGACCACGGTGGGGATGCCCATCCCGATCCGGATCTGGTCGCCGTCCAGGAACTCACCGTGCAGGACGCCGGCGCGGGTCACGATGTCGATCGGACCGGCATCGATTAGGCCCTCGGTGAGCAGGTAGCGCAGGAAGACCCGCAGCCCGTTGCCGCACATTTCGGCGATCGAGGCGTCGGCGTTGCGGTAGTCCATGAACCAGGCGTCGCCATGCTGTTCGTACCCCGGCACATGCCGAGCCTGGACGGCGCGCAGGGTGCCGTCACCGCCGATACCCGCCCTCCGGTCGCAGAGGAACCGGAGCTGGTCATCGGTCAGGTCGAGATCGCCGTCGGGGTCGCTGAAGCACACGAAGTCGTTCAGCGTTCCGTGTCCCTTGGCGAAGGCGAGCATTGCCGAATTGCACCGCAGCCACGCTCACGGGTCAAACGCAGCGGCCGCGCCCGGCCGGAAGGGCCCGCCACCGTCGGTCAGAGGCTCCCGACAATGAGCTCGGCGATGCCGGTCCCGGCTGCCGGCACCCACTCGACCCGGGGGTCGCGGCGGAACCAGCCGAGTTGCTTGCGGGCGAATCGCCGAGTGCCGGCGATGGTCTGTTGCTGAGCCTCGGCCTCGCTGATCTCGCCGTCCAGGTAGGCCAGCACCTGTCGATAACCCAGCGCCCGGGACGACGTGCGCCCCTGGCGGAGGCCGCGCCCGGTCAACGCACGCACCTCGGCGACCAGCCCGGCGTCCCACATCTGATGAACGCGCCGCTCAATACGCTCGTCCAGGACCTCACGAGGGAGTTCGAGGCCCCATTGCCGCACGTCGTCGAGGGCGTAGCGCCATTCCGGCAGCGAGGCCCGCCAGGAACCGGTCAGTTCGATCACTTCCAGTGCGCGGACGATGCGGCGTCCGTTGCCAGGCAGGATGTCGGCGCCGGCTTCGGGCGAGAGTTCCGTGAGTCGCCGGTGCATTTCTTCGGCCCCACGAACGGCCAGTTCGTCTTCAATTCGCTGCCGTACAGCCGGATCAGTACCCGGAAACTCGAAGTCATCGAGAATCGCGTGCACATACAGCGCGGAACCGCCGACCAGAATCGGCACCACCGCCCGAGCCCGGCAGTCGGCGATCGCTGTGCGCGCCAGCTGCTGGAACGTGGCGACGCTGGCGGTCTGGTCGACGTCCATGATGTCGACAAGATGGTGCGTGATGCCGCCACGCTCGGCCGCAGTCGGCTTGGCGGTGCCAATGTCCATACCGCGATACACCAGCATCGAGTCGGCGTTGACGATCTCGGCCGGACGACCGCGCTCGATGAGCAGTTGCGCGGCCCGGACCGCCAGAGCCGTCTTTCCGCTTGCGGTAGGGCCGTTCAGGACGATCAGGGACGGCATCAGCACGCCGCTCATTGTGCCTCAGCGGCACGCTCGGCACCGCTGCCGCGACGCCGGAAAGAAGTGATCAATCGGCGGAAGCCGGCTGAAGGTTGAGCTCCCTCTTGGCATCACCGCCCCGGCGAGGTAAGAATGGGCACGGAGCCGGACATGATCCGGGTGGGCGACAGAGAGGAGGCCGAATGGATTTCGTCGAGAAGGTCAAAGGGGCCGTAGCCGGCCACGAAGATCAGATCGAAGACGCCATCGATCAGGTGGGCGACTTCGTCGATTCGAAGACGGACGGCAACTACGCGGCCCAAGTCGATCAGGCTCAGGATTTCCTCAAAGATCAGGTCCGGAAGTCATAGGCACTCCGGAGTATTCCGTTGAGTTGATCGACTGATCTTTCGCGCGAACAAGCAAGCGATTCGGTGGGGTCGGGCATTCGCCCGGCCCCACCGTCCTGTTGTCGGCCCGACCCTGACCTGCTCAGGCGGTCAATCGCAGCGGGCGATCCCACGTCGCGCGCTCGCATTTGGCCAGCAGGTTGTTCAGCGCGTCCGCGCCCCGTCGGGCGATCTGCCGTGGCGGCAGCTCCCGATAGCGCGGATTGAAGATCTCCAGCGACACCGCACCGTCGAAACCGGCCTGGAGTGCCACTTGGGTCGCCTCCGGTACCTCCAGATCGCCCTCGCCCGGGAAGCAGCGGTGGTTGCGACTCCACTGGATGAGGTCCATCGTCAGCAGCGGTGCGTCCGCCAGCTGAACGAGACCCAGTGCGTCCGGCGGAATGGCCGCGACGTCCGGCGCACCGTCGCCCAGCGCGAGCAGATGGAAGGTGTCCAGCACCAGGGATTGTCGCGGGTATCCCGCACGTTGGAGCACATCCCAGGCGTGTGCGACCCGGCTGATGTGGGTTCCCCATGACAGCGCCTCGAACATGATGCCGATTCCGTGGTCGGCGGCGATCCCGCCGAGTGCGGCCAGTTGGGCGGCTGAATGGTCCGGATCGGCGATGGCGTCGGGGTCGGTGTTGGAGACGATGACGATCGTGTCCGCACCCAGGCCGCTCATCACGACCAGCTCGTCAGTGAAGCGGGCGACGACGTCGGCGAACTCCTCGTCCGTGACTCCCTCGGCCCTTCGGAACGGCTGGTAGCACTCGATGTCCAGGCCGACGTCGCGGCACTGCCGGGCCAGCTCTGGGCCGGACAGACTCGATCCGCGCAGATCGGCGTCGAAGAGCTCGATTCCGTCGAACCCGGCGGCTGCGATTGCCTCGATCTTGTCAACCAGAGCACCGCCCAGCGACACCGTTGATATGCACTTCTTCAGCGCCCACACCCCCCGTGGGATCCGATGGCCACTCGCGGCACCATCGATCAGATGTTACTTAGTGAAGCCTAACCTAAGACTCATCCGACCTTGGATCGCTTCGGCATCCGGACATCGCTCGGTCCGTGGCGCGGGCGCGCGAGCGGGCTGGGGTGCCGCTCGCGAAGGAAGCGGCGCACGCGTCTGGCGACTGCGGCGATCTGGTTCGCGCCGACCAGATGCCCCGGCGGCTGGAAGGGTGTGCGGATCGGACCGCGAAAGCGTCGCCTCGGCGATGGGGCGACTTGGCCGACGAATCCATCCTGGTGTTCGCCGGGTCGGCGTCGTGGCGTGTCCGCTCACCGCTCGGGAGCCGGCTCCGGACGGTCAGCGACGCTGGTCGTTGCCCCACTGGCCCGGCTGACCGTACCGCAGGTGCTCGGACTCACCCGAGAGCTGCGGCGGGTAGCCCGGCTGACCGGCTTGCGCGGACCCCTGCGCCGGATATCCCGGCTGGCTGGTCGGGCCGGACGGGTAGCCCTGGCCTGGCTGGTTCGGGTAGGGCGGGTGAGTCGGGCCGGCCGCTCCGGGCCCGCCGGAATAGCCGGTTCCCGGGTCCCCGCTCGGGAAGCGCTGATCAACGCCAGCGATCGGGTAGCCGTGGCCGCCCCATCCACCCCGGGGCGGCTCGTTGCCGCGGGCGGCCCGTCCGCTGGCGACGATCAGCAGCACCACGCCGATGGCGTGCACCACGAACATCACGGTGGTGACGGCCTGGAAAACGCCCATGAGTGACCGTTCCATCGCCAGATAGACGGTGAACACCGGTGCCACCTGCGTGACGCTGAGCAGCACGATGCCGCTCCACAGCAGGGTGCGGGCTGCGGCGTTGATCCGCGGGCCGACAATGGCCCCTGCGACGACCATGGCCACAATCATGGGAATGGCGTAGAGCAGGCTGATCCAGTTGAACACGGAACCTCTTTCTCAGACTCCCCACAGGATAGGAGATGAGCGGTTCGCACCGCCGGCGTCTCCCGACGAAACCCCTGCCGGTAACCGGCTGGTCAGTCGGCTGCGATGGTGGCCCGCTTGGGCAGGCCCAGCCCGATCAGCTTCTTCTGCGGCGTGTGGCGGGCGTCCCAGGCGTCCCCGCCGCGGGTGCGACGCAGACCGCTGATGCCGCCGTCGGCGACCAGGTGGTGCGGGGCGGCGTAGCTGATCTCGACCATGCCGATGTCGCCCGGACGCGGCCGCTCGGCACCCTCGGGAACGGCTACGTGGACCAGCCGGTTGTCCCGGGCGCGGCCCGAGACCCGTGCGGTCGCGGCGTCCTTGCGGCCCTCGCCCGCAGCGAACATCACCTCGACGCGCTGGCCGACCAGCCTCTTGTTCTCGTCCCAGGCGATGTCGCCGACGAGCTCGACCAATCGCTCGTAGCGTTCCTGGACGACGGCCTTCGGCACCTGGTCCGGCATGGTCGCGGCCGGCGTCCCGGGCCGGATCGAGTACTGGAAGGTGAACGCGGCGGCGAACCGGGACGCCTCGACCACCCGCAGGGTCTCGGCGAAGTCCGCCTCGGTCTCGCCGGGGAAGCCGACGATGATGTCGGTGGTGATCGCGGCCTGCGGCATGGCGGCCCGGACCCGCTCGATGATGCCCAGGTAACGCTCCGAGCGGTACGACCGCCGCATGGCGCGCAGCACTTGGTCAGAGCCCGATTGCAGGGGCATGTGCAGGCTCGGCATCACGTTCGGCGTCTCGGCCATCGCGGTGATCACGTCGTCGGTGAACGCGGCCGGGTGCGGCGAGGTGAACCGGACGCGTTCCAGGCCGTCAATGCCGCCACAGGCCCGCAGCAGCTTGCCGAACGCCAGCCGGTCACCGAACTCGACGCCGTAGGAGTTCACGTTCTGGCCGAGCAGGGTGATCTCCTGGACGCCCTCGTCGACCAGCGCCTCGATCTCGGCCAGGATGTCGCCGGGCCGCCGATCGGTCTCCTTGCCGCGCAGCTGCGGCACGATGCAGAACGTGCAGGTGTTGTTGCAACCGACGCTGATCGAGACCCACGCCGAGTACGGCGACTCGCGGCGGGTGGGCAGCGCCGACGGGAACGCCTCCAGCGCCTCGACGATCTCGACCTGTGACTCCTGCTCGATCCGGGCTCGCTCCAGCAGCACCGGCAGCTTGCCGACGTTATGGGTGCCGAAGACGACGTCCACCCAGGGGGCCTTGCTGACGATGACGTCCCGGTCCTTCTGGGCCATGCAGCCGCCGACGGCGATCTGCATGCCCGGGTGGCCGGCCTTCACCGGGGCGAGGTGGCCGAGGTTGCCGTACAGCCGGTTGTCGGCGTTCTCGCGCACCGCGCAGGTGTTGAACACCACCACATCGGCCTGCTCACCGTCTGCGTGCCGGGTGTAGCCGGCGTCCTCCAGCAGTCCGGCGATCCGTTCGGAGTCGTGGACATTCATCTGGCACCCGTAGGTGACCACCTGATAGGTGCGGGGCTGCGCGGTAGTCGTCATCT
This sequence comes from Micropruina sp., assembly GCA_047602545.1. GTDB lineage: Bacteria > Actinomycetota > Actinomycetes > Propionibacteriales > Propionibacteriaceae > Micropruina. Next base: position 87,660 of record JASGHC010000004.1, on the reverse strand, counting down.
CGGGGCGACAGCTTACCGGCTGAATCGGTGAGTGCCGCGGTGGTCGATGAGGACGAACGACCGGGGTTCCGCACTGGGGACAAGGGAGAGCAAGATCGGTGAATGATCTGGAATCAGACCCTCATCTGTGTCAGCGACGTGCCCGCGTCCAGCCACTGGTACCGCGCGGTGCTCGGCGGGACCAGCGGCCACGGTGGCGATTAGTACGAGCAGATCCGGACGGCTACCTGGCGTCCTGGCCGGACCTTCGTCCTGGCGTCCACACGTCTGAACCGGCGGAACTGACCGCTCACTGCTCGGCCAGGTACTGGCCGGGGGTCAGCCCGGTCACCGCCCGGAAATCGTGGGTGAAGTGGGCCTGGTCGGCGTAGCCGAGCTCGGCGGCCAGCTCGGCCAACAACCGCTCCCCCGCCTTCAGGCCGGCGACGGCGTCATGCAGCCGTCGCCGTTGGATCAGCCACTTGGGGGTGAGGCCGACCCGGTCGACCACCAGCCGTTGCAGGCTGCGTTCGGTCAGTGCGAACGCGTCCGCGACCTCGGTGACCCGGGTCACCTCGGGATGATCGACCAGCCAGTCGATGATGCGGTTGATCAGCAGTCCGGTGTCGTCCGCCGGCAGGAGCGGCGCGACCGCGTCCTCGTATGCGGCGATGGCAGCGCGATGACTCGCCAACGCGTGCGGGTCGTCGCTCATCACCGTCCTGATCCGATCGACCAGAGCAGAGTCATCGATCGACGACACTGCGCCGAGGTTGACGTGGGCGTCCACCAGCTCGCTGACCGGGCGTCCGAGCAGTAGCCGTCCGGCGGCCGGCCGGAACAGTACGCCGACCGCCCACCCGGCGCCCTCCAGCGTCACCTGTGAGAGCCCGCGGCTCACCCCGTAGCAGCGGGCGTAGCTGTTGCTCACCACGATCAGGCAGACCGGATACTGCAACGTGCTCTGGGTGGTCGGCTCCGGCACGCTCCACACCGGAATCCAGTACCGGCCGATCAGTTCCGTGAGCCCCGGCGACGGTCCGTACCGGTAGATCGGCGGCGACGGCCGGGCGGCGGAGGTCAGGTGCGCGCGGTCGACCGGGTCGGCGGGCCAGTCGGTCGAAGACGGATCGGGCATGTGTCGGATTATCACAAGGCGAACGGCCTCCCGCTTCCTAGCCTGGGTCCATGACCAACACCATCACCACATTCACCGAGCGCGCCGACCGCTTCAGCCACATCGTGGCCGGCGTCGGCGACCGCTGGGACGCCCCCAGCCCCTGCGCGGGCTGGACCGCCGCCGATGTCGTCCGGCACGTCATCGACACCGAGCACGATTTCCTGGTCAAGCAGGGACTCCTCGACGGCGACGCCCCGACCGCCGAGGATCCGGCCCGGGCCTGGACGGCGCATCGGGATCAGGTGGCCCAGGCGCTGGCGGCGGACGGCGTGGCCGAGCGCGGCTACGACGGCTACTTCGGCCCGACCACCGTCGGCGACACCATGGCCGACTTCTACGGCTGGGATCTCATCATCCACGGCTGGGACCTCGCCCGGGCCACCGGTCAGGACGGCGCACTCACCGACGACGAGGCGTCCCGGTTGAGCGAGATCGCCGACGGCTGGGGTCCGGCCCTGCACTCGCCGGGCGTCTGCGGGCCGGAACTGTCGGCACCGGACGACGCGAGCCCGGCCGAGCGACTGTTGGCCCGGCTGGGCCGTGATCCGCACTGGACGGCGTAGTGCCCCAGCACACCGGCGGAGGCCGGTCAGTCGAATGCCGCGTCCGTACAGCAGCCCGTCGATGGTGACGCCGGGATCGGCGTCGCCCAGCAGGACGATCGAGTTGATGAGGTCGGGCGGAGAGACGGTGTCGTTCATGCCGGGACTCCACCACCTGACGTCGGGTCAGGTTCAAGTCAGGTCGGACAGCGTCAGTGCGCGGTCTCGGTGACCCGGGATTCGCGCACGACGGTGACCTTGATGGTCCCGGGATAGGTCAGCTCGGCCTCTACTTGTTTGGCGATCTCCTTCGCCATCACATGCGTGGCCGCGTCGTCGACACAATCGGGCTGCACCATCACCCGAATCTCTCGGCCGGCCTGCATCGCGAACACCTTGTCGACGCCCTTGTGCGAACGGGCGATCTCTTCCAGGCGTTGCAGCCGTTTGACGTAGACCTCGAGGCTCTCGCGGCGGGCGCCTGGACGGCCGCCGCTGATCGCGTCCGCGGCCTGGGTGAGGACCGCGATCACCGTTTGGGGCTCCACCTCGTTGTGGTGCGCCTCGATGGCGTTGACGATGTCGGGGTGCTCGCCGAACCTGCGGGCAAGATCGGCGCCCACCTTGGCGTGCGACCCCTCGACTTCGTGGGTGAGCGCCTTGCCGATGTCGTGGAGAAAGGCGGCCCGCCGGGCCGGGGCCGGGTCGAGATCCAGTTCGGACGCCATCAGGCCGGCCAGGTGCGCACATTCGACCAGGTGTTTGAGGACGTTCTGGCCGTAGGACGTGCGGTACTGCAGCGCTCCGATCGTCGGCAGCAGACCGGGATCCAGATCGGTCAGGCCGACCTCGGCGACAGCGTCCTCCGCGGCGCGCAGGCAGATCTCGTCGATCCGCCGCTTGCTGCGCTCGTACACCTCTTCGATCCGGGCGGGGTGGATCCTGCCGTCGGCGACGAGTTCGGTCAGGGTCAGCCGGGCCACCTCGCGGCGGACCGGGTCGAACGACGACAGCAGCACGCTCTCGGGGGTGTCGTCGATCATCACGTTGACGCCGGTGGTCTGCTCGAAGGCGCGGATGTTGCGCCCCTCCCGGCCGATGATGCGTCCTTTCATCTCGTCGCCGGGAAGCGGAACCGTGGTGACGACGGACTCGGTCGTCTGGTCGGTGGCCAGCCGCTGGATAGCGCCGACGATGATCTGCCGGGCCTTCTGATCACCGTCGCGCCGCGCCTCTGCCTCGATCGATCGGCTCAGGTGCACCGCTTCGAGCCGCGCCTCGTGCTCGACCTTGGCGAGCAGCTCCGCCTTGGCGGCCTGCGGGGTCATGCCCGCGATCCGGGCAATCTCCTTGCGCTGGCTCACCTCCGCCTCGTCGAGTTCGGCGCGTCGCGCATCCAGCTCGGCCAGAGTCAGCTCGAGGTCACCCAGCCGCTCGTCGAGCTTGCGCTGCAGGCCGGCGTGCTGATCCTCCCGGTCACCGACCCGGCGTTCCCGGCGTTCGACCTCCTGCAGCAGCATCTCCACCCGCTCGCGTTCCAGCCTGGTGACGCCGTCACTCTCCAGCCTGGCCCGCTCGGCATCGGCCCGGACCCGCTCCGCCTCGGCACGGGCGGCCGCGATGATCTCGTCGGCCTCGGCCTTGCGGGCCAACGGATCCACCTTCGCGACCAGCGACTGCAACCGCGACCGTTCCTGCTTCTCGGCCTCGACCACGCGGCGGGCGGCCTGCTTCTGGGCCTGTTGCTGGTTGCGCACCATGGACACCACGACCAGCGTCAAGCCGACCAGGACGACCGCTAGGACGACGGCGACGATCGCGAGCAATTGCATCGGATCCATCGGATATCTCCCGTCGTCGGCGAACACGGATATGCCCAACGGTCAGATCACCACGACAACCAGGCGACGCCGAGCCCCCTCGGCATCGCGGCCCGCTCCGCCTGGGTGGACGGAACTCCACTCACGAGATCAATTGCTAAAACGTTGAAGAAGTTGATCGCACAGCTTGATGAATCGTTGACACACCTGAGCCTGAGGTTAGGCGTCAGCGGCTTTGTGTTCAAGCGCCGGTCCTTGTCGCGGTGGAATTCGCTGCCCGAACTCACCCTCGACAGACTCGCCGTCCGGGGCATCGGAGGGCATCTCGCGCAGTGCGGTGGCGATGACGGACGACGAGAACCCCCGGCGGGCCAACTGACCGGCCATCCTGCGGTACCGAACCTGATACGGGAACCGCTCCAGGGAACGCGCCCGCTTCGCCACCAACTCGCGAGCGACGGCCAGGTCGGTCTCGGTATCGACCTCGGACGCCGCCTGTTCGATGACCTCGGCGTCAACCCCCTTGGTGCGGAGCTCCTGGCGGAGTGCCCGCGTCGAGCGTTGCCGTCGCTGCTGGCCGTCGAAGGTTGCGTCGGCGAATCGCCGATCGTCGATCAGCCCCACCTCGGTCAGCCGGTCGAGCACTTCGCGAGTTGCATGCTCGGGCACCCGGCGCTTGGCCAGCGCGAGCTCGAGCTCATGGCGGGTCCGGTCACGGACGTCGAGCAGCCGCAGTGCGATCTCCCGTGCTACCGCGACCGGATCGGCGTCCGGACCGTCCGGAAACCCGGCAGCCACGCTCAGAACTCGACCTCACCGGTGACCGGATCGATGCCGGGCGGAACCTCGGCGTGCTCACCGATGCCCAGGTGCTTGAGGATGCGGGTCTCGAGTTCGTCGGCCACCTCGGGATTCTTCCGCAGGAACTTGCGGGCGTTCTCCTTGCCCTGGCCCAGTTGGTCGGCCTCGTAGGTGAACCAGGCCCCCGCCTTGCGCACCAGGCCCGTCTCGACACCCAGGTCGATCAGGCTGCCCTCACGGCTGATGCCCTTGCCGTAAAGGATGTCGAACTCGGCCTGCTTGAACGGCGGGGCCATCTTGTTCTTGACCACTTTTACCCGCGTCCGGTTGCCGACCATGTCGGAGCCGTCCTTCAGGGTCTCGATGCGCCGCACGTCGAGGCGCACCGACGAGTAGAACTTCAGCGCCTTGCCACCGGTGGTGGTCTCGGGGGAACCGAACATCACACCGATCTTCTCGCGCAACTGGTTGATGAAGATCGCGGTGGTACCGGCCCCGGAGAGGGCGCCGGTCATCTTGCGCAGCGCCTGGCTCATCAGCCGGGCCTGCAGGCCGACGTGGCTGTCGCCCATCTCGCCCTCGATCTCGGCCCGCGGGGTGAGTGCGGCCACCGAGTCGATCACGATCAGCGCCAGCGCACCGGACCTGACCAGCATGTCGGCGATCTCGAGGGCCTGCTCACCGTTGTCGGGCTGACTGACCAGGAGCGCATCGGTGTCGACGCCGAGTTTCTCGGCATAGGCCGGGTCGAGCGCGTGCTCGGCGTCGATGAACGCGCAGATGCCACCGGCGGCCTGGGCACTGGCGATGGCGTGCAGCGCCACGGTCGTCTTACCGCTGGACTCGGGGCCGTAGATCTCGACCACCCGACCCCGGGGCAACCCACCGATACCGAGCGCCACGTCGAGGGCTATCGACCCGGTCGGGATCACCTCGATCGGCTGCCTGGTCTCTTCGCCGAGTCGCATCACCGACCCTTTGCCGTGCTGCTTCTCGATCTGCGCGAGGGCCGCACCAAGCGCCTTCTCCCGGTCCGCAATCGCCATCTCCGCTGTCCTTCCTCATCCGGCCGTCGCCGTCTCTCAAGCCTTCTGCTGTCACCTTACGAACGGGCACTGACAAAAACGCCAAACTCGCCTCAGGCTGTGGGTAACCGGCCGAGACACCCGGGGCCACCAGGTAGAACACTACCGAACAAATGTTCGAAAGACATCCGACACGCCGTCAGCGTTCGGACGCTGGAAGCTCCAGATTGCGCCACACCGCTCGCCAGATCTCCTTGCAGGGCACGCCCGCAGCGAGCGCCTCGCGCACCGTGCGGCTGCCGAGTTCGGAGACCACGTGACTTTCGGCCCAGACCAACGCGGGCACTCGCCCCATCTGGCGGGTCAGGCGGGCCCAGAGTTCTGCTTCGCGCACCTCAGGCGGCGACCCGGCCGCGCACCGGCAGATGTGCCACCACGTCGCGATCGTCGTATTTGTCGCTGACCCGTCGCAGCACCAGCGACAACGGAACGCCGAGCGCTCCACAGATGGCGTTGAGGAGTTCGCTGGAGGGCTCTTTCTGGCCGCGTTCGATCTCGGAGAGGTAGCCGAGACTAACCCGGGCCGACGACGACACTTCGCGCAGGGTGCGCCGGTCCGCATTGCGCAACTCGCGCAACGATTCACCCAGCAACTCCCGCATCAGTTGTGGCCGGTCGGCCTCGGCGGCGATCATGCCCACGACTCTACCCATCCATAGCTCTCATCGACGTCCTGCCTCAACACGCGTCGCGCAGGAAATGTTCCACGGCGGCTTCATCGGCATCCACGGAATGGACGCCATGCGGCCCGGGTGTCCCGGCGCGCCGTCCGCCCTGGATCAGTCCCGCTCGACCGGGTCGAGCAGATCCAGCAGCATCCGCAGGGCGGCCTGCACGGTCTGCTCGCGCACCCGTTCCCGCTCACCCTCGAACTGGAAACGAAGGGCGGTCGGCGAGGGCCGCAGCGCTCCGATCGTGGGGCCGATCACCGCGATCCACACCTCGCCGGGTTGATGCCCCTCCTGTGGCGCGGGCCCGGCGACGCCGGACGCCGCCAGCGCGTAGTCAGCACCGGTCCGTTCCTGCACGCCCACCACCATCTCGACGGCGGTCTGTTCCGAAATAACCCCGTGCTTGCGCAGCACCCGCAGATTCACGCCCCCGATCCGCGCCTTCTGCTCGGTGGCGTAGACGACCACGCCGCCGAGGTAGTACCGCGAGGCGCCGGGCGCAGCCGTGATCGTCGCACCCAGCAAACCGCCGGTCAAGGATTCGGAGGTGGCGAGAGTGAGGCCGCGCCCGGCCAGCGTCCGTCCCACCGCCTCGGCGAGCGAACACTGGGTCATCTACTTCTCCTGTTCGGCCAGTCCACGTCTCCGCAGGGCGATCGCCTCACGGATGTAGGGGACCGCAGTCACCAGGGTCACCAACACTGCGGCCGCCATCACGATCCAGGCCGTCCACTGTAGCCAGGAGGGCATCAGCGGCAAGCCAGGCAGATACAGCAGCAGCGCGACGCTCTGCAGCACCGTCTTCAACTTTCCGCCGGCATTGGCGGCCATCACGCCGTACTTGAGCATCGCGAACCGCATCCAGGTGATGCCCCATTCGCGGACGAGCACGAGGGCGGTCACCCACCAGGGCAGTTCGCCGACGATGCTCAGACCGACGAACGCCATGCCGGTGAGCGCCTTGTCGGCGATCGAGTCCCAGAGCTTGCCGAAGTCGGTGATCAGGTTGTACCGGCGTGCGATCCGGCCGTCGATGGCGTCGGTGGCGATCGCCACCGCGAACACCAGGGTCGCACCCAGCCGCCAGCCCAGATCGTCGGGGTGACTCAGCAACACCCAGGCGAAGACCGGCACCAGCACCAGGCGCAGGACAGTCAGAGCGTTGGCGGCGTTCAACCGGCTCGGCTGGCCGGTCATGATGCCTCGGCCGCGGTCGGATCGAGGGCAGCGTCACAGCAGGCGCAACTCGGGATCGACAGATGTACGCGCGCGGTCACGCGCAGCAATCTATCCCAGCAGGCTGTGTCCGCGGCCGAAACCGGCCGCGGACATATTTCGGCATCCTGCATCTCGCAGCACCGACCGGATTCGGGCAGGTCATTGCCTCGCAACGGGTGGCCTTGGTTAACTGTGCCGAATCGGCCGGTTCCGAGACGGCCGGAATCGGAAGGCAAGGGTGCCGTGAGCGAAACTGTCAATGATCTGCCGACGGCGGAAGCCGCCGGGCTTGTCCAGCCCGGAGTTGCGCTGCGTCGGGTGGTAACGGGTGCGACCTGGTCGGAAGGACCTGTCTGGCTACCGGACCAGGGCGTCCTGCGGTGGAGCGACATCCCTGGTAACCGCATTCTGCAGGTGAACCCCGGCGACGGCGAACTCCAGGTACACCGCACCGATGTCGAGTTCACCAACGGCCGCACCCTCGACCTGGCCGGCAACGTCATCCAGGCCTCCCATGGCCGCCGGGGGATCGAACGCGAAACCGCCGACGGCGAGGTCAGCATCGTGGTCAACCAGTGGGACGGCCGCCGGCTGAACTCGCCGAACGACGTCATCGTGGCCTCGGACGGCGCGATCTGGTTCAGCGATCCGCCCTACGGTATCGTCCAGGCGCACGAGGGGCATCTGGGCGACCCCGAATACGGCGGCTGCCACGTCTTCCGGTACGACGAGAAGGCCGGCACGCTGAGCGCCGCGATCACCGACGTCGAGGAGCCCAACGGGCTCGCCTTTTCGCCCGACGAGAGCGTCCTCTACGTCACCGACACCTCATGCGTGCTGCGCACCGACGGCACCGGCAATCACCACATCGTCGCCTACGACGTCAACGCCGACCACAGCTGCTCGAACCGGCGGGTATTCGCCGTCATCGAGAATGGCGTCGCCGACGGAATCCGGGTGGACGCGCAGGGCCGGGTCTGGTCCTCCAGCGAGGACGCCGTGCTGGTGTACGCGCCCGACGGCGAGTTGCTGTCCACGATCCCGATGCCCGAGCGGGTCGGCAACCTGTGCTTCGGCGGGCCCGATGGGTCCACGCTGTTCATCGCCGCTCACACCAGCATCTACAGCATCGAGACGACCACCACCGCGGCCGCTCGTCCGACCCGCTGACCGACCGGCCACGACGAGCCTCGGCCGGCTGAGCAAACCCGGCCGTCGCTGGTTGAGCTTGTCGAAAACCTCTGGCTGCGAAGGGCACGTTCAGGTCTCGACAAGCTCGACCAGCGCGGGTCATATGGCACAAGAGCTGGGGCCCTTGATCACCCACCGGGTGCGCCGCAGCCGGGACATGATTGATCAGCGCTTCCCTCTAAGGCCGATCAGCCTTCGCGGAGGTTGACCAGCACTTCGTCGAGGTCGTCCGGCTTGACCAGCACCTCGCGGGGCTTGGAGCCCTCGGATGGGCCGACCACGCCCCGGGTCTCCAGGATGTCCATCAGCCGTCCGGCTTTCGCGAAGCCGACCCGCAACTTGCGCTGCAGCATCGAGGTCGAGCCGAGCTGCAGGTTGACCACCAGGGTCGCTGCCTCGAGCACCAGTTCCAGGTCGTCGCCGATGTCCTCGGCGACCTTGGTGGACGCCTCGGGCGCGGCGGCGACGTCGTCGCGGTACTGCGGCTGCAGTTGCTCTGTGACGTGCTTGGCGACCTGCCGGATCTCGGCCTCGGTGACCCAGGCACCCTGCACCCGGATCGCCTTGGACGCCCCCATCGGCAGGAACAGCCCGTCGCCCTGGCCAACCAGCTTCTCGGCACCGGGGCTGTCCAGGATGACCCGCGAGTCGGTCATGGACGCCGTCGCGAACGCCAGCCGAGAGGGCACGTTGGCCTTGATCAGGCCGGTCACCACGTCGGTGGACGGACGCTGGGTGGCCAGCACCAGGTGGATGCCGGCCGCCCGGGCCAACTGGGTGATCCGGACGATCGAGTCCTCGACGTCCCGCGGGGCGACCATCATCAGGTCGGCCAGCTCGTCCACGATCACCAGCAGGTACGGGTACGGCTCCAGCACCCGCTCCGAACCTGGCGGCACCTTCACCGCGCCGGCCCGGACAGCCTTGTTGAAGTCGTCCACGTGCCGGAAGCCGAACGCAGCCAAGTCGTCGTAGCGGGTGTCCATCTCACGGCACACCCACTGCAGCGCCTCCGCGGCCTTCTTCGGGCTGGTGATGATCGGCGTGACCAGGTGCGGAATTCCCTCGTAGTGGGTGAGCTCGACCCGCTTCGGATCGACCAGCAGCAGCTGCACCTCGTCCGGGGTGGCCCGCATCATGATCGAGGTAATCAGCGAGTTCACGAAACTCGACTTGCCCGAACCGGTGGCGCCAGCGACCAGCAGGTGCGGCATCTTGGCCATGTTGGCGACCAGGTAGCCGCCCTCGACGTCCTTGCCGAGCCCGACGGTCATCGGGTGATGGTCGTTGCGGGCAGTCGGGCTGCGCAGCACGTCGCCCAGCGAGACGATCTCTTTGTCGGCGTTGGGGATCTCGATGCCGATCGCGGACTTGCCGGGGATCGGTGACAGGATCCGCACGTCGGCCGAGGCGACCGCGTAAGCGATGTTCTTGCCCAGCGCGGTGACCTTCTCGACCTTGACCGCGGGGCCGAGCTCCACCTCGTAGCGGGTGACCGTCGGCCCGCGCATGTAGCCGGTGACGGTGGCGTCGATCTCGAACTGCCGCAGCACCTCGGTGAGCCGGCCGACGATGGCGTCGGACGCCTGAGTACGAGCCTTCGGCACCGATCCCGGCTTCAGCACCGCCGGCTCGGGCAGCAGATACTGGACGTCGCCGCTGAGCTGCAACTGCTCTGCGACCGCGCTCTGGTGGGTGTGCTCGGGAGCGGGCAGCGCGGCGGGCTCGGACGGGGGCGCGAACGCCGACGGCGCCTTGCCCGCGGTCACCGGGGCGTCCGGCTCAGGTTCGGCTTCGTCGTCGGCCCAGTGGTCGATCTCGGCCGGCTCGATGTCGCCGACGATCGGGGTGTCGTAGGCCTCGTCGACTCCGTACTTCAGTTCGGGCGCCGGAGCGGGGTCGGGTTTGCGGGGCAGTTTCGCCCGGAACTCGGCGAACCGGGTGGCCAGCTCGTGCAGCGGAATCCCCACGATGACCAGGACGCCGAACAGCAGCAACAGGACCAGCAGCGGCACCGCGACCCACACGGTGACCAGGTCGGCCAGGATCGTCGAGGCTATGAAGCCGAGCGCTCCCCCGGCCTGCCGAACGGCCTCGGCGTCCGGGAAGCGGGGCATGCCCTTGGAGATGTGGATCAGCCCGAGCAGGCCCAGCAGGGCACTCCCCCAGCCGACCACCTGCCGGCCGGCCGGGCCGTTGTGGTCGGGATGCCGCAGGGTGCGCCACGCCATGGCGAGGGCGAACAGCGGCAGCGCGACGCTCAGGCTGCCGAAGATGGTGCTGACTCCGATCCGGACCCAGCGGCCGAAAGTGCCGGGGATGCCGAACCAGAACTCGGCGGCGATCAGAATGGCGAGCCCGATCAGCGCCAGACCCGCGCCGTCGCGGCGCAGCGCGGGGTCGAGGTCGCGAGCGCCGTGGCCGATGCCACGGGCCATCGCCCCGACGCCTCGGGCGATCCCGTTCCAGGTCGCGGCAATACCGCGTCCGAGCGCAGGGAAAAAGCCGGAACGCTGTTTCGGTTTCGAACGCCCGCGCGAAGACGAGCGGGCCGGTGGTTTCTTGCTTCCGGACGACCGCGGTGCGGAACTGCGCGTGGCGCTGTTACGAGACCGCGATGGGGAAGACGCGCGGGTCGCCATGGTCGTCACCCTAGGACATCGGGTGCGGGGAGGCACAGCCTCCACGCCGGTTGGCGCCGATGGGAGCAAGTGGCTGCGAACAAGAATCCGGATCGGGCTGGTCTGTTCCGTCCCGATCCGGATCCCTATCTACCAGCGCCAGGGGCACCGGCGGCGAGCGGACAAGGATCGGGATCGAGCACGGCTGACGGTGCCTGATCCCGATCGACATTTCGCCCTGTGGCACTCATGCGGCGGAGAGCAGGCGCCGGTCGCTGAGCAGCGCGATGACCTGGTGCTGAAGCTCCGCGTCCCAGAGCGCTTCGACATGGGTCAGCCGATTGACGGTGTGGCTGACTTCGAACGGCAGCCGGGCGCTGGCATCGGCGACCACCACGTCCCCCTCACCCTCGCGCAGCGCCGGGGTGAGCAGAGCCAGTCGGTCGAGGACGCCGACCACCTCGGACAGCCCGCGGGTGCGGGCCAGCCGGGCTTGGGCGGACGCCTTGCCGTCCGGTGTGAGCGGGCCGAGCAACGCGCAGATGCGGCGTAAGTCGGCGCTCGCGCCGCCGAAGGTGTGCCACGGAACCTGAGTCGGCGCCGAGCGGCGGGCGAGTGCGCGCAGGGTCGGGCTGCCGGGGGCAAGTTCCGCCACCGCCGGGGATGCCGACAGCGAGCAGAGCGCGGCGAGCACCGCCGGACGCAGCCCCAGCGATGCCACTGCGGACTGCAGCCGGCGAGCCGTCCGGTCCACCCCGACGGCGAGACCCGCCAGGCCTGAACCCTCGTGGGGGGTGTGCAGGGTGACTACCTGGCTGAGCCGATCGATGATGCCGTGCAGGTGCGGCTCGTTGCCCGCCCGGTCGATCAGCAACCGGGCCAGCAGTCCGCCGCGGCTGTGCGCCACGATCGCCAGCGGCAGCCGGCGCAGCCGCGCGTGATAGCTCAGCGGTCCGCCGGCGATCCGGACCAGTTGCTCGAGGTTGGGCGCCAGCAGCCCGTCGGGCGCGACCTGTTCGTAGCTCAACGTGCTGAAACCCGAAGCCAACAGGGCGTCACGCCAGCTGCGCCAGCCGGCGGGTGCGGCGGCCATACTGGCCAGTCCGCCTCGGAAGCCGTGCAGCAGCAGCACCAGGGGTGCCCCCGGCGTCAGCGGGCCGTCCAGCTGAGCCCAGCCCCCGTCCGGCAGCCGCAACCGACGGGCGTCCTCGCCGGCACGGAGTGCGGACTGGGCGGTCATCGGGGGTCTCCTTCCGGCGTTGTCAGGAAGGAGGCGCGCATGGGCTCGCTGATACGCCGCAGGCCCGCGGGACGGGTCTCGACAAGCTCGACCGATAGTGATTGAGCGGGTCGAAGTGATGGGGTGGACGGGTCTCGACAAGCTCGACCAACGGTGACTGAGCGGGTCGAAATCGGCGCGGGACGGGTCCCGACAAAGCGACCAGCGAACCGGCCTGGTTGAGATGCCGGACCAGGTCCCGGATGACGGCGGGCGGATCACGTCGGGGGGGGGACGGCCGGGTCAGAAGTGCCGCCAGCCGACCGCGTCGCCGTCCCAGGCCGCGCCGTCGACGGTGACGACGGGGTCGCCATCCGAGACTGTGCCGATGATCCGCCAGCCTTCCGGCACATCGGACGCGGCGAAGGTGGCCAGCAGCGCGTGGTCGTCGCCACCGGTGAGGATGAAGGTGAGCGGATCCCCTCCCCCGACCGCCGCGGCCACCACGCTTTGCGGCTCGGCGACGTCCAGTTTCGAGGTGTCCACGTCGATGGCCACCCCGGACGCCTCGGCGATGTGACCCAGGTCGGCCAGCAAGCCGTCCGAGCAGTCGATCATCGCGGACGCCCCGGCCTGCTGGGCGACGATGCCCTGGCCGTAGGGCGGTTCGGGGACCCGATGCGCGACCACCACGGCCCGCGGGGAACGGAAGCCACGGTTCAGCACCGTCAGCCCGGCGGCCGCCCAGCCGAGCCGTCCGCGGACCGCGACCACATCGCCGGGACGAGCACCCGACCGAGTGACCGGCGGCCGACCCTGCAGATCACCGAACACCGTGGCGGACGCGGTGATGTCGCGCCCCCGGGTGATGTCCCCGCCGAGCAGCAGCGCGCCGGACAGCGCGCATTCCTGGCGGACGCCGGCCTGGAAACCGTTGACCCAGGAGATCGCCAACTCAGCCGGAATGGTGAGTGCCAGCACCACACCGATCGGACGCGCCCCCATCGCCTCCAGGTCAGCCACCGCCGATGCGACCGCTTTGCGGCCCACGTCCTCGGCGGCCGACCAGGTGCGGCGGAAGTGCACATTCTCGACCATCGTGTCGGTGGAGACCGCGACGTCGCCGTCCGCGGCGAACACCGCGCAGTCGTCGCCGGGACCGACCCGGACCGCGGGGCTGGTCGGCAGTCCCGCGGTAATCGAGCCGATCAGGTCGAATTCGGACGTCTCGGCCACCGTGCGTTCCACCATGGAAGTTGAGCTTAGGACCTCGGTGGTGGAAGCATCCCTGCGTGCCTACGCCTCGATCCACCGCTCCGCGCCGACGACGCGACGCCGGCCGGGCCGTTCGCTACCGCGTCCGGCGGCGGGTCGAGGCGAAGAAGGCGGGCCGTTAGTGTCCGAGATCAGCAGGAAACAGGCCTTGGCTGCCGCCACCGCCGCGTATGTCACCTGGGGGTTCCTGCCCCCGTTCCTCGCCGCCCTGCAGCCCGCCAATCCGCTGGAGATCCTGGCGCACCGGATCGTCTGGTCCTTCGTGCTGGTGCTGCTGGTGCTGATCCTGCTGCGCGGCGGCTGGAGGTGGCTGCGCACCTCGGTGTTCACCCGGCGGGCGCTGCCCAGCCTGCTGGCGGCGTCCGCCCTGATCGGAACCAACTGGCTGATCTACATCTGGGCGGTGAACAACCACCATGTGGTCGAGGCATCCCTGGGGTATTTCATCAATCCACTGGTGATCGTGCTGCTCGGGGTGCTGTTGTTCGGCGAACGGCTGAGCCGGGGCGCCCAGATCGGCGGCGTCATCGTGCTGGTCGGCGTGCTGGTCATTTCGGCGGGCAGCTGGCAGGGGCTGGGCATCTCGCTGGCGCTCGCCGTCAGCTTCGGGCTGTACGGGGTGGTGAAGAAGCGGTCCCGGTTGACCGCACTGCAGGGGCTACTGGTCGAGTCGGCCTTCCTCGCTCCACTGGCCCTGCCCTATCTGCTCTGGCTGGGTCCGTCCGGCCAGTTCGGACATGACCCGCGCGTCACCGTGCTGCTGGTGCTGGCCGGGGCGGTGACCGCGTTACCGCTGTGGTTCTTCGCCGTGGCGGCACCGCGGGTGCCGTTCGGGGTGCTGGGCGTATTGCAGTACGTCTCGCCCACCATTCAGTTCCTACTCGGCATCACCTTCTTCGGCGAGCAGGTCAGCCTCAGCTACTGGATCGGGCTGGTCGCGGTGTGGATCGGCTCGGCGATCTATCTGGCGATGACCATCCGCGCCCATCAGCCGCCGGAGGCTCTGGAGCCGAGCTGACCGGAGGCTTTCACCGGTAGCGGTCTCGTTGGTTGAGCCTGTCGAAATCCCTCGCCAGAGCTAGTGGCTTCGACCAGCGGTGGAACGAAAAGAACCGTCCCCGGCGGACCGGTCCCCGGCGGACCGAATACGCCGGCCTCAGCGCAGGCCGACCGGGCGTTCCAGGGCCTGCTCGATCAGGTCGGTGATCAAGGTGGTGTAGTCGATCCCGCTGGCCGCCCACAGCGACGGGAACATCGAGATGTGGGTGAAGCCCGGCATTGTATTGATCTCGTTGACCAGGACGTCGCCGTCCGCGGTGAGGAACAGGTCGACCCGGGCCAGGCCTTCGGCGCCCATCGCTTCGAAGGTGCGCGCCGCCACGTCGGCGGCCCGCTCGCGCACGTCGTCCGCCATCTCGGTGGGCACCTTCAGAATGGCGTCGTCGTCCGAGACGTACTTGGCTTCGAAGTCGTAGAAGGCGCCGTCGCTGCGCATCACGATCTCACCCGGCAGCGACACCCGGGGCGCTCCCCCGCGTCCGCCGAGGACGGCGAACTCCACCTCGCGGGCACCGAGGACGCCCTCCTCGATGACCAGCTTCGGATCGAATTCCTGTGCGAACCGCACCGCCTGCTCAAGCTCGTCGATCGTGTCGACCTTGGTGATGCCCATGCTGGAGCCGCCGCGGGCCGGCTTCACGAAGATCGGGTAGCCCAGGCCGGCGATCCGCGCCAGGGACGCCTCGCGTTGCTGGCTCCATTGCCGTGCCGTGATCGTGACGAAGCGGCAACCCGGCAGCCCGGACGCGGACAGCGTCCGCTTCATCAGGTCCTTGTCCATGCCGTTGGCGCTGGCGGCGACCCCCGAGCCGACATAGGTCACCCCGAGCATCTCGAACATGCCCTGAATGGTGCCGTCCTCTCCGAAGGGGCCGTGCAGCAGGGTGAACGCCACGTCGAAGGGCCGGACGTCGACCAGCCGGTCACCGTCGATGGTCGCCACCCGCGCCCCTGCGCCGTCCAGCCCGGGCAGCAGTACGGCGGTCGGCCGGGCCTCGTCCAGCCGCGGCAACGCGTCACCCTGCTTACGCATCTCCCGCAACTCGGCCGGTTCGACCTGGACCCAGCGCCCGGACGGGGTGATCCCGATGCCGACCACCTCGAAACGGTCGGGATCAATCGCACGGCTGACGCCGCCCGCGGTCAGGCAAGACACGTCATGCTCGGAGCTGATGCCTCCAAAGACGATGCCCACCCGGGTGCGCTGAGTCATGCTTCCTCCTGCGTTCGGCCGTCTACCGAAACCCTAACGGGCGCGTCCGCCCGGGTCAGCACGCCACCACGCCGATCGGGGTGCGAATCCGATCCAGATCGGGCGCGGCTCGCAGTGCCCAGGCTTGCTGCAGGCCGAACAGACGTCGGCAACGGGCCCGGTGGGGCGCCGGTCAGACCACCTCTCCGGCCCAGTCCCGGGGGATCCGTTTCCCGGCCCGCCGGTCATAGCGGTCCTTGGGCGGCGTCTCCCGGCGCAACTCACCGACCAGGGCCGTGATCGCGTCCATGATCCGCATGCTGCCTTCGGCGGCAGCGGTCGGCGAGTCACTGGCGTCGCACAGGTCGTCGAGGTCCACGGGGTCGCCGACCAGCACCTGCATGGTCGAGCGCGGCAACAGGTGCGGGACGGTGGCCCGGCGTCCCGGCACCACCAGGTGCGGCCCCCACTGCCCGATCGGCACCACCGGCACACCGGTCTGCAGTGCGAGCCGGGCGGCACCCGGATGACCGGTCATCGGCCACCCGTCCGGATCGGCGGTGATCGTGCCCTCGGGGTAGATCACCACGCACTCACCTCGGGCCAGGGCTTCCGCGGCGGCCGCGAGGGAGTCGCCAGCGCGCGGCGTCCGGCGCTCGACCGGGATCTGGGCCAGCGACCGGGCCAGCCAGCCGACCACCGGCACGTGCCACAGCTCACTCTTGGCCAGGGCCCGCGGCCAGCGTCCGTGCCAGATCAGGAAGTGGCCGAGCGCAACCGGGTCGAAGTTTGAGATGTGGTTGGTGACCACGATCACCGCACCGGTGCGCGGCAGCTTCTCGCCGCCACGCCAGTCCTGCTTGGTGAGCACCCGAAGCAGCGGCCCGACGATCCCGGCGAGGGTGCGGAACAACGGCTCCGCGGGCGCATCGTTCGCCGCCGAAAGCGACAGTGCAGCGCGGGACATCTCGGGGCTCCTTGGGGGGCTGGATCGCCCCAGATTACCGGCCACCCTGTGGGCGAGACAGCAACTCGTCGCGGGACGTGTCCAAACTGCAACAAAGCCCGATCGGACCCGACATCGGGACGTCAACCGGGGCGTGACTAGGGAAGCGCCCCGCAACCCGGCCGCCGCTGGCCGAGCTCGTCGAAAACCGGCGGCGGCGTGCAAGTCACGACGAGCCCGACCGGTGAATCCCCTGCGGCCGGTCTGCGCCTACCCGGGTCGGCACCGCGGATCTCGTTCGTGCTGAGCGCACCGAGGGCCGGACTGCGCCTACGTGGGTCAGCCGGCGGTCCGCGCCGGCTGGGTGCGCGGCAGGAAGGACGGCCGACGCGCCTCGAAGGCGCTGATCAGGTCGGCGTGCTGCAGAGTGAGGCCGATGTCGTCCAACCCGTTGAGCAGCCGGTGCTGGGTGTAGTCGTCGATCTGGAACCCGTAGCTGGCGTCACCCGCGGTGATGGTCTTGTCAACCAGGCTCACCTCCACGCTCGCGCCCGGATTGGCCTCGACGAACGCCCAGAGCTCCTCGACGACGTCCTGGTTGACCACGGCGATCAGCAGGCCGGCCTTGCCGGAGTTGGAGCGGAAGATGTCGCCGAATCGCGACCCGATGACGACCTTGAAGCCGTAGTTCTGCAGCGCCCAGACGGCGTGCTCACGCGACGAGCCGGTGCCGAAGTCGGGGCCGGCGATCAGCACCGAGCCGTTGGTGTAGGCCGGATTGTTGAGCACGAACTCGGGGTCGTTGCGCCAAGCGGCGAACAGGCCGTCCTCGAAGCCCGTGCGGGTAACCCGCTTCAGGTAGACGGCCGGGATGATCTGGTCGGTGTCGACGTTGCTGCGGCGCAGCGGAACGGCGACCCCGGTGTGGGTGTCGAATTTGTCCATCGTGCTGCTCCTTACAGATCGGCGGGTGACGACAGGGTGCCGCGGACGGCGGTGGCGGCGGCCACCGGCGGGGACACCAGGTGGGTCCGTCCGCCCTTGCCCTGGCGACCTTCGAAGTTGCGGTTGGAGGTGGACGCCGAACGCTCGCCGGGCGCCAACTGGTCGGGGTTCATGCCCAGGCACATCGAGCAGCCGGCCTCGCGCCACTCGGCGCCGGCGTCCTTGAAAACCTGGTCGAGGCCCTCTGCCATGGCCTGCAGGCGAACCCGCGCCGAACCCGGCACCACCAGCATCCGGACGCCGTCGGCGACCCGGCGGCCCTTGATCACCGATGCGGCCAGCCGCAGGTCCTCGATCCGGCCGTTGGTGCAGGAGCCGAGGAAGACGGTGTCGACCCGGATGTCGCGCATCAGCGTGCCGGCCTCGAGCGCCATGTACTCCAGGGCCCGCTCGGCCGCTGCCCGATCGACCGGGTCGTTGAAGGTCTCCGGGGTCGGCACGGCGGCACCCAGCGGCACGCCCTGGCCTGGGTTGGTGCCCCAGGTGACGAACGGCGTCAAGGTGGCGGCGTCGATGTCCACCTCGCGATCGAAGACCGCGTCGGCGTCGGTGTACAGCGTCTTCCAGAACTCGACCGCGGCGTCCCAATCGGCACCTTCCGGGGCGTGCGGGCGTCCCTTCAGGTAGGCGAAGGTGGTCTCGTCGGGCGCCATCATGCCGGCTTTGGCACCCCACTCGATGCTCATATTGCAGATGGTCATCCGGCCCTCCATCGAGAGGTTCTCGATGGTCGTGCCGCGGTACTCCACGACGTAGCCCTGGCCGCCGCCGGTGCCTACCTTGGCGATCAGGGTGAGCACGATGTCCTTGGCGGTGACGCCGTCGGGCAACTCACCGTTGACGTTGACCGCCATCGTCTTGGGACGGGCCTGCGGCAGCGTCTGGGTGGCCAGCACGTGCTCGACCTCGGAGGTGCCGATGCCGAAGGCCAGCGCACCGAAGGCGCCGTGAGTGGAGGTGTGCGAATCGCCGCAGACCACGGTGAGGCCGGGCTGGGTCAGACCCAGCTGCGGACCGATGATGTGCACGACACCCTGGTCCTTGTCGCCCAGGGAATGGATCCGGACGCCGAACTCCTTGGTGTTGTTGCGCAGCGTGTCGACCTGCAGCTTGCTGACCGGGTCGGCGATCGGGCTGAGGATGTTCAGGGTCGGGGTGTTGTGGTCCTCGGTGGCCATCGTCAGGTCGGTGCGCCGCACGCTCCGGCCGGCCATCCGCAGGCCGTCGAAGGCCTGCGGGGAGGTCACCTCATGAACCAGATGGAGGTCGATGTAGAGCAGATCGGGCTCGCCCGGAGCGCTACGGACGACGTGGTTCTCCCACACTTTGTCACTCAGGGTCTTGCCCATGCTGCCTCCCAGATTTGGCATGCGGATGAACGGCTCGCGCCACAATACGCCGGGAACGCTTGCATATCATGATTCGAGACGGCAGTATCGGACTATGGACAACTCTAGTGGCGTGGGAGTGCTCGACAAGGCGGCCTTGGTGCTGACCGCTCTGGAACAGGGTCCGACGACCCTGGCCGGATTGGTCACCGCGACCGGCTTGGCGCGTCCGACCGCGCATCGGCTGGCTGTTGCCCTCGAACATCACCGTCTGGTCAGCCGCGACTTGCAGGGCCGTTTCGTGCTGGGACCGCGGCTCACCGAACTGGCATCGGCCGCCGGCGAGGACCGGCTGCTGGCCACCGCGGGGCCGGTGCTGGCCCGGCTCCGGGACATCACCGGCGAGTCCGCCCAGCTCTTCCGCCGCCAGGGCGACATGCGCGTCTGCGCCGCGGCCGCCGAACGTCCCGCCGGGCTGCGCGACACCGTCCCGGTCGGATCGCAGTTGACCATGTCGGCCGGCTCGGCCGCCCAGGTGCTGCTGGCCTGGGAGGACCCCGAGCGCATTCAGCGCGGACTGCTCAGCTCTTCCTTCTCCGCCGTCGCGCTGGCCACCGTCCGGCGCCGCGGCTGGGCACAGTCCGTCGGTGAGCGCGAGAACGGCGTCGCCTCGGTCTCGGCCCCGGTGCGCTCCCCGTCCGGCAAGGTGATCGCCGCAGTCAGCGTCTCCGGACCGATAGAGCGCCTCTCCCGCCAGCCCGGACGCCTGCACGCCCCCGCCGTGATGGCCGCCGCCGAGCGCCTCAGCGAGGTCCTGCGCCGCTCCGGCGCCGAAGGCTGACCCCGGGGACGGTTCTCTTCCGGTTCAGGGGACGGTTCCTTCCCTGTTCAGGGGACGGTTCCATTCCGGTTCAGGGGACGGTTCCGTTTCGATTCGAAGCTTCGGTCACGCGAGACCGCGGCCGACGGGTCGCAGCTGAGTTATCCACAGATCTCAAATCTCTACCGCGATCCTCCCCGATCTGCGCTTAGGCTCCATAGCCCAGCCACGATCGGAGGGACGCAGGATGCCTCGCCACGCCCGGCAACTCGCTGATTCAGGGATCTATCACGCAATGGCCCGTGGAGTGAATCGCGATGCGATCTTCCTGGAGGACGAGGACTTCGAGTACTTCCTCCATGCCCTTGCCGTCACCAAGGACGCCTCCGGCTGCCACGTCCTTGCCTACTGTTTGATGTCCAACCATGTCCACCTCGTGCTCCGGGTCGATGACGAACCAATCAGCGCTGTGATGAAGCGACTGGGCGTGCGATACGCCGGCTGGTTCAACCGGAAGTACGGACGCGCGGGCCACTTGTTCCAGGACCGATTCAGGAGCCGACCCGTGGAGACCGACGAGTACTTCATGACACTCCTGCGGTACGTCTGGAATAACCCGGTGGAAGCGGGCCTTGTCGGGCAGCCGGAGGAGTACAGATGGAGCAGCCGTCGCCTGTTCGGGCACACTTCGTCACTGATCGACGGCAACGAGCTGGAGAAGTTGCTCCCCGACGACTCGGTCGCTGAGCCGGCAAGAGTCGTCCCCCAACTGGTGCCCCTGGCCAGCCGTCCGGGCCGGCGTCCCGAACGTGCGCAGGACGAGGTGAACGAGCTTCTTGGCCAGGCCTGCGGGGCGGCGAGCCCGCAGGAGTTTCTCGCGCTTTCGACTGCGACCCGCAGGACCATCATCAAGGCGCTACGGACCCGAAGCGTTCCTTACGCCCAGATCGCGTCGGCCACGGGAATGAGCACCTCAGGCGTCCGTCGCCTGCACCTGGCCGGAGAGTTGGCGCCGGCAGCATACGAGTGACCCGATGCGCGCGGCCCACCCACTCCGCGATGAACCGAAACGGAACCGTCCCCTGAACCGAAACGGAACCGTCCCCTGAACCGGAAAGGAGCCGGCCTCGATCAGGTGGTCGACTTCGTGGAGTAGATGTGCACCTTGGCGCCGATCGGGGTGTTCTTCAAGATCCAGATCGCGTCGCTGAGCTTGCCGATGTTCACACAACCATGGCTGGACTGCCGATAGCCCTGGCTGTGGAAGCCCGGCGAGTAGTGCACGTACATGTCGGGGTAGAACATCGTGCTGTACGGCATGGCGCCGGAGCCGTAGTTCTTCGAGTACGGGTTGACCTGCTTGTCGTAGACCTTCCAGGTGCCGTTCGCGGTCGGGAAGTTGCGCCAGACGTGGGTCTTCGCATGCTGGGCGTACCCGCCGAGGCGCACCTTGAACGTCTTGACGATCTTGCCGTCCTTCAACCAGAACAACTTGCGGTGCGCCTGGTCGACGCACAGCACGACGCCCTTGGTGTAACAGGTCTTCGGCAGGTCCTTGGAGACGGTGGGCGCCTTGGTGGCGAGCGCCAGCCAGGTGGACTTGCCGACCCAGCCGTCCGCGTCCAGGCCGCGGGAGCGCTGATAGTTGAGGATCGCGTTGGCACCCGCGACCGACACGTAGCGGCTCTTCGCCCACGGGTAGAAGCCGGCCTTCTTCAGCTCGGACTGCAGCAGCGTCACGCACTCACCGGACGAGCCGGCCCGCACCGTCTTGGGCAGGCAGGCCTTGTACTGCTTACGCTTCGCGGCGCTCAGGTGCGCCAGCGGATCGGGCGGCGGCGCGGGGGTGGCAGGCGGCGTGGACACCGGAGCACTCGGCTGGGGCGCAGGCGCGGATTCGGTCGCGGGCGCCGGGCCTGCGTTCGGAGCAGCGGCACAGCCACCCAACAGCAGCAGCGAAACGGCGACGGCGAGGCCGCGTCGAGCACCGCGATGCGGCGCGTCGGTGGTGGTGGGGACGGCGAGCGGGAGGTGGGTTGGTCTCACCACGGTCCTTCCAAGAACAGTTGAAACTGACAGCATTCTACCGTTTCCGGCGGCGAGTTCCGACCACCCCTCGCCTGCGCCGTCCGGCATGCCCAGCTCACGTTCCCGACAAGCAGCGATACCGGTAGCGGTGATGTACCTGGAAGCCCAGCCGCCGGTAGAGCCCGACGGCGGCGGCATTGTCGGCAAACATCTGCAGCGCGGTGAGCCGCGCACCCGCGTCCGCCCCACTCTGCCCGAGGTTAGGCGTCGAAAGGCACGAACCTTCCCCTCGGTAGGCTCCACGGGTGACCGCGGACATTCAACCCGGCGCCAGCGTGCATGCGTACGGCTCGGCAGTCCTGACGGACGTGGCGCCGTCGATCGCAGAGACCCTCGCCCGGGCATCGCAGGGACGGTGGATTCGCGGGTCCGCAGCCGTCGCCGTGGGTAAATACGCCGACGATCCCCCTGGCGAGGCCGGGCCGAGCGAGGAGTTGCCGTGACCGGGCCAGATCTGGACGCCGTCGGCCCGACCGACAACTCCTACGCGGGTGCGGATGTGTACTTCTCGGTCGACATCGAGGCTGACGGTCCCGTCCCGCTGGTGCACTCCATGCTGTCGTTGGGCGCCTGCGTGGCCGCGACGTACGGTGGCGGCGTCTTTCGCCGCCACGAGCCTCGCGACGCGACCTTCTACACCGAGCTGCGCCCGCAGGGAACCGAGTACGTGGCTGAGGCGTTGGCCGTGGCCCAGTTGGATCGGGATCGGCTGCTCCGTGAGGGCCTTGACCCCGCCGAGGCGATGCGGCAGTTCGCTGCCTGGGTCACCACGTCGGCCCGGGGCGGCCAGCCGGTGCTGGTCGCCTACCCCGCGTCGTTCGACTGGCCGTGGGTGGCGGCGTACCTCGGTCGGTACACCCCCGGCATAGCCCCCTTCGGCTTCTCCAGCGTCCTCGACATGAAGACCATGTACCTCGCCAAGGCGAGCGTGCGGATTGGCAAAGCGGCCAAACGGGCAATGCCGGCGCACCTTCTGTCCAGCCGGCCACACACCCACCACGCCCTGGACGATGCCGTCGAACAGGCCGAGTTGTTCGCCAACCTGTGGGAGTGGCCTGGCCCGCCTACTGGGTAAAGCTCCAGCGCACTGGTGACGCCAGCCCGCCGGTGCGGACTAGCGAGTCGCCGCCCGACCGCCGATCGATCAGCCGGACGCCGCCTCCATGGTGTCGGCAGCAGCCTCAGCGGGCCTCTTTGAACTCCACGTGCCGGCGGACGATCGGGTCGTACTTGCGCAGCACCATGCGTTCCGGGTCGTTGCGACGATTCTTGCGGGTGACGTAGGTGTAGCCGGTCCCGGCACTTGAGCGCAGCTTCACGATCGGCCGCGACTCCTTGGACTTCTTGGCCATCAGAGCCGCTCCCCTCGCGCCAGCATCGTCGCAACGACCGCGTCGATGCCCAACCGGTCAATCGTCCGGATGCCGCGCGGGCTCACCCGCAGCGTGACCCGGCGCCCCAGGCTCGGCACCCAGTACCGCTTCGACTGCACGTTGGCGTCGAATCGGCGCCGGGTGCGGCGGTGGGAGTGGGAGACGTTGTTGCCGAAACCGGGACGGGCACCGGTGACCTGACAGACGCGCGACATAGAACGAACCTAACTCGTATCGATAATCGTTTTCATCTAAGCTAGCAGCATCATGAGCAAGCACCCACATCCTGACTACCGTCCGGTCGTCTTCCGCGATAAGTCGGCCGGGCTGGTCTTCCTGACCCGTTCGACGGCGGCGACCACCCAGACCATCGACTACGAAGGCGTCCGCTACCCCCTGGTGGACGTCGAGATCTCCAGCGCCAGCCACCCGTTCTGGACCGGCCGGGACCGCCTGATCGACACCGAAGGCCGGGTGGAGAAGTTCAACCGCCGCTACGGACGCCGGGGTGCGGCCCAGTGAACCCCCGCGTTCCCGTCGTCCTGGTCAGCGGCATCGCCGACGCCCCGATGTCCGCCGTCACCGCCGCCCTGCAGTGGGACCTGCCGTCCGCGGTGGTCGTCCGGCATGAGATCGACCCCGTCCGCGAGGTGCTGACCCGCACCGTCTCGGACGCCGACGGCCTGATCGACCGGGTCGAGATCGACGTGGCGCACGCCTGCGTCAGCTGCGCGATCCGCGAAGACGTCGTGCCGACCCTGGAGCGGCTGGCCGCCACCGGCACCTGGGAGGCGATCGTCGCGCACCTCCCGATCACCGCCGAAGCCACCCAGGTATGCCGGGTGATCGGCTACCAGCCGAGCGCCGCGCCGCACCTGCGGATCGCCGCAGCCCTGGTCGCACTGGAAGGCGCAACACTGCGGACCGACCTGCTCGGCGATGAGCTCCTGGTCGAACGCGGCCTACCGGTCCGCGACGACGACCTCCGAGGAGTGGCCGAGACCGCCTCTGCGATGGTCGAGTACGCCGACCTGGTGATTGCCCACGACCTCCCCGACGACGGACGCGACCTGCTGACCGCGATCGCCCGGCCGGACGCCCAGGTCGCCGGGTCGACCTCGGAAGTCGATGCGCGGGTGCTGCTGACCGGCGTGCACCGCCACGACCACAGCGAAGACTGGGTACAGGCGGTCCGCCGCGGTCCCCTGCCCGCTCCGACCGACGGCACGGCCTGGGTGCTGGACTTCAGTTCCGAGCGACCATTCCACCCCGAGCGCCTGCAGCAGCGGATCGAAGCGCTCGGACGCGGCCACCGCCGCTCCCGCGGCTGCTTCTGGCTGCCCAGCCGACCCACCCAGGTGTGCCGCTGGGACGGCGCCGGGGGCATGGTGAGCATCGGACCCGAGCACGTCTGGGACGAGGCCGGCCCGCTCACCAGGATCGTGATCGTCGGTGTCGACGACGATCGGGAAAAGCTCGCCGAGGCGTTCCAGTCCTGCCTGCTCACCGACGCCGAACTAGCCGACCGCGGCCCGTACTGGGAGGTCAGCTCCGACGGCCTGGAGCCCTGGCTCGGGCCGGTCCGCGGCGGGATCGGCGTCCAGGGCTGGTCGTGAGCCCGATCACCACCGCAACCCGACACCCGACTCCGTTCCCTGCCGATCCCAACCCGCACCACCCGACTCGAGCTGAAGGAAACCAAGAACAGCCATGAACACCCAGGAACTCGTCGCCGCAGTGGCGGCCCGCACCGGACTGAACCGGACCGCCGCCGAGAACGCCGTGGACGCGGTTCTGGAACTGATCGCGACCGAGGTGAGCGACGGCGAGAAGGTCACGCTGCCGCGCTTCGGCGTCTTCGAAGTCAGGCACCGCGCGGCCCGGCCCGGCCGCAATCCCCGCACTGGCGCACCGATAACGGTGGCTGAGCGCCGGGTGCCGGTGTTCCGCCCGTCGAGCACGTTCCGGGAACGGGTCAACGAACGTTCCTGAGGTGTGGCGTAGGACGTGCCTCCGCGGCTACTCCGCGGGGGCCACCGACGCACTGCGCGCATGCGGGGCGAGCTGATCGCGCCACTCCGGCCGGCCAATGATCAGCATGCCCACCAGACCCGAACCGACCAGGCAGCCCGCCAGGATCCCGAGCAGCACTCCGCCGTTGGTCTCGGCGATGGCGGGCACGACCAGAAGGAACGCCGCCGCTCCGGCCCGGGCGACGGCATAGGTGACGCCGACCGCAGTTGACCGCACGTCGGCGGGCAGCAACAACTGGCTCCACACCTTGTAGATCGCCTCCCCGGCGAAGACGTTCGACAGTCCGTAGAGCACGATCAACGCCACCATGCCTCACAGCGCCGTCCCTCCGGAGATCGCGCCCGCAGTCATCGCCGCCACCTGGGTGACGGCCGCGACGACGAACTGGCGGTCCCGCCACCGGGTGTCAGCCAGCCGCACGAAGACGACGGAGATCACCAGTGACGGCGCGAAGGAGATCAGCACCAGTCCGGTCGCCTGGGTCTGGGTGAGCTGGGTGACGGTCACCAGGAAGTAGGTGCCGAAGCTGCCCAGCGTGGTGGAGACGACGTTCCAGCACAGGAAGAACGCGCCGGTTGCCAGCAGTGGCCGAAACGCCCCTGAGCCGCGCAGCCGTCCGAGTCGCGGAGCTGCGCCGTGCTGCACGGGGGCCCGGTAGCCGCCGACGGTGAGCCGAAGCGCGAGCGTGACGACCGCCACGACGACCAGGTGCAGGCTGAGCACCTGGGCGCCGGTGAACCCGAGGCCGGACACGGCGAAGCCGAGCGCGTAGGTGAGCAGGATGCCGGCGATCCAGAGCACCTGGGTGAGCCCGACCAGACGTCCGCGGGCATGGTCCGGCGCGGCATCGGCGATCACCGCCAGGGCAGTGGGCACTCCGCACCCGCTGCGAGGCCAGCGATCACCACACCGCAGGTCAACACCGCCGCCCCTGGCGCGAAGGCGATCAGCAGGACACCCAGGGTGAAGACGAACAGGTCGATGGTCAGCACCCGGGCGCGTCCGAATCGGTCGCCGAGGCGTCCGCCCACCAGCGCGCCCAGCGCGATCGAGTAGGCGAGACCGGAACCGAGGATCCCGACCTCCCACGGCCCGAGCTGGAAGTGAGTGCGCCACACCGCAATCGCAATCGCAATCGCAATCGCAATCGCAATCGCGATCGAGGTGATCGTGGCCGAATCCAGATAGAAGGCAAGGCCTGCGGCGATGGCGATCCACTACGTCCGGCGGGGAACCGATCCGGACGAGCGATCCCTCAGCGCGGTGGGTGACACAGCCGCGAGCCTACTGGGCATGCCGACCGGACGGTGTGGGCCGCACCGAAAGCGTCCAACAATGCCGAGAGGCCCTTGCCGGACCGGATCGTCCGAGAAGAGCCTCGCTACGCAGCCCCGACGGGATTCGAACCCGCGCTACCGCCTTGAGAGGGCGGCGTGCTAGGCCGCTACACAACGGGGCCCTAGCTTGTCGCACGAAGCGACGACGTGAAGATTACCAAAGCCAGCACAGCTCAAGCGAATCCTCTGCGCTGGGGTACTAGGACTCGAACCTAGACTGACGGAACCAGAATCCGGCGGGCTGCCAATTACCCCATACCCCATCGCTGACCCTTGTCGGGCCAGCGAGGTGCAACGTTACCGAATCCTGGCACGGCCTCCAAATCAGCGGACGCGCGATGTCACCGCAGTGGTGGTCTCCACCCGCAACCGGCGTCCGAGCAGCATCGCCAGCGCGGTGAACAGGCCGAAGCCGACCAGGTCCCAGACCAGGTCGATCCAGCCGATGGTCTGGGTGGCCTTGACCTCGGCGATCGTCGAGTACAGCCCGGCGTAGCTGAACGCCATCAGGTTGTTGACCACATGCGCACCGATGGCGGCTTCGAGGCCACCTGTGCGCACCACCAGCGCGCCGGCCAGCAGACCGAACGCGAACCGGTCCAGGAACAGCGGCACGTTCTGGGTGCCGTGGAACAGCGCGAACAGCAAAGCCGAGCAGATCACCCCGAACCAGGGCGTCCGCGGCAGCAGGGTCTGGAAGGCCTGCAGCAGGTAGCCGCGGAAGAAGAACTCCTCTGCGGCGGCCTGCAGCGGCGAGGTGAGCAGGATCACCACCAGGAAGACCCAATAGTCCGGCTGCGGCTGCAGGGCCGGGAACGGTTGGCCCAGGTGCTGGACGAACAGCACCAGGTTGAACAGCAGGAGCGCGAGCACCATGCTCGACAGCAGATAGCGCCAGCGGAACCAGGGACGCACCGACGCCAGCCAACGCGGGTGGCGATGGTGCACGAACAGCACGACGCCGAGGCTGATCGGGATCAACGTCGCCAGCGCGAGATGCCCCGACAGCATTCCCCACGGGGTTTCGAACCGGCCCAGGAACCGCAACCAGTCCGCGAAACCGCCGCCGGGTTGGAACAGCACCCAGCCCAGCGCGCCGAGCAATTGGGAGACCAGGGTCGCGCCGAAGAAGAACAGCAGCACGCCGGTGAGGATGCCGACCACCGAGCGCAGCCGCTGCTGCCCGGTACCCCCGGTCAGGATCTCGTCGTACCGGACGCCGCCGGGCGTGGGTTCACTGGCGAACGTATCCGCCCAGGACACGCGGGACGCCGCCACGTCAGTCCTCCGCGACGACCGGGTTGGTCAGCGTGCCGATGCCCTCGACCCGCACCGAGACCGAGTCGCCGGGCAGCATCGGGCCGACTCCGTCCGGGGTTCCGGTCAACAGGACGTCGCCGGGCAACAGCGTGGTGAAGCTGGTGACGAACTCGATCAGCCGCGGGATGGGGTACACCATCTGCGCGGTCGTCGAGTCCTGGCGGGGCTCGCCGTTCAGCGTGGTTTCGATGCTCAGCCGGCCCGCCTCCTCGATGCTCAGGTGGGTGGAGATCCACGGCCCCAGCGGGCAGAACGTGTCGTAGCCCTTCGCCCGGCTCCACTGGCGATCCTTGGCCTGCAGATCGCGGCAGGTCACGTCGTTGGCGACGGTGTAGCCGAAGATCACGTCGGCGGCTCGCTCGGCGGGCACCCGGCGGCAGATCCGTCCGATGACGACAGCCAGCTCGCCCTCGAAATGCAGATTCTCGGTTTCGAGCGGGTAGACGATCGGCTCACCCGGCCCGATCACCGAGGTGTTCGGCTTGAGGAAGACCAGCGGCTCGTCCGGCACTGAGGAGTTGAACTCGGCGGCGTGCGCCGCGTAGTTCTTGCCGATGGCGACCACCTTGCTGCGCGGAATCACCGGGCTGACCAGCCGGACGTCATCGAGCAGGTGCCGCTCACCGGTGTACTTGACGGGGCCGGCCAGCGGATCGCCGCTGATCGCCGTCACGGTATCGGGGTGTTCTCCGGCGTCCTCGGCCAACTCGACGATGCCGTAGCTGGGCTCGCCGCCATCGGCGACGTAACGGGCGATGCGCATGAGAGGCAGCCTAGAGGGTCACCCGCGGGCCGACGGCCGGTCCTGCCGCAGCCGATCGGGCCAGGGTAACGCCGGTCGTCTCGGTTCGACGCCCGGACACGCCCGAAATAGTCACATCAACTAATAGCTGCCAGACTTGGCCGTGGGCAGCCTTCCCCCCTCTCGGTGCCCACTGAGAACTCTCTTGCACGATTCGAAAGGCTCGAAACCCCATGCTGAAGCTGACCGGCTCCCGGAAGTCCACGACCCGCAAGATTACCTTCGCGCTGCCGTCCGACCACCCGGCCGGCAAGGTGTCCGTGGTGGGCAACTTCAACGACTGGACCCCCGGCACCGACCTGCTGAAGAAGCGCTCCAACGGCACCATGAGCGCCACCGTCACCCTGCCGTCCGACTACATCGTCGCGTTCCGCTACCTCGGCGAGAACGGCCAGTGGTTCGACGACCAGGACGCCGACTTCGTGGACGCCGGCGCCAGCGTCATCCTGGCGAAGTGAGCTGAGCCGGGTCGGCGGCCTCGCCGTCCGACCCGCGGCTCACCCAGCGACCTTCCCCCGGCCACGATCGTCCGGGTGCACACTGGCGGTCATGGCGCAGCAGGGCTGGACGATCGAGCGCTGGAACCGGACGGCGGCCTGGCCGCTCGCCATCGCCGCCGTCATTTTCCTGGTGGCGTACTCGTGGGAGATTCTGAGCACCGGACTCTCCCGACCTTGGCAGCTGTTCCTGCAGGTGGTCGACTACGCCACGTGGGCGGTGTTCGCCCTCGACTACCTGGTGCGGGTGTGCCTGGCGAAGCGGCGCTGGCGGTATATCGGCCGGCACATCCCCGATCTGCTGATCGTGGTTCTGCCGCTGCTGCAACCTTTGCGGCTGCTGCGCCTGCTGGTGCTGCTGCGGTTCATCGAGCGGCGCGCGGCGACCTCCCTGCAGGGCCGGGTGGCCAGCTACGTGCTGGTGTCGACGGCGTTGCTGCTCTACACCGGAGCCCTCGCCGAGTTCGCCGCGGAACGGGACGCGCCAGGCGCGAACATCACCGACTTCGGCACCGCGCTGTGGTGGGCGCTGACCACGATCACCACCGTCGGCTACGGCGATCACTACCCGGTGACGGTCGAGGGACGCCTGGTGGCGGCGGTGCTGATGATCGCCGGCGTCGCCCTCATCGGTGTGGTCACCGCCACGGTCGCGGCCTGGCTGGTGCAGCGGGTGTCCCGCCCCGGCCAGGACGACAGTGTACAGTCCATCGCTGAGCTGAAGGCCGAGGTCGCGGAGTTGACGGCGACACTCAAGCAGTTCACCAGCGACACCTCGCCCTTGGACGGTTCTCCGGATCCGGAGCGTTGATCAACCCAACCGCAGCTGGTTGAGCGTCGAAACCCCTTGTCAGCGAGGTCTCCACAAGCTCGCCCAACGGAAATCGGCGAGGCCCTAGCGGTCCTGGCCGAGGCGCCGTCGATCGAACCAGTTCGCGCCGCGCACCTTGAAAGCGCCAAGACCGACCGACCCGCGGGCCACAATCAACGGATTCCCCCACGCCGCCTGACTGGGCACCTTGCTGCTGATCGTGCCCCAGGTCTTGCCGAGCCGGTCGCATTGCACGCCCCACCCCTCGGGGACGATGACCAGCACGGTGGCGGCACCCGGCAGAACCTCCAGGTCGACCACCTCACTGTGTGCGGTGGCCTCCAGGCAGTCCAGCCGGACGGTTTCGGCGAGCGCCTGCACGCGCAGGAACGGCGGCACCTCCCAGTGCCCGGTGCGCTTGGCGCCACTGAAGCCGGCACTGAGGATCAGCGGATCAGCCGGTGAGAAGCCCGGCCGCATCATGGACGGCGGGGTGGGCGTGCGCTGGTACACCGGAGCCGGCGGATAGGCCTCCACCTGCTGGAGGCGCACCGGGGAGGCGTCCTCGGGCGGCCGCAGGTCGGCCAGCAGCGCATCCAGGTCACCGTAGGTGCGCGCCCCGGCGGCTGCCGCCGTCCGATCGGCGAGTTCGTCGGGCGTCAGCTTCCCGTCCTGGGCGGCGCGCTGCAATTCGGCGACGGCGGCGTCCCGCTCGGCGTTACCGACGCGCAGATGCGCATTCCCCTCGGTCATGCGGCCGATCCTAAGCCAGATGCGCCGATGGACGCCGCAGCGAGCGGGCTCAGTGGTGCTTGGTCAGTCCCCAACGGTAGGCGTCGTAGAGCGCCTCCCAGCTGGCTTCGATGACGTTCGTCCCGACACCCACCGTCGTCCAGGTGCGCACACCGTCGGTGGTGTCGATCAGCGTCCGGACGATGGCGTCGGTGCCGTGGCCCTGGTCGAGGATGCGCACCTTGTAGTCGGTCAACTCGTAGTCGTCGACATGCGGGTAGGCCTGCTTCAGCGCCGTCCGCAGGGCATGGTCGAGGGCGTTCAGCGGACCGTGTCCCTCGCCGACGAAGGACAGCGTCTCGCCGCGGGCACTCAACTCCACGGTCGCCTCGGAATCACCCTCCGGCTTCGCCTCGTGCTGGGTGAAGACCCGCCAGGTGAGCACCTCGAAGAACTCGTCGGCGAGACCCAATTCGGCACGCAGCAGCAACTCGAAGCTGGCGTCGGCCGACTCGTAGCTGTAGCCGTCCATCTCGCGCTTCTTGACCGTGTCGGTGATCCTGCCGGCCAACTCGCGGTCGGACAGGTCGTAGCCGAGTTCCTCGCCCTTGAGCTGGATGTTCGCCCGCCCGGCCATGTCCGACACCAGCATGCGCATGTCGTTGCCGACCAGGGTCGGGTCGATGTGCTGGTAGAGGTTGGCGTCGACCTTGATCGCGGACGCGTGCAGGCCGGCCTTGTGCGCGAACGCCGAGAAGCCGACGTAGGGCTGCTTGGCGCCCGGCGGAATGTTGGTCACGCCGGCGATGGCGTGGCTGAGCCGGGTGGCGTCACGAAGAGCCGACTCGGGGACCACCGACCAGCCGTACTTGAGCTGCAGGTTGGCGATCAGGGTGATGATGTTGGCGTTGCCGGTGCGCTCACCGTGACCGTTCACGGTGCCCTGGATGTGCATCACGCCGGCGTCCACCGCGGCGAGGGTATTGGCCACCGCGCAGCCGGTGTCGTTGTGGCAGTGGATGCCGAGGTTGACGCCGATCGCGCTCGCCGCGGTGACCACGTCACCCATCTGGGCCGGCAGCATGCCGCCGTTGGTGTCACACAGCACGGCGACCTCCGCCCCGGCCTCGGCTGCGACCCGGACGCACTCCAGCGCGTAGCCGGGGTTCTCGCGGTAGCCGTCGAAGAAGTGCTCGCAGTTGACGAACACCCGGCGTCCAGCGGCGACCAGGTGGCTGACGGTGTCCCGGATCATCTCCAGGTTCTCCTCCAGCGTGGTGTGCAACGCCCGCAGCACATGCTCGGAGTGGCTCTTGGCGACGATGCAGATCACCGGCGTCCGGGCGTCGATCAGTGCCTGGACCATCGGATCCTGCGCTGCCGTCGTCCCCACCCGGCGGGTGAAGCCGAAGGCGACCAGCTCGGCGTGCTGGAGCGTCAGCTCACCGTCGGCGGCCGCGGCGAAGAAGGCGGTGTCGTTGGGGTTGGCGCCCGGCCAGCCACCCTCGATGAAGTCCACCCCGAGCTCGTCCAGCAGTACCGCGATCCGGAGCTTGTCCGCGACCGACAGCTGCAGGCCCTCCTGCTGCGCGCCATCGCGCAGGGTGGTGTCGAAGACATGGAAGGTGTCCGGCGCGGCAGGAAAGCTCGACATTGTGCCCTCGTTCGTGGAATGGGAGGTCGCGCAGCGACACGCGACAACCAAGTGAGTGTGCCGCTCGGTGGCTCGGAATGTTCCCCGGATCTCAGGCACTGAGACCCGATGCTGTGTCCGACTCCCGCCGCACCCGCTCCCGGACGTCGTACCGCTGCGCCGGTGGAGCGCAGTGTCAGCCGTCCGGTTTGACCGGGATGGCCGAAGCGACTACTACAGGGTCATGGCCATCACTATCGCCCGGGGCGTTCCGATCGCGACCGCCGGTGACCCGCCCGCGGTGGGCTCGCCACTGCCGCCGTTCACCCTTGCCCTGCCCGACCTGACCGACCTCTCTTCAGCCGAGTTCGCCGGACGGAAACTCGTGCTCAACATCTTCCCGAGCATCGACACCGGGGTGTGCGCGATGAGCGTGCGCCGGTTCAACGAGCTGGCCGCGGGACTACCCGACACCACGGTGCTGTGCATCTCGCAGGATCTGCCGTTCGCACTCGGACGCTTCTGCGGCGCCGAGGGCATCGAGAACGTGGTGGTCAGCTCTGCATTCCGGTCGAGCTTCGGCCAGGACTACGGGCTGACGCTCACCGACGGCCCGATGCGCGGGCTGCTGGCTCGTACTGTGATCGTCGTCGGCGCGGACGGGCTGATCCGGCACGCCCACATCACCGAGAGCACCAGCAACGAGCCCGACTACGACGCCGCCATCGCCGCGCTGGGCTGACGCGATCACCGCTGCCGGCCGTGGGCCTGGCCGCGGTGCCCGCCGGCGTACTGATCGCCGGCACGCGCGCTCAGACGACCCGGCGCAGCCAGCCGTGGGTGTCCTCGGCGCGGCCGTACTGAATGTCGAGGATCGCCGAGCGGATCTGCATGGTCCGCTCCCCCGGCTCGCTGCCGACCACGTGGTTGCCCTGCCGGGTGCGGAACTCAGCGACCGGCGTCAGCACCGCCGCGGTGCCACAGGCGAAAGCCTCGACGATGTCCCCGGAATCGACCCGGTCGAAGATCTCCGCCAGGGTGATCGTGCGCGCCACCGGACGCATGCCCAACTCGGACGCCACCGTCAGGATCGAGTCGCGGGTGACTCCCTCCAGGATCGTGCCGGTGAGCGCGGGGGTGATCAGTTCACCGTCGGCGGTGATCACCATGAGGTTCATGCCGCCGAGCTCCTCGGTGTTCACCCCGCTTCCGGCATCGCCGAACAGCACCTGCGAGCAGCCGTGCTCGGCGCCCTCGTACTGGGCGATCAGCGAGGAGGCGTAGTTGCCGCCGCACTTCGCCGCACCCGTACCCCCCTTGCCGGCCCGGCTGTACTCATCGGTGACCCAGATGTTGACCGGCGCGACGCCACCGGGGAAGTACGGTCCGACCGGGCTGGCGATCACCGCATAGCTGACCCGGTGGGCGGCCCGCACACCCAGGAACGGTTCGTTGGCGAACACGAACGGACGGAGGTAGAGGCTGGCCTCACCACCCGCTGCGTCCGGCGTCCAGGCGGCGTTGACGCGCACCAGCTGCTCGATCGAGGTGAGGAAGTCTTCGACCGGCAACTCGGGCAGCATCAGCCGGCGGGCCGACGCCTGCAACCGCCGGGCGTTCCGTTCGGGACGGAACAGCCAGATCGAGCCGTCGGCATGCCGGTACGCCTTCAGCCCCTCGAACACCTCCTGCGCATAGTGCAACACCGCGCAGGACGGGTCGAGTTGGAACGGGCCGTAGGGCACCACGCCGTCCTCGCTCCAGCCCGAGCCCTGCCGCCAGGTCGCCACCGCCATGTGATCGGTGAAATACACCCCGAAACCGGGATCGGCGTGGATCTCGCCCATGCGTGCGGGGCCGGCGGGTGCAGCGTTGCGGGTCAGCGGAAAGGTCAAGGACATGGGCAGGACAATACTCGTCGGTCCCATCGGACGACGGCCGAAGCGCACGGTGGCGCGGGGGCGACGCCACGCCACTTCCCTGAGACGCGTGTCTCAGCCAGTGAGCGGACTTCTACAGTGACGCCATGCCGCAGAACATCGCTGTGATCCCGGGTGACGGGATCGGTCCCGAGGTCGTCGCCGAGGGATTGAAGGTCCTCAACGCCGTTGTCGGGGATGATTCCTTCGACTTCACCCACTACGACCTGGGCGCCGAGCGCTGGCAGCGCACCGGCGAGGTACTGCCCGACTCGGTGCTGGCCGAGCTCGCCCAGGCGGACGCCCTGATCCTGGGTGCGGTGGGTGCCGCACCGGGCTCGAAGGCGATCCCGTCCGGGCTGTTGGAGCGCGGCCTGCTGCTGAAGCTACGGTTCGCCTTCGACCACTACGTGAACCTGCGGCCGTCCAAGCTCTACCCCGGCGTGGTCACCCCCCTGTCGGACGCCGTGGTCGCCCGCGGCCCGATCGACTTCGTCGTCGTCCGCGAGGGCACCGAGGGCTTGTACTGCGGGGTCGGCGGGTCGATGCAGACCGGCACCGACTTCGAGGTGGCCAACGAGGTGTCGGTGAACACCGCGCGTGGTGTCGAGCGGGTCGTCCGGGACGCCTTCGAGCGGGCCATGCGGCGTCGCAAGAAGGTCACCCTGGTGCATAAGCACAACGTGCTGGTGAACGCCGGCGGGCTGTGGAACCGGATCTTCACCGCCGTCGCCGCCGAGTACCCGGACGTGACCACCGACTACCTGCATGTGGACGCGACCATGATCATGCTGGTGCAGGATCCGCAGCGCTTCGACGTGATCGTCACCGACAACCTGTTCGGCGACATCGTCACCGACCTGGCCGCGGCGGTCACCGGCGGCATCGGCCTGGCGGCGTCGGCGAACATCAACCCGTCCGGTGCGTTCCCGTCCATGTTCGAGCCGGTGCACGGCTCGGCGCCGGACATCGCCGGCCAGGGCATCGCCGACCCGACCGCGACCATCTCGTCGATGGCGCTGCTGCTCGACCATCTCGGACGTCGTGACGACGCCGCCCGGATCGACGCCGCCGTCGACGCCGACATCGCCGCCCGCGGTGCCACCAAGCGCTCGACCACCGAGGTCGGCGACGCCATCGCCGCCCGCCTCCGCTGAGCTGCCACTCGGCATACCCCTGCCTCACTTCTCTTCAGGCCTCCCGTCGACGGGAGGCCTGGAGAAGTGAGGCAGGGGTTCAGTGGTCGGGCGTCAGCTGCGGCCACACCCTGCCGTTCCAGCGCGATCACCCACCAGCCCGGTCATCACCCTGCGCCCTCGCGAGCGGCGTCCGGATCGGTGCGGCGCCACAACCGCAGCGGCTCGCGGAAGAACCAGCCGCGCAGCCACCAGGTCAGCTCGATCAGCGCCGCCCCGATCAGCCCGGCGGTCAAGCCCAGGGTCATCGCTTCGGTGTTGCTCACGTCCAGCAGGAACAGCGACTGGGTGAACGGCCAGCTGAAGATCAGCAGGTAGGCCAGCCCGGAGACGAGCACCAGGGCCACCTTCCACCACTGGTACGGACGCGCCACCACCGCCAGCACCCAGGTGGCGGCGACGATCATGCAGGCCAGCGTCGCCGTCGTCGCCTGGCGCATCGCGGCCGGGTCGCCACCCGGTTCGGGCAGCACCAATAGGTAGGTGGCGAAGGTCGCCACCGCCACGATCACGCCGGCGGGTATCCCCAGCCGCAGCACCCGCTCCACGAACCCGGTCCGGGCCCGCTCGGTGTTCGGGGCCAGCGACAGCAGGAAGGCCGGGATGCCGATGGTGAACCACCCGGTGATGGTGATGTGGATCGGCAAGTACGGGAACGGCACCCGCCACAGCACCACGAACAGCGCCAGCAGCGCCGAGTAGATCGTCTTGGTGAGGAACAGGTTGGCGACCCGTTCGATGTTGCCGATCACCCGCCGCCCTTCGGCCACCACGTACGGCAGGGTGGCGAAGCGGTCGTCCAGCAACACGATCTTGGCGACCGCCCTGGTGGCCGGCGACCCCGAGCCCATCGCGACGCCGAGGTCGGCGTCTTTGAGCGCGAGCACGTCGTTCACACCGTCGCCGGTCATCGCGACCGTGTGCCCGCGTTCCTGCAGCGCGGCCACCATGGCCCGCTTCTGGTGGGGCGTGACGCGTCCGAAGACGTCGTTGTGGTCGACCGCCTCGGCGAACTCACCGGGGTCGGCGGGCAGCGTCCGGGCGTCCACCGCATAGCCCGAGACCACGCCGAGCGCGCTGGTGACTGCGCCCACCGAGGCGGCGTTGTCGCCCGAGATCACCTTCAGCTCCACACCCTGGTCGGCGAAGTAGGCCAAGGTGTCGGCGGCATCCGGACGGATCCGCTGGTTGAGCACGATCAGCGCTGCGCCGGCCACCTCCCCCGGCGCGGACGCGTCGTCGACCCGCTGCTGGGCAGTACCCACCAGCAGCACCCGCAGCCCCCCGGCAGCGATCTGCTCGGCCTCGGTCGCCACCGCCGAATCGGGTGCGGCCAGCACGTCAGGTGCACCGATCACCCAGTTGACGGCGGCGCCGTCCGGACCGGCGAAGGTGGCCCCGGACCACTTCTTCGCCGAGGTGAACGGCGCCTTGGCCAGCACCGGCCAGCGAGTCTGGCCCGGCCCGAACTCCGCCGCAACGGCCTGGATGGACGCGTTCGGCCGGGCGTCGGAGGCCACCAACTGCCGCAGCGCCTCGTCAACGGTGGACGCATCGGCGCCGTCCACGAGCCGCAACTCGCCGAAGGTCATCCCGTTCTCGGTCAGCGTGCCGGTCTTGTCGGCGCACACCACGTCCACCCGGGCCAGGCCCTCGATCGCCGGCAACTCCTGGACGAGGCACTGCCGCTGGCCCAGCCGGACGACGCCCAGCGCGAATGCGACCGCGGTGAGCAGGATGAGCCCCTCGGGCACCATAGGAACCAGCGCCCCGGCCATCGCCAGCACGGCGCGGCGCCAGTCGTTGCCGGCCTGGAAGAGTTGCACCCAGATGGTCGCCAGGCCGACCGGAACCAGCACCCAGGTGATCACCTTGAGAATCTGATTGATCCCCCCGGTGAGTTCCGATTTGACCAGCGTGAATTTGGCGGCCTCCGCGGTGAGCTGGGCCGCGTAGGAGGCACTACCGACCTTGGTCGCCCGATACGCACCGGTACCCGAGACTACGAAACTGCCGGACAGCACCTGACTGCCTGGGGTCTTCGGCTCGGGGTCGGACTCACCGGTCAGCAGGGATTCGTCGACCTCGAAGTAGTCGGCCTCGACGACCACCCCGTCCACCACGATCTGGTCTCCCGGGCCGACCTCGATCAGGTCGTCGAGGACGATCTCTTCGCGGCCGTACTCGCGGGTGCTGCCGTCCCGGCGAATCCGCGGCCGGGCCTCTCCCACCACCGCGAGATTGTCCAGGGTCTTCTTGGCGCGCAACTCCTGGATGATGCCGATCGCGGAGTTGGCGATGATCAGCAGGCCGAAGGCGGCGTTGATCCACGACCCGGTGGCCAGCACGCAGATCAACAACGCGGCCAGAATGCCGTTGATCCGGGTGAACACGTTGGCCCGGACGATCTCACCGGCGCTCCGGCCGGAACGCGGCGGCAGATCGTTGCGTTGGCCGCGAGCCACCCGTTCGGCGACCTCGTCGGCGGAGAGTCCGGGGTCAGCGGCCTGCGTGGGCATGGTCACCCGGCCAGCCTGCCACACAGCGGCACCGGGCCGCCCCACCAACGACTCAGCGGGGACGAGTCCAAGACCCGTCCCCGCTGCCGTCTGCACGTAACTGGCTGTGGCTACCCGCCGTTGTCGGCGACACCGGTCGGGCGCACCCAGGCCGGCGGTACGTAGCTGACGTCGACACCCGAGTCGGCGAGCTTCTCGCTGATTCGCTGCAGCTCCCCCTCAGTGGGCAACTCGTTGGTCACCCGCAGGAACTCGACGCCGACATCGATCCGCTCGGCAGGCAGCAGACCGTCACGGACCATCCGCTCAGCCAACTCCTGAATCTCGTCCTCGCTGAGCCTGCGCCGGAGCACGGCGAGCAGAGGGACGTAGTCCGCCTCGGGAATCCCCTGCGGGTATCCCCCTTTGAGCCAGTTCACGATTCGTTCGATTCGTGACATCTCGGTTTGGCCCCTACCCTCCTCGCTGGTCGGGGCCGCCATCGACGCCTCCAAAGGCCAGCCACCTTGGGCCAGTCTGCTGGCGACGCGCCGGACGTCAACCTCCGACGGTTCCTCTAGTGCCGTTCGCCTGATCAGTTCCCTGATCTGCTCATCGCTGTCGGCGGACTCACTGGAGAATCGTAGCTGGTAGGCCAGCTGTTCGACCTCGACGTCTGTGAGGGAACGCCGAAGGATGCCCAACAGCGCCACGTAGTCGTGCTGAGGAATGCCCTCGGGGTAGCCCGCGCGCAGCCATTGCAGGATCCGCTCGAACAACCCGCTTTGATCAGCCATGGGGTGCGCCGCTCCCTACTTCTTGATGAACGTCGGGAAGAAGTGGTCGAAGGACACCTTGTAACCGAAGCCGGACGAGATGATGATGGCCAGGGCCATGGCGATCACCAGAAGAACCAGCGCGAAGCAGAGCCAGGCGACGACCTTCATGATCGGCTTGCCCGCCTCGCCGCTGACCTCGGCGGAACCGCCCGAGCCGACCGCGAGCGCGCGGATTCCGAAGGCGAAGAGGGCAGGAAGGCCGGCGCCGATCAGGATCGAGGCGAGCGCGACCTGGCCGAGTGCATTACCGAAAAGTTGAAACATGTCGTGATCTCCTTCAGGCCTTGGCGCCGACGGACTCGTCCGAGGCCACGGAGGCACCCGGCGTGGCGTCGGCTTGCCACTCGTCGTTGACATTGCCGGCGTGCACCGCGGTCTTGCGCGAGTGCCCGATCATCCAGGCGGTGAGGCCGAGCAGCAGCGCGAACACCAGCAGCGGTCCGGCGTAGCCGCCGAGTCCGTTGCCGATCCAGAAGCACACGGCCCCGACGATGCCGGCGGCCGGCAAGGTGATGAACCACGCCAGCACCATGCGCATCGCGACGCCCCAGCGGACGTCCGCACCCCGCTTGCCGAGGCCGGAGCCCAGGATCGAACCGGTGGCGACGTGGGTGGTGGACAGCGCGAAACCGAGGTGGCTCGAGGTCAGGATGACCGCGGCCGAGGAGGCCTCGGCGGCCATGCCCTGCGGCGACGAGATCTCGACCAGGCCCTTGCCCAGCGTGCGGATGATCCGCCAGCCGCCGGTGTAGGTGCCGGCCGCGATCGCGATGGCGCAGGCGAACTTGACCCACAGCGGCACCGTGGTGGTGTCGGTCTGCACGCCGTAGGCGATCAGCGCCAGGGTGATCACGCCCATCGTCTTCTGGGCGTCGTTGGTGCCGTGCGCCAGCGAGACCAGCGACGCGGTGCCGATCTGGCCCCAGCGGAAGCCGCCCTCGGCGTAGCGCTCAGCAACGCCGGTGGTGATCTTGTAGACCAGCCAGGTGCCGATGGTCGCAACCAGCGCGGCGACGACCGGGGACGCGAAGGCCGGCAGGATGACCTTGCCGACCACGCCGTCCAGCTTGGTGCCGTCGCCCATCCAGTTGACGCCGCCGAGGCCCAGCGCCGCCGCGGTGGAGCCGATCAGGCCACCGAACAGCGCGTGCGACGAGCTCGACGGCAGGCCCAGCAGCCAGGTCAGCAGGTTCCACAGGATGCCGCCGATGAGTCCGCAGAAGACGATCATCAGCAGTTCGTGGCCGTTGTTGGCGAGTAGCTCGGGATTCGGCGCTCCGTTGGAGCTCTGCAGCCGCACCACGGCGTTGGTCACGGTGAGCGCGACCTCAACAGACAGGAACGCGCCGACCAGGTTCAGTACCGCCGACAGTCCGACGGCGGTCTTCGGCTTGAGTGCGCCGGTGGCGATGGAGGTCGCCATGGCGTTGCCGGTGTCGTGGAAGCCATTGGTGAAGTCGAACGCAATGGCGGTGCCGATCACCAGGATCAGCAGAAGTAGCTCGATTGTCACATTGGGAAGCCTCACCCGCCCGGGTGAACGAGTGGCCCGTCGTAGGTGAACGGAAGGTGTCATCGGCCGGTCGGCTGAACCAAATCTGCTGTGGCGACCGCGAGCGGCGCCGCCACGGGCCGACCATCGGGGACGGTTCTGCGACGTTCGACAATCGCATCGCCGGGGACGGCTCTCCGACGTTCGACAATCGCACGGGCACGAACCGTCCCCCGAGGTGCGGAATCCGCACGCGGAAGAACCGTCCCCGGACGTGCGGCCTGCCGCAGACGGCAGAACGGGCGCCTGCTCCCTCGTGGGGAGCGGCGCCCGTTCCTGATGCGTCCCGCGGTGGGGGACGCACGTCCTCAATCAGCGTGCGGCGGTGCCTTCGACGTAGTCGTCGTCGTGGCTCTTCACCCACGCCATCAACTTGCGCAGCTCACGACCGGTGCCCTCGATCGGGTGCGCCTCGCCGGCCGCCCGGAGCTGCTTGAACTCCGGCGCACCCGCGTCCTGGTCGTCGATGAAACGCTTGGCGAACGCGCCGGACTGGATGTCGGCCAGCACGCCCTTCATGTTCTCCTTGACCCGG
Source organism: Micropruina sp. (assembly GCA_047602545.1). Taxonomy (GTDB): domain Bacteria; phylum Actinomycetota; class Actinomycetes; order Propionibacteriales; family Propionibacteriaceae; genus Micropruina. The sequence goes on along the minus strand of JASGHC010000004.1, from coordinate 46,542 downwards.
GCGTCGATCACCCGCGGGCCCGACACGTAGTCGCCGAACTCGGCGGTGTCGGAGACGCTCCAACGCTGCTTGGCGATGCCGCCCTCGTACATCAGATCGACGATCAGCTTCAGCTCGTGCAGGCACTCGAAGTAGGCCACCTCCGGCTGGTAACCGGCCTCGGTGAGCACCTCGAAACCGGCCTGAACCAGCGCGGACGCACCGCCGCAAAGCACCGCCTGCTCGCCGAACAGATCGGTCTCGGTCTCTTCGGTGAAGGTCGTCTTGATGCCGCCGGCCCGCAGCCCGCCGATCGCCTTCGCGTAGGACAGCGCCAACGGCCAGGCCTGGCCCGACTCGTCCTTCTCAACGGCGACGATCACCGGGACGCCACGGCCCTCGGAGTACTCCCGGCGGACCAGGTGGCCCGGGCCCTTCGGCGCGACCATGCAGACGTTCAACGCCGGCCGGCGGCTGGATGTAGCCGAACCGGATGTTGAAGCCGTGGGCGAAGAACAGCGCGTCGCCGTCCTGCAGATTCGGGGCGATCTGCTCGGCGTAGATGGTGCGCTGGAACTGGTCGGGCGCCAGGATCATGATCAGATCGGCCTCGGCGGCAGCCTGGTCGACGGTCACCACCCGCAGTCCCTCGGACTCGGCCTTGGCGGCCGACTTCGAACCCGGACGCAGCCCCACCCGGACGTCCACCCCGGAGTCGCGCAGCGACAGCGCGTGCGCGTGCCCCTGGGAGCCGTAGCCGATCACGGCCACCGTGCGGCCCTGGATGATCGAAAGGTCGGCGTCGTCGTCGTAGAACATCTCTGCCATGTGTCTTCCTAACTGACTGGGTACTGACTAGTTGTTGCGCACGGGCGTGCGGGTCTTGTCTGACTTGGAACGGTCGGTGAGTGACTTGCTGCCCCGTCCCAGCGCGACCAGGCCGGACTGGACGAGCTCACGCACCCCGTAGGGCTTGAGCATCTCGAGCAGCGCCTCCAGCTTGTCGGGCGAACCGGTGGCCTCGATGGTCAGCGACTCGTTCTGGACGTTGACGGTCTTGCCCCGGAACAGCTGGACGATCTCGATGATCTGGCTGCGGGTGCTCGGATCGGCCTTCAGCTTGATCAGCACCAGCTCGCGGCGCACCGCGGAGTCTTCCAGTTCGACGATCTTGAGCACCTCGAGCAGCTTGTTCAGCTGCTTGGTGATCTGCTCGAGGAACTGCTGGTTCTCCACTCCGACCTGCAGCGTGATCCGGGACAGCTCCGGACGCTCGGTCGGCCCGACCGCCAGCGACTCGATGTTGTAGCCGCGGCGAGCGAACAGGCCGGCGATCCGAGCCAGGACACCCGGCTTGTTCTCGACCAGCACGCTCAGCGTGTGCGTCCTCACAGTTCCTCTTCCTCCCAGTCGGGCGCCAGGTCCTTGGCGATCTTGATGTCGTCGTTGCTGGTGCCGGCGGCCACCATCGGCCACACCATGGCGTCCTTGTGCACCACGAACTCGACCACGACGGGCCGGTCGGTGATGGACAGCGCCTTGTTGATCACGGCGTCCACCTCGGAAGGGTGCTCGGCACGCAGACCCACCGCACCCATCGCCTCGGCCAGCTTCGGGAAGTCCGGCACCCGCAGGGTGTTCAGGTCGGTGTTGGAGTAGCGCTGCCCGTAGAACAGCGTCTGCCACTGCCGCACCATGCCCAGGCTCTGGTTGTTGATCACCGCGATCTTGATCGGAATGCCCTCGACCGCACAGGTGACCAGCTCCTGGTTGGTCATCTGGAAACAGCCGTCGCCGTCGATGCCCCAGACCACCGCGTCCGGACGGCCCACCTGGGCACCCATCGCAGCGGGGACGCAGTAGCCCATCGTCCCGGCGCCGCCGGAGTTCAGCCAGCGGGCCGGCTTCTCGAACGGCAGCAGATGCGCGGCCCACATCTGGTGCTGACCGACCCCGGCGGCGTAGTACGCGTCCGGGCCGGTGAGCTCACCGATCCGCTTGATCACGTACTCCGGCGACAGCATGCCCTCGTGGGTGGGCTCGGTCGACACCCGGTACTTCTCCTTGAGGCCGGTCAGGTAGCGCTGCCAGGCGGTGAACTTCGGCAGGTCTGCGCCGCGCAGGACGCCGTTCAGTTCGGTGATCACATGCTTCACATCACCCACGATCGGGACGTCGGCGACCCGGTTCTTGGAGATCTCGGCCGGATCGATGTCGGCGTGGATGATCTTCGCGTCGGGAGCGAACGTGTCCAGCCGGCCGGTCACCCGGTCGTCGAACCGGGTGCCGAGCGCGACCAGCAGGTCGGCTTTCTGCAGCGCGCCGACCGCCGAGACCGAGCCGTGCATGCCGGGCATGCCCATGTGCAGGTCGTGGCTGTCGGGCAACGCACCCCGGGCCATCAGGGTGGTCACCACCGGGATGCCGGTGATCTCGACCAGCTTGGCCAGCTCCGCGCTGGCCTCGGCCTTGACGACGCCGCCGCCCACGTAGAGCACCGGCCGGCTGGACTCGGCGATCAGCCGGGCCGCCTCACGGATCTGCTTGACGTGTGGCTGGGTGACCGGGTGGTAGCCGGGCAGGTTGATCAGCTCGGGCCAGACGAAGGGCGCCGAGTTGGTCAAGGCGTCCTTCGCGATGTCGACCAGGACGGGGCCGGGTCGTCCCGACTTGGCGATGTGGAACGCGGCGGCGATCGCGGCCGGAATGTCCTCGGCGTGGGTGATCAGGAAGCTGTGCTTGGTGATCGGGAAGGTGATCCCGCGGATGTCGGCCTCTTGGAAGGCGTCGGTGCCGATCGCGAAGCTGGACACCTGACCGGTGATCGCGACCATCGGAACCGAATCCATGTGGGCATCGGCGATCGCCGTCACCAGGTTGGTCGCGCCCGGTCCGGACGTAGCCATGCAGACGCCGACCCGTCCGGTGGCGATGGCGTAGCCCTCGGCGGCATGCCCGGCGCCCTGCTCGTGGCGGACCAGGATGTGCCGGATCAGTTCGGACTGGCCGAGCGGATCGTAGGCGGGCAGGATGCAGCCGCCGGGGATCCCGAAGATGACCTCTACGCCGACTCGCTCCAGCGACTCGACAAGGGCTTCTGCCCCGGTCAGCAGTGGTGGTGCGATGGTGTCGGACATCTCGGTCCCCTTTCTGCGGGCGTGTGGTGGCGGTTCCTCTTGCATGAAAAAACCCTCGCTGCGTCGGCAGGCGAGGGTGCGTGTCGGTCGACTAGTCGGCTGACACGCTCACGAAAGTACGAGGAAGAAGATCCGCACGGGAACAGTGTTCGCCCATGGGCGTGCCGTGTCAACTTCTGGACGCGCGTTTTCAGGATGTGGAACGGTTCCCGGTGAGCGCCGCCTGCACGGCGTCGAGGTCGATGCCGGCGTCGGTGTCGGTGTCGAACAGGGCGCGCATCCCCGGATCGTCGGCATAGCGAGGCACCAGATGAAGGTGCAGATGAAAGACCTCCTGACCGGCGACCGCACCGGCGTTGGAGAGCAGGTTCATGCCGTCCGCGCCGAGTCGGTCGGTGAGTAGGCGTGCGGTCGCGGAGACCGCTGGGGCGATCTCGGCGAGCAGGTCACCGGCGTCCAGCAGGTCGTCGACATGACGACGCGGGATGACCAGGGTGTGACCGCGCTTCCACGGGTTGATGTCGAGGAAGCCGATCGCGGCGTCGTCCTCGTAAACCCGGCGGGCCGGGATGTCGCCGGCGACGATGGAGCAGAACAGGCAGGCCATGAGCCGAATCTAGTGCTCGGGCGACGATCGAGCTCGTCGAGCTCAAGCCCAGGGTCTCGACAAGCTCGACCAGCGGTAGATGGACGCCGCCCGCTCGCGGATCAGCGACCGATTTGGCAGGTATCTCGCCTCAGCAGCCTCAGGTCGGCCCCGAATCGGTCGCTGATTGACGCGCGAGGAACGCTCGCACCCCCAACCGGCGAGCGTTGCGGGCTCAACCCGCGTGGATCGGCATCCGCACCGGGAAGCCGGCGTCGGCGAGCGCGCGCTTCACCTCGGCGATGCCGAGCGTTCCGTAGTGGAAGACGGACGCCGCCAGCACCGCGTCCGCGCCGGCCCGGACGGCGTCCACGAAATGCGCGACGGTGCCGGCGCCTCCGGAGGCGATCACCGGGACGTCCACCACCTTCCGGACGGCCTCGATCATCTCCAGGTCGAAGCCGGCGGTGGTGCCGTCGGCGTCCATCGAGTTGAGCAGGATCTCACCCGCGCCACGGTCGACGGCCTGTTTGACCCACTCGATCGCGTCCAGGCCGGCAGACTTCCGGCCGCCGTGGGTGGTGACGCCGAATCCGGACGGCTGCCCGGCCTCGCGGCGGGCGTCCAGGGAGAGCACCAGGACCTGGTTGCCGAACCGCTGGGTGATCTCGTCGATCGCCTGCGGACGGCTGATCGCACCGGTGTTGATGCCCACCTTGTCGGCGCCGGTGCGCAGCAGCAAGTCGACATCGTCGACCCCGCGCACTCCCCCGCCGACGCAGAGCGGGATGAACACCGTTTCGGCGGTGCGCCGCACCATGTCGTGGGTGGTTTCGCGGCCCTGCACCGACGCCGAAATGTCCAGGAAGGTGAGCTCGTCGGCACCCTGGTCGCCATAGGCGGCGGCGAGTTCGACCGGGTCGCCGGCATCGCGCAGGTTGAGAAAGTTGACGCCCTTGACGACCCGCCCGTCGTGGACGTCGAGGCAAGGGATCACCCGGATCGCGACGCTCATGCCGCTCAGGCTAGTGGACCCTCCGGTGGTCCGGGTCAGTCCTCCAGCGGGGCGGCGTCCACCACGCCGCGGCGTACCCGGTCGACCAACTCACGGCAGGTATCGCGCAACGGCCCGGGGCCGGCCGCCCGGCCGACCTGGCCGGCGAAGTCGACCACCTGCCGGGCCCAGCGCACGAAGTCACCCGCGGTGAGTCCGGATTCGTCCAGCACGTCGCCGAGCGGCCGTCCGGACGCCCAGCCGTGGATCGGCTCGGCGAAGCCGATGTCGGGTTCGGGGCCGCGCTCCAGCCGGTGGTCGCGTTCGGTGAGTCCGACGTCGCGCCACACCCGGCGCAACTCCTGCTGCGCCGCTTCGGACGCCCGGTCCGGCATCCGCGGCGGACGGCGCCGGTCACCGCCGCGGGCCTCGAAGACCAGCGAGGAAAGTACCGCAGCCAACTGCGGCGCCGACAACCGGTCGAACACCCCGGCGCGGATGCATTCGGCGCTGACCAGGTCGAGTTCGGCGTAGATCCGGGCCAGGGTGCGGCCGGCGTCCGTCACCGCGGTGCCGCCCTCGGTCAGGTAGCCGAGCGACTCCAGCACCGAACAGATCCGGTCGAAGCGCACCGCGATGGTGTTGGTGCGCCGGTCGGCCTGGCGTTGCCGTCCGGCGTTGTCGCGTTCCAGCCGCAGTGCCTGCTCGGCCCAGCGGGCGTGGTTCTCGCGGTCCGGGCAGCTGTGGCAGGGATGCGCCTTCAGCCGGGCGCGCAGATCGGCGATTCGCTCGGCCACCTCGTCGTCCATTGCGGCCGGGGAATAGCGCGGCTGCGTCAGGTCGATCTCGGCCAGTTTCGAGCGGAACGCAGCCGACAGGTTGCGCCGGGACGCCGGCTGCCGCGGATCGAAATGCTTCGGCACTCGCATCCGTCCGGCCACCAGCGGCGGGGTCGGAAAGTCAACCAACGACAACCGCTTCAGCTGGCGCTGCTCAGTCATCACCATCGGGCTCGGATCGCCCTTGGCAAGGCCGGGATCGACCACCACCGCCCAGCCGGTGTGCCATCCGGACGGCACCCGCAGGATGTCGCCGGGCCGCAGTTCCAGCAGCACACTGAGCGACTCGGCCCGCCGATCGGCCTTGCGGCTGCGGGCGGCCTCGGCCTCCAGCGATGAGATTTCGGCGCGCAGCCGGGCGTAGTCGGTGAAGTCGCCCTTGTCGCAGGCGGCTTGGGCGAAGTGGCCGGCGATCTGCTCGTTGGCCCGGGCGATCGAGCGGGCCAGTCCGACCACGCCACGGTCGGACTGGTACTGGGCGAAGGACTGCTCGAGCAGCACCCGGGCGCGCTCGCGTCCGACCGAGCCGACCAGATTGACGGCCATGTTGTAGGTGGGCGCGAACGACGAGCGCAACGGGTAGGTACGCCGCGAGGCCAAGCCGGCCACCGAGCGCGGATCCATGCCGGACTGCCACAACACCACCGCGTGGCCCTCGACGTCGATGCCGCGGCGTCCGGCGCGTCCGGTCAGCTGGGTGTATTCGCCGGGGGTGATCGGAGCGTGGCTTTCGCCGTTGTACTTGACCAGGCGTTCCAGCACGACGCTTCGGGCCGGCATGTTGATGCCCAGCGCCAAGGTTTCGGTGGCGAACACGACCTTGACCAGGCCGCGGACGAAAGCCTCCTCGACGCATTCCTTGAAGGCCGGCAGCAGTCCGGCGTGGTGGGCGGCGATGCCGTTGCGGAAGGCGGAAAGGAAACTGCCGTAGTCGAGGGCGTCCAGGTCGGACGGCGTCAGCCCCTCGATGTGGCTGGCGGCGATCGCCTCCAACTCGCGGCGCTCGGCACCGTTGGTGAGCCGCAACCCGGAATGCATCAACTGGCCGACGGCGGCGTCGCAGCCGGCCCGGCTGAAGATGAAGAAGATCGCCGGCAGCAGGCCCTCGGCGTCCAATCGTTCGACGGTGGCATCCCGGCGGGGCACCAGGCTGGAGCGCGGACGCCGCTTCTCGATGGTGTCGCGGGTGCGCCGATTGCGCATCTTCCGGGAGTCGTCGCGGACGTTGCGGGATTCCTCCTTGGCGAGCCGCAACAGTTCGGGGTTCACGTCAACCTGGCCGGCGGGCAGCTGTTTGGCGGTGGGCGCCTCGTCGGCGAACAGGTCGTAGAGCCGGCGTCCGGCCATCACGTGCTGGAACAGAGGCACCGGACGCCGCTCGGAGACGACGATCTGCACGTCGCCGCGGACCTCGTCGAGCCAGGCGCCGAACTCCTCGGCGTTGCTCACCGTTGCCGACAGCGACACCACCTGGACGGTCTCGGCCAGGCCGATGATCACCTCTTCCCAGACCGCGCCGCGGAACCGGTCGGCGAGGTAGTGCACCTCGTCCATCACCACGAAGCCGAGGCTGCGCAGCGTCGGCGAGTTGGCGTAGATCATGTTGCGCAGCACCTCGGTGGTCATCACCACCACCGGCGCCTCGCCGTTGACCGTGACGTCGCCGGTGAGCAGGCCTACGTTCGCCGCACCGTACCGCTCGACCAGGTCGTGGTATTTCTGGTTGCTCAGCGCCTTGATCGGCGTGGTGTAGAAGCACTTGGTGCCGCGCTGCAGGGCCAGGAAGACCGCGAACTCCCCCACCACCGTCTTGCCGGCCCCGGTCGGCGCGGCGACCAGAACGCCGGAACCCGCCTCGACGTGCCGGCAGGCGTCCAACTGGTAGGTATCCAACGGAAAGCCGTAGCCGGCGGCGAAGGCGCGCAGCAATGTTCCGGTGTCGGTGTTCATCGCCGCCAACCTACCGCGCCCCGTCCGGTACGAGGGACGGTTCCCTCGGACACCAGGGACGGTTCTCACCGCTGGTTGAGCTTGTCGAAACCCCTTGCCCCTCGGACACCCTTTGGAACGAAAAGAACCGTCCCCGCGTACCACTGGAACGAAAAGAACCGTCCCCGCGTACCACTCTCAGCCGAGGACGTGCAGGCGGTCGGATTGACGACCAGGTCGACGTGCCCGACGCCGCCGTTCACCGGCTGGCCCTCACGGGGTCGCGAGTTCGGCTGCCGCGGCCCTGCGGGCCTTCCTCTTGTCGTTGACACGGCAGATCATCTCGGCGGCGATGAACAACAGCGACATCGGGATGGCCAGCGCCAGCATCGAGAACGGATCGGTCGACGGCGTGGCCGCCGCACCGAAGACGAAGGTGCCGAAGATCACGTAGGTGCGCGCCTTCGCCAGTTGTGTCGCCTTCACGGCCCCGACCATGTTCGCGCCGACCACCACGACCGGCATCAAGAAGCCGAGCCCGAAGACGAGCATCAGCTGCAGCATCAGCTCGAGGAATTTGTCGATCTCGATCAGGTTGGTGATCGGCACGGATTCCGGGGTGAACGACATCATCACCGAGATGCCCTGCGGCAGCACCAGGTAGCCGACCGCGACACCGGCCAGGAACAGCGGCAGCGCCGCAGCGAGGAAGCCCACCGTCCAGCGCTTCTCGTTGGCATGCAGCGCCGGCACGATGTAGGCCCAGATCTGGTAGAGCCAGATCGGGGACGCCAGCACCAGACCACCGACCCCACAGATCTTCATCGCCAGGATCAGCGGAGTGGTGACGCCGCTCAGCACCATCTGGGTGCTGATCTCGGGGTTGGACTCAGCGAGCATGTCTTTGGCGTATAGCCAGGGTTGGGTGAGAAACCCGTACACCTGGTTGTAGAAGATGGCGATCACGATCATGCCGAGCACGATCCAGACCAGCGAGAACACCACGCGGTAACGAAGCTCACGAAGGTGATCACCGAGCGACATCACCCCGTCCGGTGATTTGGCGGGCGGTGTGAGCCACCCGAAGCTGAGGCGTCGGGCCACTGTCGATCAGGCCGGCTGGCCCTTGTCCTTCTCGTCCGGGACGATCTCAGCCTCGTGCACGATGCCCTCGGGCGCGACGGACGGCGGGGCCGGCGGCACAGCGGGCGGGGTGTCGGCCTGCTTCAGCGATGAGGTCTCTTCCTTGAACTCACGAATCGCCTTCCCGGCGTTCTTACCCGCATTCGCGAGCCGGCTGCCGCCGAACACGAGCAGGGCGATGATCGCCAGGATGACCCATTCCATACCACCAGGCAGGCCCAACATAGGCTGCGCTCCTTCGTTGTGCGTATCGAGTGCCCGGCTACCAACCTTCGTCCGCTGCGCGACCGTCGATGGCCACGGCACCAGGTGAGTCTACTCAGTGCTCGGGAATCTTGACCTGGGAGACCAGATCGGCGAGTTCTTCCGCCCGCGTGCCGAGCATCTGCAGCTCGCTGAACAGATCGGACGCCTTGTGGGCCAGCCAGACCGCGTAGGAGCCCACGGTGATCAGCCCCGCCAAGGCGATACCGAGGAAGATCCAGACCCACATCATGGGCCGAGCCTATCCCGACCGAGCGCTCGTCTGACCACTTCAGGCCCGCGGAGTTCCCCGAGCGCAAAGTTGTTATGGGGAGCGCTGACCATCGTTGGTCGAGCGTGTCGAGACCCGAACGTGCGGTCACCGGCAAGGCGTCTCGACACGCTCGACCAACGAAAGTCAGCGTTTCCTCAGGCGGGCGGCGGGTGTCTGGGCGACCTCCGCGTAGAGCTCCAGCGCCTCGGACGCCGCGGCGCGGGCCGACTCGGCGGCCTCCGGCGGGTCGACGGCCCGCACCTCGGGGCCGAGCCGCAGCAGCAGCGAACGCAGCCAGGCGGGGTCGGCGACCAGCAGCTGCACCCGCCAGCCGCGTCCGGCCCGCTCCACCGAGCGCACCGGGTAGTACTCGCTGATCCAGTGCGCCCGATCGGTGACGGTGAGGGTGACCAGGGCCGCCTCGGGACGCACCTCCAGCCAGCCGCCGTCGAAGCGGGGCGGCTCGCCCCGGTCGGCTACCCCGCCGTCGGCGGGTTCGACCGAGGCGATCCGGTCGAGTCGGAAGGTGCGCCAGGCGTCCCGGTCACGGCTCCAACCCTCCAGGTAGACGTAGCCGTCGCGGACGCTCAGCCGGTGCGGTTCGACCACCGGCGTGGTGGTTTCGGCGCGGGTGAACCCGTCATAGGTGAGCTGGATCGCCTCGCCCGCTGCGATGGCGGCAGCCAGTCGCTCCCGCACCGCGCTCTCCGAGGTGGCGACCGCGAAACCGACCCGGTTGCTCTCCTGTGCGCCGGCCACCTGGGACAGCTTCGCCAGCGCCGAGTCGACGGCCTCGCCGGCGTCCCCTCCGGTCACCTCGCGGACGGCGCGCAGCGCCACGATCAGGCTGGTCACCTCTTCGATGGTGAACCGCATCGGGCGAGACAGGTAGTCGGCGTTGCTGAGGCTGATCCGGCCCTGTTCCTGGACGGCGTCCATGTCGATGTCGATCAGGTCGCCGGGCATCCCGCCCGGCAGCCCCACGAACCACAACACCTCCAGGTCGGCCAACAGCCGGCGAGGTGTGACGCCGAACGCGTCGGCGGTGGCGGCCAGGTCGGCGTCCGGGTGGGCCTGCAGGTAGGGCACCAGGGCGAGCAGCCGCGACACCTGCTCCAGCGACGTGCTCATCGGAGCGCCACCTTGGTGAGCCGTTCGACGACTCGCTGTCGCAGGCCGTCCGGCTGCAGAACGAGCACGTCGGGACCGTACCCGCACAACTCGGTGGCGAAGTCGCGATCGCTGGTGTACCGGACGCGCCACGCCGCGAACCCGGGTGGCAGCGCCGCTCGATGCTCGGTCGGGACGCCCCGACGACGCAGGTCGGGAGCCTTGTCCCCGCGGACGGCGATGACCGCCTCGGCCGCTGCCGGCGCGGGTTCCAGCGGCCGGGTCAGTTCGGTCAGGTCCATGTTCTCGGGCAGCTCGTAGGCGCCGGGCTTGCCGATGGCCCGCGGGGGGTCCTCGAGGCGGGCCAGCTTGAACAGGCGCGCGGCGCCTCGGGTGCGGTCGAAACCGGCCAGGTACCACGAGCCACGCCGGTAGGTGAGCACCCACGGCTCCACCTCGCGCGCCACTCCGCGATAGCCGAACGCAACCACCGTCCGGGTCATCGTGGCTTGCCACAGCGGTTCGAACGCCGGTTCTTTGGCACCGATGCTGGGACTGACGCCGGCCAGCCGGGAGGCGTCCGGGTCGATCCCGGCGGCGCGCAGCTTGGCCAGCGCGCCGACCGTCTGCTCGGCCAGGGTGGCGGTGCCCCACACCTGGCTGGCCAGGCCGAGCGCGGTGGCCTCGGCGGCGGTGAAGTCGATGGGCGGCAGTTCGAAGTCCTGCCGCCGGACGCGGTAGCCGACGTCGTCGGGGAACAGCGGGGAGTTGCTGCCGGTCTCGACCGGGACGCCCATCGCCCGCAAGTCGTCCTTGTCGCGTTCGAAGGTGCGCTCGAACGCGGCGTCCGACAGTCCGGCGTAGCCCTCGACCACCTGCCGGATGTGGTTCTTGTCCAGGAAGCGGCGGGCCATCAGCAGGCAGATGGCGAGGTTCATGATGCGCTCGGACTTGCGTGGCGCCATCGGACCTCCCGCCGTGCTTTCGAGGATGTGCCTGCGCCGGTGAGGCTACCAAGCGCGTGCCGCGATCACCGCACCTACCTTCGGTGTCGCCGGGCATTTGCGGATGACCCCGGTATCTGCGGATGACCCTGAAATCCGCGGTCCAGTCAGCCGCGGAGGGCGCGACACGCCGCCCGTTGTCGAACTGGACCGCGGTACTCGTTCGCCCAGTCCGTTCGAACCCCATGCGGACCGGGTGAATGGTGGAGAATCGCGGCATGGCCGGCCGGTTCGCACCCTCCCCCACCTCGGATCTGCATCTGGGCAATCTGCGGACGGCGCTGCTCGCCTGGTTGTTCGCCCGCAGTTCAGGCCGAGAGTTCCTGCTGCGGATCGAGGATCTCGACACCCTGCGGGTCGCCGCCGCCCCCGAAGTAGCAGCGCGACAGATTGCCGACCTGACCGCGCTCGGGCTGGACTTCGACGGTGAGCCGGTCTGGCAGTCCCACCGCCTGGCGACGTACGCGCGTGCGGTCGACCGGCTGGACACCTATGAATGCTTTTGCACCCGCCGCGAGATCGCCGAGGCGGCGTCCGCACCGCACGACGACGGCTATCGCCCCTACCCCGGCACCTGCCGCGACCTGAGTGAGGACGACCGCGCCGCCCGCCGCCGGACGCGTCCGCCGGCCATCCGGGTACGGGCAGTCGGCGCGACCCAGACGGTCACCGATCGGTGGGCGGGCGACGTTACCGGCGTCGTCGACGACTTCGTGGTGGTCCGCAACGACGGGGTGCCCGCCTACAACCTGGCGGTCGTGGTCGACGACATCGCCCAGGGCGTCGACCAGGTGGTGCGTGGTGACGACCTGTTGTCGAGCTCGCCCCGGCAGGCCTGGCTGACCCGGCAGCTCGGCGGGATGGTGCCCGAGTTCGCGCATGTGCCGCTGGCGGTCAACCCGGACGGACGGCGCCTCGCCAAGCGTGACGGCGCCGTCACCCTGGCCGATCTGGCCCGAAACGGTGTGACCGCCACACAGGTGCTCGCCCAGCTGGCGTGCTCGCTCGGAATGGCCGGCGGGAACGAGCACGTCACCCCAGCAAACCTGCTTCGACGACTCAACCCCGACGCCCTACCTCGAACGCCATGGGTGGTGACGTAGCCGCTCACTCGCCGGTTGAGCTTGTCGAAACCGAGTGCTGACCCACGGCCTGCGAGCGACCGCGGATCAGCCCTTTCCGGCGTAGAGAATGTCGACGATGTAGACGATGGTCTCGCCCGCTCCCACGGGCGGGTTGGTGCTCCCGTCGCCGTAGGCATCCGCCGGGGGCAGCACCAGCAGGACCCGCTGGCCGACCTTCTTGCCGACCAGGCCCTTCTGCCAGCCCGGAATGGTGCTGGAGAGCAGGCCGCCGTTGACGCCGGTCATCTTGTCCTCGATCACCTTGCCGGTCTTCCAGGAGACGCCGAGGTAGTGCGCGGCGATGACGTCCTTGGCGCCCACCTTGCGGCCGGTGCCCGTGGTCAGCGGCTGGGCGACCATCTTGGTCGGCGGGTCCGCCTTCGGGATGGTGATGGACACCTTGCCGTCCTTGTCGGTGACGGTCGGCAACCCGGCCGGCGGTGTGATCGGCTTGCCGGTGGGTCCGGTCAGCACGGTGTCGACGACGTCCACCACGAAGATCAGCGAGTCGCCGACCTTGATGTCAGCCTGAGCGCTGCCGCCGGACGAGTCGTAGCCGTCCGAGCCCGGCATGGCGATCAGCAACCGCGAGCCGACCTTCTGACCTTCGACACCCTTCTTGAATCCGGCCACCAGCTGGTCCAGCGACATCATGGTCGCGTCTTTGCCGAAGTTGGTGTCGAACACCTTGCCAGTACGACCGTTGACACCCAGGTAGTGCACCCATACGTACGAGGGGTTCACCACGGCACCCTTGCCTTGGGTGAGCACCTTGGTCTGGGTCTTGTCGATGGCCCACGGCGCCTTCACCGTCACGGTCGGCTTCTTGCTACCGAACTTCTTCGGATTGACCGTGATGCCGTCCAGGTTGGTGGACGGCTTGATCGTCGAGGTTGGGGACGCGCTCGGCGACGGCGACGTCGAAGCGGACGCGGACGGCGTCCCCTCCGAGGGTGAGGCGGACGGTTCCGCGGACTGGCCACAGGCGGTGACGGTCAGCAGGGCGGCGGCGCAGACGGCGACGACAGCGGTCTTGGTGGAGGCGAAAGGCACCCCCCGACTGTAGTCGAACCGAACCGGCCACCCCGTGCGCCGCTCACCAACCGCCTCCCCACCAGTCGCCCGCCCCCGCGCTCGCCGAACTATTTGGGGCTCGCCGAATTCAGCGAGCCCCAAATAGTTCGGCGAGCGTGAAAGGTCGGCGCGCGGGTTCAGGAGGCGGCGAGCGCGGCCAGCAGGTCATCGACTGCTTGGTCGGCGACGACCAGCGGGTCGGCGAGCCGCACGCCCCGGTCGGCCAGTCCTCCCATGTCGTCCGGTTGCTCGTGGGCGGTGAACTGGACCCAATCCACGCTGTACCGGACGCCGCCCGCCCGCGCGGCGCTGATCAGCCGTCCGCGCAGCGCCGCGCGGGTGTCGGACGGCGGGAGTTGCGTGGCCCGATCGACGGCGTCCGGATCGGTCAGCCGGACGGCGGCGCCGCGTGATTCCAGCAACCGGAACAGCCCGCGCGGCGTGCCGTCGTCGTCCTGGGTGATCTCGTGGAAGGCGAGGTCGACCTGGGCCAGCCTCCGGTCGTCCCAGGCCACCCCACGAGTGTCGGCGTAGCGGCGCAGCAGGGCCTGCTTGGTGACCCATTCGACCTCGCCGTCCAGGTCGTCCTCGCGTCCGGCCTCCAGCAGGTCGAGCACCCGCGACCAGCGCTCCACCAGCGGTGATGCCGGGTGATCCGGCGCAAGGGACGGGGGTTGCAACTCGCCCGCGGGGTGCGACCCGGACGGAACACGACTGCTCAGCGCTTCCCGCGCCAGCGCCAGGTACTCGCGCTGGACGTCGAGTGCTCCGATGGTCCGTCCGGACGCCAACCGCAGCACAGCCCGCGGGTTGTGGGCGACCGCCCGTAGCGAGCCGGCCACATCGGCCAATGCCAGGTCGGGCAATGCCGGCCCGGCCCCGGTGGCTGCCGCTTCGAGGGCGTCCAGCACGCCGAGCAGCGACCCGACCTTCAGCGCGGCGGACGGCTCGGACAGGTTGGAGTCGCCCGAGATCACGTGCAGCCGGCGGAACCGGGACGGGTCGGCCAGCGGCTCGTCGCGGGTGTTGATCAAGGGCCGCGACCGGGTGGTCATCGACGACAGCTCGTCGTGCAGCACCTCAGCCCGCTGGCTGATGGCGAAGCCGTCCGGGCGCCAGCGTCCCGAACCACACAGCACCTGCCGGGTGACCAGGAACGGGGTCAGGGCGGCGGCGAGTCCGGGCAGGTCGAGCGACCGCGCGATGCAGTAGTTCTCGTGGCAGCCGTAGGAGTTGCCGTGCGCGTCGACGTTGTTCTTCAGCAGCCGGAACCGCACCGGCTGCCCGGACGCCGCGCCCTCGGTCTCCGCCCGCTGCGCCAGCCGCACCAGCAGCTCGTCGCCGGCGCGCTCATGCACCAGCAGGTCGTCCAGGCCGGCACATTCGGCGGTGGCGTACTCAGGATGCGAGCCGACGTCGAGGTACAGCCGGCCCCCGTTGGGCAGGAAGACGTTGGAACTGGCGTGCTCTCGTTCCAGCGGCGCGAACAGCCGCGCGGCCGCCTCCCCGCCACTCAGCCGGACGCCGCGTCCGCCGTCGGTTTGCCGGGCAGCCAGCCCGTACTCGGTCTCAACGCCGACGATCCGCGGCATCGCTCACAGCCCGGCCAGGTCCATCAGCGCGCCGAGCTCGTCCGAGGTCAGGTCGCGCAATTCGCCCACCTTGAGCCGTCCGATCCGGACCGGGCCGATCGCGGTGCGGGTCAGCCGCCGGACCGGGTGATGGACGGCGTCGAACATGCGCCGGACGATCCGGTTGCGGCCTTCGTGCAGCACCAGCTGGACGATGCTGCGGGTACCGCCGCGCTGGATCAGCTTCACCTGGTCGGCACGCACCGGGCCGTCGTCGAGCTTGATGCCGCGGCTCAGTTTGCGCAACGTGACGTTCTCGATCACGCCTTCGATCTCGGCCACGTAGGTCTTGCTGATCTCATGGGACGGATGCATCATCCGCTGGGCGAAATCGCCGTCGTTGGTGATCAGCAGCAGCCCCTCGGTCGGGGTGTCCAGCCGGCCGACATGGAACAGGCCCTCCTTCGAGCGGCGTCCGAGGTAGTCGGTGATGGTGGTGCGGCCCTGCGGGTCGTCCATCGTCGACACCACGCCGCGCGGCTTGTGGAAGACCAGGTAAAGGTGGCGGCGCGGCGGCGGGATGCGGGCGCCGTCCACCCGGATCACGTTGACCATCGGATCGACCCGGACGCCCTGCTCGTTGATCGTCCGGCCGTTCACCTGCACCAGGCCGTCGTCGATCAGTTCCTCGCAGTGCCGCCGGGAGCCCAGTCCCGCCGCGGCCAGCACCTTCTGCAGCCGGATGCCCTCGCTCATCGGGTGCTCTCCTCGTTCCTTGCGTTGTCGGTTGAGATTTCGCTGGTTGAGCTTGTCGAAACCAAGCCCTCCGGATCACCGCCGGTTGAGCGTGTCGGAGCCCTCTCCCCTGGGGTCTCGACAAGCTCGACCGACGACGCATCAGGACCACCGCCGGTTGAACCCGTCGAAACCAGGTCATCGGAGGTCTCGCCAAGCTCGACCAGCGGTTCCTCGGTCACGACCGCCGACGAGGCGCGCAACTCGGACTCGAGCGCGGCGGCGTCCGGCAGCAGCGGCGCGATCGGCGGCAGGTCGTTCAGGCTCTCCAGCCCGAGCCGTTCCAGGAAACCCCCGGTGGTGCCGAACAGCATCGCCCCGGTCTCGGAGTCGCGATCGACCTCCTGCACCAGGTCGCGGGTGACCAGGGTGCGCAGCACGCCGTCCACGTTCACCCCGCGCACCGCCGAGACCCGTCCGCGCGAGATCGGCTGCAGGTACGCCACCACGGCGAGCGTTTCCAGCGCGGCCTGCGAGAGCCGGGCGTGCTGGCCCTCGACCAGCCAGGCGCCGATCAGCTCGGCATGCTCGGCCCGCGTCCAGTAGCGCCAGCCGCCGCCGACGTTGCGCAGTTCGAAGCCGCGTCCGGTGTCGTCGTAGAACCGGACCAGCTCGTCCAGCGTCTCCTCCACGACAGCCACCGGTGCCCGGACGGCCTGCGCGAGTTCTGTGGTCGGCATCGGCTCGGTGGCCATCAGCAGCAACGCTTCCAGCGGACCGGTCAGGTCGGCGCCGTGCGGAACACCGGGCAGGGGCGGCTCAGTCATCGGCGCCCTCCTGGGTGTCCTCGGTGTCGAATTCGGCGGAGATCTGGACGGCGTCCGCGTCGCCGGCGACCCACCGTACTCGCAACTCTCCCAGCGGCGTCAGCTGTTCGAAAGAAACGGCACGTTCCCGGAACAACTCCAGCAGCGCCAGGAACCGGGCCACCACCACCAGGCGTTCGCCGGCGTCCGCGGTCAGGTCACGGAAGCTCGCCGAACCGCGTTCCCGCAGTGCGGCCACCACGATCTCGGCCTGCTCGCGCACACTCACCTTGGCCTGATGCAGGTGGCTGAGTGAGACCTGCTCGGCTTCGGCCGGGGTGAACGCCCGGGCGGCCAGCCAGGCCAGCTGGTCGGGAGTGGCGGTGAACGTCAACTCCGGCAGCAACGCCTTGAACTGTCCCTCCAAGCCCCCCGGACGCGCGAACCGACGGCCCTCGGTCTCCAGCGTGGTGGCGATCCAGCGGCTGACCTCTTTGAACGCCCGGTATTGCAGCAGCCGGGCGAAGAGCAGGTCGCGGGCCTCGAGCAGGGCAAGATCTTCGGCGTCCTCCACCTCGCCCTGCGGCAGCAGCCGGGCCGCCTTCAGATCCAGCAGGGTGGCGGCGACCACGATGAACTGGCTGATCTGCTCGAGATCCCAGCTGCCCGGTCCGCGCTGCTGCTGACCGTCTTTGACGTAGGCGATGAACTCGTCGGTGACGATCGACAGGGCCACCTCGGTGATGTCCAGCCGGTGCCGCGAAATCAGCTGCAGCAGCAGGTCGAACGGGCCCTCGAAGTTGCCCAGGTGGACGGTGAAACCGGGGACGGCATCCGGGGTGGTGAGGGTCACGACAGGTCGAGCTGGCGGATCAGATCGGCGTCCTCGCCGTTGATGTCGAGGTCGGCCACCGCCAGCGCCACCGCGGCGCGGACGATCCGGCCCCGGTCGACCGCGATGCCGTGCCGGGCGCGCAGCGTGAGTCGGGCCTGCTCCAGGGCGAGCAGCTCCTCGGCGCTGACGTACACGGTGATCTTCTCGTCGTGCTTGACCCGGCCGGACGGGCGCCGTCCGGGCTGAACGACCGGTTCGGTGGCCCGGAAGAGTTCCTGGGCGCCGGGCAGCGCTACGCGCCGGGGCATCGCTGCAGCACCTCCCGCGCCAGCATCCGGTACGCCTCGGCGCCCGGGGAGTTGGTGGCGTAGGTGGTGATCGGCTCGCCGGCGACGGTGGTCTCGGGGAACTTGATGGTCCGCCGGATCACCGTGTGAAACACCTTGTCACCGAACGCTTGGACGACCCGTTCGAGCACCTCGCGGGAATGCACCGTGCGGGCGTCGTACATGGTGCCGAGGATGCCGATGATCTCCAGCTCGGGGTTGAGCCGGTCCTGCACCTTGCCGATGGTGTCGTTGAGCAGGGCGAGGCCGCGCAGCGCGAAGAACTCGCATTCCAGCGGCATGATCACCCCGTCGGCGGCGGTCAATGCGTTGACGGTCAGCAGGCCCAGCGACGGCGCGCAGTCGATCAAAATGATGTCGTACTCGCCGCGCACCTGGGTGAGCACTCGCTTCAGGGTCTGCTCGCGGGCCACCTCGGAGACCAGCTGCACCTCGGCGGCGGACAGGTCGATGTTGGCCGGGAGAATATCCAATCCCTCGACCACCGAGTCGGTGATGATCTCGTGGACGTCGTGGTCGCGGGTGAGCAGCAGGTTGTAGATGCTGCTGTCGAGGGTGTGCGGGTTGATGCCCAGGCCGACCGACAGCGAACCCTGCGGGTCGAAGTCGACCAGCAGCACCCGACGTCCGGTCTCGGCGAGCGCGGCGCCCAGATTGATCGTCGTGGTGGTCTTGCCGACGCCGCCCTTCTGGTTGCACATCGCCACGATCAGCGCCCGGCGGTGGCCCTGGGCCGGCGGGGCCGGTTCGGGCAGCTCCGGCCACGGGCGTCCGGTCGGCCCCAGGGCGGGTCCCGGCTCGGGGACGGGATCGGGCGCGGCCTCGAACAGGGCCGGGTTCTCTGTGCTGGTGTCGGTCACGGAGCCTCCAAGTGTCGACAAAGAGGTTATACCTCCGGACCCTCGAGGTTCGCGGCACGCCGCCACGCTGACGCCCCCTGCTCAACCGCTGACCGGAGTCGTTCCGCCGCCCACTCCCAGTCGATGCGTTCCTGCTCCAGGCGCAGCTTCTCGGCCAGCCGGTCCTCGACCAAGTCGACGTAGACCGTGTGCTCGTCATTGGTCAGGTGGCGCAGCCGCGCGGCTGTCGGCGCCTCCTCACGGCCCCAGCGGTCCTGGTGCGCCAGCAGCGTCTCGCGATCCATCAGGACCGAACGGGTCTGCGGCAGCCAGGCCCGCAGCCGATCCAGGATGGCGAAACCGTGCGTGTCCAGGTCACCCCAGTAGACGACCTCGGCACCGCGCAGCCAGGGCAGTGCACCCACCTGGTCAACATCGAATCCCTTGCCCCAGATCGCCATGCCGCCTGGGGGCACCGGCACGCTCAGGTAGCTGATCTCGTTCTCGACCACGATCGCCGTCCGGACGGACACCGCCAGCGCGGGCAGTTCGTCGCTACGGAGGGCCAGTTCGGTGGCCGGAGCCAGCAGGCCGAGTTCCGGCGACGGCCGGACGCGGACGAACTCCGGTCGCGCCCGCAACCCCAACCCGGCGAGAAACGTCGGACGCGCCGCGGGCACACCCAGCAGCTTGCTCAACACCACCCGGTGCCGTTCGGCGAACTTCGTGTCGACGCCGGGCGCACTGATCTCGCGCAGGTACCGGCCCGACCCGCGGTGGGTGTCGAGCCACCGGTACGCGGCGGTCAACTGAGACCACTCCCTGGCCAGCTGAATGGCCGCCAACGGTTGCTGCCCCGCCCACGCTCGCAGCACCGGCTCATCGGACGCCTGGTCGAGCACCGCTTGGTAGGCCGCGACGTCCCGATTCACCCCGAGCAGCCGCCAAGCCTGGTCGTACGACTCGACGATCGCCCGCTTCGGCAGCTGGTTCCGGCCGATCAGCCGCCCGCCGACCGTCGCGTATTCCAGCGTGTAACAGTCGCCGCCCCGCGAGCCGGCGACCAGGTCGCCAACCCAGGTTTGCGCGTCGCCGAGCCGCTCACCGATCTCGGCCGCCCGCGGGCCGCGCAGCGGGACATCCAGCCGCGGGCACGGCTCGCCGGCGGCGTGAGCGCGCAGCAGGCTCCCGTCGTCCCATCGACGACGGAGCTTCGCCCTGATCACGGCGGGGGTCGTCCAGGTCACCGGGGCGCGTTCCGTCACCGGTGCGCGTCCCGCTGCCGGTGGAACTCCTCGATGCTGAGCGTCTGCAACCGCGAGTACTTCGTGGAGGGGTTGTCGACGAACCCGATCGCCCGGACGTAGCGCTCGATCACGTGCACCTTCTGCAGCGGGGTGACGATCAGCAACTGCAGGCCCAGCTTCGCGAACAGCTCGAGAGCGTAGCGAGTGGAGGCGTCCGAGCCGCGTCCGAACGCCTCATCGATCACGGCGAAGCGGAAGTCACGCGACCGGGTGGCGCCCCACTCCAGTCCGAACTGGTAGGCCAGCGAAGCGGCGAGAATCGTGTAGGCCAGCTTCTCCTTCTGTCCGCCCGATTTGCCGTCCGAGTCGCGGTAGTGCTCCCATTCCTCGTCGGTCTCCCGGTCGCGTTCGGACGCCGAGAAGACGAACCAGTTCCGCACATCGGTGACCCGCCGGGTCCAGGCCCGGTCACCGTCGGTGTGGCCGACCCGTCCTCGGAACTTCTCGATGATGCGCTGCACGTCGAGGAACCGCTCTTCCGAATAGCGATCGTCCTCGGCGTTGACGGCGTCGGTGGTCGCCGTCCGGAGATCCTGGCGGAACGCCTGCACCTCGGTGTTGACCGTGCGTTCCTTCTCCAGGGTGATGTAGCGGCCCGGTGAGTAGTCGATCGCACCCATGGCGTCGTTGATCCGGTCGACCCGCGATTGGATGTCGTCGGCCTGGCGATTGAGCCAGTTGTTGAAACCGGCGAGTTCCCGGATGGTGTTGCGGTTCAGCTCCCGCTTGAAGTCGTCTTCGAACTTCGGCAGGTCATCGGATTCCACCCGCGCGTGGAACGCGCGGTAGTCGGGCAGTGCGGCGATGCTGGCGTCCATTTCGGTGGTCGATTCCGGCCAGCGTCGCCGCACCTCCGCCATGTACTGCAGCAAGCTGGTGGTGTAGCCGCTAAGTTCGCGGATCTTCCGGTCGACCTGGGACTGGAGTTCGCTGGACATGCCGTCGGACGCCGCCTGGCAGTCGTCCGGCTTGGCCGGCAGCTTCGCGCCGAGCCGCGCCTCCAATGCCGGGTAGACCGCCCGCGCGGCCGCCAAAGCGGTGTCGTCGAAGCCGTCGACGAACGCCTCGTCATTGGCCTGGAGTGCCTTGTCGCGGCGGATTCGATCGTCGAGCCTGCCGATATCGCCGTGCAGTGTCTTCAACCGGTCGGCGACCACGAGAAGCTGCTGGTCGACTTCGGCCAGCCGTCGCTCGATCTCTGCCAAGGCGGACGACCCGGCGAGCAGCCGGTCCCGCTCGGCGTCTGCTGCCTCGGCCCGGACGGTCGCCTCTTCGTGGTCGAGTTCGGCCCAGGACACGTACACCCCAAGGCTCTCCAGGACCGAGCGTCGGTTGGCCAAACCGTCCAGCTCTTTCTGGACGGCATGCCGCGCCTCCTCCGTCGCGGTCCACTGCGCCTGCTGGCTGACCAGCTGCTCGGTCAGGGCCGCCACTTTGCGCTCGTTGACCCAGCCCAGCACCCAGTTGCGCGGATCGTCGATCCGGGAGCGGTCGTCCTTCTCGTGCCGATTGCCGGACCGGACCTGACCCTCTTTGGTGACCGCACGCTGCTCGGCGCGGAACTCCGCGAGGGTCTCGGCGCACCGATGACCGGCCCGGCGGACGAGTTCGTTGCGCAGGTAGTCGGCGAACGGGCCGTCCTTCACCTCCAGGCAGTCGGCGAGCGCCAACCCGCTGCTTCCGGACGCCGGCGTCAGGGTGACCCGGCGCACGGACACCCGCTCGTAGACCAGTCGAGCCCCCGACGTCCGGCCGTCCTGGCCTCGATGGGTGAGCCGTCGCTCATTGACCCAGCGCGCGGTGCGCTCATAGTGCTGCTGCGGGACCAGCAGGGACAGCGCGAAGCCCCGCAGCACCCGCTCCGCGGCGCCACGCCAGGGCTGATGATCATCGGCGACGTCGATCAGTTCGCCGGCGAACGGCAACTCGTCCTCACCGAGGTCGAGGTCGGCGCAGAGCTGGGCACGGATGGCCAGCTGGCTGCTCGGCAGATTGCTGGTCCGGCTGCCCAGGCTGGCGAGCTCGGCCCGGGTCGCCTCGCTCTCGCGACGCAGGTCGTTGAGGGCACCGATGTGTTCGGTCAGGGTCGCCCGGAGCGCCGTCTCCTGGCTGTGCAACTGCTCCCTCATCGTGGTGACGACGCCTCCGAGCGCCGCGAACCCGGTCGCGTCGCGCACCGGTTCCGCGCCTGCGGCGCTCACCCGTTCGTCGAAGCCGGCTCGTCTGTCGCGCCGGGTCGAAGCCTCCCGCCGGGCATCGGCGGCCGTCCGCTCCAGTTCACCGATGCGGTCGCCGCCGGCCCGCGCCCGATCCTGCAGCAGGCCGTCGCGGATCAGCGCGACCCCGCGCTGTTCGTGCTCTGTGTCGGTCACTGCGATCTGTCGTTCCGCCCTGACCGCATCATGTCCGGCAATCTCGGCACGTAGCAGGCGGGATCGCAACTCAGCGAAGAAGAGCCGTGCAGCGTCACGCTGCCGCTCCAGTTCTGCCCGGCGGGACTGGGCGTCGTCGAAACGATCGGCGGTCTCGACCAGCGGCGTCAGCGCAGCCAGCTGCTCGCGGGCCCTCTTGACCGCGTCATGCGCCTTGGTGAGGTTCTCGAAGTGGTCGACGATGCCCTTGATCCGATCCGTGGCGTCGACGGGCTCCAGCATGTGGGTGCGGACGAACTCGTTGAGATTGCCGACGGACTTCATCGACACGGTCTGATGGAACAACTCCATGGCCTGCTCTGACTTGATGCCGAGCCGGCGCCGGACCGACCGCGCATAGTCGGGGAAGACGGCGAAGACCTCCGCGCCGCCCGCACGAAGCCGCTTGCGCAGATCGTTCAGGTCGCTGCCGAATCCGGTGAAGTCGTCCTCGATCGACAGCTCGCTGCCGCTGGTAACGAAGAACCGGTCCGGTTGGCCGCTCGACTCACGCTGATGGAACACCTGAGCCAAGGTCGCGGTCTCGTCATAGCCCTCGTTGGCGAAGACGCCGAGGATCACCGAATAGCTGCGCTGGTCGCGCAACCCGATCGGTTTGGACGACCCGGTCGCCTCGATTCGTTCCGACTTGTAGTGCCCCAGGACGTAGCTGCGCAGCGTCC
The DNA here is from genome assembly GCA_047602545.1 of Micropruina sp. Classification (GTDB taxonomy): domain Bacteria; phylum Actinomycetota; class Actinomycetes; order Propionibacteriales; family Propionibacteriaceae; genus Micropruina. The sequence goes on along the minus strand of JASGHC010000004.1, from coordinate 23,572 downwards.
GCTCCTTGGCTTCGGCGCCGGCGGCCTTGTTGTACGAGATCCGGTGCGCCGGGAGCAGCAGGGTGGTGACGGCGTCGACCAGGGTCGACTTGCCACTGCCGATGTCGCCGGTCAGCAGGCTGGTCTCGCCGTCCATGGTCAGCCGCCAGACCCGCTTGTCGAAGGTGCCCCAGTTGAACACTTCAATGCGCCGCAGCCGGAAGCCTGCGCGCGGCGCGTTGCCGAGTTCGACAGCCGAGAACAATGCGTCAGTCATCGCGCCCTGCACCCGCATTCGATTCGCTACCTGATCCTGCCGATCCCGACTTGGCGTAGTCGGCCAGCTTGGCGGCGAAGTCGGACATGGTCTGGGCGTCCACGTACGCCTTGAGGATGCGCCGTACCTCCCAGTGGTCAGGCTGGCCGCGCAGCTGCCGCAGGAAACCCAGGTCTGCGGCACGGCGAATGGTGGCGTCGACGGTGTCGATCACCCGTGCTTCGTTGCTGGAATCGGCTAGGAACAGCCGCAGCATGGTGACGATCTGATCGCGGTTCAGCACCAGCTTGCCTTCGCTGCCGGACGTCTCGAACTCCACCAGCCGCTTACGCAGCAGCACCAGTAGCAGGCTGACGTTGTAGGTGAGTGTTCGCCGCATCACCAATCGGGGCAGCGGCTGATCCTCTTCGTTGTCGGGGACGGAACGCAGGTAGGCGTATCCCTCAGTATCATCGACCACCACATCCACCCCGATGGTGGCGAAATGGTCACGGATCTGCGAGCCCTGGTGTTGAATCGCCGTCCAACTGTCCTCATCGGTCTCGCGATACACCACCCCACGCATCAGCCGGATGATCGCGGCACCGACCGCGTATTCCTCCGCCGTTCTCATCGGCGTGTCACCGTCACTTTCGGTAGTCGGACGCGGCGGGCGCGACCGGCCTCGTCGTCGACGTAGTCGAGCAGCATCTCGCCGGTTTCGTCCATCGCAACCTCGAGGTCGTCCTCGTTGAGCGCCAGATAGGCCACGATCTCGGCCGCACCCTGGCTGATCGGGTAGAGCTCGACGATGTCGCTGAGCAACGCGCTGCTGCGCGGCGGCACCACGCTGCGCAGCTGGGTGGCCAGCCGGGCCTGATCGATGTGGGTCTGGGCGAACAACGCGGCCACGTCGACCTCGGTGTCGGCGTCGGGGTCGATCAGGCTGTCCACCCGGGTGGCCGGCCGCGGATCGTAGAGCGGACGCTCGAACGGCAGCGCGATGCCGACGCCGGGGTCGTCAACGTCCAAACCGACCTCCGGCGGAGCATCGCGGCAGGCGAGCGCTGCCGCCTCGACCGCGCGGACCAGGTCGAGCACCCGGCGGTTCTCCAGCCACACTTGATCGTCGAGGAAGCGGCGCAGCTGCTCCGAGATCTGCCGGACGGTCTGCTGGGTGCGTTCGGCCGCGTCCGACCAGTCGTGGTGCACTGTGCGCAGCCGCCGATCCGGGTCCAACTCACCCATCGCCTGCACCCTGTCGAGCAGGCCGGACAGCTCATCCTGCCGCGCCTCAGACAACAGGAAGTCGTAGAACGCCTGAAAGCTGCGGCCCTGATCGGACCCGTCGATGACGGCTCGGGTGCCGACCAGATCGGCCAGCAGCTCACCCTTCCCGCCTGACCAGGACGCGATCCGCTCCCGCGCCGACCGGTCGAGGGTGCGGAAGTTCTCCTCCACCTCACGAAAGTCGGCCAGCAACTCGCGCGCCGTATCGGCGAACTGGTGGTAACGCTCGCGCAGCGCCGTCGCACCCAGCGGCTCGATCTCGCCTGCGGTGACCGCCTCGATCTCGGCATCGATCAACTCCCGACGGCGCCGCAGCTCACTCAGCCGCGCCTCGGGGTCAGTCTCTGCGCCGTGCACGATCTGGCGGAGCAACTCGACCACCGTCTGCAACCGGGATTCGGTGCCGACGAACGGCCGCACCTGCAGCCCCGTGACCCAGGCGTAGGCCTTTTCGAAGGCGGGGGTGGCGTCGTAGTGGATCTCGTCCGAACCGAGTGGATAGAACCTCCGGAGCCAGCCGGCGGTGTCGGCGGACCAGTCGTCCAGATACTCCGTCGGCGACTTCGGGTAACGGGGCCGCTCCGGGTCGACGTTCAACGCGTACAGCTGATCGTCGAGCGCCGCCGACAGCACCGCCGCCGAGGTGGCGCCCTTGTTCTGCTCGACGAAGTGCAGGCCCACGAAGCTGAGCACGAGCGGGGCATTGCCCGCACGCAATAGTCGCCACGCCGCGTGTCGTTCCCGCAGCGCCTCGATCGCTTCGTGCTCCACCGGCCACCCTTCCTGAGTTCACCTTCAGGCTATAGACCGGCGCTGACACTATGGACGCGTCCTACTGTGCGCACGGCGACACCCCCCACCTCACGAACTGCCGGAAACTCACGGCACCGACCCACCGGGGTCAGTGCCGAACCGGAGATCACTGTCTATCCGGACGTCTTTTGCCGAACCGGCCCCGCGATCTCGACAACGTCGTCCGATGGAGGCTTAGCTCGCCGATCTCGTGTTACAACACGAGATCGGACGACTTTCCCACCATCGGCGAGCGAACTCGACAACGCGAGACCCCCGGGTCCGAGCACGCTCGACCGACGGAGGTCGGCATTTCCTGACGAACTCGCGCCAACCTCGGCGAGATATACCCATGGGGGGTATAGTCGCCCTCATGAAGAAGCTCGCTCGACTCGCCCTTCCCCTTGCCGCCGGCCTTGCCGTGGTCGGCTGCCAGTCCCCCGCAGCCACCCCCAGTTCCACCCCGTCCGCGTCGGTGAGTGCATCCAGTGCGGCCAATGCGTCCGACGTGATGTTCACCCAGATGATGATTCCGCACCATGAGCAGGCGGTGGTGATGAGCGACGCTATGCTGGCCAAACAGGGCATCTCGGCCGAGGTGACCAAGCTCGCCACCGAGATCAAGAATGCCCAGCAGCCCGAGATCGACCAGATGCGCGGGTGGCTCAAGGCCTGGGGCGCATCCGACCACAGCGATCACCACGGCCACACCGGCATGGACGGCATGTTGAGCGAGCAGGAGTTGGACGCCCTCAAGGCCGCCCAGGGCAAAGAGGCCGAGAAGCTGTTCCTGACCGGCATGATCGCCCATCACGAGGGTGCCGTGGCGATGGCCAAGGAGGTGCAGGCCAAGGGCAGCGACCCCGAGGTGAAGAAGCTGGCCGACGCCATCGTCACCAGCCAGCAGGCCGAGATCGATCAGATGAAGAAGCTGCTGAACGGCTGACGGACCACCTCTCGCCGGTCGAGCTTGTCGAGACCTCACCTGCCCGCTGCCTGGCGCGGCTTTCGACTGGCTCGACCAACGGCGGTGCTCACCGGGCGCGCGGATGCGCGGCCAGGAACACCTCGCGCAGATGCTCCACGGTGACCAGGGTGTAGATCTGCGTCGTCGCCACGGACGCGTGCCCGAGCAGTTCCTGCACCACGCGGACGTCGGCGCCGCCGTCCAGCAGGTGGGTGGCGAAGGAGTGCCGCAGGGTGTGCGGGCCGATCTCGGCGGTGATCCCGGCCCGCTCGGCCTGCTCGCGCAGCACCGCCCAGGCCGACTGCCGGCTGAGCCGCGCACCCCGGGTGTTGACGAACAGCGCCGGGGTGCTCCCCCGGCCGCCTTCCAGCATCGCCGGACGGGCGCGCACCAGCCAGGCGTCCAGGGCGGCCCGGGCATACGAGCCGACCGGCACGATGCGTTCTTTGCGGCCTTTGCCGAACAGCCGTAGCGCGGCGTCCGGGTCATGGGTGAGCAGCGCGACGTCGTCCACGTCGAGTGAGACCAGTTCGGTGATCCGGGCGCCGGTGCCGTACAGCAGTTCCAGCAGCGCGGCGTCCCGCAGGCCGATCGGCGTCGCCAGGTCCGGCGCGGCCAGCAGCGCCTGCACCTGGTCGAGGGAGAGCGCCTTCGGCAGCCGCCGTCCGGCTTTCGGAGGCGAGACTCCCACGGCTGGGTTGTCGAGCGCCGCGCCGTCCTCGACGGCGAACCGGTGCAACGACTTCACCGCGCTGAGCGCGCGTGCCACGCTGCTGGGCGCCAACGCGGGATGGTCGGGATCGCCGGTGTGCAGGAACGCCGAGAAGGCCGCCACATCGGCCTCGGTCACCGCCGGGAGGCCACCCACCCCGCGGTCGGCCAGGAACGCGGCATAACGGGCCAGGTCGCGCCGATAACCGGCGACGGTGTGCGCGGACGCCCCCCGCTCGACGGTCAGGTGGTCGAGAAACGAGCCGATCACCCGCGGCAGCTCGTCCTGCCCGGCCATCGGCTCAGGCCAGCCCGGCGATCGCCTCGAGATGACGGGACCGGGCCTCGCGCGCCGGCCACGGACTCTCGGCGGGGCGCAGCGAATCCAGCCGGCCGCCGAGCCGCGCCGCTTCCAGCGCGAGGGCGCCGGCGACCACGGTCGGGCTCTGCACCCGTCCGGCGTAGATGCCGTCCAGCAGGTCGGCCAGCGGCACCAGGCAGATCTCCATGTCGAGTTCTTCGTGCTCGACCACGAAGCCGTCCGGACGCGGCACCTCGCGCAACCCGCGGGCCAGGAAGAACCGGATCGATTCGGAGTTGCAACCGGGCGAGGTGAACATGTCGATCAGCAGCCGCCAGTCGTCGGCGGCCAGCATGGCCTCTTCGGCCAGTTCACGCTGCGCGGCCCCGAGCCATGACTCGCCGTCGGCGTCCAGCAGGCCGGCCGGCGGTTCGATCAGCTGGAAACCGACCGGATGTCGGTACTGCCGCACCACGACCACCCGGTCCGCCTCGTCGAGCGCGATCACGGCGACCGCCCCGGGATGCAGCAGGTACTGGCGGTGCATCTCGGCGCCGTCGGGCGTGGCGACCACATCGTTGACATAGTCGGACACGGCACCCTCACCGAGCACCTGATGCGACCAGATCGGCCACTCGGTGGGGACGTCGGCGGCCTCGCCCGGGCCGAGCAGCCGCGCCATCGTCACTCCCCCTCGACCGGAAGGCGGGCGGACAGCTTGCGGCGCAGCGCCGCGGCCACCAGGCCGGCGAACAGGGGGTGCGGCTTGGTCGGCCGCGATTTCAGCTCGGGATGCGCCTGGGTGGCCACGAAGAACGGGTGCCGCTCGGGATCGAACTCGACGAATTCGACCAGCGTCGAATCGGGCGAGGTGCCGACGATGCGCAGGCCTGCGGACTCCAGTTGATCGCGATAGGCGTTGTTCACCTCGTAGCGGTGCCGGTGCCGCTCGGACACCCGGGTCTTGCCGTACAGGCGCGCCACCAGCGAACCCTTCACCAGGTCGGCCGGGTAGGCCCCCAATCGCATGGTGGCGCCCATGTCGCCCTCACCCGAGACGATCGCCACCTGCTCGGCCATGGTGGCGATCACCGGGGCGTTGGTGTCCGGATCGAACTCGGTGGACGCGGCGTCGTCCAGCCCGCACAGGTCGCGGGCCACCTCGATCACCATGCACTGCAGGCCGAGGCACAACCCGAGCGTCGGCAGCTGATTCTCGCGGGCGAACTTCAGCGCGCCCAGCTTGCCCTCGACGCCGCGGATGCCGAAACCGCCCGGCACGATGATCCCGTCCAGGTCGCCCAACTGCTCGGCGGCGCCGGCGGGCGTCTCGCACGAGTCGGACGCGATCCAGCGCACGTGCACCTTGGCGTGATTGGCGAACCCGCCGGCCCGTAGCGCCTCGGAGACGCTCAGGTAGGCGTCCGGCAGGTCGATGTATTTGCCGACCAGGCCGATCGTGACGTCCTCCTTGGGGTGGTGCACGCGGTCGAGCAGGTCGTCCCACTTCTTCCAGCGGACGTCGCGGAAGCTGACGCCGAGCCGGCGGACGACGTAGGCGTCCAGGCCCTCGTTGTGCAGCACCTTAGGGATGTCGTAGATGGACGGGGCGTCCGCGCAGGACACCACCGCCTCCTCGTCCACGTCGCACATCAGCGAGATCTTGCGCTTCACGCCGTCCGGGATCTCGCGGTTGGAGCGGCAGACGATCGCGTCGGGCTGGATGCCGACCTGGCGCAGTGCAGCCACCGAATGCTGGGTCGGCTTGGTCTTCAGCTCGCCGGACGGCCCGAGGTAGGGCACCAGCGAGACGTGCAGGAAGAAGACGTTCTCGCGTCCGACATCCCGGCGCACCTGCCGGGCGGCCTCCAGGAACGGCAGCGACTCGATGTCGCCCACGGTGCCGCCGATCTCGTGGATCACGACGTCCACGTCACGGGTCGCCATGGACAGCATTTCGTCCTTGATCTCATTGGTGATGTGCGGAATCACCTGCACGGTGTCGCCGAGGAAGTCGCCGCGGCGCTCCTTGGCGATCACGTTGGAGTACACCTTGCCGGTGGTCACGTTCGCATCGGCGTTCAGGTTGACGTCGAGGAAGCGTTCGTAATGGCCGATGTCCAGATCGGTCTCGGCGCCGTCCTCGGTGACGAACACCTCACCGTGCTGAAACGGGTTCATGGTGCCCGGATCGACGTTCAGATACGGGTCGAGTTTCTGCATCGTGACCCGGAGTCCGCGAGCCACCAGAAGGCTGCCGAGGCTGGAGGCGGTGAGGCCTTTGCCCAGCGAGGAGGCGACGCCTCCGGTAACGAAAATATGCTTGGTGCTGATGCCGTTGCCCACGGGATTCCACCATATAGGTGCGGACGCCGCCCCGGCGAACCGGCACGCGCATCGCTGGACGCAGAGGTTCCGCTCAGTGCCCGGCAGCCGCCAGCAACTCCGCGGCATGCGCGTGGGCGTTCGCGGAACCCTCCAGGCCGGCCATCATCCGGGCCAGCTCGTCGAGCCGGGCGGCGCCGTCAACCCGGTTGATGCCGCTGGTGGTGACCTGACCGTCGCTCGCCTTCGCCACCACGAAATGGGCGTCGGCGAAAGCGGCGACCTGGGCCAGGTGGGTGACCACGATCACTTGGGCGTGTTCGGCCAGCCGGGCCAGCCGGCGTCCGATCTCCAGGGCGACGGCCCCGCCGACGCCGGCGTCCACCTCGTCGAAGACGAAGGTCTGTCCGGTCGCGCCCCTAGCCAGCACCACCTCGAGCGCGAGCCGCACCCGAGACAGCTCACCGCCGGACGCCGCTTTGGCCAGCGGCGCCGGACTCGATCCGGGGTTGGCGGTGAACATCAGGGTCACCTGGTCGGCACCGTGCGGACCCACCGCCGCAGGCACCAGTTCGAACTCGATCCGGGCATGCGGCATCGCCAGCGCCGTCAGTTCGGCCTTCACCAGGCCGGCCAGCACCGCCGCCGCCTCAGTGCGAGCCGCGGTGATCGCCGCGGAGCTCTGCGCCAACTCCTCGTCGAGCACGGCGATCCGCTGCTGCAGCTCGCCGATCCGGTCGTCCCCGGCCGCCAGCACCCGGACGCGGTCAGCGGCGTCCGCGGCCCACTGCAGCACCTCAGCCACAGACGCACCGTATTTGCGGGTCAGGTGCTGCAGCGATGAACGCCGTTCGGCGATCCGCTCCAGCCGCGCCGGGTCGGCCTCCAGCCGGTCGGCATAGCTGGCCAGGTCGGCCGCCACGTCCGCGGCAAGCACGGACGCCTCCGCGAGCCGCCCCGCCAACGGCACCAGGTCGGGATCGTCGTCGACGGCACCCTCCAGGCTCTTGCGGGCTGCGGCCAGCAGCCCGAGCACCGTCGGCGCGTCATCCCAGGCCTCGGGGTCACCGCTGAGCGCCAGACCTGCCCCATGGGCCGCCAACCGCAGCTCATCGACTGCCTGCAGCCGCTGCGCCTCGGCGGCCAGCGCCACGTCCTCGTCCGGCTGCGGGTCGGCCTGCTCGATCTCGTTCAGGCCGAAGCTGAGCAGGTCGAGTTCCCGGGCCCGCTCGCGCGCCGCACCGATGAGTTCCTCCACCTCGGACGCCGCCCGGCGCCGCTCCGCGTAGGCGGCGCCGTGCCGTTCGAGCAGGACGCCGTGCTCGGCCCCGGCGAACCGGTCCAGCACCTCCCGCTGCCGGTCTGCGGTGCCGAGCCGGATCTGTTCGGACTGCCCGTGGATCGTGGCCCAGCGGGTGACGACGTCGGCGGCCGTTCCCAGCGGCACCGCGACGCCGCCCAGCAATGCCCGGGATCGCGTCCGGCCCACCTGGCGGGCGACCAGCAGTTCCCCGTCCTCAACCTCGGCCCCCAACCCGGCGAGCTCGTCGGCGACAGCACCGTTGACGGTCCAGACGCCTTCGACCACGCAACGCGTGGCGCCGTGCCGCACCAGGCCGCTGTCGGCGCGTCCACCCAGCAGCAGCGACAACCCGGTGACCACCATGGTCTTGCCGGCTCCGGTTTCCCCGGTGACGGCCGTGAAACCCGGTCCGGGCTCCAGCACGGCCTCCGCGATCACGCCGAGGTCGGCAATGCGCAGCTCAGCCAGCATGGTTGTTGCGTTGTTCCGCGACGCCGCGCCAGCCTTCCACGGGGAGCGCGAATTTGCGGACCAGCCGTTCGACGAAGGGACGCTCGGTGATCCGGGCCAACCGCAGCCGATGCCGTCCCACCTCGGCGCTGACGATCATGCCGGCGGAAATGTCGGTGCTGCGGCGTCCGTCACACCAGACCACCGCCCGGGTCTCGTTGCCGGGCAGGATCTCCACCGACACCGTCGAGTGGGGTCCGATCACCATCGGACGGCTGAACAGCGCATGCGCCGACAGCGGCACCACCAGCAGCGCGTCGATGTCCGGCCACATCACCGGACCGTTCGCCGAGAAGGCGTAGGCCGTCGACCCAGTCGGTGTCGAGAGCAGCACGCCGTCGGTGCCCCAGCGCGACAGCGCCCGCCCGTCGACCCGCACCAGCACCTCGATCATCCGTTCCCGGGCAAGCTTCTCGATGGACACCTCGTTGATCGCGAAGGAACGCCAGAGCTCCGCGCCGCCCGGGTCGGTGACGATGGTGTCGATCGTCATCCGCTCCTCGACGGTGTAGTTGCGGTCGACGACGTGGTTGATCAGCGATCCGGCCTCGTGCGATTCGAGTTCGGCCAGGAACCCGACGTGCCCCAGATTGACGCCGAGCACCGGCAGATCGAGCGGGAGCGCCCATTCCGCCGCCCGCAGGATGCTGCCGTCACCACCGAACACGACGACCAGCTCGCTGAGCCGCTCGGTTTCGGGGTTGAGTGCCCGCACCTGGCCGGCGGAGGCGAAGGTATGGAAATGCTCGTCGGTCACCAGGCAGGTGATGCCGTGCCTGGTCATGCCGGCGATGAACTCGGTGGCCGCACTCACTGCCTCCGACCGGCCACCGTGCAGGGCCACGGTGACAAAACGACTGGTTCCCACGACCGACACCCTATCCGTGGCCACCGTCACGCAGCGGGCGTCCACGCAACAGCAGGAACCACTCGACATTCCCGGACGCGCCCACGGTGCGGCTGATGCCGCGCCACTGCTCCGGCCAGCCCAGCTGCCGCGCCTGCGCCGCCACCGCGTCGACGCAACGCTGCCGCACCTGCTCGTCGCGGACCACACCGCGGGCGTCCAGTCCGCCACGGCCCACCTCGAACTGCGGTTTGACCAGCAGCAGCGCGGCACCGTCCGGTTTCAGCACGGCCAGCAACGGCGCCAGCAGCAGGGTCAGCGAGATGAACGACACGTCGCCCACCACGAGGTCCACCGGCACGTTGTCCAGGTCGCCGACGCTCAACTCGCGCAGGTTGAGGCCCTCGCGAACCACAACCCGGGGTTCGTCCCGGAGCTGTGCCACCAGCTGACCGTGCCCGACATCGACCGCATAGACGATCTCGGCGCCCCGTTCCAGCGCAACCTGGGTGAACCCGCCGGTCGACGCACCGGCGTCCAGCACCCGGCCGGTCACCGCGAGCCCGGTGTCGGCCAGAGCCCCGAGCAGCTTGTGGGCCGCCCGGGAGACGTAGTGGTCGGTCGCCAGCACCTCGATCCGGTCGGTGTCCGTCACGGTCTCGGCGGGCTTGCTCGCCGCCCGCCCGTTGACCCGGACGCCGCCCGCCCGCACCGCCTCCGACGCCTGGCCGCGGGAGCGAGCCAGGCCGCGCCGGACCAGCGCCTGGTCGAGGCGCATCAGCGTACGGCGGCCGGCTGGCTCGGGTTGAGGACGTCCTGCAGCACCTGGTGGACCCGCTGGATCTCGTCCGCGTGCTGCTGCACCGGGCCGCTCAGGTCGAGGTCGGCCAGCGCCACGTCAACGGCCGGATGACCGGTCGTGGGTGGTTCGTCGGGGATGCTCACGGCGAGCATCCTAACCCCGATCCGTCACCCCTTCCCCGACTACTTTGGGCCTCCCGTTAACGGCAGGCCACGATTAGTTGGGCAGGGCTCTGCGGCTGGTGGGCTCAGCGGCTGAGCTCTCGCCCAGGCCACGTGCGGCCAGCGCGTCACCGGTTGACTGGGCGAAGCCCACCGCGCGCACCACCACCGGCGACAGCCTGGCCAGCCAGTGCCGCTCCAGGCCGCGGGCGCGGGCGGCATCCCGGACGTCGTAGAAGGCACCGGTGAGGAACGGGATGCTGCGCAGCATGACGCCCACCGTGAGACCCAGTCGCTCGCCGTCGACGAACGGCAACCGATCGGCGCCCCGGACCAGCGCGTCGACCAGCACCGACGCCGGAGTGGTGCAGACCAGGAGCCGGGCCGCCAGCACCGCGACCAGCACATTGCCGGGGACGACGAAGGCCGCAGCAACCTGCCCGACCAGCAACTGGAAGCTCGCCAGCACGATCAGGAGCAGCAGCAGCGACCAGGGCACGACCAACGTCACCCGTACCGGCAGCCGGGTGCTCAGCAGGCACACCACGGTCGCCAGCAGGCTGACCGCGGTGACCTCAGGTCTCTGCGCGAACAACGTGGCCAGGGTGAGGATCAACACCACCAGGTACTTCCATCCCACGCCGAGCCGGTGCCACGGCGAGCTGCCCGGACGGTAGCCGCCGAACAGTGAAGCCGCCGACCTCATGCCATCAGCCGGCGATAGTGGGCGATAACCTCGGTGGGCGCCCCGTCGGCGGCGACCCGGCCACCGTGCACCAGCACGGTGCGCTCAGCTTGGGCGGCCAGTTCCAGGTCGTGGGTGGCCACGATCACCTGATGCGGCAAGGCGTCCAGCATGCCGGCCACGATGTTGCGGTTGCGTAGGTCGAGCAGCGTGGTCGGCTCATCACACACCAGAACGGACGGCTCGACGGCGAGCACGCTGACCAGCGCCGCGAGCTGGCGTTCTCCCCCGGACAGGTCGTAGATGCTGTGGTCGGCCACCTCGGCCAGCCCGTAGCGGGCCAGCCACTCCAGTGCACACGCCCGCCGTTCCACCCGGTTCCGGACCCGCGACCGCAGGCTGAGCTCGACGTCGTCCGCGGGGGTCGGCAGCACCAGCTGGCTCAGCGGATCGGTGAAGGTGAAGCCGACCAGCCGGCGCACCGCGGACGCCGCCGTGCGGGTGTCGTGGCCGGCGACGCTGACCGTGCCCTCGCTAGGCAGCACCAGCCCGTTGAGCAGCCGCAGCAGCGTGGATTTACCCGACCCGTTGGCTCCGATCACCGCGATTCGCCGCTCGTCGAGCCGCAGGTTGATGTCGTCGAGCAGCACCGCGGCGCCGGTGGTCCCGCCGGCCGGAACGCGGACGGCGACCCCGGTGAGGGCGATCACGTCACGCGGCGACCGGCGTCCGGGTCGCCAGCAGCGCCGGGAACGCCTTGTGGACGGCGACCGCGATGGCGGCGGCGACCAGGTTCTTCACCACGTCGCCCGGCCAGAAGATGAGGTCGGTGGCGATGGCGGCGTTCAGGCTCATGTGGGCGACCAGCATCAGGCCGAGGATGCCGGCCGGATGGATCACCAGCACCGACGCACCGAAGCCGGACAGGAACAGCCACAGGAAGCGCGCCCGCCGGTTCGGGCCGGCCAGCCGCTGCGCGAACACACCGGCAAGCAGCGCGGCGAAGGGGAAGCTGAGCAGGTAGCCGATGCTCGGCTTGGCCAGCACACCCAGCCCGGCGGCGCCGCCGGCGAAAACCGGCAGCCCCGCGAAGCCGACCAGCAGGTAGAGCGCCGTCGCGGCGAAACCGCGCCAGGGCCCGAGCACCAACCCGGACAGGATCACGGCAAGCGTCTGCAAAGTGATCGGCACCGGTCCGACGGGGAGGCCCGGCACCACCGAGAACGCCGCGATGAGAGCGGCGAAGACGGCGATGAGTGCAAGGTCGGTGGTGGGCTGTCTGCCGGCTGACACGGTGGGCTCCTGGGTCGTCGAGACCGTCGATATCGCGGTCCCCCGCAGGATAGCGCCGACAGCTCGGCCTTTCTCCTCGTCCGCCGAAAGCCCAGGTCCCGAACATTTCCGTCCCGTCGGAGCCGGCACGCCGGGCCGCGACCTGGCGCGGGAGTCAGTGCAGCTGGTCGAGCCGGGCGAGCGCGTCGGTGGGATCGGCGTCGGTGGCCCAGGACAGGTTCGCCAGTGCCCACAGGGCGTCGAGCTGGCCGGCCATCGTCGCCAGGTCGCCCTCGAGCTCGATGTGTCCGTCGTGCAGATGTGCCCGCGCGGCGCCACAGCGCCAGGAGTGGCCGTCCTTGGTGACGGTGCGCGCCGGTTCCAGCAATGCCCGCAGATCGGCACCGATGTAGTTCGGACGGTCGCCCGGTCCGGCCGCCAGCAGGTCGTGCTTGCCGTGCGCACCGGTGAACACCAGCAGCGACTTCATCCCGGCCCGGTTGGCGCCCATGATGTCGGTGTCGATCCGATCGCCAACGAAGATGGGGCGTGCGGCTCCGGTGTGGGCCACCGCGAAGTCGAGCATCGGGGCGTGCGGCTTGCCGAAGACGATGGGCTTGCGCGGCCGGACCGTCATGCCGACGACCGCCAGCTGTGCTCCGAGCCCCGCGACCAGACCCCGGTCGGTGGGCCTGGTGGCGTCGTCGTTGGTGGCGTACCAGGTGGCACCGCGTTGGACCGCGATGCCTGCCTCGTCGAGCAGCGCCCAGGGGATGTTCGGGCTGTAGCCCTGCACCACGGCGTCCGGATTGTCGTCGGCGCTGTCAGTGGTCCGGAAGCCGGCCTCGGTGAGCAGGTCGACGAGGTTCTGGGTGCCGCCGACCAGGATCAGGCTGCCCGGGGTGAGGGTTTCGGCGAGCACGCCGGCCGCCACCTGGGCGCTGGTGATCAGATCGTCAGGGCCGGCGACGAAACCGAGGCTGTTCAGGTGCTCGGCCACGACCGCCGCGCTCCGGGCTGCGTTGTTGGTGACGAACATCACCCGAGCGCCGGACGCCGCGACGTCACGAATGCCCTCCACCGCTCCCGGCACCGCGATCGGACCGAGGTAGATCACCCCGTCGAGGTCGAAGAACGCCACGTCGTGGGCGTCGATGATTCGTGGCGTCACTGGATCTCCTCGGTGGTCTCGCTGTCGCCGTCGTCAAGATCGTCGGCCCCGCGGTCGGTTTCGTCGGAACTGCCGGCTTGGTCGGAGCCGTCGTCGTCCTCGTCGCCGGCATCAGGATCGCCGGCCCCGGGCCCGGTTTCGTCGGAACTGCCGGCTTGGTCGGAGCCGTCGTCGCCCTCGGAGTCGTCAGCCTCGGACCCTTCGGGCTCGGAGTCCCCGGGCTCAAACCCGTCGGGCTCGGAGTCGTCGAACTCGATGGTGATGCCGTGCAATTCGGTGAGCGCGTCTGCCGCGCCGGTTTCATTGTCGGGATCGAGACGGACGGCCGCCTCGAACCACTGCTCGGCGCCTGCGGTGTCACCGCCGGCAGCCAGTAGTTCCGCGTAGTAGTAGCGAAGCCGCGCCCGCGCATTCTTGGGACCTCGCGCCCCGACCAGTTCGATCTCGTGCCGCAGCACCCGGATCGCCTCGTCGCGCTGACCGAGGGCATCCCTGGCGCCGGCCTCGACCAATTTGAGCTCGGTACGCGCAGCCACCGAGCCGGCACCCTCGAGCCCCTCCCGGACGAGTCGAAGTGCCGCCTGATGGCGGCCGAGCCCACGCTCGCAGTCGGCCATCAGCGCCAGGAACTCGTCGCTACCGGTCATCCGGCGGAGCGCCCGGAACTCGTTCAGCGCCGCGGCGTACTCGCCCGCCGCGTAGGCCGTCGTTGCGGCCGCCTCGCGCACCACCGGCAGTCGCGCCGCTCTTCTGCGCGCCGCCTCCGCGTGGGCGTAGGCCAGCGCGGGGTCAACATCGATCAGTTCCGCGGCAGCGGCGAGATGAGCCGCCACCGCCTCGGCACGCTCTGCACTCAGCCCGCGCAGTTCGGCCCGGACGCCGCGCGACAGCAGATCCATGTTCGCCTCGGCCGGGGTGGGCGGCTCGTCCGGACGTGGTTCCAGCCCCGGGGGCAGCGGCTCACGTTCCCGATCGTCCGCCTCGCGCCGCGGCCTGACATCCCTGCCGCGGTCGCCGTATGGAGCACCGCTCGTTCTCCGGTCGTCGCGAGACTGCCCAGGTCGCCGGTCGTCGCTGCCCCGCCCAGGTCGCCGGTCGCCGTGGGGGGCACCGCTCGTTCTCCGGTCGTCGCGGGCTTTCCCGGGCCGTCGGTCGTCCGAGCCCCGACGCGGACCGCCGGCTACCGACCCGCGCCGTGGTGCTGCTGCGTACCGGCCGCCTGACCCGTTGCCTGAGCGAGCCGGAAGATCATCCCGGGAGTACCCCGTCCCGCGTTCCTCGGTGCGCCCGCTGCGGGGACGGTCGTCGCGACGTTCATTGCGATCATCCCTGGAGTACGGGCCCCCGCGCTCCTCGCCGCGCCCATTGCGCGGACGGTCGTTGCTGCGCGCACTGCGCGGACGGTCGCTGCGATCATCCCTGGGGTACGAGGCCCCGCGTTCCTCGCTGCGCGTGCTGCGCGGGCGGTCGTTGCGATCATCCCTGGGGTACCGGCCGCCGCCGTCCCGAGCGTTACCGCGCTGATTGCCGTCAGCCCTGGAGTACCGAGGCTCGCGTCCGTCGGTACGTGCGCCGCGGTCCCGAGTGTCGCGAGCCTCACTGGACGCGTTCCGCCGAGGGGCGCCGCTGCGGCCGTCGGCCCGCTGATAGGGACGCGACCCTGAGCCGCCGCCATCCGTGCCGCCTTGCGGCCGGCTCCGGCCGCCTCGCTCCGCGTACCTGCCGTCGCCGGCTTCCCTGCCGTCACCGGATGGACGCCATCCTGCTCGCCGATCGCCGTCTCGCCCCCGCTGATCGCCTTCCCAGCGACCGTTGGATGACTGCCGCCTCGCACTTCCGCCGCCGCCAGGACCGCGTCCGCGTGCATAACCACCCGCCGGGCTCCGGTCACCGCTGCGAGGCCTCCCGCGTCCGGCATCGCCGTCCGCCGGCCGCCGTTCGTTCGACCCGCCGTCCCGCTTACCGTCCCAGCCCTGAGCCGGACGATATGCCGACCGCGACCTGTCGCCGCTCCCGGAGCCGCCCTGCCGGCCGCGCTCCGACGTGTTGCCGCGATGGCTGTATCCGTCCCGCGGACCCCTATCGCGCTCCTGGTAGGAGCCGCGCGAGCGGCCGCCTCCCTCCGGGCGTCCCCGTCCGCTGGACGCGTCGTGTCCGCCACGCGAGTTGCCACCGGCATCCCGATCCCCACCAGGACGCTCCGACTTCCAGTTCCGACCTCCGCGAGCACCGGAGTCGCCCCGAGCGCCACCACCGCTGCGGGCGCCGCTGCCACCAGGACCGCCGGTGCGATCGTTCCCGCGCGCGCCCTGCTTCTCACGGTCGCCGCCTCGACCGCCCCGATCGTCACGCCTGTCCCGATCGCGTCCCTGGCCGCCGGTCGAATGTTCCTGATTGGTCACCCGCCCAAGTTTGCCCTTGTGGTTACCGGGGATGCAAAACACCCCTGTGGTTGTCATTGCTGACTACCACAGGGGTGTTTAAATGTCCGGCGACGTCCTAGTCTCCCACAGGGTCCCCCCTGCAGTACCATCGGCGCTGAGCAGCTTAGCTTCCGGGTTCGGAATGGAGCCGGGCGTTTCCCGCTCGCCATGATCACCGTAACTCTATGGAGTTGTCGAATCGGATCCCCGACCGTTACTCGGGAACCGCACAGTGGACGCGTAACATCTTTGTAGGAAACAAGCCCTCGGCCTATTAGTATCGGTCAGCTCCATGCATTACTGCACTTCCACATCCGACCTATCAACCCGGTGGTCTTCCGGGGGCCTTACCAGATTAACTCTGTGGGAACCCTCATCTTGAGACGTGCTTCCCGCTTAGATGCTTTCAGCGGTTATCACTTCCAAACGTAGCCAACCAGCCGTGCTCTTGGCAGAACAACTGGCACACCAGAGGTTTGTCCGTCCCGGTCCTCTCGTACTAAGGACAGCCTCTCTCAAGATTCCTACGCGCGCAGCGGATAGGGACCGAACTGTCTCACGACGTTCTAAACCCAGCTCGCGTGCCGCTTTAATGGGCGAACAGCCCAACCCTTGGGACCGACTCCAGCCCCAGGATGCGACGAGCCGACATCGAGGTGCCAAACCATGCCGTCGCTATGGACGCTCGGGCAAGATCAGCCTGTTATCCCCGGGGTACCTTTTATCCGTTGAGTGACGGCGCTTCCACGTGCCACCGTCAGATCACTAGTCCCGACTTTCGTCCCTGCTTGAGGTGTCCCTCTCACAGTCAAGCTCCCTTGTGCACTTACACTCAAAACCTGATTGCCAACCAGGCTGAGGGAACCTTTGGGCGCCTCCGTTACATTTTGGGAGGCGACCGCCCCAGTCAAACTACCCATCAGGCACTGTCCCTGATCCAGATAATGGACCTAGGTTAGATAACCAGAACGACCAGAGTGGTATTTCAACAATGACTCCACACGAACTGGCGTCCATGCTTCACAGTCTCCCACCTATCCTACACAAGTCGTACCGATCACCAATACCAAACTATAGTAAAGGTCCCGGGGTCTTTCCGTCCTGCTGCGCGTAACGAGCATCTTTACTCGTAGTGCAATTTCGCCGAGTTCGTGGTGGAGACAGCGCCCAAATCGTTACTCCATTCGTGCAGGTCGGAACTTACCCGACAAGGAATTTCGCTACCTTAGGATGGTTATAGTTACCACCGCCGTTTACTGGGGCTTAAGTTCAGTGCTTCGCTTGCGCTAACACGTCCCCTTAACCTTCCAGCACCGGGCAGGAGTCAGTCCGTATACATCGTCTTTCAACTTGGCACGGACCTGTGTTTTTAGTAAACAGTCGCTTGGGCCTGGTCTCTGCGACCCTCAATGCTCAAGGGGAAAACCCCATCACAAATCAGGTCCCCCTTATCCCGAAGTTACGGGGGTATTTTGCCGAGTTCCTTCACCACGATTCTCTCGATCGCCTTGGTATTCTCTACCTATCCACCTGTGTCGGTTTCGGGTACGGGCGGCTAACAACTCGCTCACGAAGATTTTCTAGGCAGCATAGGATCACCCACTTCAGGAGCCGTAGCTCCAAAAGGCATCATGTCTCAGGCACACGAGATGCGGATTTGCCTACACCTCGCCCTACACACTTACCCCGGGACTACCATCGCCCGGGATGGGCTACCTTCCTGCGTCCCTCCGCAGCTTGCCTAATACAATCGTGGGTCGCAGACTCAAACCAGCTTGGACCGAAGTCCGCCGCCGGCTCTTGCGTGCTTAGCATTGACTGCCTCGGCAGGGTCGTTGTTTCGCCGGTACGGGAATATCAACCCGTTGTCCATCGACTACGCCTGTCGGCCTCGCCTTAGGTCCCGACTTACCCAGGGCAGATTAGCTTGACCCTGGAACCCTTGGATATTCGGCGGACGGGTTTCTCACCCGTCATTCGCTACTCATGCCTGCATTCTCACTCGTGTGCTCTCCACGGCTGGGTCACCCCGCCGCTTCACCGCGCACACGACGCTCCCCTACCCATCCACGCACCTGGACCACGAAGGCCTGGTTATCACGCGAATGACACAGCTTCGGCGGATTGCTTGAGCCCCGCTAAATTGTCGGCGCAGAATCACTTGACCAGTGAGCTATTACGCACTCTTTCAAGGGTGGCTGCTTCCAAGCCAACCTCCTGGTTGTCTATGCAACTCCACATCCTTTTCCACTTAGCAATCCCTTAGGGGCCTTAGCTGGTGTTCTGGGCTGTTTCCCTCTCGACTATGAAGCTTATCCCCCACAGTCTCACTGCCGCGCTCTCACTTACCGGCATTCGGAGTTTGGCTGATTTCGGTAAGCTTGTGGGCCCCCTAGACCATCCAGTGCTCTACCTCCGGTAAGAAACACGCGACGCTGCACCTATATGCATTTCGGGGAGAACCAGCTATCACGAAGTTTGATTGGCCTTTCACCCCTATCCACAGCTCATCCCCTCGGTTTTCAACCCAAGTGGGTTCGGGCCTCCACGACGTCTTACCGTCGCTTCACCCTGGCCATGGATAGATCACTTCGCTTCGGGTCTAGAGCACGCGACTAAATCGCCCTATTCGGACTTGCTTTCGCTACGGCTTCCCCACACGGGTTAACCTCGCCACGTACCACTAACTCGCAGGCTCATTCTTCAAAAGGCACGCCGTCACCCTCACAGGCTCCGACGGATTGTAGGCAATCGGTTTCAGGTACTATTTCACTCCCCTCCCGGGGTACTTTTCACCTTTCCCTCACGGTACTTGTCCGCTATCGGTCATCAAGGAGTATTTAGGCTTAACGGGTGGTCCCGCCAGATTCATGCGGAATTTCAGGGGTTCCGCATTACTTGGGGTGACGCACGAGAGAGAGCGGCTTACGTCTACAGGGGTATTACCTTCTGTGCCGGAACTTCCCAGAGTCCTTCGACTTCAACACTCTTTTCTTACTCTCTGACCAGTCAACAGCCCGGTCGGTGCGGCCCCACTACCCCCAACATGCAACGCCTGTCAGCTATCACACATGCTAGGTTTGGCCTCTTCCGCGTTCGCTCGCCACTACTTACGGAATCACGGTTGTTTTCTTTTCCTGTGGGTACTGAGATGTTTCACTTCCCCACGTTCCCTCCAACTACCCTATGTGTTCAGGTAGAGGTCGCCGGACATTACTCCGGTTTCTTTCGAGGTTTCCCTATTCGGAAATCCACGGATCAAAGCTCGTTTACCAGCTCCCCATGGCTTATCGCAGGTTACAACGTCCTTCATCGGCTCTTGATGCCAAGGCATCCACCGATTGCCCTTAGTAGCTTGTTATTTCACTACAAAGATGCTCGCGTCCACTGTGCAGTTCTCAAGAAACGGGCGGGCCCAGTTCAGCCACCGACAACCTGCCGGAAACCTCTCCTGGTCCGCTCTTCAGAAGGCGTTGCCCACCGCAACCGACCCTTCAGGACCCAACAGCGTGCTCTCGGGCTTCGCCCCAACAATCGATGTTCCACTTCCCTCACGGGACTGTACTGACGAGTTGGCAACTAAGCTTCAGGTCAATGCTCCACTAGTAGCCTGCAGGCCCCACGAACATTCGCCGTGGCAAACCATGCGCTTGGACGAGGTGATTAACCCCCGCCAATGGCTCCTTAGAAAGGAGGTGATCCAGCCGCACCTTCCGGTACGGCTACCTTGTTACGACTTAGTCCTAATTACCGGTCCCACCTTCGACGGCTCCCTCCACAAGGGTTGGGCCACCGGCTTCGGGTGTTACCGACTTTCATGACTTGACGGGCGGTGTGTACAAGGCCCGGGAACGTATTCACCGCAGCATTGCTGATCTGCGATTACTAGCGACTCCGACTTCATGGGGTCGAGTTGCAGACCCCAATCCGAACTGAGACTGGCTTTATGGGATTCGCTCCACCTTGCGGTATCGCAGCCCTTTGTACCAGCCATTGTAGCATGTTTCAAGCCCTGGACATAAGGGGCATGATGACTTGACCTCATCCCCACCTTCCTCCGAGTTGACCCCGGCAGTCTCCTATGAGTTCCCGGCCGAACCGCTGGCAACATAGGACGAGGGTTGCGCTCGTTGCGGGACTTAACCCAACATCTCACGACACGAGCTGACGACAGCCATGCACCACCTGTATACCGACCTTGCGGGGCACCTGTCTCCAGATGTTTCCGGTATATGTCAAACCCAGGTAAGGTTCTTCGCGTTGCATCGAATTAATGAACATGCTCCGCCGCTTGTGCGGGCCCCCGTCAATTCCTTTGAGTTTTAGCCTTGCGGCCGTACTCCCCAGGCGGGGCACTTAATGCGTTAGCTACGGCACGGAGAACGTGGAAGTCCCCCACACCTAGTGCCCACCGTTTACGGCGTGGACTACCAGGGTATCTAAGCCTGTTTGCTCCCCACGCTTTCGCTCCTCAGCGTCAGTTAATGTCCAGAGAACCGCCTTCGCCACTGGTGTTCCTCCTGATATCTGCGCATTCCACCGCTCCACCAGGAATTCCGTTCTCCCCTACATTCCTCAAGTCTGCCCGTATCGAAAGCAGGCTCGGGGTTAAGCCCCGAGTTTTCACTTCCGACGCAACAGACCGCCTACGAGCTCTTTACGCCCAATAATTCCGGACAACGCTCGCACCCTACGTATCACCGCGGCTGCTGGCACGTAGTTAGCCGGTGCTTCTTCTGCAGGTACCGTCAGTTTCGTCCCTGCTGAAAGCGGTTTACAACCCGAAGGCCGTCATCCCGCACGCGGCGTTGCTGCGTCAGGCTTTCGCCCATTGCGCAATATTCCCCACTGCTGCCTCCCGTAGGAGTCTGGGCCGTATCTCAGTCCCAGTGTGGCCGGTCGCCCTCTCAGGCCGGCTACCCGTCGTCGCCTTGGTGAGCCATTACCTCACCAACAAGCTGATAGGCCGCGAGCCCATCCTTGACCGTCGGAGCTTTCCAACCCAGCAGATGCCCGCCAGGTTCATATCCGGTATTAGCAGCTGTTTCCAACTGTTATCCCAGAGTCAAGGGTAGGTTGCTCACGTGTTACTCACCCGTTCGCCACTGATCAAAAGAGCAAGCTCTTCGTCACCGTTCGACTTGCATGTGTTAAGCACGCCGCCAGCGTTCGTCCTGAGCCAGGATCAAACTCTCCGTTGAAAAATTTCAGCACCAACCAAAAGGCCAGCATTGCTGTCAAAGGATTGCTCGACACTGACAGGATCCATTGCTGGATCTATCAATAATCAAAGGAATCACGTCCAAGAGACAAAAGCCTCAAGGGACGGGATATTCGTTTATCGCACACCCCGAAGGGTGCACTTTGCATTGACTTTCAAGCACGCTGTTGAGTTCTCAAGTTTCGGATGCGCACCGCGCACCGGCCATCCGACCGACGCTTGGGGCAACTCGACTTACTTTACTAGGGCCTCCACCCAGTGTCAAACCAGGCTACCTCACCCCTCCCAACCCGCAACAACACCCCAGGCCTAGGCGGCTCCTGACATGAAGACACACCATACCCGCACTGCATTAGAGTTGGAATCCCTCCGGTCCGTCCACCCCGAATCACTCCAGGCCGTCCGTCACACCGAGAAGGCTTAGTAAACATTACGCATGCTCGCGCCCGGTGTCAAACCGGCGCTGACCGCGAAGACCACGGCGCGCAGCACCGAGGCTCGATGGCGCGCCTGGAGGCTAGATCATATCGTAGCCATGCGTCCATTATGTTAGATTCGTCGCATGGCAGTGGATTTCGGAGCAGCCCTTGCCGCCACCGTGCAGGAAGCCCGTCAACAACGGGGCCTGACCGTCGCCGCGCTGGGCGACGCGTCGGGGGTGTCCAGGGCCATGATTTCCAAGATCGAGCGTGGGGAGACCCAGCCGACCGCGGCCCTGCTCGCCAAGCTCTCCGGCGCGCTCGGCCTGACCCTGTCGGAGCTGGTCGGGCGGGCCGAGGGCGACACCGCCCGACTCCGACGTCGGACCGACCAACCAACCTGGTCCGACCCTGACACCGACTACGTCCGACGCGCGGTCTCCCCACCCGCCAGCACAGCGGTCGAGCTCGTCGACGTCGAGCTGCCCTCCGGCGCCGAGATCGCATACCCAGCCCAGGCGTACAGCTTTATCGACCAGCAGATCTGGGTCCTCGAGGGACACCTGCAGTTCCACGAGGGCAGCCAGGTGTGGGAGCTCGACGCCGGCGACTGCTTGCAGCTCGGCGAACCCGCCGACTGCGCCTTCCGCAACCCGACCAGCAGCCCTTCCCGCTACCTGGTCGTGGTCAACAAGACCGCCGGCCCGCGACGCGGCCGCTGACCCACGAGCTCTACCTTCTAGCCCTCTCTCCCCCCTACCGAAAGGCCGATCTCATGTACATCCGTGACGCCAGCCCCGCCGACGTCGGCGCCATCACCGCGATCTAGAACGACGCGGTCGAACACACCACCGCAATCTGGAACGGCCACCGTCGACGAGGCCAATCGGCTGGCCTGGCTGACCGACCGCCAGCAGGCGGGCTATCCCGTCCTTGTCGCCGCGGACGACGACGATCAGGCCGTCGCCTCCGCCACCTTCGATGACTGACGTGCCTGGGACGGCTACCGCCACACCGTCGATCACTCCGTCTGCGTCCGCGCCGACCAGCGTGGCAACGGCCTCGGCAAGACCCTGATGGTCGAGCTGACCAGCCGTGCCCGCGATATCGGCAAGCACGTCATGGTCGCCGGCATCGAGGGCAGCAACCATGCCTCGATCACGCTCCACACCAAGCTCGGTTTCGCCCACGTCGGCACCCTGCACCAGGTCGGCACCAAGTTCGGAGAATAGCTGGACCTGACCCTTCTCGAGCTCAGGCTCGACGACCGCACAGCCGACCAGTGGCCCCCGCCCACAGACAGGGACTATCCGTGCACGCCGAGCCAACTGGGCGGCACTGGACCCGGACTCCCGACGTAAGTCCCTACGAGGGCCGCACGCCGAAGAAGACGCCATGACACGAACCACCATCCACGCCAACTCGGCCCCCGCGGCCATCGGGCCCTAGTCCCTCGCCACCGTCGTCCGCGGTGACCTGCTGATCGCGTCCGGACAGACCCCAATCGACCCCGCCACTGGGCAGCTCGTACCCGCCGAGAGGTCGGCCAGCCGCAGCTTCGACAGGTGCTGGCTGGCCACGGTGGGACTCCAGCCGGCGATGCGGGCCAGCGTAGGCCTCGTCGACCCCCGGCTCAGCGTGGTCGTCTACGAGACGCCCAAGTAGGTCCTGATCAGCTGGGCGAGGCTGCATGAAGTGCAGCACCAGTTGGCAGGCTACTTGGGAGCACTGACGGGCGTGTGTCTTAGCGGCCGCTCGCGCCGACCGTGGCGTTCATCCACCGCCGATTCGCCCAGGCCGCCTCTGCGCGCAGCTGGCCGGTCCCGAGAGCTAAGCCACCCCCGCGGCAACCCCGTCCGACCGTGTCTGACCATGGTCCCCGACGACTACTCCCGAACTCTCGTCGGGCGACACCCGCTTCCTCGGCACACCGTCAGCCCAGCAGACCGCGCTCGCCCTGCACCAAGCGGTTTGGCCGAAGGCCAACCCCGCCTGGCCGGTCGCAGGCCGCACCCATTCAGGACGCGATCGTCATCTCGCCAGGCGTGCGATCCTCGAACTCCCTCGGCCTCCGGCATCTCACCGACCGGGGATGCAAAACACCCCTGTGGTTGTCATTGCTGACTACCACAGGGGT
>JASGHC010000003.1:0-222136 GCA_047602545.1 Micropruina sp. | reverse complement strand
ATCCGGATGGCGCCGTGAACGTGTTGGTATCCTGCGCCGGCCAGGTCGCTGCAGGCGAACCGGATCGGGCCGACCGGGGTGCGCAGGTCTGCGCCATAGCGGTGCAGTCCGCCCATGTCGAAGCTGGCGGCGTAGGCGCCGCGGGTCCATTCCTCGCTGCCCCAGTCGCTCTCGTAGTAGACGATCGGGTTGAGCGCTTCGGGTCCGTAGTAGTGGGACAGCGATTCCAGGACGCGCCGCTTGCGCTCCTCGGCGCTGACCTGGAAGACGTCGTCGGCGTTCCGGTCGGAGACGAACCCGACCAGGGTGCCGCGTTCGTCGCCGTGGTTGGTGTTGTCGTACGCCTCATGAGAAAGCTCATAGGGGCTGAACGCGGTGCCGGACAGGCCCTGCTCGCGCCAGAACGGCCGGTCGTAGACGGCATGCACCTTGATCACGAAGCCCATCGACAGATGCTGGTGCATCTGGTGCTGCAATCGCGGCAGCGGCGGAACGAACGAGATCCGCGGATAGAGCACCGGTGCGAGCGCCAGGATCGCCCTGCGGGCATGCACGGTGACGCCGTCGGCGATCGCGGTCACCCCGTCCTCACCCCAGGCGAGCGTCCGCACCGGCTGGTTCAGGAACACGTCCGGGCCCAGCCGTTCGGCCAGCGCCAGCGGCACCCGCTGCAGGCCCCCGACGACCCGCTTGTCCAGGATGAAATCGGCGTCGACCAGGTTCGAGTAGCTGCCGGCCGAAGCCGCCATCAGCAGCGACTGCAGCAGCGAGAAGGCGTGCGTGGGTTTGGTCAGCATCGCCGAGCCGGTGGCGAAGGCGAGGTTCCGGACGGCCTCGTCGTCGTCGGTCTGCGCCCGCAGCCACGCCTCCCAGGTGATCGCGTCCCACTCGGCCGCCTTCGGATGCGCCTCGGGCCGGTCGGGATCGATCTCGGCGGCCATCGCATCCAGGCGCTGGGTGACCTCGGCGATCACCCGTGCGGTGTCGGCACCCACCGGGAAGACGTCGCCGGTGAACCGGACTAGGGTGCCGTCCGGGCCGATGTAGACCGAGTCGCCCTCGCGGTAGCGCTGGTAGGTCTGGAGTCCCAGTTCGTCGATCGTCTCGATCAGGGCGTCCTGGTCGGGCGAGACCCACTGGCCGCCGATCTCGAGCATGGCACCGTCGAGGACGTCGGTCCACAGCCGTCCACCGATCCGGTCGCGGGCCTCCAGGACGGCGACCGATCGGCCCGACCTGCTCAGTTCGTTGGCCGCGGTCAGGCCGGCGGCGCCGGCACCGACGATGACGACGTCACGGGTGATCTCATTCAATTGCGCGGTTCTCCTTCGTTGTTGACGCCCGGGTCAGTGGGCGGCGAGCGCGGCGGCCACGATGTCGAGGCCCTCGTGCAGCAGATCGTCGGGAATGGTGAGCGGCGGCAGGAACCGGATCACGTTCCCGTAGGTGCCGCAGGTCAGCACGATCACACCTTCGGCGATCGCGGCCTTGGCCACGGCGGCGGTGAGCGCGGCGTCCGGGGCCTTGGTGGCGGGATCGGCGAACTCCATCGCCATCATCGCGCCCTGCCCGCGCACGTCGCCGATCCTCGGGTCGGACGCCTGCAGCGCCGTCAGCCGGGACCGCAGCAGGTCACCGATCTCGGTGGCGCGGGCCAGCAGCCCTTCGGTCTCGAAGGCCTCGATCGCGGCGAGTGCCGCCGCGCAGGCGACCGGGTTCCCGCCGTAGGTACCGCCCAGACCGCCGGTGTGGGCGGCGTCCATGATGTCGGCGCGGCCGGTCACCCCGGCCAGCGGCATGCCGCCCGCGATGCCCTTGGCGGTCGTGATCAGGTCGGGGACGATGCCGAACGTCTCACTGGCGAACATCACCCCGGTGCGTCCGAAACCGGACTGCACCTCGTCGGCGATGAACACCACGCCGTTGGCGCGGCACCAGTCGACGACTGCCGGAAGGAAACCCTCGGCCGGGACGATGAAGCCACCCTCGCCCTGGATCGGCTCGATGATGACCGCGGCGAGATTGTCGGCACCGATCTGCTTCTCCATGAGCGAGATCGCCCGGGACGCCGCCTCGGCACCCGAGAGTCCGTCCCGGTACGGATACGACATCGGTGCCCGGTAGATCTCGGCGGCGAACGGGCCGAAACCGCTCTTGTACGGCATCGACTTCGCGGTCAGCCCCATGGTCAGGTTGGTGCGGCCGTGATAGGCGTGATCGAAGGCGACCACAGCCTGCCGGCCGGTGAACTTGCGGGCGATCTTGACCGCGTTCTCGACCGCCTCGGCGCCCGAGTTGAACAGTGCACTGCGCTTGTCGAAGTCGCCCGGCGTGAGCCGGTTGAGCGCCTCGGCGACCGCCACGTAACCCTCGTACGGCGAGATCATGAAACAGGTGTGGGTGAACTGCGCGGCTTGCGCCGCGATCGCGGCGGCCACCGTCGGGTGCGCGTTGCCGACCGTGGTGACCGCGATGCCGGACCCCAGGTCGATCAGCGAGTTGCCGTCGGCGTCGACGACCACGCCGCCGCCGGCTGCGACCGCTTGGATGGGCACGGTGTGTCCCACCCCGGCTGCGACCGCAGCCGCTTTCCGGGCCAGCAGCTGCTGCGAGCGGGGTCCTGGAATCGAGGTGACGAGGCGGCGCTGCTGCGCAAGCGTGGGTCCGCCCAGCGAAACATGGGTGTCGAGTCCAAGTGACATGCCCGGAGCCTAGGGCGCCGCACCTCCGTGGCGATATTCGCCACAATGTATATTAATGGGACATTTCTGTACACAACGTACAGGGATACCCACTCTCGCTGGTCGCGCTTGTCAAGACCCCTGAGTTCCGCGGGGCTGCGAGGGTCTCGACACGCTCAACCAGCGCTGATCGTTGATCGGCGTGTTCCTGGAGGGGGTGGCCATGGCGGCCGCACCGAAACCGACCCTGCGTGCGCTGCTCAATCGCCGCGACCTGGGCCTGCGGCTGGCCACAACGGAGGACGAGCTGCCGCCCGGCGCGCTGGACACACCGCTGCGCTGGGTGCATGGCTCCGACCTGGCCGATCCGACGCCCTTCCTCACCGATGACCTGCTGCTGCTCACCACCGGCACCCAGTTCGACGGTGACGACCCGGACCCGTATCGGTCCTATGTCGCACGGCTGGCCCGGCGCGGCGTCCGAGGGCTCGGCTTCGGCACCGAAGTGGTCCGTGACGGCATTCCGGATGCCCTGCTGCACGCCTGTACCGACCAGCGGATGCCGCTGTTCGAGGTGCCGTACCGGACGCCGTTCATCGCGTTGGCCAGGGCGAATGCCGAGGCCGTCGCTGCGCAGGCCTACGCCCGGCGCAGCTGGGCACTCGCCGCGCAACGGGCGATCTCGCTGGCGGCGCTGCAACCGGACGGCCTGGGCGCGACCCTCGCCGAACTCGCGCGGCAGCTGGAGTCGTGGGTCGGCCTGTTCGACGCTACGGGCACGCTCGTCCGGGATCATCCAGCGGGCGGACTCACGCCCGCCGCACTCAGCGAGGTCACCGGCGAGGTCGGTGCGATGCTGCGCCGCGGCGTCCGGGCCGGGTCGTCGCTGGAGGCCGCAGGGGCGAGCTTCACCCTGCAGACGCTCGGACCCGGCGGGCAGCTGCGCGGAGCGATCGCGATCGCCGCCGGCGGCCTGGACGCCGAGAGCCGCGGCGTCGTCACCTCGGTGATCGCGATGGCCGGCCTCGCCCTGGAGCAAACAGTCGGGCTCAACCAGGCCCGTCAGTCGCTGCGCAGCGGACTGGTGCGGAGCCTGCTCACCGACGACCCGAGTGTGGCCGCGCCGGTCGTCCGCGAGCTCTGGACGCCGCTGCCGCCGGAAACCGTCGTGGTGGCCGTCGCGACCGTCCCCGCCGCGCGCGCCCAGGTCGCGTCCGACTGGCTGGAACGGCAGTCCGCGGACCACTCCGTGTTCCACGGCCCCGGACCCGACGGCCTGGTGATCGCCGTCGCCGACGCGGAGCAGGCGCTGCTGGACGAGTTCGCCGCGCTGTTCGAGGCCGGGGTCGGCGTATCGCGACCGAGCGGTTACGGCGACTTCGCCCGGGCCCACGCCGAGGCGGTGGCCGCGCTCACCCGGCCCGGCAGCACCGCCCAGGTCTCCCGGTTCGCCGCGTTCGCCGGGAACGGAGTTCTCGCCCAACTCACCGGAACGCAGGCAGTCGTCGTCGCCGAGGCACACCTGGAACCGTTGCGGACGCACGACCGGAGGCACGGCACCGCTCTGCTGCACACGGTGCGGGTCTGGCTGGAATGCGACGCCCGGATCGACGCGGCGGCGCAGCTGCTCGGTGTCCATCGTCACACGGTGCGGGCCCGGATCGCCCAGGCGCAGAAGCTGCTCGGCGTCGATCTCGCCGGTTTCCCGGCGCGAGCCGAACTGTGGGCCGCCCTGCTCGCCTCAGAGTAAGGGCGCCGTCCGCCGGCCGACACGCCGGGCCGCCGCCCCACGCACCGAGTGTCGCAGGGCAGCGTCGGCCGGCGGGGTTAGGGTAGGGGCTCCGCTGGACTTCCCCCTGGCGATCAGCCCGGTCCACCACAGACTTCTGGAGGTCGAAACCGCCGATGGCCGATGGGTTCGTGCATCTGCATTGCCATTCCGAGTACTCGATGCTGGACGGCGCCGCGCGGCTCAAGGATCTGGTCAAGGGCTGCGAGCAGATGGGCATGCCGGCCCTGGCCGTCACCGATCACGGCAACCTGTTCGGCGCCTACGAGTGGTACAAGGCGGCCAAGGGCTCCGCGGTGAAGCCGATCATCGGCCTCGAGGCGTACCTCACTCCGAAGACGCACCGCAGCGAGCGCAAGCGCGTCCAGTTCGGTGACGGCACCGGCGACGACGTGGCGTCCAAGGGCGCGTACACGCACATGACGATGTGGGCGCAGAACTCCGAAGGTATGCACAACCTGTTCCGGCTCAGCTCGCTGAGCTCACTGGAGGGCTTCTTCTACAAGCCGCGCGCCGACCGGGAACTGCTCAACCGCTACGCCAAGGGTTTGCTGGCCACCACCGGCTGCCCGTCCGGCGAAGTGCAGACCTATCTGCGACTCGGCCAGTACCAGCAGGCCGTCGAATCGGCCGCCGAGTTCCGCGACATCTTCGGCGAAGGCAACTTCTACTGCGAGCTGATGGACCACGGACTCGACATCGAGCGCCGGGTCCGGGAGGACCTGTTGCGGCTGGCCAAGGACCTGAAGCTGCCGCTGGTGGCCACCAACGACCTGCACTATGTGCACGCGAACGACGCCGACGCCCACGACACCCTGCTGTGTGTGTCGTCCGGCTCGAACCGGGACACCCCGAACCGGTTCAAATTCGACGGCAACGGCTACTACCTGAAAAGCCCGGCCGAGATGCGCGAGATCTGGCGCGAGCTGCCCGAGGCCTGCGACAACACGCTCGCCATCGCCGAGCGCTGCGAGACGCACTTCGACGAAGGCACCGGCACCTACATGGCCCGCTTCCCGGTGCCGGCCGGTGAGACCGAGGAGTCCTGGTTCGTCAAAGAGGTCCGCCGCGGCCTGGAAGTCCGCTTCCCCGAAGGCGTCCCCGACTACGCGACTCAGCAGGCCGAGTTCGAGACCCAGGTCATCGCCGGAAAAGGCTATTCGGGATACTTCCTGGTCGTCGCCGACTTCATCAACTGGGCGAAGAACAACGGCATCCGGGTCGGACCGGGTCGCGGTTCCGGCGCCGGCTCGATGTGCGCCTATGCACTGCGGATCACCGATCTCGACCCGGTGCCGCACGGGCTGATCTTCGAACGCTTCCTGAACCCCGAACGTCCCTCGATGCCCGACTTCGACATCGACTTCGACGAGCGCCGGCGGGGCGAGGTGATCCGCTACGTCACCGAGAAGTACGGCGACGACCACGTCTGCCAGATCGTCACCTACGGCACCATCAAGGCCAAGCAGGCGATGAAGGACGCCGGACGCGTGCTCGGCAAGCCGTTCGGCCTGGGGGAGCGGATCACCAAGGCCTACACCCCGCCGGTGATGGGCAAGGATGTGCCGCTGCCGGAGGTGTTCAACCCGCAGCATGCCCGCTACGCCGAGGGCGGCGAGTTCCGGGCGATGTATGAGGCCGAGCCCGAGGTCAAAGAGGTCGTCGACACGGCGATGGGCATCGAGGGCCTGAAGCGCCAGTGGGGCGTCCACGCCGCCGGCGTGATCATGTCGTCGGCGCCGCTGCTCGACGTCATCCCGGTGATGAAGCGCGAATCGGACGGCCAGATCATCACCCAGTTCGACTACCCGAGCTGCGAATCGCTGGGCCTGGTCAAGATGGACTTCCTCGGCCTGCGCAACCTGACCATCCTGGACGACGCCATCGCCAACGTGAAGGCCAACCAGGGCATCGACCTCGACCTGGACGAGCTCAGCAAGCACACCACCGACGCCAAGACCTACGAACTGCTGGCCTCCGGCGACACTCTCGGCATCTTCCAGCTGGACGGCTCCGGCATGCGCGTCCTGCTGCGCCAGATGCAGCCGGACAACTTCGAGGACATCTCCGCGGCGCTGGCGCTATACCGGCCCGGCCCGATGGGCGCCAACAGCCACACCAACTACGCGTTGCGCAAGACCGGCAAGCAGCCCATCACCGCGATCCACCCCGAGTTGGCCGAGCCGCTCGCCGAGATCCTCGACCTCACCTACGGCCTGATCGTGTACCAGGAGCAGGTGCAACAGATCGCGGTGAAGGTGGCCAACTACACCCTGGGTGCGGCCGACGAGTTGCGCCGGGCGATGGGCAAGAAGAAGAAGGAGGTGCTGGAAGCCGAGTTCGTCAACTTCGAATCCGGTATGCACGCCAACGGCTTTTCCGACGCGGCGATAAAATCGCTGTGGGACATTCTGGTGCCCTTCTCGGACTACGCTTTCAACAAGGCGCACACCGCCGCCTACGGGCTGATCTCGTACTGGACGGCCTATCTGAAGGCCAACTACCCGGCCGAATACATGGCGGCCCTGCTGCAGTCGGTGAAGGACGATAAGGACAAATCGGCGATCTACCTGGCCGAATGCCGCCGGATGGGCATCAAGGTGCTGCCCCCCGACGTCAACGAATCCGACGGCATGTTCACCCCGGTCGGCAACGACATCCGCTACGGCCTGGGCGCCATCCGCAACGTCGGCGACAACGTGGTGAAGGGGATCGTCGAGGGCCGCGAAACCAACGGCAAGGCGTCCGATTTCAACGAGTTCCTGGACAACGTGCCGCTGGTGGTGTGCAACAAGCGGGTGATCGAATCGCTGATCAAGGCCGGCGCCTTCGATTCGCTGGGGCACACCCGGCGGGCGCTGATGGAGTGCTACGAGCAGAAGGTCGACGAGGTGATCGACCTGAAGCGCAACCAGGCCAACGGCCAGGACGACCTGTTCGGCGACTTCGGCGGGGGAGAGGCGCTGGTCAGCACCCCGGTGCCCGAGGTGGAAGAGTGGGAGAAACGGATTCGGCTCGCCTTCGAACGCGAAATGCTCGGGCTGTACGTATCCGATCATCCGCTGCTCGGCCTGGAGCACGTGCTGCTGGCCAATCGCGATCATTCGATCGGACAGGTGGTCGCCGAGGACGGCCCGCGCGACATCCAGACCACCATCGCCGGCATGATCACCCAGGTCACCCGTAAGCAGACCAAGAACGGCGACCTGTGGGCGATTCTCTCCGTCGAAGACCTGGACGCCTCCGTCGAAGTGCTGCTGTTCCCGAAGGCGTACAACACGGTGGCGCTGCAGTTGGCCACCGACACCATCGTCCGGATCAAGGGCCGGGTGGTCGGCAAGGACGAGGGCGTCGAGATCCGCGGCACCGAGGTGACCTTCCCGGACGTCTCGGAAGGGCCGTCCGGCCCGGTGGTGATCTCGCTGCCGGCCGCCCGCTGCACGCCGGTGGTGGTGCAACAGCTGCGGACCGTGCTGACCAGCCATCCGGGCACCACCGAGGTGAGGGTCCGGCTGACCACCTCGAGCCGCACCACGGTGTGGAAGCTGGAGGAGACCCTGCGGGTGCTGCCGTCGCCGCCGTTGATGGCCGACCTGAAGGCGCTGCTCGGCCCATCCTGTGTGAGCGTGTGACCCCGCCCGGATCCGCCGATCTGGGCTCGTCCACCGCGTCCCGGACGAGCGCCACTAGGCTGTCCCGGTGAGCACCGCGCCGACTCTGGCCGCCGAGGGCGGCACAACCGCTCCGGCGCGCCGCAACGACCGCACGACGGCCGCGATCTTCGCCGGCATCGCGGTGATCGTCGGTATCGCGTGCGCCGTGTTGTGGCGGCTGGTGGTGCGCCTGCCCGGCTACGTCGTCCAGCCGGACGGCTCGGCGACGGTCAGCGAGCGTGCCCTCACCGAGTTCTTCGCCGGCGACGCCTGGTACGCGGCGATCGGAATGTTCGCCGGCGCGGGCCTCGGCATCGCGACCTGGCGGCGGTTCAAGGGGATCGGCTGGCCCTGCGCCTTCCTGGCCGCCGGGCTCGGCCTGCTGGCCGGCGTGGTCTGCTGGCAACTCGGCCAGGTGTTGGGCGGCGTGCCGTTCGACGAGCGGCTGGCCGCGGCGAACCCCGGCGACACTGTGCCGATCTCACTAGCGTTGCGCTCACCGTCCGCCCTGGCCGTGTGGGCGTTCGCGGCCGTCACGCCGATTCTGCTCGGCTCGGCGCTGGGCCCGGACGACGACGCCGCGCCGCGGCAGCACCGCCGGCGCCCCCGCCGGGGGCGCGTCGAGCCACCCGAGCAGCGCGAGGTCGTCGATGACCTCGGCGTCGTCCGTACCGAAGAGAACGCGAGCAACCAGTGACCACAGCCCCTGACGTCGTCCTCTCCTACCTGCGCACCCAGGCCGACGTGATCGCCGGGCGTGCCGACGACGTCCGCGTCGACGCTCCCGACGCGGTGCACCGCAGCCGGGTGGCCACGCGACGCTCCCGCAGCGCGCTGCGCACCTTCGCCCCGCTGTTTCGGCGTCCGCGGGTGCGCGCGCTGCGGAACGAACTGGCCTGGCATGCCGATCATCTCGGCGCCCCACGCGACGCCGAAGTACTCAAGGAACGCCTGCTGGCCGCCCTTGCCACGCTGCCCGCCGATCCGACTCACGGGCCGATCGCCGAACGGCTGTCGGCCTCCCTCGACGACACCCATGCCCGCGCGCACGCCTCGCTGGTCGACTCGATGAACACCGAGCGGTACGCATCGCTGCGCGAGACGCTCACCGACTTCCTGTCCGACCCCCCGGTGCGCGCGCACGCGCGGGATGCCGAGGTCAACGTCCTGCCGGGCCTGCTCGCCGGCGCCGTCGACCGGGTCGGACGGCTCACCGAGCGCGCCAGCGAGATCGACGAGGACGCCCACCGCTGGCACGAGGTGCGCAAGGCGGCCAAGGCGGCGCGGTACTGTTCGGAGGCCCTGGTCCCGGCGTTCGGCGGCGACGCCGAGTTGCTGGCGAACGCCTGGGAACAGGTCACCGAGGCGTTCGGCGAACACCAGGACACCGTGGTCGCCGAGACCTACCTGGCGACCGAGGCGGTGGGTGCCCGCCAGGCGGGAGACCCCGCGGACGGCTACCTGGCACTCATCGCACTGGAGCTCGGATTGCGCGACGAGGCGCTGCACGCCGGCCAGGCCGCCCTGCACCGCGCACTCACGCTGCCCCTGCCGTAGCCGCTTCGCCGTCCGTCTCGCTGGTTGAGCTTGTCGAAACCCCTTGCCAGCACCAGGTCACCCACGGTCTCGACGGGCTCGACCAACGACAATCAGCGCCGTTCTAGCGAGGTGGCCCGCTGGACGCCCGCACCACCAACTCGACCGGGGCCAAATAGTCTCCGGCGCGTCCGCCGCGCAAGTGGTGGACCACCTCGGCACCGACCGCGCGCCGATCCAGGCGCAGCGTGGTCAACGCCGGGGCGAGGAACTCTGAGCTGGTCAGGTCGTCGTGCCCGACCACCGACAGGTCACGTCCGATCTCCAAACCGCAGTCCCGGGCGGCGCGGTACACCGAATGCGCCGACCAGTCGGAGTTGGTGATCACCGCGGTCGGTCGATCCACCGGGTCGGCCAACGCGTCGAGCAGCCGCGTCGCAATGGCGGCGCTGCGCAACTCAGTGTGCAGAGTCGCCGGCACGACGCCGTTGCGTCGGCAGCGGGCGAGGTAGCGATCCAGCCGATCACCGTCGGCCATCAGGCTGTATGGCGCGGTGAGGAAGCCGATCCGGCGGTGCCCCAGCTCCCACAGGTGATCGAAGGCCAGGTTGACGGCCGCAGGATCCGGCGCGACATGGTCCATACCGCGACCGGGTTGCACGCTCGAGTTCAGCAGCACCACTGGGGCGGCGGGCTGTGCAGCCCGCCACTCCTCGACGGACGCCGCAAACCCGACCGGCGCAATCGCCAGACCGGAGACCCGCCGCGAGAGCAGGTAGCGAATGTGCCGCCGCTCGTGATCCTCCGAATAGTCGGAGTCCATCATCATCACCGCGACGCCGTGGTCGAGCGCCGCGGCCTGCATGCCCGACAGCACGTCGTTGAAGTAGGGGTTGGCGACATTCCGCACCACCAGGGCGAACACGGCACTCCGACCGGTGCGTAGCTCCCGCGCGATCGGATCGGGAACGTAGCCCAGCTCGCGGGCGGAGGCGATCACCCGGGCCCGGGTTTCGGCGGCGACGCCCGGTTTGCCGTTCAGCGCCATGCTGGTCTGGGTGACCGAGACGTCCGCGGCCTGCGCCACCATCTTCAAAGTGACCCGGTCAGGGTTCGGCTTTGTCATCGTCGTGCCCCGTCGCCGCGGATGAGAACACCACTGTACTGACGCACCCAGGGCTCGGTTGCGGGCCGGCGGCGGTCAGCCGTGTGCCCGCAGCGCCCGAGTCAGCTCGGACGGCAACGGCACCGGGAGCACCACGTTGCGGTCCTCGGGGGTGCCTTCGGCGTGGATGCCGCCGACGCTGCCCGGGTCGTTGGCCGCCACTTCGCGATGCAGGCCGGCCAGGCCCTGCGTGGTGAGGTCCCAGTCGACCGGCGCCAGCGAGTCGATCATGGTGCTGGTGAGCACCGCGCCCTGCTCGGTGACGCCCACAGTGAGGTGACGCAGCTGCACCGGCCACTCCGCGATCGCGCTGGTGATCACCTCCCAGAACCCACCCCCGGCCGGGCCTCGCCGGGCCACCACACGGTTCACGTGGACATGCCCCGACAGCCACGCCACCACCTGCGGATGGGCGTGCAGCAGGGCCCGGACGTCGTCCGCCAGGTGCAGCCCGGCGTCGTCGGGCCCGGTGGCGTTATCCATGGTGTCCAGGCCGTGATGAGACAGCAGCACCACCAGCCGCGGCTCGGCGGCACCGGGCGACACCTCTGCCAAGCGGTCGCGCAGCCAGCCGAATTGGACGTCGTCGACGCAACCATTGACGTCGCCGTACGGATTGGTGGTGTCCAGGCTGATCAGTCGGACGCCGGGCACGCCGTCCCAGACGTAGTAGGCGGTGCCCGACGCCACATTCTCGGCCGTGTAGCCGTGCCCGTCCGGGACGGCACCCGGCCGGAAATGGGCGGCGACATGCTCGGCCTTGGTGACGCTGCTGCGCTGTTCGTCGGGCTCGATCGGCGCACGTTCCCCACTGCTGACCACCCACGGATCAGCCAGGTAGTCGAGCATCGAGTCGCACTCGGGGACATACCCGGACGGCGGCATCACCGGCTTGGCCGCCCCGGTCAGGAAAGCGTCGTAGGTGGCTGGGAACGGCGTCCGGCCCTGCAGCAGGCAGTCGTGATTGCCATAGACACTCAGCCATGGAACGCCCACTCCGGGACTGACGAATGGGGCGCGGGCAGCTGCCAGGGCACCGGGGACGCCAGGAAACCCACGGGCACTCCAGGCGTCCGGGCTGCCCGGTTCAGGCTGCCAGAAGCTGTCGTCATCACCCCCGCTCGGGCTGGCCGGGTGACCGACGCCGAGTCCCGCCGGCCGGATCTCGCCACCATCGAGCGCCGTCAGGTAGGCGTCGACCTCGTTGCGTTGGGCCGAGTCGGTGTTGTCTCCGGTGGTGACCAACACGTTGACCGGTCGCTGCGCAGCAACCTGTCGCGCGGTCGCGGCGACGGTCGCCAGGGCCTGCAGTTCGAGGAATTCCTGCGGCCGGTACGCCGGCAGCATTCGCTGCCAGCGTGGGTCGCCGTCGAATCGCTGCAGGAACTCCGTCCGACTGGGGGAGAGCAGGTCGGCCAACTGGAAGTCGGTGATGTGCAGCAGTGTCAGCAGCGGCGTCGGTTCGCCCCAACCGGCGCCGCCGGAAACCTCGGTTCGTTCGAGATGCGGCTCACCGGGCGCGGTGCGCAAGGCAACGTAGCCGCCGTCGTACTCCGCGACCCGCTCGATCCGGGCGGACGTCGTCCAGCTCGGCTCAGCCATTCTTCGCGCCCTGGGTGCGGGTCGGGTCGAGCTCCTCCAGGCTCCGGTGCAGCGTTTCCGGGGCCAGTGCGACACAGATCACCAGGCCCGCCAAGCCGATGGCGGCGAAGAACCACAGTGCGGCGTTCGCGCCCCACAGGGCCACGAAGTTGGGGAAGACCAGCACGCCGAGGATGGAGCCGATCCGGCTGACCGAGGTGGCCAGGCCGGCCGCGCTGGCCCGGATCGAGGTCGGGAACAGTTCCGTCGGGTAGACGAAGTTGAGAATGCCGCCGCCCGCGTTCGAGAACAGCACCGCGGTGCTGAACATGACGATCAGGAAGCCGAGGCTGGGGCTGGTGTTCAGCGCCAGGATCACCAGCGAGGCGGTCAGGCCGGCGAAGCTGGTGATGATCAGCGGACGGCGTCCCCACCGGTCGACGACGTTCATGCCGATGATCGAACCGACCAGACCGAGCACCGCCACCAGTCCGCTGCCGATGATGGTCAAGGTGCGGTCGTTGCCGGTGAACGGGGCCAGGATCGTCGGGGTGTACATCGAAATGCCGTAGTAGGCGGTGGCGTAGCAGAACCAGAAGCCGCAGACGAAAAAGGTGCGGCGTCCGAGTTCACCCTTGAACAACTCACGGACCGGGATATGCGGGGGCTTTTCCAGCGAGATGTTCGGGTCGACCTCGACGCCGGTGACCTTGCGGAGCACCTCGCGGGCGTCGTCCTCGCGACCGTGGGCGACCAGCCAGCGCGGCGACTCGGGCAGCTTGACCCGGAAGATGAAGACGACCAGCGCAAATACGGCGCCCAGCAGCAGCAATGCGCGCCACGCCCATTCACCCAGCGGTGCGAGCAGCAGACCGAATACGTAGGCGGCCACCGCACCCACGAACCACATGCTGGCCAACGAGGTTCCGTGCATGCCGCGACGCTTGTTCGAGCTGAACTCCGAAACCAGCGTCGCCGAAATCGGGTAGTCGGCGCCGATGCCGACACCGAGCAGGAAGCGGAAGATGATCAGCGGCCAGATGTCCCAGGCGAACGCGGTCAGTGTGGCGAAGACGACGAAGGCGAGCAGGTCGACCACATACATCGCCTTGCGGCCGTATTTGTCGGTCAGGTTCCCCAGCCAACTCGCACCGATCAACGAACCGATGATCGCCGACGAGACGATCAGGCTCTGGTCGAGGGGCGTGACGTGCCACTCCTGCTTGATCATCGGCAGCGCGACGGCGATCACGGTCAGGTCGAAACCGTCCAGGAAAGTGCCCCCCGCGGACAGCAGGGTGACCCGGCGCTGAAACTTCCGGAGCTGGGGTGTGTCGACCTCGTCGAACCCGCTGGTGGTGAGAACTGCTGGGCTGGACGAGCCGCCCGGCTGTGCCGCTGTCATATAGGTCTCCATCGCAAAGGGGAGGATTCGCGCCGCCCAGCGGCACCACGAATCGATTCGGACGCGCGGCAGCCTATGTCAGAAACGTTTCGGGGCTCAAGGGGTCCCCGGGTCCCCGGGTGAACGCTGCGGGAATGCCGTCCGAATGGGCCCTGAACACGCCGGCGCCCCCGCGAAGTCGCGGGGGCGCCGACGGGCATGACCGGAAAAGCGGTCAGTGCTCTGCGGGCAGCGCTGCCGGTTCGGACGCCTCCTGACCGATCTCGGCGAGCAGTTCGAGGTACCAGTCCTGAGTGATGTCGAACGGCTTACCGCCCTTGATCCGGTCGAAAGCAATCACGCTGAGCACGTCGCCGTTGTCCTCGTCGTGGCCGACGACGCCCGGCTGGCCGCGCAGCGCCGAGTCGACCGCGAGGTCGGTCATCGACTTGATCAGGTCGAGATCGAACTGGTTGGCGGAGGCCGACCGGGAGTAATACCCCGACTTCTGCACCAGCACCTTCTCGGCGTTCAGCATGTCGGCGTACTTCGTCGCGAACCAGGCGCCCGGGTTGATCTTCTCGAGCCGGATGTGGCCGAACGCGTCCCGGGCCACCTCTTCGCCGTTGCGCTCCATCTCGGCCACGATGTCGGCGACCCCGGCGCCCTCGGACAGGAAGAGGTTCACGCAGCCCACCTCGTCCATCACGCCTCGCAGCCGCTCCGTCGCAGCCTGGATGTCCAGGGCCGCTTCCGGCACCAGGATCGAGTGCACGTCCCAAGCCTTGGCATCGAGGCCGATCTCGGGAAGCCACTCCTGCTCCTTGACCCAGGCGTGGTATTTGGCGGCGGTGGCTGCGGTGAGCCAGCCGCAGTTGCGGCCCATGATCTCGTGGATGATCAGGATGCGGGTGCCGGCGTTGTGCTCGGCCAGCACGTTCTTGGCGAACCGTGCCCCCATCTCGGCGGCGGTGTCGGCGCCCAGGGACTGGGTGATCGGATACACGTCGTTGTCGATGGTCTTGGGGAGGCCGACCACGGTGAGGCCGTAGTCGTTGCTGGCCAGGTAGGCGGCCAGGTCGGCGGCGGTGGTGTTGGTGTCGTCGCCGCCGATGGTGTGCAGCACGTCGACGCCGTCGGCGACGAGCCGGTCGGCAGCCACCTTGAGCGGATCGACGCCCTCGGCGACGAGTCCCCGCTTCACCAGGTCCTTGGCGTTGGTCAGCTTGACCCTCGAGTTGCCGATCGGCGAGCCGCCGAAGAGGTGCAGCAGCTGTGCCTTCGCCCGCACCTCGGGCGTGACTTCGAGGTAGTCACCGGTCAGCAGCCCCTGGTAGCCGTAGCGGTAGGCGATGATCTCGACCTCGGGGGCCACCTCGGTGTAGCGCTGGATCAAGCCACCGATCGCAGACGACAGGCAGGGGGCGAAACCGCCGGCGGTGAGCAGGGCAACCTTCTGAACCATGAATATGGGCCTTTCTGGCGGGCGTGATGGTGGGAATCAGACTAACGGTCGATCGCAGGATCCCGTTCACCGCAGATATTGGGCTCAAACCTGTGGACAACCACCCACGGCGCTCCGGCTCGGGGCACACTGACCGGATGCGGGGCAACGGACGGAGCGAACGCGGCCAGGCGCTGTCGTCGTTCGTGGTGGTCACGGTGATCGCGCTGCTGCTGGTCGCCGGCCTGGTGGTGGACGGCGGACGCAAGACTGCCGCCGACCGGCGGGCCGAACTGACCGCGGCCGCGGCCGCCCGGGCCGCCGTCGACGCCACCGCCGCGCAGCGCCAGGCCGGTCGCCGTCCGGACGCCGGGGCCGCGCTCGCCGCAGCCCACGAGGTGATCGCCGCCGAGCCACGCATCCAGGGCAGCGTCAGCCTGGCCGCCGACGGCACCGTCCGGGTGTCCACCACGACCTCGGTGGACACCGTGCTGCTCAGCCTGATCGGGGTGACCCGGTTGTCCGGTAGCGGCAGTGCCGCCGCCCAGCTCTACGACTGAGGTCTATGGCCGCGGCGTGCGCAGCGCGATGGCCATCCGCTCCACCGCCTGGGTGATCATCGCCGGCGAGGCGGCCAGGTTGATCCGCACCCATTGCCCGTGGTCGGGGGAGAAGTTCCGGCCGGGCGAGAACGCCACCCGTCCGGCCTCCAGGAAGTGCCGGTACGGGTCCGCCAGCCCGAGCGCCGTGCAATCGACCCAGCCCAGGTAGGTGCCGGGCTCGGCCCGGTAGCGGGCACCCGGCACCAGCGCGTGCAGCAGGTCGGCCAGCAGCCGCTTGTTGTCGGCGATCTCGGCGCAGGCCTGGTCGACCCACTCCTCGCCGTGCCGCAGTGCGGCCGTGTGCGCGATCGCACCCAGATGGCCGGTCGAGCCGAAGGCGAGCGGCGGCAGCTTCCGCAGCACCGCGCCGGCCTGCGTGCCGGCGATGTACAGCCCGGCCTTGAAGGCCGCCAGGTTCCAGGACTTGCCCGCCGAGGTGATCACGATGGCGCCCTGGGCCCCCGGCACGCTCAGCGTCGGCACGAACACGGTGCCCGGGTCGACCAGCCAGGCATGGATCTCGTCCACGATCAACTGGACGCCGTGCGTCACGCACAACTCGGCGACCGCGGTCAGCTCCTCGGCGGTGTGCACGGTGCCGGTCGGATTGTGCGGCGAGCAGAGCAGGAAGGCCGTGACGTCCGGCGCGGCGAACGCCTCGGCGAGGGCGTCCAGGTCGAGTCGTCCCTGCGCGGTCAACGACACCGGAACCGTAC
The DNA here is from genome assembly GCA_047602545.1 of Micropruina sp. Classification (GTDB taxonomy): domain Bacteria; phylum Actinomycetota; class Actinomycetes; order Propionibacteriales; family Propionibacteriaceae; genus Micropruina. The sequence continues at coordinate 205,585 of JASGHC010000003.1, read as the reverse complement.
GTCGCCGGTAGCCGCTGGTGACCTGCCAGAACGGGGGATACACCGGCGCGGTGATGACGATGCCGTCCCCAGGGTCGGTAGTGGCCTCCAGCGCGCAGAGCACCGCATTCATCACGTCGCCGCCCCTGCGCAGCTGCTCGGCGCCCAGCTCGAGCCCCCAGCGGGCGGCGGCACTCGCCCGGTAGGCGTCCTGATAGTCGGTACCGAACGGATAGCCGGTGTCGCCACGGTCCAGCGCGGCGTCCAGGCTCTCCCGAACGGCGGGCAGCACAGCAGAATCCATCTCGGCGACCCACAGCGGCAGCACGTCCGGATCGTAGGTCTGCCACTTCAGGCTGCGTCGCTGCCGCAATTCCGCTTCGGTCAGGGAGAAGATCGTCATGGCTGCATTGTGGCGGCTCGCCCGGTGTCCGGGCGCCAGGTCTCGACGGAAGGTGAATCACGAATGGCCCGGTACTTCGACGTCCATCCCGACAACCCGCAACCGCGCGCGCTCGGCCAGATCGCCGCGATTCTCCGCGACGGCGGCCTGATCGCCTATCCCACCGATTCGGGCTACGCGTTGGGTTGTGTGCTGGGCAACCGCTCCGGGCTCGATCGCATCCGGGAGTTGCGGCAACTCGACGCCAAGCACAACTTCACCCTGGTGTGCAGCGAGTTCGCTCAGCTCGGCCAGTACGTCCAGATGAGCAACGACGTCTTCCGGGCCATCAAGGCCGCCACCCCGGGCGGCTACACCTTCATCCTGAAGGCCACCCGCGAGGCGCCGAAGGTGATGCTGCAACCGAAGCGCAAGACGGTCGGCGTCCGGCTCCCGGCACATGTGACCACACTGGCACTGCTGCACGAACTGGGGGAGCCGTTGATGTCCAGCACCCTGCTGTTGCCGGGGCAGAGCGAGCCGATGTCGGACGGCTGGACGGTCAACGACGAGATCGGGCACGCGCTCGACGCGGTGGTGGATTCCGGCGATTGCGGCACCGAACCCACCAGTGTCATCGACCTGAGTGGCGACGAGATCGAGATCATCCGGCGCGGGTCGGGCGACGTCAGCCTGTTCGAGGCCTGACACGGCACGAGCGGGGCGCGGAATGCCCGCGCCCCGCTCGTAGCGTGGGCCTCAGTCGGCCAGGCCGTCGTGGTCCTCTTCGGGGTCCACGTACGCTGCGGCCTTCCTTTTCTTGCCCTTGACCAGGTCGGTGGTCACATCGGGCACCTCGGACTGCAGGCCGCGGTCGGTCCGCTGGTAGCCCGTCAACGGCGGGCGCTCCGGCAGCGTCAGCGCTGGGCGCTCCACCTTCTGGTAGGGGATGCTGGCCAGCAGGTGCGCGATCATGTTGATCCGAGCCCGCTTCTTGTCCTCGGACTCCACCACGTTCCACCGCGCCTCGGGGATGTCGGTGTGGACGAACATCTCGTCCTTGGCCCGCGAGTAGTCCTCCCAGCGGGTCAGCGACTCCAGGTCCGTCGGGGACAGCTTCCACTGCCGCATCGGATCGGTGAGCCGCGACTGGAATCGCTTCTCCTGCATCTTGTCGGACACCGAGAACCAGTACTTGCGCAGGATGATGCCGTCTTCGATCAGCATGCGCTCGAAGATCGGGCACTGCCGCAGGAACCGGCGATGCTGCTCGGTGGTGCAGTAGCCCATCACCCGCTCGACGCCGGCGCGGTTGTACCAGGAGCGGTCGAACAGTTTGATCTGGCCGGCGGACGGCAGGTGCTGGATGTACCGCTGGAAGTACCACTGCGATGACTGCCGCTCAGTCGGTGCCGGCAGTGCCACCACCTGAGCAACCCGGGGGCTCAGGTATTCGGTGATCCGCTTGATCGCGCCGCCCTTGCCCGCAGCGTCACGTCCCTCGAAGATCACCACCAACCGCTTGCCCTCGGTGCGCAGCCATTCCTGCATCTCCACGAGTTCCGCCTGCAACCGCAGCAGTTCGGCTTCGTAGAGTTCCTTATCCAGCTTTTGGAGTTTCGCCATGGGCGTATCGTGCCGTATCGAGTGCCGGGCCCACCAGCACTCGACCAAATTGCGTTCAGTTCTCTTGACGGGTCACCGGCGCAAGAGCGGGGGGCCGAGACATGATCGATCACCGCTTGCCTGGCGATCGAGGGGGCTCAATGAACGCCGTGCACCTCGTCGCCGGGTTCGGGTGTGCGCAGGAAGGCCGTGGCGACGATCCCCAGCAGCCAGACCGCGCCGGCACCCAGGAAGGCCAGGTGCGAGCCGAACAGCAGGCTCTCCTCCACGCCGGCGCCGGTGGCCTTGTGGGCGTCCGACTGCGCCGCGAAGACAGTGACGAAGACCGCGGTACCCAGTGCGCCGGCCAGCTGCTGCACGGTGCCGACGATCGCCGCGCCGTGGGTGTAGAGCTGGCGCGGCAGCGAACCGAGCGCGATGGTGAACAGTGGGGTGAACATGAAGGCGAAGGACGCGCTCATCGCCATGTGGCAGGCCAGGACGAACCACCACGGGGTGTTCGGCTGAATCGTGGAGAGCAGCCAGAACACGCCCGCCACCACGATGGACGCCGGCAGCATCAGCGGCCGGGCACCGACCCGGTCGTACAGCCGTCCGACAATCGGGCCGAGCACACCCATCAGCAAGCCGCCGGGCAGCAGCATCAGACCGACGGTCAACGCGGGCAGGTGCAGCGCCCGCTGCAGCAGCAGCGGCAGCATGATCACGGTGCCGAACAGGGCCATCATGGCCAGCGACATCACGATCACGCTGATCGAGAACGATCCGTGCGTGAAAGCCCGTAGATCGAGCAGCGCGCGGTCGTCGCGGGCGAGTCGGACCTGGCGCCACAGGAAGGCGGCGAGTGCGGTCGCGCCGACCGCAAAGGAGCCGCTCATCTCGGCCGCCGGGGTCGAGGGGTCCCCGATCAGGCTGAGCCCGTAGACAAGTCCGCCGAAACCGAGCACCGTGAGCGGGATCGACAGCACGTCCAACGGGACCCGGATGGTCTCGTTCACGTTGACGATCCGCAGCGCCCCGACAATCAGCATGGTGAGCCCGATCGGCACCATGGTGCCGAACACGCCCCGCCAACTGGTGAACTGCAGCACGAGCCCCGCCATCGTCGGGCCGAGGGCAGGTGCAACCGAGATCACCAGCGAGATGTTGCCCATCACCGCGCCACGATGGGCGGGTGGGACGAGTTGCATGATCGTGGTCATCAGCAGCGGCATCATGATCGCCGTGCCGCTCGCCTGAATGACCCGTCCGCCCAGCACCAACGGGAACGTGCCAGCCACCGCACAAACCAGGGTGCCGGTGGTGAACAGGCTCATGGCAAGGATGAATGCCGTGCGGGTCGGGATCCTCTCCAACAGCCAGCCGGTGATCGGGATGACCACGGCCATGGTCAGCATGAACGAGGTGGTCAGCCACTGCACAGTGCGTTCGTTGACGTGCAGGTCGGTCATCACCGCCGTCAGCGCCACATTCAGCGCCGTCTCGTTCAGGATCACCACGAACGTCGCGATCAGCAGAATGGTGATCACCGACCGGTCCCGGGGTGCCAGCCAGTGCCCGCCGGTGGCGTGCGCTGTGTGATTCATTCGTATCTCCGTCCGCAGCCGAGCAACCCTATGGGTTCGCACCGCCCGGTCCCAAATCGGACGGGGCGTCGATCCCGCCCCGATCGTGAACCGAATCGGAACCGTCCCCTTCCGGTTCAGGGGACGGTTCCGTTCCGGTTCACCGGCAGATCGTCGGATCGGTCAGGATCCGAGAAGTCCGGACGGTCGGTGGCTGGCTAGCCTCCTGGTCATGACCATTGCGATCTCCCGCTGCTTCGTCGCAGCGAACGACATCGATGCCGCGCTCACCTTCTACCGCGACCTTCTCGGCCTGGACGTGCTGAATGACGTCGCCCAGGAGGACTTCCGCTGGATCACCCTCACCGCGCCCGGCCAGGACGGGTTCGCGATCGTGCTCAGCAACTACCTGGCCGACGCACCCGCGGACGCCGAGATGCTCCGGGGCCTGCTGACCAAGGGCGTCCTCAGTGCCGCACACTTCCGCAGTGACGACCTCGACGGACTCTTCGCCCGGCTGAGCGAAGCCGGCGTCGAGGTTCTCGAGAAGCCCACCGACCAGTTCTGGGGCGTCCGTGACTGCGCCGTCCGCGACCCCTCCGGCAACGTGGTCAGGATCGACCAAGCCTGAACGGCGCACGCCTCCACCCGACAGGTCATGGCGACCGCACCAGCGCCTCGGCGAGCAGCGACTTGGCCAGGGCGGTTCCCAGTAGTGATTCGGCGCGGGCAGCCCGTCGAAGCCGTTGCGGCCTGCCCCCACCTGGTGACTGCAACTCCCTGCCGTCCAGGACTGTAGGTCGCGGGATCGCGACCTACAGTGGAAAGCACTGGAACTGCCACGAGACAAGGAGCGACAGCCAATGTTAAATTGGGGATTTCTGGGTTGGATCGTCCTCGGCGGGATCGCCGGATGGATCGCCAGCAAGATCATGAAGACCGATGCCCAGATGGGCATCCTGATGAACATCATCGTGGGAATCGTCGGCGGCCTGCTGGGCGGCTGGATTTTGAGCGCCTTCAATGTGGACGTGGCCGGCGGCGGGCTGATCTTCAGCATGCTGACCGCGGTCGGGGGCGCTGTGATCCTGCTCTGGCTGGTCGGACTCGTCACCGGACGACGGCGCTGACGCTGTCCGAGCTAGTGCGGAAGGGCCGGCAACCCTCGTCGGTTGCCGGCCCTTCCCAGGTCGCCACAGGGTTGGCGATCAGCCGTTCTTCAAGGCGTCGGCGAGCATCGGCACCAGCTTGTCCACCACGTACGGCAGGCTGAGCGGCGAGGCGAAGTAGATGGCGCCGGCCAACTCTCCGCCGGTGTAGATCGAGCGCCCGTCCTTGACCGCGTTCAGCGAGGTGAAGCCGGGAACCTTCTCCAGTGCTGCCCGGTCGGCGTCCTTCTCGGTGCCCCACACCAGGACGTCGGCCGAGTTCAGCACACTGATCTTCTCCACCGGGATGTGGGCCTGTTCGCCGTCCTTGATGTACGGGTCGATCTCGGAGGGGATCTCGAAGCCGAGATCGGTGAGGAATTCGGTGCTCAAGCCCTTCTGGTACGCGATCAGGCTGCCGTCGTAGACCGCGTTCTGCAGGAAGATCGCCTTCTTGCCGGCGAAACTCGGGTTAGCCGCGGCGGCGTCGGTGAACTTCTGCTGCACGGACGCCTTCAGCTGCTCACCCTCTGCGACCTTCCCGACCGCCTGGGCTATCGGGGCGAGGATCTCGGGCCACGGCGAGAACCACATTGCGTCGGCGCGGGCGTGGGGGATCGTCGGCGCGATCTTGGACAGCTTGGCGTAGTCGGCCTTCTTCATCCCCGAGTTGGGTCCGACGATCAGGTCGGGCTTCAGGTTGGCGATCTGCAGGAACTGAAATCCGTCGTCGTTCTTCAGCACCTTGGGCTGGGCCGAGCCGAGCGCCGCCTGCGCCCACGGCCAGGTGGCGTAGGGCTGGTCGCCGTACCAGTCGGTGACCCCGATCGGGATGACGCCGAGGGCGAGCAGGAAGTCCTGCTCGGTGACGCCCACGGAAACCACCCTGGTCGGCTGGGCCTCGACGACCGTGGTGCCGTAGGCGTGGGTGATGGTCGTCGGAAAGCCCCCGGGAGCGCTCGTGGACGGTGTCGCCGACGGCGATGCCGACCCGGCCGTGGAGGGACCAGACGCGCACCCCACCAGACCGGCGCCCGCAACACCCAGCGCCGCCAGGCCCAGGCTGCGACGGCTCAGCCGGTGCTCCCATAACGAATCGTTGTGCCCCATTGCCCGCCCCTTCGTCGTCGCGATCAGTGCGACACACCCTAATCGGACTTAGGTAAGGCAACCCAAACTCTCTCGTAATGTAGGCGCGTGCCGTCGCCGACCTCCGTCCGAACTCTCGGGCGCACGCCGACCCGTGTCGGGGGCACGACCCTGCCGAGGACCACGGTGACTCTGGCGGTCGGCGCCCTACTGCTGGCCTGCCTGGCCAGCCTGATGGTGGGAGCCAACCCGCTGGGCCCGGCGCAGGTGTGGGCGGGGCTGCTCGGCACCGACCAGGAGGCGATGGACGTCGTCCGCGGCGGCCGCCTGCCTCGCACCGTGCTGGGCCTGCTGGTCGGATCCGCGCTCGGCGCGGCCGGGGCGGTGATGCAGTCGATCACCCGCAACCCGCTGGCCGACCCGCAACTGCTCGGCGTCAACGGCGGGGCAGCGGCCGCGGTGGTCACCGCGATCAGCGTCTTCGGGATCACCGAGCCCAGCGGCTACATCTGGTTCGCACTGCTCGGGGCGGCCTGTGCTGCGGTGCTGGTCTACCTGCTCGGTACCGGACGCCGCAGTGCCTCGAACCCGGTGCGGCTGCTGCTGGCCGGGGCCGCCGTCCAGGCCGTGCTGCAGTCCTACGTGGTGGCCGCGATGCTGGCCGACCCAACCGCCTACTACAGCTTCCGCTACTGGGACATCGGCGCCCTGACGGGCCGCAGCCTGGAGGACGTCGGGCCGGTGGCATGGTTCCTGGCCGCGGGCCTGCTGGGCATGCTGCTGTTGGCCCGCCCGCTCAACGCGCTGTCGCTCGGCGAGGAGGCCGGCCGGGCGCTCGGAGCGAATATTCCGGGCACCCGGACGGCCAGCGCCGTGGTGATCGTGCTGCTCTGCGGATCGGCCACCGCCGCCGTCGGCCCGATCGCCTTCGTCGGCCTCGCCGTCCCGCATCTGGCGCGGCTCACGGTGGGTGTCGATCACCGCACGATGCTGCCGGCGTCCGCGCTGCTGGGGGCGTTGCTGCTGCTCACCGCGGACGTGGTGGGCCGGGTGATCGCCTGGCCGCAGGAGATCGGCGTCGGCATCATCACCGGCATCGTCGGCGCACCGGTGCTGATCTGGCTGGTGCGGGCACGACGGGTCGGACGGCTGTGAGCACCGCCGCGAAACTCGACCGGCCGCGCCGGCTCCCGGAGCCGAGCACCCTGCGGCTCGGCCCGTGGCGGATCCTCGCGTCGTGGCACGCCGCGCTGGTCACGCTCGCCCTGGCCGGCTGCACGGTGCTGGTCGTCTTCGTCACCCTCGGTACCGGGGCGCTGCCGGTGACCCCCGCGGAGGTGGTCGACACCCTGCTTCGCCGCACCGACGAGTTCGACTTCGTGGTGCTCGACATCGGGTTGCCGCGGGCCTGCGTCGCCGTCCTGGTGGGTGCCGGGCTGGGTGTCGCCGGTGCTCTGTTGCAGGCCCTGACCCGCAATCCGTTGGGCAGCCCGGACGTGATCGGCTTCGACTCCGGTGCGGCCTCCGGCGCGCTGGTGGCGATGCTGCTGCTCGGCGTGAGCGACCGGGCCGAGGCGGCGGTCTTCGCCATCGCCGGCGGCGGGCTGGCGGCGCTGGTGGTGTTCCTGCTCTCCTCGGGCACCCGGGACACCGGGCACCGGATCATCCTGATCGGCATCGGGCTGGGCGCACTGCTCGACTCGGTGTCGGCCTATCTGCTCACCCGCAGCTCGGTCCGCGAGTCGATGGAGGCGACCCGCTGGCTGGTCGGCAGCGTGAACAGCAGCGACTGGACGGACGCCGCCGTCGCCGGCCTGGGCCTGCTGATCCTGCTGCCGGTCGCGGCCGCCCTCGGGCGGCAACTCCGGGTGGTGTTGCTCGGCCCCGAGGTCGCCGCGGCCGTCGGTGTCCGATTGGGTTTCGTCACCGGGACCACGCTGGCAGTCTCGGTCGGCCTGTCCGCGGTCGCGGTGCTGGCCGCGGGGCCGATCTCGTTCGTGGCGTTGGCGGCACCGCAGCTGGCGGCCCGACTGGTGGGCCAACGCCGGATGCCGTCGGTGCTGGCGTCCGGGGCGATGGGCGCGGCGCTGCTCACCGCGTCCGACCTGATCGCCTCGCGCGCATTCGGTGACGCCGAGCTCCCGGTCGGCGTGATCACCGGCGGGCTGGGCGGGGTGTACCTGGCGTGGCTGTTGTCGAGGGAATGGCGGAGGAGGCAGTGATGGGTGTCGAGACGTCCCGGCTGGTCGGCGAGGGGCTCCAGCTGCGCTACGACGATCGGGTCGTGGTCGACGGCCTCGACATCGCCGTCCCCGACGATCGGTTCAGCGTGATCGTCGGCCCGAACGCCTGCGGCAAGTCAACCCTGCTGAAGGCGTTGGCGCGCATTCTGCGTCCGCACGCTGGGCAGGTGCTGTTGGACGGCCGGGCGATCCACTCGATGCCGGCCAAGGAGGTGGCCCGCACTCTCGGCATGCTGCCGCAGTCCGCCGTCGCGCCGGAGACCATCACCGTGCTGGACCTCGTCGGACGCGGCCGCTTCCCGCACCAGAGCCTGCTGCGGCAGTGGTCGGACGACGACCAGCAGGCCGTCGAGCACGCCATGGCGGCCGCCGGGGTCACCCAACTGGCGGAGCGGCCCGTCGAACGAGTTGTCCGGGGGACAGCGGCAACGGGCCTGGCTGGCGATGGTGCTCGCCCAGCAGACCCAGATCCTGCTGCTCGACGAACCGACCACCTTCCTCGACATCACCCATCAGCTCGACGTGCTCGACCTGTGCGCCGACCTGCGGGCCGACGGCTACACGATCGTCGCCGTGCTGCACGACCTGAATCACGCCGCCCGCTACGCCGATCACCTGATCGCGATGGCCGGCGGCCGCATCGTCGCCTCGGGAACCCCGCAGGAGGTGGTGACCCCCGAGCTGGTGGCGGAGGTGTTCGGCCTGGCCTGCACGGTCATCCCCGACCCGGCGACCGGGACGCCGATGGTGGTGCCGGCGGCCCGGATCCGGCGCACCGCCCGCTGAGCGCGGCAGGGGGTTCAGGACGGCGGGTCGATAGGTCCGTAGCGGGCGTGCGAGGCGCCGGTGCTGAACGCCCAGTACCGCTCGCCGTAGGACCAGTGCCACCACTCGGTCGGGTAGTTCACCAGCCCGGCATCGGTCAGCGCGTCCACCAGGATCGCCCGGTTGGCAGCCGCTTCGCGGGGCACCTGCGCCGCCGTGAAGCAGCCTCCCGAACTCTGCTCGGGGGTGGCGTCCAGCGGCGAGCCCAGATCGAGTTCGACGCCGTCCGCATCGCACAGGGTGAGGTCAACCGCACCGCCGGTGCAGTGCGGGGCGACGTCCGGGGGCGCCACCCAGCGGGTGGCGAGGTGGTAGAGCCGCGGATCGGTGAGGCCGGGGTAGTGGGCGCGCAGTTCGGAGCGGTAGCCGTCCCAGTAGCCGCGCTGCCGGGCCGGGCTGCGGAACGCTTCGACGATCAGCAACTCGACGCCGGACGGCAGCGCCGCCGCGGCACTGGCCAGTCGTTGCGCCAGGCCGGCGCGGGCATGGTGCCAGCCGCCCGTGTCGTCGGCCTTGCGTGGATCGATCCGGAGCCGGGGGAGGCGAGTGAGGTCGACCAATGGTTCGGACGATTCGCGCACCTCGATCGCGACGACGCGCGGATCGCCGATCAGCACGATGCCGGAATCCACCACCGGGCAAGTCTGACATGCCCGGCCGATCGCGTCAGCCGCCGCGGATCACAGCCGCTTCATGGGAGGACCGACTCATGTTCCGGGTCCCTCCATCCCGTTCATTCTGACATAATGTTGCTTATCGGCCACCAAGGTGATGGTGGCGGCAACGCTCACGGCCCATACGAATGGTGTGGACCCTTGCACCACCAAGGGTCCGCAACACACCGTCAGTCCAAGCAGAACTCGTTGCCCTCCGGGTCGCGCATCACGATGAACCCGCCGCTCAACGGCGGCGCGGGCTCGAACCGCTGAACCCGGACGGCGTCGAGGGCCGTCAGCCGCTCGCACGACTCCTCCAGCGCAGCCATCCGTTCGTCACCGGTCAGCCCCGGCGCAGCCCGGACGTCGAGGTGCAGCCGATTCTTGACCTGCTTGCCCTCGGGAACCTGCTGGAAGAAGATCCGCGGGCCGCGTCCCTCGGGATCGACCAGCGCCGAACTCGAGTTGCGCTGCTCCAGGGGCACCTGTGCGCGTTCCAGGAAGTCGTCCCAGGCATCCAACGGATCGACGCCTTCGGCCACCGTCACCCCCGGCGGCCCCGGGTGGACGTAGCCGAGGGCGTCGCGCCAGAAGGTCGACAACGCGCGCGGATCGCGGCAGTCGAAGCTCACCTGGAACTCAAGACTCATAGCGCGATCCTAGAACACAGTTTCGATTATCGCCAGAGGGTGACCTCGATCAGGCAGCCTCACGCAGCACGATCTCGACCCTGCGGTTCTTCTGCTTGCCCGCTTCGGAGCCGTTGGACGCGATCGGTCTGGTCTCGCCGAAGCCGGTGATCGTCATCCGGCTCTTCGCGACGCCGTCAGCGGCGAGGGCGTCCGCCACCGAGGTGGCCCGTCGCGTGGACAGGTCGCGGTTGTAGTCGGCGGCGCCGCTGTTGTCGGTGTGCCCGTTGACCCCGATCTTCGCCTTGCTGAAGTGGTTCAGCAGCTCGGCAACCCGCCCCAGGGTGTTGTTCGCGTCCGGGCGCAGGTCGGCGGAGTTGTAGTCGAACAGCACCGTCTCGGGCAGCGTCAACGTCCAGCCGTCGGGCGTCCGCTTGGCGCCCATCTCTTCGAGTGTCCGTTCCGCCTTCTCCGACGCCGTCGGATCCTCGGAGGTGTTCGCTCCCGTCGACACGCCCTTCACGAAGGTGCGCACCGGGCCGAGTTCGGCATCGGTGGACAGCGGGCCGCTGGTCACGTTGAGGGAGCCGACACTGGCCCCCGGAGAGGGCGTCGGCGACCCCGACGGGGCCGGTGACGCGGAGGCCAACTCCGGCACCGTGATCGGCTCGGACGCGGGTTGTTCCACCTGCCCGAGAGTGGCCTCGGGGGCGGGCGGGTTCGAGTCCGCGGCCGGAATGGTCAGTTTGGTGCGCACCGGAGTGTTCCAGGACGCCCCGATGCTCAACTCCAGCGAGGTGACGTCGGCCGGGACCGCTCCGAGGAAGACGAAGGTGACATCCATCTTCCCCTTCTCCTTGAGCGTGAGCATTCCCGCCGCCGACGGCACGAACGGGTACTCGCGCGCGGACGGATCGACCAGCGTCGGAGAGTACAGGTCAAAGGCGGACTTCCCGCCCGTGAGCTTGGCGTGCACCTGCACCCGGTCGGCCAGGACGTCCACCCGGTCGACGGTCAGCTTGGCACCGCTCCGTTTGTGGGTCAGCTTGCGGGCGGGATCAAGCAGCACAGGGTCGCGGACCAGGCTGCCCGCGATCGCCTGGGTGGGCGAATCCTGATGGCTCGGCAGTTCCACCTCGACCGGATCGAAGTCCTTCGAGCCCGCCACGTAGACCTGGAGCGTGGTGGTGTCGGGCTTCAGTTCGCCGAGGAAGCGAAGCGTGCCGGCGATCCGGCCGAAGGCGGGGTGCTGGTCGGACGTGCCGCCGAGCAACTGGTGCACGGTGCCGTCCGGCTCGACAAGCTTGCAGGTGGAGCGGTTGAAGTTGTAGGCGCAGATTCCGGTCCGGGAGAGCGAGCCGTTCCAGCCCTGGAAGGTCACCTCCGTCACCATGCCTGCGCTTCTGATGGTGTCCAGCACGACACCGTGCGGCGCCGACGCCAGCACCGGCGCGGCCAGCCCGACCTGCCGCAGCGGTGCCGGACGCCACACTGTCGCGCCGTCTTCGGCCGACAGCGGCACCGTCATCGACACCTCGTCCCATTTCACCGTCAGCGACGTGGGCGAGGTGTCGGGAAGGCGTCCCTCAATCGACATCGTCGCGGTCGAGTTCGGCGCGATGGTCCGACCGGCCGGGTCCTTCGCCTCCAGCGCGACGCCGTCGTTGGTGGTGAGGGCCAAGGTCATCCAGCCCACCCGCATCGGCCAGGGGCTGTTGCCGAGGGCCATGGTCAGGTCGAGCCTGATCAGCGAGCCCATCCGCCGGATCGAGTCGGCCCGCATCGCCACCGGCTGGCCGCTCGCCGACGGGGCCGGATCAGGCGAAACCGTCACCCCCGCCGGCGCTCCCCCGCCGCCGGTCGAACCCTGCGGTCCGGAGTCGGACGGATTGCCGGTGCAGCCGGCGAGGAAGGTCAGCGCCGAGGCCAGCACGGCCGCCAGCAGGACACGAATGAGGCGAGGCACGATGGCGATCCTGTCAGGATAAAGGGCCACCGATGCGGCGGCCCGGACGCAGCCGACCGGGCCCGGAGAGCCGGGTCCGGTCGGCTGCGGGTCATGTTCTCAGAAGTTGATCATGTGGCCGGCGATACCCTCCACCGACTCCTTCAATGCCTCCGACAGTGTCGGGTGGGCGTGGATGTTGCGGCCCACCTCGTCGGCGGTCAGGTCCCACTGCTGGGCCAGGGTCAGCTCGGGCAGCAACTCGGTGACGTCGGGGCCGATCATGTGGGCGCCGAGGATCTCGTTGTGCTCAGCGTCCGCGATCACCTTGATGAACCCGGTCGCGTCGCCCAGCCCGTGCGCTTTGCCGTTCGCGCTGAACGGGAACTTCGCCACCTTGACGTTGTAGCCGCGCTCCTTCGCCTGCGCCTCGGTGTAGCCGAACGAACCGATCTGCGGTTGGCAGTAAGTGGCCCGCGGGATCATGTCGTAGTTGATCGGCATGGTCTCGGCGCCCGCGATGGTCTCGGACGCGACCACACCTTGGGCCTCGGCGGTATGCGCCAGCGCCAGCTTCATGGTGACGTCGCCGATGGCGTAGATGCCGGGCACGTTGGTCCGCATGTAGTCGTCGATCTTGATCGCGCCCCGCTCGGTCAGCTCGACGCCGAGCTTCTCCAGCCCGTAGCCCTGGGTGCGCGGCGCGAAGCCGATCGACTGCAGCACCCGGTCGGCCTCGAGCACCTTCTGCTCGCCGCCGTTGGCCGGGCTGACGGTAACCCGGACGCCGCTGCCGGTCTCTTCGATCGCCTCGACCTTGGTGGAGGTCAGCACCTCGATGCCGAGCTTCTTGTACGCCTTGGCCAGCTCGCGGGAGATCTCAGGGTCTTCCAGGGGCACCATCCGGTCGAGGAACTCGACGATGGTCACCGTGACGCCGTAGTTGGAGAGCACATAGGCGAACTCGGTGCCGATGGCGCCCGAGCCGCAGATGATGATCGAGCCGGGAAGGTTGTCGGCGAGGATCTGCTCCTCGTAGGTGAAGACGCGAGCGCTGCGCGAGGTGCCGGGGATCATCCGGGTGGTGGAGCCGGTGGCGATGATGCAGTTGTCGAAAGTGACCGTCTCGGTGCCTTTTTCGGTGGTCACCTCGATCGTCTTGGCGTCGACGAAGGTGCCCCAGCCGTTGAACTCGGTGATCTTGTTCTTCTTCATCAGGTAATGGATGCCGCCGACCATCCGGTTCGACACCTCACGGCTGCGCGAGAACGCCTTGCCGAAGTTGAAGGTGACCTCGCCCTCGATGCCGAAGAGGTCCTTCTCGTGGGTGAAGATGTGGGCCAGCTCTGCGTTCCGCAGCAGAGACTTGGTCGGAATGCAGCCCACGTTGAGGCAGACGCCGCCCCACCACTGCTTCTCGATGATGGCTACTTTCTTGCCAAGCTGCGCGGCACGAATGGCGGCCACATAACCACCCGGGCCCGCGCCCAGGACAACGACGTCGAAGTGTGCGCTCATGGGCAGCACCCTAGTGGACCACCTCCCCAGTTTCAGCCCACCGGACGCGGCGATGAACACCCTTGCCGCAGGATGGTCGCGGGAGAGGCCTGATGCGATGGCCTAAGCTGCCCGGGTGACAGAACTCTCCCCTACCAGCATCGGGTACCTGATCCGGGACGCGCGCAGGCAGCGTGGGCTCTCCCAACAGGAGCTGGCCGACGAGCTGGGCACCTCACGTGAGACCGTCAACGACCTGGAGGCCGGGCAGCGGGAACTCTCCGTCGATCTGATCAACCGGATCGCTGAGGCCCTGGAGCAACCGCAGACGGCGAGCGGCGCGCTTCACCTGCGGATCCACGGCGAAGCCGCGCTCAGTGGTTCGATCGACGTCCGGTCGTCGAAGAATGCGGCCGTCGCGCTGCTCTGCGCCTCACTGCTGAACCGTGGCCGCACGGTGCTGCGCGGCATTGCGCAGATCGAAGAAGTGAACCGGATCCTCGAGGTGCTGACCAGCGTCGGAGTGCTAGCCACCTGGTCGGACGACCGCGCCGAGCTCGAGCTGATCCGTCCGGATCGACTGCAGCTGTCCTTGATGGATGTCGAGGCAGCCCGCCGGACCCGCTCGATCATCATGTTCCTTGGTCCGCTGCTGCACGACGAACCGTCGTTCGAACTGCCCTACGCCGGCGGCTGCAACCTCGGCACCCGGACGGTCACACCGCACCTGCAGGCGCTGCGCCATTTCGGCCTCGACATCAAGGCCACCGAGGGCTCCTACCACGCCACGGTGACCCCGATCGACCCGGCGGAACGCCGCTCGATCACCCTCACCGAGCGCGGTGACACGGTGACCGAGAACGTCCTGATGGCGGCGGCCCGGCACCCGGGTGAGACGGTGATCCGCAACGCCAGCAGCAACTACATGGTGCAGGATTTGTGTTTCTTCCTGCAGCAGCTCGGCGTGCAGGTGGACGGCATCGGTTCGACCACGCTCCGCGTTCGCGGCCTGGCGGTGATCGACACCGATATCGCCTTCGCGCCGTCCGAGGACCCGATCGAGGCGATGAGCCTGCTCACCGCGGCCATCGTGACCGGCTCGGAGCTCACCGTCCAGCGCTGCCCGATCGAGTTCCTGGAGATCGAGCTCGAGATCCTCGCCGAGATGGGTCAGGCGTTCGACCTGTCACCGGAGTACCCGGCCGAGAACGGCAACACCCGGCTGGTCAACATCACCGTGTACCCGTCGGAGTTGCATGCCAGCTCGGACAAGATCCACCCGATGCCGTTCCCCGGCCTGAACATCGACAACCTGCCCTTCTTCGCGGTGATCGCGGCGGTGGCTCAGGGCCGGACGATGATCCACGACTGGGTCTACGAGAACCGCGCCATCCACCTGGTGGAGTTGACCAAGCTGGGCGCCAACGTGCAGTTGCTCGACCCGCACCGGATCATCGTCACCGGCCCGACCCGTTGGCGCGGCCAGGAGGTCATCTCTCCCCCAGCGCTGCGCCCCGCGGTCTGCCTGCTGCTGGCCGCCCTCGCGGCCCGGGGCACCAGCGTGCTGCGCGACGTCTACGTGATCAACCGCGGCTACGAGGACCTGCCGAACCGGCTCAACGCCCTCGGCGCCAAAATCGAGGTCTTCCGCGACTGAACCCTGCCGCGAGTGGACCCGGCGGATCGTCAGGTCTACCGGACGCTGACACCTTCGGGAGCCGCTGCCGCTTTGCAGAGCGGCAGTGGTTCGCGGAGATGTCAGTGACTTCGGACGGGCGTGCGCACGACGTCTCGACACGCGCGACCAGCGGCGTGCCGGGTCGCGCCTCAGCGCACTTGGTGGACGTCGAAGTGGTAGGTGGGCGTGACGATCTCGTCCTGGGCGGCAACGAGTTGGAGTTCGGGCAGGCCCGAATCCGCAGTCTGCTTGAGCACCGAGTAGACGATGTCGGCGGTGGCGCCGACCGCATCGGCGGCCGACTGGGTGCGTAGCCAATGCGCCAGGAACATCGCCGCGGTCAGGTCGCCGGAGCCGGTGAAGGTGCGGTCCAGGCGCGGGGTGGTCACCTGCCAGGCACCCTCGCCGGTGACGGCCAGCATGGTGAGCGAATCGTCCTCGGTGGTATCGGTGACCACGGACGTCACCAGCACCGTTTCCGGGCCGACGGCCCGCAGCGCATGAGCCGCCTCGATCACCTCGTCCAGGGTGTGGGTCTCGCGTCCGGTCAGGAAGTCGAGTTCGAAGTGGTTCGGCGTGACGATCTGGGCCTTCGGCACGACCTGGTCGCGCATGAACTCCGGGATGCCGGGCCGGACGAAGAACCCGCGGCCAACGTCGCCCATCACCGGGTCGCAGCAGTAGATCGCCCGCGGGCTGCGCTCCTTGACCAGGGCGACCGCGTCCAGCACGACCGCGCCGACCGCTTCGGCACCCTGATAGCCGGAGAGCACGGCGTCCACCCGGGGCAGCACGCCCCGGTCATCGATGCCCCGGATCACCTCGGCGACGTCCTCGGCGGCCAGCAGCGGTCCGCGCCATTCGCCGTACCCGGTGTGGTTGGAGAAGTGGACGGTGAGCACCGGCCAGACCTCGACACCTGAGCGCATCAGCGGGAACGTGGCCGCACTGTTGCCCACGTGGCCGTAGGCGACGGAGGACTGGATCGAGAGGATTGTGGTCACGAGGCCCCATTGTGTCGCACACCGTCGCGCCGTGGAAACGCGTTCAGGATCAACATAGGAAGGCGTCCAGCGCGGCGGCCTCAGCCTCCAGCTCAGCAGCACGCTGCTCTTCGCCCCGGACGCGGTAGTCGGCCGCCGCAGCCAGCCGCTCATCGCGCTCGGCGCTGACGATCTCCAAGCTGTGGTCCTCGTCCAACTCGCGGCGCTCCGCCTCGGCGGCACCGACCCCGATAGCTGCGCCCGCGACGTGTTCGCTGGTTACGACAGCGCCGGCGGCAGGCTCGACGCTGACGGCCTCGGCGTTCTCGATCGCGGCCAGCGCCGACCGGATCGCGTTGCGCGCGGGAGTGTCCCGCGCCTTCATTGCGCCCGGCAGGGCATCCCGCAGGGCCTGGCGAATGGGTGCAGAAGTCTCCGACATGCTCCGATTATGGCCCTGTCCGCTGTGCCTCACCCATACTGAGGCGGTGAAAGCCCTGGACTACCGCTACTTCGACACGCGGTTCGCCGCGATGGCGCACCGTGGCGGCTTCCGCTCGGACGCGGACCGCGCGCGGGAGAACTCGCTGCACGCGTTCACCCGGGCGGTCGAGCGCGGCTACCGCTATCTGGAGACCGACGTCCAGGTTTCTTCCGACGGCGTGCTCTTCGCCTTCCACGACAGCACCCTCGACCGGGTCACGGACGCCTCCGGAGTCCCCGAACAGCTTCCCTGGAGCATGTTGAGCCAGGTACGGATCGCCGGCATCGATCCGCTCCCCCGCTTCGACGAATTGCTGGAGGCGTTGCCGGGCCCGATTCAACATCGACCTGAAGGTGCCCCAGGCGGTCGAGTTGCTGGCCCTGGCCCTCGATGCGCACCAGGCCCATGACCGGGTCTGCGTGGGTTCCTTCTCGTCGGCCCGGATCCGCGCCTTCCGCCGCCGGACCCGTGGCCGGGTGGCGACGGCCGCCGGTCCGGCCGGGGTCGCCTGGCAGGCCTACGCCCCGCTCGGACGCCGGCTCCTCCGCTCCCCCGGCGTGGTGCTCCAGATACCGGCGCGGGCCTGGCACGACCGGGTACCCGTGCTGACCCGCGGCTTGATCCGGACGGCCCACGCCGCCGGCCGCGCGGTGCACGTCTGGACGGTCAACGAGCGTGCCGAGATGGAGCGGCTGATCGACCTGGGCGTGGACGGCCTGGTCAGCGACCGGATCGAGCTGCTCGCGGAGGTACTGACCGAGCGTGGGCTGTGGGAGGGCAACTGATGACCGAAGGTGGGAAGAAGCGGCGCGGCACGAAACAGCAGCGCGCCTGGTACTGGTACGACTGGGCCAACTCGGCGTATGCGACGACGACGGCGACCGTCATCCTCGGCCCGTATCTGACCAGCCTGGCCACCAACGCCGCCTGTCCCGACCTGCCTACGGGTGAGGTCTGCACCACCCCGGTGTCGCTGCTCGGATTCGGGGTGCTGCCCGGTGCCGTCCATCCCTTCCTGGTCACCCTCTCGACCATCTTCACCACCGTCGCACTGCTGCTGGTCGGCGTGATCGCGGACCGCTCGAAGCACCCGCAGTGGTGGCTCGGCGGGCTGGCCTGGGTGGGTGCCGCCGCGGCGTCCGCGATGTTCTTCCTGAGCGGCGACAACTGGCAGCTCGGTGCCGTGCTGATGATCGTGGCGAACCTGTGCATCGGGTCGTCCCAGGTGATCTACGACGGCATTCTGGTCCGGATCGCGTCCCCCGATGACCGCGACCGGGTCTCCAGCCGTGGCTGGGCCTGGGGGTACCTGGGCGGTGGGCTGCTGCTGGCGGTCAACCTGGTCACGATGACCGGCTACGAGTCGCTGGGGATCAGCTACGGCATGGCGATCCGGATCAGCCTGCTATCGGCCGGCCTGTGGTGGGGGCTGTTCGCGATCATCCCGGTGCTGGGGCTCCGTTCACTGCCACCGCGTGCCCTCGGCGACCTTGCGGACTCCCCCGCCGAGCGCCGCAATCCGCTCCGGCAGTTGGCGGCCACCTTCGTCGATCTGCGGCGTTACCCGCAGACGATGCTCTTCCTGGTGGCCTACCTGTTCTTCAACGACGGCATCCAGACGGTGATCGGCCAGTCCAGCCTGTATGCGCAGCTCGAGTTGGGCATGACCACCTCGCAGGTGATGGTCACCTTCCTGCTCACCCAGTTCGTGGCGTTCGGCGGTGCCCTGCTGTTCGGACGGATCGCGGCCCGGCTCGGCGCGAAACGCACCGTGCTGATCGGCATCGCGATCTGGTTCGGGGTGGTCTCGGTGGCGTTCTTCCTGCCGGCCGGCGTCTTCGGCGCCCTGCTCGCGCTGGGTGCGGCGATCGGCCTGGTGATGGGTGGCACCCAGGCGCTGAGCCGCTCGATGTACTCCCAACTGGTCCCCAAGGGACGCGAATCGGAGTACTTCAGCTTTTATCAGGCGATGGAACGCGGCACCAGCTGGCTCGGCACCCTCAGCTTCGCGCTGGTGTTCCAGTTCAGCCAGTCCTACCGCTGGGCGATCCTCACCCTGGTGCTCTTCTTCCTAGTCGGAGGCCTGTTGCTGACCCGGGTCGATATGCGCCGGGGAATCACCGAGGCCGGAAATTCGTTGCCGAAGGTCTTGTAACCGGCTTGGGGTCACCCGGTAGCGTGGAGACGGCCGGTCGACCGCTGGGTCGTCGGGCCTGGGAGGGAGAGAGTATGGCTGAGCGATCATTGCGCGGTTCGGGTTTGGGCTCGAAGAGCTTCGCGGACGGCGCGGGCGTCGAGTTCGCGGCCCGCCAGGAGACCGGATTCGACTGCCCCAAGGGTCACCACTTCAGCGTCACCTTCGCCGAAGAGGCCGATCTGCCCACCGAATGGGAGTGCCCACGTTGCGGCGCGGTCTCGCGACGCTCGGACGGCGTCGAGCCCGAGGCCAAGGCGGTCAAACCACCGCGCACCCATTGGGACATGCTGCGCGAGCGGCGCTCCATCGAAGAGCTGGAAGAGTTGCTGGCCGAACGGCTGGACGAGATCCGCGGAAACTGACACCGCGAGGAAGTACCGATCACCGCTGGTTGAGCGTGTCGAGACCCGGCGCCCCATCGCGCTGGCAGGGGTTTCGACAAGCTCAACCGGCGGTGGTTGCGTTAGGGCTCGATCTCGCCCTTGATCACTGTTGGATCGGACGCCGGACGCGGCGGGTTCGCCCTGTAGTCGGGCGCCGGCTCCTCCGGCACGGTCTCGCCACGGATCACCGTGTCGCCCTCCATCTTCACCCGCATCACCTGCAGGTCGATGCCGGAACGGGCGGCGCGTCGCGCGATGAACAACTGCAGCAGGCCGCGGGCCAGCGGCCTGGTGAGCGGCAGCAGGAAGATCAGGCCGAAGATGTCGGTGAAGAAGCCGGGCAGCATCACCAGCACGCCACCGACCACGATCAGCACCGGATCGAGCAGTTCGCCGCCGGGCAGCCGTCCGGAGTTGACCGACTCGTTCAGCGCCCGCCAGGCTTTGGTGCCCTCGCGGCGCATCAGCCAGCCGCCGAGAATGGCCTGGACGATCAGGATGCCGAGCGTCGGCAGGGCGCCGATCCGCTGGCCGACGCTGACCAGCAGCCAGACCTCGATCACCGGGACCAGGACGAAGAAGAGCAGCACCAGCGGCGCCAGCCAGGGACGCCGTCCGCGTGCCGGCTGGTGCGGAATGGTCACCTGCCAGCCCGACGCTTGTTGAAGCCGAGGTAGTTCTTCACCTGCTGGCTGCGCTTGGCGACGCCCCAGCGGGTGGTGAGCAGCGCCGCCTCGATGGCGATCCCGCTGCTCATCTTCGAGTCGCCGCGTTCCCGCTCGATGAACTCGATCGGCACCTCGACCACCCGGAAGCCGCGCTCGACCGCACGCCGGGCGAGATCGATCTGGAAGGCGTAGCCGGCCGATTCGACGGTGTCCAGGCCGATTCCGCGCAGCGTGTCGGCCCGGAACGCGGTGAAACCGCCGGTGATGTCCCGCAGCGGAATACCGAGCATGATCCGCGACCACAGCGAGCCGCTCAGGGAGATCATCTTGCGATGCCAGGGCCAGTTCTTGATCGATCCGCCCGGCACCCACCGGGAACCCTTCACCATGTCGGCGTCCTTCAACGCCCGCAGCATGCTGGGCAGTTGCTCGGGCTGATGCGAACCGTCCGCGTCGTGCTCGACCAGCACGCCGTAGCCACGCTCCAGTCCCCAGGCGAAGCTGGCCAGGTAGGTGGCCCCGAGCCCCTCCTTGGCCGTCCGGTGCAGCACGTGGACCTGCTCGTCGGCGGACGCCAGATCGTCCGCGATCCGGCCGGTGCCGTCGGGCGAGTTGTCGTCGGCGACGAGGATGTCGGCGTCCGGCACGGCGGCGCGCAAGCGCTGCACGATCGGGATGATGTTGTCCGCCTCGTTGTAGGTCGGGATGATGACGAGCACCTTGCCCAGGTCAGCCCATTCCGGGTTGGTGGTGGCGTTGCTCGCAGTTTCGGTCACGGGTTCTCCTGGTTCGGTACAGAGTCACCATTCTGCCGCATGGTTCGCGCAGCACCGCGGTGCCGCCACCAGGTCAGGGCCAGCCCGAGCACGGTGAGGATCAGGCCGGCGATCTGGATTCCCTGCGAGTACAGCACCGCGGGGGTGGCGCCACTGCGCACCGGCATTTGGGTCACCCCGGACGCCGGCTGGAACTCGGGCAGGGTGAAGGCGACGCTGCCGTCCGGTCGGATCAAACCGGAGGTGCCGGTGGTGGTGACCACCAGGATCTCGCGGCGCAACTCGGCGGCTCGCGCCCGGGTGATGGCGAACTGCTGCGCCACCTGGCGGGTGCCGACGTACATGGCGTTGCTGCTCTGCACCACGTTCACCTGAGCCCCTCCGCGCACCGTGTCGTGCACGGTCGAGTCGAAGGCCACCTCGTAGCAAATCAGGTCGCCGACCTGGACCGTCCGGTCCGGCAGGTTCACCGGTAGCACGCCCGGCCCGGTGCCCGGGATCGACTGCGCGCCCACGTAGCTCACCACCGGGAACAGCGGCTCAAGGAGGGACCGCAGCGGCACCCATTCGCCGAACGGCACCAGGTTGCGTTTCTCGTAACGGGCGCCCGGTCCGGTGCCGGGGTACCAGACGATCGCGGCCGTCTGCCGTTCGTAGGCCACCGGGTCCTCGGTGATGGTGCCGACCAGGATCGGGACGCCGACCGCGCCCACCGCCGCACCGACGGCGGCGCCCGTCTGGACATCCCGGAACGGATCCATGTCGGTGCCGTTCTCCGGCCAGACGACGAAATCGGGCTTCGGCAGTTCACCGGCGTCCACCTTCGCGGCCAGCCGCCGGGTTTCGGCGAGATGGTTGTAGGTGAGGGTGCGGGGTGCGCCGAGGCCGTAGATGCCGCCGCCGGGCGCATTGCCCTGCACGTAGCCGACCTGCACCGAGCCCGCTTCGGCTCCGGCCGGCACAAGCACGCCGACCAGGCCGCTGAGCAGCACCGCCAGGGCGGCCAGCGCACCGATCAGGCGGCGCCGTCCGTTCGTGGCGAGGACGATCCCGGCGAGCAGTTGCGCCACCAGCGCCAGCGCGAATCCGGCCCCCGGGACGCCGACCAGCGGCAGCAGCCCGGCCAGCGGCGAGTCGACGGTGGTGTAGCCGAGCCGCAGCCACGGGAAGCCGCCGAACGGGACGGTGCCGATCAGGTATTCGACGAGCATCCAGCTGCCGGCCGCCAGCACCGGCCAGGCGCGGGAACGTCCGGCCAGCCGAAGCAGCAGGCCGAGCACCGCCAGGAAGCAGGCCTCGAGCGCCGACAGCGCCACCATGTCCTCGACGAAGATGACGCTGAGCCAGGTGATCCCGGTGACGTACCAGGCGAAGCCGAAACAGAAGCCGGTGATCGCCGCCTGCCACCGGGTCGGCGCCGGGAGCGCCAGCAGGGTCAAGCAGGCGATGGCCAGGATCAGCACCGGCCACCAGAGCGTCGGGGCGAAACCCAGGGTGGCCGCCGCTCCGGCCAGCGCAGCCAGTGAACTGCGTAGCCACCACGGCAGTGCGCGCAGGCGGTCGGTCACGCTGGGCATGCTACCCAGGGAAGCGCCGATTCTCGTTGGTCGAGCTTGTCGAGACCGCAGACGATGGGTTTGGCACGGGGTTTCGACGTAGCTCAACCAGCAATGTCTCGGTTTCGACAAGCTCGGCCAGCGGTGTCCGGGTTCGACAGGCTTAACCAGCGACGGTCGCGCGGTAGCCGCAGATCGGTGAATCGGGGGCTCAGAGGACGGCACGCTCCCGAAACGGCACCGACAGCACCAGCGTGGTGTGGGTGGATGCCCCGGCCGCCAGCCGGATCTGGGTCAGCAGCGTCTCCAGTGCGGCGGGCGTCTCCACCTGGACGATCAGGATGTAGCTGGCGTCGCCGGCCACCGAGTAACAGGAGACGACGTTCGACAGCGGTGCCAGCCGCTCCGGGATCTGCTCGTCGGTTGCCGGATCGGTGCCGTTGAGTGCGATGAAGGCGGTCAGCGCCAGGCCCATCGCCTCGGCGCTGAGTTCCGCGCGGTAGCCGGTGATCAGCCCCCGCTGCTCGAGCCTGCGGACCCGCTGCTGCGCTGCGGACGTCAACAGTCCGGTCTCGCGGCCAATGTCGGTGTAGGACATCCGGCCGTCGTTCGACAACAACGCGAGTATCTGACGGTCCGTGCTCTCCATGGGCCAATCGTGACACCATATGCGGGTGGAACCGCAATCTTTGCACCTATATGACACAGCATCGTTGTATTTCCGGGCTTTTTTCGGTTTGCCGGGCTCCCTGCGCGCCCGCGACGGGCAGCCGGTGAACGCCGTCCGTGGGTTGCTGGACTTCCTGGCGCGGTTCATCACCGAGTACCGGCCGAGCCACGCCGCGGCCTGCTGGGACAATGCCTGGCGTCCGTCGTGGCGGGTCGAGTTGGTGCCGAGTTACAAGGCACACCGGGTGCTGGCCGGTGAGCTCGAGGTCGTCCCGGACGAGCTGAGCCCGCAAGTCCCGTACATCCGTGCCGTGCTGGACGCCCTGGGAATCGCGGTGGTGGGCGCGGACGACCACGAGGCCGACGACGTGATCGGCACCCTGGCGTCAACGGCGTCCGTGCCGGTGGACGTGGTGACCGGTGACCGCGACCTGTTCCAGCTGGTCAACGACGCCCGCGAGGTACGGGTGCTGTCGGTGGTGAAGGGGGTCCGCAACCACGAGCGGATCACCGACGAGGTGCTCCGGCAGCGCTACGGCATCGACGGTGCCGGCTACGCGGACTTCGCCACGCTGCGCGGCGATCCGTCCGACGGTCTGCCCGGCGTGGCCGGAATCGGTGAGAAGACCGCGGCCCGGTTGATCGCCGACTACGGCGACCTGGAAGGCATCCTGGCGGCCGCGTCCGCCAAACGGCTCTCCCCCGCCCTCACCAACCGGCTCACCACCGGCATCGCGTACGTGGCCGGCGCCCGTGAGGTGGTCCGGGTCAAGCGGGACCTGCCGCTCGGTGTCACCCTGGACGATCTGCGCCTGCCCAGCGCCCCCGTCCAACCGGAGGTGTTCGCCGAGTTGGCCGAACTGCTCAACCTGGGCGGCGCCGCCGACCGGATCCTCGCCGCGCTCGCCCTGTACGCCTGAGCGCACGCTCGCCAGAGCGAGCCAGTCAACGTGACCGCCGCTGGTTGAGCTTGTCGAAACCCTGCCGGCGAGTGCCGTTCAGCTCGCCCGACGAGGGTCAGCGGTTGGCCAACTCTGTGACGGCTCGCGCTCCTCGAGCCTGAACTGGTCGAGTGGACGAGCGCTGTGTCGTCGCGCCATTGCGGCGCCGCGGGCTACTCTTGGGGCGTTCTCAGTCGATGGAGTACCCGATGAGCTGGCTCAGTGTTTCCACACCGCGGCTCGTCGGCGTGCGGATAGCGAGCATGCCTGAGAGCCCTCTACCAGTTCCTGGTGCTGCCACCGTTCCGCGCTCATGCGGAACGGTTTCTTTTTGCCCGCAGCCAGCGGGAAGGAGTGCATGAATGGCCGTCCTCGTCCTGAACACCGACAACACCGCCCTGCACACGGTGTCGCTGCAGCACGCGATCGGGATGCTGCTGCGCAAGGTCGCGGTGATCGAATCCGCACATCCCGATCTGGTGTTCGGCAGCTATCCGCAGCCTGAGGTGCTCCGGCTGGTCCGCTACGTGAAGACCACTTTCCTCTACGGCCGGGCCCCCGGCTGGACCAAACGCGGCGTACTCAAGCGGGACGCGCACACCTGCGGCTACTGCGGTGACCGGGCCGCCACCGTCGACCACATCGTGCCCCAATCCAGAGGTGGCCGGAACACCTGGACCAACACTGTCGCCGCTTGTCACCACTGCAATGCCCGGAAGGCGAACCGGACCCCCACCGAGGCCGGAATGCCGCTGCGGACCAAGGCATACCCGCCCACCCGGATGCAGCTGATGGCCGCCTGACCACCGGGGTCGCTCACGGCCCCTATGCTGACCCCGGAATTTGCACCACAGACCAAGGGGAAGCATGAGCCGTCGAGACACCCGGGAGACGATGCTGCCCGCCGACCCCACTCCGGCGGAGCTCGCCGAGCTCGTGGCCTCCACGCCGGCGTCCGGGAAGCGGCGTCCGCTCGGGCTGTTGGTGGCGGTGGCCACGCTGGGGTCGTTGCTGTTCGGCTACGACACCGGGGTGATCGCCGGCGCACTGCCCTACCTGTATCTTCCGGTCGGCGGAGGCGGCCTGGCGCTGACCCCGCTGGACGAGGGCCTGGTAGGCGGCTGCCTCGCGGTGGGCGCGGCAATTGGTGCCATCGTCGGCGGACGGCTCGCCGACCGGCACGGACGGCGGCACAACATCCTGCTGCTCGCGGTCGTTTTCGTCGTCGGCACGCTGGGTTCGGCGCTGGCCGGCGACGTACTGATCCTGTCGGTGTTCCGGCTCATCCTCGGCTTCGCGGTCGGTGGCGCGTCCTCCAGCGTGCCGATGTACCTGTCCGAGTCGGCGCCGCAGCGGATTCGGGGGCCTTTGGTTGCGGTCGACCAATTCATGATCGTGTTCGGCCAGCTACTGGCCTATTCCACCAACGCGATGCTGTCCGCCTCACGGGGTGGCCCGCAGGTGCAGGTGGCGTCCGACCCCAGCGGCCAGTTCACTGCAGGCGCGTGGATTCCGTGGGACCTGGCCGGCCACGTCGAGGGGCTGGTGGTCGCGGCCGGCAACGGCGGGGTCTGGCGGTCCATGCTGGTGCTCGGCACGCTGCCCGCCATCGCGTTGTGGATCGGGATGCGGCTGATGCCCGAATCGAGCCGCTGGTACGCCGCCAAACATCGCTACCACGAGGCGATCGGCGCGCTGAAGCGGATCCGCGACGAGCAACGTGACGACGTCGGCGCCGAAATCCAGGGCATGGTCGAAGTGCAGCAGGACGAGGGCCGGCAGGCCCGGTGGACGCTGCGGCAGGCCTGGTCAACCCGCTGGACGCGGCGTGTGCTGCTGATCGGCTGCTTCCTGGGCATCTTCGATCAGCTCACCGGCATCAACACCGCCATGTACTACCTGCCGAAGGTACTGGTCGCAGCCGGTTTCTCGTCGGCGGACGCGATCACCCTCAACGTCGTCACCGGCATCGCCTCGACCATCAGCGCCGGCATCGGGATCTACCTGGTCAGCCGGCTGGCCCGACGGCATGTCGGAATCTACCAGGAGACCGGCATCGTGATCGCGCTGTTCTCACTCGCCCTGGTGTTCGGGTTCGGCATCGCCCCGCACATCGACGCCACCGGCGCGATCGCCGCCACCGTGCCCAGCTATCTGCCGTGGCTGGTGTTGGCTCTGGTGACCCTGTTCGTCTTCTTCAAACAGTCCGGCACGGTCAACTGGGTCCTGGTCGCCGAGATCTTCCCGGCCAAGATCCGCGGCACCGCGCAGGGTGTGGCGGTCGCCGCCGGCTGGATCATGAACGCGATCGTCACCTTCGCGTTCCCGCTGATGATCGCGTCGTTCGGGCCGGCCTGGACCTTCGCGGCCTTCGGCCTGTTCAACGTCTTCGCGCTGCTGTTCTACCTGCGCATCGTCCCCGAAACCAAGTACCTCAGCCTGGAGAAGCTGGAGCAGGAGCTCCGGGTCCGGTTCGGCTGACGGGGCGAGGTCGTCAGCCGCGTCCGAGCACGTAGACGGCGGCACCGGCCCGCAGGTTCGCCGCTCGCAGGTGCTTGCCGAGCGGCTCGCCGGTCGACGACAGGTTGATCCGGGTCTCGATCTCCAGGCCGAGCCGGGCGAACAGGTCCTCCAGGTCGACCAAGGTGGTGAAGCGCAGGTTGGGCGTGTCGTACCACGAGTAGGGCAGTTCGCGAGACATCGGCATCCGTCCGCGCAGCAGCATCAGCCGATGTTCCAGCAGGCCGAAGTTGGGCACCGAGACGATCAACCGGTTGCTGATCCGGGCCATCTCGCGCAACACCACCTCCGGACGGCGGATCGTCTGAATGGTGCGGGACAACACGACCGTGTCGTAGGACGCCGCCGCGAACAGACCGAGGTCGGCGTCCAGGTCGAGTTCCGTCACCGGGACGCCGGAGCCGATGGCGGCCAGCACCTTGTCGGGATCGATCTCCACCCCGGTGCCGGTGCAGCCGTGCTCGTCCATCAGATGCCGCAGCAGTGAGCCGGTGCCGCAGCCCAGGTCGAGCACCCGGGACGCCTCCGGCACCAGGTGTGCAATCACGTCGAGGTCGGGACGCAGGGTCATCACAATCCCTCCCGCAACGTCCGGTCGAACCAGGCCCGCAGCGTGTCGTGATACCGCTCCACGGGCAGCAGGAACGAGTCGTGCCCCCACGGTGACGGAATGTTGCGGTAGCTGACCGGCTGCCGTGCGTTCTCCAGATGCTTGACGATCCGCCGGGAGTGCTCGGCGCTGAACCGCCAATCGGTGTCGAACGACATCACCAGGAAGTTCACCGGGTCGGCGGTCACAGCATCGGTGGCGTTCGGACGGCTGAACGGATCAAAGTAGTCCATCACCCGCGACAGGTAGAGGTACGACAGCGCGTCGAAGCGTTCGATGAACACCTTGCCCTGATGATCCAGGTAGCTCTCCACCGCGAAGTCGATGCCGAAGCCAGGCTTGTCCCGGTCGGGGTGCGGGGTGCGTCCGAACTTCTCGCTGAACGCGTCCTCGCTCAGGTAGGTGATGTGCGCCATCATCCGCGCCGTGCGGAGACCGAGCCGCGGCAGTACGCCCGCCTCCGAGTAGCGGCCGTCGTTGAAGTCGGGGTCGTCCATGATGGCGCGGCGGGCGACCGCCGAGAACGCGATGTTCTGCGCGTTCAACCGCGACGACGCCGCGATGATCGCCGCGTTGGCGATCTGTTCGGGGTGACGCAGCGACCATTCCAGCACCTGCATGCCGCCCAGCGAGCCGCCGAGGGCGATCAGCAGCCGCTCGATGCCCAGATGCCCGAGCAGCGCCCGGTGCACGGTGACGAAGTCAGCCATGTCGAGCAGCGGGAAGTCCAGGCCGTAGACCCGGCCGGTGGCCGGATCAAGGGTCGACGGCCCGGTGCTGCCCCGGCAGCCACCCAGCAGGTTGGCGCAAACCACGAAGAACCGGTTGGTGTCCAGCGGTTTCCCGGGACCGATCAGGTTGTCCCACCAGCCGGGCCGCTTGGCGCCGGGGTGGAACCCGGCGGCGTGCGCGTCACCGGTCAGCGCATGGCAGATGAAGACCGCGTTGTCGCGGCCTGCGGAGAGCAGGCCATAGGTCTCGTACGCCACATCGACCGGCCCCAGCGTCAACCCGCTGGCCAGCACCAGCGGGTCGGCGTCGGTGAACAGCCGGACGACCTGGGTCTCGACCTGGCCGAGAGCACCGTTGTCGGTCATGCAGTCAGAACTGCGCCAGAGCCTGATCGAGATCGGCGATCAGATCGTCAACGTTCTCGATGCCGATCGACAGCCGCACCATCTCGGGCGCGACACCGGCGGTGACCAGTTCGTCCTCGGTGAGTTGCGAATGGGTGGTCGAGGCGCTGTGGATGACCAGCGACTTGGCGTCACCGATGTTGGCCAGGTGGCTGAACAGCTCCAGCGACTCGACGAACGTCGAGCCGCCCTCGCGTCCGGCCTTCAGCCCGAACGACACGATGCCGGACGCCCCCCGCGGCAGCAGCCGCTGGGCTGTCTCGTACCACGGCGAGGACTCCAGGCCCGGGTAGTTCACCCAGGCGACCGCCGGATGCGCCTCCAGGTGCTTCGCCACCGCCAGCGCGTTGCTGCTGTGCCGCTCCATTCGTAGGTGCAGCGTCTCCAGGCCTTGCAGGAACAGCCACGAGTTCAGCGGAGCCACCGCGGCGCCGGTGTTGCGCAGCAACACGGTGCGGGCCCGGATGATGTAGGCCAGGTTGCCGGCAGCCTCGGTCCAGACCACCTCGTGGTAGGCGTGGTCGGGCTGGGTGAGTCCGGGGAAGCGGTCGGCGTGCGCCGCCCAGTCGAAATTGCCCGAGTCGACGATGACGCCGCCGATCGAGGTGCCGTGGCCGCCGATGTACTTGGTCGCCGCGTGCACCGCGATGTCGACGCCATGGTCGAAGACCCGGCAGAGATACGGCGTGGGCACCGTGTTGTCGACGATGAACGGCAGCCCGAGCGCGTGCGCGGCGGCCGACCAGGCGTCCAGGTCGACCACGTTCACCTGCGGGTTGCCGATGGTTTCGCCGAACACCAGCTTGGTCTTGTCGTCGACGTGCTGGGCCAGCTCGTCCGGCTTCTCGGGGTCGACGAAACGCACCTCGATGCCGAACTGCGGCAAGGTGTGGGCGAACAGCGCGTAGGTGCCGCCGTAGAGAGTGGACAGCGCGACGATGTTGTCGCCGGCGTAGGTCAGGTTCAGCACCGCGTAGGTGATCGCCGACGCTCCGGACGCGGTGGCCAGCGCGCCGACGCCGCCCTCCAGGGCCGTCATCCGGGTCTCGAAGACACTCTGGGTCGGATTCATGATCCGGGTGTAGATGTTGCCCGGCACCTTCAACGCGAACAGGTTCGCGGCGTGCTCGGTGTCATCGAAAACGTACGACGTGGTCTGGTAGATCGGCACTGCGCGCGAGTTGGTCGCCGGGTCGGCGTCCTCCTGACCGGCGTGCACGGCCAGCGTCTCGGGCTGATAGGCCATCGTGGATTCACCCTTCTTTGGACAACTCGGCCAGCGTACCGACGCGGCACAGGCTTGCTGGGCTCACTCGTAGTCCGGACGTGCGCCGAGGGCGAACCGGC
The DNA here is from genome assembly GCA_047602545.1 of Micropruina sp. Taxonomy (GTDB): domain Bacteria; phylum Actinomycetota; class Actinomycetes; order Propionibacteriales; family Propionibacteriaceae; genus Micropruina. Next base: position 176,053 of record JASGHC010000003.1, on the reverse strand, counting down.
GCAGCACCCGGTAGTGGGCACCGGAGGGTCGCAACTCGGATTCGATCAGTGCGAAATGCTCCACCTGGAACCAGGCCAGCGGAAAGCTCTCCACGATGCGCAGCCAGCGGCTCAGCTCGCCGGGCCGCCGGCGCCGGGCCAGGGTCAGGTGGGGCCGGTGTTTGGCGCTCTCGGACGGCACTCCGACGCGGTCCGCTGCCGTCCGGACGCGGCGAGCGAGTGCGGCGAGTTCGGCCGAGCCGTCCCGCACCCCTTGGAACAGCACCCGTCCGGCAGCCGGGTCGGGAAAGGCTCCGCCGCCGTCCAGCACGAGCCGGAACGGTGCGCCGCGAACGCCGTCCAGTGCGTCAACGAGCCGGTCGAGCCGGTCATCCCCGACGTCACCGAAGAACGCCAGCGTGAGGTGCCAGTTGTCTGGCCGGGTCCAGCGCAGGTCGGGATCGGCGTATCGTCGTGGTTCGACGGACATTTCCAGCGCGTCGATCACCGGCGCGGACGGGACAACGGCGGCGAACAGGCGAGCGGTCATCCGGGGGATTCTACGCCCGGTGGCACAATGATCAGCGAGTCTCTCAGCACCCCCTCGAAAGGACGTACGGCAATGGCAGCGAGCAAGGACCGCCTCAAGCAGGAACTGGTGGCGGCACTGAAGGCACACGACGAGCTTCGCAAGTTGACTGTCCGGATGGCTCTCGCCGCGATCGCCAACGAGGAGGTGGCCGGCAAGTCGGCGCGCGAGCTCAGTGACACCGAGGAGCAGGCCGTCCTGGCCCGTGAGGTGTCGAAGCGGAAGGATTCCGCGGAGGCGTACACCGCCGGCAACCGGCCCGAGTTGGCCGAGAAGGAGCTGGCCGAGGCCGCGATCCTGGCCGATTTCCTGCCGCAGCAGCTCACCGAGGCCGAGTTGGCGGAGATCGTCGCCGAGGAGGTCGCCGCCGTGGCGTCCGCGCTCGGGACGGCTCCGACGATGCGCCAGATGGGTCAGGTGATGAAGGGCGTGACGCCGCGGATCGCCGGCCGTGGCGACGGCAAGACCGCGGCAGCTTTGGTGAAGGCGGCGCTGGCGTGAGGATGGCCTCGCCCTCCGGCTGGAAGGGGTGGCCGTGGTCGGTCCGGGTCGGCGGCCTGTTGGTGGCGATCGGCCTGGCCCTGACCGCCTGCCAGTACTCCGGCACCCCCGCGCCGACCATGCGAGGTGGCGCCACAGGCAGCACCGGCACCACCCAGGTGCAGCAACCCCAGAACCCGGGCAAGGGCGAGTCCGGCCCGGGCAACCCGGCCAAGCCGTCCACGAACCCGGCGAGGACCAACGGCCCAAAGCCACCACACCGCAAGGGCTACTCCATCCTCTACGGACCGAATAGGACCGCTCGGGTGGCGATCACCTTCGACGACTGCCCACGCAGCGTCGCCGAAGAGCGGGAGGTGCTGACCGGTGCGACCGCGCTGGGCATCGGCCTGATGCTTTTCCCGACCGGCAACTGCATCCGCACCAAGCACTTCGACGCCGACATCGCCCGCACGCTGGGGCACTACGTCTTCAATCACTCCAACACCCATCCGCTGCTCACCCAGCTGAGCTACGCCGGCGTGCTCAGCCAGCTGGGCAAGCCCGGGGTGCAATCACGCTACGGCCGTCCGCCCTTCGGTGGGTGGAACAACAGGGTCGCCCAGGCCTATGCCGCCAAGGGCATGAAGATGTGGCTGTGGACGGTGGACACCAACGACTGGCACGGCTACTCGGAGGCCCAGATCGTCAAGTACGTCATCCGGACGGCGAAAGCCGGCGACACGGTCCTGATGCACATGCAGTGGAACGGATTCTCGGTGGACGCCCTGGGCAAGATCCAGGCAGGCCTGGCCAAGCGCGGGCTGGAGGCGTGCCGCAACTACGGCGAGACCACCCCCGTCCGCTCCTGGACTGTCCGCTGCTGAGCTAAGACAGCCCGGACCTCCGACACCCGGGGACGGTCCTTCCGCGTGCGAATTTCGCACGCGCGGGAGGGTTCTTCACAGGGACGGTTCTTTCGCGTGCAAATTTCGAACGACAAAGAACCGTCCCCGATGTACGAGCGCGGGCCACCCCGCCATCCCAGCAAACGCCGCAACCTCCGATCGACAACGGGTCTCGCCACCATAAAGATCGTTCGCGTTCCTCGACACCCCTTGTCGGATTGGTCCGTGTCAACTATAATCGAACACATGATCCTAGCAGCAGCGCCGTTCCAAGGCACCGCTGCGGACCGCCTCCGACACGCCGTCGCACTCCGCCAACAAGCCGACGCCGAAGAAATGCGGGCACTGGCCGAACTAGCCGCCCAACACTCCTGGACCACCACCGACGAATACGACGTCATCGGCGGCGAACGAGCCATCCGACTCGGCGCCGACGGCAGCCGACTCGTCGGCGAGTTCCTCCCCCTCGAAGTCGCCGCCACCAAAAAGATCTCTGCCACCGCCGCGACCTGGCTGATCCGCGACGTCATCAACCTCGAAGCCCGCCACCCCACCCTGTGGCAAGCCACCCTCGCCGGCAACGTCGAACCCTACAAAGCGTTCAAACTCGCCCGCCTCGCAGCCAGCTACGAACTCACCCACACCCAAGCCCTTGAAGTTGACGAACAACTCGCCGGGAAAATCGGACGACTCGGCTGGCCCCGACTCCTCCGACTCGCCCGCGGCCTGATCGGAAAAGTCGCCGCCGACAAAATCGAAGCCGCCGCCAAGAAAGCCCGCGAAGCCCGATTCGTCCGCAACGCACCAGACCAAGACCAACCCATCGTCACCGAGCTCTGGGCCCGACTCGACACCCCCGACGCCCAACAACTCGAAACCACCATCCAAGCCCTCGCCAAGAAACTCCACGACAACGGCGACACCGACGAACTCGACATCAGGCGAGCCAAAGCACTCGGCATCCTCGCCACCCCCGGCCGCGCCCAAGCGATCCTCACCGGTAGCGACGACCACCGCTACCTACCCCGCACCAAGGTCTACCTCCACCTCACCCCCGACATGCTGGCAGCACAGACGACCACCAGCAGCGACCACGCCACCAAAGCTGACCCCATCGCCCGCTCCGAAACCCTCGGACCACTCACCAAAGACATGCTCGCCGACCTCTTCGGCACCACCCGCATCACCCTCACCCCCGTCCTCCACGCCGACAGCGACCAAGCCGTTGACAGCTACGAAATCCCCGACCGGATCCGCGAGACGGTGGTCTTGCGTGATACGTGCGAGGTCTTCCCGTACTCTTCCCGCACGGCCCGCGGACTCGACTTTGATCACACCCAGCCCTACATAGGCGGCGCGGACGGTCAAACAGCACCCGACAACCTCGGACCACTCACCCGAAGAGTCCACCGCGCCAAAACCGCCCGCCGCTGGCAACTTCGACAACCCCGAGCCGGAACCTTCTGGTGGAAAACACCCCAAGGCAACGAATACCGAGTCACACCCACCGGCACCGACGACCTCCACCACTGGTCACCCCTCGAACAACAAGCAACCTGGCACTTCGACAACGACGCCTAGGGGTACCGGGGAACCGGCTTGTGGCCGTAGTGTGCGGCCATGAAACGCCTGCTGACGCTGCTGTCGCTGATGGTCCTGAGTGCGTGCACCATCGGACAGCCAGGTGGCGCACCCACACCGGCCGCGGCGCCGTCCGACACGCCGAGCGTCACCGGGTCGGAGTCACCCTCCCCCAGCGACAGCCCGGGAACACCGGACGAATCGGCGTCGCCGTCCCCCGATCCCAGCCTGGGATCGGCGACCCCGCAGGCGAATGAGTCGACCGCCCCGCAGCCAAGCGACAGCCCGTCGCCGACGCCGTCCGGTTCGGCGGGTGACTTCCGGGCCCCCGGCGAGGTGCTCGACCTGGGTGGCGAGGTCACGATCACCGTGCTGGACAGCAGGCGCGCCAAGGTAGCCGGGCACCGCGGCAATCAGGTGCTGACCATGGTGAAGACCTGCAACGTCGCGGCGGCGTCCGGGATCGAGTTGGACTGGGACACCTGGGTGCTGCTCGGGCCTGACAGTGAGGAGTACCCGGCCAGCACCACGCACGGCAACGCCGAACCCGCCCCGATCTACCCGAACAGCAGCGGACGGCTCTACAAGCCGGGCCAGTGCGCCAAGGGCTGGATCGTGTTCGACGTCCCCAGTTCGGCGAAGCTCTCCGGCGTCCGCTACATGAACAGCAACGGCGACTCCGGGCAGTGGCGATTGAACGCCAACATCTGAACGTCGAGGTCAGGAGGCGATCCGCCGGCTTAGTTCCTCACTCCGCCGGACGTAGTCGTCAAGCCAAACGACCCTCGCCTCACGCAGTGCGGCCTGAGCCACCCGGATCTGCGCCTCAGCGAGCCGCGCATGTTGATCAGCGATCCCCTGGAGGGCCGAGAGCGCCTGCTGAAGCAAGTCCAACATCTCGTCGAGCATCGGAGCGATCTGGCGCACATCCCCGCAAAGCCGCTGAATCCCGTCGATGCTCGCCTGAAGGTCAGTCAACGTCATCCTCCGGCTCCCACGTCATGATGTTGACCCAGCCGGCCTCCGCAAGGGCCCGGTGCGCGGCAGACAGACTGCGTCCCAGTGCGTCGATCGCCTGAACCGCATCCTGGACGAGACGGTCCCCGTCCGGGTGCCCCTGGCCCATGACGGCTCGCGTTCCGCCTTCCACGGCATGGCATCGAGTCGCCGCGTAGGAGCTTATTTCTGCGACCTGATTGAGCTTGTCAATGGCGGAGTCCCGGGCCGCCTCGACGCGGGGGTCCACAACCCAACCCATGGTTGGCCTACTTCGTGAGGTCTTGGATGAACCGTTCGACAGTTGACTGAAGTGTCAGTAGGCGTGCCGCACTCTCGCGGACCGCTCGCTCAGCCTGCTCCACCTGTCGGACCGCATCCTCCCCCGTCCGAGAGCCTCGCACGGTAGCCGCAAGTCGGCTTCCTTGGGTCTTCAATGTCTCCGCGCAGTTCACACTGCGCTGTTGAGCCTGCTCCGCGGACTGACCGATCCGGTAGGCGGCGTTCGCGACGTCTTGGATGGATGTCATGGCGATCCTGACTTCTAGATGGCCCGAACTCTGTCAAGGGCCGCGGACGCCCTCTCCAGACCGGCAAGTGACGACCGCAGGGACATCTCGGTCTGGGTGAGCACTGTCAGCATCTGCTGGTCGTAGCCCTTCGTGCTGCCCGTGAGTTGGGCGCGGACGAGTGTCATCGTGTCGGCATTGCTCTTCGCGAAGTCGTTGATCATTCTGGTTTGATCCTGAATCGCACGCTGCAGAGCCGCGATCTGCGCAATTGTGTCTTGCAGTGACACGCCGCCTCCTATCGGTTGTGGGTCCATCAGTGCATTGTGTTCAGTCATCGACGTGGCCAGGGCGCCTATCCGGCGCAGGCCCTCCGGATGTCGCTGCCCGGGTCGCGTTGGGTCCAGTTCATGTGTGCGACCCGGATCACGTTCTATGTCGTACTGCATGTCAAACCCCCAGCTTGAGCACGCTGATGACCGCCTCGTCGACGACCGTGTAGGGGATGATCCGTAGAGGTTCGGGCAACTCAGCCGAGTCCCATGCCAGCGCTCGGTTGTCTGCAGGTCGCCAGTCCAACAGCGGATCGGCCATCAGCTGCTTTGCCGACTGCGCGTCGAGCCGCAGCGCCAGCCGGACGTCGAAGCTGCTTTCACCCCCGTAGCCGACGTGCTCCCGGAAGGATTCCAGCTTTAGCCACCACCCAATGACATGGACGCCGACCGACGGCCCGATTTTGACGATGTCTTGGAACTCCATCGGCATTTGCCGGCACCTATCGAGGCCCAGACCGACGACGATCATGTCATCCTCGGTGTGACGATCAGTTAGTCCGCAGCTGAGTTCCGTGAGCACTCCAGCTGTGGCGTCCCGTCCAATGATGCGCACCTCAGCACCAAGGCGACTCATGTCGTCAGCAACGCCCTGCGCCGCAGCGCTCGGGGTCGTGCCCCTGTCTAGCAGATCCAGCAGCATGAACCGCGTGTCCGGTGCCTGGAACGCCAGCGAAAGGAGCATGCTCTCGATGGCTGGGATCGCGTCCCCCGAACCGACCACGGCGACGTTGCGACCCACGTCTCGCCCGAACGGAACCTCGAGCGGCAGTGCGTCGACTCCGATGCGGGAGCCGAGTAGCAGCGATCGCTCGCCCCTCCGACGCAGTTCGCGCAGCCGCACGGATTCCGTGGCCAAAGAGCGAGCCTTCTCGCCTTGGAACACATAGGGAGGGGACGTTGCTCCGCGCTCCTGTTCCCACCACCTCGTGCGAAGCTGCGTAAGTAGCGGCTCATCCGCGGCAGCGATCCTGGTCTTCCTGTTGGCGGATAGGTCACCATAGTCCTCATTGACGATGGCTTCGCGTGCGCGCAGGTGCGCCGCGGCATCATTTCTGTCTCCGAGAGTCGCCCGGGACTCATTGACCGAGTTCTTCAGGGCGATCCTCACGGGTACCTGCGCGAACAGACCCTCCCCCGAGGCACCCATCAGGGAAGCGTTTCCGCCGATCGTCTGCGACGCCAGGATGATGTGAATACCGCAGGCACGGAAGAGGCGCACCCCACGGACAAGCAGCGCAGCAGTCTCGTCGGACATCCGATCGCGCTCCGCAAACATGAGTTGGAACTCATCGACGACCACCACGATGCGCGGCATCGTCCGCTCGGATGAGATGCGCCGATACTGCCGGATGTTCTCGACTTTCGCTGCCTTGAACAGCCTCAGTCGCTCGCGATAGATGTCATGAAGTTGCAGCAGCACACTGTGTCCGAACTCGCGATCGGCGTCAAGACCAAGAACACGCGCATGCGGAAGATATTGCCCGGTGACCTCATTGAAGAAGGGTTGGAGAGTGACGCCCTCTTTGAGATCCAAGAGGTAGAGCTCCAGTTCACGCGGCGAGTAGCGCTGGCACAAGCTGTGGATGATCACCTTGATAAGGTTCGACTTGCCTTGCCCTACCGCGCCGGTTACCAGCATGTTGTGTCGCTGATTCAGTTCGTCGCCGAGGGTGATCTCGACCGTCTCACGACCATACTTCCCGATCGCGAAGCTCACGCCATTCTCGCTCTTACGTTGATCTTGATGTCCTACCTCCTGAACCTCGGTGAACGAGATCGGCGGCATGGTGGTGGTTGCCAACTCATTTGCGATCCGTTCCGAGACCTCAATCAACTGAGGCGGCCGCGGCGGATACCAGCCCCGAATGGGATCTTCTCCGACGCGATCAATGATTCCGGATTCCTGGACCGCAAGTTGGTCGCACAGCGCCACGACGTACGGATTGGCATCCATCGTCATCGAGTGAATCACGAATGACACGCCGGCGACCGGCGCCGCCTTGACGAGCATCGCCAGCTGTGTCTGCGTGGCCTCGTCGAGGAACGAGATATCCGTCGATATGACGACCAGCTTGTAGCCCTCCACCGGATAGTCGATCTTCCGGCGATACTCGACCAGATTGGCAGTTTCGCCCTGCATCAGGCTCTTCACCGCCTGGACGTGATCGCGCAAGTCACGTAGCGTCGCCTTGAAGTCCTGCTCGTCATGCAGGACGTAGAGGAGCTTCTCCCCGCCACCGTTCAGGGGCCGGAACGGCGCAGCCAACCCAGAGAGTGCGTCATCAAAGACAATGATCTCCAGTTGGCCGGGGGCGGTTTCGACCAACGCCTGGTGCATGATGGCTTGGACCAGCCGCAGGGACGCGCTGCCCGCCAGACTATCTTCGACCCAGATGCTAGATGATCCCAGCAACGGAACCTGAACTGTTCCAATCTCGATGGTTTCAGCCACCCGCAGTAGGTCGCGATTGCTCTTCAACGCGAGCAACGATGTCGCGTCAGCCATGGATTCAGGCATCAAGGAATACAGGCTCATGGAGTGAAGCGAGTTCGCTCTGGATGTACTCGAGGGCCTTTTGAGAACTTTGATAATCCTGTTGCTCCGAGGCCCAAGTGCTCCGACGGGAGAACACGACAACGGCGTAGATGGCAAACCCCGCTCCAATGAGACCAGCCGGAGCAAAAGCCCCCGCCCGCGCGAACACGATGGCGATAGCAAAGCATACAATTGCGGCGACTATCTGCATCGTTGGAACGTCCGGACGCCCACCGGTCGGCGACGACACAACCGCCAGCCTCCTGCCTTCCACCATCAGTTTGTCACGCCTCGCACACCTGGTGATGTTCTCTTCAATGTTCGCCAAGATCCGCGCCTTGGAGTTCTTGTCCATGGAGGACAGGGCGACCTGACTCCTGCGTGCAGAGTATCGATCAACATCACCCTCGGGTCTTCTTGAGTCACCGAATCTATTGGAGGAATCAGCGAAGTGGATTGCGGTCGTAGTAAGCTCTTCGAGTTTCTGTCGCATATCGGTCGGAATGTCCACACGAACACTCAGGCCGTCTCTGCCTGCCTCGTACGCTCGTTCGTACTGATCCATTGCTACATACGAGGCCGCCTTGCGCAAATAGAGTTCCGGTTTTTCGCCGGCACTCGCGCGACTCAGGCCCCGATCGAAGCTAGCTATTGCACGTTCGTATTCCTTGAGCGCACGGTAGACTTCTCCGCGAACCTCTTGGACATCGACGGAGTCGCTGCCCAACTCGTCCAATACGAAGGCCTCGTCAGCATCACGCTTCGCTTGCTGTGGTTCATCCTCCCTCAACCATACCCACGCGGAAACCACGTAGGACATTGGCTGATCCGGGGACTGTTCTTTGGCCTTGCGTGCCGCAATGAGCGCGGCGCCATTATCTCCACTGAAGTAGTAGTTCCAGGCCCGCCGGACCCAGTCGACCGTCACTGCCTCCTCGGGCGTCCCTGCGCGCCGCAGTGCGATGTCGTAGCGTTCTCTCGCATCTTCGTCTTTGAAAACCGCCTCTGCCTGCCGAACGAGTTCAAGCGTGCGCTTGAAGCCTTCGAGGAGGCTCCCGCTGCCGCGCATGGCCTTCGCCTGAGACTGCAGCTTGACCTTCTGTAGCTGCTTCCAAATCTCGTCAACATCAGCACCTCGGTCGAGGCCCAACTCGTCGTAGAAGTTGACCATGTCCGCCACTTGTAGCGTCCCCCTTACACAATGCATCTGCGCTCGTAGGTTGTGGACCACGGGGCCAGCATGCAGGCCCCGTGGCGGATAGAGGGATTTACCCCACTCCCAACCGCGCGTCACTCTAATGGGCTGAGGGGGTGAAGGCGGACAAATCCCACCAATCAAACCGTGTGTCGGCCGCGAGCGGGCCGCCGGGCCTACATCCGGCACCCGACCTGAACTGGGCGGCGTGGCGAGCGCACGTCAAGGGGCTCAAGTCTGCATCCGGGCTGTCGATCAACGACCTCGCGGGCCGCTCCGGCCTGGACCGTTCGACGGTGCTCGAACTGCTGGGCGGCCGGCGCGGTGTTGGCAGTGCCCGGGTAGACACACTGTGGGCACTCGCCTGGGCGCTGGAGATCGATGACTTCGCCAGTTTCCTGGCACCGCTGACGGCCGAGGACAGCGGGAAATGACGAGATCCCGGCGTCCTCGGGATGACGGACTCCGGGATCTCGGCAAGCTCGATCGACGAGCGTTCAGCGGGCCTGATATTCCTCCAACAGGCAGTTCATCAGCTGCCAGGACGACTGGGAACCTGGGTCGCGGTGACCGATGGCCCGCTCGCCGAGCCGCATCGCGCGGCCCTTCCTGGCGACCAGCGGAATTGTGTCGTCCGAGCCCTGCTTCATCCGGGCCACGAACGCCTCGAGTGCGGCACCGGGGTCTGCGGTGTCCGCAGCTTCCAGGACGTCGAGGCCGGGCAGGTAGCTGTCCAGCATCGTCTTATCGCCCAGCTCGGCCTTGCCGCGCTGCTGAATGGACGTCACCCCGGCCCGCAGCATGCGGCGCAGGTCGTCGAAGGAGACCTCCGGTTGCCCGGCCACCTCGGCGCCGGCCTTCATGAAGAAGCTGCCGTACAGCGGCCCGGATGCCCCACCCACCTTGCGCAGCAGGGTCATGCCGACCAGCTTGAACAGGCCGCCGATATCGGTGTCGTCGGGCAGCGCGTCGAGCTGCTTGGTCACCTCACGGAATCCGATGCTCATGTTGATGCCGTGGTCACCGTCGCCGATGTCGCCGTCGAGCTTGGTCCACTCATCGCGGTTGATCTCGGCGGTCTGCGCCATCCGACGGAAGGCGCCCACGAAGTAGTCGCGGTCGAAGTCAGCCATCGATGACCGTCCTCACTGCTTCAGGTAGGGGGTGTTGAAGGAGGCGTTCAGCCAGCCCTTCAGCTCGTCGTCCAGCCGCACCAGGGTGACACCCATGCCGATCATGTCCATGCTGGTGGCGTAGTTGCCCACCATCGACTTCGCGACCGACACGCCCTTGGAGCTGAGCACGTCGTGTACCCGTCGGTAGCAGATGTACTGGTCCATCAGCGGCAGACCGCCGAGGCCGTTGATCAGCACCGCCACCTCTTCGCCGGCCTTGAGATCCATGTCGGGCAACACGATGCCGAGGATCTCGTCCATCACGGCGTCGGCCTGTTCGATCTTCTTACGCTCGATGCCCGGCTCGCCATGGATGCCCATGCCGACCTCCATCTCATCGGGACCGATGTCGAAGATCGGCTTCCCGGTGACCGGCAGCGTGGAGGAAGACAGCGCCACACCCATCGAATAGGTGTTGTCGTTGGCCTTCTCGGCGGCAGCCTTCACGGCATCGAGATCGGCGCCGGTGTTGGCGACCGCGCAGGCGGCCATCAGCACCATCACGTCGCCGGCCACACCACGCCGGTCAGCTCTGTCCTTGGCCGAGTAGACGTCGTCGGTGACCAGCACCGTCTCGACCCGGACGCCGTCGTCGGCGGCCATCTCGGCGCCCATGTCGAAGTTCAACACGTCGCCCTGGTAGTTGCCGTACAGGTACAGGCAGCCCTTGCCCTGATCGACCGCGGTGACCGCGTCGTAGCAGGCCATCGGATCGGGTGAGGTGTTGACGTTGCCGATCACCGCCGCATCGGCCAGCCCCGGGCCGACGTAGCCGAGGAACAGCGGCTCATGGCCGCTGCCACCACCGAAGATGATGCCGACCTTCGGTTCGGCGCTCAGCTCGGTGCGGACGACGACGCGCTCGTTGTCGGCCAGCTTGACCACGTCGCCGTGGGCCTTCACGTAGCCGTCCAGCAGCTCCTCGACCGCGTCGTAGCCGTCGTTGAGTAGACGTTTCATCGGTTGGTCCTCTCGTCGATGGGCCGACGCCGTGGCCGCGAAACAGCCTCCGCATCGGGCCGTTGAATCCCTGGAATGCACCACTGACAACGGCTTCTGTGCCGTGCGATGCACCGCAATATTATCGCATGGGCGTCCCGCGACCGACGAGGGTTGGCCGACAGAATCCACCGACGTAACCGCAAGGATCAGGACGGCAGCCCGAACAGCAGAATGGCGAGGGACAGCAGCGCCCCCAGCAGGATGGTGCCGCGGAGCAGCACCGACGGGTGCGTCGGGACGATCATGAAGTCACTCCTGGGATCGGGCGTGTCCCTTGCCAGGAGCATCATCGGCACCGCCTGATACGCATCCAGGGCGACCATTTGCGCAACGATTGACGCACATAATGCGGGGTCCGGCCTAGGCTGAGGCTGGACAGGGGGTCAGATTCATGGCAGGGCACACTCACCACCGCGGCCACACCGGCGCCGTGCACCGCTGGCGGCTCCAGGCGGCGCTGGCGCTGACCGGAGTGTTCTTCATGGTCGAACTCGCCGCCGGGATCTGGTCGGGTTCACTGACCGTGCTCTCGGACGCCGGCCACATGGCCGCCGACACGGTGGGGTTGGCGGTCGCGCTGACCGCCTCACACTGGGCGACCCTGCCGGACCGCAGCGGGCGCCGCACCTACGGTCGGTACCGGGCCGAGATCTTCGCGGCCGGGCTGAGCGTGCTGCTGATGCTCGCCGTCTGCGGCTATGTGCTGATCAGCGCCATCCAGCGCTTCGGTGCGCCGGTCGAGGTGCCGGCCGGGGTGCTGATGGTCGTCGGCGTGATCGGGCTGGTGGTCAACCTGATCGCCCTCTCGTTGCTGCACGGCGGCTCGGCCGAGAACCTCAATGTCAAGGGCGCCTACCTCGAGGTGCTGGCCGACGCCCTGGGCTCGGTCGGCGTCCTGGTGGCGGGAATCGCCACCTGGCTGACCGGATCCCCGCTGTGGGATCCGATCCTGGCCCTCGCCCTCGCCGCGTTCGTCGCCGTCCGGGCAGTGCGACTGGGCCGTGAGGTGATCGGGGTGCTCGGCCAGGCGGCGCCGCCCGGGATCGATCCGGACGACGCCAAGGTGCGGCTGGCCAGCGTCCCGGGGGTCGTCGAGGTGCACGACCTGCACCTGTGGACCCTCACCTCGGGCATGAACGTGGCCACCGCGCACCTGGTCAGCGACCAGGACGTCAACACCGCCGACGTCCTGGTCGCCGCCAGCGCGGTGTTGCGGGACGACTTCGGCATCGACCACGCCACCCTGCAGGTGGAGCCGTCCGGTTCGGACGCCTGCCAGGGCACGGCCTGGTAGCCGGGCGCAAACGGACGTGAGCAGACCCCGTCAGACCTTCTTGGACTGGCTCATCCAGGTGGCCAGCTGGTCCATCAGCTTGCCCTGTGAGGAGTAGTCCATCGAGGTGTAGGCGTTGGGGAACACCTGGCCGGCCTGCAGCGCCGGGTGCTTGGCGAAGGTGGCCTGCTTCTTCAGGTCGGCGACCTGGTAGCCCTCGGCGGAGAGCAGGATGATGTCGCCGCTCATCACCGTGCCGGCGTTCTCCCAGCTGTAGATGTCCCAGTAGTAGGGGCCGTCGGGCTTCAGCTCGGTCAGCTTCACGCCGAGGCTCTTGTACAGCTTGGTCTGCGGCTCGTCCTCGGGCTTGACCAGGTAGATGCCGTCGGCGTCGGCGTACATCACGGTCACCTCCAGGCCGGTTTCCCCGGCGGCGGCGGTCAGCTTGGCGGCGCCGGCATCGAAGCCGGCCTTGTCGGCGTCCACCTTGGCCTGATCGGCGCCGAGCGCGACCGCCAGCTTCACGTTGCTCTGGATCACGTCGAGGCCCTTGCCGCCGACCTTCACCGCGGCGACCGGGGCGAGTTCGAGAACCTTCTTCTGCTGCTCCAGGTCCTTCAGCCCGTAGTAGGGCGATTTGGCGTCGATGGTGCCCTTGCGGTCGGAGGGGTACACGGCGGTGACGATCAGGTCAGGGTCAACCTCGGCCAACGCCTCCAGGTCGATCTCGCCGTAGGCGTTGCCGACGATCGTGACGCCGGACAGGTCGTAGCCGGCGAAGCGGGGATCGGTCTTCACGTCAACCCGGCCGAACACCGCGACCGGCTTCACGCCGTAGGACATCAGCGACAGGACCTGGTCGGCGAAGCCGGCGACCCGTTCGGGCTTGTGATCGAGGGTGATCACAGCGCCGGTGTCGTCGGTGTAGCTCCAGCCGGGAGTCGCGGCAGCGGACGCCGACTCGGAGGCAGGTGTCGCTGCACCCGGGCTGCAGGCCGCCAGCGCGACCACGGTCAACAGAACGCCCAACAGCAGGCTCGATGTCCGGGTGAGTTTCATGGGATGAAGGTTAGCCTCACCTAACTGTCGTGCCGTTGGTGTCCACCACCGGTTCGAGCGGCACCACCAGCGGACGCCCCGAGGCCGGATCGGGGATCACCAGCGCCTCCAACCCGAACGCGGTCGCCAGCACCTCGGGAGTGATCACCTCCCAGGGCGCGCCGTCGGCGAGCACCCCGCCGTCGTGCAGCACGATCAACCGGTCGGAGTAGCGGGCGGCGAGGCTCAAGTCGTGCAACACCATCACGATGGTGCTGCCCCGCTCGGCGTTGATCCGGCGGACCAGCCGCAACACCTCGAGCTGGTGGCTGAGGTCGAGGAAGGTGGTCGGCTCGTCGAGCAGGATCACCGGGGCGTCCTGGGCCAGCACCAGGGCGATCCAGGCCCGCTGCAATTGGCCGCCGGACAGCGAACCGACGTCGCGCTCGGCCAGCTCGGCCATCCCGGTGGATGCGATGGCCTCAGTCACCTTTGCGGCGTCCGCGGCGCTCCACGGCCGCAGCAGGGTCTGGTGCGGATGGCGTCCGCGCATCACCAGGTCGCGCACCGTGGTGGCGGCCGGAGTGAGCGGCTTCTGCGGCAGGATCGCCAACCGGCGGGCCACCGCGCGTGCCGACATCGTCCGGATCGGGGCGCCCTCCAGCCTGACCTGGCCGCCCGACGGCGCGAGCAGGCGTCCGAACGCCTTCAGCAGGGTGGACTTGCCGCAGCCGTTCGGCCCGATCAGCGTGGTGATGCTGCCAGGCTCGATCCGCACGCTCAGTTCCCGGAACACGACATGGCCGTCATAGCCGAGGGTGGCCCGGTCGGCGTGCAGGACGGGCTCGGTCATCGGCGCTCCTTGCGGTTGTGGCGGGTGATCAACCAGATCAGATAGGGGGCGCCGACGATCGCGGTGACGATGCCGACCGGGATCTCGGTTCCGAACGCGACCCGGGCCCCGACGTCGGCGGTCAGCACCAGCGCCGCCCCGACCAGAGCGGACGCCAGCAGCGGCGGCCGTGGCGACCGGGTCAGCCGGCAGGCCACCTGGGGCGCGACGAAGGCGACGAACTCGACCGGCCCGGCCGCGGAGACGGCCGCGCTGGTCAGCACCACCGCGGCCGCGATGACCAGCAGCCGATGTCGTTGCACGGCAACCCCCAGGCCGGTGGAGAGGTCGTCGCCCAGCTGGCCGAGGTCAAGCGGGACCGATTGGGTGAGCGCGAACGGCAGCACCACGGCGAGTACCACCAGCATCGGCCAGACGCTCGCCCACGACACCCCGGACAGGCTGCCCACCATCCACTGGGTGGCGGCGGTGGCCTGGGTGAGTTGCGCCCGGACCAGCAGGAAGCTGGTCAGTCCGCCGAGGATCGCCGTCACGCCGATGCCGATCAGGATCAGGCGGAAGCTGTCCACACCCTGCCGCCAGGACAGCCCGTAGACCGCGGCGGCAGCCAACAGCCCACCGATGGTGGCGACCGCCGGTATGCCCAGCCCGAGCAGCGACGCGCCGACCGAGTAGCCGCCACCACCCAGCACGATCGCCACCACCGCCCCCGCAGCGGCTCCCGACGTGACGCCGAGAATGTCGGGGGTGGCCAGCGGATTGCGGGAGAACGTCTGGGTGAGCGCTCCGGCCAGGCCCAGGCACAACCCGACCGCGATGCCGGCCGCGGCCCGCGGCAGCCTGAGCTCGAAGACGATGAAGCCGAAGGTGCGGCTGCCGGTGCCGAGCAGCGTCGCCCAGACGTCGCCCACGCCCATCCGGGACGATCCGGCAGCGATGCCGAAGGTGAAGGCGCCGAGCACCAGCAGCGCACAGCCGAGGGTGATCCAGAGCACCCGCGGCCGCCACGGCAGCGCGACGATGCCCAGGTCGATCCCCTGCCGGCGGCTCACAGCGCCGCCAGCTTGGCGCGCCGCACGATCGCGATGAATGCGACCCCGCCCAGGGTGGCCAGCACCACGCCGACCGGCACCTCGGCCTGGCCGCCGCCGATCAGCCGTCCCACGGTGTCGCAGGCCACCAGGGTGATCGCCCCGACCAACCCGGACGCCGGCAGCAGCCGGAAATGGTTGCCGCCGACCAGCGCCCGGGCGGCGTGCGGCGCGGTCAGGCCGATGAAGCCGATCGGCCCGGCCAGCGCAACCGCCGCCGCTGTGGTCAAGGTGATCGCACCCAGCCCGACCAGCCGGGCCCGCCACAGCGTCTCCCCCAGCCCCTGGGCCAACTCGGTGCCCAGGGTCAGGCCGTTCAACGACCGGGCGTTGGCGAAGGCCAGCAGCAGGCCGACCAGCGCCAGGGCCAGCGCCGGCGGCAGAGCGTCCAGGGCGCGCCCGCCGAGCGAGCCGACCACCCACACCCGGTACACCTCCAGCGAACTGGCGTTGGTCAGCACCAGGAACGAGATCACCGCATTGAGCAGGGCCGACACGGCGGTGCCGGCGATCGCCAGCGGGACCGGATTGGCCAGGTCGCGGCTGAGGGTGGCGATGCCGAACACCAGCACGCTGGCGACCAGGGCGCCGCCCATGGCCAGGAACAGCGACGCCGTCATCGAGTTGAAGCCGAGCAGGTGGGCGCCGAGCACGACAGCCAGGCTGGCGCCGCTGGAGACGCCGAACAGTCCCGGATCGGCCAGCGGGTTCCCGGTCTGGCCCTGCATCAGCGCCCCGGCCACCCCCAGGCACCCGCCGACCAGCAGCCCGAGCAGGGTGCGCGGAACACGGGAGCCCCAGATCACCGCGTCAACGTCGCTGGCCGGGTCGAACAGGGCCTGCAGCACCGCACCCGGTGCGATCAGATTGCTGCCCAGGGTGAGGCTGGCCAGCACCGCCACGACCAGAGACAGGCCCAGCCCGGCCCAGGCGTCCATCCGCGCCCGCCGAACGACAGTGAGCGCCGGAAAGAACATATGGTTAGCCTAACCTAACTCGGAGGAAGGACCCCATGTCCAGCTATCCGCGCCTGATGCCGGCGGAACCGCACATGTTCACCGCCCAGGTGGTGCGCACCGAACGGATCTCGCCGTCCTTCCAGCGGGTGACCATCGGCTCCGCCGAGCTGGCGGATTTCGACTGGCGCGGGCTCGATCACTGGTTCCGGTTGTTCTTCCCGCTCTCCGACGACGGCGGGCTGCGACTGCCGGACGTCCGGGGTCGGCTGTGGTGGAAGTCTTACCTGGCCATCCCCGACGACCAGCGTCCGCACTGCAGCAACTACACCGTCGCCGGGTACCGCCGGCTCGGCGGGCACGCCGAGCTGGACATCGACGTGGTGCTGCACTGGCACGAGGGTCAGCTGGCCGGGGTTGCGGCCTGGTCGGTAGCGGCGCAGCCCGGCAGCCCGGTCGGCATCCTCGACCAGGGCGTGCTTTTCGATCCCCCGCAGGACACCTCCAGCTACGTCCTGGTCGCCGACGAGAGCGGCCTGCCCGCCGTCCGCGGCATCCTGCGCGATCTGCCGGACGACGCCATCGGCACCGCCATCATCGAGGTGCCGGGACAAGGCGACGTGCTGCCGGTCGAAGCCCCGGGCGGCGTCGCGGTGCACTGGGTGCATCGGGAGGAGACCGGTGAACTGGCCGGCACCGCCGCGCTGCAGGCGCTGCGGGCGCTTGAGGTGCCCGGCGAGGACTCCTACGCCTTCGTGGTCGGCGAATCCGCTCTGGCCACCGAGGGACGCCGCACCCTGCACCGTGCCGGCCTGCCGAAGGCGCGGATCACCTTCTCCGGGTTCTGGAAGGCCTGAACGCCCGGCCGTCAGCCCAGGTTGTGCAGCTTGTAGCCGTGCGCCGCGCACCCGTCGCGGATCACCTTCTTGTTTTCCTCGCTGACCTTCTCAGGGTTGGCCAGGAAGTCGATCGCGATATCGAGCCACTGCTTACCCTCACCGGTGACCGACCCGGAGTCGCGCAGCTGTTCAAGACCGGTCAGTGCAACCTTGCCGACCACCGATCCGGACGCCGGCGACACCGCCGGCCATCAGGGTGCGAACGCGCATGCCGCCAGTGTAGGGACGCCGCCGACACCCACGTTCGGCGCCGGACCCACTACGGTCAGGGGGTGTCCTCCACTGATTCCACCGCAACCGAGCGGCCCGCACCCGGCTTCGCCGACCTCGGCCTGGACGAGCGGCTGCTCCGCACGCTGCATCAACTCGGCTACGAGAGCCCGACGCCCATCCAGGCGGCGACGATCCCGCTGCTGCTGGAAGGCCGCGACGTCGTCGGCCTCGCCCAGACCGGCACCGGCAAGACTGCCGCGTTCGCGCTGCCCGCACTGCAACTGGTCGACCCGAAACGGGGCCGGGCGCCGCAGGCGCTGGTGCTGGCACCCACCCGCGAGCTCGCCGTACAGGTCTGTGAGGCGTTCCAGGCCTACGCCGCCGGGATGCCGGGCATCCACGTGCTGCCGGTCTACGGCGGGCAGGGTTACGGCGTCCAGCTGAGTGCGCTGGCCCGCGGCGTCCAGGTCGTGGTCGGCACGCCCGGCCGAATCATGGACCACCTCGACAAGGGCACCCTCGATCTCTCCGAGCTGCGGCTGCTGGTGCTCGACGAGGCCGACGAGATGCTCAGCATGGGCTTCGCCGAGGACGTCGAGACGATCCTCGCGGCGGCACCGGCCGAGAAGCAGGTGGCGCTGTTCTCGGCCACCATGCCGCCGGCGATCCGGCGACTCTCCGGCACCTACCTGCGCGACCCGGAGGAGATCATCCTGCGCGGCCGCACCAGCACCGCGACCAACGTCCGGCACCGGCACCTGATGGTTTCCTACCCGCAGAAGGTGGACGCGCTCACCCGCATCCTGGAGACCGAGAACTTCGAGGGCATGATCGTCTTCGTCCGGACGAAGAACGAAACCGAGACGCTGGCCGAGAAACTGCAGGCACGCGGCTTCTCGGCGTCCGCCATCAACGGCGACATGGCACAGCCGCAGCGGGAGCGCACCATCGGCCAGCTGAAGTCCGGCAAGCTCGACATCCTGGTGGCCACCGACGTGGCCGCCCGCGGCCTGGACGTCGACCGGATCAGCCACGTGGTGAACTTCGACATTCCCACCGACACCGAATCCTATGTGCACCGGATCGGACGGACCGGGCGGGCTGGCCGCAGCGGCGAGGCGATCTCGTTCGTGACGCCGCGGGAACGGCACCTGCTGTCCAGCATTCAGCGCGCCACCGGACAGACCCTGGAGCCGATGCAGATCCCGACCGCCGACGACGTCAACGCCACCCGGTTGAGCCGGTTCGACGACGCCATCACCGCGGCGCTCGGCTCGGAGCGACTGGACCTGTTCCGGGACGTGGTGGCGCACTACGTCAACGAGTACGACGTCCCTGAGCTGGACGTCGCCGCGGCGTTGGCGCTGCAGGCACAGGGCGAGTCGCCGTTGCTGCTGGACCCCGACCCGGAAGTTCGGCCCGAGCGGCGTCCCCGCGAGTTCGACGGCGGCACGGAGAGCCGCGACCCCCGTCCGCGCCGCGACGGACCGCCGCTGGCCACCTACCGGATCGCGGTCGGCAAGCGGCAGCGGGTCACCCCGCGGCACATCGTCGGGGCGCTGGCCAACGAGGGCGGGTTGCGGCGTTCGGACTTCGGCCACATCGACATCCGGGCCGATCATTCGCTGGTCGAACTGCCGGCGTCCCTGCCCCGCGACGCCTGGGAGGCGCTGCGGGACACCAGGATCTCGGGCAAGTTGATCGAGCTGGCACCGGCGCAGCCGCGCTCCCGCGACCGGGAGACCGGCTGGAAGCCGCGTAAGGCCAAGGACGGTAAGAAGTTCCGCCGCTAGGCCGAGCCCAAGAAGCGCTGGGCAACGCGACCACCGCTGGTGGAGCTTTTCCTCAGCTCTGCTGCGTGATCAGGGGTGGCACCAGGACGCCGCCGGCGGTGGGTTCGCCGACGCCGAGGGCGGCCTCGACGATCGCAACCACCTGTTCGGTGCTGCCGCGAGCCGGCGACCACGGGTCGACGAAATCGTGGGTCCAGTTCAGTTCCGCATCGATGGTGGCGCGCCCGAAATAGTCGGTGGCGGTGCCGAACACGCTGCCGGCGAACGCCTCGGCGGCGTCCAGCCGGACGGCGAGATCGCAGGGATTCGTCACCAGGACGACCCGGTCGAGCCGGTGTCCCACGCCGATCGTGGCGTCGAACAACGACTCGGACAGGTGCAGGAACGGCATCACGCCGGGCAGCGGGAAGCCCGGGTAGGCATACGGGCTGTTGTTCTCGATGTCGTCCTTGTGCCGTGGATCCCACCACATGTAGAAGCCGGGCACGATCCGCGGGAACTTCACGCAGAGCCGGACTGCCGGCATCGGGAAACCCTTCGGGCCGACCAGGGGAGCCATCAGCACCACCCGGCTCACCTCGTCGCGGGTGGCCGCCGCCCAGGAGGCCATCACTCCCCCGGCGGACAGGCCCACCACCCAGACCTCCTCGCCCAGCCCGGCGGCGATGTCGACACAGGTGTCCACCTGGGCAACCAGTTCGGCATCGGTGAGATTCGCCAACTCGCGGTTCCGCAGGTCGGGGAGTCCGTGCCGGGGCATCCGGGGCAGCAGGACGCGATAACCGGCGTCCCGCAGCTGCTCGGCGACCGCGGTGAACTGGGACGGCGCGTTGGTGAATCCGTGCCAGATGACGATCGTCACGGACGCGTCCGGGCTCGGCTCGAACAGCTGGGTACTGGTCGCCTCAGGAATCGCCGCGTCAGCTTCGGTCAGCTCGGCCAGCCGGGCCAGCGCCGCATCCCGATCGGATGCCGGTGCAGCCGTCGCCATCGCCGGGGCTGCCACCCGCAGCCGCCGGCGGTACCAGGCCGGTCGTTTCCGGGTCGATGCAGCGGTCATGCGGCCCCCCATAAGTTGGTGTTTCCGTGTGCGTTGCCACGGTTCTATCACGTAGCCCACTACCCTGTATGGGGCATCAACCATGATCGCCCCTCGCTCCAAGGAAAGAACTCTTCATGCCCGAATTCTGGTCCAACCTCGGCAGCACCATCTGGTATGTGCTGACCCTGATCATCTTCATTTCGTACCTGTTCGCCCTGTTCGCCATCATCGGCGACGTGATGCGCGACCGTAAGCTGAGCGGTGGACTCAAGGCTGTCTGGATCATCTGCCTGATCTTCTTCCCGTTCCTCACCGCCCTGATCTACCTCATCGTGCGGGGTGGCGGCATGGCTGAGCGCTCGATCGCGCAGGCTCAGCAGAACAAGGCCGCCGCCGACGAGTACATCCGTTCGGTGGCCGGCAGCCCGTCCGACGAGATCGCCCGCGCCAAGGCGCTGCTCGACGCCGGCACCATCACCCAGGCCGAGTACGACAACCTCAAGGCCAAGGCCCTCAGCTGAGGTTCCGCACCTCACGCCAAGCCCCGCCCGATTCTCTCGGGCGGGGCTTCGCACATCCGGGACCAACGTTCGAAGTTGGCATGCGTGGGGACGGTTCTTCGGCGCGCGAGCGGTCAGCGCTCTGAGGAGAATCGGACGGCGGCGCGGAACTGGGCCGCGATCGTGGAGCCCAGGTTCAGCGGCCAGCGGTGCATGACGTACTCGGTGGCCTCGTCGATGCCGAGCTGACGGGTTGAGTTGCCGGTCCGCACCCACAGTTCGGGCGCGGCGTTGCGTCCGGGGCGCAGGTAGACCGGACGCGGAGACGGCCGGCAGCCGAGCCGGCACGCCAGTGCCGCACCCTCGTCGCCGGCGAGCGTGGCGAAGTCGACCTCGACGAGGGCCGCAGCGTTCTGGCCCAGGCTGACGGTGAGATGGTCGCGCAGCCATAGTTCGAAACGGTCGGAGTCCGGCGCCTTCAGGGTGGCGAAATCGGCGTCCAGGCCGAGCGGCTTGCCGAAATCGTCCACGCCGATCACCAGGGTGCCCCCGTCGGCGTTGAGGAAGGCACACACGGTCTTGGCGACGACCAGTTCCATCCGGTCGTCCCGCTTGCCGGTGTGCAGGTTGACCCGGGCGGTCGACTTGAACTCCACCCGCGACGACTCGCCCGCGCGGACCAGCTCGGCCAGACCCTCCCGCTCGACCCGCTGGAAGTGGGCGGCGACGGCGGCGTAACCGGCTATCACGGCCACCGACACGCCGAGTGCCACCGCAATCGTGAACGGTCCCCACAGTGGGGATTCCGGGAGCACGGCGCCGACCAGCACCAGCCCGACGCCGGTGCCGAGCATCGCGATCACGATCGAGGTGGACCAGCCCAAACGCGCCCGCCCGCGAAGCAGCCAGCCGGCGACGGCACTGAACAGCCACGCCACCAGCACGGCCAGCACCAGCGAAAACCCGACTGCCCAGACCGGGACCGTCTCACGAATCACGCCCCTACTGTAGGGAACCGCGTCCTCCCGTGGAGGTGCGCGGCCAGACCGCGGCGGCCTGGGACGGCGCCGGCCCGCTGTCCAGCTCCACCATCGAGCTGAGGGTCGGCGAGGGCGACGAGCGGCTGTGGCTGACCCTGCATTCCGGCAGCCGGAACATCGGCAAGGAACTCGCCGAGCGGCACATCGCGACCGCGAAGACCTGGAGCACAACCTGGGGCTGCCCGACCGCGACCTGGCGGTGTTCCTGGCCGGGACGTCCGAGATGGACGCCTACCTGAACGACCTGTGGTGGGCGCAGGACTACGCGATGCTGTCGCGGACGCTGATGCTGGCCACCGTGCAGCGGGTGTTCAGCGACTGTCACTCGGACGCGGTCGAGTTCGACGAGCCGATTCTGTGCCACCACAACTACGTGGCGCGGGAGAGCTACGACGACGTCGAGCTGATCGTCACCCGGAAGGGCGCGATCCGGGCCGGCCGGGGCGACCTGGGCCTGATCCCGGGCTCGATGGGCACCGGCAGCTACGTCGTCCGGGGTCTCGGCAACGAGGAGGCGCTGAACTCGGCGTCCCACGGTGCTGGACGGCGGATGTCCCGGACCCGGGCGAAGCGGACCTTCAGCACCGAGGACCTGGCACTGCGGACCGCCGGGGTCGAGTGCCGCAAGGACGCCGGGGTGGTCGACGAGATCCCCGGCGCCTACAAGGACATCGACCAGGTGATCGCGGCCCAGGTGGACCTGGTCGAGGTCGTCGCCCGGCTGCAGACGCTGCTCTGTGTGAAGGGCTGAACGGGTAATCCGAGTGGACCGGAGGGACGGTTCTTTTCGGTCCACTTCCCGGCCGAAATGGACCGAAAAGAACCGTCCCCGCGTACCAGGAAGGAGGGCCGAACGGATGGATCGGGTCATCGTGCTCAACGCCGACGCACACCAGGAGTTGCATCAGGTGTCGCTGCAGCATGCCGTGGCGATGCTGTACCGGTCCGACGTCACCGGCCCGTCGGTGCTGAGCGGGCGGGCCGGTCCGGCGCCGTCGGCTAGCCTCTCGACAGAGGCGGACGAGGGGGTGGCATGCCGCACCGGGACGACGAGACCAGTGCCGGGGTCGCAACCGGCCTGGACAATGCCCTGTTCACCGCCGGCGGCATTCTCTCGCTGTGGCTGGCCTACCTCACCCTGCAGGAGGGCATCCAGCCCGGCTGGCCGATGCTGCTGGTGGTGGTGTTCTGGGCGATGGTCACCTACCTGGTACTCCCCCGCGTCCACCGCATCCTGACCCGCATCTACGTCCCCGACTACTTCATCGGGCGTACGCGAACGGCGGACGGCCTGCTCGGCGATCCGGTCAACCTGGCGCTGCTGGGCGAAGCCGAACACCTGCATGCGGCGATGCGGGCGGCCGGCTGGCACCTCGCCGACGAACTCGACTTCCGCACCGGCTGGCGGATCGTGATGTCGTCGCTGCGCCGACGCACGTACCGGACGGCGCCGGTCAGCCCGCTTTTCCTGTTCCAACGCCGGCAGGATTTCGCCTATGAGCAGGAGGTCGCCGGCAACCCCAACCAGCGCCACCACGTCCGCTTCTGGCGCTGCCCGGACGGCTGGCTACTGCCCGGTGGTGCCCGCGTCGACTGGCTGGCAGCAGGCACCTTCGACAAGCGCGTCGGGCTGTCGCTGTTCACCTTCCAGATCACCCACAAGATCGCCGAGGACATCGACGTCGAACGCGACCACATCGTCGACGGCCTGCGCGCCACCGATCCCGCCGTGAAACTGCGGGTGATCGAGGGGTTCGGCGCCGGTTACCACGCCCGCAACGGGGGCGGCGACCGGATCCGCACCGACGGCCACCTGCCGATCGTCGACCTCGCCGGCCTGGCGTCGGCGCACCCGGGCACGCCGGCCCTGCCGCCCGCTCCACTCGCCACACCGCCGGTCCAGGTGCTCTTCGCGCTGGGCGTCACGGCGATTCGCGGGCTGATCTACCTGGTTCTCGCGGGCTTCACCTTCCTGGGCGCATCGAACGACTTCGCCGGGGACGCCGAAACGGAGCTCGCCGTGCTGGTGCCGGTGCTCGGCGTCAGCCTGGCCGGACTGGCGCTGGTCGACCTCACGCTCGGTGCGCTGGTCTGGACGCGCCGCAACTGGGCCCGGGTGACGCTGTGCTGCCTGAGCCTGCTCAACGCGGCTGCCGTCTTCGTGAGCCGCTCGATGACCAATGACCACGGCCGGCTGGGCGGCGACCTGGTCGGCCTCGGCCTCAGCGTGCTGGTGCTGCTCGCGTTGTCCAGCGAAGCCGCACGTGAGTACACCCATCCTCGTCCGCGGCCCGGGTACGGCCGGGCCCGTTCCGTACGGCAGGGACGGCACGGGCTGACGCGAGGCGGTCAGTACAGTGACCCTGGTGAGCCTCCAACCGCAGCCCCCGACACCGACCAGGTCGACGTCCGACGTCGGAGCGATGGGTGACGAGGCGCAGACCTCCACCGATTCGGAACGCCGCAGCCTCGACCTGGTCCAGCGCACCGTGGTGTCGTTGCTGCTCGGCGGAGTGATCGCGATGGTCGCCTCCGTGCTGGCGCTGTTCGTCGTAACCCGGGCCCCAGTCGAGCTGCCCTACGACTCCGTCATCGGCCTGTGGATCATGACCGGCGTGATCGGGTTGGCGGGGGCGGTTCCCGTGCTGATCATCAACCGGCGCCGCCCCTACCATCCCCTGGTGATTCTCGGGCTGATCCCCATGGCGGTCGCCGGCTACTGGCTGTTCAGCTGACCTGACCCAGGACCTGGGCCAAATCGTCGAGGACGGCGGGACGTCACACGTCCCGCCGTCCTCGCAGACAGTTGCCGACTCAGCGGATGAACAACATCTCGCGATACTTCGGCAGCGGCCAGGCGCTGTCCGCGACCTCGGCTTCAAGCGCATCAGCGTGCACGCGAGCCTCGTCCATCAGGCCCCGCACGGTGGTGGCGCAGTGCTTCAGGTGGTCCGCGACGGTGGCGAAGTCGTGCTCGCCGATTTCACCCTCGAGCGCGGTGACGGCGGCCAGAAGTGCCTTCGCCTCGCTGGCGATGCTGCGTCCGATGGAGGTGTCGAGGTCGGCACCGAACCTGGCTGCCACGTCATAGGTTGAGCCCAATTCAGCGAGGTAGCCAAGGGCGGCCGGGTAGATGACGGTCTTGCCCAGCTCGATGACCAGCTTCGCCTCGACCGTGATCGAGTTGATGTACTGCTCGGCGTACACCTCGTAACGGCTGTTCAACTCCAGCGGCGAGAGCACACCGGTCGACTCGAAGAGATCGATCACCGGCTGCTCGGTGAAGACGGGCAGCGCGTCGGCGCTGGTCGGCAGGTTACGCAGACCACGCTCTGCGACCGCCGCTTCGTGCCATGCGGTGGAGTAGCCGTCACCACCGAAGACGGCATCGCCGTGCTCCTTCATGACCTCCTGCAGGACGGCCGCCACCGCTTCGGGAACCTCCTTGCCCGCAGCCAGTTCGGTCTCCAACCGGCCGGCCATCCACTCCAGCGAGTCGGCCAGGATCGTGTTCATCGCGACCAGCGGCCCGGACACCGACTGGGACGAACCCACCGCGCGGAACTCGAAACGGTTGCCGGTGAAGGCGAACGGGGAGGTGCGGTTCCGGTCGCCCGGGTCACGGGTGAACGGCAGGATCTGCGACAGGCCGAGGTCCATGATGCCGCCGTCCTTGGTCGCCGACACCCGGCCGTCCTTGATGTCGTTGAAGACGGCCTCGAGCTGGTCGCCGAGGTAGACCGACATGATCGCCGGCGGAGCCTCGTTGGCACCGAGCCGGTGGTCGTTGGACGCGGTCGCGATCACGGCGCGCAGCAGCGGCCCGTACAGGTGGATGCCGCGGATCACGGCGCCACAGAAGACCAGGAACTGCAGGTTCTGCTCAGGCGAGCTGCCCGGATCGAGCAGGTTGCCCTGGGTGGCGTTGCCGACCGACCAGTTGACGTGCTTGCCGGAGCCGTTGATACCGGCGAACGGCTTCTCGTGCAGCAGGCAGACGAAGCCGTGCTCCAGCGCGGTGGCCTTCATGATCGTCATCATCAGCTGCTGATGGTCGGCTGCGACGTTGGCGGCCTCGAAGTAGGGCGCGATCTCGAACTGCGCCGGGGCGACCTCGTTGTGGTGCGTCTTGGCCGGAATGCCCAGCCGGTAGAGCTGGTCCTCGAAGTCCTGCATGAAGACCTGGACGCGGTCGGGGATCGCGCCGAAGTAGTGGTCGTCGAACTCCTGTCCCTTCGCCGGGGGCGCGCCGAACAGGGTGCGTCCGGCCAGCAGCAGATCGGGGCGAGCCGCGGCGAAGTTCTTGTCGATCAGGAAGTACTCCTGCTCGGCCCCGCAGCTGGAGTTCAGCGGGGCGATGTCGGTCTCGCCCATCAGGGCCAGCACCTTGCGAGCCGCCTTGTCCATCGCGGCGTTCGAGCGCAGCAGCGGGATCTTCTTGTCCAGCGACTCACCCGTCCACGACATGAACACGCTGGGGATCATCAGCGTCGCGCCGTTCTTGGTGTTCTTGATGTACGCGGGGCTGGTCGGATCCCAGGCCGTGTAGCCGCGGGCGGCACTGGTCATCCGCAGGCTGCCGTTGGGGAACGACGAGCCGTCCGGCTCGCCCTTGATCAGCAGGCTGCCGGTGAACTCGGTGATCGCGTGACCGTCGGAGTTGGTGACGATGAAGCCGTCGTGCTTCTCGGCGGTGATGTTGGTCAGCGGGTAGAACACGTGCGAGAAGAATTTGGCGCCCTTGCGCATCGCCCAGTCCTTCATCGCGGCCGCGACGACGTCAGCCGTCGCCGCGTCCAGCGGTTCACCGGTCTGGACGGTGCGCTTCATCGCCTTGAAGGCGTTCTTCGACAACGCCTCCTCCATGGCCGCCAGGCCGAAGACGTCACACGCCCACATCTCGGAGAGCGGGAGGATTTCTTCGGTCTCCGCCGGTTGCCGGTTGAGCACCTCGGTAATCGCAACCTGGCGGATGTCGTTCGCAGTCATGTAAAGCTCGCCTTCGGTGGGGATTTCGGTCTCAGCGATCGTAGGAGCCGGTTGTTTCCCCGATGTGTCGGCCGTATGTCAGCCGTGAACCGTGGCCGCGGTGATCCCGGCGGAAGGGGCCGGGCGTCCAGGGCCATCAGGCTCGACACCGGCCCGGTCGAGGCCCCCCGACGAGGCGTCCGGGGTCGACCGTGCCGTCCGCGATCAACTGCAGCATCGCCGGATGGTCGGCGGCGGCCATCCCATGGCTGCCCGCGACGATGAGTTCGCGCGCCACCACCAGGCCCCACGGCAGTGCGGCCACAGGCTGGGCTGGTGGGCGGTGGCGAACCGGCAACGGTCACGAAATTGAGTGTGTCCGGTAGCCGGACCAGGTCGAAGTCGGCAGCCCGGACGGCCACCAGCTCCGCGAACGAGCCGGGGCTCGGCACCGACTTCGGTGTGCACGATCACCCGCACCGCAGCGTTCCATCAGATCGCCTCGGCAATCGCTGCACGACGCAACCATGGCTGGTTGAGCGTGTCGAAACCCCTGACCAGCACCAGGTCGTCCAAGGTCTCGACAAGCTCGACCAACGAGAAGCCAGGCCGCCCACGCTCTCGACCCGGACCTGCCACCCGGGTAAGGATGGAGGTGTGCAGCACGACAGCCCCGCGGCGTCCGACCCGACGGAACGCCAGTTGATCCGCGATCCGTACATCACGATGTTCTGGGACCCGGCCCTGCTCGACGACACCGTCGGCCGGCTGCATAGTCGTGGCTACGACGTCCGGACGACTGACGCGGCGGCATGGACGGATCAGTACGCAATGCATCGCGCCCTGGCCTCGCTGCTGGACTTTCCCGGCTACTACGGGAACAACCTGGACGCCCTCAACGACTGCCTGAGCGACGTGGCCGGCGGCGGGTACGGGCCGGACGCCTCGTCAACCGGCCTGGTGCTGGTGCTGGTGCACTTCGACCGCTTCGCCGCCGCTCACGCCGAGGTGGCGTTCGCGTTGCTGGACATCTTCGCCGTCCAGGCCCGGGACGCAGCGCTGTGGCGGCATCCGATGGTGTGCCTGGTGCAGTCCGACGATCCGGAGCTGAGCATTCCACCGGTCGGCGCCAGGCCGGTGATGTGGAACGGCGCCGAGTGGCTGCGCTCCCGGCGCGGTGGCGAGCGGACTGAGGCGTAAAGCGACATGGCTACCGGAGCCCTCCTGCTGGCGGCGGCACGTGCCCCCACACCCGGCGAACTGCGCACGATGGCGGGTGCGGACGACGTCCGGGCCGCGCTGGTGGCGACCCTGCTGTCCAGTCGCCGG
This sequence comes from Micropruina sp., assembly GCA_047602545.1. GTDB lineage: Bacteria > Actinomycetota > Actinomycetes > Propionibacteriales > Propionibacteriaceae > Micropruina. The sequence continues at coordinate 147,773 of JASGHC010000003.1, read as the reverse complement.
CCCGACGACGCCCCGTTGCTGCGGGAACTCACCAGGCTGGAGATCGAGAGCGTCGACGCCGCCGGCGACGGCTGCGGGGACGTGCGACCGCCGAGTTCGCGAAGGCACAGGGCCTCACCGACCTGGCGGCCTATGTGGAGCAGGACTGGATCGGCGACCCGGACGAAGCCGCTGACGAGTGGCGGAACAGCAGTTTCTTCGCGCGGGTCCCCGTCCCGACGGCGTCCGTGGCCGAGCTGGCCGAATTCCTCAGGAGCTAACGCGCGTTCAGGCGGGCCTTCTCGGCGATCACCTCGCGGTAGCTCTCCCGCTCGCGGATGAGCCAGTCCGGCGGGTCGGCGATTAGCGCACCGATCTGGTCGGCGTCCAGGGCGTCTGTGATGCCCGCCCGGGTCAATCCGGATCGCGACACGCCGAGTTTCTGCGCGACCACGTCACGCGGGAACGGTCCGTTGCGGCGCAACTCGACCAGCCATGGCGGCGGGTCGGCACGCAGCGCGTCCAGTTCGGCGCGGGTGATCGGCGACTCGCGGAACTGTTCGGGGGTAGCCGGCAGGTAGATGCCGAGCTTGGCGGCGGCGGTTACCGGCTTCATGGTCTGGCTCACCGGGTCAGCCTATCCGGCGCCGCGATAGCCTGCCCGGGTGACGACTCCCCCGACCCCCGGCACCCGCCTGCGCGTCGGCTTCGTGCCCGGCGTCACGCTGACCAAGTGGACGACGATCTGGCAGGAGCGCTTCCGATCTGTGCCGCTGGAGGTCGTCGAGGTGACCGAGCCGGATCAGCGTCGGGTGTTGGACGCCGGTGAGGTCGACCTGTGTTTCGTCCGGCTACCGATCGGCGTCGAAGGGCTGCACCTCATTCCGCTGTACGAGGAGGCACCCGTGGTGTGGGTGTCGAAGGAGCATCCGATCGCGGCATTCGACGAAGTCGCCACGGCAGATCTCGCCGACGAAACCGTGCTCACCGAAGCTGACGCGGACGGCATCGATCAGGTGGCGATCGAGATCGCCGTGCTGCGGGTGCCGATGTCGATCGCCCGCACCCACAGCCGCCGTGACCTCACCTACCGCCCGGTCACCGATGCCGAACCGACCCGGATCGGGCTGGCCTGGCGCGCCGACCAGCCGCACCCGCTGACCGATGAGTTCATCGGCGTGGTCCGCGGCCGGACGGCGCAGAGTTCCCGCACCCAGCAGGAGAGGGCTCGCGTCGCCAAGCCGGTGAAGACCGAGAGCAACGGCCGGGCTGGACGCCGACGTCCACGTCGCCGCTGAGAATCAACTCGGTGAACGGAGCACCGGTGGACGAGCGATACCTGGTCGTCGAACATGTGCGGTTCACACCCAATGCCGAGGACCCCACCGTGGCGTTGTGGCAGGACGTGCGCTGCAGGGTTGGGCGGGTCAGCGCGGGCGCAGACCGGTCTGGTCGGCGACGACCGACACCGGCTCGTCGTGCAGCAGCGCAGCCAGGCGTGGGTCCCGGGCGAGCCTGCTCCGGACGCGGTGCAACCGCACTCTGGCTGCGGACGCCTTCAGTCCGAGCACCAGGCCTGCTTCGACGACCGGGAGGCGTTCCCACACGGTCATGGTCAGCAGCTCGCGGTCAACGTCCGGGAGATCGGCCAGCGCAGCCCGCACGGCGTCCGCCCTGGACTCCACCTCGTCGTCGGATGCCGTGAGGGCGGTCCAGCCGTCCGGAGCATCGGTGAGGACCGGCGGGTTGCGACGTCCGTGCGCCAGCAGGAGCCGGCGTGCGACGCCGAACAGCCAGGCCCGCCGCAGGGTGGTGTCGGGCAGGTCGTCTCGGCGCCGCCAGGCGGTGAGAAACGTGTCTGCAAGCAGGTCCTGGGCGTCGTCGCCGGCTCCGCGGCGACGCAGGTAGCCCAGGATCTCGGGAGCATGCGTGCGGTAGAGCACCTCGAACTCGTCCCGTGACAACGTCATGTCACGGCCTGGTCGTCGGAGCCGGCGTGCCCGCGGGGCCGGTGGGCGCAGCTGCCTGATTCGCGGCGACCGCGGGCCGATCGGTAACGGCGCAGTACGCGGACTCATCAAGCGCCGCCGCCAGCCCAGCCTCATCGCCGTTGATGGCGGCCTCGATGATGCCCGGCAGATGGCCGAACACGGTCGGGCCAGCACCTCCGTCCGAACGGTAGCCGTCGATTGCCGGCTTCGGGTCAACGTCGGTCACCGCAGGCCACGACATCGCACCGCGCAACGCGGCCGTCGCGGTACGACGAGCCTTCGTGGTGTGATCGGACTGCCAGGAGAGCGTCCAGGCGCAGATCGCGCCGCGGGCGATCTCGGCTCGCAACGCGCCGGTGGACGCCTGACTCGACTCGTCGTCCCGGCTCGCGTCCCGCACGATCGCCGCCAGGTTTGCGGTGCGCGCTGCCGCGTTCGGGTAAGGGACGTCCGAGGCGAGCTTGGCGAGTTCAGCGGCGAAATCGGTGCCGTTCAGCCGATAGTTCTCCCCCGGGCCACCTGCCGCCACCGACTCGGGAGGGTTGTGCTCGCCCGTCCGCGTCGAGAGGTACACCGTGCCCGCGCTGGCCGCCAGTCCGACCGCCGCGACAACACCCACCACCCCGACGCGGCGCCACCGGCTTCCCCGCCGGAACGGTGTCACGGCCGGATCATCGAACAGCTCCGCCTCAACCATTGCCCACGCCCGATCCACGCTCCCCGGGTCATCGGACTGTGGCAGCGGATCGGCTTCAGCGACAAGCCGGGTCAGGGCGTCATCGACGTCATTCATGGTGGTCTCCTTGCAGGGACGGGAGTTGCTGGCGCCCTGACATGTCCGAGCGTTACATCATCGACTGGTGCCGCCGGTGGCGAAGTGGTCGTTGTCCTCGGGGACCGCTGATCAACGCCACTGGTTGAGTTCGTCGGAAACCTGGCAGGTGGACGCTCAGGTGCAACGCATACTGTGCGCTACCGGCGGACGGCCCTCGCCTACTTAGGACGATGTCCGAGCTGACCGGTATCGAACTCGCGAGGCTGCTACATCCATTTCTTCCACTTGAAGATCAGGTACAGCAGCAATGCGAAGGCGACCATCGCACCGACCGCAACCGGGTAGCCGATCGTCCAATGCAGTTCCGGCATCACGTCGAAGTTCATCCCGTACACCGCGGCGATCAAAGTAGGGGCGAACAGGATCGCCGCCCAACCCGAGATCTTCTTCATATCCTCGTTCTGGCGCTGCGCAACCAACGTCGCATTCACATTCAAAATCTGGGAGAGCGCATCGCGCAGCTCACTCGTCTCGCCGATGACGTGGCTGAGGCGGTCGTCCAGGTCGTGCAGGTAGGTGAGCAGTTCGGCCGGCAGCTGGTACTTCTTGGCGCCGACGTTGAAGCGGCGGAGCACCTTCGAAAGGGCGGTCGTCGCATGCAGCAGGTCGATGACCTCTTCACTCAGCCGATAGATACGTTCGGCGGCTGCCGCATCGCCGCTGAACACCTGCCGTTCGATCTGTTCCTTGTCGGTCTGCAACCCGTCGATCACCGGGAAGTAGCCGTCGACGATCGTGTCGAGCAGCTGGTAGACCAGCGCCTCCGGCCCGAGTCGCAGCAGATCCGGGTTGCTGAACAATTCGGCACCGTCGCCCAGCGACACCTGCTCGGAGTCCGTGCCGGCGGTGATCACGGTGCCGTCGGTGAGCCGTCCGTCCTGGCAGACGATGACCAGCGCCTCGGACTGCACCAGGAGATGGAACTCGCTGAACTCGACCTCTTCGGTGGCGTCCACGTAGCGGGCCGAACGGACGGCGACGAACAACACCTCCCCGTAGCGCTCCACCTTCGGACGCTGGTCGGCCTGCACCAGGTCTTCGACCAGCAGCGGATGAAGCTGCCACGCGTCCGCCAACTCGGCGACGACCTCCGGCGTCGGATGCGACACGACGGTCACAGCCATCCGCCCCTCGTCCCCGCGGACGAACTCCAGCACGTCGGCGAACGCGTCACCGCCGGTCAACCCCTGCGGGACGCCGTCCACGATCCGCCGGGTCAGGATCGGAATCGGCACCGGCGTCACCTCGACCGGACGACGCTTCCCGGAGCGCCGGAGCACCTCCCAGCCAAGCACCTCCAGTGGTGAGAGAGGTATCGCCATGGTCGGTCTCCCTCCAACAGTCGCGGCTACGGGCGCCAGCGAGCGAACGAGGGAAAGCGTGTCATGACGCGAACGTAGATCAGAAACCGACGCCGCGAACCGGCCAGCGTTCATGAAACAGCGGGTACCGCACCACCGGCGACGGGGGCGGTCCGGGTGCACCGGCACCTGCGCTCAGTGGCTGTTTGGCGGCTGCACAAGGGGAAGCGTCGAGCGGAGCGGGGCCGCCATTGCCTGAGTGACAGCGGCATGCGCACTGCTGTTCAACACCCGCGATCGTTCAGTTATATTGAACGTATGGGCTTTGTGAACACCCAAGGCGACGAGTTGGCGCGACTCGTCCAGCGGGGCTTAGTACGCGCGGGGATGAAGGACGTCACCGCCTTGTCGGTACAGCCCGCCAGCGGCCGTCGGCTCGTCCTACGTCACGGGTCATCGCTCCATCGGGTCCAGGTCCACCCCGTTGACCCGAACCCGAGGACACCGGAGGAGGAGCCGGGATGGCTACCGTTGCTGGTGAACAGCGGCTTTGACGACGTCACAGTGCACCGCCTCGCGGACGCCGGCGTCAGCTTCCTGGACGAGCGTGGCAACGCCCACGTGTCGCTGGACGGGCGCACGGTGCTGTTCGCGCGGGTGCACAAACCCGGCCGCATCGGAATGCATGCCAAGTCGGCGAGCCGAGAAGCGCAGGCGAAGCGAGCCCCTGGGGCCCTGGCACTCAACCGGGCCAGCCATCGGGTGGCTTTCTCACTCCTGGCCAACCCCGACCTGGCGGCCAGCCCAGTGCGCGCGCTGGCCACGGTCGCACGCGCCTCGATCGGCACTGTCCACAACACCTTTGCCCAACTCACCGACGCAGGGCTCCTCCTAGATGGGCGACTCCACCACCCCGGCCGGCTGCTCGACGCCTGGGCAGACTCCTATCGAAGGCTGGCGGTGCGTCCGCTCTCGCCTCGGGCGTTGTACGCCGCTGACGATCGATGGTCAGGCACGGTGCGAGCCGAAACCGAGGGCACCATCCTCCTCGGCGGAATCGCCGCAGCAGCGGTCCTGGACGATCGGGTACGCGCCACTGATGGCATCGTCTACGCCGCGGCTCTCGGCCCCGCCGTCACTCTGCTGCGCCTCACGACCGACCCGACTCCGTTCCGGATCGAGGTCCGGGAGCGCTTCTGGGGAGACGGACTGCCCGCGTCGCAACCCGGGTTGGTGCCAAGCGTCTTGATCTACGGGGACCTGCTCCGCGACGGTGACTCCCGCTCACAAGAGATCGCAACCAAGCTCAGGAGGAGCGATGCGCACCTTCGCACCCTTGGCTGAGGGCGACCTCCCCGTCCCCGGCGAACTGCTGAATGCCCTGGTGGATGCCCTTGGCGCCCCCGGACGATGGGTACTCATCGGTGCCGCAGCCCGAGACCTCGCCCTCATCCTTGGCGACGTTACGCTGCCACGTCGCGCGACCAACGATGTTGACATCGCCATCGCCGCCCATGACGCCGTCGACTTCGACGCGATGCTGGCGACCATCGGCGAACCGACACGAGCCTGGCAGCGCAGGAGGTTGCTCGGGCAGCAAGTGGACGTGGTGCCTTTCGGCGACCTCGAACGCGACGGCGAGGTGGTTATCCACGAGTCCAGCCTCAGCGTCCTCGGTTGCGCCGAAGCGGCGGCCCACGCGGATCTCGTGCCTCTGCCGTCCGGAAGACTGCTGCCTGTCGCTCCCCTCGAACTCATCGCCGTTCTGAAGCTAATCGCCTTCGCCGGGCGCCGGGCTGGCTCCTCTTTGACCGAGCCTGCCCAGCCCGCCGAGACCGTCACACCAGGCGACCTCGTACGGGTCGCCCTACGAGCGGCGCGACAGTCCCAGGTTGCGCCAACCCCTGCACTCAGTGGCCGTGGAGACGCTGCACAGGGGGAAGCGTCGAGCGGAGCGGGGCCGCCAGTGCCTGGTTGATGGAGTCGGGGATTCCAACGCCAGGCAACCCCTCGAGTTCGGCTTCCCATGCCGGATCCACCTGACCTGAGCAGTCGCAGTCCAGATACTCTTCGGCACCGAAGCACTGCGTGGCCAAATCTGACTCGAAGTCTGGCGGCGCCAGCCGAGCCAGAAGCCGGATCATCGGCCCGGTGACGCTGCTGGGACGGGCTCGGAGATCCGCCGCCAGCAGCCGCGCGAGCGTCGCGACAGCAGCGTCCGCGTCCTGCGGGGGCTGTCGCATGCCTCTCGTACAGGGACGTGGTCAGCGGGTTGACTTGCCACGGGCTGACGGACTGGTTGAATCCGGCCAACTCGATAATCTCGAGATCTTCGACTCCTTCGAGAAAGAGCGTGGCGGCGAAATCCGGCCAGTCACCCGCACCGAGCAAACCCATGCGTTCAGCCACACGCGCTACGCGCAGCGCCTCGGCAAGCTCGGTCGCATCCACGGCGAACCAGTGTAGATGCGCACACGCCGGCAGAGCCTCACGGACGCGTCGCGCCGGTCACCAAGTCCGCCACAACCTCATCGAGCTGCGCAAAGCTCTCGACCGTCGCCTCCGCCGCTCCCAGGCCCGACTCGTCCAGGGACTCCTTGGAGGAGTGTCGTTCCCGCATGACCAGCAGGGTGCGCCCGTCCTGTTCCTCAAAGGTGACCGTGGTGACAGGCCCTGGTTCGCCGCCTTCGTCGTTGGTCCAGACCAAGCGAGCATCGGGAACCACTTCGAGGTAGGTGCCGAAGAACGCGATCGGCTCCGCGTCCCCTTGATCGAACACCAGTCGGTAGCTGCCGCCGGTGCGAACGTCGAGCTCGCACGCGAGCAGCTTCATGCCCAACGATCGGGGCACCCACCAGCGCTCGAACAGTTCGGCGCGGGTCCAGGCCGCGAACACCAGTCGCGCCGGCGCGTCGAAGGTCCGGGTGACCACGACCTCACTCGGCGACACTCGCTCCACCGTCGTCTCGGGCCGGATCGGAACATTGCCACCAGCGCTGCTGCCGCTCATCGGTCATCTCCATTTCGTTTGAGTTCGTCGACGATCCGGTCCAGTTCGTCGAAGCGCGCAACCCAAAGCTGACGATGACGCGTGAGCCACTCCGTCTCGTCCGCGAGAGTGTTCGAGCCGAGCTGGCACAGGCGCACGCGTCCGACCTTGCGCGTCGTGACCAGTCCGGCCCGTTCCAGCACGCCGACGTGCTTGCCCATACCGGTGAGGGTCATCTGGGCGGCATCGGCCAGGTCGCTGATCGACGCATCGGCAAGTCCCAGCCGGCCGAGCACGCCGCGCCGGGTCGAATCCGCGAGTGCCGCGAACGAGGTGTCGAGGCGCACCTCCACATACTGAACCATATGGTTCAGTATGACCTATGACCGGACACCGGGCAAGGTGGGATCAGACACTTCCATCGGCCTGGCGCTACGGAATCACGCGGTCTCTCCAGTAGCCAGGACGACGCTTCTCGTGGGCAACGGCCAGCACCGTGAGCAGTTCGTCTCGAACGAAGTAGACAACACGGTAGGGAAACCCGTTGACGCTTCGGGATCGGACGCGCGGCTCGCGGTTCCATCCGGCCAAAAGGTGACCACGACTCCGGTGCTTCCACCGCGTCATCAACTGCGGGATGGACGACAGTCTCGAAGCCTGACGAGGACCGACGCTCCTGCGCTGCTCGCCAGCAGCCCGGCCCGGCTCACCTCCAAAAGGCTAAACCGCCGCGCCCGGCGCGGACGTCAAGCCAAGATCCCGGATCAACCGGCACACAGGATGCCGACACTGGCGGTGCGGTCTTCACAACCACCGGTCACCATCGACCCAGTTCCAGGACGCGGTGAACCGTCCCCCGCAGCGGACAAGGACTCTGTTGCAGTAGGAGTTGGCGTGGCCGAAACCACCGACGAGGACACCGAAGGCGATGACGCAGAGTGGCTGGGAGAGCCAGTGGGTGTGCACGCTGATAGCAGGATCGCGACCGGGCTTGCGGTCGCGACGAGCGGCGCTCGTGACACCATGGCGGCTCCCTCCTACCTACCTCCCTAGCTAGGTCAGGAATAGTGGAGATTGGGACGCCCCCGCAGCCTCAAACTTCTTCAGCAATTGGATCTTCACGCTACGTCGCATCGGTCTTCTTGGCTACCCCCAAGTTGGAATGCCTAGCGTCACCCCTTGCCAGAGGCGGTTCGCATAGCCACTCCCGTCAGCCGGTCACGACCCTTGAGTGCCTGTTCGGTAGCGCCGCACGTCCAAGCCAAGTCCAGATCCGCCAACGGAAGCACAGACTTCACTGGCCAGAGGAGGACTCGTGACCACCACGATCAGCGGCGCGCGGCTACTGAGCATCGTCCAGGCCGCCGAAATCTTCGGCCTGGGCACCAAAACAATCCGCCGCCGCATCGCCACCGGCGAACTGCCCGCGTATCACAATGGCCGACGGCTCATCCGGGTCAAGGCATCAGACGTGGACCACCTATTCCGACGAGTCCCCACCGCCAGGACCTAACGCCCGCTGCGCAACGAGCGCGGCTGGCCACACCACACACCGCGATGGCTATCGCGACGCGTTGTAGGCGTCCCTGACGACCTTGCTGATCCGGCCACGCGACGACACCTCGTAGCCGTTCTCCCGGGCCCATCGCCGGATTGCGTCCAACTGCTCCTTGTCGGTACGCGCGGGGCCACCGCCGCCTATCCGACGGCCGCCACTCACCCGACGAGCAGCCGCAATGAAGACACTCAGCCCATCCCGCAGCGAAGCCGCATTCGCCGCACTCAGATCAATCTCATACGTAGCGCCATCAAGCGCGAAGGTCACGGACTCATCCGCAGCACCTCCACCCAGGTCATCCTCCACGATGACGAGCGTCTTCCGAGCCACAGGTCTCCTGCTTTCGTTGGTCTAGTTCGAACCGCTCCGGACGGCGACCCTATCCGAACACTCGCGACACACGATCCGATGCCTGTCCCCTGCGACTCAGGAATCGCGTGTGAGAAACGCTAGTCCTGCAATAGTCCTGCAAAACGGAAACCGACCCGGAAATGTGCCTCTGGCAAGGCCTTTCAACGGTCGGGCTGACAGGATTTGAACCTGCGACCCCTTGACCCCCAGTCAAGTGCGCTACCAAGCTGCGCCACAGCCCGCTCTTCTTCCAAAGCTCGGTGAGCTCCGACGGATCACCCTACACGGTTCGGGCGGCCGCTCTCAAAGCGAGCCGCCGCGCACGTCCCCACGCTTGTCAGTGTGACGCCCTAGACTCGATCAGGTGATCAGCCCCACTCCCCTGCTTCGTCCCAGCCCGATGGACATTTCCGGGCTGTTCGCCGGTTCGTTCGAGGCGCTCAAGCGGCGCTTCGGGCTGTTCGTCCTGCTTGCACTCGCGCCGTCGCTGCTGTCGCTGGCCCTGTTCCTGGCTGCCGCGGTAGTGGCCGGCGGGGCTGCGGTCACCGCCAGCCAGAGTGCCATGCTCACCGCGCTGGTGATCGTCGTCGCGATCTTCGCAGTGGGCAGCCTTGTGGTGGTGCTGGCTCAACTCAAGATGTACGGCATGATGTCGCAGGCCGCCTACGAGATCGCGCAGGGCGAGAGTCCCGACTTCGGCGGTCTGCTGGCCCGTACCCGCGGGTACCTGCCGCGGCTGCTACCGGTGATCGGCCTGTTCTTCGGCATCATGATCGCCCTCTATCTGCTGGTCGGCGCCTCTATGTGGGGCATGGTCAACAGCGTTGCCAACGGAGGAGATCCCGGTGTGGCCGTCCTCGGCGCCGTCGGGCTGCTCTTCGTCCTGACCCTGGTGGCCGTCCCCGTGTCGATCTTCCTGTGGACCAAGCTGCTCTACCTGGTGCCGTCCGTCGCCATTGAAGGGCTGGGCGGAGTGGAAGCGCTGAAGCGCTCCTGGAGCCTGACCAAGGGCAGCTTCTGGCGGACGTTCGGCTACGCGATCCTCCCGCAACTCGCCGTCACGGCCGTGCTCTGGGTGCTGAACGCGATCGGCCAGCTCACCGGCGGCATGGTGGGTGCCGTCATGCCTCGCAACCCGTCAGCCGGGGAAGCCTTGGCCTACCTGCTCGCACTGATCCCGGTGTTCACCGTGACGGTCGTGGTGCAGCTCGTCGTGCAGCTGTTCACCAGCCCGTTCGTCCAGACCTACTACACCTACATGTTCATCGATCAGGTGCGGCGTAGTGAGTTGCCGCCGCAGCAGCCCGGCTTCGGTGGGTTCAGCTACACGCCGCAGGGCCCTCAGCCCGGTCAGCCGGAGTATCCGCAGCCGTACCCCGGCCAGCCTGGGTATGGGACTCCGCAGCCCGGGTCGTCCCAGAATCAGTGGCCTGGGCAGGGGCAGAGCTAACGCCCCACGCTCAGCTACTTCTTGCGCTTCTCTCGGGCGCGGACCTCGATGTGCACCGGCGTCCCGGCGAAGCCGAACTCCTCGCGGAGCCGGCGGCGTAGGAACCGGATGTAGCCCGGGTCGAGTTGTCCGGAGGTGAACAGCGCGAACGTGGGCGGGGCGGTGTGTGCCTGAGTGCCGAACAGGATCCGGGACTGCTTGCCGCCCCGCACCGGGTGCGGATGGGCCGCGGTGATCCGGCCCAGGAAGGCGTTCAGCTTGCCGGTCGACACCCGTGTCTCCCAGCCTTCCAGCGCGGTCTCGATGGCCTTCGAGAGCCGGTCGACGCCGCGTCCGGTGAGCGCAGAGATATTCACCGACGGCGCCCAGGAGAACGTCTGAATGTCCTGTTCGATCTCGCGATTGAGGTAGTGGCGGCGTTCCTCGTCGGTCAGGTCCCACTTGTTGTAGGCGATCACCAGCGCCTTGCCGGCCTCTTCGGCCATGCCGATCACCCGCAGGTCCTGATCGGCGATCGGCTCGGACGCGTCGATCACCACCACGCACACCTCGGCCCGTTCGATCGCGGACGCGGTGCGCAGCGAGGCGTAGTACTCGTGCCCGGACGCCTCCTTCACCCGGCGCCGGATGCCGGCGGTGTCGATGAACCGGTAGACGATGCCGCCCACCTCGACCAGTTCGTCGACCGGGTCGACGGTGGTGCCGGCGACGTTATCGACCACCGAGCGCTGCTGGTGCGCCAGCTTGTTCAGCAGCGATGACTTGCCGACGTTCGGACGGCCCACGATCGCCACCCGGCGCGGACCACCAATCACCTCGTCGGATTCGCGCGGCGCGTCCGGAAGGGCATCCATCAGGGCGTCGAGCAGGTCGCCGGAGCCGCGTCCGTGCAGTGCCGAGACGGGGTGCGGCTCGCCCAGGCCGAGGTTCCACATCGTCGCCGCCTCGGCCTCGTTGCGGGCGTCGTCGACCTTGTTGGCGGCCAGCACGACCGGCTTCTTGCTGCGGCGCAGCACGCCGACGACAGCCTCGTCGACGTCCTGGATGCCGACGGTGGCGTCCACCACGAAAAGCACCGTGTCGGCGGCGGCGATCGCCAGTTCGGCCTGCTCGGCGATCTGCGCGGCCAACCCCTTGGCATCGGGGGCCCAGCCGCCGGTGTCGACGATGACGAACTCGCGGCCGTTCCAGGACGCGTCGTAGGAGACCCGGTCGCGCGTCACCCCGGGGATGTCCTGGACGACCGCCTCGCGACGTCCGATGATCCGGTTGACCAGCATCGACTTGCCGACGTTGGGCCGTCCGACGACGGCGACGACGGGCTTGATCAGTTCTTCGGTGCTCTCGGTCACGGTGTTTCCTCATCTCCGCCGGTTGAGCTTGTCGACACCGAGTTGGTCGAAACCGCCCGTTCCGCCAACTCCACCACCGCGTCGATGACCTGGTCGAGCGACAGCAAGGAGCCGTCCAGGCTGACCACCCCGTCGGCGGCAGTGCTGAAGTCCACCAGAGTGGAGTCGTCAGCGTCCCTGCGCAAGATCTGGTCGCGCAGTGCGGCGTCGTCGATCTGGCCGCCGTGGTCGAGTTTGCGGCGGGCCATCCGGATCTCCGGATCGGCGCTGAGCAGCAGCCGGACGTCCGCGTCCGGGGCGACGACGGTGGTGATGTCGCGGCCCTCGGCGACAATGCCGTTCGGCGCGGCCTCGATGATCGCCCGCTGCCGGGCGACCAGGTTCTCCCGGCACGCCGGGATCACCGCGACGGTGGAGACGTTGCTGGAGATCCGCTGGGAGCGGATCTCCTCGGTCACGTCGCGTCCGTTCACCCGCACCCGTTGGTCGGCCGGATCGGTGGAGATGACGATGTCGGCGGCGACCACGGCGTCGGTGATTGCGGCCGGATCGGCGGCGTCCACCCCGGCGTCCAGGTAGGCCACGGTGACCGCGCGGTACATCGCGCCGGTGTCCAGGTAGGCCAGCCCGAGCCGGGTGGCGACCCCGCGAGCGGTGCTCGACTTGCCCGAGCCGCTGGCCCCGTCAATGGCGATCACTAGGGGTTTCGTCACGATTCTCCTTACAGCGATTCGGAATAGCGCAGTGTCCAGCCGGCCTGCGTCATGGCGTCTTCGAGCCCGGCCCGGGCCGCTTTGGTGACCCCGACAGCCAGGTAGCCGACCTCGCGCTGGGGATCGTGATCGATCCGGATGTCCTCGACATTCACCCCGGCGGCCTCGACGTCGGCGAACAGCCTGGCCAGCGCACCCGGGGTGTCGGGGATGGCCACGATCACCTCGGCATAGGCAGTCTTCCCGACGCCGTGCTTGCCCGGCAGCTCCCGGACGCCGCGGCGTCCGTCGGCCAGGAAACGACGCAGCGCCTCCTCATCGCCCCAGCCTTCGAGCAGTTCGTTCAGGGTGTCCCGGACGGCCTCCAGCTCGGCCCGCACCGCGTCGGCGTTCGCGCTGATGATCTGCGTCCACAGCCGGGGATCGGACGCCGCGACCCGGGTCACGTCGCGGACGCCCTGACCGGCCAGCCGCAGATGCTCGTCCGGAACCTCGTTGAGCCGGGTCGCGGTCAGGCTGCTCATCAACTGCGGCAGGTGCGACACCTGCGCAACCGCCTCGTCGTGATGGGTGGCACCCATGCTGACCACCCGAGCCCCGCAATTGCGGGCGAGCGCCTGCACGGTGAGCACCGCCTTCGCCCGGGACGTGTCGTGCGGGGTGATCACCCAGGTGCGGTCGACGAACAGGTCGGCGTGGGAGGTCAGCGGACCGACCCGTTGCGAGCCCGCCATCGGGTGCGAACCGACGTAGCGGGCCAGGTCCACGCCGCGGTCACGCAGCTCGGCCAGCACGGTTCCCTTCACCGAACCGACGTCGGTGACCGTCGCCCGTGGGTAACTGCGCAGTGCGTCCGCGATCGTGTCGGCCAACCGGGCCGGCGGCACCGCGACGACGACCAGGCGGACCGTTTCCGGGTCGATCGGATCGGTGGTGCCCGCACCGCGCGATGCCGCCACCTTGGCGTGCGAGGACAGCCGGTCGATCAGGTGCACCTCGACGCCGGCCTTGACCAGGGCGGCACCGACCGACGCCCCGACCAGCCCGGTTCCGATCACCACCGCTGGGGTCAGGGTTGGTTCGTTCACTGGCCGCCCTTCTGCACGAAGGAGCGGACATACTCCTCGGCGTCCGTCTCGAGCACCGAGTCGATCTCGTCGAGCAGGGCGTCGTAGTCCACCGCCGGCTTGGTGGCTGCCGGGGTCACCTCGACCTGCGACTCCTCGGCGCGCGCAGTGCTGCGCTGACGCTGGATGCGCTCGGCCATGGTTCCTCCTGTTCGACGAGACAGCCTATCGCGCGCTGGCCGGACGACCGTCCGCCCGCCCGGATGCGCCCGCGCGTGGTTCGCCCGGGCCCGTGGGACCGGCTCGCCCGGCGACCAAGGAACTGTCCCCGGCGTCGCCCGATGGGCGTACGCACTTGTACCCAGGTGACGGCGGTGGGTGCCGGGCGTAGCGTCCGAAGCGAGTTCACTGTTGAGGGAAGACCGGGCGAGTATCCATGGAACTTCCGTTGCTCTTGGCGGGCCCGATCCTTCGTCGGGTCAACCCGGGGCTGGTCAGCGTCTGGACGGCGTTCAGCAGCCCGGCCTCGGTGACGCTGGAAGTGTTCGAGGGGCGGGTCGCCTACGACACGACCAACCCGCCGTTCGTGTCCAGCGCGGACCCGCCCGATCCGAACGCGCCGCCGCCGTTCCCCGGGGCTGAGGCGATCCGGGTCGGCGAACACCTCTACCTGAGCCTGGTGTCGGCGCGCATTCCGCCCGCCTCCGGCAAGGTGTTCGAGCCGGACCGGCTGTACTCCTACAACCTGTGGATCGAGGCTGACGGCGGCACCAACACGCTGCAGTCGTTGAAGCTGCTGGAGACCCATCAGGTCAGCGGTACCACCGCGGGTCCGCTCGGCTACGCCGACCGGATGCTGCCCAGCTTCGCGTTGCCGCCCAGCCAGCTCGACGACCTGCAGCTCGCCTACGGCTCGTGCCGCCGTGCCGGCTACGACGACGGCGACGCGTTCGCCTGGATGGACGAGTACCTGGCCGAACGCGTTGGGGACCCGCGCGCCCGGCTGCATCAGCTGTTCCTGGGCGGCGACCAGATCTACGCCGACGACGTCGAAGACGTGCTGATGCGCCGGGTGGTCGAGTTGGGTGTCGAGCTGATCGGGACGGCGTCGGCGTCCGCTCCGCTGTCCGGCGAACCGGCCGCGACCCCGGTCGAGCGGGTCGCCGTTGACAAGGTGCGGCTGCTGAAGCCCCCTGTCGACCCCGAGAATCCGGACGCCGCCTACGAAGACGAGGCCACCGCCACCACCACGGCCAACCCGTTGCCCGCCGGCCCACCCTGGTTCGGGGTGGGCAACCGGCTCTACCTGACCAACTGCAGCGCCCAGCTGACCAGCGAGGACGGCAGGAACCACCTGATCTCGCTGGGCGAGTTCGCCGCCACCTACCTGCTCTACTGGTCGCCGGCCTGCTGGGGCACCGAGATCCCGGGCGCGAAGTTGAAGCAGACCCCGGACGCCGCGGCGTCCGGCACCGTCAACTGGCTCGACGTGCTCACCGACCAACAGTCCGTCGACCTGCCCGCACCGGGATTTCCCGCGCGCGTGCCGCAGTACACCTTCACCGACGCAACGGTCCGAACCGAGGAGATCGCCAAGGAGGCGAAGCGCCGCAACGAGCTCAGCGCCGCCGAACGCGCCGAAGAGGATGACGAACGCGCCAAGGACAAGGCGAAGAAGGAAGCCAAGAAGCCGAATGTCAGCCGTCGGAACCAACGAGTGCACCGGCAATTCCTGGCCGGCCTGTGGCGCGCCCAACGGCTGCTCGCCAACGTGCCGACCTACATGATCCTCGACGACCACGACGTCACCGACGACTACTTCCTCACCCCGATGTGGCGGCACCGGGTGCTGGGCTCCGCGCTGGGCCAGACCATCCTGACCAACGCGATGACCGCCTACGCCCTGTTCCAGGACTGGGGCAACGACCCGCGGCGCTACGACATCACCTCCGTCACCCGTCCCGAGTTGGGTGGCCAGCTGCCCGGCGACCTGCTGGTGGCCGTGCCGAAGCTGTTCCCCGAGGGCGCCACCAGGGGCCCGGACGCCGCCACCTTCACCGCGCTGGCGAAGATGTTCGGCCACGATCTCGACAACCAGCCGCTGCCCAACGGGCAATTCCTGTCGGTCAAACCGCCGCTCACCTGGCATTTCACCATCGACGGGCCGAAGCACCGGGTGGTGGCGCTCGACAACCGCACCCGGCGCAGCTACGTCAGCGAGGTCGGCCCGCCCGGCAACGTGTCGAAGGAGGCGTTGGACGACCAGATCCCCAAGCCACCGCTGCCGGTCGGGGTCGAGGTACTGGTGGTGATCGCGCCGCTGCAGGTGATCGGTCCGCCGGTGCTCGACGAGGTGGTCGGACGGGCGATCTACAAGATCTTCGACGCCGTCCACTACGACGAGGTGGCCGAGACGAAGATCTCCGGCACCCGGCTGATGCCCGGCACCAACCCGGACGCCCTGGAGACCTGGGCGCTGGACGAGAACACCTTCGAGTACCTCATGTCCCGGCTGGCCGACTACGGGCGGGTGGTGCTGCTCTCCGGTGACGTGCACAACGCCGCGTCCAACCTGATGAGCTACTGGCGCGGCACCAGCACCAGCCCGGCCCGGATCGCCCAGTTCACCTCGAGCGGCTTCAAGAACGTGATGCCGGTCTACCTGCAGGCCCTGGACGCCAAGATGATGGCGCTGCAGCAGATGCTGCGCGCCCGCCTCGGTGTCGAACGACTCGGTTGGACCAGGCCGGACACCGACCTGGTGGTGCTGCCGTCCGGGCGCACCGAGGACGACCTGGTCGCCGTTACCCGCGCCAAGCTGCTGCGCAGCCCGGTGCTGCTGCCCACTCACGGCTGGATCGACGACAACCCGCCCGGCGAAACCGACCCGGCCAAGACCTCACGGCTCAATCCGGCCAAGCCGCCCGAGTGGCGCTGGCGGGTCACTCCCCTGCTCGATGCTCGGCCCGATGTGGTGCCGCAGCCGCCACCGGAGGACCCGAACGCCGTGCGCCCCACGCCGATCCGCGCCTTCCCCTTGGACGAGGCTCTGATCGAGCAGCAAGCCGCCGACCCGGCCACCACGTTCGCCGCACTCCGGGCGGTTGCGGTGCGCCACCAGCACGCCCTGGAGCGGATGCGCAACACCCGGCAGATGATGTTCCGCTCCAACTTCGGCATCTGCCGGTTCGAGAGCGACGGCGACGCGGTCACCGCGGTCGGCGAGGTGTACACCGAGGCCGTCGACCCCGACACCCAGCTGGCGGTGATGGGCCCCTACATGGTGCACCGGGCCCCGCTCGGCCCCCTGACCGAAGACCCGCCCGAACAGTTGCGCCGGTTCGCCATCGAGTCCGTGCCGATCCCGGAGCCGACGCCATGAGCGCCGGATCGGTGCTGCGC
Organism: Micropruina sp.; assembly: GCA_047602545.1. Lineage (GTDB taxonomy): Bacteria > Actinomycetota > Actinomycetes > Propionibacteriales > Propionibacteriaceae > Micropruina. The sequence continues at coordinate 130,785 of JASGHC010000003.1, read as the reverse complement.
AAGCTGGCTGGCGAAGTGATCGACTTCATCGGCTTCGTTGCCGACCTGCTGGGCCGCGCCGAGGCCCGCGAGGCGATCCTGCGCGACCTGGGCGGACCACCGGGCGCCTCGACCCAACTGGACCTGCCCAAGGCTCCGCTGGATTCGATCACCGCCTACCGCGCCTCGACGAACGAGGATCTACAGGCCGACATCGAGGCGGCCGGCAACCTGGCGCTGCTGATCGGCGCGATCATCGACCAGATCGAATCGTGGGGTGGCAGCGACTGGTCGGGCCGCACCGACACCTTCGTGACCAGCATGTTCGACCTGCTGGGCAGCACCTATGTGCGGCAGCGCTGGCCCAAGCTGTACCTGGTCATGCAGGGGGTGGCGATCGCCTCCGAACTCACCGGATCGCTCGGCCCGGGCGACCATGCGCTGCCCGACAAGTCCGGCGGCGAGTACCACGCCGGCCGATTCCTGAACTCGATCACCACCATCCTGTCCTTCGTCTGGAACCCGGGCCGCACCCTCGACGACCTGGACGACACCCGCGAGGGGGCGTCCGGCTCGACGCTGAACACGGCACGCGACACGACCTTCCTCGTCGTCGACGGACTGATCCGCGGCATCATGGCCGCAATCGCCACCATCGACCAGACCAAGGACGAGTTCAACGAGAACGTGCTCAGCGACGTCATCGTCGGCTGGGACGCCCCCGGCCTCGACATCGACTCGCCCACCCGGCCCACCGCGGCCGACCTGCTGGCCAGCCGGATGGTGTCGTTCTCGCTGCGCCACGACGGCGACCCGTCCGACGAGGAGTTGAAACTCAGCTGGCTGTACCTGCCGCGACGGCTGGGCACCCCGGCCCGGAAACACCAGCTGTTCCTGGCGCTCGGCGGCGCGCTGACCATCGACCAGGTGCTCAACCCCAACCGCGGCCAGGGCGATCCCACCTGGCGGTTCCGGGTCGGCGTGAAGAGCGACGCCGGCGCCGCCCTGCTGCTCAGCGGCGACGACATCGAGGCCAGCCCCGAGGCGTCCGGGCTGGAGGCGTCCTTCGGGTACGTGGCAACACCGGACGCCAGCGGCATCAGTTACGCGCTGCCGCGCTCGACCGGCATCCGGGTCGAGTTGGGCGGCATCTCGTTCCTGCTCACCCTGTCGCCCACCGGCGCGCGGGTGCTCATGGTGCTCGACAACTGCGCGCTGGTGGTGGACGGCTCCAGCGCCGACAGCTTCATCCGCAAACTACTCGGCGGCAAGCCCTATCGGACGATGTTCGGGCTCTCGCTCGGCTACGACTCGAAGCTGGGTTTCATCCACGAAGTGCACCGGGTCTCCGGGGTGGACGCCACCACCAACGCCGCCGTTCCGTTCGACTCCTCGGGCCGGCCGGGCCGTCCGATCTCGACATCACCCTGCCGATGGGCGGCGGCGGAGTGCTGGGCATCAACGTGCTCGAACTGGTGCTGCGGCTGGCCTGGCGCAGCGCCGACGAACCGCAGACCGGCTGGGCGGTCGCCGCCGGCGGCCTGATCACCTTCAGCGCCACTTGGGGCCCGGTGTACCTGCGGGTCGACGAACTGGGCCTGCTGGCACAGCTCGACACCATGAAGCCGTCCGACCAGCGCAACCTGCGGCTGGTCAACGCGCACGTGGACGCCAGCCTGCCCACCGGCATCGCGCTCAACCTGCAGACCGGCCCGATCAGCGGCGGCGGCACCATCCATCACGACCTGGCCTCCGGCGACTACTACGGCGCCGTGGTGCTGCGGATCGGCGACCGGGTCACCCTCACCTGCCTCGGCCTGGTCTCCACCCGCGACGCCCAGGGCAACGCCCTGACCTCGTTCATCCTGATCGGCACCGTCGAGCACCTCGGCCTGACCGCCGGCTTCATCACCCTGGACGGCCTCGGCCTCCTGTACGCCGCCGACCGCACCCTGGACGTCCCCGCCGTGCGGGCCGCATTGCCGTCCGGCAAGCTGAAATACCTGCTCTTCCCGGCCGACCCGATCAAGACGCTGCCCGAGATGGTGGCCGGGCTGCGCACCTTCTTCCCACCCAAGGAGGGCACCCACATCTACGGGCTGCTGGTGAAGCTCACCTTCGGCAGCGCCGCCAGCCCGCTGCTGCGCGCCGACCTGGCGCTGATGCTGGAACGCGACGGCACCACCGACTCGTCCCGGCTGCTGGTGCTGGGCCGGGTCAGTTCGGTGCTGCCGCAGGAGAAGGCGCCGCTGCTCACCCTCAACCTGGACGTGGTGGGCGAGTTCGACTTCTCTACCGGTTTCGCCGCCCTGGACGCCGTGCTGTACGAGTCGAAGCTGTTCGGACGCTTCGCACTCACCGGTGCCGCCGCCTTCCGGCGTGCCCCAGGCCTGGGGTTCGCCCTGGCCATCGGCGGTTTCAATCCGCGGTTCAGCCCGCCGGCCAACTTCCCGGTGGTGCCCCGGGTCACGGTCGCGCTGACCACCGGCGACAACCCGAAGCTGATCATCGAGGCCTACCTGGCGATCACCCCGAACACGCTGCAGTTCGGCGCCACCGCCTCGCTGTATGCGGCCGCCTTCGGCTTCTCGATCGAGGGCTACATCGGTTTCGACGTGCTGGTGCAGTTCTGGCCGCCGCACTTCATCGCCGACTTCAAGGCCGGCGTCCAGCTGAAGCGCGGCAGCCGGAACTTGTTCAAGGTGGACGTCAGCGGCACCCTGGAGGGTCCGCTGCCGCTGCGGGTGGCCGGCAAGGCGACGTTCAGCCTGCTCTGGTGGGACTACTCGGTGTCGTTCGACAAGAATCTGATCGGCGGCAGCAACTCGCTGGTCAGTGACGCGCTCGACGTGCTGAACGAGCTGGTCACCCGGCTGAGCGATCCGCTCAGCTGGCGGGCCGTGCTGCCGCCCACCGCGGGCGAGCTGGTCGGCGTCCGCACCGACCCGGCCGCGACCGGGCTGTGGCTGCATCCGCTCGGCCAGCTGGTCGTCCAGCAGGGCTTGGTGCCGCTCAACGTCAACCGCGACATCGACCGGGTGGGCGCGTTCGTGCCGGCGAAGGAGCGCCGCTTCTCGATCACCGCGGGCCGGGTCGGCGACACGGTGATCACCACCTTCGACCAGGTCGTCCACGACGAATTCCCGGACAGCCAGTTCTTCGAGCAGACCGACGCCGAGCGGCTGTCGGCGCCCGGCATGGTGACCCGGCAAGCCGGGGTGGGTTTCGGCAGCGACCGCTACGCCACGGACGCCGCCGCCGGGGTGGCCGCGCCGTTCGCCTACACCGAGATCCTGGTGGGGCCGGACGGCGTACCGGTCGTCCAGGAGCAGCCGAAGCCCGCCGCACCCGACCACGTCCGCGCCGGCCTGCGGATGAGCGCCGCGGCCCGGGCACTGACCCGCACCTCGGCGGCCGGCCGCTACAGCCGGGTGGCTCGTGCGGACGCCCCCCGGCTGGCCGCGCCCCAGATGATCGGATTGGGCCTGGTTCCGGGAGCGGTGCCATGACCCACCGGCCCTGACCTTCCTGCCCTGGGTCCGCCGGGGTGGAGCGCTCGCCCTGCCGCCGGACGTGCACACCGCTCATCCGGCCAGCCATGTCGGCACCACCGCGGGCGTCACCGTCAACGGCGGACCGAGCGCATCCGTGCCGGTACAGCTGTTGGGCCCGGGCGACGTCACCGGGGTGTCGCCGCAGCAGGTGATCCGCTCCGATCCGGCGCCGAACGCCCGCACCTTCGAGTCGAATTACCTTGCCCTGGTCGAGTTCGACGACCCCGGGCTGCCCTGGCTGTTCACTCCGGCGTCGGCGTCCGGCGGGAAGCTGCGGCCCTGGCTGTGCCTGATCGTGCTGCGTGAGCAGCCGGGCGTGCGGCTCGGCCCGGCCGGACGCGGTGCCCTGCCGGTGCTGACCATCGGCGCCCCGGCCAAGCCGGAGAACGAGTTGCCGAACCTGGCCGACTCGTGGGCCTGGGCGCACGCCCAAGTGGCGCTGGACGGCGCGGCGAACTCGGCGGCGGTGGCGTCCGCATTGGCCGGCGACCCGGCCCGCACCCTGTCCCGGCTGGTCTGCGGGCGGCTGTTGGACGAGCAGACGTCCTATCTGGCCTGCGTGGTGCCCACCTTCGAGGCCGGACGCCGGGCCGGCCTGGGCGACGACCCGGGCAACGCCGAGGGTCCCGCCTGGACGCTCGCCGACGGCATGCCGAGCGTCGAACTGCCCATCTATCACCATTGGCGCTTCGCCACCGGACCGGCCGGCGACTTCCAGTCGCTGGCGCTGGCGATCCGCGGGCGCGGCGTCGGCGACGGGTTCGGCACCCGGCCCGTCAACCTGTCCACCGCGGGCCTCGGGCTGACCGGCACCGACGACGCCCAGGAACTGCTCGGCGGCGCCCTGCTGGCTCTCGACACGCCTGTCAACCGCTGGCCCGACCCCGGTCTGGCAACGCGATTCGCCTCCGCCTTGCGTGCCGTCCTGAACGCTCCGGACGCCGCATCGCCGAACCCACCGGTGCTGGCGCCGCCGCGCTACGGCTCGGCCTACCGCACCCCGGCCACCCTGGACGCCGCGGCCGGCGGCCGGTGGTACGAGCAGCTGAACAGCGACCCGACCGCCCGGGTGGCGGCAGCGCTCGGCACCCTGGTGATCCAGCGCCAGCAGGAGACCCTGGTGGCAGCGGCATGGGACCAGGCCGCCGACCTGCGGGCGGCGTCTCGGCTGGTCGGCCTGGCCGGTGTCGGTTTCACCGTCGCCGCCAGCCTGCACCGGCGCTACGTCGCACCGCTCACCGCCGAGACCGGGGTGTTCGTGCTGGCCCCGCTGCGGGCCCGGTTGATGACCGCGCCGGCCACCTCGAGCGGCGCCAGCTTCGCCGCCCAGTGGTCGGCGGCCGAGCTGCCGTCCGCGGCGATCGGGTCGGCGGTCCGCCGGGTGACCCGGGCCCGCGGCCCGGCGGTACGGACGGCGGAGCGGGTCGCCCAGACCGGCGGCACTCCCCTGCCGACACTCGACTGGCTGAGCCGGATGGTGCCGGCCGCGGTGCTGCAGCGCACCTTCGAGGCGTCCAGCGGTCCGCTCACCTTCGACGCCGTGACGCCCACGGCGCCGATCCAGCAGCACGTGGTCTGGGGCAGCCTCACCGCACAGGCCGTGCACGACCGGCCACCCCGGCCCGGCTTCGTGCTGGGCGCCGCCGCGGCGCCCGCGGGTCCGCGTCCGTTCCCGCTGCCCGGTGAGGTCGCCACCGGAGGCGTGACCCACGGGGTGCTGCGACCGGCGCTGCGCACCACCGAGGACGGCGGCGGGCCGACACCGGTCGCCCGCCGCCGACCGGGCGATCCGGGCGATCCGGACCTGCCGGACCCGGGCGACCCCGATCCGGTCGATCCGCGTCCGCACCCCCTGCCGCCCCGGCGCGACTCGGCGGCGGCCGCGCTGTTCCGCCAGGTGGCCGGCGCGCAGCTCGCCGCGTTCCTGGACGAGCGGCCGCATCGCCCGCCGCACCGCGGCACGGTCGCCATCGGCTCCCTGGTCGCGGAGGCGAAGGAACTCGTCGCGCCCGTCCGCACCTTCGCGGTGGCGCTCGACGCCCTGTTCACTACCCCTGTTTCTGCTCCGACCGGCTCGGAGTCGCCGCTGCCCGACCTCGGCTTCACGCCACGATTCGCCACCCCGATGGCGCAGGCGTTGATCGAGCTGGGCCAGCACTGGCTGCTGCCCGGCCTGGACGGAGTCCCGGCCAACACCGCGGTGGCGCTGCGCACCAACGGTGCCTTCGTCGAGGCGTTCCTGGTCGGGCTGAACCACGAGTTCGGCCGCGAGCTGCTGTGGCGCGAGTTCCCGGCGCCGCGCACCGCGACCTTCTTCGACCAGTTCTGGGACGCCGCCGTCGCACCCAGCGAGCAGCCCGACATTCCGCAGCTCGACCAGTGGGCCGACCGGGCCTTGGGTGCACCGACCCTGCGCCAGGAACGGTTCGTACTGCTGCTGCGCAGCGAGTTGATCCGCCGCTTCCCGGACGCCGTGGTCACCGCGTCCAAGCCCGGCGCCAACCCACCGGTCACCCTGCTGCCCGTGTTCCGCGGCTCGCTCGACCCCGACGTCAGCTACTTCGGCTTCACCATCCCGCTGGCGCAGGCCGATCAGTACACGATCAGCATCGCCGAGCAGCCGGGCGCGCCCCGGTTCGGCTTCGAGGTCGGCGAGGCACCCGCGGACGTGACGCATGCCCCGGCGTCCGATGCCACCGCCGCCGCCCTCGCCGGACGGCTGCGCCAGTTGCCGACCCGGATCACCATTCCGATCACCGTGCTGATGCGGGAGCCCGAGTCATGACCGATCCGCTGAACCTGGCCCCGCTCACCGCGGACACCCTGCTCGCCGACCCACGGCTGAGCGGCGTGCTGGCCGACCCGGAGCATCCGCTGGCCCTGCTGCCGGTGCGGCTGGAGACCCGCTACGCCGGCGGCGAGCTGCTGGTGCGGATCTACCCCGACCAGGTGCAGGTGGACGCCCACGACCCGCGGCTGTCCGAGGCCGAACAGGCCGCCGGCCAGGAGTTCTGGCGCGGCCAGTGGCGCACCGGCGCGAACGCCGCCCGGCAGCAGCGGCTGTGGGCCGCGCTGGCGGACCGCTTCGGGCCCGGACGGGCGGGCTGGGTCGCGCGGGCCACCCGTCCAACCAATCCGGCGGCGCGGCCGAGCGTCGAGATGAGCGACGGCGATCCGCTGGGCTCCGACCCGGCATTCCCGGCACTGACCGTGACCGAGGACCGGCGCACCCCGGTGGCTCGGCTGCTGCCGCGGCAGTGGACGGTGACCGCCTACGCCGGCGGGCAGCTGATCGCCGCCGTCACCGGCGCACCGATCACCATCGACCCGGCCGTCGGGCCGGACTTGGCCGCGCCGCTGATCGCCGACGCCGACGACCACGAGGTGGCCGCCGTCAACGCCGGCATGAACTGGCTGATCGACTTCGGAGCGGCGGAGAAATTGGGCATGGCCGTGCGGCTGCCGGTGACCGGCCCGGTCAACCTGTTGGTGGCCTGCGGCGTCCGGGACGGCGACGCCGCCCTTGCAGCCACCGAGGTGGCGGCGCTGCTGGAGGCGCAACGGTATTCGGCCGGGCTCGGGTTCTTGCCTCCGGAGGCGACGACGAACAACGCAGAGGCGGCGGCGTCGGGCTGGTCGAGCACCGATCCGGGCGGCTGGTCACCGGCGGTCGCCACCCCGGTGCCGGGTTCTTTCGGTGCGGCGGCGTCCGCGGCTTTCGGCGTGGGTGACGACGAGCTTGTCGGCAGCCTGCCGCACGCCGAGCTGGACGAGCCGCGGGTAGCGGCCGCGATGAGCCGTGCCCTGTGGCCGGCCACCTGGGGCTACTGGCTCACCCAGTTCGTCGGGGTGGACGCCGCGACCAATGACTGGGCCCGCGACTTCGCCGCCCAGTTCGTCCGCCCCGACGGCCCGCTGCCGGTGTTGCGGGTGGGCCGGCAGCCGTACGGGGTGCTGCCGGTGACCTCGCTGGGCCGCTTCGGCGGCGACGATGCTCGACTGTCCCGGCTGGCGCGGACGCTGGCCGGGCTGCGCGATCAGGGCTGGCGTCCGGCCGCCGGGCTCGCGCCCCGGGTCGGGCGCGGCGACGTCGCCACCGATCTGGTCAACGTGCTGCGGTTGGAGGGCCGCTCCGACGACCTGACGGTTCGGCGCAGCATGGGCGCCCGCTTCGCCGACAACCTGGTCCGCTTCCTGGCCCTCGAGCTGACCGACATCGGCTTCTGGAACGCCGCGCGAGACCGGAACCTGCCGATCGCCCGGGCAGCCGGCCTCGGCCTGGTGCCCGGCGCGCTGGTCGTCCACGAGCCGGACGGGCGTCCGGTCAGCCTGCCGCTGGTGCGTGCGGAGGGCGAGGCGGACGCGTTGCGGGCATTGCTGGCGGCCGATCCGGACACGCTGGCCACTTCACCGGATGTTCCCGAGTCGGTGCTGGAGGCGCTGCTGCGGCACGGGTTGCTGCGCGAGCACGCGGACGCGGCGTCCCGGCTGCTCGGGCTGCCCGCCGCGGACGCCGAGTTCTACGGCTTCGGTGACGACGTGACCGGGTGGGAGGCCCGGCGCGCCACGGCGCTACCCGGCGGCGGCACGGTGCGCGACCGGCTGGCCGACCAATCGCCGACCGGACCGCTGGCCGGGTTCGGGGCCGCCGTCGAGGCGTTGGCGCCGGTCCCAGCGCCGGTCCTGGAGCGGCAGCTGCTGGGCACGCTGGACGCGTCCGCCTACCGGCTGGACGCCTGGGTGACCGCGTTGGCGTCCGCTCGGCTGACACAGCTGCGGGGAGCGGCGCCGACCGGGCTGCTGGCCGGCGGTTACGGCTGGGTGGAGGGTCTGCAGCCGTCGGTCGCCACCCCGGTCACCCAACTACCGGCCGGCGAGCCGGCGCCGCTGGTGTTCGCCGACGACGATCCGGGGTTCATCCATGCCCCGTCGGTGCATCAGGCGCAGGTGGCGGCGATGCTGCGCAACGCGCACCTGGCCCACGGCGGCGGCGAGCAGGATCCGTTCGCGGTCAGCCTCACCTCGGAGCGGATCCGGCTGGCCCGCTGGGTCTTCGACGGCGTCCGGGCCGGACGCACGATGGGCGCGGTGCTCGGCTACCTGGTCGAGCGTGACCTGCATGAGCGGAACCTCGACTTCGCGATCAACGACGCCCGCGAGGTGGCCCCGCTGCCCGGCCAGGAGGAGCTGCCGGTGGAGGCCCGCCGGCTGGACGGCCTGCGGCTGCACGAGCTGTGGCTGGGCGGCGAGGACCACGCCGTCGACCATCTGGTGTCGATGAGCCGGACACCGACCGACGACGAGCGCAAGCGCGCGGTCGCCGTCCTCCGGGCGCTCAATGCGGCGGTGGACGCCTGCGCCGACACCCTGCAGGCCGAGCAGGCCCACCAGTTCGCCCGCGGCGACCTGACCCGCGCGGTGAACACCGTCGGCGACCTCGACCGTGGCCTGACCCCGCCGCCCGACCTGGACTTCCTGGCCACCCCGCGGACCGGTGCCGCGGTCACCCACCGGGTGGTGCTGCTGTTCGACCCGGACGCCGCGCCCACACCCGGCTGGGCAGGTCCCTCCGACTCCCCGGTCGTCACTCCGTCCGGCGACCCGACCGCCGCACCCCGTCATCCCGGGCTCCGCCCCGGGGGGTCCGCTCGCGCCGCAGCCGAGCCCGCACTGGACGCCTGGCTAGGATCGATGCTCGGCCCCGCGTCCCACCGGACGGTCACCCTGGCCGGCGACCCACCGCTATCCGTGCCGTGGCCCGACCTGAGGCTCACCGCGTCCGATTTCGTGCACCTGGCCGGCACCGAGGGCGGCCTGCGCGAGCTGACCGTCCGGGCCGCGCTGGCGTCCGGGTTGGCGGTGGAGACCACCCAACTGACCCCGGACCCCGACCTGCTGGCGCTGCTTGAACTGGGCAGTTCTCTCGCGGCCCTGGTCACCGCCGCGAAGCCGCTGGACGGCGCCGACCTGCAGCCGCCGCACGCCGACCCACTCGGCGGGGTGGACGCCGCCGAGTTGAGCGCCCGGGTGACCGAGGCCCGGCAACGGGTCGACGAGGTGGTCGCCGCCCTCGATGCCGCCGTGAACGGCGGCTCCGACGACGACCTCCGAGAGGCGGTGATCGCCTCCTGGACGCTCGGCGTCGGTGAGGCCGGGCTGCCGTCCGCGCAATCCGGTTGGGACGCTGCGGCCGTCCGGGTGCGGGCCGACCTCACCGCCCGATTGGCGGCGCCAGTGGCGGGGTCCAGCGACGTCGACGGGCTGCTGACCGAGGCGCGCGCCCTGGTCGGCCCCGGGTTCGTCGCGGTCCCCCGATTCGTCCCCAGCAGTGTCGGCCAGCTGATGGCGTCCCGCGACGACCCGGCGCTGACCGGCGGCGACCCTCTGGGCGCAGAAGTCTGGCTGACCCGGATGGAACGGGTCCGCGAGCCGCTGGCCCGGGCCGGGATCGCCCTGCGCGAGGCCGAAGCGCTCGGCGGGCTGCCGTTGCGGCTGTCGGTGGCGCAGGTGCCGTACGCCTCGGGCGACACCTGGAATGCGCTTCCGGCAAGCCGCTACGTCGACGGCGCCAGCTCGCTGCTGCTGGTCGGCGGCGAGTTGCTGGCGCCGGGACGCACCCTGGCCGGTCTGCTGATCGACGAGTGGGCCGAGGTGGTACCCTCCGACACTCAGACCACCGGGGTGGCGTTCCGGTACGACCCGCCGGAGGCGATGGCGCCGCAGGCGATTCTGCTGGCGGTGCCGCCGGTGCCCGGTGAGCCGTGGACGGTCGGCAGCCTCAACCAGGTGCTGATCGAGACCCTCGAACTGGCGCACCTGCGAGCGGTGCCGCCCGAAGCGCTCGGCGCCGTGCGGCAGTACCTGCCGGCTTCCGTGCTCGCGTTCAACAATGAAGCCGACGTGCCGTCCACCAATCCGCACGGCCTGACTCCGGCGGGAGGCTGAGATGGCGTCGATCACCAGCTACTTCCGGCTCGAACCCGACCCACTGCGTCCGGACGTGACGGTTGGCGCGACCGCACCGGTGCACGACCCGCTGTGGCTGCTGGCCCGGCAATGGCAGCTCGGCGAGTTCGCCGCCCAGGACGGCGGCACCCCGGTGGTGGCCCGCTGGCGTGGCGTGGCCGCCGAGCCCACCCGGTTCGTCGCCGGCCCGATCCCGCCGAACACGCAGCTGCAGGCGCCCACCTTCGCCGCCCTCGCGGCACCGCTGGAGACCCTGATCGAGAAGGCGGGCGCGCCGCTGCCGGCCACCGCCGACACGCTGGCCGGGCTGCGGCTGGGGGTGGACACCGGCCGGCTGTTCCTGCGGCTGCTGGCCGGTCAGACGGTGTCGCGCGACTACGCGCCGGCGCTGCTGCGGGGGTTCGCGTTGCCGATCTACGGCGACGACGTGCTGGCCGAGGCGGATCCTGCGACCGCCGGTTACGCCCGGTTGCACGGCGGTCGCAGCCTGGACGGACGCCGACTGCGCGGCGAGCTCACCGGCCGTCCGCAACCCCGGATCGACGAAACCGTGGCCCCCGGCGACGTGGCCGAGTTCCGCGTCGCCTGCGCCGACTGGTTGCGGCTGGTGGCCGACCTGTTCGACGACGTGGACCTCGCCGCCGAGTGCTGGCAGCCGGCGCGGTTCGAGCACACGGCGTCCATGGCAGCCCGGCTGGGCGCCAGCCCGTTCGACGAGACCACGCTCACCGCGCACCGCTACGACAGCGACGTGCTCGACTGGTACGAGTTCGACGTCAACGGCGAGGTCAACCTGGGCACCATTCCGGCCGAGGCCGGGCCGGCCGTCGTCCGGAGCGTGATGCCCGCCCCGGTCACCGCGCCCGGCCTACCGGCCCGCCGGTTCTGGGAGTTCGAGGACGGCGACCTCAACCTGGCTGCGCTGCAGCCCGCGGAGACCGACCTGGCCCAGGTGCTGCTCATCGAAACCCTCTCCGGCTACGGCAACGACTGGTTCGTGATCGGCGTCGACCTCCCGGTCGGGTGCCTGGTCCGGACGTCGTCGCTGGTGGTCACCGACACCTTCGGCGTCCGGACGCTGCTGCGGCATCTCGGCGATCCCAACGCCGCCTCGGCGAGGGGTTGGGGCGTGTTCCAGCACGCCATGCCGTCCGACGTGAACGAACCCGAGGGTGCGACCATCCGCAACCTGCTGTACGTCGCGCCCCGGCTGGCGAAACCCCTGACCGGACCGGTGGTGGAAGAGGTGCTGCTGGCCCGCGACGAGCAGGCCAACCTGGGCTGGGCGATCGAGCAGACGGTCGAGTCCCCGCTGCAGACCGGGCTCCCGCTGAGCGCGACCCGGCCGCCCGATCCGCCCGGCGACCCCGATCCGGCCCCCGACTACCACCTGGCCCAGGGCCCGCCGCCGCACTGGATCCCACTCATCCCGGCCCGCCCCGGCCCCAGCGAGCAGGTCGTCCTGGCCCGTGGCTCGGTGCTCGACATCGACGGACGCCGCCTCGTGCACAGCGTCACCGAATTGCTCGGCGGCGGCCCCGACGGTGCCCTGCTGATTCCGGAGGAGGAGGTGCCCACCGGCGGCCTGCTCGTCCAACGCAGCTACCAGGCGGCCCGCTGGATCGACGGCACCCTGCACGTCTGGGCCGCCCACCGCACCAAGGTCAGCCCCTCGGTGCCGCCCAGCGGCGTCCGCTACGACTACCTGATCGAATGACGGGGATTCGAGTTTCGGATCCGTGTCCTCCCAGCCAGCAGCCAGCCGTAGCGATCGGCCGGGGCCGGCTCCTTGCCATGCGTCGGTCGAAGGGGATCCAGCAGACGCGGGCTTTTCGGGTCCGGAGGCCGACGGCTCTACAGTTGTGCCGTGTTGACGGACGAACCCACGCCCAGGACCCTCTCGCAGACCGTGCTGATGACGCCGGACACCGCGAACTTCGCTGGCAACGTGCACGGCGGGCATCTGCTCAAAGTGCTCGACCAGGTCGCCTACGCCTGCGCCAGCCGGTTCGCCCGGCACTACTGCGTGACCGCGGCAGTGGATGGCGTCTGGTTCCGTCGTGCGGTTCACGTCGGCGAGTTGGTGACCTTCCTGGCATCGGTGAACTACACCGGACGGACGTCCATCGAGGTCGGCATCCGGGTCGAGGCCGAGGACATCCTGACCGGCGTCCGCAGGCACACCACCAGCTGCTACTTCGTGATGGTCGCGCTCGACGACCAGGGCAAGGCGATGGCGGTTCCGCAGTTCGAACCCACCAGCGATCTCGACAAGGCACGCTGGGCGAAGGCCGAGCAACGCCGCGCAGCACGGCTGGCTGGACGCGACCAGGGCCGCTAGCGAGGTCAGAGCGACGCCACGGCGGCGTCCAGACCTCCGGCGTCCGCGATGGCGACCGCGGTGCTGCCCAGCGGGTCGTCCAGCCTCAGCCGGCGGCGCCCGGATCGGGTCTGCAGCAGAATCCATGACCAGTCGACACCCAGTACATCGGACGCCCGCTCGGCCACGAGGAGGCCGCGGAGGTAGGCACGGGTGTCGCCGGGCGGTTCGATCGCAGCGCGCCCGACCTCGGCGTCCGTGGTGAGCCGGGGCATCCGGCCCGCCCGGACCAGCGCCGCGTAGGGACTGACCCGATCGTCCAGGTCGGCCCAGGCGAGATCGAGCTGAGCCAGGCGTGGGTGGCCCCAGCCGATGTTGTCGCGCCGCCTGAAGCTCTCCATGAGGGTGAGCTTGGCCACCCAATCCAGTTCGACACAGGACCAGGGATCGTCAGCCAACTGGTTGAGGGTTTGGCGCCACAGCTCGACCACCGCGGGATCGCCACAACCCGCACCCTCAACCTGAGCCTGATACTCACGCTGGACGTCTATGGCGGTCAGCCGGCGTCCGTCGATCAACTCCAGAGTGGCCGTGCAGCTCGGATCCCGACTGATCGTGCGCACCGCGCCGAGCGGGTCCGCCAGCCTGGGTGGCCGCAAAGCACCAGTTTCGATCGCCGCAACCACAGCCGCGGCCGTCCCGAGCTTGAGCAGCGTGGACGTCTCCGACCGGTTCGCGTCACCGGCGATGACATGAAGCCGGCGCCACCTGCGCGGATCGGCATGCGGCTCGTCCCGGGTGTTCACCAGCGGACGCCGCACCGTCGTTTCCAGCCCGGTGATCGTCTCGAAGAAGTCGGCCCGCTGCGACAGCTGGAATCCTGCGCTGCTGCTGGACTGGCCGAGACCGACCCGTCCGGCGCCGCTGAACACCAGGCGAGTCACCAGGAACGCCAGCATTCCTTCGACGATCCGGTCCCACGGCGTAGCCCGGTCGAACAGGTAGTTCTCGTGATAACCGTACGAGGCGCCCTTGCCGTCGGTGTTGTTCTTGAACACCCGCACCGGTGTGCCCAGCCGTTCACCGGCCACCGCTGCAGCGCGGGCGACGGTCGCGTCGCCGGCCAGGTCAGCCAGCAGTGCGGCGCATGGCGAGGTCACCTCCGGCGTGGAGTACTCCGGGTGGGCATGGTCGACGTACAGCCGGGCACCGTTGCCGAGGAATCGGTTGTGGGCATCCTCGATCGGGATCGGATCGTCCGGGTCGAGTCGTGCCAGCGTTGCAGCCCCGGCGTGGGCGTCCACGACCGCAGCGGACAGCATCGTCGGGTGCAGGTCAGGCCTTCCCGGCGCCAGGATTCCGTATTCGGTCTCGGTCCCCAGCAGCGGCATGGGCTCATCGTAGGGTTGGCCCCGTGAAGTGGTGGACGACGCTGGGCCTCGACCTGGCCTGGGTACTGGTCTTCGCCGTGATCGGACGCCTCTCGCACGCGGAAGCCTCCGACCCCGCCGGGGTCGTGACTACAGCCTGGCCGTTCCTGGCTGGGCTGATCGGCACCACGCTGATCCTGCTCGGCTTGAAACGCCCGACCGCGCAACTGGTCAACGGTACGCTCGTCTGGCTCGGCACACTCGTCTTCGGGATGTGGATCCGCGCCAGCGCCGGGGACGGCGTCCAGCCCAGCTTCGTGGTCGTCGCCGGCGTCTTCCTGATCATCGGCATGCTGGGCTGGCGGTTGATTGCGTCGCGAACGCGGCGAACGCCACGCTGAAACCTCTCGTCGACAGCTCCGGCCAGGGCCACACTGAGCGTTGCGGCGTGCCGCGAAGTTTGCGAGAGCTCGGTGCCTGGACGTGGCTGATTCTGACCTGACTTTCACACCTTTAGTGCCCCAGCGCGTTGAGGGTTTCGCGGGTGTCTGGGTCGATGGTGGGTTGGGCGTCGAGATGGTGGCCGCCGATGGTGATGGTGACTTGGCGCAGGGGCCTCAGTGTGGTGATGAGCTTGCGCAGGCTCCGTCCGGATCTGGCTTGTAGGTCGCGGGCGATCGCGAGGGCGGCGAACACGATGGTCAGGTGGGCTTCGATCGCTTCCCGGGTGTGGTGAAAGATCGGCCGGGCAGCCAGATCGGTTTTGGACATCCGGAACGATTGCTCGATCCGCCACAGGTCGTGATAGCTGGCAATGATGTCGGCGGCTGGCATCGTGGCTGCGGGAATGTTGGTGACGTAGCCTTTCAGACCGGCCAGTCGGCGGGCCCGTTCTACTGAGGTGTTATCCAGGGTGAGTGTGGCGCCGTCGGTTTTCACGAAGCGGGCCTTCTTCGCGGGTCGGTCACCGTCGATGATCGCTTGGGCCCGATTCGTTTGCGCAGTCAACGTGTGGCTGTCGCGGACGGCGCGTTTGCGGGAGTACTGCCAGATTGCCCGCCACGTCGTAAGGTCGGTCTTCTCGTTCCATACCGGTTCCCGTCGGGTGTTGACCCGGGCCGGGTCGGGCTGGTGCCGGCCACGCATCGTGACGGTGTCGATGATCTGCCCATCGATGAAGCTGTCACCGTGCCACCGGAAGTGTTTGGCCAAGTCATAGGGTGCTTTCGTCATCCGCGACCCGACGATGAACCGCAGGCCCGCGTCCGCGATGGCTTGGAGGTTCTCCCCGGACAGCATCCCGGCATCGGCCACCACGACCATGTCGGCCACCTGGTTACGGGCTTGGAAATCGGTCAGGACCGGGATGATCGTCGCTGTTTCGGCTTTGTTGCCCTCGTAACGGGCGTGTCAGATGGTCTGTGTAAGTGATTCCTCGAACGATGAGAGGTATGACCATGACTATGACTAAGGACGAGCAGGCGGCAGCGCCGGGTCCGTTCGGATCGCCGGTGGCGCCGGCGTCGGCGCGGGAGACCGTCGAGGAGATGGTGCAGGCCGGTCTGTTGGATGCGGTGTTCGACCGTGTCGAGACCGGTGATCTCCAGCTGACCGGTGAGGGTGGCTTGTTGCCGGAGATGATCAAGGCGGTGCTGGAGCGCGGTCTGCAGGCCGAGCTGACCGATCACCTGGGCTATGCCAAGCACCAACGCGGTGACGGGACGAATGCCCGGAACGGGACCACGCCGAAGACGATCGCGACCGAGGTCGGTGACGTCGCGTTGGCGACGCCGCGGGACCGGACCGGCAGCTTCGAGCCGCGCCTGGTGCCCAAGGGCGCCCGCCGCGCCGGCGGCCTGGACGAGATGATCATCAGCCTCTACGCCGGCGGGATGACGGTGCGCGACATCCAGCATCACCTGGCCCGCACGATCGGCACCGAGTTGTCCCACGAAACCATCTCGAACATCACCGACGCGGTCGCCGAGGAGGTCAAAGCGTGGCAGGCCAGGCCGTTGGAGGAGATCTACCCGATCATCTACCTCGACGCGCTCGTGGTGAAGGTCCGCGACGGCCACCAGGTCCGCAACAAGGCCGCTCACGTCGCGGTCGGGGTCGATCTCGACGGCGTGAAACACGTCCTCGGGATCTGGGTCCAGGCCAACGAGGGCGCGAAGTTCTGGGCCGGGGTATGCGCCGAACTGCGTAACCGCGGCATCCGTGACGTCCTGATCGTGTGCTGCGACGGCCTGACCGGCTTCCCCGAAGCGATCGAGGCGACCTGGCCGCAAGCAACCGTGCAAACCTGCGTTGTCCACTTGATCCGGGCCTCGATGCGGTTCATCAGCTACACCGACCGCAAGAAGGTCGCCGCCGCGCTGCGACCGATCTACACCGCCCCGACCAGCGAGGCCGCCGAGCTCGAACTCCTCGCCTTCACCGAATCCGAGTGGGGCCGCAAGTACCCGGCCACGGTCGCGACCTGGGAGAACGCGTGGGAACGGTTCATCCCGTTCCTGGCCTTCCCACCCGAGCTACGCCGGATCATCTACACCACCAACGCGATCGAATCGTTGAACTACCAACTCCGAAAGATCATCAAGAACCGCGGCCACTTCCCCAACGACGACGCCGTGATCAAGCTGCTCTGGCTCGCCATCCGCGACATCGAGGACAAACGAGCCCGGCAACGCGCCAAAGAAGCCGGCCTGCCCCGCAACCAACGCAAAGCCCCCGGCCGACTCGTCGAAGGAGCAGGCGTACACGGCTGGAAAGCCGCACTCGGCGCCCTCGCCCTGGCCTACCCCGACCGACTCACCCGCTACCTATGAACGGCCCCCTCATGACCAACCAGACCGGGCACACCGAGCAGACCGAGCAGCTCGTCCGCCGAGCCATCGGCGACGCGCTCCTGGCCATGCAACGCCTCACCGCCTGGCTCGAAAGCGGCGACCCCGCCGCCCCCGCCTGCGCCGAAGCACTCAGCCTCAACGAAACCGACGACCCCATCACCATCGCCAACTGGACCGACGGCATCGCCTTCGGCCTCGAACACGCCATCAACAACCACTAAAACCGGAAACTACTTACACAGAGAACTTGACAAGCTCCTCGTAACAGGCAATCTCCAACGGAAACCCCGAAGCGTCCACCAGCAGACCGACCACGATCTGCGGATCAACCCTCCGCTCCTTCGAGTAGCCCACTTTCCGTAGTCCGTCTTCTTTCTCGGCCTCGAAATAGAGGGTGGTGGTGTCGTAAAGCAAGAGGCTCACATCCCCACCAGCATCACTCCAGACATGCTGGAAACAGGCAGCGGCAAGCTGTGCTCGGTAATCCTTGCCGGCGCACCGTTTCAACGCCTTGTAGTAAGTGTTGTGATGAGACGGTGTGATCCCGAGCTCGTTGATCACGCGGAGGCTGTCGAGTTTCGAGGTGGGCTCCACCAACCGGGCCAGCACCAGCTGGAAGAACGCCTCATCGCCGATCACGCCGAACCCGAGCCGCTCCCACGACCCACGAATCACATCGATCAGCAGCTGTGACGTTGAGCCCTGCACGACCGCGACACCGGCCGGCGCTCCTTGCTCGTCCAGGCCAAGATCAAGCTGCTCCTGCCCGGCGTTGAGTTTCTGGGTGCCGATCTCGACCAGAGCGGCCAACTCGCCCTGGCTGTGAGCCGAGCCGAGATGCTCCACGATCCGCCGCTGGCCGTGCTTCTTCTCCACGATCTGCACCGCCACCGCACCCGAAGCGGTCTTCACCTTCCGCAGAAACGGGCTCACAACCCCTGATCCTACCGTCCGATTAGTGCCCCCGACCCACCCACCGTAACCCTCTGACAAGGCATGATGCGCTGCAAGACCCGAAGATCAGCACGAGGTGTGAAAGTCAGGTCTGATGGTCGGAGCTCGTCGAGACCGCTCGGCAGGGTTTCTACAAGCTCAACCAGCAATGGTTGCGATGATCAGGGCTTCGCTAGCGGTTGAGGGCGGACAGCTCACCGATCGGGATGCTGGCCGACGCCTCGTTATAGGCCGGAATCACACCAGAGAACCCCGCAACCGACCACGCAACATCCCAATCAGCAACCGCCCGCACCTGGTACTTGCCCTTCGGCAAAGACGGCTTGGCATACACATGACCACAATCCGGGGACGCCGTCCCCGACTTCACCGACGCAGAATACTTCGTCATCGCCGTACAAGTCACCGAATCACCATCACCCATGTGGAAAGTCGTCGAACGCCACCGCGCCGTCATCCGGAAAGTAAAACCGTTCGAGCTCGTCAACGTGGACACCGTCGTCGGCCCCTCCGTCCACAACCACACCGGGAACCCAACCGCCAGCATCCTCCACTCGTTCTTGCTCGGATCCGGACCAAAGACCGGCGCCGGCGCCGGAAACCGCAACCGCGCCACCAAATTCACCGCCATCGCCCGAGCCAACGGACCAGTCAACATCACCACACCACTGGGACCATCCAGATCGAAACACGAATCATCCTGAGTCCTCTCCCAACACTCCAACACGATCGTGCGGCGATCCTTCTCCGGGATCTCCTTCTTGCTGTTATTCTTCCCGATCCAATCCCGCTTCTTAGCCCCCGGCCCGCGGGAGTCCCGCGTAAAGGAACTGAAATAGCCGTCGGCAACACCCTTGCCGATAGAGATATTGACCTTGGGCTTGCCAGTGGGTGGCTTATCCCGCTCCTCAGCGGCCGCGGACCCAACGCACACCGCCAGCATTATGCATAGACCCCCAGCAAGAGCCCTAAGCAGGCTCACGACTGACATGACTCGACACCTTCAGAGGTTGCTAACACCATCCGCAGCTTTCCATTCACGGGCGCGGACGTTACATACTCCGTGAATCGCACCCCACTACCAATCCGCTTCCCTTGACGCTCAAACTTGAGCGAGCGGCCATCCAGACAAGCCACAATCGCCACGCTGCCCGGCTGCGCCTGTCGACTAGGATCCGGGCCGATTCGGACTATCTGTATTTCTCCGGAAACTGCCTTCGCCTTAGCAGCCTTCAGATCTTGAAAGATCCCCAAGCCACTCTTGAGCGCATCGCCGGCCATGATCTCCCGCATCTCACGCGTCGGCGTAGTCGTCCCACCAGTGCGATACAACCGGGTGCTTTCCTTGTTCCACCGTCTGTAGAGCGCGATCGCGTCCTCAGTCAGCTGGTTCTGCTCTTGAACCTTCTGATACTCCTCAGCAGAGCACGGGTAAGGAGCGCCTCCCATCGGCGCACACGTCGGACCCGCACTCGGCGTCTCTGTTGAACGGAACAGACGGCGCAGGCTGGGCAGACTGACTGGCCGACGGTGCCACGGTCTGCGTACATCCGACCAACAACAGCACCACGACCGGAACCAACAGGTACTTCATCGGGCCTCCCCCAGGGAACGATTCCGCCGAGTCTGACACGCCCCGCGACCCGATGGAGAGTTATCCACAGGATGACTAAGAATTCACCTGACATCCGCCCGCGACCTACGCCACACCGGGCCAGCGCGCGCGAAACGGTCTCGACGAACTCGGGCAACGGGGAGTCGGAAGCTTGTGACACTCGCCAGCGCCTCCACGAGGCACGCACCAGGGTCTAGACCTAAGGTTGACCAATCGGATCCGGCTCAACGAGCGGCGAAGAAGCACCGCAGCCGACGGGATCTCGCCAAGCTCGCTCACGAGTACGCCACCGACGATCTCGACTCCGCCTTGCACCAGTTCCGCACCCTGAGTACTGAGGAGATTGCGCGTTACTGGCTCAGGTGGTGGGTACGCCGGGAGCTCGGTCCGATGGACACCTGGTGCTCGCAAGGTTGGCGTGACGCTGCGAGGTGGCGATGAGCTTCATCCGGGCGGAATTTCGCGACGGCCCGAGCGAGATCAGGCCTGTGGCGATTCCTCGGCGCTGTTGATTTCCGCAACCTTTGCCGATCGGAAAGGTGTTGTCACAGGTGTTGTCAAAAATGGCGCGAGTGTTGTCAGCTCCAAGGAATTTCGCCCGCTCTCCCACCGGGGCCGAAAACTGTCAGAGCCGGTCTCTACCGTGGTTTTCATGAATCAGTCGATCAGTCTGGCTACGGGATTTATCCCCGGCCGGGCCGGTCGCGGAAACTGTCAGTGGCGACGTTGAGGATGAGTGGTATGAGTATCGGGGCAGAGGTGGGGACGGCGGTGGCGGATTTCGCCACCGTGGTCACCGGCCTGCTCGATCACCTCGACTACAACACGGTGACGCTTCTGACCGATCGGAAGCAGTTGGATCTGGTCGCTGACCTGCTCACGGTGCAGTCGCGGCTCTCGGGTGTGCTGCACACCGTGCTCGGCCAGGTCGACCGGGCCGACGCGGCGATGACCGCCCACGGCCTCCCAACCACCAGCTGGTTGGCAGCCGAGTTGCGCTACACCCGCGGCCAAGCCTCGGCGATGGTGCACCACGCGAAAGATCTGTATCGGTTCACGCAACTCGGCGATGCTCTCAGGGACGGGCGGGCGAACGATCGGCAGGCCCAAGCTGTGACGCAGGTGTTGAAGAAGCTGCCTGCCGATCTGGGTGCCGAAGCCGAAGCGAAGGCGCAAGCGACGATGGTCGAGCATTGTGAGCAGTTCGACAGCCACTACCTGGCCGGCTTGTCGCGCTACCTGCTGGAGATGGTGGCACCCGAAGTGGCGGAGGAGGCCGAGGCAAAACGGCAGGAACGGGAACTACGCGACGCCCAGCAAGCCCGGCATTTGAACTTTTCCGACGATGGGCACGGGTCCACCACCATCAAAGGCAGCCTGCCCAGCGCGGACGCGGCACTGATCAAGGAACAGATCGAAGCGTTGGCGCAGCAGATGCATCGCACCGCCCTGGAACTCCGCGATCCGGGAGTGCCGCAACCATCGTGGCCGCAACGCCGGGCTGATGCGCTGGTCGAGTTGGCCCGCCGGATCGCGATCCACCGCGACGCCCCCAAGCACGGTGGCGACCGGCCGCACCTCACGATCCTGATCAACTACGACGACCTGCTCAACGACTGCCACGGCGCCGGTCTGGCTGACGGCACCCAACTGACCGCAGGCCAGCTCCGCCAGTACGCGTGCGACGCCGGCGTGCTGCCGGTGATCCTGGGTGGGCCGTCCGGGGTGCTGGACGTGGGGCGCGAACAACGGCTGGTGACCCCTGACATTCGCCACGCCCTACACGTCCGCGACCAAGGCTGCGTGTTTCCCGGCTGCAACCGTCCAGCAGCTGATTGCGACGCCCACCACATCACCCCGTGGGTACAAGGCGGGCCGACAGCGTTGTCGAATCTGTGTTTGTTGTGTAAACATCACCACAATTTGTTGGAGCCCGACCGGAAACGGGCAACTGAGTTGCAATGGGAGATCCGCATCTCGGCCGATGGGATAGCGGAACTGATTCCGCCACGCTTTGTGGATAAACATCGACAACCACGACGTCACCAACGATTCCGACCACCCGAATAGCTGGCGACATCATTTCTGTGCAGTGGAACTGCCGCAGCCCGCTTCCGGTTAGGAACGGATACCGCGCGGCTATTCGCCTGGTCGATAGCAGCACCGCAGGACCAGGCGTTTGCTCAGGAAGGCCGCACGCCTGTGCGGACGGAGGCCGCATTGATCAGCCGTCGAAGCACGTGTCTAGATCGATCAAGGTCGGCTCGGCGGGCACCATCATTAGCGAACTCAAAGCACGAGTTGACGTCGCAGCATGTGGGCCCTGCGGTGCAGGCATGAACGATCTCGGCCGCCAGTGCAGATGTCCGCGACAGCCACGGGGAAGCCCGCTCGGGGTGTCTCGGCTCGGGGTGTCCCTGCTTAGTCCCGAGACACGTGTTGACGAGTCAGGCCGGCACTGCACGCCGGCAACGCTGCGTGAGACCTGTGGCTCGCACCGGAACCGCGGTCGGGTCCCCCAAGGCGTGGACGGCGGCAAGAAGTACACGCACCGTGATTGGAGTGCGCTGTAACGCTTCCAGAGGTTCTCGAGAACGGTGACGACCGCCCTACTGACCAACAGGACGCCGCTGGCTCGACTTGTCAGCACCCTCGTCTCAGCGGTGCGGAACCGAGGTCTCGACAAGCTCGACCAACGATGATCAGCGTCTCCCCTACCGAACGACGGTGAGCGCGCCCTACCGAACGACGGGTGAGAGCGTCCCTCAACCGAACGATGGTCACCGCGTCCCTACCGATTGAGGGCGGACAGCTCACCGATCGGGATGCTGGCCGACGCCTCGTTATAGGCCGGAATCACACCAGAGAACCCCGCAACCGACCACGCAACATCCCAATCAGCAACCGCCCGCACCTGGTACTTGCCCTTCGGCAAAGACGGCTTGGCATACACATGACCACAATCCGGGGACGCCGTCCCCGACTTCACCGACGCAGAATACTTCGTCATCGCCGTACAAGTCACCGAATCACCATCACCCATGCGGAAAGTCGTCGAACGCCACCGCGCCGTCATCCGGAAAGTAAAACCGTTCGAGCTCGTCAACGTGGACACCGTCGTCGGCCCCTCCGTCCACAACCACACCGGGAACCCAACCGCCAGCATCCTCCACTCGTTCTTGCTCGGATCCGGACCAAAGACCGGCGCCGGCGCCGGAAACCGCAACCGCGCCACCAAATTCACCGCCATCGCCCGAGCCAACGGACCAGTCAACATCACCACACCACTGGGACCATCCAGATCGAAACACGAATCATCCTGAGTCCTCTCCCAACACTCCAACACGATCGTGCGGCGACCCTTCTCCGGGATCTCCTTCTTGCTGTTGCTTGCGCCAGCCCACCTCTTCTGATTCGGGCCGTTCCGATGCGTCCTACCTAGTAGAAAACTGAACGCACCATCAGCCTTACCTTTTCCAGTCTCGATCTTGATTCGAGCCCTGTCCGTCTTCGACGACCCCTCCGAGTTCCGGTCGTTCTCATCACGTTCTGCATACGCCGGAGTGGCAGCCATTCCCAGAACAACCGCGAGCACGCAGATAGCCGAAACCGTGACTCGGATCAAAGGTCTCAGCATGACGTGACTTTCCCCGATCGCACGGACCATAGGCGCAGTTGCCTCGACACCGGCTTTACCGTTACGTCCTCGACAGCCATCGTTCCCCGTGCAATGGACTTCCCGCTCCGCTCGAAGTTAAGCGACCTGCCATCCAAACACGCCGTAATGGCAATCGCTCCTGGCTCCATACCAGAGCGATGGTCCGGCCGAATGGTCACGATCTTCACTGCACCCGAGACGGCCCGGGTCTCGGAGTTCTTCAAGTCTCGGAAGAGATCCGAAACACTCGCCCGGAACTGCCCCGCCGTTGTCTCCAACATCTCAGGCGTCGGCTTACTCGCGCCGCCAGTGCGATACAACCGGGTGCTTTCCTTGTTCCACCGTCTGTAAAGCGCGATCGCCTCCTCGGTCAGCTGGTTCTGCTCTTGAACCTTCTGATACTCGTCAGCGGAGCACGGGTAGGGGGTCCCTCCCATCGGCGCACACGTCGGTCGCGCACTGGGCGTCGCCGTCGACGGTGTGGGTTGCGCGGATGGGCTGGCGGACGGTGCCACGGTCTGCGTACATCCGACCAACAACACCACGACGACCGGAGCCAACAGGTACTTCATCGGGCCTCCCCAGGGAACGATTCCGCCGAGTCTGACACGCCCCGCGACCCGATGGAGAGTTATCCACAGGATGACTAAGAATTCGTCCGCATCAACCCGCTCCATCCACAACGCCCGACCAGCAACGCGACAGGGTCTCGACAAGCTCGGGCAACGAGGAGTCGGAGCTTGTGACACTCGCCGCGCCTCCACGAAGCACTCACCAGGGTCCGGACCAAGGTCAACCAACCGGGTCCGACTCGACAAGAGGCGAAGGACACACCGCGGCACAGCAGGGTCTCGACAAGCCACGCACGCACACACACCAAGGTCCAAACCAAGGCCGATCAACCGGATCCATGCTCAACGAAGGGCGAACAAGCACTGCGATCGTCGGTGTCTCGAAAGCTCGGCCCACGGGAACGCGGCCGACAACCTCGACCGACGACAAACGCCGCCCTACAACCTCGACCGAGGAAAGCGCTCAGGTCACGACCCGCTCGACCAGCGGGAAGCGAACCGACCCTACGGGCTGACCTGGCGTCCACCTCGCAGGGTGCGCATGAAGGTGATCCGCTCGCCCTTGCGGCCGGAGATGCGTGCCCAGTCGTCCGGATTGGTGGTGTTCGGCAGGTCCTCGTTCTCGGCGATCTCCGCCGCGCACGCCTCGATCAGATGCTCGACCCGAACGCCGTCCGGGCCGCCGGCGAGCACCTCCTTGATGGCCGCCTTCTTGGCCCGTCCGACCACGTTGGCCAGCATGGCGCCCGAGACGAAGTCCTTGACGTAGAGCACTTCACGGTCACCGGAGGCGTAGGTGACCTCGAGGAAGCGGTTCTCGTCGGTCTCGGCGTACAGCACCGCGACGGTCGCCTCGACCAGCCGCCGCCGGTACGCCTCCGCATCAGCGTCGTCGGCCAGCCGCAACGGAGTTTCGACGGTCAGGTATTTGTCCAGAATCTCTTCGGCGGACGCCGCATCCGGGCGATCGAGTTTGATCTTCACGTCGAGCCGTCCGGGTCGCAGAATCGCCGGGTCGATCAGGTCCTCGCGGTTGGTCGCGCCGATGATGATCACATTCGACAGGCCCTCGACGCCGTCGATTTCGCTCAGCAGCTGCGGCACGACCGTCGATTCCATGTCGGAACTGACGCCGCTGCCGCGGGTGCGGAACAGGGAATCCATCTCGTCGAAGAACACGATCACCGGACGTCCGTCGGCGGCGTGTTCGCGGGCCGTGGCGAAGATCACCCGGATCTGTCGTTCGGTCTCCCCCACATACTTGTTCAGCAGTTCGGGGCCCTTGATGTTCAGGAAATGACTGCCCACTCCCCCACCGACCTGTTCGGCCAGCGAATTCGCGACCGCCTTGGCGATCATCGTCTTGCCACAGCCGGGCGGTCCGTACAAAAGCACGCCCTTCGGCGCCGGCAGTTGATACCGGGCATAAAGGTCGCGGTGCAGGAACGGCAGTTCGACGGCGTCCCGAATCTGTTCGATCTGGCCGCCCAGCCCACCGATGTCGGAATAGTCGACCTCCGGCACCTCGTCGAGCAGCAGGTCGTTGACCTCGGTACGCTCCACCACCCACAGCGCGACGCCGGCCCGACGATCCGCGGCCACGCTCTGCCCCGGCTGCGCACCGGCTGCCCCGGACGCCGCCGTCACGACATGCTCGTCGTCACCGCCGCCAGCCACCAGCAACCGGCCGTCGGCCAGCACGTCCTTGACGATCACCACGTCCAACTGCGCGGGTTCCGGGCCGAGCCCGACCAGCATCATCGCC
This sequence comes from Micropruina sp., assembly GCA_047602545.1. Lineage (GTDB taxonomy): Bacteria > Actinomycetota > Actinomycetes > Propionibacteriales > Propionibacteriaceae > Micropruina. The sequence goes on along the minus strand of JASGHC010000003.1, from coordinate 105,180 downwards.
TCGTTCAGCAGCACCGGGACGCCCGCGCCCAGCTCGGCGTCCGCCACCTCCGGCGCCACCGCGACGCGCAGCACCCGTCCGCCGACCGACACGTCGACCAGCCCATCACCGGCAACCCCGACCAGCACACCATGGGCTTGCGGAGGAGTTGACAGCGCCTCCAGCTGATCGCGCAACGCCACCAGTGACTCGCGCGCCTCACGCAGCGTGGTGTTCAGCTTCTCGTTGGTCTGGGCGAGTGCTCGGGCATCCGCACGGGCGTTGGCGAGCCGGCGTTCCGCCAGCTCCGCGGCGCGACCACGAGCCTCGGCCAACTCGCGGGCCTCGGCAAGCGGGTCACCCGAGGCATTCACTCCCCGGTCTCCTCCACCGCCACCCCGGGCGGACGCGGACCGCTGTAGTCGGGTCCGTACGCCCCCGGTGCCGGACGCCGCCGGCGCAACGGAGCGGTCACGCCGGGCGCCAACCGGCGGCTGAAGATCAGGAAGCCGGTGTGCCCGGTGGTGGCATGTCCGGGCCGGATCGCCAGGCCCTCGGCATGCCACTGCCGCACCGACAACTCGCTCCCCGCCGGTTCGGTGAACCCGCCATGCGCCCGCAGGGTGTCCATGGTGCGCCCGAGCTGAGTCGCTGTCGCCACGTAGCAGCACAGCATGCCGCCGGCCACCAGCACCCTGCCCACCGCGTCGATGCACTCCCAGGGCGCCAACATGTCGAGAATGGCGCGGTCCACCGGCTCGGGGCCGATCGTCTCGACGAGGTCGCCGATCCGCACCTCCCACGCCGGGTGGGGCGCGCCGAAGAAGCGCTCCACGTTGCGCTCCGCGACGGCGGCGAAGTCGGCCCGCCGCTCATAGGAGTAGAGCCGTCCGCCTGGACCGATCGTCCGCAGTAGGTGCATCGACAGCGAGCCCGAACCCACCCCGGCCTCGAGCACCCGGGCACCGGGGAAGATGTCGGTCTGCACCAGGATCTGGGCGGCGTCCTTGGGATAGATGACCGCAGCACCACGAGGCATGGTGACGGTGAACTCCTCCAGCAACGGACGGAACGCCACGTAGGCGATGCCGCCCGCCGACGTCACCACGTTGCCGTCCGGCCCGCCGATCAGCGCATCGTGGCTGATGCCGCCCTTGCTCGTGTGAAAGGTTGCCCCCGACGCCAGCAGCAGCGAGTGGCGGCGTCCCTTCGGATCGGTCAGGGTGACCCGCTCACCTGCCTGCAACGGCCCGGTGTGTACCCCATTCAGTTCCGCCATCGTGCTCCCCACAAGGCCAATTGCCATCCCGGTCCGAACGCCTCGCCGACCAGGTCCACCCGGTCCCGCAGGAACAGCACCCCGTCGACCTCGGCGATCGGAACGACGGTGGCGTCCGCCGCCGCCTGCTTCTGGATCTCGATCAGCGCCGGCAGCTGCACCGCGTCCCGGCTGGAGGACCGGATCCGCTCCTCCAGGTCGGACAGTTTGCCGGCACTGCCCGGCAACGGGTTCTTCAGGTAGTCCTGCAACCAGCCGATCGCGGTGTTCGTCATCGGGCCGCTGTCGGTCAGCTCGAGATCGGCACGCTCCGACTCGGTGACCAACTGCACAGTGATGTGCAGGCGCTGCTGCAGGGTGTCGCGCACGTGGTTGGCGAGATCCTCCATCGCCGGCGAGGAGTCGGTGAAGCGCAGGGCGAGCACGACGCCCGGTTGAAGCTTGGGGATCTTCGGCTCACCGCCGAGCGGGAAGGCGTCGGTGTGTCCGTCGATCATGCTGGGCAGGATCGAACCGGCGGTCCGGTCCTCCTGCAGCGCCAGGGCCACCGCGTTCCGCAGCGCGGCATTCGCACGGTAGGGGCTGCGGGTCAGCCAGACCAGTCGCTGCAGCACGCCCCGGGGCAGGCCCCAGCGGAAGTAGCCGGCCTGCCGGCCGTCCTCCTGGGCCTCGCGGGCTCGGTTCTGCAGCCGGTCGATCGCGGCGGGGCTCAGGGTCCGCCAGACGATCTCGGCCTGCCCGCCGGCCAGCGCCTCCTCTGCGGTCGGCGAATCGGACCAGGTAACCCGAATCCGTGGCATGTCGGTGCCGAGGGGCCCCTTGTATTGCAGGTAGCGGGTGATCGTGAGCCCCTTGGTGTCCCACGACTCCAGCTGGTACGGCCCGCTGCCGATCGCCGGCTGCTCGACCGGACGGAGTTTGTCGGCGGCATACACCTCACGATCGACGATGGACGCCGCCGGCACCGCCAGGCCGAAGCCGAACTGGTTGTCGGGGTACTTCAGCCGAAACCGGACCGTGGTGGCGTCCGGGGTTTCGATGCTGCGCAGCGCACCCAGCATCGACATTCGTTGCGGCGCCAGCCGGATCGCCCGCAGAATGCTGAACTTCACGTCCGCGCTGGTGAGGCTGCGACCGTTGGAGAACACCACTTCTTTCGGGAGGCTGCATTCGTAAACCTGAGCACCGGTGAACAGGCATTCCTTCGCCAGGTCGGGCTTGAGCAGCTGGGTGCCCGGTTGCACCAGCATCAACCGCTGGAACAGGTCGAGCACCACCATGGCGTCGGAATCGTTACGTGCACCAGCCGGGTCGGTCGTCGTCGCCCGCTGTTCGGTGAGCACCGTGAACGGACGTGCCGGCGTGCTGCTGCCTGCCGAACTGGAGGGCAGCGGCCTCAGCGTCTGCACACACCCGGCGGCGCCGATCGCCACGCACGATGCGGTCACCACAGACAGCACGGAGCGAACGATCGAGGGCACGCCCCTAAGGGTAGGGCCTCCGGCAACCTCGCCCGACCGCGATGGCGGTCCCCGGCCGGGCCGCGCGCTGGAGGGCCGCGACCAACCGCGCAGCGGGCGCGTACAGTGAGCCAGAACTTCAGAAGGGATTGTGCATCAGTGAGCAGCCGCTCGGACACTCTGACTCTTTCGCGCCCCGCTTCCGGCGAGCTTCGCCCGGACGCCACCGCGACCCTGCGAGCCGCCCTGGCGACCCGAATGCACTTTCTCGACGGCGCGATGGGCACGGTGATTCAGCGGTTCAAGCTGGAAGAGGCTGACTACCGGGGCGAGCGGTTCGCCGACTGGCCGAGCGACGTCAAGGGCAACAACGACCTGCTCTCCTTGACCCAGCCGGAGATCATCGCGTCCATCCACCGCGACTACCTGGACGCCGGCGCCGACTTCATCGAGACCAACACGTTCAACGCGCAGCGGATCTCGATGGCCGATTACGGCATGGAGGCGTTGGCCTACGAGCTGAACCTGGCCTCGGCCCGGCTGGCCCGGACGGCCTGCGACGCGGCGACCGCGTCCGATCCGAGCCGTCCGCGCTATGTCGTCGGAGCACTCGGCCCGACCAACCGGACGGCGTCCATCTCGCCCGATGTGAATGATCCGGCAGCCCGCAACGTCAGCTACACCGAGCTGGTCGAGGCCTACCTGGAGCAGGCCGACGGCCTGGTCGACGGCGGCTCGGACATCCTGCTGATCGAAACCGTCTTCGACACGCTCAACGCCAAGGCCGCGATCTTTGCCCTGGAGACCCTGTTCGAGCAGCGCGGACGCCGCTGGCCGCTGATCATTTCGGGCACCATCACCGACGCCTCCGGACGGACCCTGTCCGGCCAGGTCACCGAGGCGTTCTTCACCAGCATCCGGCACGCCCGTCCGCTGGCGGTCGGGCTGAACTGCGCCCTGGGTGCGGCCGAGATGCGGCCCTACGTGGCCGAACTGTCCCGGATCGCCGATTGTTTCGTCTCCTGTTACCCCAACGCGGGCCTGCCGAACGCGTTCGGCGAGTACGACCAGACGCCCGACGAGATGGCCGCGATCGTGGCCGGTTTCGCCGCCGACGGGCTGGTCAATATTCTCGGCGGCTGCTGCGGCACCACCCCCGAGCACGTCGAGAAGATCGTCCGCGCCACCCGGGACGCCGCCCCGCGCCTACCTGCTGAGCCGGCGCCGGCGATGCGGCTGGCCGGGCTGGAGCCGCTCATCATCACGCCGGATTCGCTGTTCGTGAACGTCGGTGAACGCACCAACATCACCGGGTCGGCCCGGTTCCGGCGGTTGATTCGCGAGGGTGACTACAGCACTGCGCTTGATGTGGCCCGGCAGCAGGTGGAGAACGGCGCCCAGGTCATCGACATCAACATGGACGAGGGCATGATCGACGGCGTCGCCGCGATGGACCGGTTCTGCAAGCTGATCAGCTCGGAACCGGACATCTGCCGGGTGCCGGTGATGGTCGACTCGTCGAAGTGGGAGGTGATCGAGGCCGGGCTGCGCTGCCTGCAGGGCAAGCCGATCGTCAACTCGATCTCGATGAAATCCGGCGTCGACGAGTTCGTCGAGCACGCCCGGTTGTGCCGCAAGTACGGCGCCGCGATCGTGGTGATGGCCTTCGACACCGACGGCCAGGCCGACACCCTTGAGCGCCGCAAAGAGATCTGCGCCGAGGCCTACCGAATCCTGGTCGACGAGGTCGGCTTCCCGGCCGACGACATCATCTTCGACCCGAACATCTTCGCGATCGGCACCGGCATCGAGGAGCACGCCAACTACGGCGTCGACTTCATCGAGGCCACCCGCTGGATCAAGCAGAACCTGCCCGGCGCGCTGATTTCCGGCGGCGTGTCGAACGTGTCGTTCTCGTTCCGCGGCAACAACCCGGTGCGCGAAGCGATCCACGCGGTGTTCCTCTACCACGCCATTTCTGCCGGCATGGACATGGGCATCGTCAACGCGGGCGCCCTGGTGGTCTACGACGAGATCGACCCGCGGCTGCGGGAACGCATCGAGGATGTGGTGCTGAACCGGCGTCCGGACGCCACCGAGCGGCTGCTCGAGATCGCCGCCGACTTCAACGTCGCCGGCGTCCAGGTCGAGGAGGCCGTCCAGGAGTGGCGGTCGCTACCGGCTCGGGAGCGGATCACGCATGCGCTGGTGAAGGGCATCGATGAGCACGTGGTCGCGGACACCGAGGAGATGCGGGTCGAGCTGGTGGCCTCCGGGGGGCGTCCGCTCGATGTGATCGAGGGTCCGCTGATGGACGGCATGGGCGTGGTCGGCGACCTGTTCGGCGCCGGCCGGATGTTCCTGCCGCAGGTGGTGAAGTCGGCGCGGGTGATGAAGAAGGCCGTCGCGCACCTGATTCCGTTCATCGAGGCCGAGAAGAAGCCCGGCGACGCCGCCTACACCAAGGGCCGGATCGTGATGGCCACCGTGAAGGGCGACGTGCACGATATCGGCAAGAACATCGTCGGCGTGGTGTTGCAGTGCAACAACTACGAGGTGGTCGACCTCGGCGTCATGGTGCCGGCGCAGAAGATCCTGGACACCGCCGAAGAGGTCGGCGCCGACATGATCGGGCTGTCCGGGCTGATCACCCCGTCCCTGGACGAGATGTCGAACTTCGCCGCCGAACTGCAACGGCTCGGGTTGGAGTTGCCGCTGCTGATCGGCGGGGCGACCACGTCACGCGCGCACACCGCGGTGAAGATCGCGCCGCGCTACAAGGGCCCGGTGGTGTGGGTGAAGGACGCCTCCCGCTCGGTACCGACCGCGGCGGCGCTGCTGTCGGACGAGAAGCGTCCCGACTTCATGGCCGAGGTGTTCCGCGACTACGAGTCGATCCGGGAACGGCACGCCGCCAAGCGCAACGACCGGCCGCTGATTCCCTATGCCGAGGCGTTGAAGGAGCGGACGCCGATCAACTGGTCCGGGTATGTACCGCCGCGTCCGGCAATGCTGGACGCCGGGCCGGTGCGCGAGTTCATCGACTACCCGCTGGCCGAGTTGCGGAACTACATCGACTGGCAGCCGTTCTTCAACGCCTGGGAACTCAAGGGACGCTACCCCGACATTCTGCACAATCCCGCTTCGGGTGAGGCGGCGCGGAAACTGTGGGCCGACGCGCAGACCATGTTCGATCAGGTGATCGCCGAAGGCTGGCTCCAAGCCAACGGTGTGATCGGCTTCTTCCCAGCCTCCGCGGTGGACGACGACCTGGAGCTGTACACCGACGAATCCCGTAGTGAGGTGCGGTTGAGGCTGCATCATCTGCGGCAGCAGGGCCATCACCGCGAGGGCGTCCCGAACCGGTCGCTGGCCGACTACGTGGCACCCAAGTCGACCGGACTGGCCGACTGGGTGGGCGCTTTCGCGGTGACCGGCGGCCTCGGCGCGTCGGAGCGGGTAAAGGCGTTCCGTGAGTCGCTGGACGACTACAGCGGCATCCTGCTGGAGTCGCTCGCCGACCGGCTCGCCGAGGCGTTCGCGGAGCGGCTGCACGAGCGGGTCCGGCGCGAGTTCTGGGGCTACGTCCCCGACGAGGCGCTAGACAACGACGCGCTGATCGCCGAGCAGTACCGCGGCATCCGCCCGGCGCCCGGCTACCCGGCCTGCCCCGACCACACCGAGAAGCAGACCCTGTGGAACCTGCTCGACGTGGAGCGCCGCACCGGCATTCAACTCACCGAGTCGATGGCGATGTGGCCCGGCGCCGCCGTCTCCGGCTGGTACTTCTCCCATCCGGACAGCCGCTACTTCGTCGTCGGACGCCTCGCCCGCGACCAGGTGGAGAGCTACGCCGAACGCAAGGGCTGGAGTCTCGCCAAGGCCGAGCGGTGGCTGTCGCCCAACCTGGGATACGACCCGGAGGAATGAATCGATCACCGGCGGAAACCGTGCCTGAGCTCGCCGTTGAGTCGTCCCGGGTGACTCGGTGAGGCATGAGTAGCATGGCCGCTATGGCTCAGGTGAAGTCGCTGAAGAACCTGCGGAACCCGGCTGTGGTGGCCGCCTTCGGGGGCTGGAACGACGCCGGAGACGCCGCGAGCGGGGTGATCGACCACCTCGCCGAGATCACCTCGGCCAAGCTGGCGTTCGCCATCGACCCTGACGACTACTACGACTTCCAGGTGAACCGGCCCACCATCGCCACCACGTCCGGGGGCGAGCGGACTCTTCAATGGCCAACCACCGAGGTGCTGGTGGCGCCTTTGCCGGAACGCGATCTGGTGCTGATCGGCGGGCCCGAGCCCAACTTCCACTGGCGGGCATTCTCCTCGGCGCTGGTCTCGGCGATCCGCACCGTCGGGCCCGACATCGTGGTGTTCCTGGGCGCGATGCTGACCGACGCCCCGCACTCACGGCCGGTACCGGTCAACGCGTCCGCGACCACCGACGACGTCGCGGCGGACTTGGGGGTTGAAGTCTCCGACTACGAGGGACCCTGCGGCATCCTCAGCGTGATCGCCGCCGACTGCACCGTGCTGGGGCTGCGCGCAGCCTCGCTGTGGGCGTCCGTGCCGCATTACGTCGCCGAACCGCCCAACCCGAAGGCGACGTTGGCGTTGCTCGACCGCCTGGAAGACCTGCTGGACACCCCGCTCGACACCGGCGAACTGCCCGACCAGGCCGCGCTGTGGGAGAGCCAGGTCAACGAGCTGGCGTCCGAGGACAGCGACATCTCGGCCTACATCACCGCCCTCGAAGAGCGGCGCGACGAGAACCAGCCGGAACCGCAGGGCGAGGCGATCGCCGCCGAGATCCAGCGGTACCTGCGGCGGCGCCGCAACCCGCCGGCGCCCGGCCTGCGGTAATTGAGCGCTCTACGCAGACGTCAGTTGCGGTAGGCGTCCCTGCGGTGGACGCCGGAGACCACCTCGATCACCAACCGGGCGTCAACGATCCGGTAGATGACTCGGTCAACGACCTCGACTACGACAAGGGAACGATCCGCTTCCAACCGGAGCGGCCGCTGACGGACGACACCATCCGCACGATCGTGGCGGCGCGGATCGCCGAGATCGACGATCCGTCACTACGGCGGCGCACCTAGCCCGTCCGAGCGCTGGCCTTGGTCAGAAGCCTCCCCAGGCGGCCACTCGCATGGACCAGGCGGCGTCAACGCGAACGTCGCGTCCGTCCAAACGCACGACCGGACATACGCCGCGGATTGATGAGGCCAGCCAGACCCCGTCGGCGGTGAAGAGGTCGTCGGTGGGAATCAGCTCGTACCGGGTTTCGACGCCCTCGGCCGCGGCACCGGCGAACAACTGCCGGACGGTGATCGAGTCGAGAATGCCGGTCCCCCCTGGCGGTGTGGTGGTCAGGACGCCGTCCCGCAACACGATCACCGCGGCGGTGGGCGCTTCGAGGGCGTAACCGTCCGAACTGACGAAGAGGGCGTCGTCGTCGCCGTGCCGTCCGGCGTGACGTTTCGCGGCGGCGTTGATCGCGTAGGACAGCAACTTCGCTCCGCCCAGCAGCCAGGGGGCGTCGGTGAAGGCGTCGCTGGCGTAGCCGCGGTTCATCGTCCGGACGGCGATGCCGAGCGTCCGCGCCCGATGCATCGCGTCCAGGTCGAGTTCGGTGAGGGTCAGGAAGCCGGTCGGGACGCCCGGCGTCGATTCCGGGCCGCGGGTGAGCACCAGTTTGAGCACTGCTTCGGGCGCCGGCTCCCAGGAGGCGACGGCGTCCGCGATCAGGGCACGCCAGGCGTCGATGTCGAACGGCAGGTCAAGAGTGGCCGCCGATTCGGCGAAGCGGACCAGGTGGTCGTCCAGGTTCTCGACCACGGCGTCCGGGCCGCCGCCGAGCACCCGCATCGCGTCGAAGCAGCCATCGCCCCTGACCAGGCCGACATCGTCGGCGGTCGCGATCGGGTCGGCCGTCGGCACGACGCCGCGGCCGAGGACGGCGACCAGCTGCCTGGTCAATGCGCGCAGGCGGCGATCGCCTGCTCGCGCAGCGCAATCACCATGGCGTCGGGGTCGTCGGCGCCGTATACGGCGGAGCCGGCGACGAAGGTGTCCGCACCTGCTTCGGCGCAGCGTTCGATGGTGTCCACCGACACCCCGCCGTCAACCTGCAGCCAGATCTCGCCGCCGCGGGCCTCGATCAGCTCACGGGTCCGGCGGATCTTCGGCAGCACCAGGTCGAGGAACTTCTGGCCGCCGAAACCGGGCTCGACGGTCATCAGCAGCACCATGTCGAGCTCGCCGAGCATGTCGGCGTACGGCTCGATCGGGGTGGCCGGGCGGAGCGCCATCGAAGCCCGGGCGCCCAGAGCCCGCAACTCGCGGGCCAGCTTGATCGGGGCGTGGGACGACTCGGCGTGGAAGGTGACCGACTCGCACCCGGCGTCGGCGAAGGCCGGCGCCCAGCGGTCGACCTCGGCGATCATCAGGTGGATGTCGAGGAACGCCGTGGTGCTCGCCCGGATGCACTCGACCACCGGCAGCCCGAACGTCATGTTGGGCACGAAGTGGTTGTCCATCACATCGACGTGCACACCGTCGGCACTGGGAATCCGGGCGATCTCGCCGGCCAGATTGGCGAGATTGGCGTTCAGAATGCTCGGCGTGATCCGCATCGTCATGAGTGGCACCCTATCCCGATGCCCAGGGACGCGCTGATCAACGTGACCGCCGCCGGTTGAGCTTGTCCGAGACCCTTTGCCAGCACCAGGTCGTCCAGGGTCTCGACAAGCTGTGAGCAACGACGGTCAGCGCTTCCCTGGCGGTTTCACCTGGTCTTACGGAGCAAGGCGAGGAACATCGCGTCGGTGCCGTGGCGGTGCGGCCACAGCTGCAGGTAGGGACCGCGGGCCGCATCCGGGACTTCGGGGAGGACGGCGGGCGCGTCCAGCACCTCGACACCGGACGCCGCCTCGACGATCTCGGTGGTTTCGCGCCGGTGCGGCGAGCAGGTGGCGTACGCGATCACGCCTCCGGGCAGGGTCGCGGCGATCGCCGAGGCGAGGAGTTGGTGCTGCAGCGGCACCAGGTCGTCCAGGTCGGCCGGACGCCGCCGCCAGCGGGCTTCCGGACGTCGGCGCAACGCACCCAGGCCGGTGCAGGGGGCGTCCAGCAGCACCCGGGCGAAGCGGTTCTGCGGCCACGCGGGGCGGGCTCCGTCGGCGGCGATGACGACCGGCACCGGCTCCGGGTAGCTGGCCAAGGCGCGGGCGACCAGGGCCGCACGATGCGGTTGGAGTTCGCTGGCCAGGAGCCGTTCGCCCTTGTCGCGGGCCAGTCCGGCGAGCAACGCGGTTTTGCCGCCCGGCCCGGCGCACAGGTCGAGCCAGGGGCCGTCCGGCGCCTCGACCCGGGTCAGTGCCCAGGCGATCAGTTGCGACCCCTCGTCCTGGACGCCGGCGCGGCCCTGTGCGACCGCGGGCACGTCCGCCGGGTTGCCGGACGCCTCGGCGCCGAACGGCGACCAGCGCAGCGGCCGTCCGCCCAGTTCGGCAACCTCGGCCAGCCCGGGGCGCACCACCAGGTGCGGCACCGGCGGTTCGTTGTCAGCGGCCAGCAGTGCGGTCACCTCATCGGCCGGGAGCAGGTCGGTGTAGGCGTCGATGATCCATTGCGGGTGGCGGGCCAACAGAGCGTCGGCGTCGGAGCGTTCGGCCCGCAGCCGCGCCGCCCAGCCGTCGGCGTCCAGGGCCGCCACCTTGCGCAGGATCGCGTTCACCACACCGGTGACCCGCTGCGAGACCGCGGTCCTGGCCAGTTCGACGGTGGCGGCGACGGCGGCGTGCGTCGGTACCCGCAACTCGATCAGCTGATGGGTGCCGAGACGCAGCAGGTCGACGACGGCGGGCTGCAGGGATTTGAGCGGCCGTCCCCCCGCCGAGACGATGATCGCGTCGTACAGGCCGAGTGCCCGGCAGGTGCCGGCGACAAGTTCGGTGGCGAAGGCGGCATCGCGCGCGGAGAGGCCGACGGTGTGCTCGGCGAGGGCGAGGTTGGCGTAGGCGTCGTCGGCGGTGATGGCGCGGAGCGTGCGATAGGCGGCGAGCCGGGCCAGGTCAGGGCCGCCCTCACGCCTGGTGCCCCCGGACCTGGTGGAACGCCGATGTGCCTTGGTTGAGCTTCTCGTGACCTCCCTATCAGCGGACTTCGACGGGTTCGACCGACGAGGGTTCGCGCCGCGCGGTCCCGGGTCGTCCGGCGCAAGAGACGTGGGTCCTCGATCGCCCGCCGAGCGCGCCGCAGTCGAGACCTCATTGAGCCGCGCGTTCCCAGCGGCAGACCGGCGAGAACGATCCGGTGTGGGCTGGTTAGTTCCGGCCCGATCCGGATTCGTGTTGGCGCTCACTCGAAGGCTCCCGGGTCGCCGCCCAGGCCACGTCCCCAGTCGGCGGCCGCCATTGCACGTTTCCCGGCCGGTTGCACCTGGATGAGCTCCAGAACGCCGCGGCCGGTACCGACAATGACGGAGCGACGTCCGGCGTCGATCACGCCGGGGTCGAGGATCGTGCCGGCCTGAGCCCGGCCGAGGTGGATCTTGAACCGCTCGCCGCGATAGGTGGTCCAGGCCACCGGGTTCGGGTTGCAGGCCCGAATCTTCCGGTCGATCTCGACCGCGGGGCGGGTCCAGTCGATCCGGGCGTCGGCGACGGTCAGCTTGGGGGCCAGGGTGATGCCGTGGTCGGACTGCGCGGTGCGGACGGCGGTGCCGGCTTCGAGAGCGTCCAGCACCTCGACCAGCAGTTCGGCACCGCGATCGGCCAGCCGGGTGAGCACGTCGCCGGAGGTTTCGGTCTCACCCAGCGGGGACAGCTCCTGGCGGTAGAGGTCACCGGCGTCGAGAGCCGGTACCAGGTCGAACAGCGAGATCCCGGTCTCGGGGTCTCCGGCCAGGATGCCGCGCTGCACCGGAGCCGCCCCACGCCAGGCGGGCAGCAGCGAGAAGTGCACGTTCACCCACCCGTGCTGCGGGATCGCCAGCACGTCACCGGGGATGAGTGCACCGTAGGCGACGACCGGGCCACAGTCCGGGGCCAGCTCCCGGAGCCGCGCGGCGAACGCCGGTTCGCGGGGGCTGACCGGCTTCAGCGTCTCGATGCCCCGCTCAGCCGCCCAGGCTGCGACGGGGCTCGGGACCAAACGCCTGCTGCGACCCTGGGCGGCGTCCGGACGGGTGACCACGCCGACGAGCTCGTGGCGGGACGCCGCCAGCGCCTCCAGGGTGGGCAGGGCAACCTCCGGGGTGCCGGCAAATACGAGACGCACCGCGTCAGCCTAGTGGTCTGTCGACCCTGAGGCTTGGGGCTGGCGGCTTTCGGGTGCGTGCATCGCTAGGCCGACGAGCCAGGGCCTACCGGGTCGAAGCACGACTGAGGAGAACGACGCGAGGCGCGTGCCCGGCGAGCCGCCAGGACCAAGCCTCAGGAGCGACAGGCCACTAGTGGGCCGGACGAGGCTGGGTGCGGCCTGAGTGCGGCCGGCGCATCGTCACCTGGTCATCCCGGACTTGATCCGGGAGGACGGCTCGATCACCGCGGGCTCGCTCGTGGAGTCCGGCGTGCGCCGGCCCACCACCAGCCGGTGCGCTTGACCTCCAACCGGACCGGTTTGCACCCCAGCCGGGACTGGTGCGCTGACCCGCGGACTGTGGCCGATGGCGTACTCGGCTCAGAGAACCGCGGGATCGACCCGCACCCGCAGCGAGCCGTCCTCTTTGTGCGCCGTCCGCCGGATCTGGACGGCCTTGGCGGCGGCCACCAGCGCACGTCCCGCGCCGAGCGGTGTCCGCAGCAGCGCGCGCACCTCGCCGTCGGCGACTGGCACGGGACCCAGCGGCACCACCCCGGTCTCAGCGTGGATTGCGCGGACGGCGTCCTCGACGGCCTGGACGCCGCCCTCCAGGCTGACCAGCCGGGTCGCCGGCGGGAAGCCGACCTCGGCACGGTCGGCCAGCTCACGCTCGGCGAAACCCGCCGGATCGAGCCGCACCAGCGCCTGGATGGCCCGCGCGGACGCCGGCCCGGCCACCACCACGCTGCCGTCGTCGGACGCGCCGCGCACCAGAGCCACGGCAGCCAGCCAGCGCCGCAGCGCCTCCTCCGCCGCCCGGAGATCGGCCCGGGCCAGCAACACCTCGGCGTCCAGCAGCACCGCCGCCGCATAACCGCCGGCGGCCATCGGCTCGACGCCGGGCGTGGACAGCACCAAGGCCGGCTCGGCACCCACCTCGGCCACCGGATGGTCGCCGCTGGACTGCACCACCGGCGTCTGCGGGAATGCCCGGCCCAACTCCTCGGCAGTTCGTACCACCCCCACCCGGGGTGCACGCAGCTCGGCGCTGCCGCAGTCCGCGCAATGCCAGTCGGGCCGGACGCCGCACGCCCGGCACACCGGTACCGGCCCCCGCTCGGCCCGTTCCCCGGCCAGCGGATGGCCGCAGGACGGACAGCGGGCGACCGTCCGACAGCGGGCGCAGGCCAACCCAGCCATGTAGCCGGCTCGCGGCACCTGCACCAGCACGGGGCCGGACGCCAGCCCGGCCCGGATGGTGGTGAACACCTCGTGCGGCAACCGGGAATGCACCGCTGGGTCGCGTCCGGCCGGCGCGGTGCCGTCGTCGGTGGCCCGGACGACCGGACACGCCTCGCGCCGCGCCGGACCGGGCAGTTCCACCGGCACCAACCAGCCCCGGTCGGCCATCGCCTGGGTTTCGGTGCTGCGGGCGTACCCGACGTAGAGCAGTCCGCAGCGCTGCCGGGTGGCGCGCAGCGCGGCCACCACCCGCGCATGCGGATAGGGTGCCCGCGGCTCAGCCCACGAATCGTCGCCGTCGTCGAACATCGCGATCAGCCCGAGGTCGGCGACCGGGGCGAACGCCGCCGCCCGGGTGCCGAGCACCAACCGCACCTGCCCGCGGGCGGCCGCCAGAAACGCCCGGTACCGGGCCGCCGGACCCTTCTCGGCGGTGAGTGTGACGAAGCTGCCGCGTCCGAACGCCTCGGCGCAGCGCACCTCCAACCGGGTCAGGTCGGACGCGTCCGGCACCAGCAGCAGAACGCCGCGACCACCCGCCAGGGTTGCGGACGCCGCCTCGATCAGGGCCGCGGCCCAGTCCCCCACCGGACGCGCCACCGGCGCCAAGCACAGCGCCGCCCGAGGTGCGACGTCGCCGCCCAGCGCCCGCAGCAGCGACGCCCCGTGCGGATACTTCGGCAGCACCACCGGGTCGCCGTCGGGCGCGTGCGGGCGCGGATAGTCAGCAGGGTCGGCCGTCTCGGTCATCCCGTGCCGGGGTGGCACCGCCAACCGGACGACATCGGCGAACGTGCCCGCGTAGTGGTCGGCGACGTCCCTGATCACGGCCGCGATCTCGGGCCGCAGCACCGGCTCGGACGAGACCACCTTCAGCAGCGGCGACAGCTCGCGATCGGCGTCCGACGCGGCCGCCACCTCGAGCACATAGCCGTCGCGCTGCCGTCCGGCAAACCGGACCTTCACCCGGCAACCCGGCACCACCGCGGACGCCAACTCGTCGGGAATGGCGTAGTCAAACGGTCGATCGAGATGCGGCAACGGCATGTCTACCGCCACCCGCGCAACCCTCGGCTCAACCACGAACTCGATGCTAGAGGTCGGCACCGACGATTCCGGACGCCGGTCATCGCGTGCGCGCGCTCGGCGGAGATCTCACCGCGCGGACGGACGTGACCGATCGCGCGATCGGCCACAGCTTTCAGGAAACACCCGCTACTTTCGGGAAATATCCCGAAAGTAGTGCCGGGATCCGGTCACCAGTGGTCGATCGCGCGATCAGCAGCGACCCGGAGAACCATCCCCGGGTAACCAAGAGAACCGTCCCCGGGTAACCAAAGGAACCGTCCCCGGGCAACCAAAGAAGCCGACCCCAGTGACCAACAAGCTCGACCACCAGAACGCGAGCTGCGAACACGACGCAACCGGAAAGCGGAGTGGGCTGCACCCCGTCCGGGTAGGTCGGGCGTAAAGCGCGCGAGCCCCCTGCCAGGGACTCCAAGACAACAGCAGAAGTAGGGCGAGCTGCGCACGGGCGGGACGGGGTGCAGCCCACTCCGCGGAACCAAACGCAACCAGCGAGACAGGACCACAGAAGTGGGTCTCGACAAGCTCGACCAACGAAATCCCGGGGCGTCCGACGGAAGGACGAACGCGGGAACTACCCGCGGACCGCGTTCGCCAGGGCGTCGGCGCGGTCGGTGCGTTCCCAGGTGAACTCGGGGAGTTCGCGTCCGAAGTGGCCGTAGTTGGTCGTCGTGGAGTAGATCGGACGGAGCAGGTCCAGGTCGCGGATCAGGGCGGCCGGGCGCAGATCGAAGACCGACAGCACAGCTGCGGTGATCTGCTCCAGGGGCACGGTTTCGGTGCCGAAGCAGTCGGTGTAGAAGCCGACCGGATGGGCCCGGCCGATCGCGTACGCCACCTGCACCTCGCAACGCGTAGCCAAACCGGCCGCGACCACGTTCTTGGCGACCCAGCGCATGGCGTAGGCGGCGGACCGGTCGACCTTGGACGGGTCCTTGCCCGAGAAGGCGCCGCCGCCGTGCCGGGCCATGCCGCCGTAGGTGTCGACGATGATCTTCCGGCCGGTCAGTCCGGCGTCGCCCATCGGGCCGCCGATGACGAACTTCCCGGTCGGGTTGATATGCACCTTCAAGCCGTCCGTCGAGACGTCATACCGAGCCAGCACCGGCTCGACCACCTCGTGCAGGATGCCCGGCCGGATGTCGCGCTCATACGACGCCGATCCGGTGTGCTGCGACGACACGACGATGGTGTCCACCGACACCGCCCGGTCACCGTCGTAGGCGATGGTGACCTGGGTCTTGCCGTCGGGCAGCAGGAAGGGCAGCACCCGATCGCGCCGCACCGCGGTGAGCCGCTCGGCCAGCCGGTGCGCGATGTCGATCGGCAGCGGCATCAGCGTGGGGGTGTCGGTGCAGGCGTAGCCGAACATCAGGCCCTGGTCGCCGGCGCCCTGGGCGTCGAGCGCGTCGCCGGAGCCGCCCTCGCGGTGCTCGCCGGCGTCGTCCACACCCTGGGCGATATCGGGCGACTGGGCACCCAGCGACACCAGCACCCCGCAGGACGCGCCGTCGAACGACTTGTCCGAGGAGTCGTAGCCGATCTGCAAGATGCGTTCCCGGGTCAGCTTGGCGATGTTGACGTAGCCGGTGGTAGACACCTCGCCGGCCACCACGACGGTGCCGGTGGTGACCAGGGTTTCGACGGCGACGCGGCTGTCGGCGTCCTGGGTGAGCAAGGCGTCCAGGACGGCGTCCGAGACCGAATCGGCGAGCTTGTCGGGGTGACCCTCGGTGACGGACTCCGAGGTGAACAGGCGGCTCATCGGTTGCTCTTTCTGCTAGTGGCGACGGCATCGAGAATGCGATGCGCGACGAGATTCTTGTCTCCGGCGACGGTGTCGACCACACCCTCGGAGTCAATGATGGCGACCGTATTGTCGGCCGCACCGAAGACCGCTCCCCCGCTGACGTCGTTCAGCACCAGCAGGTCGCAGCCCTTGCGGGCCAGCTTGGCGCGGCCCAGTTCCATCAGTTCGGACGCCGACCCGGCGGTCTCGGCGGCGAAGCCGACGATCACCTGCCCCGGACGCCGCTGCCGCACCAGACCGGCCAGCACGTCGGTGGTCTGGGTGAACGTCACGGTCAGCCCGGCGTCGCCCTCCTTCTTCAACTTGCTGTCGCTCGGCGACGCGGGGGTGAAGTCGGCGGGCGCCGCGGCCATGATCAGCACATCCGAATCGGCTGCGGCCTGCGTCATCGCGTCGGCAAGATCAGCAGTCGAGACCACCTCAACCAGCTCGGCCCGGCCGGGTACCGCTGCGGTGATCGCACCGGCGACCACCCGGACGTCGGCGCCGCGCAGCAGAGCGGCCCGAGCCAGCGCCAGGCCCATCCGCCCGGAGGATCGGTTGCCCAGGTAACGCACCGGGTCGAGCGCCTCACGCGTACCGCCCGCACTCACGGTGAGCCGGACGCCGTCCAAGTCTCGCGAGCGGGCCGCCTCAGTCACTGACGAGTCGAGCAGGGAGAGCGCCACCTGTTCGATCTCGGACGGCTCCGGCAGCCGGCCCGGACCGGTGTCGGCGCCGGTGAGCCGTCCGGAGTCAGGATCGAGGACGATCACGCCGCGTGCACGCAGCGTGGCCACGTTGGCCTGGGTGGCTGGATGCAGCCACATCTCGGTGTGCATCGCGGGCGCCATCAGCACCGGGCAAGTGGCGGTGAGCAGCACGTTGGTGAGCAGGTCGTCGGCCCGTCCGGACGCGGCCCGCGCCATCAGGTCGGCGGTCGCCGGCGCCACCACCACCAGCTCGGCGGAGCGGCCCAGGGCGACGTGCGGCACGGCGTGCGCCTCGGCCCACACCTGGGTGTGCGCCGGCCGTCCGGACAGCGCCGCCCAGGTGGTTTCGCCGACGAAATTGAGCGCGCCCAGGGTCGGGACGACGGTCACCTCGTGGCCGGCCTCGGCGAACAGTCGCAGCAGCAGGCAGGCTTTGTACGCGGCGATTCCGCCGGCGACCCCGAGCAGGATCCGGCTCATCGGAAGGTCAGGCCAGGTCGTCGCTGAACGGGTCGAGTTCGCTGAATTGCGGGTCGGCCTCAGCCTCGGCGCGGGCGGCAGCCTCGGCCTCGGGATCGATCTCGGTGCATTCCAGCACGCCGGCGTTCACCTCGCGCAGCGCGATGGACAGCGGCTTCTCCTGGACGCCGGTGTTGACCAGCGGACCCACGTTCTCGAGCAGGCCCTCGCCGAGCTGGCTGTAGTAGGCGTTGATCTGCCGGGCACGCTTGGCGGCGAACAGCACCAGGCGGTACTTGGAGTCGACCTTTTCCAGCAGTTCGTCGATCGGCGGGTTGATGATGCCTTCGGGGGCATGTGTGCTCAAAAGATGACCTCACGGTTGATGCGGCGCGCTCGCTCCGGTGACGGTTCGGGCGCCGACGGGTGGTTCGGGCCGTGGCTCTCAACTGTCAGTTTCGGCAGTCGCAGAAATCACAAGCTTAGCAAGTCTACCAACTCATCGACCGCCCTGCCCACATCGTCGTTGACGATGACGTGATCGAACTCGTCGGCGGCGGCCAGCTCGTCCTTCGCCGTCCGTAGTCGGCGTTCGCGTTGCTCGGCAGTTTCGGTGCCGCGTCCGACCAGCCGGGCGACCAGTTCGTCCCAGTTGGGCGGCGCGATGAACACCAGCCGGGCTTGGGGGACGCTCGCCCGCACCTGCCGGGCGCCCTGGAGGTCGATCTCGAGGATGACGCGTTCGCCGCGGTCGAGGGCTGCCCGCACGGGTGCCGCGGGGGTGCCGTACCGGTCGCGTCCGTGCACGACCGCCCACTCCAGCAATCCGTCGCCGGCGAGCAGTTCATCGAACGCCTCGTTGCTGACGAAGCAGTAGTGCTGGCCGTCGACCTCACCGGGACGCGGCGCCCGGGTGGTCGCCGACACCGACACCCACACCTCGGGATGTGCCTGTTTCAGGGCGCGGACAACCGTTCCCTTGCCTACGGCCGTGGGGCCGGAGATGACAGTGACGTCACCGCTCACCGAACTCGGCCTTCAGGCCGGCGAGCTGGTGCCGTCCGAGTCCGCGAATCCGCCGATTGGCGGCGATGTCGTACCGTTCCATGACCAGGGTGGCCCGCTTGTCGCCGACCCGCGGCAGTGCCTTGAGCAGGTCGATCACCTTGACGTGGGCCAGCACCTCGTCGGCGGCTGCCTCGTCGAGCGCCTGGGCGAGGGTCAGTTCACCAGACCGCACGCGCGCTTTGAGTGCCGCGCGAGCACGACGCGCCTCGGTGGCGGCTGCACGGGCTGCCTGCAGCTGCTCCGTCGTCAGTTGGGGTATCGCCACGGTGACCTCCGGATGTCTTGGTGGGCACAATTTACAAGGCGAAACGCCCTGTGAAAACCCTTGCGGTCAGGGGATTCACAGGCTATTTGGAACCACTGAGCAGGGCGCGCACCCGATCGGCGAGTGCGGCGGCGTCCGGACCGGCGCCGAGGACGTCGCGGCTCACCGCGGGCAGCACATGCCGCAGGGCATCACCGAACAGTGCCGGCAGGTCGTCGATCCGGCCCCCTTGGAAGCCGATGCCCGGCACCAGAATGGAGCCGTTGAAGCTGCTCACGTCGCACCCCAGATCGCTGTGCGTGCCGCCGACCACCAAGCCGATCGCGCTTTGGCCGGACGCCTCATTCAGCCGGGCGGCGGCCTCGATGATCTCCTGCGCGACGTTCTGGCCGGTCTGTCCGGCCGCCAGCTGCACCTGCCCGCCTTCCGGGTTGGACGTCCGGGCCAGCACGTAGACGCCGCGTCCGTAGCGGTGCGCCCGGTCGAAGGCGGGCTGCAGCGAGCCGAAGCCGAGGTAGGGCGAGACGGTGAGGGCGTCGGCAGCCAGCGGGGAGCCGTCGGCCAGATAAGCCTCGGCGTAGGCGTCCATGGTGGAGCCGATGTCGCCGCGCTTGACGTCCAGGATGCTCAGCGCGCCGGCGCCGGAAATGTCGGCCAGCGTCCGTTCCAGGACGGCAATGCCGGCCGATCCGTGAATCTCGAAGAAGGCCGACTGCGGCTTGAAGACGGCGACCTCCGTGCCGACCGCCTCCACCACCCGGCGGGAGAACGCCTCGACGCCGGTGGCGTCGACGCTCAGCCCCCAGGCTGTGAGCAGCCCGGGGTGCGGGTCGATGCCGACGCACAGGGCACCGCGCCGGGCCACCACCGCGTCGAGTCGCTGCTGGTAGCTGATCATGCTTCTCTCCTAGCCAACGCGTTGATCTGGGCCGCGAGCGCGGGTCCGGAATAGACGAAGCCGGTGTACAGCTGCACCAGCGGGGCGCCGAGGTCGAACATCGCGGACGCGTCGTCGGCGGTCATGATGCCTCCGGCCGCGATCACCGGAAGGTCGGTGTGCGCGACCAGGTAGCCGACCACATCCCGGGCCCTCACGGTGAGCGGAGCCCCGGACAGTCCCCCGGCCTCGGCGGCCAGCGGCTGGTCGGCCGGGTCGAGTCCGTCGCGGGCCAGGGTGGTGTTGGTGGCGATCAGGCCCGCCACGCCGGCGTCCGTCGCGGCGGCGAGCACCTCGTCGATCTGCGGTTCGGTCAGGTCGGGGGCGATCTTCACGAACAGCGGCGCCCGGCCGGCGGCCCGTTCGACCAGCGCCTTCAGCAGGGTGAGCAGCGCTCCCCCGTCCTGCAGGGTGCGCAGTCCAGGGGTGTTCGGGCTGGACACGTTGATCGCCACATAGTCGGCGTGCGGCACGACCAGGTCGAGCGAGGTCAGGTAGTCGTCGACGGCGTCCTCGACCGGCACGATCTTGGTCTTGCCGATGGAGATGCCGAGCGGGATGCCTGCCCCGTCGTTGTCGCGGTACACCCCGAGCAGCGACAGCTCATGATGCAGTTGGGCGGCGCCAGCGTTGTTGAAGCCCATCCGATTGATCAGCGCGGTGGACTTTCGCAGCCGGAAGACCCGTGGCCGGTCGTTGCCGGGCTGAGCCTGGGCTGTGACGGTGCCGAGTTCGGCGAACCCGAAACCGAGCGCCTGCCAGGCCAGGACGGCGCGGCCGTCCTTGTCCATGCCGGCGGCGAGGCCGACCCGTCCGGGAAAATCGATTCCGGCGACGGTCACCGGCGCGCCCCGGCTGCCGGCCAACAGCTTCGCGGCCGACACCAACCCGGGCGAACGACTGAACCGGGCCAGAGTGCCGATCATCTGCTCGTGGACCGCCTCGGGGTCGCCGTGGTGCGAGCGGAACAGCAGCGGCCGGACGACCCCGCGATAGCCGGCGCCGACCAGGCTCACCCGGGGGCTCATCGCTTGGTGGCCTCCAGTTCGCCGCGCATGTCGGCGCTCCAGTCCTGCAGCGGACGGACGGTCAGCCCGCCCCGACGCAACGCTTCGATGCCCTGCACCGCCGCCGACAGGCCCTGCACGGTGGTCACGCACGGCACGTCGCACAGGATCGCCGCCGAGCGGATCTGCCAGCCGTCCCGGCGTGGGTCGCCGCCCTCGGAAGCCCCGAGCGGGGTGTTGAAGATCAGGCTGATCTCGCCGTCCATGATCGCCTGGACGACGGTCTTGGTGCCGTCCGCGCCGGGGCCCTGGGTCTCCTTGCGGAGCACCGTCACCTCGACGTCGTTGCGCCGCAGCACCTGCGCGGTGCCCTCGGTCGCGTAGACCTTGAAACCTAGGTCGGCAAGGCGTTTCACCGGGAAGATGGCGTGCCGCTTGTCCCGGTTGGCGACCGACACGAATACCGAGCCCTCGGTCGGCACGTCGCCGTAGGAGGCGGTCTGGCTCTTCGCGAACGCCACCCCGAAGGTGAGGTCGAGCCCCATCACTTCGCCGGTCGACTTCATCTCAGGGCCGAGCAGGGTGTCCACCCAGGCGCCGTCGGCGGTACGGAACCGATTGAACGGCATCACCGCCTCCTTCACCGCCAGCGGAGCGGAGGCCAGCGGCGCCGTCCCGTCCCGGTCGACGCGCAGTGTGCCGTCGGCCCGCAGGTCGGCGATGGTCGCACCCAGCATGATCCGGGACGCCGCCTTGGCCAGCGGGGTCGCGGTCGCCTTGGAGACGAACGGCACCGTCCGGGAGGCGCGCGGGTTGGCCTCCAGCACGTACAGGACGTCGCCGAGGAGCGCGAACTGGATGTTGATCAGGCCTCGGACGCCGACCCCGCGGGCGATCGCCTCGGTGGCGAGCCGGATCCGGTCGACGGTCTCGCTGCCCAGGGTGATCGGCGGCAGGGAGCAGGCCGAGTCACCGGAATGGATGCCGGCCTCCTCGATGTGCTCCATCACGCCGCCCAGGTACAGCTCGGTGCCGTCGAACAGGGCGTCCACGTCGATCTCGATGGCGTCGTCCAGGAAACGGTCCACCATCACCGGCGAGTTGGGCGTGATGTGGGTGGCCCGCTCGATGTACCCGACCAGTGAGTCGTCGTCGTAGACGATCTCCATGCCGCGTCCGCCCAGCACGTAGGAGGGCCGGACCAGCACCGGGTAGCCGATGTCGTGGGCGATCTCCAGGGCGTCGTCGGCCGAGGTTGCCATGCCGTAGGCGGGTGCGGTCAGCTTGTTGTCGGCCAAGATCCGGCCGAACGCGCCGCGCTCTTCGGCGAGGTGGATCGCCTCCGGCGAGGTGCCGACGATCGGGACGCCGGCGTCCTTCAGCGCTTGGGCCAGCTTCAGCGGGGTCTGCCCGCCGAGCTGGACGATGACACCCGCGACCGGGCCGGCCAGCGACTCGGCGTGGTAGACCTCGAGCACGTCCTCCAAGGTGAGCGGCTCGAAGTAGAGCCGGTCCGAGGTGTCGTAGTCGGTGGACACCGTCTCCGGGTTGCAGTTGACCATCACCGTCTCGTAGCCGTGCTCCGAGAGGGTGAGCGCGGCGTGCACGCACGAGTAGTCGAACTCGATGCCCTGGCCGATCCGGTTCGGGCCGGAGCCGAGGATCAGCACCGCCGGCTTGGTGCGGGGCGCCACCTCGGTCTCCTCGTCGTAAGAGGAGTAGTGGTACGGCGTTTTCGCGGCGAACTCGGCGGCGCAGGTGTTGACGGTCTTGAACACCGGACGCACACCCAGCGCCCAGCGGACGCCGCGGACGACGTCGGTTCTCAGGTGCCGCAGCTGGGCGATCTGCTCGTCGGAGATGCCGTGCCGCTTGGCCAGCCGCAGCAGGTCGGCGGTCAGCTCGGGCGCCGTCCGGACGTGCTCGGCGACCTCGGCGATCAGCTGCAACTGGTCCAGGAACCAGGGGTCGATCTTGGTGGCGTCGAACAGCTGCTGCGGGGTGGCGCCGGCTCGGAACGCCTTCATCACCAGGCCGAGCCGGCCGTCGTGCGGACGTGACGCCGCGGTCAGCAGTTCGTCCACGCTCTGGGTGATCTCGCCGGTGAAGTCGAAGGTGGACTTCGGGTCCTCCAGGGAGCGCAGCGCCTTGCCGAGCGCCTCGGTGAAGTTGCGGCCGATCGCCATCGCCTCGCCGACGCTCTTCATGTGCGTGGTGAGGGTGTTCTCGGCGGTCGGGAACTTCTCGAAGGCGAACCGCGGGCACTTCACCACCACGTAGTCGAGCGTGGGTTCGAAGGACGCCGGGGTCTCGGCGGTGATGTCGTTGGGGATCTCGTCCAGGGTGTAGCCGACGGCCACCTTGGCGGCGATCTTGGCGATCGGGAAGCCGGTCGCCTTGGACGCCAGCGCGGACGAGCGAGACACCCGCGGGTTCATCTCGATGACGATCATCCGGCCGTTGTCGGGGTTGATCGCGAACTGGATGTTGCAGCCGCCGGTGTTGACGCCGACCGCCCGGATCACTCCGATGCCGACGTCGCGCATCGCCTGGTACTCGCGGTCGGTGAGCGTCATAGCGGGGGCAACGGTGATCGAGTCGCCGGTGTGCACGCCCATCGGGTCGAGGTTCTCGATGGAGCACACGATCACGACGTTGTCCGCCTTGTCGCGCATCACCTCGAGCTCGTACTCCTTCCAGCCCAGGATCGACTCCTCGATCAGCACCTCGGTGACCGGGGACGCCGACAGCCCGGTGCCGGCGATCCGGCGCAGTTCGTCCTCGTCGTGGGCGAAGCCGGAGCCGACGCCGCCCATGGTGAAGCTGGGGCGCACCACCAACGGGTAGCCGAGGTCACCTGCAGCGGCGAGCACGTCGTCCATCGAGTGGCAGATGCGGCTGCGCGCCACCTCCGGGTTGGTGCCGGGAATGTCGAGGGCCTGGACGATCTCCTTGAACTTCTCCCGGTCCTCGCCCTTCTGGATCGCCTCGAACGAGGCGCCGATCAACTCGACGCCGTACTTCGCCAGCACACCGTTGTCATGCAGGGCGACGGCCGCGTTGAGCGCGGTCTGCCCGCCCAGGGTGGCGAGCAGCGCATCCGGACGCTCGGCGGCGATCACCTTCTCCAGGAAGTCGGGCTGGATCGGCTCGATGTAGGTGGCGTCGGCAAACTCCGGGTCGGTCATGATCGTGGCCGGGTTGGAGTTCACCAGGATCACCCGGTAACCCTCCTCGCGCAGCACCCGGCAGGCCTGCGTGCCGGAGTAGTCGAACTCGCAGGCCTGGCCGATCACGATCGGGCCGGAGCCGACGACAAGGATCGACGAGATGTCGGTCCGCTTGGGCATCAGTTCTCCTGATCGGTGGTGCGCTGGGTGGAGTTGAGGTGGGTGGAGTTGTAGTCGGCTCGACCGCCGGTGCCGTTGCGGCGCCGGGTCATCACGTCGACGAAGCGGTCGAACAGGTAGGCCGAATCGTGCGGGCCGGCCGCCGCCTCAGGGTGGTATTGCACCGAGAAGGCCAGCAGGTTGTCGGCCTCGTCGGTGAGTTCGAGACCCTCCACGACGTCGTCGTTGAGGCAGATGTGGCTCACCCGGGCGTTGCCCCAGCGGGTCGCGGTGGGCTCGTCGAGCGGCGCGTCGACGGCGAAGCCGTGGTTCTGCGCGGTGATCTCGACCTTGCCGGTACGCAGGTCCTTCACCGGCTGGTTGATTCCGCGGTGGCCGTATTTCAGCTTGTAGGTGCCGAAACCGAGGGCGCGTCCGAAGATCTGGTTGCCGAAGCAGATGCCGAAGTAGGGAATGCCGGCGTCCAGCACGCCCTGCAGCAGGGTCATCGGGGCGTCGGCGGTGGCCGGGTCGCCGGGACCGTTGGAGAAGAAGACGCCGTCCGGGTTCAGGGCGGTCAACTCGTCCAGGGTGACCGACGCCGGCAGCACGTGCACCTCGATGCCCCGCTCGGCCATCCGGGTCGGGGTCATGTCCTTGATGCCGAGGTCGATCGCCGCAACCGTGAACCGCTTCTCGCCGACCGGCGTGACCACCTCCGCCTGGGGCAGGGTGACGTCGGCGACCAGGTCGGAGCCGGCCATCGCCGGAACCTCGCGCACCTTGGCCAGCAGCTTGTCCGGATCGAGTTCGGTGGTGGAGATGCCGACCCGCATGGCGCCCCGCTCACGCAGGTGCCGGGTCAGTGCGCGAGTGTCGATCTCGGCGATCCCGATCACACCCTGGCTACGCAGTTCGTCGTCCAAAGAGCGGTTCGAGCGCCAGTTGGAGCGCACCCGCGAGAGGTCGCGCACGACGTAGCCGGCGACCCAGATGCGGGACGACTCGTCGTCCTCGTCGTTCCAGCCGGTGTTGCCGATGTGCGGTGCGGTGGCGACCACGACCTGGCGGTGATAGCTCGGGTCGGTCAGCGTCTCCTGATACCCCGACATGCCGGTGGAGAACACCGCCTCGCCGAAGGCGTCGCCGCTAGCCCCGAAGGACACGCCGCGAAAGGACCGCCCATCTTCGAGAACCAACAAAGCCGGAGTCTGTTCGTGATCGAAGAAGCCTGAAGGCATGGAAGTCCTTTCCCCGCCGGGACGGGCTCAAACTTACGAGAGACTATCAAAGCCGGACGGCGCCGCTGACCGCCGAGGTGGTCATGGACGCCGTCGCGTTGGTCGAGCTTGTCGAGACCCTGTTGAGTACGCCAGGGACGGTTCGTTTCGTCCCACCGCTGGTCGAGCTACGTCGAGATCCTTCGTGGTCCGGTCGTGGTGGTCACGTTCTGTGCCGCGGAGTGGGCTGCACCCCGTCCCGCCCGTGCGCAGCTCGCCAACTCTTGCTTTCGTCCTTCAGACTCTGGGCGGGGGCTCGCGCGCTTTACGCCCGACCTACCCGGACGGGGTGCAGCCCACTCCGCTTTGAAGTTGCGTCACTGCCGCACCACCAGTTGGTCGAGCTTGTCGAGACCTCTCGGTCTGGCTCACAGGCACGGAGGGACGGTTCCTATCGTTCCGCCCCCGGTCGCCTGTGAGGAAGCCCGTCCAGACTCACCGGTAGGGTCGTTCGACGTGACCGATAACATCAGCGACCTTCGGCAAGCTGTGGCTCCGGGAGCACTCCCTGAGAGTGTGGTCTTCCATCGAGCCGGCGCGGACGACGTCCCGGCGCTTCTCGCGCTGTTGCGCGCAGAAGAAGTGGCCGCGATGGGTGAGACGTCGCTGAGCGCCGCCGAGGTCGAGGAGTGGTTCGACACCCCGCGCGCCCGGGAACGCAACACCGCGCTGGTGCTGGAGCGCGACGGCGTCCTGGTCGGGGTGTGGCGGGTGTTCCGCAACTTCGACGACAAGTACTGGGTGCCGGTGGCGATCGACCGATCGCTGTCCGCCGGCCTGGTCGACGAACTGTGGCGGGCTGGCCTGGCGTGGACGGAACAGGTCGCTTTGGCGATCGCCGATGGTCTCGGCGTCAGCAGTCCACGGCTGGACCTGTGGGTCAATGAGCATGATGTGCTCGCCCGGCGGCATGCCGAGGCTTTCGGGTTCCAGCAGATGCGTGCGTTCATCGAGATGCAGATCGATCTGGACGGCTATGCTGCGCCCGCGCCCGCGCCGGATCCAGCGTCCCCGGTGGTGGTGCGGCGAGCCGACACCTCAGGTGGCGACACGTCCGACCTGAGGACGATGTACGAGGTGATCAGCGAGTCCTTCCGCGACCACTACGACTTCCAGCTGCGCAGCTTCGAGGACTGGCTGGAGGCAAAGCACGCCGACCCGCTTGCCGATCCGGGCCACTGGTATCTCGCCGAGATCGACGGCGCCGTCGTCGGCGCTCTGATGGGCCACAACTCCTATCTCGAAGCCGACAACGCCGGCTACGTCGCCAACCTGGGCGTGTTGCGCCAGGGGCGCGGACGGGGTGTCGCCAAGGCGCTGCTGCACACCAGCTTCGCGCGCTACGCCACGGACGGCCGGGACGCCGTCAAGCTGCACGTGGACGCCGAAAGCCCGACCGGCGCCACCCACCTGTACGAGTCGGTGGGCATGTACCGGCGGCTGGTCGGCTTCGACTTCCACAAGTGGCCCCAAGCCTGACCCCCGAAATGCGCGGTTCAGTAGGCGGCGCAGGACGCAACACGCCGACTAGCCGCAAACTAGATGAGTAAGTCCAAGGTCGGTGTGGCGTCTGGGGGTTGAGGGGAGGGTGTCGCAGAGTCGGTGTTGCTAACCCATGTCAAGCTCTGGAGGCTTTGATGGACACCGATCTGGACACCCTCGCGACTGCACTCTACGTGACTGCTGATGATCTGTTGAAGGCTCACCCCGAACAGGTTCCGCAACGGCCTGAGGTCGGGTTCGTGGAGCGGATCAGTGATGCTGAGCTGATCGTGTTGGCGGTGATGCAGGCGTTCCTGGGTTACACCTCGGAGGCCCGTTGGCTGCGGTACGCCCACCGGCATCTCACCGGCATGTTTCCGTATCTGCCGCGACAATCCGGCTACAACAAACGGTTGCGGAAGCTGAACGGCACCATGGCATGGCTTGCTGCTGAGCTGGCCCAACATGTGCCGGTCGCGACTGATGATGTGTGGGTGGTGGACTCCACCCCGGTGGAGTGTGGCCGCTCTCGGGAGACCGCGAAACGCTCTGACTTGGCCGGATGGGCCGAGTACGGCTATTGCGCGTCCCATTCCCGCTACTTTTGGGGACTCCGGCTGCACCTGGTGTGCACCCTGCACGGATTGCCGTTGGCGTGGGCGTTGACCGGCGCGAAAGCCAACGAACGTGACGTGGTGGAACACCTGCTCGACACCACGGCGGCGTTGCAGGACCGGCCCACCAGGCGGCGGCAGATCCTCATCGCGGACAAGGGTTACAGCGGCCGCGAGTTCGAAACCGGACTGACCGAGGTCGGGATTGATCTGCTCCGCCCGGCCCGTAAAGGAGAGAAGCCCCGACCCGGGCAGCGGTTCTTCAAACCGCTGCGCCAAATCATCGAATCGGTCAACGACACGTTGAAAGGCCAACTCGACCTCGAAGCCCACGGCGGACGCACCCCGGCCGGTGTCGCCGCCCGGGTCGCGCAACGCATCCTCGCCCTCACTGCCGCCATCTGGCACAACCACCAAGCAAACTCCCTAGCCAGAAGAAACCTGGTCGCCTACGACCACTAACACCCCTGGGACTTGGTCATCTAGACCGCGGATCTCGTTTGGTGCGGTCGTCCCAGCGCCTCTCGGATCAGTTCGATCACATCGTCGGGGTGGTCGATCACCGAAACAGCCGGGATCGGCAATACCGTCCAGTTCGCCACCCCCAGCCGTGCGTATCGCCAGCGATCCTTGGTGAATGCGGCACGCGTGCGGTGGAACTCCCAACCGTCGATCTCGATCACCACCCGCTGTGCCGGGAAGGCGATGTCCACGAGGTAGGTGACGCCATGGATCGTGATCGGGAAGTTGGTGTGCCACCCGGTCAGCCCCGCTGATCGCAACAGCCCATGCGTGCCTCGCTCAGCCTCCGACCACGGCTCGTCCCGGGAGTCGTGAAGCAGTTGTCGGCGAATCTGGTTGTGGACTCGGCCTGGAGTGAGCCGGAAGGCCCGCCACAGCTGGGGTAGCTTCACCGCTCCGCGACGGAGGCCCTGATCGATCACGTCACCACCTAGGACCGGTATCAGGTCGAGGACGGAGAGTGCCGGACTGGCGATCCGCATGCCGCCCTGATCCACGACCAACTCCAACGGCACCCGGCGCTGCTCGAAGCTGAAGCCCGGGTAGCTGCCCTTCACCTGGTGCTCGACAGCGAGGCTCACCGTGTCGATCGGGCAGTCCGGCCACCAAAGCATTCGCGCAGCCGCGGCGCCGCCGATCACGCAGCCTGGCCGAAAGGCTTGAGCGGCTCGAACCCGCACCTCCCAGTCCGGATCTGGAGCACTGTAGATCCCCGGCAATACCGGGCATAGCCGCCCGCGCCTCAAGCAGTGATCAAGCTGATTGGCGATCGTGCGGTGGTCACGGCGAACGAGAACACCGTTCTCGCTGCGAAGCAATTCCTCAAGACGTTCCATACCCTAGAAGGCAGTTGTCCACACCCCTTTTGTGACAGCAAACGAAAATTGGGTCCAGTTGTGGATAAGTGCGGCGTGTCGAGGGCGCTGACGGCAACCAGACCGCGGATATCGGGTCGCCTCCAGGAACGATCGGCCACCGGTTGACGAGCGGGAGCTTGCCGGACGCCTCAGAGGCCGGCGGTGATCTTCTCCCGGACGCGGGCCAGGACTCCGTTGAGGAAGGCGGCGGAGTCGTCGGTGGAGAGTTCCTGGGCCAGGCTGACGGCCTGTTCGAGGGCGACCTCGGCCGAGACCGAGCCGTCCAGCATCTCCCAGATCGCCAGCCGGGCCAGGCAGCGGTCGACCCGCGGCATGCGTTCCATCGTCCAGCCGGTCGCGAGGCAGTCGGCGATCAGCGCGTCGATCTCGAGTTGCCGCGAGGCCACGCCGTTGACCAACGTCGTGGTGAACGGGCGCACCGGCGGGTCGGCCTCGGCGAGGTGCAGCGCCAGCGGTTCGC
Organism: Micropruina sp.; assembly: GCA_047602545.1. GTDB lineage: Bacteria > Actinomycetota > Actinomycetes > Propionibacteriales > Propionibacteriaceae > Micropruina. Next base: position 76,017 of record JASGHC010000003.1, on the reverse strand, counting down.
CGGCGTCCACGCCGCGCAGGTCGGCCTCGAACAGGATGTCGAGGGCCCGCTTGCGGGCCTTGGTGCGCGACGAGCCGCGTCCGGGCTGGGTGGTCGGACGCGTTTCGATCAGCTCGGCGACGGTGCCGTCCGGTGTGGTGATCCGCTTGCGCGGGGTGGTTACCGCAGGGTCGGCTGCCATCGGGCGGTCAGACCCGACCGAGGTAGCCGCCGTCGCGGGTGTCGACCTTGACCCGCTCGCCGGTGGTGATGAACAGCGGCACCTGGATCTGCAGCCCGGTCTCGACCGTGGCCGGCTTGGTGCCACCGGTGGAGCGGTCGCCCTGCAGGCCCGGCTCGGTGTAGGTGACCTCGAGCTCGACCGAAGCCGGCAGGTCGACGTACAGCGGGTTGCCCTCGTGCAGGGCAACGGTGGCGTTCTGGTTCTCCAGCAGGTAGTTCTTGGCGTCGCCGATGGTCGCTTCGCTGATGGTCAGCTGGTCGTAGGTGGCGGTGTCCATGAACACGTAGCCGTCGCCGTCGTGGTACAGGTACTGCATCTCGCGCCGGTCGACGTTGGCGGTGTCGACCTTGGTGTCGGAGTTGAACGTGCGGTCGACCACCTTGCCGCTGAGCACATGCTTGAGCTTCGTGCGCACCACGGTGTTGCCCTTGCCCGGCTTGTGGTGCTGGAACCACAGCACCTGCCAGAGCTGACCGTCGAGGTCGAGCACCATGCCGTTCTTCAGATCGTTGGTGGAAGCCACGTGAAAACCCTTCGTTCACCGATTGCGAGCCGACCGCTCAGTGTAGTGCGGAGCGGCTGTGACGACGAAACCGAACCAGACATCGAGGCCTGCGCCGGGCGTCCAGACCATCGGGGACGTTGCTCGTGGTCACTCGACGGGCGCGCCCAGTGACCGAACGAACCGTCCCCGGTGACCGGGCGAACCGTGCCCGGGTCAGTGCGGGGTGGGGGTGGAGATGATGCGGCCGGCGGAGAGGCTGTCTGCGCCGGGGCGGTGGCGGGCGGCGACGTCGGCGATCAGGGCGGCCCGGCGTTCGGCGGGCGGCAGGCCGAACTCTTCGACCAGGGCTGCGCTGTCGTCGGCGCCGGCCTCGTGCAGTCCGTCGATGACGCCGCGGACGTCGTCGGGGGTCCGGTTCTGGCTGAGTTTGGCCTTGGCCTCGATCCGGGTGATCCGCAGCTGCAACCCGACGATGGCGCGCAGCTGGCCGGCGACGTAGTCGGCAGGCATGTCGTCGATGCCGATGGAGCTCTCATGGGCGGCCATCAGGCGTTCCGCGGCCATCGACGTCCATTCGAAGTCGTCGTGGGCGATCAGTTCGCCGTAGAGGTGCAGGGTGACGTAGTCCCAGGTCGGGACGTACTTGCCGGACGCCGGCGCGCTCGGGTACCACAGCGCCGAGATGTAGTCGGTGGCCGCCGTGACGATGAACAGCGACTCCCCCGAGGTCTCCTCGCGCCACTGGGCGTTCGGACGCGCCACGTGCAGCACCAGGCTGCCTTGCTCTCCCATCTCGGGGTCGAAGACGTACGGCAAATGGGTGGCCAGCAGTCCGGACGGCCCGTGGGTGATCAGGTCGCCGACGCCGGGCGCGGCCAGGATCCGCGCCTGCAGCTCCGGCGGCATGGTGAAGTGGCGTGGCGTGTACATCAGCCCAGCGCCGCCGGACGGCTCACCGCTTCCGGCCGGCTCAAGGCCTCGAAGGACTCCCGTAGCAGATCCTCGTCCGGGCTTTCCAGAATGGTGGCCTGCGCCAACTTCTCGAGGATTACGAACCGCAACCTGCTGGCCCGGGTCTTCTTGTCCAGGTTCATCGCCTCGCGCAACTCCGGCCAGGCTTCAGCCGGATAGCTGGTCGGCAACCCGAGTGCGGTCAGGATGCGTCCGTGCCGCTCGGCGGTGTCGTCGTCGAGCCGGCCCAGACGGCGGCTCAGTTCCGCCGTAAAGGCCATGCCTACGCTGATCGCTTCGCCGTGCCGCCAGCGGTAGCTCTGATGACGCTCGATGGCATGGCCCAGGGTGTGCCCGTAGTTGAGTTGTTCGCGTCCGATGTCGCGTCCCACCGACGTGCGTTCGCGCAGGTCCGCGCCCACCACTGCGGCCTTCACCGCGATCCCCCGCTTGACCAGGGTGCAGATGACCTCAGCCTGCGGGTCGAGCGCCCCGGCAGGGTCGTCCTCGATGATTCTGAGGATCTCCGGGTCGGCGATGAAACCGGCCTTCACCACCTCCGCGAGGCCCGAGCGGATCTCCTCCACTGGCAGGGTCCTCAGGAAAGACAGGTCGCACAGCACCGTGTACGGCTCGTAGAAGGTTCCGACCAGGTTCTTGCCGGCGCTCAGGTTGATTCCGGTCTTGCCGCCGACGGCGGCGTCCACCATGCCCAGCACGGTGGTGGGTACTGAGACATACGTCACGCCGCGCAGCCAGGTGGAGGCGACGAAACCGGCCAGGTCGGTGGTCGCCCCCCCGCCCAGGCCGATGATGGCGTCCGAGCGGGTGAAGCCTGCCTCAGCCAAGGCGTCCCAGCAACGCTGCAGCGTCTCGCCGGTCTTGGCCGCCTCGGCTGCCGGCACCTCAATGCTCAACATCTGGCAGTCGCACGCCGTCCGGAGCCGGGACGCCTGCTCGCGCAGCATCGGCGGATGGATCACCGCGATCCGGCGCTGCTCGGCGACGTACTGCGGCAGCAGGTCCAGCGCTCCCGTGCCGACGACCACCTGATAGGCGCGTTCGGCGGTCACATCGATGGTGGAGATTCTCACCGGTCGTCCTCCTCCAGTTCTGCCATGAGTTGTTCCACGATCGCCGATGCGTCGGCATGATCGGTGTCCACGCTGATGGTGGCCAGTTTTCGATACACAGGCGTCCGCTCGGTGAGTTGCTTGATCAGGGTGGCCCGCAGGTTGCCCAGCACCGCGACGCCGGCCTGGTTCAGCCCGAGCCGCCGGCTGGCCTGGGCGACCGAGACCTGCAGCCAGACCACGGTGACTTCACGCAACGCGTCCGCCACCTCGGACGTCAGCACCGCTCCGCTGCCCACCGCGACCACGCCGGGCCGGGCCAGCGCCGCCACGGTCGCAGCCCGTTCCAGTGCACGGAAGTGCGCTTCTCCGGAGTCGGCGAAGATCTCCCGGATCAGACGGCCCTGCTCGGCCTCGATCGCGGCGTCCACGTTGACGAACGGCGCCCCGAGCGCCGGCCAGGGCATGACCCACCGAGGTCTTGCCGGCCCCCGGTGCGCCGATGAGTGCGATGCTGCGAGCAGAGGTCACCTCAGCCCTCGCTGCGCGAGGCGCTCGCGGTAGCCGGTCAGGTTCCGGCTGGTCTCGGCGACCGAGTCGCCGCCGAATTTCTCCAGGACGGCCTCGGCCAGCACCAGGGCCACCATCGCTTCGGCCACCACCCCGGCGGCCGGGACGGCGCACACGTCGGACCGCTGATGGTGGGCCACCGCAGCCTCGCCGGTGGCGACGTCCACGGTGCGCAGGGCCCGCGGGATGGTCGCGATCGGCTTCATCGCCGCCCGGACGCGCAGCGGCTCGCCGTTGCTCATGCCGCCCTCGGTGCCGCCGGAGCGGTTGCGCAGCCGGGCCACGCCGCCCGCCACCGGCTGCATCTCGTCGTGAGCCAGGCTGCCGCGGGTGCGCGCCAGGTCGAAGCCGTCGCCGACCTCGACACCCTTGATCGCCTGGATGCCCATCAGGGCACCGGCCAGCTTCGAATCGAGCCGGCGGTCGCCCTGGCTGTGCGAACCGAGGCCGGCGGGGACGCCGTGGGCGACCACCTCGACCACCCCGCCCAGGGTGTCGCCGTCCTTCTGACACGCGGCGACCTCGGCCTGCATGGCGGCGCTGGACTCGGCGTCCAGGCAGCGGACGGGGTCGGCGTCGATCGTGTCCCGGTCGTCCAGGGTGGGCACCCGGGTGCCCGCGGAGCGGATCGGGCCGAGTTCGACCACATGGCTGACGACGGTGATGCCGCAGGCCTGCTGCAGGAAGTTGCTGGCCACCCGTCCCAGCGCCACTCGGGCCGCGGTCTCCCGCGCGGAGGCGCGCTCGAGGATCGGACGGGCCTCGTCCCAGTCGTACTTCTGCATGCCGGCCAGGTCGGCATGCCCCGGTCGCGGCCGGGTCAGCGGAGCGTTGCGGGCCTGCGCGGCCAGCAGTTCGGCGTCCACCTCGTCGGGAGCCATCACGGTCTCCCACTTGGGCCACTCGGTGTTGCCGATCATGATCGCGATCGGCGAGCCGAGCGTCTCGCCGTGCCGGACGCCGGTCAGCAGCGTAACCTCGTCGGCCTCGAACTTCATCCGGGCACCCCGGCCGGCACCCAGTCGCCGGCGCGCCAGGGCCTCCGCGATGTCGCTGGTCGCTACGCGCACGTGCGCCGGAATGCCTTCGATGGTCGCCACGAGGGCGCGGCCATGGGATTCCCCGGCAGTCAGGTAACGCAGCATGATCGCGAGTCTGTCACGAAGCCACGGCGACACCCGCTGCTGCCCGCACGGCAGACAGCAGCACCTCGGCCGGGACGTCCCGACCGGTCATCAGCCGCACCTGGTAGCGCGCCTGGTGGGCCAGCATGTCGAGCCCGCTGACCACCACCCGGCCGGCGGACGCGGCCCGCGCCGCCAGCGGCGTCGGCCAGGGGTGGTAGATCACGTCGAACACCCCGCTCAGCGCCGGGCAGTGTTCGACCTCCAGGCTGTCCAACCGGCCGTCCAACGCCGCCGAGGGCGCGGTCGAGACCAGCACCTCGCTGGCCGGATCGAGCGGCGCGCCGAGCGAGCGGGGCTGCACCTCGACCTTCAGATTCCCCTCCGCCCAGTCGCGGAAGGCGGCCAGCCGTCCGTGGTCGCGCCCCTGCACCTCGATCAGCCGGACACCGGACCGCACCAGCGCCACCAGCGCCGAACGGGCAGTGGCACCGTTGCCGATCAGGGTGGCGACCCGCGGCGTCCGCAGGCCTGCGGCGTGCAACGCATCGGTCAGCCCGGCAATGTCGGTGTTGTACAGGCGCCGCTGGCCGCCCAGGATCACCGTGTTCGCGACCCCGGTCAGCAGCACGTCGGCGTCCGGGATGCCGCAGGCCGCGGCCGCCTCCTTGAGCGGCATCGTGACGCTCAGCCCGCGCCACGAGTCGTCCAGTCCGTCGACGAAACCGGCGAACTCGGACGGCTGCAGCTCGACCCGTCCGTAGCTCCAGTCCAGGCCGAGCCACGCGTAGGCGGCTGCGTGGATGGCGGGTGACAGCGAATGCGCGATCGGCGATCCGAGGACGGCTGCCTGCGGCGTCACGCGCACTTCTTCCGGTTCTCGGGGCTGGCCAGGCACCACTGCTGGAGCTGCGCCGTCGCCTTCTGGTGCTCGGCGAGCGTCGACGAGAACACCGTCTCGCCGGTGTCCAGGTTGATCGGCACGAAGTACAGCCAGTCACCATCGGCCGGGCTCAGCGCGGCCTCCATGGCCTTCTTCGCCGGTGCCGTAATCGGCCCCGGCGGAAGACCCGTGTGCACGTAGGTGTTGTACGGCGACTTGCTCTTCCGTTCCTTCTTCGTGGTCCACACAGTGCCGGTCTTCTTCGCCGCGTACGCCACCGTGGCGTCGGACTGCAGCGGCATGCCCTTCTCGAGCCGGTTGTAGAACACCCGGGCCACCTTCGCCCGGTCCTCGTTGCGGAACACCTCGCGTTCGATGATGCTGGCCATGATCAGCACGTCGTAGGGCTTCCTGCCCATCGCGTTCGCCCGCTCTTCGAACGCCAAGTCCTGCACCGTCTTCTTGAACTGGTCGATCGGCAGCTTCAACACCGACACCGCGGTCGGTTTCAGCGGCAGGTTGTAGGTGTCGGGGAAGATGAATCCCTCGTTGCTCGGGCCGATCCAGCTGGGCAGGCCGAACTGCTTGCGGTCCTTCAGCGCGGCCTTGAGATCGTTCTCGGGCACCTTCGTCGATGCGGCGAGCGAGGTGATCACCTCAGACAGCCGCAGCCCCTCACGGATCTGGAACTGGTTCTTGATCTGGTTCGCCGGGTCGAGCAGCATCGCCAGCGCCGTCTTCGCCGGAATCTGGGTGCGCAGCTTGTACAGCCCGTACTGGATCTTGCGCGCATTCGGGTCGCTACCGGCGGCACGCTCAAACGCCTTGGCGGTGCGAATGACGTCGGCGGCCAGGAGGATGTCGGCGATCTTGTTGATCGAGGAGCCCTGCGGAATCTCCACCACGACGTCGGCGACGCCGGCCGGGTCGATGTAGTCCTCCGTGGTGCGATAGCCGATCCAGGCGTCGTGCACCTTGGAGTAGACGAACCAGCCGCCGCCGATCAGCACCGTCAGCGACAGGACGACCGCGATCGCGCCGCGGACCCGGTACCAGACCTCCTTGGGCACCCAGCGCCCGGTCTCCGGATCGCGCAGTTCGCGGAAGAGATTCGCCATGAGTTCAGTGTCCTTCGTTCGTCACGCGGGTTCGCCGGGCGCCCGGCCGGTCGCTCGTTCGACGGCCAGCGCCTGCTCCAAGATTGCCACGGCCGCCGCCTGGTCGATGACGGCACGCTGGCGCCGGGTGTTCCGGCCGGCGGACTGCAGCCGGCGTCCGGCGTCCACGGTGGTGAGTCGTTCGTCGGCGAAACGCCAGCTGATCGCCGGATGCGCGGCGACCACCGACGCGACCTGGGCCCGGACGTGGACCGCGGCCGGTCCCTCATCGCCGGCCAGGGTACGGGGCAACCCGACGAGCACCTCAAGGGGCTCGTATTCGGCCAGCAGTTGCGGCAGCCGCCGTCCGGACGCCTGGGTAGGGACAGTCTCGACCGGGTAGGCCAGCGTGCCGTCGGGGTCGCAGGCGGCGACGCCGATCCGGGCCTTGCCCCAGTCGAGAGCCAACCGGACGCCGCGCCGGAAGGTGGGTTGAGTCTCGAACGGCTCAACCGGCGGCGGCTGGACCGGTGATGACTCGCGACTCAAAGGGCCGCCACCGCGTCACGGACCGCGCGGACGGCGTCCGCAGCCGCGGCTCCGTTGGAGCCGCCGCCCTGGGCGAAGTCGTCCTTGCCGCCGCCACGTCCACCGAGCTGAGCCGCACCGATGCCGACCAGCGCGCCCGCCTTGGCGCCGCGCGTCCGGGCCGCCTCATTGGTGGCCACCGCGATCACCGGCTTCGCCTCGGTGCCGCCGACCAGGGCGACCACGGCCGCGTCCGAGCCGAGCGCCGAACGGATGTCGAGCGCCATCGTGCGCAGGTCTGTTCCGCCGACGCCGTCCACCAGTTCGGCAACCACCCGGATGCCGCCACCGACCGTGACTGCCTTCTCGGCGAGGGTGGCCGCACCGGCCAGCAGCTCCCGCGTCCGGTAGGTCTCGATCTGCTTCTCGGCCGCCTTCAGCTGCGCGAGCAGCTTCTCGACCCGGTCGGTGAGCTGCTCGGGCTGGGTCTTCAGGGTGTCCGACAGGGTCGCCACCAGGGCCCGCTCGGCGGCGAACTTCTCGAACGCCTCGGTGCTGACCAGGGCCTCGACCCGGCGGATGCCGGAACCGACGGACTGCTCGCCGAGCAGGTTGACCAGCCCGATCTGGGACGTCCTCGCCACGTGGGTGCCGCCGCACAGCTCCCGCGACCAGGGCCCGGCCAGTTCGACCATCCGGACGACGTTGCCGTACTTCTCGCCGAACATGGCCTGCGCACCGAGCGCCTTGGCCTCGTCCAGCGGCAGTTCCCGGTCGGTGACCTCGAAGTCGTCGCGGATGGCCGAGTTGACCACGCCCTCCAGCTCGCTGCGCAGCGCCGGCGACAGCGCCTGGCTGGCGTTGAAGTCGAAGCGCAGGTAGCCGGGCTTGTTGTACGAGCCGGCCTGATGGGTGCCCTGGCCGAGCAGCTGCCGCAGCGCGGCGTTCACCAGGTGCGTCGAGGTGTGCGCCTGGCACGCCGCGAAGCGGGCCGGACCGTCCACCTGGGCCAGCACCCGCGCGCCGGTGGCGAGTTCGCCCTCGTTGACCAGCACCTTGTGCACCACCAGGCCCTGGATCGGACGCTGCACGTCGAGCACGTCGAGCGCCAAACCGTTGCCGGTGAACACACCCTGATCGGCGTCCTGGCCGCCGGCCTCGGCGTAGAACGGGGTCTCGTCGAGCACCACCTCGACCACATCTCCGGGCCGCGCGCTCTGTACCAGTTCGCCGTCCGCGACGATGCCGCGGACCCGGGAGTCGACGCTCAGGTCGGTGAAGCCCAGGAACGGGGTCTCACCGGACGCCCGCAGGGTGCGGTACGCGTCGGTGTTGACGGTGCCGCCCTTCTTGGCCCGGGCGTCCGCCTTGGCCCGGTCCTTCTGCTCCTGCATCAGCACCCGGAACCGGTCGGAGTCGACCTCCAGGCCCGCTTCGGAGGCCATCTCCAGCGTCAGGTCGATCGGGAAGCCGTAGGTGTCGTGCAGCTGGAAGGCCTTGTCACCGCCCAGTACGACAGCACCGCTGTGCTTGGTCTCGGCGACCGCCAGGTCGAAGATCTGGGTGCCGGCCGCCAGGGTGCGGCGGAACGCCTCCTCTTCGCCGTAGGCGACCTGGGAGACCCGCTGCCACTGGCTGGTCACCTCGGGGTAGGACTGCTCCATCAGGCCCTTCGACAGCGGCAGCAGTTCGGGCAGCACCGGGTCGTTGACGCCGAGCAGCCGCATCGAGCGGATCGAGCGGCGCAGCAGCCGGCGCAGCACGTAGCCGCGCGCCTCATTGCCCGGGGTGACCCCGTCGGTCATCAGCATCAGCGCGGAACGGACATGGTCGCCGACCACCCGCAGTCGGACGTCCGCCTCACGGTCGGCGCCGTAGCGGGTGCCGGCCAACTCGGCCGCCGCAGTGATCACCGGGAAGATCTCGTCGATCTCGTACATGTTCGCGACGCCCTGCAGCAGGTACGCGGTGCGCTCCAGGCCCATGCCGGTGTCGATGTTCTTGCTGGGCAGTGGACGGGCGACGTCGAAGTCGTCCTTGGCGCGGACGGCGGACAGCTCCTCGGTCTGGAACACCAGGTTCCAGATCTCCAGGAAGCGGTCCTCGTCGACGATCGGTCCGCCGTCCGGGCCGAACTGGGGGCCGCGGTCGATGTAGATCTCGCTGCACGGCCCGCCCGGTCCGGGGACGCCCATGTGCCAGTAGTTGTCCTTCAACCCGCGGCGCTGGATGCGCTCGTCGGGGACGCCGACCTCACGCCACATGGCCGCGGCCTCGTCGTCGTCGAGGTAGACGGTGACCCAGACCTTGTCGGGATCGAAGCCGTAGTTGCCGTCCGCCTGGCTACCGGTGACCAGCTCCCAGGCGTACTCGATGGCGCCGGCCTTGAAGTAGTCGCCGAAGGAGAAGTTGCCGTTCATCTGGAAGAACGTGCCGTGCCGGGTGGTCTTGCCGACCTCTTCGATGTCGAGGGTACGGACGCACTTCTGCACGCTGACGGCACGCTTGAACGGCGCATCTTCGGCGCCGGTGAAGTAGGGCTTGAACGGCACCATCCCGGCGTTGACGAACAGCAGGGTCGGGTCGTTGTAGACCAGCGGGGTCGAAGGCACCTCGGTGTGGCCGTTACGCACGAAGAAGTCGAGGTAACGACGCCGGATCTCGGCGGTTTTCATGATGTGTGTGTCCGATCGGAGACGCCGGCGATCGCCGGCGGAGTGGTCAGTTGCGGGTGCTCTCCTGGACGGGGACGCCCTCCTGGTGGGGAAGATTTTCTCCGTCCAGGCCGAGAGCCTCGCGCAGCTCGTGTTCGCGCTCGTCCATCGCGCTGGTCATGGTGTGCAGGAAGTCGTCGACCCAGCCCCGGGCGTTGTGGGCAGTCTTCTCGACCTGCTCGGTGAGACCCTTGGGCGTGAGCCGCTCATAGTATTCGCGGCCCTTCACCACCAGCCAGACGGTGGCGCCGACGCCGACCGCGAACCAGAACAGTCGTCCCATTACTTGGCCGCTTTCCGCTTGCCCTTGATGGCCTGGCGGACGCCGTGGGTGAAGGCGGCGGTCTTGACCAGCGGGCCGCCGAGGGTGGCCGAGAACAGCGTCGACAGCTGGGCGGCGTTCTCGCTGACCACGACGGCGTGCCGGCTGACCCGGGAGACGTCCTCGGTGACCAGGCTGAGCTTGCTGAGCTCCTCGTTGGTGGCCGTGACGGTGCCCTTGAGTTCATGCAGGATCGGCACCGAGCTGTGACCGACGTCCCGGACGGCGAGCCTCAGCTCCTCGAGCACCCGCCCGAGCTTCAGCAGCGGCACCGCGCAGAAGGCGACCAGTGCGACTGCGGCGATGGCAGCGATCAGGCCGGCGATCTCTCCAGTGGACATGGGCATTCCTCACATGGTGATGGTGACCCACGCAGCCTAACGCAACCAGCCATGGCGGGACCCCCTCGGGGCGGTCGGGTCACCGCGGGGACGGTTCCTCGGTGACCGCGGCGACGGTTCCCTTGAGTCACTCCGGCGATCCCCCACGCGATGCAGTGCCCACATTCGAAAGCAGTTTCGGTGTCCAAGAGAACCGTCCCGGTGACCGCGAGAACGGTCCCCGTAGGCTGGGCGGGTGAAGCTGACCATCGTGGGAGGCGGCGGGTTCCGGGTGCCTCTGGTGCATCGGGCGCTGCTCGCGGACGATCTGATTGACCACGTCGCGTTGCTGGACGTGGACGCCGGCCGGCTGGCCGTGATCGACCGGGTGCTCACCGCGCAGGCCGGGCTGCCGCCCCGACTGCGGCACAGCGTGCACACCGACCCGACCGAGGCGCTGGACGGCGCCGACTTCGTCTTCTCGGCGCTGCGTGCCGGGGGGACGGCGGCCCGCGTCCTGGACGAGCGGATCGCCGCCGGGCACGGCCTGATCGGCCAGGAGACGGTCGGCGCGGGAGGGATCGCCTATGCGCTGCGCAGTATTCCGGCCTCGCTCGAGCTGGCTCGCACCGTCGCCGAGGTGGCGCCGCAGGCTTGGCTGATCAACTTCACCAACCCGGCCGGCATGGTCACCGAGGCGTTGAGCGCGGTGCATCGTCGGGTGGTCGGCATCTGCGACTCGCCGATCGCACTGGCCCGCCGAGCCGCAGCCGCGCTCGGGCTCGGGCTCGGGCTCGGGCTCGGGCCAGCCTCCGTCGAGCCGGACTACGTCGGGCTGAACCATCTGGGCTGGCTGCGCGGACTGCGCGTGGACGGCGTGGACCGGCTGCCCGAACTGCTCGCCGACCCAGCGCTGCTGTTGTCGGTCGAAGAGGGCCGGCTGTTCGGTCCGGAACTGATCGGTGACCTCGGGGCGCTGCCGAACGAGTACCTGCACTGGTTCTACTTCCGCCGCGAAGGCGGCAACGGCGGCGCCCGGGGAGCGTTTCTGGCCGAGCAGCAGGATCGGTTCTATCGGTGTTGTCCCAGCGAGCCGGACGCCGCGCTGGCCGCCTGGGACGCCGTCCGCCGCGAGCGGGAGGAAACCTATGGCGCGGCCAATCGCGAGACGGCCGGTGGCTTCGAGCGCGCGGAGGCCGACCTGGTCTCCGGCGGCTACGAGGGCGTGGCGCTGGCCATCATGCGGGCCATCGGACGCGACGAGCCTGCGAGGCTGATCCTGAACCTGCCCAATGCCGGACGGCTGTCCGAGTTGCCCGACGATGCCGTGATCGAGGCACCGTGCCACGTGGACGGGCACGGCCTGCACCCGCTGCCGCTGGCCGCGCTGCCCGACTACGCCCGGGGCCTGGTCACCACGGTCAAACAAGTGGAGAGGTGGACGATCCAGGCGGCGACCAGCGGCTCGGCACGAGCGGCTCGGCTGGCATTCACCCATCACCCGCTGGTCGAACTCGGCGACGATCGCCGCCCGGCTCCTGACGGACTACCGGGACGCGCTCCCCCAGCTCGGCTACCTGCGCTGACCCGCCAACTCCCAACTCGTCCGCGCGAGACCCTGCGCACTCCTCTCCGCGCGGGCCGCTGCCCTCCCTCCGCCCGGTTCGGCGTCCGTCCCAGGTTCGAACCAGATGAGGATCCCGATGCCCGGGAGATGTGGCGGGACCCCTTCTGAGGTGGGTCGCGAAGGCTAGTCCGAGGGGCGGCCGAGGAGTCCGTTGAGGGTGTCCATCCGTTCGGCCATGCCGGCCTCGTTGCCGTGGTCGGTGGGCTGGTAGTAGCGCGCGTCCGCCAGTTCGTCGGGCAGGTACTGCTGGGCGGCCACCCCGTGCGGATGGTCGTGGGCGTATTTGTAGCCCTTGCCGTGGCCGAGCGCCTTCGCCCCGGCGTAGTGGGCGTCGCGCAGGTGCGGCGGGACCTGGCCGATCCGCCCGGCCCGGACGTCGGCCTGCGCCGCGTCGATGCCGAGCGTGACCGCGTTCGACTTCGGCGCCAGCGCGCAGGCCACCGCGGCGTGGGCGAGGTTCAGCCGGGCCTCCGGCATGCCGATCAGTTGGACAGCCTGCGCGGCGGCGACGCAGGTCTGCAGCACCGACGGCGCGGCCATCCCGATGTCCTCGCTGGCCAGGACGATCAGCCGCCGGGCGATGAACCGGGGATCTTCCCCGGCCTCGATCATCCGTGCCAAATAGTGCAGCGCGGCCTGCACGTCCGAGCCGCGCAGCGATTTGATGAAGGCGCTGATCACGTCGTAGTGCTGGTCGCCGTCCTTGTCGTAGCGGACGGCGGCTCGGTTGACGGCGCGGCTGATCGCGTCGGGGGTGATGGTGTCCTGTCCGGCCGACGCGGTACCGGCCGCCGATTCCTCCAGATAGGTCAGGGCGCGCCGGGCGTCCCCACCCGCCAGCCGGAGCAGGTCGGCGCGGGCCTCGCCGGTCAGGGTGAACGCGCCGGCCAGACCCCGTTCGTCGGTCAGCGCCCGGTCGATCAGCACGCCCAGGTCGGCGTCGGTGAGCGGCTTCAGGGTGAGCAGCAGCGAGCGGGAGAGCAGCGGCGCGATCACCGAGAAGGACGGGTTCTCGGTGGTGGCGGCGATCAGAGTGACCAGCCGGTTCTCCACCGCCGGCAGCAGCACGTCCTGCTGGGCCTTGGAGAACCGGTGCACCTCGTCCACGAACAGCACGGTGGACCTGGCGCGGGCCAGTTCGCGGCGGGCGGCGTCCAGTTCGGCGCGCACCTCGCGGACGCCGGCCGTCACCGCGGAGAGCTCCACGAACCGCCGCTTCGCCGAGTGCGACACCACGGCGGCGATGGTGGTCTTGCCGACTCCGGGCGGGCCCCACAGGAACACCGACATTGCCGCGTCCCCCTCGGCGAGCCGCCGCAGCGGCGAGCCCGGACCGAGCAGATGCTGCTGGCCGACGATCTCGTCCACGCTGCGCGGCCGCATCCGGACGGCAAGAGGCGCGTCCGCGGACGGCGTGCTCAGCGACCCTCCCGGGGCCGCAGTCACAGCATCGGTATTGCCGAACAAGTCCTCCACTGCGCCGAGTCTACGAGTGACCACCGACGATTCCCGCACCCCGCCCGCTCACGGCCCCGCTCCCCCCTCGGGCCGCCCGCCCCCAACCCCGCCCGCTCACGGCCCCGTCCGCCCCGGCCCCGTCCACCCCGGCGCGGGCGGCCCCGACCCCGCCATCCGGACGTTGCTCAGGTTTGGGCTGGTTGCACAGGTTCAAACCCCAGCAACGAACCCAAACCTGAGCAACGTCGGGCGGGTCCGGGTCCGACGGGGTCGGGTCGGACGGGGTCGGGTCGGACGGGGTCGGGTCGGACGGGGTCGGGTCGGACGGGGTCGGGTCGGACGGGGTCGGGTCGGGTCGGACGGGGTCGGATCCGGCGGGTACGGATCAGCGGGGCAGGGACCGGCGCGACCAGAGAGGACGAACCAGGAGGGCGACTTGCGTCAGGAACACTCTCGATATATCTTTGACGCAACGAGACACACACGGAAGGAGCCACTCATGTGGAACCAGGAGTTTGAGCCGCGGGAGTTCCGCGGCAGGAATGATGATCGTCGACCCCGGCGCGGACCGCGCGGCGAGGGTCATGGACGAGGGGGCCAGCCGTTCGGCGGCGACCTCTTCGGGCCCCGCGGGCCCTTCGGTCCGGGTGGGCCGTTCGGCCCTCACGGCGGATTCGGGCCCGGCGGTCCGTTCGGCCCACGCGGCCCGATGGGCGGACGCGGACGGGGTCGCGCCCGGCGCGGCGACATCCGGCAGGCAGTCCTCGCTCTGCTGAACGAAGAGCCGATGAACGGTTACCAGATGATCCAGAGCATGGCTGAGCGCACCGGAGGCGGCTGGAAGCCGTCGCCCGGAGCGATCTACCCGGCGCTGGCCCAGCTGGAGGACGAGCAGCTGATCGAGCCGTTCGACAACAACGGCGCCAAGGCCTACCGGCTGACCGAGGCCGGCCAGAACGTGGCGGCGGGGATCGACCCGAAGCCATGGGAGGCCTTCAACGCCGAGAATGCTCCGGAGCACCCCGAGGTGCTGCGCGGCATGTGGAAGGAGTTCAGTTCGGTCGCGATGGCGGCACAAGAACTGACCCGTTCAGGCAGCCGGGCCCAGCAGCAACAGGCCGCACAGATCCTCGCCGACACCCGGCGCAGCCTGTACGGCCTGCTCGCCAGCGACGCCGACGACGCCGACGAGGATGACCACGACCTGGCCAACCCCGACGACCTGCGCTGATGCCGCCAACGCCCGAGGGGCCGTCCGAAGCGAATCGGACGGCCCCTCGTGGCATGTTCGGACGACGACAGAACCCGTTGGTCGAGCCTGTCGAGATCTTCCGATGGGTCTCGACCAGCTCGACCAGCGGGGGCCGACCTGGTCTCGACCAGCGGTGGTGCGGTCAGGCCTGAGGCTCGGCGACCTTGGGTGCCATCGGCTTGGCGTCCACCCCGGCCTCCTTGCGCTGCTGCACCGAGATCGGGGCGGGGGCGCCGGTCAGCGGGTCGTAGCCGCCGCCGCTCTTCGGGAAGGCGATGACGTCGCGGATCGACTCCGAGCCGGACAGCAGGGCGACGATCCGGTCCCAGCCGAAGGCGATGCCGCCGTGCGGCGGGGCGCCGAACTTGAAGGCGTCCAGCAGGAAGCCGAACTTCTCCTGCGACACCTCCTCGGACAGCCCCATCACGGCGAAGACCCGCTCCTGGATGTCGCGGCGGTGGATACGGATCGAGCCGCCGCCGATCTCGTTGCCGTTGCAGATCATGTCGTAGGCCCAGGCCAGCGCATTGCCAGGATCGGCGTCGAACGTCCCCAGGTCCTTCGGCGAGGTGAACGCGTGGTGCACCGCCGTCCAGGCGCCGGCCCCCACCGCCACGTCACCCTCGGCGACGGCGTCGCCGGTGGGCTTGAACAGCGGCGCGTCAACCACCCACAGGAACGACCAGCTGCCTTCCTCGATCAGGTCGCAGCGCTTGGCGATCTCGTTGCGCGCCGCGCCCAGCAGCGCCTGCGAGGACGACCTGGCGCCGGCGGCGAAGAAGATGCAGTCACCCGGGTTCGCCCCCACGGCGGACGCCAAGCCGGCGCGTTCGGCGTCCGAGATGTTCTTGCTGACCGGGCCGCCCAGGGTGCCGTCCTCGGCGATGGTGACGTAGGCCAGGCCGCGGGCGCCGCGCTGCTTGGCCCACTCCTGCCAGGCGTCGAAGGTGCGCCGCGGCTGGGACGCCCCACCGGGCATCACCACCGCACCGACGTAGGGCGCCTGGAAGACCCGGAACGGGGTATCGGCGAAGAACGCGGTCAGCTCGGTGAGCTTCACTTCGAAGCGCAGGTCGGGCTTGTCGGAGCCGTAGGAGTCCATCGCCTCGGCGTAGGTGAGCCGCGCGAACGGAGCATCCAGGTCGACGCCGATCAGCGACCAGATCTCCCTGGCCAGCGCCTCGCCGAGGGCGATCACGTCCTCCTGATCGACGAAGGACATCTCGATGTCGAGCTGGGTGAACTCGGGCTGCCGGTCGGCGCGGAAGTCCTCGTCCCGGTAGCAGCGGGCGATCTGGTAATAGCGCTCCATGCCGGCCACCATCAGCAGCTGCTTGAACAGCTGGGGCGACTGCGGCAGGGCGTACCACGAGCCGGGCGCGAGCCGGGCCGGAACGATGAAGTCGCGGGCACCTTCGGGGGTGGAGCGGGTCATCGTCGGGGTCTCGATCTCGACGAAGTCGCGGGCCTCGAGCACCCGGCGGGCGGCGGCGTTCACCTGGGAGCGCAGCCGGATCGCCCGGGCCGGGGCCGGACGGCGCAGGTCGAGGTAGCGGTATTTGAGCCGGGCCTCCTCGCCGACGCTGACCCGTTCGTCAATCTGGAACGGCAGCGGCGCGGACGGGTTGAGCACCTCGAGTTCGCGGATCGCGACCTCGATCTCACCGGTCGGCAGGTCGGGGTTGGCGTTGCCCTCGGGGCGCGCCTCGACCTCGCCGATCACCTGAATGCAGTACTCGTTGCGCAGTTCGTGGGCGCCGGACGCCGCCAGCACCTCGTCCCGGACGACGACCTGGACGACGCCCGAGGCATCCCTGAGATCGATGAAGGCGACACCGCCATGATCGCGACGCCGGCCCACCCAGCCGGCGAGAGTGACGGTCGCTCCGATGTCGGAAGCGCGCAGGGCTCCAGCGGTATGGGTCCGCAGCATGACGATGTTCCTTTCTCTGCCCCGCATAGACGGTGCGGGTGCGTCCGTTCGATCCTATGACGGCGGCCGCGGGCGAGTCGAAACGACCATGATGGTAATCCCGTGACCTGAGCCGCCCCGCCGCATCGAGGGCAAAGCATTGGACCGATACAGGAGGCACAGATGCCCGGCATCTCCGAACTCGGCTCACCGACATCTACAACGCGATCTCGGTGCTGCATCGACTACCGAGCGGCGGCGAAGACCTGCGCCGCTACACCGGCGCCCCTCCACTGCTCCGATCGCCGATCTCGCCGGGGCGTTGGACCCGGACCGGGATCACCGGCTCGCGGCAGGCCCCGCGATGAACCTGTTCAGCGGTCTTGTGCGCCTTCCCGCTCACCCCGTTGCGGGACGACGCCGTGGACGAGGCTGCCTACGCCGGGCTGATCCGACGGCTGGTCGAGGCCCGGTGTGGCGTCGATCACCGCGTTGGGTTCGACCAGCTCGTACGCCTACCTCTCCCCGACCAGGACGGATCGGCGCAACTTCCACGCCGCATGTCGGTGACATCGAGCGCATTGTGGCCTAGGTTGGCGACAACCTTGACGGAGGTGAAGATGGTTTCGAATCCCGACGAGGTGTTCGCAGGTGGGATGAATCGACGACGATTTCTGCAGCTGGGCGCCGTCTCGATGGCCGGTGCAGCGCTCGGCTTGAGCGGCTGTGCGGCGCCGTCGTCCGATGCGGTGAATCTGCAGCTGGTGCACGCCACCACGGGCGGTGGCCTGAAGGACACCCTGGACCCGCATTTCCCGGTGAGCTACCCCGACATCGCGCGGGTACGGCAGCTGTTCGAGCCGTTGCTGCGGTTCAACTCGGCGTTCGAGATGGAGAACGCGCTCGCCGAAGAGGTCGAGCACAACGCCGACGCGACGGAATGGACGTTCCGGCTGCGGCAGGGCCTGCGCTTCCACGACGGACGTCCGGTGCGGGCCGCCGACCTCAAGGCGAGCATGGAGCGGATGCTCAACCCGAAGAACCCGGCCACCCAGGCGACCGACATCGCGCCGATCGCCGACCTGGCCGGCAGCCGGGTGCTCGACGGCCGCACCTACCGGCTCAAGCTCACCTCGCCCTACGCCATCCTGGACGCGGTGATGGCCGGGTACGCGCTGGGCATCGTCCCGGAGGACTTCGACGTCAAGCATCCGATCGGCACCGGCCCGTTCCGCTACGACAGCTTCGTGCCGGGGCAGCGCAGCCGGTTCCTGAAGTTCGACGACTACTGGGACATCAAGGCGTCCTTCGACGAGCTGGTGATCCTCAACTTCAGCGACGACGCCGCCAAGGTGAACGCGCTGCTCGCCGGCCAGGTGCAGACCCTGGACAACCTGCCCACCTATCTGGCCGGAGCGATCGAAAGCCAGGGCGCCAGGACGCTGATCTCCGAAACCGGCGGCTGGGTGCCGTTCACCATGCGAATCGACGCCAAACCGTTCAGCGACAACCGGGTGCGGCAGGCGATGCGGCTGATCGTCGACCGGCAGCAGATCATCGACCAGGCGTTCAACGGTTTCGGACGCGTCGCGAACGACCTGTACGCACCGTTCGACCCCGACTACCTGGGCAACGACCTGCCGCAGCGGGAGCCCGACATCGAGAAGGCCCGCTCCTTGCTCAAGGCGGCCGGCTACCAGGACCTGCAGGTGGAGTTGACCACATCCACCGGCGTCGGCTCCGGCGCTGTGGAGGCTGCCAGCCTGTTCGTCCAGCAGGCCAAAGCGGCCGGTGTCGACGTCCGGCTGAACAAGGTCGACGGCGGCGTCTTCTTCGGCGACCAGTACCTGTCCTGGGTGTTCGCCCAGGACTTCTGGAGCACCCGGCTCTACCTGCCGCAGGCGGCCGCGTCCTCGTTGAAGTCGTCGCCCTACAACGAGACCCACTTTTTCGACGAGCGGTTCGCCGGCCTGATCAAGGCCGCGCAGCGCGAGGTCGACCCGGCCCGCCAGCGCCGGCTCGTCCAGGACGCCCAGCGGATCGAGTTCGAGGAGGGCGGGTACATCATCTGGGGGTTCCAGAACCAGGTGGACGCCTACAGCAGCATGGTGACCGGGCTGGAGCCGGCCCGTGAGCAACCGGTCTCCGCCTTCCGCTTCAACCGAGTCAGGCCGGTGACGACATGAGCGCCGTCGAACAGAACGCCCTGGTCGAGGAGCTGCCCGAGTTGCCGACCCGCCGGGTGGGCAGCCCGGCCCGCGCCTGGACGCAGTGGCTGCTGCGCCGCCTCGGCCTGGCGATCCTGACCCTGCTGGCCGTGTCGATCATCGTCTTCTTCGCCACCAACGCGCTGGGCGACCCCGTCCGGGCCATCCTCGGCAAGGACTACGACGTCAGCCCCGACCGGGTGGCCGCGCTGGAACAGCTGCTGCATCTCGACCTGCCGACCTGGCAGCGCTACCTGATCTGGCTCGGCGACCTGCTGCGCGGCGATCTGGGCACCTCGGCGGCCAACGGGCTACCGGTCTCCGAGCTGATCGGAGACCGCGTGGTGAACAGCGCGTTCCTGGTGCTGGTGACGGCGGTGATCATGATCCCGCTGTCCATCGGCCTGGCCATGCTCGGCGCCCGCTACCGCGGCAGTGCCCTCGACAACACGCTGCAGTTCATCACCCTGGCACTGGCGGGACTGCCCGAGTTCGTCACCGGCATCCTGCTGGTGGCCCTGTTCTCGACCAGCGTCTTCCACTGGCTGCCGGCGGTCACCGTGATGCCGGTGGGTGGTGCGCCGTGGGACCGTCCGGCGTCGATGATCCTGCCGGTGGCGACCCTGCTGATCGCGGTGGTGCCGTATCTGGCCCGCATCCTGCGCTCGACGATGATCGAGGCGATGGATTCGGACTATGTCGAGCTCGCCCGGCTCAAAGGTGTGCCCGAGGGCCTGGTCCTGCGCCGGCACGTGTTGCCGAACACCGTGGTGCCGACGATCCAGGTCACCGCGCTGCAGCTGGCCTGGCTGGTCGGCGGTGTGGTGCTGGTCGAGTATCTGTTCAACTACCCCGGCATCGGCGCCACCCTGGTCGATTCGGTGCGCAACTCCGACTTCCCGTTGGTGCAGGCGCTGGCCATGATCATCGCCGCCGTCTACGTGATCGTGAACCTGATCGCCGACGTGCTGTCGATCCTGTTCACACCGCGAGCCCGGACGGGGATGGTCAAGTGAGGGGCATGCTGCGCGACCCGCGCATTCTGACCGGGTCGATCATCGCGCTGGTGGTGGTGGCGCTGGCTCTGCTCGGGCCGTTCTTCGCGCCGTACGGCGAGAACGAGATCGTCGGCAAGCCGTTCACCATGGAGGGCGGCCCACTGGGCACCGACTATCTGGGGCAGGACGTGCTCAGCCGGGTGCTGTACGGCGGCCGGTCGGTGCTGATGATCGCGGTGCTGGCCACCATTCTGGGCGTCGCGCTGGGGCTGGTCATCGGCGTCACCGCCGCCTATGTGGGCGGCTGGCTGGACGAGGTGCTGATGCGCGGCAACGACGTGCTGCTGGCCTTCCCGCAGATCCTGATCGCGTTGGTGGTGCTGAGCGCCGTCGAGCAGCCCACCTGGTGGATGATCGTGCTGCTGGTCGGCATCGCGCACGCCCCTCGGGTGGCCCGTGTCGCCCGCGGCGTGGCGCTCACCTACGTGAACAACGACTTCGTCACCGCCGCCGAGGCGATCGGCGAGCCGCGCTGGCGGATCGCCGTGTTCGAACTCGGCCCGAACCTGGTGGTGCCGCTGCTGGCCGAGACCGGGCTGCGGCTCACCTACTCGATCGGCACCGTCGCCGCGATCGGCTTCCTGGGTTTCGCCAGCAACCCGAGCGCCGCCGACTGGGGCCAGATGACCAACGAGAACCGGCTGGCGCTGCTGGTGCAGCCGTGGGGGGTGTTGGCCCCGGTGATCCTGATCGGCCTGTTCACCATCGGCACCAACCTGATCGCCGACGGCATCGGCCAGCGGGCCGCGAAGGGGGCATGATGAGCCAGACCGTCACCGACGACCTGCGCTGCCGGGTCGAGGATCTGCGGATCAGCCTGCCGGCCCGTGGCGTCAACGTCGTCGACCAGGTCGACCTGACCCTGAAAGCCGGCGAAATCCTCGGCCTGGTGGGTGAATCCGGTTCCGGCAAGACCACCACCGGCACGGCACTGCTCGGCTACGCCCGCACCGGCGCCGCCATCTCGGGCGGCGACATCGAAGTTGCCGGCTACCAGGTGCGCCAACTCGGACCCGCCCAGGTCCGCGCCATCCGCGGGGTGACGATCGGCTACGTGCCGCAGGATCCCAGTTCGGCGCTGAACCCGTCCATCAGGATCGGCGCCCAGCTGCGCGAACTGCTCGACCTGCACGACATCGGCACACCCGCCGAACGCCGCGAACGGATCCGGCAGATCCTGCCCGAGGTGGGGCTGCCCAACGACGAGGCGTTCCTGCGCCGCTACCCGCACCAGCTGTCCGGCGGACAGGTGCAGCGGGTCGCGCTGGCGATGGTCTTCCTGCCCCGGCCCCAGGTGCTGGTGCTGGACGAACCCACCACCGGCCTGGACGTCACCACCCAGGGCATGGTGCTGCGCACCCTCGGCGAGTTGTGCGACCGGTTCGACGTGGCCGCGCTGTACGTCACCCACGACCTGTCGGTGGTGGCCACCATCTCGAACAGGGTCGCGGTGATGTACGCCGGACGGCTGGTCGAGATCGGGCCGGTCCAGCAGATCTTCACCCACCCGAGCCACCCCTACACCCGGGCGCTGCTGAACGCGATCCCGCACCTGCACCGTCCGTTCGCGCTCACCGGCATTCCGGGCCGGACGCCGGCACCGGGCAACCGTCCGGCCGGCTGCCGGTTCAACGACCGCTGCACCTTCGCCGTCGCCGAGTGCTCGGAACACGAGCCGCCCGACGTCGAGGTGTCCCCCGGCCATTTCGCCGCCTGCATCCGCACCGACGCGTTGCCGGCCTGGGACCCGAACGATCGGGTGGTGGCCGACACCGACCCGCAGCGGGACCGGACGATCATCCTGACCGTCTCCGACCTGGACATCTTCTACGGCACCAGCCACGTGGTGCACGGGGTCAACTTCGACCTGGCGGTACGCGAGATCGTCGCCCTGGTCGGCGAATCCGGCTCGGGCAAGACCACCATTTCGCGCTGCGTCGGGGGCATCCACGACAACTGGCAGGGCACCATCGCCGTGGACGGCCAGCAACTCGCCCCCGCGGCCCGTAAGCGCACCGACGAACAGCGCCGCCGCGTCCAGTACATCTTCCAGAATCCGTACCTGTCGCTGAACCCGCGCCGCACGGTGGAGCAGATCCTGGTCCGTCCGCTGGAACTGTTCGGGGTGGCCAAGGGCAAGGCCGCCCGGGAGCGGGCCGCGCAACTGCTGGAGGACGTCCAGCTGGGCGAGTCGGCGATGTCGCTGCGGACGAACCGGCTCTCCGGCGGTGAACGGCAAAGGGTGGCGATCGCCCGGGCCATCGCGGTGGAGCCGGACATCCTGGTCTGCGACGAGATCACCTCGGCGCTGGACGTCTCCATCCAGGGCTCGATCACCGAACTGCTCAACTCGATCAAGGCCGAGCGCAACATCTCGATGCTGTTCGTCACCCACGACCTGGCGCTGGTCCGTTCGATCGCCGACCGGGTGCTGGTGCTGCAGCACGGACGCCTGGTCGAGTCCGGGCTGGCTGCCGACGTCCTGGATCATCCGCAGGAGGAGTACACCCAGAACCTGCTGGCCAACACGCCGACTTTGGACCGCTGGATGGACACCGCGCACTAGGACGCCGCTGGCGGGTTCGACGTCGAAACCAGCTATCCGCTGGTCGAGCTTGTCGAACGCCTGAGCGTGGAACGATGGGGACGGTTCTTTTCGTTCCACTGTTAAGTCCTGTTGAGTCCGTCGAGCCTCTGTCAAGGTGTCGATAGCCTCGACCGAGGACCGCTATGACGCGCGGGCGATCAGTTTGCCGAGGGCCTGAGTGCCCTCGGTGAGCGCTTGTGCGAAGGCCTCGATACCCTCATGCTCGGACGCCCGGTAGCTGAGGCAGAACTCCAGCACTCCCCCATCGGTGCTGTAGCTGATCCCGATCCCGCCGGCGCTGGTCGGAGCGAAGGTGAACCGGACGATCTGGTGCGGGTCGCCCAGCGACGTGGTGGACAGAAAGTCGGTGGTCAACCGGGTGTAGGCCGGGTCGGTGAACAGCTCCGGGGTCTGCCCGTTGCGGACGGCGATCATCCGCAACCCGAACAGGTGCCGGTCGATGCCGTTGCCGGTCTTGCAGGCGATCACCCACGACTTGTGGGCGGCCAGCGCGGCGAAGAGTTGCTCGGGTTCGGCTGCGCCGGCCTGCAGAGCCCGGGCCAGCGCCAGCGCCTCGGCGGTCACCGGCCGCAGGCATTCGGTGCGACCGGCGCGGTACTCACGCATGTCCACCGCCTCATAGGTGCTGCGCGGCGGACCACCGTGGTAAGTGAGCTGGGCGAACAGCATCACCCACTGCTGGACGCCGTCCAGGCTGAGCTTGAACGAGGGTTGCGGGGGCACGGGCAACGCGACACTCACCGTCCGCACCCGCAGGTCGGCGGCCAGGTCTGAGTACCGTCCGGCAGCCTCGTCGATGTCTGCGGCGAGGCCGTCGTCGAGCCGCCACTCCAGTGGTTCCCACGCCGGCGCCGTCCCGCGGCCATGGTCGGGCACGACCTGCTGGGCAAGGCCGACCACCCGCTTCAGCGTCGATCCGTCCACCACGGTGTGTTCCAGATGCACCGCCGCCAGGTTCGCGGTCAGGTCGATGTCGTAGGTCACCGGCTTGTAGACCCAGGTGCGGGCCGTCCCGAAACCGGCCCGCTGCAGGTAGTCGTCCGGATCGGACGCCCCCTCGGCCAGATTGACCGCAAACAGTGCCCGGCTCAGCCGGTCGTAGGTGGACGCGTTGACGTCGTCGGCGAGCAGCCGGTCCAGCAGGGCTGCGGCCGGTTCGCTGCCGACATAGGACGGGTGGGTGAAACGGCCTCGACCACCCGGCGACTGTCCGGCAAGCTGGGTGAGCCCGGCTGCCAGCGCCGGCACGCTCAGCGCCCGGCCGTCGGCGTCGCTGATCCGCATTGCGTATGGTGCGCCGTCGCGGAACACGACGATCTCGCGATTCGCGATCTCGGACGGCCCCTGGACGAACTCGTCTGCGCCGCGCACCGGGTGCCGCAGCCCACCGGCCAGGTAGCGCAGCTGCTGAGTGTCGATGACGTCGCCGCGCGGTGTGCTCTCGGTTGGGAGCTCGCCGCGCAGCCAGGCCAGATGAACGACAGCCATCCGGTGGACCAGGTCGGCGGCCCGGTCGATCCCGGTGGTCGTGCCCGGCCAGTTGAGCAGCAGACCGACGTTGCTGATCAGCGTGATCGGCCCGCGGGTGGTCAGATAGCCGTCCAGCCACGCCTCGGAGAGCCAGCTGCGGCCGGCGGCGTCCTCGGCGGCGGCGAACTCCTCCAAGCCACGCTGCAGCTCGGGGCCCTCGGTTCGGGCGAACGCGTCGATCCGGACGGCGGTGGACGCTTGTTCCGCGTCGGTCAACAGCGGGGCGACGGTGGCCCGGTACCGGTTCAGGGTCGCCTCCAACGGCGGAACGGGCAGGGTTTTCATCACACGCTCACCTCCGGAGCCAGATCTCCCGCGGGGGGTTGCCAGGAGTCCGGGTCGGCCGGCGCCTGCTCCCCGGAGCGGATGTCCTTCACCTCACCGGAGGAGAACCAGACGAACGGGATGCCGCGCCGGTCGGCGTAGCGGATCTGCTTGCCGAACCGGTCCGCCTTGGGCGCCACCTCGGTGGGAATGCCGCGGGCCCGCAACCGGGCCGCGACGGCGTCCGCCTCGCCGCGGGTCTCTTCGGAGTCGACCGCGACCAGTACGCAGGTCGGCACGCTCCGGGACGCCGTCAGCAGCCCCTTGGCGAGCAGCGGCACCAGGATGCGGGTGACGCCGATCGACAGCCCGACGCCCGGGTAGGTGGTGCGGCCGTCCGAGGCCAGCGAATCGTAGCGCCCGCCCGAGCAGACCGAACCGAGGTGTGCCAGGCCGGCCAGCTCGGTCTCGTAGACGGTGCCGGTGTAGTAGTCGAGGCCGCGGGCGATCTTCAGGTCGGCGACGATCCGGCCCGGTGCGGCCTGCGCCCCCGCCCGGACGACGGCGGCCAACTGTTCCAGACCCTCGTCCAGCAGGTCATTGCGGACGCCGAGCGCCCGCACCCGTTCGACGAACGAGTCGTCCGGCGCCGAGATGGTGGCGAGTTCGAGGCAGCGGTCGGCCACGTCGACGCTGAGCCCGAGGTCGCCGGTGAGCAGGTCGCGGACGGCGTCCGGACCGATCTTGTCCAGCTTGTCGACGCGTTGCAGCACCGCCAGGTGGTCGTCGATGCCGAGCCCGCGGTAGAAGCCCTCGGCGAGCCGGCGGTTGTTCACCCGCATCAGCACCGGAGGCAAGCCGAACTCGGTGTGCAGCCGCTCCAGCGCCTCCAGGATCACCCGGGCCACCTCGACGTCGTGGTGGTCGGCCAGCACAGACTGACCCACCACGTCGATATCGGCCTGTAGGAACTCGCGGTAGCGGCCCTCCTGTGGCCGTTCGCCGCGCCACACCTTCTGAATCTGGTAGCGCCGGAAGGGGAAGTTCAGGTGCCCGGAGTTCTCCAGCACGTACCGGGCGAACGGCACGGTGAGGTCGAAGTGCAGGCCGAGTTCGTCGGCGTCCGCTCCCCCGCCGTGGCGCTCGGCCTGCAGCCGGCGGACGACGTAGATCTCCTTGTCGATCTCGCCTTTGCGGGCCAGTTGCGCCATCGGCTCCAATGCCCGGGTCTCGATCGAAGCGAACCCGTGCAACTCGAAGGTGTCGGCGAGAACCGCGAGCACGCGTTGCTCGACGATCCGCTGGGCGGGCAGGAACTCGGGAAAACCGCTCAACGGCTTCGGACGGCTCATCGGGTGCGGACACCACCTAAATAGTCGGCTTGCAGGTACGGATTGGTGGCCCGCTCACGGGCCATCACACTTTGTTGCCCATGTCCGGGCAGGATTGCGGCGGTGTCGGGCAGGCGGAGCACCGGACCACGCAGCGTGTCCAGCATCACGGCATGGTCGCCGCCGGGCAGGTCGGTCCGGCCGATCGAGCCGGCGAACAGCACATCGCCCGAGAACACCACGGCGTCCAGCTGGTCGTGGCCGGTCAGCGCGGTCGACAGCATCACGCAGCCGGGGCGATGCCCGGGCGCGTGGATCACCTCGAAGGTCAGGCCCGCGACATCCACCCCGGTCTCGAAGAAGCGCAGGTCGTCGGGTTCGGCCAGGTCGACGTCGCCGAGCACCTGCGTCAGCAGGTCAGCGCTGGACGGCCCGAGGCCGGACACCGGATCGGTGAGCAGCTCACGGTCGTCGGCATGGATCCAGGCCGGGACGCCCCACTCGTCGGCCACCCGGGTGGCCGATGCGACGTGGTCGATGTGTCCGTGGGTGAGCAGCACCCCGACCGGAGTCAGCCCGTGCTCGGTCACAGCGGCCCGGACGCCGTCGAACGCGTCCACCCCGGGATCGATCACCACGCACTCGGTACCCGCGGCCCGCGCCGCTAGATAGCAGTTCGCCTGCCAGGGACCCGCGGGAAAGGAGGCCAGAAACACCCCGTCAGCCTAGTGCCTCGGCCACCAACCCTCGCCCGCTGCGCGACGCCCGGACGGCGCCTCGCTGCGTTCTCCTCCGTCGCCAGACAACCCGGTATGACTCCCTCGTCGGCCCTTGCGAGCGGCATCCGACCGGACGCCGCTCGCCGGGGCGAACGTTAGTGGCCGAGGCACTGGACGAACCCGCCGCCGAAATGCCGACGACCGGCGGCGCCCCGCGCGGGCGCGATCCCAAACCGGGCAGCCATACGGCAAGATGTCCCCATGACTTCTACCAGCCCGGCTGACTTCGGTCGTGTCGACCCCGACGGGACGGTCTACGTCCGCACCGCCGAGGGCGAACGCAGCGTCGGACAGATCCCGGACGTGTCCGAGCAGGAGGCGCTCGCCTTCTACACCCGGCGGTTCGAGGCGCTCGAACTCGAAGTGAGCCTGTTGGAACGGCGCATCGCATCCGGCGCGCTGTCCCCGGACGAGGCGCGGGGAAGCATCAACACCGTCCGGTCGAATGTGACCGGCGCCAACGCCGTCGGCGACCTGGATGCGCTGCTGACCCGGCTCGAGGCGCTGGCCCCGGTGCTGGCCCAGGCGAACGAGGCCCGCAAGGCCGAGCGTGCCCGGCAGGCCGAAGAGACCAAGGCCACCAAGGAGGGCATGGTCGCCGAGGCGGAACGTCTCGCCGAAGGCAACGACTGGCGTGGCGGCGTTAACCGGTTCCGCAGCCTGCTGGACGAATGGAAAGCCCTCCCCCGGATCGATCGGGCCACCGACGACGCGCTGTGGCATCGGTTCTCCGCGGCACGCACCATCTACACCCGGCGCCGCAAGGCGCAGTTCGCCGAGCAGGCAGAGCGGCGCGACGAGGCCCGGCGAGCCAAGGAGCAGATCATCGCCGAGGCGCGCAGCCTGGCCGACTCGACCGATTGGGGTCCCACCTCGGGCGCCTTCCGCGACCTGATGGCCCGTTGGAAGGCCGCCGGCGCCGCCCCGCGCGACGTGGACGACGCCCTGTGGGCCGAGTTCCGCGGCCTGCAGGATCAGTTCTTCAACGCCCGCCAGGCCACCATGTCCGAGCAGGACGCCGAGTTCCGCACCAACCTGGAGGCCAAGGAGGCGCTGTTGGCGCAGGCCGAAGCCGACGTCGTCCCGGTGCGTGACCTCGCCGCGTCGCGGGCCGCGTTCCGCACCTTCCTGGACGCCTACAACAGCCACGGCAAGGTGCCGCGCGAGTCGATCCGCGGGCTGGACAACCGCGTCCGGGCCCTGGAGACCGCGATCCGCAACGCCGAGGACGCGGAATGGAAGCGCACCGATCCCGAGGCTCGCTCGCGCGCCGAAGAGACGGTGGCGATGCTCAGCAACGAGATCGACAAGCTGACCGAGAAGATCGTCAAGGCCGAGGCCCGTGGTGACAATCGCGCCGCCGACAAGGCGCGGGACTCGATCGCCACCTATCAGACCTGGCTCGACCAGGCCCGCGACACGCTGGCCGACTTCTCCCGCTGACCGCTATGCCTCATCGCGTCTTCTCCTACGGCACGCTGCGGCAGGAGAACGTCCAGACCGCCTTATTCGGAGGTCCGGTGGTCACGGTGGAGGACACCCTGCCCGGCTACCGGCTCGACTGGCTGACCATCACCGACCCCGAGGTGATCGCCACCAGCGGCTCGGACCGGCACCCGATCCTGCGGCCCGGTTCACCCGCGGACGTCGTCCCCGGCGCCTACCTGGAACTCGACGACCGCGAACTCGCCGCGGCCGACGCCTACGAGGTTGACGACTACGTCCGCACCGCCGTCACCCTCGGCTCCGGGACGCCGGCCTGGGTCTACCTCGCCGGCGCCGAGGCCTCCCCGGCCTCGACATGACCGACTACACCGCTCCGCACTGGCAGCGGTCGGCCCTGCTGCTGATCGACGTCCAGAACGACTTCCTCGACGAGGGTCCCGCAGCCATCGCCGGGACGTCCGCGATCGTTGCGGAGTCGACGCGGCTGGCTGCGTCCTTCCGGGACGCGGGGCGTCCGGTGCTGCACGTGGTGCGGCTCTATCGACCCGGCGACTCCGACATCGACCTGCCCCGGCGCGCCCTGATCGAGGCGGGTGCAGAGGTCGTTGCCCCGGGGACCGCCGGTTCGCAGATCGCCGCCGGGCTGCTGCCCGAAGGCGTCCGGCTCGACCCGGGGGTGCTGCTGTCGGGTGAGCCGCAGCAGCTGTCCGCCGATGAGGCGATCGTGTTCAAGCCCCGATGGAGCGCCTTCCACCGCACCGGAGTCGAGCAATGGCTGCGCGACAAGGGCTGCGACACCGTGGTCGTAGCCGGCTGCAATCTGCCGAATTGCCCACGGGCGACCTTGTTCGATGCCAGTGAGCGTGACTTCCGCGCCGTCCTGGTCACGGACGCCGTATCCGGGGCCTCCGAGGAGCGCCTCGCCGACCTGGCCACGATCGGGGTCACGCTGCTGAGCACGAAGGACGTGCAGAAGGCCCTGGCCCATTGAACCGACCAACGTCAGTCGGGCCCGGGTAGGCGAGCACCCGTTCGCACGTGCGGGGACGGTTCTTTTCGTTCGAATCTCGCATCCCGGGGACAGATCTCGATCGCGGCGAGGTGTGTCCCCTAGGTGCGAAACTCGCGCGAAAAGAACCCTCCCTTGACTGCGGCGCGGGCGCGCACGGCGTCCGATCCTTCTGTCACGATTTCACCCGGTGGGCGTCGTACACCCCCGGAATGCGTTTCAGCGCGTTGGTCAGGGACGCCAGATGGGTCGAGTCGGGGGTTTCGAACTGCAGCCGCATGATGAACACCCGTTCCTTGTTGGTGGTCGCCGACATGGAAAGGATGTTCGAATGGTGCTCCGTCATCACCCGGCTGACGTCGGAGAGCATCCCGGCTCGGTCGAGCCCCTCGACGTGTACGGCCACCAGGAAGCTGGAATCGGCGGACGGCGTCGCCCAGCTCACCTCGACCAGCCGGTCCGGCTTCTGCCGCAGGTTGTCAGCGTTGGTGCAGTCGGCGCGATGGACCGAGACGCCCTCTTCGCGGGTGATGAAGCCGATGATGTCGTCGCCGGGCACCGGCATGCAGCACTTGGCCAGCTTCACCCACATGTCGGAGTGGCCCTCGACGGCGACACCGATGTCGTTGCTGCGCCGTGCCGGACGGCGCCGCTTCGACGTGCTGACCGCCGGATGATCCTCGACGCTGGCCTCGGCGGCCTCCTCTGATCCGCCCTCGGCGGCGATCAGCCGCTCGACGACGTTCTGTGCGCTGACGGTGCCTTCACCGATCGCGGCGTAGAGGGCGTTGGTGTCCGGCACCCGGAAGTGCCGAGCCAGGGACGCCAAATGTTCGGCGCTCAGCAGCCGATGCACCGGCAGGCCGGTGCGGCGCAGCTGCTTGGCCAGCGCCTCTTTCCCCTGCTCGATGGACTCCTCGCGGCGTTCCCGCATGAAGTACTGCCGGATCTTCGTCCGGGCGCGTGGGCTGGCGACGAAGTTGAGCCAGTCGCGACTCGGGCCAGCGTTCGGGGACTTCGAGGTGAGCACCTCGACCTGGTCGCCGTTGTTCAGCTGGTACTCCAGCGGCACCAGCCGCTGGTTGACCCGCGCGCCGATACAACGGTGCCCGACCTCGGTGTGCACCGCGTAGGCGAAGTCGACCGGAGTGGCGCCGGCGGGCAGCGACATCACGTCGCCCTTGGGGGTGAACACGAACACCTCGGTGGTGTTGATCTCGAACCGGAGCGTGTCGAGGAACTCGCCCGGATCTTCGGTCTCCCGCTGCCATTCGGTGATCTGCCGCACCCAGGCCAGGTCGTTGGCGGCATCCGCATTGCCCTCTTTGTACTTCCAGTGCGCGGCGACGCCGTACTCCGCCTGGCGGTGCATCTCGTGGGTGCGGATCTGGAACTCGACCGGTTTGCTGTCGGGGCCCATCACCGTGGTGTGCAGCGACTGGTACAGGTTGAACTTCGGCATCGCGATGTAGTCCTTGAACCTGCCCGGCAGCGGGTTCCAGCGCGCATGCAGCACACCGAGCGCGCCGTAACAGTCGCGCTGCGCCTCGACCAGGATGCGCAGCCCGACGAGATCGTAGATCTCGAAGAAGTCGCGGGAGCGGACCACCATCTTCTGGTAAATCGAGTAATAGTGCTTGGGCCGTCCGTACACCGTGGCCTTGATCTTCGCCTCGGCCAGGTCGTCACGCACCTGTTCGATCACCTGGCGCAGGTAGTTCTCACGCAACGGCGCCCGGGCCGCCACCATGCGCACGATCTCGTCGTAGATCTTGGGGTGCAGGGTCGCGAAGGCGAGATCCTCCATCTCCCACTTGATCGCGTTCATGCCGAGCCGGTGGGCCAGCGGGGCGAAGATCTCCAGGGTTTCGTTGGCGATGACCACCTGCTTGTCCTGGCGCAGGAAGCCGAGGGTTCGCATGTTGTGCAGCCGGTCGGCCAGCTTGATCACCAGCACCCGGATGTCGCGGCTCATCGCCAGCACCATCTTGCGCAGCGTCTCTGCCTTGGCCGACTCGCCGTAGGTGACCTTGTCGAGCTTGGTCACGCCGTCCACCATGGTGGCGACCTCGGGCCCGAAGTCGGCGGTCAGCTGCGCCATCGTGTACGAGGTGTCCTCGACGGTGTCATGCAGCAGCGCCGCGCACAGCGTGGTCTCGGTCATGCCCAGCTCGGCGAGAATGGTCGCCACCGCGAGCGGATGCGTGATGAACGGATCGCCGCTCTTGCGGGACTGGCCCGAGTGGTAATGCTCGGCCGTCCGGTAGGCCCGCTCGATCAAGGTTAGGTCGGCGCGCGGATGATTGGCTCGCAGCGTCTTCACCAGCGGATCGAGCACCGCCGCCTGGCTGTTGCGCGGGGTGCCGAACCTGGCCAGTGCGTGCCGCATCCGCATCCGCGGCTGGTCGGGCGTGGTGGTGGGACGAGTCAGCGCGCGGGGCTCCCCGGGCAGGCCGTTGCCCGTCCCATATGGACCATGGATGCTTTCGCTCACCCGCTCCCCTTCGGCAGAACTGCATCATACTGCGCGGCCCGCGCCTCCGTGCACTCGGGTATTTCACGTTGCCAGGACGTATCGACGCGCACCGCCAGCGAGCCGGCCGAGGACAGGTCCAGTTCGGTTCCGTTTCGGTTCAGGGGACGGTTCCGTTTCGGTTCAGGGGACGGTTCCTTGAACGGTTCAAGGAACCGTCCCCTGAACCGGGTCGGACGGAGCGGCCCCTGAACGGAGTCGGAGGGTCAGATCGTGATGACGGCGGAGTAGCCGATACCGAGTTCGTCCAGTTTCTCCCCGCCGGGGAGGGACTCGAAGCTCCATCAGGACGGCGACGTGAACCAGTTCGGCACCCAGCCGGTGCACCAGGGCAGCCGTGGCGCCGACCGTGCCACCGGTGGCCAGCACGTCGTCGATCACCAGGACGCGGGCACCGGGCAGCACGGCGTCGGTCTTGATGGTGAGGGTTTCGTGCCCGTATTCGAGCGCGAACTGCTCCGCGTACAGGTCCCCCGGCAGCTTGCCAGGCTTCCGGACGGGGACGAAGCCGGCACCCAGTTCGAGCGCCACCGGCGCCGCCAGGATGAATCCCCGCGCCTCCATACCGACCACGACGTCGATGCCGTCCGGAGCCAGCGCGACCAACTCGGCGACCACGGCCCGCAGTCCTTCCGGCGAAGCGAGCAGCGGTGTCATGTCGTAAAAGGTGACCCCCGGCTTGGGGAAGTCGGGGATGTCCGCGATCAACTCGCGAATCAGCTGCTTGTTGTCAGCCACTTCACTTCTTTCGCTTGGATCGGGTGCTGCGCTGGGGTTGTTGGCGATTCTGCCGAGCCAACTCGTTGGCACTCACCAGGCCCAGTCGTTCAGGTTCGATCTCGTCGGTCTCGGCCAGCGGCCCGGCTCCGTCGTGCAGCACCACCGTCTTCCTCTTGACCGGCGGGGCCTCCTTCGCCTCGTGCCGCTGCGCGCGGCGGGCCAGCCGCTCGCGATGCTCGCGCATCCCGGGCTCGGCCTCCTTCATCTGTGCCAGCAGCGGAGCCGCGATGAAGATGGACGAGTAGGCACCGGCGATCATGCCGACCAGCAGCGCCAGGCCGAGGTCCTTCAGCGGCCCGGTGCCCAGGATAAAGACGCCGGTGAAGGTCAGCGCAGCCACCGGCAGCACGCCGAGAATCGTGGTGTTGATCGACCGGATCAGCACCTGGTTGACGGCGGCGTTGGCGGCCTCGGAGTAGGTGAGCTTGCTGCTCTTCAGATCGGCGGTGTTCTCTCGGACCTTGTCGAACACCACCACGGTGTCGTACAGCGAGTAGCCAAGAATCGTCAGCACGCCGATCAGGGTGGCCGGCGTGACCGAGAAGCCGACCAGTGCGTAGATGCCGACGGTGAGCACCAGGTCGTGCAGCAGCGCGACGATCGCCGCGATCGCCATCTTGTAGTTGCGGAAGTACGCCCAGATCAGCAGCGACACCAGCACCAGGAAGACCACCAGGGCGATCAGCGCCTGCTGGGTGATCATGCTTCCCCAGGACGCGCCGATCAGGCTGTAGGTGACTTCGTCCACGCTGATTCCGCCCACCGCCTGGGCGATCGTGGCCTTCACCTGGGTGACTTCGTCGACGCTGAGCGTCCGAGTCTGAACCCGCACCTGGCCGTCGCCGATGGTGGTGACGCTGATGTCGTCGTTGTCCGGCAGGTGCAGCGCCTCGACGGCGGTGCGTACCTGATCGTTGGTCCCGGCGGTGACCGTGACCGGTGCGGTGAAGTCGGCGCCGCCCTTGAACTCGATACCGAGGTTGAGCCCCAGGACCGCAATCGCCAAGAACGAGATCGCCATCAGCGCCCCGGAGACGATGTACCAACGCTTGCGCTTGCCGACGAAGTCGTACTCGATCTCACCGGTGTACAGGCGGTGCGCGAAGGACGCCTTCTTCTTCGGCGGCGTGGCCTTGTCAACCGGCGCTTCGGGGCTGCTCGTCGTGCTCATCACGCCTCCTTGCTGGCTGCCGCGACCGGCGTGGCCGGACGACGCCGCCGGTGCAGCGGCGGCTGGTGCTTGGCGCCCAGGTGTTCGGGTTCGAATCCGGAGAACTTCCGGCCCTCACCGAAGTACTTGGTCCGACCCAGCAGCGATACCAGTGGCTTGGTGAACCAGAACACCACGGCGAGGTCGATCAGGGTGGTCAGGCCGAGGGTGAAGGCGAAGCCCTTGACCGCACCGATGGCCAGGATGAACAGCACCACCGCCGACAGCAGCGATACGCCGTCCGCGACCAGGATGGTCTGCCTGGACCGCACCCAGCCGACCTCGATCGCGGTGCGCAGAGTGCGGCCGTCGCGCACCTCGTCACGTATTCGTTCGAAGTAGATGATGAACGAGTCCGCGGTGACGCCGATCGCCACGATCAGCCCGGCAACGCCGGGCAGGTTGAGCGCGAAGCCCATCGCCTGACCCAACAACACGATGAAGGCGTAGGTGATGCCGAAGGCGAGCAGCAGGCTGCTGACCACCACGAGAGCCAGCGCGCGGTAGTAGATCACGCTGTAGGCGACCACCAGGGCCAGGCCGATGATGCCTGCGATGATGCCTGCCTCGAGTTGCTCACCGCCCAGCTTGGCCGACACGGTGTCGACGCTGGACACCTCGAACGCCAGCGGGAGTGCGCCGTACTTCAGCACGTTCGCCAGTTCATTGGCGCTCTGTTGATTGAACGATCCAGAGATCTCGGCCTTGCCGCCCGCGATGGACTTGCTCACGTACGGCGCGCTGATCACGTCACCGTCCAGCACGATCGCGAACTCGTTCTGCGGCGACGTCCGGGTCGCGAGTTCCTTGGTGACCGTCTCGAAGGTCGCGGCCGCCGTGGTGTTGAACTCCAGGTTCACCACCCAGCTGACCTGGCCCTGCGGGATGCCGGCGGACGCCTGCAGCAGGTCACTGCCCGAAATCACGGTCGGCGACAGCAGGTATTTGACCGTGCCGGCCTTGTCGCAGGTGATCAGCGGCTGGTCGGAGACGTCCGGGAAGGGGTCGCCACACTGGTAGCTGGCGAAGTCGCTCTGGTCGCGATCGGACGGCTTCCAGTCGAGCACCTGCTCGGTGGTCAGCGGGGTGGGCCCGGGTGCGGTCGGCCGCGGGCTCGGCACGGGCGTCGGCAGATTCGGCAACGGACGCCGGTTGGTGCTCGGCGACGCGGACGGCTGGGCCGACGGTTCCACGGACGGCGCGTCCGAGGGCTGGGCGGGTTGCTCGGTGCCCTGGGTCGGTTCAGCGGTCGGCTCAGTGCCGGGCTGGGCTGCGACCTGCTCCTGGGCGTAGACCAGCCGGAAGTACAGCTGGGCGGTCTGGCCGACCGTGCGGACCAGTTCGTCCTGCTGGACGTTGGGAACGCTGACCACGATCTGCCGATCGCCCGAGGTGGTGACCTCGGTCTCGCCGACGCCGAACGAATCCACTCGCTGTTGGATGATCGTGCGCGCCAGTTCCAGGCTTTCCGGGTTGACCGACCCCTCGCCCGTGGTGTTGCTTGCGGTGAGGGTGATGGTCGTGCCGCCGCGCAGGTCGAGGCCCAGCTTGGGCGTCCACACGCCGCTCAACGCCATCAACCCCACCAGCCCCACGGAGAACGCCAGAAAGACGATCAGCGTGCGCAGCGGATGACTGTGATGCCTACTCGTGGTTGCCACAGCTCGCTCTGCCCCCGCGGCTTACTTCTGGGTGCTGGACTGATCGGTGGGATCCTCGTCGTTGGCGCGCGAATCGGACGGCTTCGGATCGAGGAAGTCCGAGGGCTGGATGTTTTCGAACGCGGATGCCTGCGTGTCGTCGAACGAGTCGGTCGGAGCCTCCTCGGCCGCCGGCTCGTCGGAGTACTCGAACTCGTCGTCCTCAGCGGTCAGCGTCTTCACCACGGCCTGCTTCACCACGGTCATCTCGATGCCGGGCGCGATCTCGATGATCGCCTGCCGCTCGCCGAGGTGGCGGATCGTGCCGAACACGCCGGACGACAGCATGACGCGGGTGCCTGGTTCCAGCGAGTTGGTCATCTCCTGCTGCTTCTTGGCGCGCTTCTGCTGCGGACGAATCAGCAGGAAGTAGAAGGCGCCGCCCATCAGCACAAGCATCAGGACGGTGCTACCCATGTCACCCATGTGGATTAACTTTCGTTAGACGTCAGATAGTGGCTCAGCCACCGACGCCTTACTCTAGCCGAGGCGTCCGGTTTGCCCGATTCCGACGCGAGGGCTGGGCGCGCCAATCCGGCTACTGCTGGTCGCGCCTTGTCGCTGGTCGAGCTTGTCGAGCTTGTCGCTGGTCGAGCTTGTCGAGACCCTTGCACATTCGGCACCTCGATTTCGACAAGCTCAATCAGCGGCGCCGAAAGCTCAATCGGCGGTACCGAACAGGTCAGGTTCGGCTGAGTTGGGCATGGTCAGCCCCAGGTGAGCCCAACCGCGCGCTGTCGCCACCCGGCCGCGCGGCGTCCGCATCAGGAAGCCCTGGCGGACCAGGAACGGCTCGGCGACCTCCTCGACCGTCTCGCGCTCCTCCCCCACCGCCATCGCCAGGGTCGAGACCCCGACCGGACCGCCGCCGAAGCGTTCACACAGAGCGGACAGCACTGCGCGGTCCAGGCGGTCGAGACCGAGCTCGTCCACTTCGTACAACTCCAGCGCGGCGCGTGCGACGGCGACGCTGAGCCGTCCGTCGGCCCGCACCTGCGCATAGTCGCGGACGCGGCGCAACAGCCGGTTGGCGATCCGCGGGGTGCCGCGAGAGCGGGACGCGATCACCTCGTCGGTGCCGCGCTCCAGGGTGGCGCCGAGCAGCCCAGCGGAACGCCGGACGATGGAGCGCAGCGCCTCGGTGTCGTAGAAATCGAGCTGGGCGGTGAAGCCGAACCGATCCCGCAGCGGCCCGGGCAGCAGCCCGGCCCGGGTGGTGGCGCCGACCAGGGTGAAGCGCGGAATCTCCAACGGAATCGCCGTCGCACCAGGGCCTTTGCCGACCACGACGTCGACCCGGAAATCCTCCATGGCCAGGTAGAGCATCTCTTCGGCCGGACGCGACATGCGGTGGATCTCGTCGAGGAAGAACACCTCGCCCTCGGTCAGCCCGGACAGGATCGCGGCCAGGTCACCGGCGTGCTGGATGGCCGGGCCGGAGGAGATCCGGATCGGCGCGGAGAGTTCGGCGGCGATGATCATCGCCAGCGTCGTCTTGCCCAGCCCGGGCGGACCCGACAGCAGCACATGGTCGGGCACGGAGCCGCGGTGCCGGGCGGCGTCCAGCACCAGGCCCAACTGGTCGCTGACCCGGGGCTGACCGGCGAA
Source organism: Micropruina sp. (assembly GCA_047602545.1). GTDB lineage: Bacteria > Actinomycetota > Actinomycetes > Propionibacteriales > Propionibacteriaceae > Micropruina. The sequence continues at coordinate 39,395 of JASGHC010000003.1, read as the reverse complement.
CTCGGCCAGGCTGCCCGGACGCAGCGCCGACTCGGCCAGCGCTTCACCGTCGTGGACGTGCGGATCCATCACCTCATCGGGCTCGTGCGTCACGGGTTCAGGCTCTCAGTCATTTGGCCAGGCTGCGCAGCGCGGCACGCATCAGCACCGCAACGGGCGTCGCCGGATCGTCGTCGACCAGCGGCGCCACCGTGTCGCAGGCCTTGTCCGCGTCGCGGGACGACCAGCCCAGGCCCTCCAGGCCGCCCTTCACCTGGTCGCGCCACTGGGCCGGGGCCACCAACGCCGAGGTGGCGGGATCGGTCACCGCGGCCAGGGTGTTGATCTTGTCCTTCAGCTCGATCACCAGCCGCTGCGCGCCCTTGACGCCGATGCCGGGCACCTTGGTGAGCGCCGGGATGTTCTCGGACGCGATCGCGACGCGCAGGGCTTCCGGACTGAGCACCGAGACCACCGCCTGGGCGATCTTGGGGCCGATACCGCTGGCCGACTGGACCAGCTCGAAGCAGTCGCGTTCGTCGGCGTCCGCGAAGCCGTACAGGGTGAGCGAGTCCTCACGCACCACCAGGGACGTCGCCAGCGTCATGGGTTGCCCGATCCGAACCGCGGACGCCGTCGCCGGCGTGCAGAGGGCACGGACGCCGAAGCCGTTCAGGTCGACCACCACCCAGGTGGCGCCGGCGGCGACCACTGTGCCCGTGAGTTGCGCGATCATGCGCCTCGCCTTCCCGCGATGCGGCGCTGGGCTTCGACCGCGGCGTCCAGCCGCGCCTGGCCGGCGCCCCGCCACAACTGACAGACCGCGAGTGCGACGGCGTCGGCGGCGTCCGCCGGTTTCGGGGCTGAGGCGAGCCGCAGCACCCGGGTGACCATGGTTCCCACCTGGGCCTTGTCGGCCCTGCCCGAGCCGGTGATCGCCGCCTTGACCTCGCTCGGCGTATGTTGCCGCACCGGAATGCGACGCCGAGCCGCGATCAGCAGCGCGACGCCGGCGGCCTGCGCGGTACCGATCACCGTCGGGGTGTTGTTCTGGCTAAACACTCGCTCGACCGCAATCATGTCGGGGCGGTGGCGTCCGATCCATTCCTCCAGACCGGTCTCGATCGCGAGCAGCCGCAACGGCAGATCGGCGTCGGACGGGGTCCGGATCACGCCCGCCTCGACCAACGTCGGCGTCCGGCCCACCTCGCCGTCGACGACGCCGACACCGCACCGGGTCAGGCCCGGGTCGACCCCCAACACACGCATTCCGATGCACTCCCACCAGCCGAACAGATGTTCGGATACTAGCGGAAGCCGCCGTTCTCGACCGGCAGGCGCCCGGGCGTGCCGCCCGTTCCGACGCCAGCCCCAACCTGACTGCCACATCGGACGCGAGTGGCGCTCTGCAAAGCGGCAGTCGCTCCCGAAGGTGCCAGTCAGCCGGACGGCCCCCACCGGATGACGCGGGCGCCTACTCCAACTCCGCCAGCACCGCCTCGGGGACGTCCTCGTTGGAGTAGACCGTCTGGACGTCGTCGACGTCCTCGATCGCGTCCAGCAGTTTGAACAGCTTCTCGGCAGCCTCCTTGGCGTCGATCGCCTGGGTGTACTGCGGGACGAACTGGACCTCGGCCGACTCGTAGTCGTAGCCTGCCTCCTGGACGGCCTTGCGGACGTCGACCACGGCGCTCGGGTCGGAGATCACCTTGAACGTCTCGCCCTCGTCGGAGACGTCCTCGGGATCGGCGTCCAGGGTGGCCTCGAGCAGGTCGTCCTCGTCCAACTCCTTGCCGCCCTGCGCCTTGGTCACCTCGACGATGCCCTTGCGGTCGAAGATCCGGGACACCGAGCCGACATCGGCCATGGTGCCCCCGTTGCGGGTGACCGCGACCTTCACGTCGGAGGCCGAGCGGTTGCGGTTGTCGGTGAGGCATTCGATCAGGATCGCCACGCCGCCGGGGCCGTAGGCCTCGTACATGATCTCGGTGTAGTCGACGATCTCTCCGCCGATACCCGAACCGCGCTTCACCGCACGGTCGATGTTGTCGTTGGGGACGGAGTTCTTCTTCGCCTTCTGGATGGCGTCGTACAGGGTCGGGTTACCGCCGGGGTCACCACCGCCGACGCGGGCCGCCACCTCGATCTTCTTGATCAGGTTGGCGAAGAGCTTGCCGCGCTTGGCGTCGATCGCCGCCTTCTTGTGCTTGGTGGTGGCCCACTTGGAATGCCCGCTCATATACGTCCCATCTGCTGCTCGTCCGTCTGCGCGGGGCCGATTGTATCGATCCCCGGATGCCATACGTACCAGACCATCGAGTCGATGCCGGTGTAGCCGAGCTCCTGGTACGGCCGGGCGCCCTGCCCGGACCCGGTGTCGATGCCGATTCCGGCGCTGCCCAGGCCGGCCTGCAGGAACGAGTCCCGGCTGCGTACCAGCAACAGGTGATAGAGGCCCCGGTTGCGCCACTCGGCGCAGGCCCCCAGGTACTCCGTCCAGCCGATCCGTTCCCCGGCCAGGCTGGTCTCGGCGTTCAGCACCCAGCCCACCGCCCGGCCCTCGGCCACCGCGACCCACGACCAGCCGTCACGCACGTCGGCACCGGCCAGCCCCCACGCCCAGGACTCCGCATCGACGATGTCGGATGGATCACTGGTGTTGGCGTTGTACAGCCGCCGCACCGGTTCGCTCCAGGCCGGACCGAACGGCTCCAGGTGGACGCCGGGCAGGGCGTCCGGGCCGCCGGGCAGGGGTTCGTGCAGGCTGCGACGCATCGCGTGGTACCACTTCTGGGGGCGGAATCCGCACCCCGACAGGGTCTCGGCGAGGAAGAGGTTGCCGCTGGAGATCACCATCGACAGCTCAGGTGGCTCGCCCACGTCCCCGTGCTCGCGATGCCACTCCAGGGCACGACCCTGTTGCCAATGCACCAGCGTGTCCTGGACGCCCTCATCCCGCCACGCGGGATGGCAGCCGCCGTGCAGCCGCAGCCGATGCGGCGCTTCGCCTGGGCCGGGAAGCCGGATCCAGGCGTAGGCGATCAAGGTGCCGCTGGGCTTGCGCAGCACCACCCCGGTCTCGGTCTCCTTGACCTGGTCGTCGGTGACCGCCGCCTCGAGCGCGGCCAGGTCATGATGGTGGGTGGCGTCGCCGAAGTGTCCCTCGGCAACGATCAGCCCGTCGATTTCGGGGAGATCCTGGCGCGAGAGCCAATGCCAGGTGCAGCCGTGGCTCTTGGCCGGTATGGGCATCGTCGCCTCCGTCTCCTCGCCCTTCAATCTAGTGGACGCCGATGGCCCGCGCCGGGTCCGCGTGGGGCGAGCGAGGACCTGCGCCTGCGCCGTCGGCTTCGGGCGGACGGCAGCTTCCGGCGTGTCGTGCCGGCCTCCCGCACCGTGCCGACACCCACCGGATCACCCGCCGGCGACCACCAACGCATCCTCAAGGGTGAAGTTGCCGACGTAGAGCGCGGTGCCGATGATCGCACCGGTGACACCGAGTCCGACGAGCTCGCGCAGCGCGGCCAGATCGTCCAGCCGGGCGATGCCGCCGGAGGCGATCACCTCGGCGTCGGTGCGGGCGCAGACCTGCCGCAGCAGGTCGAGGTTGGGTCCGGTCAGCATGCCGTCGGAGTTCACATCGGTGACCACGAAGGCCGAACAACCGGCGGCGGACAGCCGGTCGACGGCCTCGACCCAGTCGCCGCCCTCACGGACCCAGCCCCGTGCAGCGAGCCGGGAGCCCTTGACGTCGATCGCGATGCCGATCCGGTCGCCGTGCTCGGCGATGGCCCGCTCGCACCACTCCGGGTTCTCCAGCGCCGCGGTGCCGATGTTCACCCTGCGGCACCCGATAGCCAGGGCGCGCTGCAGCGCGGCATCGTCTCGGAGCCCACCGGACAGTTCAACCTTCAGGCTGAGCCGTTCGATGATCGAGGCGATCAGCTCGGCGTTCGATCCGCGTCCGAACGCGGCGTCGAGGTCGACCAGGTGCAGCCATTCGGCTCCGGCGTCCTGCCAGCGCAGCGCCGCCGCCAGCGGGTCGCCGAACACCTTCTCCGACCCGGCCACCCCCTGGGTGAGTTGGACGGCCTGGCCGTTCTGGATGTTGACGGCGGGGAACAGAGTCAATGCAGCGGTCACGGTGCCCGACCCTAGCGGGTGCTTGGCCCTATCGGGGGCTGCCGTCAGGCCAGGAAGGCGTCCAAGCCGTCCAGCAGCCGGTCGATCTCGGCGTCGGTGTTGTACGGGGCGAGACCGACCCGCAGGCCGGCCTCCACGCCGAGCACCTTGGCCGGCTCATAGGCGTAGAAGGTGCCCGCCGGGGCGGCGATGTCGCGGGCCGCGAGGTGGCGGTAGGCGTCCATGCTGTCCCGATTCGCGAAAGTGACGAACAGGGTCGGGGTGCGGTCCGCGGCCCGGGAGTGCAGCGTGACCCGGTCGCCGAAGCGGACCAGGCCGTCCTCGATCCGGCGCGCAGCCGGAGTTCGTGTTCGTCGATCGCGTGATGGGCGGCGACCAGCCGCTCCCGGCGGCTGCCGGAGCCCGGCGCCAGGCTCGCGATGAAATCGACGGCGGCGGTGGCGCCGGCCAGGATCTCGTAAGGGAGCGTGCCCAGCTCGAACCGTTCGGGCACCTGGTTGGTGGAGGGTGCCAGCTTGTCGGGATGAACGGTCTCGAGCACTGCGGGGTCGGCGGCCAGCACACCGCAGTGCGGGCCGAAAAACTTGTACGGCGAGCAGACGAAGAAGTCTGCCCCGAGCGCCTGCCGGTCGATCGTCGCATGGGCGGCGTAGTGGACGCCGTCCACGTAGACCAGTGCGCCGACCTGATGCGCCCGCTCGGCGATCCGGGCCACCGGCGGCTTGCTGCCCAGCAGGTTGGACGCACCGGTGACCGCGACCGGTGACCCGGTCGCCCTGGTCAATGCCGGCGCACTCACCACCGAGCGGACGGCGGCCACCAGCGCCCTGGCCGCCGACCTGCTGCTTCCTCGGACGGCACGCACGGCTGCGGTCGTCGGCTACGGACCGGTCGGACGGGCGCACGTCCGTTATCTGCGCGCACTCCGTCCGGACATGGAGGTTCGCGTCTTCGCCCGGACGCAGCCCGCCACCGCCGAGCCGGAGGTCGGGTTCTCCGACTCGATCGAAGCCGCCGTTGCCGGCGCCGACCTGGTGATGCTGTGCACTTCCGCCGCCACCGACGTGCTCGACCCACGCATGCAGCCGACCGGCACCGTTGTCACGTCCATCTCGACCAATGCGCCGGGAGCACGCGAGATCCCCGCCGCCGCTGTAGCGGAACTGACGTCTACCTGGATGCACCGACCACCCTCACTGTCGCCACCGAGCTGCGGGCAGCCGCTACTGAGGGCTGGGATCCTGGCGCGGTCCGCGGCACGCTGTGGCCGGCCTGGTCGCCGGCAGCGGTGCGGCCCCGACCGGCGACCGTGTCGTCTACTTCCGCTCGGTCCGGCTGGGAATCGAGGACGCCACTGTCGCGTCCGCCGCCTACCGCGCGCAGCTGAGCGGTGAGAGCGCGTGAGGATCGAGCCGTTCCAGGTCGAGATCTGGATGAACCGCTACGAGGAGACCTGCCGCTACAACGTGGCCGAGACCTGCGTGAGCTCGCTCACTACCGGCGAACTGCTCGCGCTGACGGGGCGACGTGACGAGGTCCTCAGGGAACTGGCGGCGACGAAGCTCAGCTACGGTCCGATCCCCGGCAGCCCTCGGCTACGAGGTTTGGTGGCCGGCCTGTACCAAGAGCAGAGCGCCGACAACGTGCTGGTGACCCATGGCGCGATCGGTGCGAACGCGCTGGTTCACGAGACGCTGGCCGAGCCGGGCGACCACGTGATCAGCGTGCTGCCCACCTACCAGCAGCACTATGCGATCCCGGCTAGCCATCGCGCCGAGGTGAACGAGCTGTGGCTGCGCGAAGCGGACGGCTGGCTGCCCGATCTCGATCGGCTCAGGTCGATGATCCGACCCTCGACGAAACTGATCGCCTTCGCGAACCCGAACAATCCGACCGGCAGCCTGACGCCGGAGGCAACGCTGCGTCAGATCGCCGCCATCGCCGGTGATGTGGGTGCCTGGGTGCTGGCCGATGAGGTGTATCGCGGGATCGACCAGGACGGCGACGGGTTCGCTGCCTCCATGGCCGACGTGTACGAACGTGGCATCTCCACCGGCAGCATGTCCAAGCCGTGGGCGCTGGCCGGGCTGCGGCTCGGCTGGATCGTGGCGCCGTCCGAACTGATCGAGGCGGTGAGCATTCACCGCGACTACACCACGATCAGCGTCGGACGGATCGACGACCTGCTGGCCAGCGTCGCGCTGGCCAGCCGGGACGCGGTGCTCGGTCGGGCGCGACGTATCACCCGGACCAATCTCGCCGTGCTCGACGCCTGGGTGTCCGGACGTCCGGACGTCAGCTACGTACGACCCGCCGGCGGCACCACCGCCTTACTCCGCTACGACGCGCCGATCGACTCTCACCCGCTGTGCGTCAGGCTGCTGGATGAGACCGGGGTGATGCTCACTCCCGGCGATGCGTTCGGCGTCCCCGGCACGGTGCGGGTCGGCTACGCCTACGACACCGAAACGCTGCAGACCGGCCTCGATCTGCTCGGACACGTCCTGGACGAGGTGAGATAGTGCTCACCATGAGCACCGCGTCCGGATCGGGTGGCGCCGCCACGCCGGAGTTCGTCACCCGGGTGGGGATTCGGATCCGCCGCCTCCGCAAGGCGCGCGGGTGGACGATGCAGCAATTGGTGGACGAGTCCGGGGTCAGTCGCCGGATGCTCACCGCCGTCGAGTTGGGTCAGGCGAACCCGAGCCTGGCGACCATCGATCGGATCGCTGCCGCGCTCGATACCGATTTCGCCACCCTCGCCCTGCCCGAGGCCGTCCCCTCCCCCGGCGCGGTCGAACCGGTGGCACCGACCGCCGTCTGGCGCGACGAGCAGGGCAGCGAAGGCGTGTTGCTCGGCGCGACGAATCATCCGCGCGCCGAGTTGTGGAAGTGGCAGCTGACGCCCGGCACGCGGTACCAGGCCTCGCCGGATGTCCCGAGTGCCCAGGAAGTGCATCACGTGCTAACCGGACGGCTCACCCTCGAGTTGCAGGCCGGCCCGGTCGTGCTGGACGCCGGCCAGACCGCGACGATCCCCAGCGACCAGCCCTACGCCTACCGCAACGACGGCACCATCACCACGGTCTTCTTCCGGGTGCTGAGCGGCGCGTGATCGCCAGTTGACCCGATTCGTTAGGAAAGCGTTGATCCTCGTTGGTCGAGCTTTTTCGAAACCGTAGACGAACTGGCGTTGGGAAAGGCGGTCTCGACAAGCTCGACCAGCGATAGTTAGGATGATCAGAGCTTCCTCCGCCTAGGCGGCGATCTGATTCTCGACCTGGTGTTGAATGAGCGTCGGATTCACGTCGAAATGCTTGGCTGCCCTGAGAATTCCTTCATCGGAGAAGTCACCGGCGAGAACAGCCTCGATACCGATCGCCGGCGCCAGGAGCTCGGCAGCAAAAGCACGCTCCGTCCTCTCGGTATAACGCACGCCGCGCGTAAGCAGCGACAATCCTTGGGTCGGGGAGAACGCTTGACGGCCTATCGCCCGCGCTGCAGCGAACCGTTTTGCTGTCGACCCAACCGTGGCACCGACAACGACAGCCAATCTCGACGACCCCTCCGCGTCAATGAGACCATCCACGTTGGTGGGCGCGGGGGAATTAGTTTGGCGAACCGTCAGCAACTCTTCGACCGACAGGGATGCGGACGGCGCCAAATCGAGCAGCCGCCGGAACGTGCGCGCGCCTTCGTACCCGATCGTCCATGGCTGGAGTCCTGCTGCAGTGCGCCAGTCCAGGGGTCCCGTCCATGGGAAGGAGACTGTCTGCGGACGAAGGGACTCCGTTGCCTCCTTGAGCCATTGCACCGAGCTCTCAACTCGATCAAGGGGCACCGCCCGCGATAGGTCCGCGAGCAGGGCTGCACTACCGATCGCCGCGTCTGCGCGATGCAGGAGTCGCTCGACGTCACTTGGGGTGTCATAGGGGTCTTGCCCCCATGCGGCGGCCACTAAGCAGTAGTCACGCTCGTCGGAGTCTGCCTGTTGAATAGCAGCCCACTCGTCCTGCAACAGGCTCCTGCCGATACCTGCGTCCTGAAGTCTGCGCACAGTGTCGTCGATGAACTCGGCAGCGGAAGAGAGCACGGATTCGGCGTCGAGAACCGTTTCAGTCTGTGTGAGGAAGCGGACGTGCTCTGGAGCCTTGTCCCGCTGACGAAGGCTTGCCCAGACAAGACCGCGATCGTTGCGCAGCGTGAGATCAGGCCACGCGAACCCTTCGCCGGCCCCGATGAGGGACACTCCGCGGTCGGCGGGAGAATGTGATATCGCGTTGAGTCGCCACCAATTGACCGCAAGAAACTCAGCGAGCGGATACGCCGCCACATCGATTCCGTGGCGCAACCCCCCAGACCCATCGCGCCGCTCAACCAAGGTGGCGGGAGTACCGTTGAGCTCGATGTTCAGGCGACACCACGTCGCGGCGAATTCAGGAAGACGCACATCCGACGCAGGCTCCCACTCCCACTTCAAGCGCATGGTCATGGCGTTCTCCACGCATCGCGCAACTCTGCCTCGCGCAGACGCAATCCACGGGAAATCTCATCATCGGCCAAGGGATATCCTTTATAGGTGCCTTGATCGGCATTGACGAGGCGCCCTTCGAACCAAGATTCTCGACGAAAAGCCCACACGTATCTCGGAAAACCGTCGCCTCCTGGATCTTCGCTCACCAGACCAGCACGGATTCCACTCGCAAGCCAGCGCGTGATCTCTTCGGCATCCTTGAGATCGGTAGGGCAGCGGCTCGCATCAGAACGCAAACTAGGCGGTCCGGCGAATGACGGCATCGACTTATGCTCCGGCGACCCGACATACGACGCCACTCGCGCACAACGTTCCAGATTGGCCGCGGGGACACCCAATGCGGGCTTACGCGGCAGCTGCCGCCTACGTTTAGGAGTCCTCACCGGCTCAGAGTACCCATCTGGTCGGTACCGATCCACGGCACCCTACTCAGCCGAGCGTGGCGATCCAGTTGCGCAGCAGCCGCGCACCCGCCTGGCCGGACTTCTCCGGGTGGAACTGGGTGCTGGACAGCGATCCGTACTCGACGGCCGCGATGAACTGGTCGCCGCCATGCTCGGCCCAGGTCACCTTCGCGTCTTCCGGCAGATCGGCTCCGGAGCGGACGCCGTAGGAGTGCACGAAGTAGAACCGCTCCCCCGGCAGGCCTGCGAACAGCACCGAATCATCCGGCGCATCGACGGTGTTCCAACCCATATGTGGGAGCCGGGCGCTGGTCAGCCGCTCCACGACGCCGGGCAGGACGGCGACGCCGGCGGCGTCCAGGCCGTGCTCGACACCGTGGCCGAACAGCACCTGATGGCCGACGCAGATGCCCAGCACCGGTCGCCGCTGCGCGAGCCGCTCGCGGATGATCGCCGGGCCGCCGACGGCAGCCAGCCCGTCCATGCAGGCCGCGAACGCGCCGACGCCGGGCACCACCAGGCCGTCGGCCGCCAACGCCGCATCGCTGTCCGCCGTGAGGACGACGTCGGCACCGGCGGCGCACAGCGCACGGGTCGCCGAATGCAGGTTGCCCGAGCCGTAGTCGAGGACGACCACCCGCGGCTCGGTCACAGCGAGCCCTTGGTGGACGGGATCGCGTCCGCCACCCGCGGGTCGATCGCGACCGCGATCCGCAACGCCCGGGCGACCGCCTTGAATTGCGCCTCCACGATGTGGTGCGGGTCGCGTCCGGCCAGCAGCCGCAGATGCAGGCAGATGCCGGCGTTGATCGCGAACGACTCCATCAGGTGGTAGGTCATCGAACCCGCGTACGGGACGCCGGAGCCGCCGATCAGCGCGTAGATCTGGCCGTCCGGTTCCCCCGAGCAGACCGCATAGGGACGTCCGGCGACGTCCACCACCGCGTGCGCCAGCGCCTCGTCCAGCGGCACCGTGGCGTCGCCGAACCGGACGATGCCGCGCTTGTCGCCGAGCGCCTGCTTCACCGCCGCGCCGAGCGCGATGGCAGTGTCCTCGACGCTGTGGTGGCCGTCGATGTGCAGGTCGCCGGTGGTGCTGACCTCAAGGTCGATCAGCGAGTGCTTGGCCAGCGCGGTCAGCATGTGGTCGTAGAAGCCGACGCCGGTGCTGATCGTCGAGGCGCCGGTGCCGTCCAGGTTCACCGCCACCCGGACGCTCGACTCACTGGTGCTGCGCTCCACCACCGCGGTGCGTGCCGTCATCGGATCTCCTCCAATACCTCGGCCAGGGCCGTGTAGAACGTCTCGGTTTCGTCCGGGGTGCCGGCCGAAACCCGTAGCCAACCTTTGGGTCCGGTCTCTCGGACGAGCACGCCCCGGTCGAGCAGCCGCTGCCAGACATCATGCCGGTCATCGAACGGGCCGAACAGGCAGAAGTTGGCGTCCGAATCGATCACCTCGACACCGAGTTCCGGCAGCCGGACCAGCATCTCGTCGCGCGTCCGCCGCAGCTGGTCCACCTGCGAAAGGAGGAAATCGGCATGCTTCAAAGCGGTCTCGGCGATGATCTGGGTCTGCGCCGACAAGTGGTACGGCAAGCGCACGATGCGACAGGCGTCCACCATCGCCGGCGCGGCGGCGAGGTAGCCGATCCGGCCGCCGGCCAGGGCGAACGCCTTGCTCATGGTGCGGCTGACGATCAGGTTGCCGAACCGCGGCAGCAGGGTGAGCGCGGTCTGTTCGGGGCGCCGGGAGAACTCCTGGTAGGCCTCGTCCACCACCACGATCGCGTCGGTGTGCGCCAGCACCGCCTCGATCACCTCCAGCGAGGTCGGGGTACCGGTGGGGTTGTTCGGCGTGGTGATGATCACCACATCGGCGGCGTGCTCCGCGATCGCGGCGAGGATCAGCTCGGCGTCCAGGGTGTAGTCGTCGCGGCGCGGCGCGGTGACGTAACCGGTGTGGGTGTTGCGGGCGTACTCGGGGTACATCGAGTAGGTCGGGGTGAAGCTGAGCACCGTGCGTCCCGGCCCGCCGAAGGCACCCAGCACATGGGTCATCACCTCGTTGGAGCCGTTCGCCGCCCAGATGTTCTCGATGGTCAGCCCGTGGCCGAGGTACGCCGCCAGTGCGGTGCGCAGCCCGGTCGCCTCGCGGTCGGGGTACCGGTTCATCCCGGTCGCGCCGGCGGTGATCGTGGCCGCCATGTCGGCAGCGATCTCGGCGCTCGGCGGGAAGGGGTTCTCGTTGACGTTCAGGCACACCGGCACGTCCAACTGGGGCGCGCCGTAGGGCTCTTCACCGACCAGCTCGGGACGCAACGGCAGGTCGGCCAGTGTCGGATTGGGTTTCATCGATCCGCCTTCTGTGTGGTGAATCTGCTTGTGAATCAGGATATCGGGGCCGCCGCGGAAAGCGGCGGGTGGTCATCGTCACTGGGTTGGGCGGCGAACGGTGACCGCGGCCCCGTGCGCCGGCAGGTTCTCGGCGGCAGCGAACGTTTCGACGACGCTCGCCACCTCGAGGAGAGCTTCGCGGGAGTAGTCGATGACGTGGACGTGCTTGAGGAAGCTGTTCACATTCAGGCCGGACGAGTGGCAGGCGCAGCCCGCGGTCGGCAGCACATGGGTGCTGCCCGCGCTGTAGTCGCCCAGCGAGACAGGCGCCCAGGGGCCGACGAAGATCGCCCCGGCGTTGCGCACCCGCGCGGCCACCGCGCGGGCGTCCCGGGTGTGGATCTCGAGGTGCTCGGCGGCATAGGCGTTGACCACGTCGAGGCCCTGTTCGAGATCGTCGACCAGGACGATGGCCGATTGCTCGCCGGCCAGCGCCGTGCGAATCCGTTCGGCGTGCCGGGTCGCGGCGACCTGGGGTTCCAGCTGGTCGCGGACGGCGTCCGCCAGTTCGGTGGAATCGGTGACCAGGACGGCCCCCGCCATCGGGTCGTGCTCGGCCTGCGAGATCAGGTCGGCGGCAACGAAGCGCGCGTCGGCGCTGTCGTCGGCCAGGATCGCGATCTCGGTCGGACCCGCCTCGGCGTCGATGCCCACCTTGCCGCGCAGCAGCCGCTTGGCGGCGACCACGTAGATGTTGCCGGGGCCGGTGACCAGGTCGACCGGCGCACACAGGTCGTCAACGCCGTGGGCGAACATGGCGATCGCCTGGGCACCGCCGACGGCGTACACCTCGTCCACACCGAGCAGGGCGCAGACGGCCAGGATGGTCGGGTGCGGCAGTGCGCCGAAGTCGGCTTGCGGCGGGGATGCGACGGCGATCGACGTCACCCCTGCGACCTGGGCCGGCACCACGTTCATCAGTACCGAGGACGCCAGCGGCGCGAGCCCGCCGGGCACATACAACCCGACCCGGTCGACCGGGATCGCCCGCGACTCGACCACCGCACCTGGGGCTGGTTCGGCCCGCAGGGTGGCGGCCCGAGCCTCCACCCCGGCGACCGCACGGCGGCGCCGGATCGACTCGGTCAGTGCGGCGCGCAACTTGGTCGTGAGCCCGGCTACGGCGGCCTCAAGGGCCTCGGCGGGCACCCGCAGCTGGTCCGGCTCGCAGCCGTCGAAGCGGGCGGAAAACTCGCGCAGCGCGTCCGCGCCGCGCTCGGCGACCGCGTCGCAGATCGGCCGCACCACCTCGACCGCATGCTCGACGTCCATCGGGGCCCGAGGGACGACGGCGCGGTAGTCGACGACCTGCCCACGCAGGTCAAGGGTGCGGATCACGGCTGTGATTCTAGTGGTTCGGCCCGACCCGAAGATGCCAGAGGTATTGATCCAGATCGAGCACCGCTACCGGCGCCCGATCTGGATCAATACCCGCCGGCCACCTGGGATGGGCGGGCCGGTCCGGGCGGGCGGTTGCGCATTGGATCCCTCCGGGGCGCACGGACGGGCTGTGCAAGGCTGTCCGCATGACCAATGAGAAGCCTGAAGTCGACTTCCCCGGGGATGCCCCCGCCGATCTCACCATCACCGACATCACCGTCGGTGACGGCGCCGAGGCCGCAGCCGGCGACACCGTCGTGGTGCACTACGTGGGTGTCGCGCACTCCAGCGGTGAGGAGTTCGACGCCTCCTACAACCGCCGGGAGCCGCTCAGCTTCCGGCTCGGCATCGGCCAGGTCATCGCCGGCTGGGACCGCGGTGTCCAGGGCATGAAGGTCGGCGGACGCCGGCAGCTGGTGATCCCGCCGCACCTCGGTTACGGCGATCGTGGCGCCGGCGGCGTCATCGCGCCGGGCGAAACCCTGATCTTCGTGGTGGACCTGCTCGCCGTCCGCTAAACCTCGGAGTGAACCGAGGGGGACGGTTCCTTGAACCGGAATGGAACCGTCCCCTGAACCGAAAGGGAACCGTCCCCTGAACCGAAACGTCCCGATCAGCCGGCCAACTCCTGCAGCAGGCGCCAGGCCGCGCGGACGTCGTCCAGAGTGGTGCTGCGGGCACCGATCGAGAAGCGGAGCGCAACCCGGTCGCCGAGCACGGTGCGGGTGAACAGCACGCGACCGGTGGCGTTGGCCCGTTCGATCAGCGCAGTGGTCGCCTCGTCGCCGGCCCGCAGGGCCAAGCACAAGAGGTTCAGCGGGTGCGGGGCAAGAATCTCGAACCGCTCGTCCGCCGCCATCCAGCCCGCCAGTTCGGACGTCCACTCGAGCTGGTCGCGAATCATCAGCTGAGCCGGGGCTACACCGTCCGTGCGCAAGGTGAACCACAGCTTGAGCGCCCGGAAGCGGCGGCCCAGCGGCACCTGCCAGTCGCGGTAGTCGATGACCGCGCCGGACTCGGCCGCAGCGGTGCGCAGGTACTCGGGCAGGATGCTCAACGCGCCCAGCAGGCTGGCCCGGTCGGCGGTGTAGAACAGGTTGCAGTCGAAGGTGACGCCCATCCACTTGTGCGGATTCGTGCCGTAGCTGTCGGCCAGTTCGACGCCGTCGTTGAGCCAGCGCAACTCGGGGCACAGCGTGGCGATGCCGGCCATCGCGGCGTCCACGTGCAGCCACAGCCCCTCGCGCCGGGCGACCTCGCCGACCGACCGCACCGGGTCCACGGCCAGCGAGTTCGTAGTGCCGACGGTGGCACACACCCAAAACGGCACCAAACCTGCCGCCCGGTCGGCGGCGATCGCCTCAGCCAGGGCGTCCGGACGCATCGCGAAGTGCTCGTCGTGCGGCACGACACGGAGATGCTCGGTGCCGATGCCGGCTATCCGCAAACCCTTCTCGATCGACGAATGCGCTTGTGACGTGGCATAGGCGACGAGCTTGGTCGTATCGGAGTCGCGATTCACCGCGCCACCGGTGGCCCGGTACCGGGCGGCCAGCACCGAGGTCAGGGTGGCTTCGCTGGCCGAACCCTGGATCACGCCGCCGCCGGCCGGACTGGTCGAACGGAACGCGTCCGGCAGGCCGAGCAGTTCGATCATCCAGTCCATCATCCGGGTCTCCACCTCGGTGACCGCCGGGCTGCTCACCCAACTCATCCCCTGCACACCCAAACCGGCAGAGACCAGTTCGGCCAGGATCGCCGGATATTCGCTGTTGGCGGGGAACCAGGCGAAGAAGCTCGGATGCTGCCAGTTGGTCAGCCCGGGCACCACCACGTCGTCGAGGTCGGCCAGCAGGGCCTCGAAGCCGTCCGGCTCGCCCGGATGCTCCGGCAGTTTGGCGGACGTCTCACCGGGCTCGACCTGCGCCTGCACGGGCAGCGTGTCGAGACGCTGGCGGTAGTCGATGATCCAGTCGATCAACCGGTGGCCGTAGGCCCGGAACTCCTCTGCATCCACGGCCCCAACCTAGCCACTACGGTGTTCAGGTGGCCGGGAAACCTACGGGCGGGACGCCCGCGACCGATGCGCTCAGCGCGGTGGGCATCGCCTTCGCCCTGCACAGCTACACCCATCACGACGACAGCCGGGATTTCGGCGCCGAGGCGGCACGCGAACTGGGTGTCGACGAGCTGCGAATCTTCAAGACCCTGGTCGTCGACGTCGGTGTCGGACGCCCACCGCTGGCGGTCGGCATCGTCCCGGTCGCCGGTCAGCTCGATCTGAAGGCGATCGCCGCCGCCGTCGGCGCGAAGAGGGCGACGATGGCGAAACCGGCCGAGGCGTCCCGGAGTTCCGGCTACGTGGTCGGCGGCATCTCACCCATTGCACAGAAGACCCCGCTGCCGGCCGTTCTGGACGAGACCGCCCAGATGTTCGACACCATCCTGGTCTCGGCGGGCAAGCGCGGCCTCCAGGTCGAGCTGGCACCGGCCGACCTGCTCACGATCACCGGCGCACGCTGGGGAGACATCGCCCGCTGACCGTGCGGGCGCCGGACCCCTCCATCCCAAACTATCGATCGCCGACATCTACCTCGCGTTGGACGCCGGCCGGCGCGAGGCATCTCCGCTGCTGACCTTCGATCGACGGCTCGCCCGCGACCAGGTCGCCGGCGTCGAAGGCGGCCAGCAGGGTCAGCAGGAATCCGCCGGAGGAGCCGGTGGTGACCGCCACGGCGTCCGGATCGACGGCGAGACCGTACTGCTCGCGGTAGTGCCGGGCGATCGCGCGCCGGAAGGCGAGCGTGCCGACCGCCTCGGTGTACCCCAGCGTCTCCGCGTTCAGCGCGTCCGCTGCGGCGGCCCGCACCGGCGCCGGTGCCGGCGTAGACGGCTGTCCGACGCACAGCAGCACCACGTCGTCATGGCTGACCCGCCGCGCCGCGACGGCTTTCAACACCTCCATCACATGGAACGGTTCCACCCCACCCCGGACGGACGCCGGACGCGCACTCATGGCCGGTGGGTCACGCGCCGGAACCAGGCCGCGACGCCGGCGATGATGGCACCGAGACCGACCCCGGTTGCGGCGCCCAGCACCCAACCGGCGCCGATGCCCACCCGCATGCCGCGCTCTGCGACCGCTCGCCGCACGGTGGGCAGCGGGTCCACCATCTCGGCGGGCGGATCGGCGACGTCCTGAGCCAGCGGCGACCGGTAGACCGGCGGCGGTTCGTAGGTCGCCATCCAGGCGGCGATCATCAGGATCAGGGTCGCGAACATGTTGAGGAACAGCATCGCGACGATGATCGGTCCGAAGACCTGCGCTGCGGCGTTATGGGAGAACATGGACGCGACCGTGGTGGCGACGATCTGCAGAACCGCCAGGCCGAGCGACCCGGTGAAGGCGCCGACCAACCAGACATGACGCGGGATGGGCTGCTGGTACGACACCCGGTACACGAAGGCGAACAGCGCGAAGCCGACCGCAATGTTGACCAGCACCGGAACGAGCCGCAACAACAGCGTGGTGACGATGCTGGTCGGCAACTCAAGCCACTGGATGATCGTTCCCGACAGCACGGTGGCCACCGACGACAAGGCGAACATCGCCAAGATGGTGACCAACAGCGCCAGCAGGATCGCCAGGTTCTTCGGAATCTCCACCACGATGTTCGACTTCTGCTCGGCCACATCGAGGGTGGGTCGCATCTGGGCCCGGATGGCGCTCTTCAGGTTGGCCACCCAGTTGGCACCCGACCAGGCGAAGATGCCGGCGGCGACGAGGCTGAGGCTCGCCCAGCTGTTCAACGCCGTCTCCATCACCTCGATCACCTGCGTGCCCAACGGCACGTTCTCGACCTCATGCGTGATCAACGCGCGAACGCTGTCCAGCAGGTCGGGACGCAGTGTGGTGAGCACCATGCCCAGCATCGAGAAGGCGAACATCAGCACCGGCACGACGGACAGCACCGAAAAGTAGGTGATCGCCCCGGCAAACTGATTGCCCATGCGCGAGGTGAACCGCTCCTGGGTGCGCAGCAGGTGCGCGATCCAGGGCTTCTCCTTCAACTTCTCGAGCCACTGCGGCATGGCGGACCTCCTCGAAAACGGGCCCGTTCAGCCTAGCCGCGTCGTGCCATCCGGTGGACGCACACCGTTACGGGCGGGTCCACCACCTGGCAGCAGCGCCGCAACCACCCGGCCTGCCGGGCTACTCCTGGTAGCTGCTGACCGGAGGACAGGAGCAGACCAGGTTGCGATCTCCGAAAACGCCGTCGATCCGGGCGCTGGCCGGCCAGTACTTGTCGGTGGCCCCGGTCCCGATGCTGCCCAGCCGGCGACCACCCGGGTAGGCGGCCAGAGTGCGCGGATAGGGATGCGTCCAGTCGTCGGCGACCACCCGGGCCTGGGTGTGCGGGGCGTTGTGCAGCGGGTTGTCGTCGGCGGGCCACTCCCCCGCCGCGACCGCGTCCGCCTCGGCCCGGATCGCGATCATCGCGTCACAGAACCGGTCCAGCTCGGCCTTCGATTCGGACTCGGTCGGCTCGATCATCAGCGTCCCGGCCACCGGGAAGCTCATCGTCGGAGCGTGGAACCCGTAGTCGATGAGCCGTTTGGCGACGTCGTCGACGGTCACCCCGGTCGCCTTGGTGAGCGGACGCAGGTCGACGATGCACTCGTGCGCGACCAGGCCGTCCGCCCCGGTGTAGAGGATCGGGTAATGCCCGCCGATCCGCTTCGCGATGTAGTTGGCGGCGAGCACCGCGGACTGTCCGGATTCGCGCAGGCCGTCCGCGCCGAGCATCGCGATGAAGCCGTAGCTGATCGGCAGGACGCCGGCCGAACCGAACGGTGCCGCGCTGATCGGCCCGTAGGAGGTCGCCGGACCGGCCTCGGCGAGCAGCGGATGCGACGGCAGATACGGCGCGAGGTGCGCGCGCACGCCGACCGGCCCGACCCCCGGACCGCCACCACCGTGCGGGATGGCGAACGTCTTGTGCAGGTTCAGGTGGCTTACGTCAGAGCCGAATCTTCCGGGCTTGGCCAGTCCGAGCAGTGCGTTCAGGTTGGCGCCGTCGACATAGACCTGGCCGCCGGCGTCGTGCACCAGGGCACACAGTTCGCCGATGGTGTCCTCGTAGACCCCGTGGGTGGAGGGGTAGGTGACCATGATCGCGGCCAGCGTGGCAGCATGGCTGTCGATCTTGGCGCGCAGGTCGGCCATGTCGACCGAGCCGTCGTCGGCGGTCTTGACCACGACGACCTTCATGCCGGCCATCACCGCGGACGCCGCGTTCGTGCCGTGCGCGGACGCCGGAATCAGGCACACCGTGCGCTGCTCGTCGCCGTTGGCAAGGTGATAGGTCCGGATCGCCATCAGTCCGGCGAACTCTCCCTGGCTCCCGGCGTTGGGCTGCACCGAGACGCGGGCGTAGCCGGTGATCTCGGCCAGCGCGTCGCACAGCCGCTCGATCATCATCAGGTACCCCTGCGCGTCGGACGCGGGCGCGAACGGATGCAGGTTGGCGAAACCAGGCAGGCTGATCGCTTCCATCGAGGTGGTCGGGTTCAGCTTCATGGTGCAGGAACCGAGCGGGATCATTCCCCGGTCGAGTGCGAAGTCGCGGTCGGAGAGCGACCTGAGGTAGCGCAGCATCTCGGTTTCGCTGTGCCGGCTGTGGAACACCGGATGGGTCAGGTAGTCCACGGCGCGGTTGTGGCCGGCCAGGTCACCGAGCCGGGCCTGCCCCGGTTCGGGCGCGCCGAACGCGCGCGCCACCGCCGCCAGGTCGGCCTCCGTGGCGTCCTCGCCGACGCTGACGCCCACCCGGTCGGCATCGACCAACCGCAGGTGGATGCCGGCGTCACTCGCCGCCCGGACGACTTGCTCGGCGCACCCCGGGACGGTCACGGTCAGCGTGTCGAAGAACGACCCGCCAGCCAGCTCACCCACCTCAGTCAGGCTCGCCGCGAGACGTCGCGCCTTGTCATGGATGCCTTCGGCGATCACCCGCAGTCCGTGGGGGCCGTGGTAGACCGCATACATCGACGCCGCGACGGCCAGCAGCACCTGCGCGGTGCAGATGTTCGACGTCGCCCGGTCGCGGCGGATGTGCTGCTCCCGGGTCTGCAACGCCAGCCGCAGCGCCGGGGTGCCGTCGGCGTCCTTCGACAGGCCGACCAGGCGTCCGGGCAGCTGACGCTCCAGACCCTGCCGAACCGCCAGGTGTGCCGCATGCGGACCGCCGTAGAACAGCGGGACGCCGAAGCGCTGGGTAGTGCCGACCGCAATATCGGCGCCCCATGCGGCGGGCGGTTCGATCAGGGTGAGCGCCAGCAGGTCGGCCGCCGCGATCACCGACGCGTTGTTGTCATGAGCCGTAGCGGCAATCGCCCGCAACTCGTCCGGGCTGCGCAGCCCGCCGTCCGCCCCCGGCACCTGGACGACGATCGCGAACGCCTCGTGGGTCTGCAGCGCCTCGACCAGATCGCCGTCGACCACCACCACATCGATGCCCGTGGCCAGAGCACGGGTGCGGACCACGGCCAGGGTCTGCGGCAGCACCTGGGCGTCCACCAGGAACACCGAGCCCTTCCGGGCGACCCGCCGGGCGAGCGCCATCGCCTCGGCGACGGCCGTGCCCTCGTCCAGCAGGCTGGCGCCGGCGGTCGGCAGGCCGGTCAGGTCGCTGATCATGGTCTGGAAGTTGAGCAGCGCCTCCAGCCGACCCTGGCTGATCTCGGGCTGGTACGGCGTGTACGCGGTGTACCAGGACGGATTCTCCAGCAGGTTGCGGCGGATCACCGGCGGTGTGATCGTGCCGTGGTAACCGAGGCCGATCATCGCCCGGAGCGGACGGTTGGCGGCGGCGTAACCCGCGAGTTCAGCGGCCGCGGCCGCCTCGTCCAGGGCTGCCGGAAGGTGCAGCGGGCCGTCCAGCGCAATGCCCGACGGCACGGCCGCACGGGTCAGTTCGTCCAACGACCCGTAACCGACGACCTCGAGCAGCTTCGCCCTGTCCTCGCCGACAGCCCCGATGTGACGACTGGTGAAAGCAACCATCCGCGCTCTCCTGTTAACCGCTCCGGCGTCCGGCGACGCCCCGCGAACTCAAACTATCCCAACCCGTCATCCCGCGGCCCACCCCGTCGTCCACCCGATGCCGGGGGCTTGTTCGGCCCCCCGGCAACCCAAAGCGCTCGCCGAAAGGTCAGCCGGCAGCGCGGGCCCGGCGCCGGCGGGACAACTCGTCGGACGGGGCGGAGGCCGCCTCTTCGTCCTGGGCGCGTTCGCTGGGAAGCGAGGACAGGCTGCCCTCGATGTCGCGCCAGACGCCGCCCAGCGCGATGCCGAACATGCCCTGGCCGCCGCGCAGCAGGTCGATCACCTCGTCGTCGGAGGTGCATTCGTAGACCGAAACGCCGTCGCTCATCAGCGTCACCTCGGTGAGGTCCTGGACGCCGCGGGCGCGCAGGTGGTCGATCGCGGTCCGGATCTGCTGCAGCGAGATGCCGGCATCGATCAGCCGCTTGATCACCTTGAGCAGCAGGATGTCGCGGAAGCCGTACAGCCGCTGGGTGCCGGACCCGCTGGCGTCACGCACCTGAGGCACCACCAGGCCGGTACGGGCCCAGTAGTCGAGCTGGCGGTAGGTGATCTCGGCCGCCTTGCAGGCCACCGGGCCACGGAAACCGACGTCCTCGGGCAGGGGTGCGAAGTCGCCGTCGAAGAGCAGCTCCTGCGCGCCCGCCGGGTGCTCCGCCGCCTCGTCCAGACCGTTCACGTCATCCGCCTTCACTCGTGTGGGTGTCACCCGCGCTCACGGCGCCCGGGCTTCCTCGTCTTCCACGACGCTAAAACCGAGGCCACGGAACGGTCAACGACACGCCGCGAAAACCGCCACCAGGCTACCAACCCTCCACCTGAACCTCAGGGTTGCGATCAGGTGCTGTCACTCGAAGTCGTCGGGGTTCACCGAGTCGAGGAACTGGCGGAACTGTTCGACCTGATCCTCGCCGGGGGGCTCGTCCGGCACTGTCTCGGGGACGACACCGACCGCGTCCAGCACCCCCTCTGCGACCTTGATCGGCACCCTGGCACGGAGTGCGACGGCGATGGCGTCCGAGGGTCGGGCGTTGACCGGACGCCCGTCGACGATCAGTTCGGCGTAGAACGTGCCCTCCTGGTGTCCGACGATGTGCGCCACCGACACCTCGCCGCCGAGGCTGTCGACGGTGGCGAGTAGCAACTCGTGGCACGACGGATGATCCGGGTCGGACTCTTGCAGCGCCCCCAGAATCCCGGACGCCGCCGCAGCGGTCATCCAGATGGCGAGCTGCCGCTGGCCGTCCACCTCCCTCAGGATCAGCACCGGGGAGCCTTCCTCGGATTCGAGCCGGACTTCGACCACGGTCAACTCGCGCATGATCCCCACCTACTGAGGCATCGTCGATCGCATGATCGCGGCGTGCGCGTGCATCACCAGCTGCATGACTTCCTTGGCCAGTTGCTGCGGCGATTGGCTGCGGCGCAGGTGCGGCGTGATGGCCTGTTCGATCAGGCCGACCTCCCGTTCGGCGGCCTGCTTGACGACGCGCAGGTGGCGGGCGTCCATGCCGTAGGCGGCGAGTTTCCGGGCGGCCACCGCGACGGTGAGCGCGTCGCGTCCGTAATAGACGGTGCCGCGCCGTGGGTTGACCAGCGCATGCCGCTCCAGTTCGGCCAGGCTCGCCTCGGACAGGCCACTGAGTTCCAGCAACTCCCGGCGGGTGATCCGGATCGGGCGCTTGCTGCTGCGCGACTGCTGGCCGTTGCCGCCCGCACTCGTCGAAGCCACCTCGGTGGCGGCGGCGGCCGCCCCGGTCAGCGGCTCAAGCCGCGGCGGCTCCTCACCGCGGTCCATGGCCTCCAGATGCTCGCGGATCACCTTCAGCGGCAGGTAATGCGACTTCTGCACGGTCAGGATGTACCGCAGTCGGGTGATGTCCGACTCCGCATAGCGTCGGTACCCGGACGGCGCCCGTTCCGGCGAGATCAGGCCCTCGCTCTCCAGGAAGCGGATCTTGGAGATCGAGATGTCCGGGAAGTCCTCCTTCAGTACCGTGAGGACCTGTCCGATGCTGCGCAGTCCGTAAGCCATCCGCGATCAGCCCGGGTGGGTGAAGAAGAGCATCCGGAATTTGCCGATCTGGACCTCGTCGCCGCGGCGCAGGGCCGTCGGGGCGTCGATCAGCACCTTGTTCACGTAGGTGCCGTTGAGGCTGTTGCCGTCCTCGACCCAGACGTGGCCCTCACGACGCACCAGCCGGGCGTGATTGCGGGACACCGTGATGTCGTCGAGGAAGATGTCACAGCGCGGGTGCCGGCCCGCGGTCGTCGTGTCGGAGTTGATCAGGAACCGCGCCCCGGCCGCCGGCCCCTGGCGGACGATGAGCAGGGCCGAATCGGCCGGGAGCATCGAGATCGCCCGCAGGTCGTCGGCGCTGAGGTCTTCAGCGATCTGTTCCTCGGCCAGGTTCGGCTCCACCGCGGGGCTGACCCGGGTGGTGTCGCCGGTAACGACCGGATTCGCCAGCGACGTTCCGCAGTTGGCGCAGAAATTGCTGGTGTCGGCGTTGTCGTGTCCACACGCGGGGCACTTGATCATCGTCCGGAGCCTTCCTGCGCGAACGCTGCGATGGCTAGGTGAAAGGTGTACAACGTCAGGCTAAGCCAGAGGTTGACGGTTGGCTACTCTTCGGTTAATTCCGCGTAGGCGTCGGAGTCCAGCGCATCGTCGAACTCGGACGGGTCGCTGACCTCGATCTCGAACATCCACCCGTCGCCGTAGGGATCGGAGTTGATCGCCTCCGGCGTCGTGTTCAGCAGTTCGTTGACCGACGTGATCACACCGGACGCCGGTGAGTACACGTCCGAGACGCTCTTGGTGGACTCCACCTCGACGCACGCATCGCCTTTGGCCACATCTTCACCCACCTGCGGAAGCGACACGTACACCACGTCGCCCAGCGCGTCGGCTGCGAACGAGGTGATTCCTACCCGGACTGTGGAGCCGTTGCCGGTGCGCACCCACTCGTGCTTGTCGGTGTACTTCAGATCCTCGGGATACACAGCGGAACTCCTTGGCCGTGGCGGACGTGACGGATGGGGTCATCCAGCGCACACACTACCCAGTTCCGGAAGGGGCGCGCCCGCCCGGGCACCGAAGGCGGAACGTTCAGGCGGGCTTGGCGAAACGGTTGACCGGCGGGGCCACGACGGCGGTGATGATCAGCTTGTCCTCGGCGGCGATGTCGACGCTGCCACCGATCCGCGCGCTCTCCACCTCGCTCACCAAGCCGCCGCTAAATCGCGCGGCCTCGGTGAGGGCGTGCGGGTCGCCGATCACGTCGATGGTGATCGGCCTCGTGATCTGCTGACCGCTCACCACCAGGGCTCCGTCGGGCCCCGGGCCGAACCAGGTCGACGCCACCACCCGGACGGTGCCGTTGATCGCGATCACCTCCGCGCCGGCGTCCCGCATTTCTTCGATGGTGTTGAGCAGGAGCTCGGAGGTCACCTTGTGTTGCGGGTCGGCGATCGTGATGCGGACGCCGGGACCTTGCGCGGGTGCCGTCCCGCCGAGGA
The DNA here is from genome assembly GCA_047602545.1 of Micropruina sp. Lineage (GTDB taxonomy): Bacteria > Actinomycetota > Actinomycetes > Propionibacteriales > Propionibacteriaceae > Micropruina. Next base: position 15,929 of record JASGHC010000003.1, on the reverse strand, counting down.
TGGCGAGGACGTCGAGTCGGCGCTGGGCTTCCTCGCGGGCCACCCGGTTGACCTCGACGCCGCTCTGCAACCGCCGTTGGGTGGCTTCCAGTTCGGCGATCTCGGATTCGAGCTGTCGGCTCTGTGCGGTCAGGTCGTCCAGCAGTTGCACCAGGTCGGCGCGCCGCACGGTGGAATAGTCGGTTTCCGAGGACTGCGCCCGCACCTGCATGGCGACCGCAAGTCCGCAGACCAGCAGGATCGCCGCGAACACCACCTGGGCGCGGCCTGGCTTGACGAAGTCGCGGACGAGTTCCCGCCAGTCCACCGGCTGAGTGGGTTCCTGCGGCTCAGGCATGGAACAGCGCCCGTCTGATCGCCGCGGCATTGGTGAAGATGCGGATGCCGAGCACCACGACCACCGCCGTGGACAGCTGCGCCCCGACGCCGATCTGATCACCCACCCAGACGATGAGGCCCGCGATGAGCACGTTGGACGTGAATGACACCACGAACACCTTGTCGTCGAACACCCGTTCCAGGTAGGCGCGGAAACCGCCGAAGAGGGCGTCGAGCGCGGCGACGATGGCAATCGGCAGGTAGGGCTGCAGCCGGCCGGCAGCGTCGGCTCCAGGAAGATGCCGAGGGCGACACCGAGAATCAGGCCGACGATCGCGAACACGACGGCACCTCCTTCCAGAAGCGCTGATCAATCATGTCATCAGCACTTCCTCACGGCTTCCGTTCGGCATTGCGGACTCCCAGGCCGGGGTCGGCGTTGAGCCGCAGACTACCCGCCGAGGTGAGGTCGTACCGAATGCCGTAGTTCTGTTTGAGGTAGGCCCACCACGCCCCGCCCGGCGTACCCGGGAACCCCTGCAGCAGCGCGTTCGGGTCACCGATCGCTTCGATCCGGTAGGGCCGGGTGAGCGATCGGTAGTCGACGGTGATGGCATCGCCCGCACCTCGGATCGCGGTGCGTGAGGAGAGTCGGTGCCCATTCACGGCGATGGCTTCGGCGCCTGCGAGCCACAGCCCGTTGACCGCCTGCCGGATGTCGAGATCGACCACCTTGCTGCCCTTGCGATCGGCATCCGCAGCATCGTCGGCGGTCAGGATGACGCCCGGCCCGGTCACGGCCTGCATGCCGGTGGCCGGACCGAGCAGATCGAGCTGGCGCTGCACCTCGGCGGCAGCCGGATCCCTCGCCAGCGCTTCGCGGGAGAGTGTCCGGTTCTGTTGCTGCAGTTCGGCGGCCCGCGCCCGCAACGTGTCGGTGGTGGCGGTGGCCTCGTCGATGCGTTGCACCAGCTGATCGCGCTCCACCTGCTCGGCCGGCGCTTCGCGCAGCTGATCGGCGATCGCCGTGCCGACCATCAGTCCGATCACCAGAGCCACCAGCCCGATCAACCACCAGCGCCGCCGGCGCGGCTCGGCGGCCGCATAGCCGGGGTCGAGGGCGTCCCGGTAGAGCTGGGTGAGCAGGTCCATGCTGGCGTCCGGCCGGCGCGGACGCGGGGCGGTGCCGTCCGGGGAGGTCATCCCGCCCCAGTGACCGCGGCCGTGGTCGAGGGACGGTCACCCTTCCCCACCGGTGGGAACCGGCGCAACACGTCCAGGGTCTGCCCGAGGTACATCAGGCCTGCGCACCAGTAGAGCCCCGCACCCCACAGCGCCACCGCCCACCCGATCACCCGGAACGCCATCGCCCACGGCTCGGCACCTGCGCCGAGCAGCACCATCGGGAAGGCGTAGAGCAGACAGAATGTGGCCGTCTTGCCCAGGAAATGGACGGGGAGAGTGATGAAACCGCGGCGGCGCAGCAACGGCAGAACGACGGTCGCCATCAGCACGTCACGAGAGAGCAGTACGACCACCATCCACCACGGAATGATCTCGCGGATGGCGAGACCGACCAGCGTGGCCAGGATGTAAAGCCGGTCCGCCAACGGGTCGAGCACCTGACCAAGCTTGGACCGCTGGTTCCACCTCCGGGCGATGTAGCCGTCCACCCAGTCGGTGGCGCCGAGGAACGCAAGCGCGACGACGGCCAGCAGATCGTACTGCCGGGCGAGCAGCAGCCACAGGAACAGGGGTACGCCGAGCAGCCGAACGAAGCTCAGCACATTCGGGAGGGTGAGGATCCGCTCGGTGTCGTAGGGCTCGCCGGATGACACGGCACCAGACTAGTGGGAGCGGGTCGGCGTCCAGGCGTCAACGAGCAGCGCTCGCGTGTCCGCGAGCAGCTGGGGTACGGCCTTGGTTTGCGCGACGATCGGCAGGAAGTTGGCGTCCCCGGCCCAGCGCGGTACGACATGTTGATGCAGGTGGGCGGCGATGCCGGCGCCGGCGACCTCGCCCTGGTTGATGCCGAGGTTGAATCCGGCCGGACGGCTGACCGCTCGGATCACCGTCATCGCTCGCCGGGTCAGCGCGGCGATCTCCGCGACCTCGTCGGGCGTGGCGTCGGTGTAATCGGAGACATGCCGGTACGGACAGATCAACAGGTGCCCCGGCGAGTACGGGTACAGGTTCAGCACCGCATAAGCGGTCACCCCGCGATGCACGATCAGCGCCTCGTCGTCGGGACGTCCGGGCGCACGGCAGAACGGGCACTGCTTCTCGGTGCTGTCGGACGGCTTGTTCTCGCCACCGATGTAGACCATTCGGTGCGGCGTCCAGAGCCGTTGGAACGGGTCCAGCGTCCCGGGACGTTCGCCGGACTCCTCGACGACGACATCCTCCGATGGTGGACCGAAAGAACCGTCCCCACGGTCCACCTGGCTCGATTGTGGACCGAAAGAACCGTCCCCACGGTCCACTTCGTCCCGGTTGCGGACTGCGGGTTCTGTCCCCTCTGTCCGCTGACCGTCGGGGCCGGGCGCCGGCATGCTCAGCCTTCGGCGGTCGGGTCGGCGTTGGCGCGGCCGGCCACGTAGTCGACCACAGTCTGTACGGCCTCGTCGACCCCGACGCCGTTGCGTTGCGAACCGTCCCGGAAGCGGAACGACACCGCACCGGCGTCGCGGTCCGCCTCGCCGGCGATCAGCACGAACGGCGCCTTCGACTTGGACGCGTTGCGGATCTTTTTACCGAACCGGTCGTCGGAGGCGTCCAATTCGACCCTGATGCCACGCGCACGCAGCTGATCGAGCACCCCGGACAGGTAGTCGTTGAACTCCTCGGCAACCGGCAACCCGATCACCTGGACGGGTGCCAGCCAGGCCGGGAACGCTCCGGCGTAGTGCTCCAGCAGCACCCCGAAGAACCGCTCGATCGAGCCGAACAGGGCCCGGTGGATCATCACCGGACGCTGCCGGCTGCCATCCGGCGCGGTGTATTCGAGTTCGAACAACTCGGGCTCGAAGAAGTCCAGCTGAATGGTGGACAGCTGCCAGGTGCGGCCGATGGCGTCCTTGGCCTGCACCGAGATCTTCGGGCCGTAGAACGCGGCACCGCCGGGATCGGGTACGAGGTCGAGACCGGACGCCTCCGCCACCTCGGCCAGGACGCGGGTCGCGTCGGACCAGGTCTGCTCGTCGCCGACCGACTTCTCCGGATTCCGGGTGGACAGCTCCAGGTAGAAGTCGTCCAGCCCGTAGTCACGCAGCAGGTCGAGGACGAAGGTCAGCAGGCGGGCCAGCTCGTCCTTCATCTGCTCGCGGGTGCAGTAGATGTGCGCGTCGTCCTGGGTGAAGCCGCGGGCCCTGGTCAGACCGTGCACCACGCCCGACTTCTCGTACCGGTAGACGTGCCCGAACTCGAACAGCCGCAGCGGCAACTCACGGTAGGACCGGCCCCGGCTGGCGAACACCAGGTTGTGCATCGGGCAGTTCATCGGCTTCAGGTAGTAGTCGGCGCCCTGCCGGGTGACGTGGCCGTGCTCGTCGCGCTCCTCGTCGACCCGCATCGGGGGGTACATGCCGTCGGCGTACCACTCCAGGTGCTTGGAGGTCTCGAACAGGTGCCCCTTGGTGATGTGGGGCGTGTTCACGAAGGAGTAGCCGGCCTCGACGTGCCGGCGGCGGGAGTAGTCCTCCATCTCCATCCGGATCATCGCGCCCTTGGGATGGAACACCGGCAGGCCCGAGCCGATCTCGTCCGGGAAGCTGAACAGGTCGAGTTCGGAACCCAGCTTGCGGTGATCGCGCTTGGCGGCCTCCTCGAGCCGGAATTTGTACGCCTTCAAGTCGTCGCGGGTCGGCCACGAGGTGCCGTAGACCCGCTGCAGCTGGGCGTTGCGCTGGTCGCCGCGCCAATAGGCGGCGGACGTCCGCATCAGCGCATAGGCGTTCAGGTAGCCGGTGTGCGGCACGTGCGGGCCGCGGCAGAGGTCCTTCCAGGCGACCGATCCGTCGCGCCGGACGTTGTCGTAGATGGTCAGTTCGCCGCCACCCACCTCGACCGAGGCACCCTCGGTGTCGCCGGCGTTGCCCTTGATGCCGATCAGCTCCAGCTTGTACGGCTCGCCAGCCAGTTCGGAGCGCGCCTCGTCCTCGCCGACCACCCGGCGGACGAACTTCTGCCGCTCGCGGACGATCTGGCTCATCTGCTTCTCGATGGCGGCGACGTCCTCGGGCGTGAACGGGCGTTCGGTGTCGAAGTCGTAGTAGTAGCCGTCGGTGATGAACGGTCCGATGCCCAGCTTGGTGGCCGGGTAGAGAGCCTGGACGGCCTGGGCGGTGACGTGTCCGGTGGAGTGGCGCAGGATGTTGAGGCCGTCCGGGGAGTCGATGGCCACTGCCTCGACCTCGTCGCCGTCGGCCAGCTCACGGGCGAGGTCACGGAGCTCGCCGTTGACCCGCATGGCCACGACGGTTCGGTCGGTGCCGAACAGGTCCAGGCCGGTGGTCGTGGTCTCCACCGTCCGCACCTCGCGAGAGTCGTTGCGGATCACGGAAACGGAGACAGCCACGGTCACAGGTCCTTTCGGGATGAAACTGCGGCAGAGGACCGCAGCGCTGACCCATTCTGCCGCATCAGGACGGACGCGAGCTCCGCAGTGTCATCGGAGCGCGCAGCGTCACCCGACAAGCGGTGAAATATCGGGAGTCACCCGAGAAGCGGGCAGACATACTGGGGCCGGATTCCGCTCCCCCGATCCGGAACCCGGCCCCAGCCACAGTCTGAAGGAGAGACCTCGCGCCAACACGGCTTCTCCCGTCACCTGGACCACACGTCGCCGACCATGTCCCCCCATGTCGGTGCCTAGTGGCCTCCCCCACCCCGCACTTTAGGAAGTCGCATCAAGGCTGGCCAGCCCGATCTGTCCCCCCTGCGGGTGACTTCTCCGCCTTGTGGGACAGCCCGCCAAGCAGCCCTCGAGCGGTACCGCAGCGCCGCGTGACCGGCGCCTTCGGCGGTTGGCAGTGCGAGCAGGTCTATCGACAGCTGAGCCGGTGGTTGTCACATTCCGCGGCAGGCAGTCACCCGAAATCGGTCGGAAATACGAACTGGCTACGGTGAAGACCGTAGCCAGACGATGGTGGGCGGTACCAGACTTGAACTGATGACCTCTTCCGTGTCAGGGAAGCGCGCTACCAACTGCGCCAACCGCCCGAGGTGGAGACGGGATTTGAACCCGTGTACACGGATTTGCAGTCCGTTGCCTCGCCTCTCGGCCACTCCACCGGTCAGAACCGGCCTCGTCGCGGCAGGTACGAGACCAACTCCGAGCGGACGACGGGATTCGAACCCGCGACCCTCACCTTGGCAAGGTGATGCTCTACCAACTGAGCCACGTCCGCATGCGTTCCGGACCCTCGCGGGCTCCCCGGTGCGGATGCAACCTTAACAACCTCCACTCGGACCAAGCAAACCGAGACCATCCCCGGACACCGAACCCCCTCGATGTGCGAACCACGCCCCCGATCAGCTATCGTTACCAGTCGCGGGCGATTGGCGCAGTGGTAGCGCGCTTCGTTCACACGGAAGAGGTCACTCCGGCGGGGTCGCACCAGCCACCTGTGAGACTCGCCCGGAAACAGAGGGATCGGCAGCCAGCCGGTTCCCGAGACGGTCGGGACTCCCGGCCGAGAATCACCCCGGAATCACCCCGAGGTCGAAACCGGGACCGAAGTACCACACTCCGGTCCCCGATCGGGCCGGGTCCATATGAGAAACTGAACACCCCACGGGCGATTAGATCAGTTGGTAGATCGCCTCCTTCACACGGAGGAAGTCGTCGGTTCGAGTCCGGCATCGCCCACCCGGCAAGGGAGCCCCTGGCGCTACGCCAGGGGCTCCCGCGTTCCCGCCGGACGCGCCCGCCTACCGGCCCAGGCCGAGGCCGTGATCGGGTGCCTGCTGGTGCGGATCGGTGGTGCCGAATCGGCCCAACCAGGCAGCTTCTTCGCGCGCTCGCTGAGCGCCTTGGACGCCGCGCTGTTGAGCACGTCGAGCGCGGCGCGGTCGGCGAAGTCGCCGAGGTGGTGCAGGTAGCGGGCGGTGATCTGGATAGAGCCGTGCCCGAGCCACGCCTGCACGGTCGTCAGCGGCACGCCCTGGATGAGCCATTCGCAGGCGGCGGTGTGCCGCAGGTCGTGGCGGGTGCGCCCGCGGCTGGTGGCCTCCCACTTCGTCGCCCGGACGAACGAGGTCCGGTAGAGCTGCCCGCCCTGCGGACTCGTGAACAGCAGATCGGTCGGCGCCTTGCCCTCTGCGAAGCGGCGGATCACCGGCACGAGGTAGTCAGGGATCGGGAGCTTACGGCCCTTGCCCGACTTCGGCGCCTTGATGTCGGCGCCCTCGGGCTGGTTGCGGAGGACGTGCAGCAGCGGCATCGGCACCTCGGCGAAGTCGCGCACCTGCATGGCCCGCGCCTCGCCCCAGCGAAGCCCCGTCCGTCCGAGGACGAGCACGACGTCCCCGTAGACGGGGCTCAGTTCGGTTATCTCGGCGACCACCGCCTCGAACTCGGGAGCTGGCAGCGGGCGCATGTCCTCGCGGGCGCGGCGGTCCTTCGGCGGCTTCGTCGAGGCGACCGGGTTATGGGCGATGTAGCCCTCGGACACGCACCAGGAGAAGAACGACGAGAGCGAGTTGCGGTAACGGCTGACGGTCGTGGGCGCGAGGTCACGCTTGCCGAGGTCGTCCTGCCACTTCTCGACCGCGCTGGCGTTGACCTTGACGACGTGCAGCTTGCGGAACCACAGCGGCAGCACCGGCTCGCGGCGGCTGGTGCCGGCGAGCTGGCCGGCGGTCGGCAGCAGGTAGCGGTCGGTGTCGAGCGTGGTCTGACTGACCCGCCCCTCCCGCTGCTCCAACCACACCGGCAGCACGTCCTCGACGGCGACCTTGCCGGCGCTCGGGTCGTAGCCGCGCTCATCGAAGGCGAGGCGCTGCTTGCGCTCCCAATCCGCCGCCTGGCGCTTCAGCTCGAATCGGCGGGTCGCCACGACACGGCCGGCGACCTTCAGCCGGCCCTCCCACTTATCCCCGCGACGCACCGGCATGGGCGCTCCCCCTTCTCGACGGGCGCGGCCGCGCGGTCGAGCGCGCGGCGAGCCAGGCTTCCACGTCGGCGGCACGGTAGCGAGGCACGCCCTCGGCCAGCCAGTAGACGGCCGGCCCCTCCCCGGACTGCCGCCAGCGCACGAGCGTCGACTTGGACACCGAGAGCCAGGTCGCCACGTCCTCGGTGCGCAGCAGGCGATCCCCGGCGGCGGTTGTCGCTTCGCTCATCGAATCACCTCACGTTACAGCAGATACGCCACTCTACCCAAACTGGCGTTATGGCTAGTGCGTGAGTAAACTCCCAGACTCCGCTAGGCTCGACTGCATGCCAGAGGACCGTGAGGATGTCGAGCTGCTGGTCCCCGGCGATCTGCCGGCGGGCTGGCAGATGCCCGAGCCCTCCCCGCTTTACCCCGAGCGCGACAGCGCCGCGATCGACCAGGCCGTGCGCTACGACGCCTGGGTGGACAGCGCGCCGGGCCTGAACCGGAAACTGCGCACGAGCCATAACAACGTCGACGCCGGGCGCTGGTATCTCATCCAGCACGTCGAGACGAGCACCCGCGTTCTGCTGCGTCTCCAGCGGCAATACGTCATGGACCGGCATCCGATGGGCGAGGTCCGCATCACCGGGATCACCTACCTGCCCGAGTGGGCCGGCGATCCGGTCGCCAGCCCGATCCTGCGCGAGCTGCCGACCTCCAAGATCGAGGCCGCGATCAACCGACGCCAGTTCGCCGTCACCGGCACCACCCGCTTCCAGGAGGGCAAGCTGACCCTCCCCAGCGGCCGCACCCTGCGCTCCTCGGAGGTGCTGCGGCCGCTGGGCGACCCCAAGCGCACCCCGGACTTCTACGAGCTGGTCGCCCTCCAGCACGCCCGGCTGACAGACGACGGCGACCCGAACCCGACCGCGACAATGGCGCAGCTTGCCAACGTGCCGCTTTCCACGGTGCAGGGCTGGGTCGCCCGCACCCGCCGCAAGGGACTGCTGCCGCCCGGACGCCGCGGGCGCGCGGGATAGGAGACCCGCGGCGCAAGTGTGCGGGCTCAGGGTGTCGGGCGCAAGCCCGCAAAGGGCGTTGCGACCGGCACCCTGAGCCCACGATCGGCCGAGAGCGGGTCAAGGGGTTCGGGTGGCGGCGTGAGAGTCCGTGCCCCTCGCCAGCTCGCTCCGTCTGGACCGCCGGGCAACAGAACCAGGATTGATCGGGCCAGCGGCGAGAGGGAGCACGACGGGAATCCCGTCGCGAGACGCGGGTTCAGAGCAAGGCGGCGACCTTCTCGGCGGTCTCCTTCGCGGAGCCGGGGTTCTGTCCGGTGACGAGCCTGCCGTCGACGACGGCGTACGAGACGAACGGCAGCTTCGCCTTCTCATAGAGCGCGCCGCGCTGCTTCATCTCCTCCTCGGCGTTGTACGGCACGAGCTTGTCGACGCGCGCGAGCACCTCCTCCTGCCAGGCGAAGCCCGTGACCTTCTTGCCGGCGACGAGCAGGGTCCCGTCAGAGAGGCGGGTGTTGAGCAGGCCGCAGTAGCCGTGGCAGACGGAGGAGACGATGCCGCCGCGCTCCCAGATGTCGCGGGTGATGCGTTGCAGTCCCTCGCTGTCGGGGAAGTCGTACATCACGGCGTGCCCGCCGGTGAAATAGATGGCGTCGTAGTCTGCGGAGTCGATCTCGTCGGGACGTTTCGTGTGCTCCAGCAGCGCGATCTTCTCGGGATCGGCGCGCCAGGCTTTCGCGGTCTTGTCGTAGTTCGGAAACTTCAGTGCGCGGGGTTCGAGGGGAACGTGGCCGCCGGCGGGGCTGACGATGACCTGCTCGAACCCGTGCTCGGCGAACACCTCCCAGGCGTGGGTGAGTTCCGACAGCCACAAGCCCGTCGGGTGGGAGGGGTCGTCGTAGTGGCCGACGTTGGTGACGACATGCAGGATGCGACGGGTCATCAGGCTCCTCTTTGATTCGGTGCGAGGCCCACAGAGAAACTAGCGCGGACGAGCGGCGGGCGACCTCAGCGCCCGAGCAGGTGCCGCGCGGCGAGGACGGCTTGGCCGCGGTCTTCGACGCCGAGCTTGAGGTAGAGGGTGGACAGGAGGTTGCGGACGGTCTTCTGGGCGATGCCGAGCCGGTCGGCGATCTGTCCGGTCGTGGCGGCTTCGGCGAGCAGCGCGAGGACTTGGCGTTCGCGTGGCGTGTAGCCGTCCGGTGCGGGTTCGGTGTGCCCTCCGCTGAGGTGGCGGGAGACCGAGGAGCCGAGGAGGAGCTGACCGGCGTGGATGCCCCGGAGTATCTCATCCAGGCCTGCGGTCTTGGCGAGGTAGCCGCTGGCGCCGGCGTCGATGGCGTCCCGGACGCTCGCGGTGTCATCCAGCATGGACAGCACGAGCACCCTGGTGTCCGGCGATGCGGCCAGGACGCGGCGAGTGGCGTCGATCCCGCCCATGACGGGCAGGCCGAGGTCCATGAGCACGACGTCGGCGGGGTCGGCGACAAGTCCAGCGAGCGCCGCTTCGGCGGTGCCGTAGGAGCCGACGATCTGCACTCCGGCCCGCCCGGCGAGGACGGCCTCGATGCCCTCGCGGAATGCGGTGTGGTCATCGACCACGGCGACTCGGATGGTCTCGGTCATTCGGCGGCTCCGTTCGGGACGGGCAGGCGGGCGCTGACGAGGGTGCCGCCGTCGGGCAGGTCGGCGATAGTGAGACGACCGCCGAGTTCAGCGGCGCGTTCGCGCATCGAGGCGATGCCGACCCCGGTCGGCTGTTCGCCGACGCCGGTGCCGTCGTCGGCGATGTCGAGAATGATCTCGGCTCGGCTGGCGCCGATGCGGACGGTGGCGCGGGTGGCTCCGGCGTGGCGGGCGGTGTTGGCGAGGGCTTCGACGGCGATTCGGTAGAGGGCGACTTCCAGCAGGTCCGGGAGCGGATCGGGGGGAACGCTCACGGTCGCGTCCAGTCCGAGGTCGTCGGCGGCATTCTCTAGCGCCCGTGCCAGCCCGTGCTCGTCCAGCGCGGGCGGGCGCAGTCGCCGGGCGAGGGCGCGGATCGTCTCGACGGACTCGGTGAGCTGCTGCTCCGCGCGGGCGAGGTGGCTGCTCGAGTCCGTGTCGCCGGCGTCGGCGCGGGCGGCGGCGATCCGGTGCCGCGCGGCGGCGAGGGTCGGGCCGAGCCCGTCGTGGAGTTCGCGGCGCAGGGCGCGGCGTTCCTCCTCTGCCGCTGAGACGACCCGGCGGCGGGACGCCTGCAACTCGTCGGTGAGGCGCACGGCGGCCAGGCCCGAGAGCAGGGTGGGGACGGCGGCGCGGAGTGCGGCGCGGTCGCGTCGATGCAGCCGACGCTGTCCGGCGCGGAGCCCGACGGTGAGCACCGCGGCGCCTGGATCGGCGGGGTCGAGCGCGACCGCGATCCCGGCCGGCTCGGCGGCGCCCGTGCCGCCGGGTGCGTCCAGCGCCGCCCAGGGCAGTCGAAGGCGCTCGGCGAGCACATCCAGTAACTCGGGGATGATGCTCCGGCTGTCGGGCGCGGCGGCGAGCACGGCCGACAGCCGGGCGGCGAGCCGGTCGGGATCGTCGGCGTCGCCGTAGACGAGACGGTCGATCCCGCGGATGATCGGGCGGAACACGAGGAACAGCGCAAGCGCGGCGGCGGCACTGCCGAGCGCCTGCGGTAGCCAGCCTTGGAGCACGAGCGAGCCGAGCACGACGACCACGGTGTAGACGGCGAGGACGATGCCGAGCCCGATGGCTCCGAGCAGCACCCGGTTCAGCGTTACCCGAACTCCGTAGGCACCGCCACGGACCACGGCGAGCGCGATGATGCCGAGGATGAGAGCGAGCATGAGGTCGACGATCTGGTTGCTGGCCGAGCCGAGGAGCGTGCCGATCCCGGCACGCTCCGCGTCGATGCCCTGATAGATGGAGAACCCTGCGCCGTAGCAGACGAACAGCCCGAGCCCGACGGCGAGCAGCAGGATCGCCCGCCTGATCTCCACGTTCCCGCGCACGAATCGCACGACGAGCCCGACCACGATGCCGGCCAGCGCCAGGGCGAACCCGACGCCGTACAGACTGGCCCAGGGCTGCTCGTTGGCGGCCACCGCCGCCGGGATGGGCGGCGCTGCCATCACCGAGGCCCACGCCGCCGCGAAGATCACCGGCACCGCGCTCCACCACGGTCGGAACCGGCCGCCGGGGTAGGAGGCCAGCAGCGCGAACAGCGCGAGCTGCGACAGGATGCCCAGCACACTCGCGAGCCACGGGGCCGGGGCGAACGCCGCAGCCGGTCCCAGCGCCGTCAGCAGCAAGACCGGAGGGATCGTGAGTGCGGCAGGCCGGGTACCGCGCCACCCGACGAGCGGCGCCAGCAGCAGCGGGACCAGGGTCGTGATCCCGATGACGATCACCGACGCCGTCGCCCAGACCGGGAGTGAGATGCCCTGACGCGTGAGTTCGGTCGCCGCAGCGAGGGTGAGCTCCGGCGGTGAACACGATGGCACCACGCACACGTCAGCGACCGCGAACCACTCGCCGACGAGGTTGACGGCGGCCAGCAGAGCGACGAGTAGCGTGCCGGCGAGGATCGACCACCGGGCGACGGCGGAGGCGGGTTCGCCGCGCTCCGTCGCCGATACCCGGCGATCGATCCTGATATGCATGGGACTATTCGATCAGAGCGCCGATGCGGTGCGGTAGCGGAGCATGACCGGGATGAGTCCGGCGATGCCGACGGCGAGCAGGCCGAACGCGGCGGCCCCGAGCCAGTGGATGCCGGTGCCCTGCAGCAGCGAGACGGGGATCGCGGCGAGCACGACGATCCCGGACCACATCGGCAGGCCCCGCGCGACGAGGATGCCGATGCCGGTCACGAGCGCGCCGAGGAAGAACCCGGCGCCGCCGACGCTCGCGCCGATCGTCGTGAACGGGCCGTAGGTGATCGCGTTGTAGACCTGGGCCACGACATCGTCCGGAACCGTGCCGACCAGGTCGACCGAGACGATCCCGGCGGTGTAGCCGCCGCCGATGCCGGCCGTGCCGAACACACCCCAGACGCCGAGCAGGACACCGCCCACCCGCAGCAGGGTCGCCCGCTGGCGCCCCGCGGCGGCGCGGAACACGCCTACCGCGGTCAACGGCAGGAAGGCCATCCCGAGCATCATCAGCAGGCCGGCGGCGAGATAGACCGAGCGGGCATCCGCCAGCCTCCCGAGATACTCCAGCGGATCGGCGCCGCTGCCTGTCCAGTCCAGGGCTGTGCCGACGGCGAGCAGGACGGGGCCGACGAGCGAGCCGATCGCAAGCAGGATTCGCCACGGACCGGAGCCCGTGACCGAGACAGTCCCCTGTGAGCCGGGGGCGGCGCTGGTAGTCGTCATGCCCCGACGCTACGAATCCGCTGACCCGTGCCGACAGAGCGCGATGTCCCGACCGTGCCGGGAAATCGTCCCGATCGGCCGGGCGTGCAGAACGGCATCGGCTCAGACGGATGTCCCGAATCCGGGGACCGGGGTCCCTCGTGGCGGGACGGGGAGGCGCGCGAGGGTCGGAAAGTCAGATTCTCCCGTTCGAGAGGAACCCGCCATGTCCGCCGCAATCGTGCCCGAGTCCACCACCACCCCGCCCAGAACCGCCCTCGTGCCTCCCGGCCGCCTGGGCTCCTGGTTCTCCGTCCTCGCCCTGCCTGCGTGGCTCTCGACCTTCGTCGCGCTGACCCTCGGCTACGGCGTCAAGTCCGACGTAACGGGGGTGGTCACACCCGCCCAGCAGGCGGCCTACTACCAGGACAACCTCGCCGCCGCCTGGGTCTTCGCCCTCCTCTCGGTCGTCGCGATCCTGCTGCTCACCCTCGCGCCGACGCTGCTCGGTGCCGCCGTCTGGCGACTCGGGCAACTCCGCGCACCGGCCGCGATCGCCGTCGTGCTCGGCCTCACAGCCCTCGTGGTCGAGCTGGCCGGGATGGCCGACTTCATCGGTCTGCTCACCACGCCGCCGGATGCGCTGCCCGGCTGGGTCGCGGCGCTCGCCGAGCCCGACACGAACACGCTGCTCAACGGGATCGGTTGGGGCGCCATCGACCTCGCCGTGCCGCTGATCGGCGTCGTGTTGTGGCGCATCCGAGTACTCGGACGCATCGGCCTCGTCGTCGCGATCATCGGCGGCGCGATCTTCCTCGTCACGGTGCCGTTCCTGTTCTTCCAGCCCATGGTGCCGGCGGCCCTGCTGCTCGCCCTCGGCATCCCGCTGCTGCGGCGTCGCAAGTAGCATCGCGGCAGGAGGTGCGCGAAATGGATGCAGCGAGCCGGGTCCCGTGGGCCGCGCGCCTGCTGCTCGCCCTGGCCGCCGTGTTCGCGGCGCTCGGCATCGCCCTCGCGGCGACGAGCGCCGCGACCGTGACGACGTGGGTCGACGCCGGCGCCGCGATCGTCGGACTCGGCCTCGGGCTGCTCGGTCTCCTGCTCGCGCGGGAGCGGGGGAACGCGGTCGGCTGGCTGCTGCTCGCGAGCGCGGTGGGCGGCGCCCTCCTTCCGATCCTGGATGTGCTCGTGCCGCGCGCGTCGGGGATCGCCCTCGTCGCCCTCACGGTGCTCGGCTCCGCGTCGGGCGTCGGGATGTTCGGGCTCTTCACGCTCGGCGTGCTGCTTTTCCCCGACGGTCGCGCCCACGGTCGGCTCGGCCGCGTGCTCGTGCCGGTCGCCGCGGTCGCCCTCGCCCTGCTCGGTCTCGGCGGGTTCGGCTCGCCGCTCGGCTCCGATGGCGGCGTCGGACCGCTCGTCGGCGTCGCTGCGGAGGTGGCGGATGTTCTCCTCCTCGGCGGCTTCGCGCTCATCCTGCCGCTCACCGCGCTCGCGGCCGTGACCGCGACGCTCCGTCGCCGGGCTGCAACGGGGGACGCGCGGCGCGGCTTGCGCGGCTTCGAAGCGGTCGCCTGGATCAACGCGGTCGCCTTCCTCGTGTGCGGCGCGCTGTCGGCCCTCCTCACCCTGCCCGCGTGGTTCGGCGCCGTCGCGGATCAGACGGGGCTCGTGTTTGCCGTCGCGGCGTGGGTCGGGATCGTTCGCTACCGGCTCCTCGACGTGCGGGCCGTGATCGCCGGCGCCCTGCCGTACCTGCTCGCCTCCGCCCTGGTCGCCGGCCTCGCTGCGGGGACGGCCGCGACGCTCGGCACGGTCGTCGCGGGCGGCTTCGGCGCGGCCGCGGGCGCGGTGGTCGCCGCGCTCGTCGCGCTGCTGCTGCGCGAGCCGCTGCAAGCTGTCGCGAACCTCATCGTCTACGGCAGCGCGACCGACCCGGCCACCGCGCACGCCCGGCGGCTGGAGCAGGCGCTGCGCGACTCCCACCAGTTGCTCATCGACGCCCGCGACGACGAGCGCCGCCGCATCCGCCGTGACCTGCACGACGGCCTCGGCCCGACCCTCGCCGGCCTCGTGCTCGGCATCGAGCACGTCGAACGCCACCTCGACGACCCCGACCGCACCCGCGCCGAACTCCTCCGGCTGCGCGAGGCGGGGCAGGGCACCGTGCAGGAGGTGCGCCGCATCGTCTACGCGCTCCGCCCGCCCGCGCTCGACTCGCTGGGACTGGCCCGCGCCATCCGCGAGCAGGCCGGACGCCTCGGCGCAGAATCCGTCCACATCATGGACTTGCCCGAGTCGCCGGAGACGCTTGAGATCGGCGTCTACCTCATCGCGCTCGAGGCGATGAAGAACGCGGCAACCCATGCCCGGCCCGCCCCGTTCCGGGTGCGGCTGGACGCGGCGGAACGGCTGCGGCTCGAGGTACACGACGACGGCCCCGGCCTGCCGGAGCACTGCACCATGGCCTGCGTCGGCATCGACTCCATGCGGGAACGTGCAGCCGAACTCGGCGGCACCCTCGACATCCGCCCGCTGCGCCCGCGAGGAACGCTGGTGCTCGCAGAATGGGCACTCAGCGCATGAGCGAAACCAACATCCGCGTGCTGGTGGCCGACGATCATCCGCTCTTCCGCGACGGCCTGCGAAACCTCATCACCGACACCCACGGGCTCGAGCTCGTCGGCGAGGCCGGCGACGGCGACGAGGCGATCACCGCCGCGGAACGGCTGCACCCCGACGTCGTGCTCATGGACCTCACGATGCCCGGCGTCGATGGCATCGAGGCCACCCGCCGCATCCTGAACAGTGGACTGGCCCACGCCGTGCTCGTGCTCACGATGAGTGATGACGACGGCAGCCTCTACGCGGCGCTACGCGCCGGGGCCACCGGCTACGTGCTCAAGGGCGCACCCGGCCCCGAAATCGTGGAGTCCATCCGCATCGTCGCAAGCGGCCGCGCCATCCTCGCCTCCCCCATCGCGGGACGCATGGACCGCTACTTCACCCGCAGCCAGAGCCGCGCCATCGCGCCCGCCTTCCCGCAGCTCTCCGCTCGCGAGACCGAGGTGCTCGAACTCCTCGCCCGCGGGCTGTCGAATGCACAGATCGCGACCCGGCTCGTGCTGAGCGAGAAGACCGTCCGCAAC
>JASGHC010000002.1:0-166323 GCA_047602545.1 Micropruina sp. | reverse complement strand
TGGCGACTGCAGATCCGAATGTTCTATCGCGTGCAACGGTGGCTGAGAACGACGGTGAACGACCGTGATGTAAGCATCACGACTGGCGCATGGCAAGGCTGCGCTTAACGACAACTACACAGGCCTGCTGCGGCGCGATTGGAGGGGAGCCTCTGCAGCGAATCCGACTCAGGCGATTCCGTGGGCGAGGTAGTGGTCAACGAGTGGCTCCGGGGCCGCAAACGGAACGGTCTGGCCAGCTTCGTCATCGGGACGATCGACCAGAGCCTCTTTGCCGCGCTCAAGGCAAAACACATCGTTCTGCGGCACCTCGGTTTGGTGGGCAAGGTCGTGATCATTGATGAGGTACACGCTGCGGATGACTACATGCGTGAGTACCTCAAGCGATTGTTGTGCTGGCTCGGCGCTTATCGAACGCCGGTTATCCTGATGTCGGCAACCCTTCCTCCGGAGCAACGGGACGAGTTCCTTCGTGCCTATGCTGAGGGAAGCGGGTCGATGCAATCGATCGCAACATCCCGATCGGACGACTATCCCCGGATCTCGATGTACGACCATCAACTCGCCGAGATCGCAGTAGCGTCGGACGCCCGCGTACTCGATGTGAGTCTGGGGCGCCTCTCGGACGATCTGGACAACCTCGTCACCTTGCTCCGTGCGGCGCTGATGGATGGTGGCTGCGCCGCGGTGATCTGCAACACGGTTACCCGGGCACAGGAGACGTTCGCGGCTCTGCGGGACGAGTTCGGTAGCCACGTCCGGCTCGTGCACAGTCGGTTTATTGCACCCGATCGAGCCCGACGCGAAGCCAGACTCGTCCAGGAATTGGGGCCGACAGGCAACCGCCCTGACCGCCTAATCGTCGTAGGCACACAGGTGCTCGAGCAGTCCTTGGACGTTGACTTCGATCTGATGGTGACCGATCTGGCGCCGGCGGATCTGATGCTGCAACGGGCCGGGCGTCTGCATCGTCATGCGCGCAAGGACCGGCCAGAGGGAGTCGCTCATCCGAAGCTATGGATTCGTGGTGTGGTCGATTGGCAGGCCGACCCCCCGCAGGCCGTGCGTGGCTCGCGAGCCGTGTATGGGAGCCAGCGGATCTTGCGTGCCGCCTCCGTGTTGAAGGAGTTGCAGTCCATCCGACTCCCCGACGACATCCCACGCCTCGTCCGGTTGGCCTATGACCCAGAAGCTCAGCCTCCTGACGGTTGGCAGGACGCATGGCATGCGGCAGAGGATCAGGAGTTCAGGCAACGGCAGCGCGCAATCGCGCGAGCCCACACCTACCTCATGGACTCACCGGCGAAGCCGAGCACCATCAGTGGTCTGATCGATGTGGAGGCGGGTGACCCGGACAGGGCCGAGGAGCAGGGCAAATCTCAGGTGCGCGACAGCGACGAGGGACTGGAGGTGATCGCGCTCTGGCGCACCGCGGATGATTTGCTTCATCTCCCTGCCGGAATCGCGCGCTATGCCGGAGCGGTCGTTCCGGAGGGTCTTCAGTGGGGTACCGCAGCAGACGAGAAACTGGCCCGCGCGATGGCCGCTTGCACGCTGAGGTTGCCCGCGTCCCTGTGCTATCCGGCCGTGATCGACAGCGTAATTTCGGACTTGGAGTGCATGGCTGACTATTCCGGCTGGCAGCAGTCCCGCTGGATTGCTGGACAACTCGTGTTGGTTTTCGATGATTCCGGAGTTTCGCAGGTGGCTGGTCGTGTCTTGTCTTACGATTCCGAGCAGGGCCTCCGAGTGTCCAGTCCCGAGGAGTCAGGTCGATGACGACAGATGGTGGTGCGTTCAACCTCCTGGATGAACCGTGGGTTCGGGTGCGCACGCACACCGGCGAGGTCCTCGACCTGTCGCTGCGTCAGGTATTCGGACGTGCGCATCACCTGAGTGGACTTGCTGGG
This sequence comes from Micropruina sp., assembly GCA_047602545.1. GTDB lineage: Bacteria > Actinomycetota > Actinomycetes > Propionibacteriales > Propionibacteriaceae > Micropruina. Next base: position 164,413 of record JASGHC010000002.1, on the reverse strand, counting down.
GAGATCCCGACGCAAGACGTGGCGGTCCTGCGCGTGCTCGAAGCCGTACTACTTGGAGCCTCGAGGTCCGCCCGCCCCCGTGGCGATGACGAGAGCATCGACCTGTGGGATGCCTGGTGGCGTTCCGGGAAGTTCCCCACAGATATTGTGTGGGGCTATCTCGAGAGGCACCGCGAACGCTTCTACCTCCTGCACCAGGGTGAGCCATTCATGCAGGTGGCTGATCTGCATACCGCCAGTGGAAACGCATCCGGTCTCATCAAGCTGATAGCCGACGTGCCCGACGGACACCAGTACTTCACGACCAGAGCTGGCCGGGAGATCGAGGAACTTTCCTTGCCGGAAGCTGCCCGATGGCTTGTCCACTGCCATGCTTTCGACCCGGCGGGAATCAAGACCGGAGCTGTTGGCGATGATCGAGTAAAGGGGGGCAAGGGTTACTCGATGGGTTATCCGGCCTGGGTCGGGAACCTGGGCGTCATCGTTGTCGACGGGGCAAACCTGTTCGAGACGCTGCTGCTCAACCTGCCACTGTCGCTGGGGACCAATCCCGACGATCGCCCGGTGTGGGAGCGCCCCGCCTTGCCGCCAGGCGTGTGCGCTGACCATCTCGCACCGACTGGCCCCGCCGACCTGTTCACTTGGCCGTCGCGTCGTGTCCGCCTGCTGGAGCGGAACGGGCTGATCGTTGACGTACAGATCTCCAACGGCGACCGCCTGGGCCCGCAGAACCAGAGCGGCAACGAGCCGATGTCCTCTTGGCGCAAGAGCCAGAACCAGTCCAAGCGCGGCGAGGGCGACGTGTATATGCCCGTGCTGCATGTGCCGGAGAAGAGGATCTGGCAAGGCCTGGGCTCGCTACTGATCACGGCTAGGGGTGTCACCCATCGGGCACCCGTCCTGGACTGGCTAGCCACGCTGATCGAGTCAGGATGCCTGCCGGCCGGCTTCCGCGTCCGGCTACGGACGGTCGGGCTCGAATACGGAGCGCAGGCCAGTTCGATCGCTGGCGCGGTCGACGACGGCCTGGACGCGCGTGCTGCCGCGCTCACTGAACCGATCCTGGCCCAGTGCGCTGTGGATGCCGCGGCCCGAGCCGGTAGCGCCGTCGTTGCCTTGGCGAACCTAGCCAGCAACCTGGAACAGGCGGCCGGAGGTGACTCCGAGCGTCCCAGGCCACGCACCTTCGAGTTCGGCTACAGCCTGTTGGACGGACCGTACCGGCGCTGGTTGAGTGACCTGGTAGACGTAGCCACCATTGCCGAGCGTCTTGACGACTGGAGTCAGCAGGTGCGGCGGATCCTTCTGGATGCCGGTCAGTCCCTGATCACGGCCGCGGGGCCGGCCGCTGTCGTCGGGCGTCCGGTTTCCAGGATGGGGTCCGATGAGAAGCAGCGCATCGATTCAGGGCTCGCCGAGATCTGGTTCCGCGCGGCATTGAACAAGGCGCTCGGAATCGCCCCCGTTCCGCAACGTCAGGAGGTCGCATCATGACGGATCCCAAACCTGCGGTCACCCGCGCGGAAGTGTTGAGCGAGGACGTGGGCCGGCGCGTGCGACGGCTCCAACGCTCGTATCTCGATCCCTCCGATGGGGAAAACTCCGAGTCCACCGCCACACTGGCTCGCCTACGTCGCTGCGCGCCGGATGCCGTCGGCGCGGACCCGATGGTGTGGGCGGTGACCCTCGCTGATCTTCCTGATCAGCTGCGTTCCCGGCGCAAGGATGATGAGGCTAGTCCGGCGGAGAGAGCGATCCATGCGGCCTTGGTCCTCTACGCCACGCATCAGCAGTCGAACCAGATTCCTGTCCACGTCAGGGGAGCCACCTTGGGAGACGCTGTCCGGCGGTTGGCGGAGGCCAGAGCGCACAACGGTGAAGCGGACGAGTCAAGCATCCGTCGCCTGCATCAAGTGGTACTGGCAAATGACGCCTCAGGCCGCCTACACCATTTGCGAGGTCTGATCACCCTGTTGCGCAGCGAGTCCGATCCGATCCCACTTGACTATGCCCAGCTGGCTGTCAACCTCTGGCGACTTCTCGATCCCAAGCAGGACAGCGCACACGTCGTGGCCCGATGGGGTCGCGAACTGCACAACCGGCCGCGCGCCACGACAGGAGAACCCGAATGAACCTCACCATCGATGTGCACGTCATCCAGTCCGTGCCGCCGAGCAATCTCAATCGCGATGACACAGGTAGTCCCAAGACGGCGCTCTACGGCGGAGTGCGGCGCGCACGGGTGAGTAGCCAGGCGTGGAAGCGTGCAACGCGGCGTGACTTCGAGGACTACCTGGATACGACGGAGTTCGGCGTGCGCACCAAGCGGGCGGTCGAACTGCTGGCCGGACGAGTCCAGCGGCTGAATTCGTCCATCGGGACAGAGGATGCCCAGGCCCGCGCCACCGCTGTCCTCAACCAGGCAGGACTGAAGACCAAGGCGCGTCGTAAGGCCGATGCAGGAGAGCCTGAACTCACGGAGTACCTGGTCTTCTTCAGCAACCAGCAACTGGACAAGCTCGCTGCCCTCGCGGTCGAGTCCGACGGTGGTCCCCCGAACGCGCGCGCGGCCAAGAACATCCTGAAGGAGGGCAACAGCTTCGATCTCGCACTGTTTGGGAGGATGGTGGCCAACGACGCTGACCTGAACGTCGACGCGGCCTGCCAGGTAGCGCACGCGTTGAGCACGCATGCCGTGACGAACGAGTACGACTACTACACCGCGGTTGACGATGAGAACCCGGAGGACGAGACCGGCGCAGGGATGATCGGGACCGTCGAGTTCAACTCGGCGACCCTCTACCGTTATGCGACTGTGAGTGTGGGTGCTCTTCACGAGAACCTCGGGCACAGCGAAGCGACTGCGCGGGCGGTCGAGGCATTCGTTCGCTCGTTCGTGCAGTCCATGCCCACCGGGAAGCAGAACACGTTCGCGAACGGCACGTTGCCCGAAGCGGTCGTGATCATGGTGAGGAATCGTGGAGTCAATCTGGTGGGCGCTTTCGAGGATGCAGTCCTCGGAAGTCAGGGTGGCTTCGTTAGGGGGTCGTGTGAGCGGCTAGCCGTCTACGCGACGGAGATGGCGGCGGCCTACGCTGCACCCCCGACGGCAACCCTGGTCACTCGCGTGGGTGAGCGCACCGCTGCGCTCGATGATCTGGCTGGGGAGCGGGTTACCTTCGATGAACTGGTGTCGAGGGTCGGCGGGATGGTCCGCGAGTTGACGGACGTACAGTGACGGTCCTGCTCCTGCGTCTTGCGGGACCGCTACAGGCGTGGGGCGATTCGAGCCGGTTCGCCAGGCGTGACACCGGTCGGTACCCCACCAAGAGTGGGGTTCTCGGTCTGCTCGCTGCAGCGGAAGGACGACGCCGCACCGACGAGATCGAGGATTTGACGCGCCTCCGATTTGGCATCCGGGTTGATCAGCCGGGGCAATTGCAGCGGGACTTCCAGACCGCGATCAACTGGTCCACCGGGAAGTCCATGCCCTTGTCCTACCGCTACTATCTCGCCGACGCGGTGTTTGTCGCGTGTGTCGAGGGTGACCGGGGTCTACTCGAGGCTCTCGATACTGCACTGATGGATCCGGTGTTTCCGCTCTATCTGGGGCGGCGTTCCTGTCCGACTTCGGGAAGAGTGTCGCTCGGTGTTGTGGATGAGGATCTGACTTCGGCGTTGAGTTCGGTGGAGTGGCAGGCGGCGTCCTGGTACCGCCGGATCCAGCCGCAACGAGTGGAACTCGAGCTCGTGGTTGATGCGGTTCAGGGAAGTGCTGATCCGACGGAAACTCGTCGGGATGTTCCGTTGAGCTTCAGTCCAGAACGGCGCGAGTACGGCTGGCGAGAGGTTGCTCATCTTCCTCCAGCGATCGTGGGCAATCCACTGGGCCGCCCGTCCCGGCCAGCGACGGGAATCGATTGGCTCGACGCAGTCGAGGAGGCATGATGTATTTGACCCAAATGCCCCTGAATCCGCAACGGCGAGCGACCCGCGAACTAGTCCTGTCGCCGCAACGCATGCACGCCGCAGTACTCGCTGGATTTCTCCCGGGAGCGTCCGAGCGGGGACGCGTGCTGTGGCGTTTGGACTCGGATTCGAGGCATGAGCTGAACCTCTACGTGGTCAGCCCCGAGGCCCCCTCGTTTGATGCACTCGCCGAGCAGGCCGGCTGGAGTTCAACCCCTGTGTGGCGGACAGCTGACTATGGGCGTTTTCTGGGACGCCTTACTGTCGGTCAGCGCTGGGTGTTCAGACTGGTGGCGAACCCAATCCGCAATGTCCGGGAAGGTTCGCAGAATATTGCGGGAGACAGGTTGCCTCGAGGAAGTCGCGTCCCGTTAATCAAGGAAGCAGATCAACGAGAGTGGCTGTTGGAGAGGGTTGCATCCTGGGGCATCCGGGTCGTCCCTGGAGCCTCTGGCGGCCCCAACCTGAGCGTGACGCGAAGTGGGCGGCACCGATTCGGGCGTCGCAGTGATGGGGTCGCTCGTCGAGTCACGCTGCAGACAGCACAGTTCGACGGCGTCCTCGAGGTGGTCGACGCAGCTGCCCTGCGGCGCACCCTGACCGAGGGTGTCGGCGCCGGCAAGGGTTACGGCTGCGGTCTGTTGACTCTGGCCGCGGCATCATGAAACCGATCCCGGGAACGCCGCCGGCAAAGGTCGGTGAGCTTTCTCGGGTCACGGACCGAATCACCTTCCTCTACCTGGAGCGCGCCGTCGTTCACAGAGACGGCAACGCCATCACCGTCAGGGACGAACGTGGGGTGATTCACGTTCCTGCCGCGACGATCGCTTCTGTGATGCTGGGTCCCGGGACCACCGTCAGCCACCAAGCGATGATGTTGCTCGCAGACAGCGGTGCCAGCACAGTATGGATCGGTGAGCAAGCTGTCCGCTACTACGCCCATGGCCGGCCGCTTGCCCGATCAAGTCGGCTGCTAGAGGCGCAGGTCGCGGCGGTCACCAACCAATCCAGCCGGCTGCGCGTCGCTCGCGAGATGTACGCGATGCGGTTTCCCGGCGAGGAGACAGGTCATCTGAACATGCAGCAACTTCGCGGTCGCGAGGGTGCCCGGGTGCGGCGGCTCTATCGTCAGAACGCGGAGGAGTTCGGAGTCGAGTGGAAGTCCCGCGATTACCGTCCGGACGACTTCTCCGCAAGCGATGAACTCAACCAAGCACTGTCAGCGGCCACCGCCTGCCTGTATGGAGTCGCCCATGCCGTCATCGTCGCGCTCGGATGTTCACCCGCGCTCGGCTTCGTTCATGCAGGCCATGACCGCTCGTTCGTCTTCGACATCGCGGATCTATACAAGATGGAACTCGCTGTTCCGGTCGCGTTCGAAGTGGTGGCACATGGCTCTGAGGACATCGGCGGTGATGCACGTCGGGCGATGCGGGATGCGATGTACTCCGCCCGCCTCATGAGCCGGTGCGTAGGAGACCTGCACCGACTGCTTCGTACCGGTGGAGAGCAGGAGACAGACTTCACGGCTGACGTGATTGAGCTGTGGGATACCCAGAGTCGTCTTGCTGGTGGCACCAACTACTCGGACGAACCTCCGTGGTAGTTTTGGTTCTTACTGCTTGCCCGGTCGGTCTACGCGGGCACGTCACGCGATGGCTCCTTGAGGTAGCTCCGGGGGTGTTCTGCGGTCGTGTGTCCGCAAAGGTGCGAGAAGAACTTTGGTCGCGGGTGGTCGAGATGTCCAAGGATGGGCGCGCGCTGATGGTCTTCAGTCGGCGCGGGGATCAAGGCATGGACTTCCGTGTTCATCACCATGACTGGGAGCCGGTGGACTTCGATGGGGTGCGTCTGATCCGCCGCCCCGAAGGCGCCGTAACTGCCCCTTCCATGCGTCCGGGTTGGAGCGTCGCAAGCAAGCGGCGACGCGCTCGAAAGTGAAGTAGTATGATCCGCTCAGCTTGTATCGGCCCTTGTCAGCAAGTGCCGTCCCCGCCCGCGCGGGGGTGAGCCCGCGACCGACGTCGCGCCGCACCCCGCGGACGTGCCGTCCCCGCCCGCGCGGGGGTGAGCCCATTCGCATTGAGCCCCAGCACCACATCGCGGGGCCGTCCCCGCCCGCGCGGGGGTGAGCCCGAGGTGCTCTGCTCAACATGGGCCGAGGCTGCGCCGTCCCCGCCCGCGCGGGGGTGAGCCCGCCTCAGCGGAGATCCACTGGGCCTTCTCCATGCCGTCCCCGCCCGCGCGGGGGTGAGCCCAGATCGACCAGTTGGAAGGGTCGCTGCGTGGCGCCGTCCCCGCCCGCGCGGGGGTGAGCCCTCGGGCAGCTTGTGCTTGACCTCGTCCTTGACGCCGTCCCCGCCCGCGCGGGGGTGAGCCCGACTGACCATCCCGACGGCGCGGTGATGGTGCGCCGTCCCCGCCCGCGCGGGGGTGAGCCCATGCGGCCCGCTCTGCGACGTCGTCGTTTTGGGCCGTCCCCGCCCGCGCGGGGGTGAGCCCAAGGCAACCAGATCAGTCGAGCCGCTGAGTCAGCCGTCCCCGCCCGCGCGGGGGTGAGCCCACGCCAACCAACACGGCCAGGACGCCACCGAAGCCGTCCCCGCCCGCGCGGGGGTGAGCCCTCCCAATATGTGAGCGACTTCATCGCGCGTGGGCCGTCCCCGCCCGCGCGGGGGTGAGCCCGCTAGAACCAACATCGGAGTCGTGGCGGCGAGGCCGTCCCCGCCCGCGCGGGGGTGAGCCCTTGAGCAAGAAGCAGCCGCTTGACTTGCGGTTGCCGTCCCCGCCCGCGCGGGGGTGAGCCCGGCTCCAACCTGAGCGCGGACCGCTTCTCCCGGCCGTCCCCGCCCGCGCGGGGGTGAGCCCAGCACCTACTCGACCTGCTCGACGCCAACGGCGGCCGTCCCCGCCCGCGCGGGGGTGAGCCCGGCCTCATCGGAGGACCAGGCGGACAACATCTGCCGTCCCCGCCCGCGCGGGGGTGAGCCCTCATCCACCAACTCGAGGTGGCGATGCGGAAAGCCGTCCCCGCCCGCGCGGGGGTGAGCCCGGCACCTCCACCGACGACCTGGGCCAGCGCTAGCCGTCCCCGCCCGCGCGGGGGTGAGCCCTTGGGCGGCAGGATGTTGCCGTTGGCGTCGACGCCGTCCCCGCCCGCGCGGGGGTGAGCCCAGATCTCCCGCCGCGGCGGCACCGCACTCGAGACCGTCCCCGCCCGCGCGGGGGTGAGCCCTCGCGGCTGACGGGCTTCCTATACTCGGGCCGGCCGTCCCCGCCCGCGCGGGGGTGAGCCCACGATCCGGCGCGGACGCTCAGGCAACATGCCGCCGTCCCCGCCCGCGCGGGGGTGAGCCCATGGCGACCGGCCCGATTTCGCCGGTCGGGTCGCCGTCCCCGCCCGCGCGGGGGTGAGCCCTCCCCCAGGCTGTCCTCCGACATCTCGACCAGGCCGTCCCCGCCCGCGCGGGGGTGAGCCCTGGCCGCGTTCGCGCAACTCGACTACGAGATGGCCGTCCCCGCCCGCGCGGGGGTGAGCCCAACTACAAGACCGACACTGGCGTATGGTTCAAGCCGTCCCCGCCCGCGCGGGGGTGAGCCCTCCATGGGTGCGCCCTCTTCGAGCGAGCCGCCGCCGTCCCCGCCCGCGCGGGGGTGAGCCCCCCCGGCCTCCGAAAAGGCACGCTCACGTTCCGCCGTCCCCGCCCGCGCGGGGGTGAGCCCCCGCGACATACGCTCCGACATCAGCCGCAGGAGCCGTCCCCGCCCGCGCGGGGGTGAGCCCACGGTGACGGTTTCGCCGTAGTTGCCGATCTGGCCGTCCCCGCCCGCGCGGGGGTGAGCCCTGGACCGGCATCAGCGGCAACGTCGTGTCCGAGCCGTCCCCGCCCGCGCGGGGGTGAGCCCGGGTGGTTTAGGAAGCCCGGGCGATGGCCCGGGCCGTCCCCGCCCGCGCGGGGGTGAGCCCGCCTTCTCGACGTCACCAGTGCCGCGCAGGAAGCCGTCCCCGCCCGCGCGGGGGTGAGCCCAAGACCGAGATCCCGTCCAACGACGTGGAAACGCCGTCCCCGCCCGCGCGGGGGTGAGCCCGGCGCCGGTGTCGGCCTAATCATGCTGCTCCGGCCGTCCCCGCCCGCGCGGGGGTGAGCCGCTCGCACGTCGAGGCGTGGGGAAGCTCGCACGGCCGTCCCCGCCCGCGCGGGGGTGAGCCCTGCCATCCCTCACCCGGTAGCTGCGCACCGAGGCCGTCCCCGCCCGCGCGGGGGTGAGCCCTGCTCGCGGTCGCCTGCGGCGTACACGACACCGCCGTCCCCGCCCGCGCGGGGGTGAGCCCACTCCCGCGCCGGCATCTGCAACCTCATCGACGCCGTCCCCGCCCGCGCGGGGGTGAGCCCAACAAAACCGGTTCGCCCGGAACGACCGTACCGCCGTCCCCGCCCGCGCGGGGGTGAGCCCTGCTCGCCACCGACAACGACGCCGCGATCGACGCCGTCCCCGCCCGCGCGGGGGTGAGCCCGGCGATCGACTGAGTCGCACGAGCAGTATTTCGCCGTCCCCGCCCGCGCGGGGGTGAGCCCGCCGATCTGATCGTCACCGATCCACCGTACGGGCCGTCCCCGCCCGCGCGGGGGTGAGCCCGGCAGCTTGGACTGGCTGACCGGGGCGAACGCGCCGTCCCCGCCCGCGCGGGGGTGAGCCCGGCTGGTTATCCGGGCCCAGGATTTGGGTCCCGGCCGTCCCCGCCCGCGCGGGGGTGAGCCCTGACGACGGTCCAGATTCAGGAATGGGTCAGCGCCGTCCCCGCCCGCGCGGGGGTGAGCCCCCCTCGCACATCGGACACCAACGGGGCAGGCAGCCGTCCCCGCCCGCGCGGGGGTGAGCCCGCATTCGACCTGTCGCAGTTCCGCTACGCCGGGCCGTCCCCGCCCGCGCGGGGGTGAGCCCGTCAAGCAGACCTGGGTCGGCGCTACGGACCGGCCGTCCCCGCCCGCGCGGGGGTGAGCCCCCGCACCGCCGCGGCGTTCGATCATCAGATAGGCCGTCCCCGCCCGCGCGGGGGTGAGCCCTCGGCCACAGCACGAGCCCATTCCAAGACGACGCCGTCCCCGCCCGCGCGGGGGTGAGCCTCTGCGGGGCGAGATGCCGAGCCGCAGACACGCGCCGTCCCCGCCCGCGCGGGGGTGAGCCCATTCCTGTCGACTTCAGCCGGCTGGCGATGTTGCCGTCCCCGCCCGCGCGGGGGTGAGCCCTACGGCTCCACCGGTGATGCGGCTGAAACGTGGCCGTCCCCGCCCGCGCGGGGGTGAGCCCGACACCCGCAGTCACCAGACCGTCCGCGACGCGCCGTCCCCGCCCGCGCGGGGGTGAGCCCATGCGGCCCCCTCAGGGTCGATTCAGGAACGCGCCGTCCCCGCCCGCGCGGGGGTGAGCCCTTCTGGCTCGTGTTTCCGAGCACGGACTGAAAGCGGTCCCCGCCCGCGCGGGGGTGAGCCCACGCCTCCGTAGATGCGGATTCCGCGCAACACGCCGTCCCCGCCCGCGCGGGGGTGAGCCCGAGAGCAGCAGCCTGATGCCCAGAATCCGCACGCCGTCCCCGCCCGCGCGGGGGTGAGCCCAGCGGCGCATCCTCGCAATCCTCGACGGCATCGCCGTCCCCGCCCGCGCGGGGGTGAGCCCTGAGCGTCACCCATGAGCCAGTGACCGACTGGGCCGTCCCCGCCCGCGCGGGGGTGAGCCCCCAGCCGACGCCGGCTGCTCGGAATCCCTCTGGCCGTCCCCGCCCGCGCGGGGGTGAGCCCGTTCCGTTCGGGAGACGCACGGCAGCGATCGCGCCGTCCCCGCCCGCGCGGGGGTGAGCCCGCCGTCCAGCCCCCGCACGGCACCGACCGTAAGCCGTCCCCGCCCGCGCGGGGGTGAGCCCGGATGTAGCCGTCCGGGTAGTGGGTGCCTGCGGCCGTCCCCGCCCGCGCGGGGGTGAGCCCGTCGTCAGCGAATCGGGCATGTATCAGGTCGTGCCGTCCCCGCCCGCGCGGGGGTGAGCCCGTCAATGACGACGAGAGAAGACCTGGCAGAAGGCCGTCCCCGCCCGCGCGGGGGTGAGCCCGTTGGCGGCGGCGCCTACCCGAATCCCTGGGAGCCGTCCCCGCCCGCGCGGGGGTGAGCCCGGCCTGGGCGACGCCGCCGGCCCGATCGACACGCCGTCCCCGCCCGCGCGGGGGTGAGCCCGGGTCGGTCCACATGTGGGCGGTTCCTGAACCGCCGTCCCCGCCCGCGCGGGGGTGAGCCCCCGACCCGGTCCAGGTCGGTCAGCAGCTCGCGGCCGTCCCCGCCCGCGCGGGGGTGAGCCCGTTCGCATCAGGCCGCGTGTCGGCGTGTCGCAGCCGTCCCCGCCCGCGCGGGGGGTGAGCCCAACCCGGCCGCGGTCAGCGGGCGGCTCGGCAAGCCGTCCCCGCCTGCGCGGGAGTGAGCCGGCCCCACTGCGACCACTGCGCTGCTTGCCCTTGCCGTCCCCGCTCGCGCGGGGGTGGCCCGGACGCGTGCGAGGACGAGATAGCGAGTGGCGGCCGTCCCCGCCCGCGCCGGGGGTGAGCCGTGGTCCGGACGCCACCCAAGCGCCGCTAGCTTACGGACGGAGGATCTGACTACGGATTAGAAAGGTTGGGGGTTCGAAATCCTCCGGGCGCGCCAAGCTCCGGCCGAGCTCCATCCCAATCTGTCTGCCGCACGGCGGTCGAAGGTGACGACGGTCTCGCAGCCCGCTCGCGTGGACGCACTTGCTATCAGGGCAACGGCGAAGTCGGCACCATGGCGCGCTGATCCGAATGCGGAGGCGAGTCCTGAAGGGTCCTCGGCCCGGATCTCGTCTGCCAGGGGGAGCGCTGCCAGCCCCTCAACGACCTCGCTGCGCCGGAATCCATAGGAAAGGGTCAAGACCCAGTGGGTCTCTGCCCGCACCACGGTCGCCACGTAGCCAGGTTCGTCCTCGCCGAGGCTGTCAAAGATCCGCGTCACCACAGGCGCACGGTCGGGTCGTCCTGGGCGAGGTAGTGGACGATGACGTTGGTGTCGAGACCGATCCCTGCGTCGACTCCGCTGCCGCCGCTGCGATGGCGGCGTCCATCTCATCCAGGGACCGTGCCGGTCCGGCGAACCGCAATGAGCCCGCTAGATGAGTAAGTCCAAGGTCGGTGTGGCGTCTGGGGGTTGAGGGGGAGGGTGTCGCAGAGTCGGTGTTGCTAACCCATGTCAAGCTCTGGAGGCTTTGATGGACACCGATCTGGACACCCTCGCGACTGCACTCTACGTGACTGCTGATGATCTGTTGAAGGCTCATCCCGAACAGGTTCCGCAACGGCCTGAGGTCGGGTTCGTGGAGCGGATCAGTGATGCTGAGCTGATCGTGTTGGCGGTGATGCAGGCGTTCCTGGGTTACACCTCGGAGGCCCGTTGGCTGCGGTACGCCCACCGGCATCTCACCGGCATGTTTCCGTATCTGCCGCGACAATCCGGCTACAACAAACGGTTGCGGAAGCTGAACGGCACCATGGCATGGCTTGCTGCTGAGCTGGCCCAACATGTGCCGGTCGCGACTGATGATGTGTGGGTGGTGGACTCCACCCCGGTGGAGTGTGGCCGCTCTCGGGAGACCGCGAAACGCTCTGACTTGGCCGGATGGGCCGAGTACGGCTATTGCGCGTCCCATTCCCGCTACTTTTGGGGACTCCGGCTGCACCTGGTGTGCACCCTGCACGGATTGCCGTTGGCGTGGGCGTTGACCGGCGCGAAAGCCAACGAACGTGACGTGGTGGAGCACCTGCTCGATTCCACGGCGGCGTTGCAGGACCGGCCCACCAGGCGGCGGCAGATCCTCATCGCGGACAAGGGTTACAGCGGCCGCGAGTTCGAAACCGGACTGACCGAGGTCGGGATTGATCTGCTCCGCCCGGCCCGTAAAGGAGAGAAGCCCCGACCCGGGCAGCGGTTCTTCAAACCGCTGCGCCAAATCATCGAATCGGTCAACGACACGTTGAAAGGCCAACTCGACCTCGAAGCCCACGGCGGACGCACCCCGGCCGGTGTCGCCGCCCGGGTCGCGCAACGCATCCTCGCCCTCACTGCCGCCATCTGGCACAACCACCAAGCAAACTCCCTAGCCAGAAGGAACCTGGTCGCCTACGACCACTAACACCCCTGGGACTTGGTCATCTAGTTCTGTCACCGGGCGCCTCTCCCGGTGCAACTCGAAATAGCCGTCCTCGTTCTTGATGAAGCTCACCCTGCTGCCTGGCTCAAGTGCGAGCTCGTCCCGGACGTCCTTGGGGATGGTGATCTGACCGTTGGCGGTCATGGTTCCGGTGCTCAGAGCTTCTCCTTTCTGGTCAGTGCCCGATGGTGCCTTGAAACTCAACCATGACGCTGATGGCGGTCAGCGTGTCGCGTTTGCGGAGGTTCTCGACCTTCGCAGGACCGCCGAGCGACAGCAGCGGCACGAAAATGAAGGACTCGTCGAAGGCCAACTCCCCGTGGGTCTCTACGGCTTTCGGGAAGATGTCCCATTTCAGGGCGTCCGATAGGTGTTCTGCGCCGTCAAGGTGAAGCAGCGTCAGAAAGGCCGCGACGCTACCCTGTCCGATGAGGTCGTTTTCTCGGAAGAGCAGTGCCACGATGCCGCCGATGCTCGGCTCCCAGGTGATGAGATCGCCGAGGCCAGTCACCATGATCGGGATCGCGATGCCGTCACCCTGCGTCTTGCCGATGCAGTCGCCGATCTGATCCTCGTACTGCTTCGGATTGATAACCCGCAGGAAGCCCTCGCCGAAGGTGCCGTAGCCGTACTGTTCCCAGATCTCGACGATCTCGGTCGGGACGCGGTCGCGGTATTCCGCGATGATCTCGGGTTCGACCGGGGCGCGCGAAACGAAGTCGGTGATGGTAACCATGCGCGTCAGCCTACGAAGCGCTGGGGGCGCGAGCCATCCGACGGACGGATTCGCGAGTGCTCACGCGACGCGGGCTTCCCTCTCGTTCACGAGGTACTCGCATCGACAAGCGGTTTCACCGCTACTAATGTCCGGGCATGGCCCTTCCCCCGAGCGTTCCCGATTGGATGCGACCTGCGGGGCTACCCACTCACCGGATGCCGTCCGCGCAGGCGCTGCAGCGGCTGATCGCGGGCAACGAACGGCACCAGCGCCAGGTTGCCGGTGAGGGCCAGCCGTCCGGCGACGAGACTCCCGCAGCCTTCCCGTTCGCGCTGGTGGTGGGTTGCCTGGAGCCGGGGGCTGCCGGCGAGGAGTTGTTCGCCGAGCGTCCGGGGGCCATCGAGTGTGTTCGGACGGCAGGCCCCAGCCTGGGCGGGGATGCGATGGCCGCCGTCGAGTACGCGGCCCTGGTGCAGAACGTGGGCGTCGTGCTGGTTCTCGGTCACCGGGATTGCGGTGTGATCACCGCCGCTGGAGCTGCGCGGGCTGCCGGCTATCCGCCGCTGCCCGGCGTCCTCGGTGAATGGGCGGGGCTTGCCGCCGCCGGTTGTGCCGCACTGCCCACCAAAGACATCACTGCCGCCGATGCCGTCACTGGTCACGTCCGGGCGTTGCGGGCGCAGCTGAGTGCCGCCGATTCCCTGCTGAGCCTGACCCGGAGCGGGCAGGTGAAGATTGCCGGCGGCGTCTTGGACGACGACACCCGCGGCATCGCGTTCCTGCGCGACGAGCCGGACGAGGTCGTCGAGCCGGTTGGGATGCCGCGTCCTGATCCGACTCGGTACGGGAGCTGAGTTCGCCCGATCACTCCGGGCAGAGTGGTCCCCAGGGGTCTCGACAAGCTCGACCAGCGGCGACTCGACCGACGCAGGTGGCTATGCCCGTCCGGAGTTGGACTGGGGGATCCGTTCATCGCCGCGCCAACGCCCGTTCATCAAGTGATGAGTTCAGCGACGGCCGATGGAAACCTCACCTCCCTAGCTTGCTGAGCGGCGAGCGGACACGCCCGCCGCCCTCGATATGGAAGGCGCCCCATGGCCCTCAACACCTCCCGCCGGAACCCGCGTCTGCGGCGGTTCCTTCTCGCGACCGCAGTTCTCGGTGCGGCCGCGGCCCTGCTCGCTCAGATCGGCGTCACGTCCGCCCAGGCCGCCGACCCCTACCCCAGCGACACCAAGCCCGATCTGGTTCCCGCGTTGAGCGGCTACGGCTCGCTGTGGCAGACCTCGGGGACGAACGACCTGCACGGCACCGTGAAGGACGGTCCGACGCTGCAGTGGAACGACCGGGTGACCAGCTGGATCAACCAGCACGCCACCAAGTCCCAGCAGTTCCGCGCGTTGCAGAATGCTGCCTACCTCAACTCGGACGGCAGCGGCTACGACCAGTCCAACTCCATCGCCGACGGCCTCGGCAAGAATCTCGGCACGATCTACGCGCAGGGCCGGATCGACGGCGACCTGCCCAAGGTCGCCGCGCTGATCAACAGCTCGACCGGCACCACCGGCGGCTACGTCAGCACCGCCAGCGCGAAGGCCGCGTTCAGCTACCCGCGTCCGTTCCTGAACGTCGATCCGACTGCTCCGAAGGTCGAGGGTGACACCGACGCCTGCGCACCCAGCAAGGTGAATGGCTCGTCGCTGGCGTCGATCCGCAAGGGCAAGCAGTGGGCCGACGCGAAGGGCAATCTGAAGATCACCCGGGTGCCCGCGACTGTCAACACCACCCACACGTTCGCCAGCACCGACGTCACCCTCGACCCGATCTACGGCGAGGCCGGGCTGTGCACCGGCGGCTCCTACCCGAGCGGGCACACCACCAGCGCCTACGAGGCCAGCATCACCCTGGCGACCCTGCTGCCCGAGTTGGCTCCGCAGATCCTGGCCCGCGGGTCCGAGGCGGGCAACAACCGGATCGTGCTCGGCGTCCACTACTCGCTCGACATCATCGGTGGCCGGATCTCCGGACAACTGGCGCTCGCTTCCCGCTGGTCGGATGCGCGGTTCCGCAAGGAGGTGCTGAACCCGGCCCGCAAGGAACTGGTGAGCTACCTGGAGGCCAAGTGCGGCGCCAGCCTCGCCACCTGCATCGCCAAGGACACGTCCTACGTGAACAACCCCTACGGCGGAGCGAAGATCCCCGGTGGCACCGCGCAGAAGGTGACCGATCGCAAGTCGGCGCTCAGCGTCTACACCGAGCGGCTCTCCTACGGCTTCGCCGCGGTGTCGTCCACCCGGCTGTCGCCGTCGGTGCCGCAGGGTGCCGAGGCGCTGCTGCGCACCACGTTCCCGCCGCTAACGAACAAGCAGCGCCGGCAGGTTCTGGCCCAGACCGAGATCAAGTCGGGCCATCCGCTGGACACCACGATCAGCAGCCGGATCGGCACCGCCCCCGGTTCGTGGCAGCGGCTCAACCTGGCGGCGGCCATGTCGGCCACCGTCCAGGTGCTGGCCGACGGCAGCATCAAGGTGATCAGCGTCGGCGGCAAGGCCACGGTGAAGCCGTACAAGAAGTGAACCCGTAGAGGAAGCGCTGATCGATGCCGTTCGCGCGAGACGTGCCCGGTGGGATGAGCTGGGTCGTGGATCGCCCACCGGGTGCGCCGCAGCCGGGACATGATTGATCAGCGGTTCCTAGAGGGGCCGGCGTTGACGACGCCGGCCCCTCTGTGGTTCTCGCGCTGCCGTCCTAAGGCGGACGGCGTGCCGGTCAACTGATTGCACCCGATCTGGTCGACGGGCGCGACCGGTCCGGGTCTCGACGGGCGCGACCAGGGCGACAGCGCCCGCTTCGACGGGTGCGTGCGAACGGCGGGGTCAGTGCAGCTTCGAGTTCCCGGAGGTGGCAACTCGTTCCAGGTAGCCCTCGTTGATCAGCCACATGACGTTCAGCTGCGCGGGTGCACCGGGCACCAGGTCGCTCTTGAGTTGGTACTGGGTGCCGCGTCCGGGCTGGCCGAACCAGGGGGCGATCGGGCCGGCCGAAACCTTGAAACTCCTCAGGACCCGGTAGTTCGAGTAGTTGCACTTGGCTGCCGGATTGCTCACCAGGCTGGACGGCGGGATCGCGCGCGAACTGTACGCGATGCCGCTGGGCGCCAGGAATGCCCCGTATTCGCTGCCGAACCGATCGACGAAGTTCCCGCGGGTGAGCCGCTGCGTCCATTTGATCGGGTTGTCGTCGGCGTCGCAGAGGAATCCGTCGTTCTTGGGATAGATCCAGCCGCCCTGGCCGCCATTCGCTGCGCCGTCCCAATAGGTGTCGAGGAACTTCGTCACCGTGAGGTTGCCGGTGCGACGGTAGCCGACGAGTTCCTTTCCGACGCGACCCGAATTGGACAGGACGGCCGGACCGAGTCGCTGGTCGCCTTGGTACAGGTCCGTCGAGCACCCGTGCGGCGAGGGTTTCTTGGGACTCTTCTTGGCGGCGGTCGTCGTGGCGGACGTTGCTAGATGACCAAGTCCCAGGGGTGTTAGTGGTCGTAGGCGACCAGGTTCCTTCTGGCTAGGGAGTTTGCTTGGTGGTTGTGCCAGATGGCGGCAGTGAGGGCGAGGATGCGTTGCGCGACCCGGGCGGCGACACCGGCCGGGGTGCGTCCGCCGTGGGCTTCGAGGTCGAGTTGGCCTTTCAACGTGTCGTTGACCGATTCGATGATTTGGCGCAGCGGTTTGAAGAACCGCTGCCCGGGTCGGGGCTTCTCTCCTTTACGGGCCGGGCGGAGCAGATCAATCCCGACCTCGGTCAGTCCGGTTTCGAACTCGCGGCCGCTGTAACCCTTGTCCGCGATGAGGATCTGCCGCCGCCTGGTGGGCCGGTCCTGCAACGCCGCCGTGGAATCGAGCAGGTGCTCCACCACGTCACGTTCGTTGGCTTTCGCGCCGGTCAACGCCCACGCCAACGGCAATCCGTGCAGGGTGCACACCAGGTGCAGCCGGAGTCCCCAAAAGTAGCGGGAATGGGACGCGCAATAGCCGTACTCGGCCCATCCGGCCAAGTCAGAGCGTTTCGCGGTCTCCCGAGAGCGGCCACACTCCACCGGGGTGGAGTCCACCACCCACACATCATCAGTCGCGACCGGCACATGTTGGGCCAGCTCAGCAGCAAGCCATGCCATGGTGCCGTTCAGCTTCCGCAACCGTTTGTTGTAGCCGGATTGTCGCGGCAGATACGGAAACATGCCGGTGAGATGCCGGTGGGCGTACCGCAGCCAACGGGCCTCCGAGGTGTAACCCAGGAACGCCTGCATCACCGCCAACACGATCAGCTCAGCATCACTGATCCGCTCC
Source organism: Micropruina sp. (assembly GCA_047602545.1). Lineage (GTDB taxonomy): Bacteria > Actinomycetota > Actinomycetes > Propionibacteriales > Propionibacteriaceae > Micropruina. Next base: position 147,177 of record JASGHC010000002.1, on the reverse strand, counting down.
ACGAACCCGACCTCAGGCCGTTGCGGAACCTGTTCGGGATGAGCCTTCAACAGATCATCAGCAGTCACGTAGAGTGCAGTCGCGAGGGTGTCCAGATCGGTGTCCATCAAAGCCTCCAGAGCTTGACATGGGTTAGCAACACCGACTCTGCGACACCCTCCCCCTCAACCCCCAGACGCCACACCGACCTTGGACTTACTCATCTAGTGCCGCGGACGGGGAGACCCGTGGGGTGCGCTCGTGGGCGAAAGTCTCGGCCGAGCCCCGCCTGCGACCGCTGCGTTGGCCGGGCTTGCCAGGCCTCCACCCGTTCGCCGGCGATGCCAGACCCGATCCGGCGCCCGGGGAAAACCGCCTGAGGCGCGGCCTCCTGCTGCGCGGGACGTCACCCGAGTCTCGTCGGCGAGTTGGCAAATAGGCCGAGACCGGACGATAATGATCGTCATTATGGATCGGGATCATGCTGAACTTGCCGACGCACCGACGTCGCACGGCCCTGCCGGCACCGCGTCGATCGGCCTCGAGGTCACCGATCTCACGCTCGCCATCGGCGGGCGCCCGCTCGTGAAGGGCGTCTCGTTCCGGGTTGAGACCGGTCAGCGTGTCTGCCTGCTCGGCGAGTCCGGATCGGGCAAGTCGCTCACTGCGGCAGCCGTGCTCGGAAGGCTCCCGACCCATGCGGTTGCCGAGGGCAGCATCCGCGTGAACGGCATCGAGGTGCTGAACACCCCGTCATCGAAGCGCCCCGACGACGCGCGGGTGGCGATGGTGTTCCAGGACTCGGCGGTGGCGCTGAACCCGCTGGTCCGGATGCGGGAGCAACTCGTCGAGCCGCTGCGACGTCATCGGGGACTCTCCCGCGCGGACGCCTTGAGCGCCGCCGTGGAACTCGCGGATTCGGTCGGGCTGCCCGATCCGTCGCACATTCTGAACCGTTTCTCGGGTGAGCTCTCGGGGGGTCAGCGGCAGCGCGTGTGCATCGCCCTCGCGCTCGCCTGCACCACGCGCATGATGGTGGCCGACGAACCCACCTCGGCCCTCGACGTGGTGACGCAGAAGCGGGTGCTCGACGTGTTGCGCCGGTACACGGCGGGACGGCAGACCCCGGCCTTGCTGTTCATCACCCACGACTTCGCCGTGGCGTCCGAGCTGTGCAGTCACGCCGTCGTGATGAAGGACGGCCGCACGCTCGAGCGGGGCGAGCTCGGGACGATCTTCTCGGCCCCTCAGAGCCCCTTCACCCGGGAGCTCATCCGGGCCGCGCGAGCGGCGACGATCGGCCCGCACCTCGACCGGCTCGCGCGGCTGGAGGAGGAGGCCGAGAACCTCGCCGACGCCGACGCCGACGCCGACGCCGACGCCGACGCCGACGCCGACGCCGACGCCGACGCCGACGCCGGGCCGGCGGGCAGTCCGTTCTACGACCTCGACGGGGTGAGCCGCGAGTACGGGGTGCCCCGCAAGAGCCACTTCGACCGACCGCGCAAGCTGGTCGCGCTGCAGCCGACGAAGCTGCAGATCGCCCCCGGGGAACGGATCGGGATCGTCGGGGTGTCCGGCTCCGGGAAGACCACGATGCTGCGCCTGATGCTCGCACTCGAGGCCGCCGACACCGGGGTGGTGCGATGTGATTCGCGTGAGGTGGCGCCCGCGAGCGTGCGGGAGTTGAAGTGGTACCGCCGCAAGGTCCAGTACGTCCCGCAGGATCCGGCGAGCACGCTGCACCCGCTGATGACCGTCGGTCAACTGGTCGAGGAGCCCCTGGTCCGGCTCGGGGTGCCGGGCGACCACCGCGGGATGGTCCGCGAGGCGTTGCATGCCGTCAACCTCGATGACACGTTCCTCTCCCGGCGTGCGAACGAGCTCTCCGGCGGCCAGGCGCAGCGCCTCGCGCTGGCCCGGGCCATCGCCACCCGTCCCGACTTCCTGCTGGCCGACGAGCCCGTGAGCGGCCTGGATCTGCCCATGCGCGAGCAGATCGTTGCGCTGTTGCGCCGCATCTCCCAGGAGCGCGGCACGGGCATCGCCGTGGTGTCGCACGACATCTCGATGATCGCGAGCCTCTGCGAGCGCACCGTCGTCATGCACGGCGGCGAGGTCGTCGAGGACCGGCCCACCGGCCGCGTCCTGCTGCGCCCCGCGCATCCGCGCACCCGAGAGCTCCTCGACGCGATCCCGACGCTCCAGTTGCAGCACGAAGCCCCGCTGCTCACCGCCTGACGTCGGATCGCATCGCGACCCCTCGCCATGCCGCCTCGACGACCCGCCGCCACCTCGACGACCAGAAAGCGAGCCACATGGCACACACGACCCGGAAGCCTGCGCTGTCGGAGGCCTCGAGAAGCGCCGTCCTCGTCACGGTTTCTCGGGTGGTAACGATCGTCGCGGTGATCTTCCTGCTCAGCATCCTGCCCACGTTGTCGGGTCGCGACGTCGCCGTTTCGATCTATCGCGCCCGCTTCTCCGAGGGCGAGATCTCACCAGAGGCGCTGGACGCGATCCGGCGCGAGATCGGCGCCGACCAGAGCCCACTGACGTCGTTCTTCGCATGGCTGGGCAAGGCGCTGCGCGGCGACTTCGGCGAATCGTGGGTGACCCACAAGCCCGTCCTTCCCGACCTGATCACGGCGCTCGGCACGTCGCTGACGCTCATGTGCGCCTCGCTGGCGGTCGCGGTGATCCTGGCGGCCATCCTGACCGTCCCGACCTTCCGGCGGGGGCTGGCGGGTCGCTCGGACCGCACCGGAGGCGGGGCGGCGGCGGCCTTCACCGCACTGCCCGATTTCCTGCTGGCATCGGTGCTGCTCGTCGTCTTCGCCGTCTGGCTCCGGTGGCTGCCGCCGTACGGTTGGGGCGGCTGGAACTACCTGGTGCTGCCGGCGCTGTCGATGGGCCTGCCCGCGGGCGGCTACCTGGGGCGGATGCTCTCGGACGCGCTCGCCGACACCTTCGCCGAGCGGTGGGTCGCGACGTGGCAGGTCGCCGGATACTCGAACACCCGGATCGTGTTCGCGGCGTTGCGCCGGACCCTGCCGAGTGTGGCCGCACCGATGTCACTCTCGCTGGTGAGCATCACCGCGAGCGCGGTGGTGATCGAGAAGGTCTATTCGATCCCCGGCATCGGGCGCACCACCCTGGGTGCTGCCCAGGCCCAGGATCTTCCGACGCTGCAGGGCGGCGTGCTGATGCTGATGCTCCTCGCCGTCGCGTTCGGGATCGGCGTGCAGGTGATCCGCCGCGCCCTGCTCGGGCCCGCCTTCCGCTCCAGCTCGCTGCCCGTGGCCGTGCCCAAGCCCCCGAGCTCGATGTGGGCAATGGTGCTGCCCGCGACGATGCTCGCCCTGCTCGTCGTCATGATTCTCGCCGGCCTGCCCCGCGACCCGTTCGCACTCGACTACGCCCGCCTGCAGCCACCGAGCCTGGACCTGCCCTTCGGCGCGGACGCGAACGGCCGCGACGTCCTCGGCCGGATCGCGCACGGCGCGCTGTTGACGCTCGGGATGGGCGTGATGGTGGCAGTGATCTGCCTCGGCCTGGGCCTGATCATCGGACTCTTCCCGAACGTCAGCGCCGGCCCCATCGAGGTCACCAACGCTGCGCCGCCGATCCTGGCCGGCCTGATCGTCGTCGCCATCACCGGCCCCTCCGGCATCGGCGCGGCGATCGCCGTGGCCGTGGTGAGCTGGGCACCGCTGGCCTCGCACACGGCCGCGCTGGTCGCCGAGGTCAAGGCGCAGCCGCATGTGCGGATCGCTCCCGTGCTCGGCGTGGGGAAGGCCCGGATCACCTTCCGCTACGTCCTCCCCGGCGTCGTCGGGCCCGTGTTCCGGCACGCCTGCCTGCGCCTGCCGGGAATCACCCTGGCGCTCGCCACCCTCGGCTTCCTCGGGCTCGGCCCGCAGCCGCCGGCGTCCGATTGGGGTCTGGTGCTCGCCGAGGGCATGCCGTACGTCGAACGGGCGCCGCTGGTCGTGCTCGTGCCGGCGGGTGCCCTGATCCTGCTCTCGGTACTGGCCGTGTCGCTCTCCAGCCTGAACTTCGACCTGCGCCGAACGAACCGTTCGCGCCCCGACGAAGCAGTCACCGACCAACCCGTAGAAGAAGCTCAACCCATAGAAAAAGAAGGGCAGATGGCATGAACAAACGAATCCGGAGGGGATCCGCGGGCCTGCTCGCGATCGCCGCAGCCGGCGCCCTGGCGCTCAGCGGTTGCGCGGGCGAGCCGGCGAAGGGGCCCACGAAAGGGACGGACGGCCGGATCAAGGTCGCCTTCATGCAGCCACCGAAAGCGGCGATGCACCCGTACAGCGACGACGCGTTCAAGTACTCCCGCCTCAGCGCCGCCGAATCGCTCGTCCGTCTCGACGAGAACGCCAGCCCGACACCACTGCTGGCCACCGCTTGGAAGCGCGACGGCGACCTGAACTGGATCTTCACGTTGCGCAGCGGCGTGACCTTCCAAGACGGCACCCCGTTCAACGCGGAAGCGGTGAAGACCACCATCGACCACGCCAGCGCGTCCCAGACGCCGCCGCGCGCGCTCAAGGGCGTCAAGCTCTCGGCCAAGGTCACCGGCGAGAACGAGGTCACGATCACCTCCGACATTCCCGACGCCATGTTGCCCAACCGCCTCGCCAGCCCGCAGTTCTCGATCTTCTCCCAGGCCGCCTACGGCGCGGCGGACGGCAGCGTCAAGACCATCGGCACGAGCACCGGCCCGTTCGAGCTCACCGAGATCAACGGCAGCAGCACGCTCAAGCTGGACCGCTACGACGGCTACTGGGGTGACAAGGCGATCGCGTCCGGCATCGACGCCTCCTTCGTGCCCGACGGCACCGCCCGCGCCGCGGCCATCCGCTCGGGCGAAGCGGACGTGGCCGAGACCATCCCGATCTCCCAGGTGAGCCTGCTCGACCCGAAGGCGGTCAACGAGGTGTTCATGCCGCGCACCACACACATCGCGCTCAACACCAAGAAGGGGCCGTTCGCCGACCCGGCGGTCCGCGCGGCGGCCCGGGCCGCGATCGACCAGAAGGCGATCGCCGCCACCATCTACGAGGGACACGCCGATCCGGCGACAGGCATCCTCGGTCCGGCCCTGCCCTGGGCTGCGAAACTGCGCGGCGACATCGCGTCAACCGCTTCGCCCGCGACGGTGAACGGGACCGCGATCACCCTCGCCACCTACACCGACCGCGCCGAGAACCCCGAGATCGCGGTGCAGGTGCAGGCCCAGCTCGAGGCCGCCGGCTTCACGGTGAAGCAAGATGTGCGCGAGTACGCGAACCTGGAGAAGGAGATGCTGAACGGCGACTTCGACGCCGTGGTCGTCTCCCGCAACACCATGATCGACACCGGCGACCCGCTGTCGGCACTGATGCAGGACTTCAGCTGCGAGGGCGGCAACAACATCTCGCAGCTCTGCGACAAGGCGATCGACAAGATCTTCACCGACGGACTCGCCTACGCGCCCGGGGAGAAGCGCCAGCAGGCCACCATGGCCGCCGAGGCAGCCGTGCTCCAGCGCACCGCGACCATTCCGGTCACCCACGAGCGCGTCATCCAGGGTGAGCTCGGCACGTGGGTGGGCCTTGAACGCGACCCGTTCGAGCGCCGCCTGATCACGGAGCACACCAAGCCCGCCGGCTGAGGGTCATAGGCGCAGGTCGACGAGCGCACGGAACGGGCAGAGCCATCACCCCGGGGTGCTGAGTGGTGGCTCTGCCTCACCGATCAATCCGACCCGCTGGTTGAGCTCAATACCCCTTTACCAGCACCAGGTCACCCAAGGTCTCGACAAGCTCGACCAACGAAACTCAGCGCTCCCCTCAAGGAGCGCGGGCGAGTCGATGCACCGTCTCGATCGTGTCGGCGTCGCCGGCGGCTTTGTCGTCGCGGTAACGCAGCACCCGGGCGAACCGCAGCGCCAGGCCGCCCGGGTAACGGGTGGACCGCTGCAGCCCGTCGAAGGCGATCTCGACCACCTGCTCGGGCCGCAGGTACACAGTCCAGTCGTCGCGGTGGTCTTCCAAAGCCAAGAAGCGTTCGGTCTGCCAGGTCAGCATGGCGTCGGTCATGCCCTTGAACGTCTTGCCCAGCATCACGAAACCGCCGGTGGCCGGATCGCGGGCGCCGAGATGGATGTTGGACAGCCAGCTGCGGCGGCGTCCGGAACCCCATTCGGCGGCCAGCACCACCAGGTCGAGGGTGTGCACCGGTTTCACCTTCACCCAGGACGAGCCGCGACGCCCGGCCTCGTACGGGGCGTCGAGTGCCTTCAGCGCCACGCCTTCGTGCCCGGACGCCAGCACGGCGGCGGCGAACTGCTCGGCCACCGCCGGATCAGCGGTGACGATCCGGCCCACCCGGGCCGTCGCGGGCACCAGTTCGGCCAGCCGGGCCGCCCGCTCATGCCCGGGCCGGTCGAGCAGTTCTTCATCGTCGAGGGCGAGCAGGTCGAAGAAGAACGGTGTCATCGGCGTCCGGTCGCGTCCGGTCGCGGCGTCGTCGCTCATCGACCGGGACGCGGTCTCCTGGAACGGACGGGGACGTCCGCCGGCGTCCAGGGCGAGCGCCTCGCCGTCCAGGATCAGCCGTCGAGCAGGTAGCGCAGCCACCGCCTCGACCACGTCGGGCAGCCGGTCGGTGACGTCGTCCAGGCTGCGGGTGAACACCCGGATGTCGTCGCCGTCGCGGTGCACCTGGATGCGGATGCCGTCGAGCTTGGCCTCGACCGCCACTTCGCCGCCGAGACCCGCCATCGCCTCGGTCACCGACTTGGCACTGGCGGCCAGCATCGGCCGCACCGGACGCCCGACCACCAGCCCGATCGCGGCGACGGCGTCCGCGCCGCCGGTCAGTGCGGCGAACGCGACCGGTGCGGTGGCGCCGGCCAGCATCACCGCACGCCGGACGCCGGCCGCCGGCAACCCGGACGCCTTCACCACCGCGTCGACCATCACCCCGTCCAACGCGCCCTGCCGGGTCTCGCCGGTGATCAGCCCGGCCAGCCAGCGTTGCTCCTCGGCGGTGGCCCGGCCCATCAGTTCGTCGAGCCGGGCCTTCCGGGTCAGCTGCGAGCCGGCACCAGTCAGTTCGGCCAGGTCTGCGAAGGTGGCGTCCACCTCGGTCACCGTCACGGACGGCTCGCCGGCGGCGGGCACGGTGGCGCGGGCCGTCCGCCAGCCCACGCCGGTGCGGCGCTGCCGCAACGATCCGGAGAGATAGCTGGTGACGATCTCGATCTCGTCGGGGGCCGCCCGGCGGAGCGTCTCGGCCAGCGCGGCGACCTTGGCCAGCCGCGAGCGGGTACCGGCGACCTGAGCAGAGGTCGCAACGAGTTCGGCCAACAACATGGCGACCATTGTGCTGCTGCCCGCCGACAGACGTGCCGTCAGCGTCGGTCGACCCTTGCCGGCGGTCACGCGGAGAAACGTGCGTTTTGGTGTGTGCTCTAGCTCCGAGGGACGCCGCTCGCGCAGATATGAGCGTTATGGGCCAGGCCCGGGGTCCTCTTAACGCTCATTTCTGCGCACCAAGGCTGGACGGATAGCGAGGTCCGATTCATAACGCTCGTTTCTTGGCGACCGACCTGCGGCGAGGGTGTCTGCCGGGAACAAGATCGGCGGGTAGGAAGTGTCAGAGGACCGGAGTTACGCTCACCTGCGAGCACAGGAGGGCGATGGCGATCGCGCGGACGCGGGAGTGGCGTCCGGCTTGGCCGTGCCCGGTGGGGGAGATCTGGGCGCACTGGCGCAAGGGCGCCGGCGACCCCACCTACCGCATTGAGGCGGGACGGCACTGGCGCGGCATCCGGACTCCAGCTGGCCCGGCGACGCTCGCCGTCCGGCCGCTGGACAGTAGCGGCGTGATCCGGGCCGAGGCCTGGGGCGACGGAGCGGACTGGGTGCTGGAGCGGTTGCCGTCCATGCTCGGCGCCGACGACGACCCGTCCGGCTTCGAACCGCGGCACCCCGAGCTTGCTCAGCTGCTGCGCGAACACCCGCACTGGCGCGTCGGACGCGGCGGCCTGGTCTGGCAGGCACTGCTCCCGGCCGTCATCGAACAGAAGGTGACCGGGCAGGAGGCATTCGGCGGCTTCCGACGGCTCGTCCAGTGGCACGGCGAGCGGGCACCGGGTCCAGGCGCTGCACTCCGGCTCTGGGTGCCGCCCGGGCCGGACGTGGTGCGCCGAGTCCCGTCCTGGCAGTGGCTCAAGCTGCACGTCAACCCGGCCCGCTCACGCACGCTGCTGCTCTGCGCCCAGCGGGCCGACGCGTTGGAGCGCACCCTCGACGTCGGTTCCGACGAGGCGGATCGGCGGCTGCGGTCGATTCCCGGCATCGGCGTCTGGACCTCGGCCGAGGTCCGTTTCCGGGCACACGGCGACGCCGACGCGGTGAGCTTCGGCGACTACCACATCCCCAACGAGATCGGGCACGCGCTGGTCGGTCACGATCTGGATGACGCCGCTTTGGAGGAGTTGCTCGAGCCGTACCGGCCGCACCGGCACCGGGTCCAGGCCCTGCTCGGCATGCGCCGGTGGCGACAACGTCGCGGTCCGCGGCTGGCGCCCCGCACGCACCTGCCGACCGCTCCACGACGGCGTTCGACCCGGTAAGGGTGGGAAGTCTTTGAAGTGTCAGACAGAGCCCGTAATGTGCCCGACATGGCCCTGACACCGCTGGAGTTTCCCGCTGACGACTGGCTTTCCTGGCTCGACGAACGGTGTACCGGCCAACTCGGGGCGGCGCGTGCGGCGGTGGCTGAACTGGTCCGTGCCGAACCCGGCAGCTTGAGCATCGTCCAGCTGTGGAATGACGCGGCGATCGGGCTGCGCAACGCGGGTTCGGTGGCCGGGCTGCTGTCGTCGGTGCATCCGGACGCGGGGGTGATGGAGCGCGCCGAGGCGATCGAGGTCGAAGTGCAGGGGTACTCCACCGACCTCCATCTCGACCCCGAGGTCTATCGGGCACTGAGTTCGGTCAACCCGGCGAACCTCGACGATGACGGACGGCGGATGCTCGCCGAGTCGCTGCGTGACTTCCACCGCTCCGGCGTCGACCGTGACGACCACGTCCGCGATCAGGTCCGCGACCTGGAAGCGCGCATCACCGAGCTCAGCCAGGCGTTCTCCCGCAACATCCGCGACGGACGCCTCGAGGCGCGGGTACCCGGGGCGGCGCTCGCCGGCCTGCCCGCCGACTATGTCGAGGCGCACCCGGTCAACGGCGACGGCTTCGTCACCATCTCCACCGACTACCCCGACGTGCTGCCCTTCCTCACCTTCTCCACCGATCCGGCCGCCCGGCGGGTGGTGGCGAGCACCTTCTTCAGCATCGCCTCACCGGTCAACGATCCGGTGCTGGCCGACCTGCTGCAGGCCCGCCACGACCTCGCCACCCTGCTCGGCTACGCCAGCTGGCCCGACTACGACGCCGAGGTGAAGATGATCGGCTCCGGCGACGCGATCGCCGCGTTCATCGACACGGTGAGCGCGGCGGCCGGGCCGGTGGGCGAGCGTGAGATCGGCATCCTGGCCGCCCGCGCGCGCCTCGACGAAGAAGCCGAGATCGATGCCTCGAACTGGCGGTACTTCCACGAGGCGGTCAAACGTGAGCACTACGGGGTGGACGCCCACGAGGTGCGCCGCTTCTTCGACTTCGGCAAGGTCCACGACGGATTGCTGCGGATCATGTCCCAGCTGTTCGGGCTGCGGTTCACCCCGGTGCCCGTCGACCAGGCTCGGCCCTGGCATCCCGACGTGACCAGCTACGACGTCAGCTTCGTCAACGGAGGCGGTCAGGTCGGCCGGCTCTACCTCGACCTGCACCCGCGCGAGCGCAAGTACAACCACGCCGCCCAGTTCGACCTGGTGGCAGGCGTCCGCGACCGGCAGCTGCCCGAGGGGGTACTGGTCTGCAACTTCCCGCGCGGCCTGATGGAACACCGCGACGTGGTCACCCTGTTCCACGAGTTCGGTCACCTGGTGCACCACCTGCTCGGCGGCGCACCGAGCTGGCTGCGGTTCTCCGGCGTCGCCACCGAGTGGGATTTCGTCGAAGCCCCCAGCCAACTGCTGGAGGAGTGGGCCTGGGACGCCGCGGTGCTGCAGCTGTTCGCCACCGACGCCGACGGCACGCCGATCCCCGCCGACCTGGTGGCCCAGATGAAAGCCGCGGAGGAGTTCGGCAAGGGCTTCCTGGCCCGCACCCAGATGTTCTACGCGGCGCTGGCCTACCGGTTCCATCTCGAGCGGCCGTCCGACCCGACCGCTCGGATGCTGGAGTTGTACCGCGAATACAGCCTGGTCAAACCGTTGCCCGACACGCACTTCTACAGCGGTTTCGGGCACCTCGCCGGCTACACCTCGGGCTACTACACCTACATGTGGAGCCTGGTGATCGCGAAGGACCTGTTCAGCGCCTTCGACCCGGACAATCTCCTGGAACCACGGGTGGCGGCCCGTTACCGTGACTCAGTGCTGGCGCCCGGCGGCAGTAAGGACGCCGCCGACCTGGTCGCCGACTTCCTCGGCCGTCCCTACAACACCGAGGCGTTCAAGGCCTGGCTCAACCACTGACGCGACCCCATGATGCGCCGGGGGGTTCCGACAAGCTCAACCAACGGCAGCTCTACGAACGCCGGGTGCAACCAACGACTGGATCAACCAGCGAGCACGGCGTCCCGGAGCACACTGAGCGGCAGCGAGCCGAGGTTCAGCGCCCGGCTATGGAAGTCCTTGAGTGAGAACGCCTCGCCGGCCCGCTCGGCGGCCTCGGCGCGGAGCTGCTCCCAGAGCCGCTGCCCGATCTTGTAGGACGGCGCCTGCCCCGGCCAGCCGAGATACCGGTTCAGTTCGAAGCGGAGGAACTGCTCGTCCATGTTGACGTTGGCGCGCAGCAACTCCCACGCCTTCTCGGCGTCCCAGGTGCCGCCGCCCCACTGCCGCGGGGCCGGCTTGCCGAGATGGACGCCGATGTCGAGCACCACCCGGGTGGCCCGCATCCGCTGGCCGTCGAGCAGCCCCAGCTTGTCGCCGAGGTCGTCCATGTAGCCGAACTCCTCCATCAGCCGCTCGGCGTACAACGCCCAGCCCTCGCCGTGGCCCGACACCCAGCAGACCAGCCGCCGCCACAGGTTCAGTTCGGCGCGGTTGTGCACGGCCTGGCCGAGTTGCAGGTGATGCCCGGGGACGCCCTCGTGGTAGACGGTGGTCTTCTCCCGCCAGGTGTTGAACTCGTCGACGCCGGGCGGCACCGACCACCACATCCGTCCCGGACGGGAGAAGTCGTCCGACGGTGCCGTGTAGTAGATGCCGCCGTTCTGGGTCGGGGCGATCATGCACTCGATGCGCCGCACCTCGTCCGGAATGTCGAAATGAACCCCGTTCAGCTGACCGATGGCCTCGTCGGCGGTGGCCTGCATCCATTCCCGTAGCGCCGTGGTGCCGGCCAGTTTGCGATCCGGATCGGCGTCGAGAATGCGGACCGCATCGTCCATGCCGGCCCCGGAGCCCGCGATCGCCTCGATCACGGCGTCCTGCTCGGCGGCGACCCGGGCCAACTCCTCCAGGCCCCACTCGTAGGTTTCGTCCAGGTCGACCTCCGCGCCCAGGAAGACCCGCGACCACAGCCGATAGCGTTCCCGGCCGGCAGCGTCGGCGGCCGGAGCCTCGGCCTCGAGGTCACGCAGGAACCGCTCCAGCGTCCCGTAGGCCTCCGCTGCCGCCGTGCCCGCCCGCTCCAACTCGCCGCGCAGCGCCGCAGGCCGCCCGGCGTCACGGTGGAAGCCGGTGAAGAAGGACGTCGCCGGGTCGGCCAGCTCGGCCGCCTGCTTGATGCCCTCCCGGACCTGCAGCACGGGTGCGACCGAACCGCGCCGGACGCCCTCGCGCAGGCAGGCGAGATAGCCGTCGACGGCCCGGGGTACGTCGGCCAATCGGGACGCGATGTTCGACCAGTGCTCTTCGGTCTCGGTCTGCATCAGGTCGAAGACGTCGCGCAGTCCCTGCAGCGGGGAGGCGATGTTGTTCAGGTCGCGGAACTGTTCGCCCGCCTCGTACAGCTCGTGGGTCAGCCCGAGCCGCTCGTGCATGGCGGCCACCGTGACCCGGTCGACGGCGTCCCGGGGCGTGACGGCGTCCAGCTTGGTCAGGGTGTCGCGGATCAGGGCGTCACGGGCCTCGAAGAAGTCCGGGCCGGTCTCGCCCATCCGGTGGTCGTAGCCGGCCAAACCGATCTCGGTGGCGAAGACCGGATCGAGATCGGCGGCGGCCAGGGTGAAGGCGTCGGCGAGGGCGTCCACCTCGCTGGGTTCACGGGTGCTCACCCTGGGACCCTACCCGTGCCGCTGCGCACACAGCGGACACGTCTACACTGCCCGGCCTAGAGGTTCCGCAGGTAAAGACCGTCGAGTTGGCCGTCGTCCCAGTGCGTGCAGGAGTGCCGCCGACGAGGGAGTCGTGGCGGAGCCATGACGACGAAGGAGAAGGTGCTCAGGTGCGTCCTGGTGCGGTGGCCAATCGACCTTCGCCTACCTGCGTAAGCTCCCGGTGACGACGACCGCTCCGCAGCGCCCGCTGCGACAGGACATTCAAGGACTGCGCTTCGTCGCCGTCCTGCTGGTGGTCGTCTATCACGTGTGGCTCGACCGGGTGTCCGGTGGCGTGGACATCTTCCTGGTCCTCTCGGCCTTCTTCCTGACTTCGTCCTTCACCCGCAAGCTGGACGAGGGGCGCCCGCTCGCTTTGGCCGGCTACTGGACGCGGACCTTCGCCCGGATCGTCCCGCTGGCCACGCTCACCATCATCGCGGTGGTGGTCACCGCGCAGTGGCTGATGCCGATCGCGGTCTGGCCCGACATTCAGCAGCAGGCGATCGCCAGCGCGCTCTACATGCAGAACTGGTGGCTGGCCGCCAATGACGTCAACTACTACGGCGGCGCACCGATTCCGCTGCAGCACTTCTGGTCGCTGTCGATCCAGGGCACGGTGTTCCTCGGTTGGCCGCTCATCTTCGCCGCGGTCGCACTGATCGTGCGCTGGCGTCCGGGTCTGCCGGTGCGCCGGCTGCTCGCCGTCGCGTTCGGCCTCATCGTCGTGGCCTCGCTGGCCTGGTCGGTGTGGATGACCGCCACCAACCAGACCTTCGCCTACTTCGACACCCGCGCCCGGCTGTGGGAGTTCGCCTTCGGTTCGCTGCTCGCCCTGGTCGCCACCGGTACCCGGACGTTGGGTCGGCCCGGCTCGCGCTGGCGCACCGCGGCCGGCTGGCTCGGCCTGGCCACCATCCTGCTGGTCGGCGTCCTGGTGAACGTGCGCAACGCCTTTCCGGGTTGGATCGCGCTGATTCCGCTGACCGCTGCCGCGACCATCGTCCTGGTCGGCGACGAGCCCACTCGATGGAGTGTCGGACGCCTGCTCGGCCACCGCTGGATCGCCGGCCTCGGCAATGCCTCCTACGCCTTGTACCTGGTGCATTGGCCGATCCTGATCGCCTACGTGGTCACACTGGACGCCGACCGGCCCAGCCTGCTCGCCGGCGGCGTGATCATCGCGGTGTCGTTGCTGCTGGCGATCGCACTGCACCGCTGGGTGGAACTTCCGTTGCGCAACCGCACCTCGCACTGGGGTCCCTGGCGTGACGGCCTGCTGGTGGTGGTCGCCATCGCGTTGGTGCTGGGAACGGTCACCGGATGGCGGCAACTGATCAGCTGGCAGGCCGAGCGCGAGCGGGCCGAGCAGCAGGCACAAGTCGAGCAGGCCCGGTTGGAGGCCATCGCCCAGCACCCCGGCGCCCGCGTCCTGGACCCGTCCTTCAAGCCGGCGAAGCAGCCGACCGAGCCGCCGATCCCCTCGATCGCGGACATCCCTTACCAGTGGGGCCTGGCTGGGCCGTCCTGCCCGGCCACCTGGAAACTGCCGACCAAGGCGCAGGAGCAATGCCAGGTGCTGACCGATCCCGGTCTGGACGACGCCGGCGCCGGGGGAGCGGGGGCCTCCTCGGCGTCCGTGCTGCCGCTGCAGGCCGGCGAGGGTGTCACTCGGGTGCTGCTGGTTGGCAACTCGCACATGCAGCACTGGTCGACCGCCATTCGTGAGATCGGACGCCAGCGTGGCTGGCAGGTCCTGTTGATCTACGAGCAGAACTGCTACCTGGCGCCTCCCGGGGACCCCATCAACGACGCCGACAAATGCGAGGACTTCTGGCCCGACGTGCTCGACGCCGTCGAGCCGCTCGACCCGGACCTGATGATTGCGATCGGGACCAAATCGGAGGACGACGGCGAGACCGTCCTGACAGGCGGACTGGAGCTGCTCGAGCAGCACGTCAAACCGGGACGCACCGTGATCGCCATGCGTGACACCCCCCGCTTCGAGGAGGGCCTGACCCAATGCGAGGCGGCCCGGAAGCCTGACGACCCGCCCTGTGAATCGAGGCATCCCGTCCTGGACACGCCCAATCCGCTGCTTCCGCTGGTCAAGCCCATCAAGGGAATGAACACCCTCGATCTGTCCGATCTGGTCTGCCCCGAGCGGCTCTGCGTGTCCACGATCGGGAATGTGAGAGTGTGGATGGATCAGCACCACCTGACCCGGGACTACGTTGAGACCACGACAGACCTCGTCCGGACAAGGCTGATGCAGGCGATCGAAAGGGCGTGACGATGCAGATCTGGGCACACCGCGGGGCGAGTGCGCGGCAGCCGGAGAACACGATCGCCGCCTTCACGGCGGCGATGGAGGCCGGTGCGGACGGCGTCGAGCTCGACGTGCAGCTCACCTCCGACGGGGTCCCGGTGGTGATCCACGACGAGAAGGTCGACCGGACCCACGACGGCACCGGGTGGGTCTCCAGTTTCACCCTGGCCCAGCTGCAGAAGTTCCGGTCGCTGCTCAAGCCCAAGGGCGACCCGATGGTCACCCGGATTCCCAGCCTCGCCGAGGTTCTCGACGTGATGGCGGCCGGTGGGCAACTGATCAACGTCGAGTTGAAGAACAGCGTCAAGCCCTACAAGGGGCTGGAGACCAAGGTGCTGAACCTGGTCCGGGAACGCAACCTGGACGACCGGGTGGTGCTGTCGTCGTTCAACCACTACTCGCTGCAGCGGCTGCGGGAACGGGGCTGGACCGGCGAGTTGGCCGCCGTCCACGACGGCATGCTGCGCGAACCCTGGCGCTACTTCCGCGAGCTCGACGTCCAGGCGGTGCACCCGCCGCGGCATGTGCTGATGGTGCCCGGGTTCGTCACCCGCGCCCACCGGGCCGGGTTCAAGGTGCGGGTGTGGACGGTGAACAAGGCCGCCCAGCGCCAGCGCTGCCTCCGGCTCGGGGTCGACGGCATCTTCACCGATCAGCTCAAGCCCGGGCCCAGCTGGTAGCCCGTGCGGCGTTCGATGCGCGGCGAGTATCGCTAACCTGAGCGCCATGACCAGCCCCTGGCGTCCGGAGTTGTGGGACGAGGTTCCCGGCTTCGATTTCACCGACATCACCTATCACCGGTCCGCGAACGTGCCGGCGGTGCGGATCGCGATCGACCGGCCGGAGGTGCGCAACGCGTTCCGTCCGCACACCGTTGACGAGCTGTACACCGCGCTCGATCACGCCCGGCAGTCGGCTGATGTGGGGTGCGTGTTGCTCACCGGCAACGGCCCGTCCGCCAAGGACGGCGGCTGGGCCTTCTGCTCCGGCGGCGACCAGCGGATTCGGGGGCGGTCCGGCTACCAGTACGCCGACGGCGAGACGTCCGACACGGTGGACGGCCGCCGCACCCAGGCCGAGGGTGGGCGACTGCACATTCTCGAGGTGCAGCGGCTGATCCGGTTCATGCCGAAGGTGGTGATCGCGCTGGTCAACGGGTGGGCGGCGGGCGGCGGCCATTCGCTGCACGTGGTGTGCGACCTGACCCTGGCCTCGGCCGAGCATGCCCGGTTCAAGCAGACCGACGCCGACGTCGGCTCGTTCGACGCGGGTTTCGGCTCCGCCTACCTGGCGCGACAGGTGGGCCAGAAGGTGGCCCGGGAGATCTTCTTCCTGGGCCAGACCTACGACGCGCAACGGGCGTACGAGATGGGCACCGTCAACAAGGTCGTCCCGCACGCCGAGCTCGAGGACGAGGGCCTGGCCTGGGCCGCACTGGTCTGCGGCAAGTCGCCCACCGCTCAGCGGATGCTCAAATTCGCCTTCAACGCGATCGACGACGGGCTGATCGGCCAGCAGGTGTTCGCCGGTGAGAGCACCCGACTGGCCTACATGACCGACGAGGCGGTCGAGGGACGGGACTCGTTCCTGGAGAAGCGGCGTCCGGACTGGTCGCGCTTCCCGTACTACTACTGAGTGCGTCCCTGCTAGCGCGAGTGCTGGCATCGAATCATGCCCGCTCTCCATGTCCGCGACGTCTCGGACGAGACGGTGGCGGCGCTGCGCAGGCGAGCAGCGCGGCGCGGCCACTCCATGCAACAGGAACTGCGGGAGGCGCTTGATCGTGCCGCCAGCGAGCCGGTGCCGGGGGCACGTCCGGAGCGGCTGAACCTCCGGACGGTGCACACCGGTCATGCGGAGGGCTTCGACCGAGCTGACTTCTATGGCGACAACGCCCGCTGACCCGGCAGCGCTGGTGGTCGTCGACACCACCATCCTGCTCGCCGCGACAGACCGGGCCAGGTCAGCCCACCTCGCGGCGACAGCATTCCTCAACGACGACGAACGGCGCCTCGCGCTCACGCCACAGATCGTGCGCGAGTATCTTGCGGTGGCCACCGGCCGGTCGAGGTCAACGGCTTGGGGCTCGCCTCAGCGGACGCCCTCGCCAACCTCGCCATGTTTCTGGAGGACATGCAGATCCTTGCTGAGGATGCCGCGACCACAGCTGCCCTGATGGATTTGATTGACCGGGGGTTGGCGGCCGGGAAGCAGCTGCACGATGCCAACATCGTCGCGGTCGCGATCACCCATCATGCGGACGCCATCGTGACGGACGATGCCCGGCACTTTGCGCGCTTCGCCGATCTTGTTGCTGTGGAGAGCATGAGCGGGCCGTCCTGACAACGGGCGCCTCACCTTGGTCAATCGAGCCCGATCAGCCGACGTAGCGGCTCGACGCCGGTCACTGTCATCTCCGGTCCGCGGACGAGGTCGGCTGGGGTCAACCGGTACTCGTTGGCGCTCACCCAGGGTGCGGCGTCCGATGGTCACGGGCGGACCCTCAATGCTTCGCACGCAGGAACAGCGACAGCGCCGCCGTCACCGCGGCGATGCCGCCGCCGAGATAGAGCAGGTTGAGCGGGGACTCGCCGTGCAGTGCGCGTCCGAGGAAGAACACGCCGAGCACCACCACGACCACGCCGATCAGCTGGCCCTTCAGATCGTCGAGCGAGTGGAAAACCAGCCAGTCCGGCAAACCCGGGATCTCTCCGATGAACAGCTCGTACAGCCCGATCGCGATGATGAAGAGCACCACGGCAAGCAGGAACACGTCGGCGATCTCGACGAACGCGATCACGAAACTCTGGGTTTCGGCGTGCTCGCCAAACGCGCTCAGGATGGTCTGATACACCTCGATCGCGCCGACGACAGTCAAGGTGACGGCGCCCAACAGCATGCCCAGGGCAGGGACCAACACGACGAACCGGGTCAGTGAGAAACCCTTCCGTCGAGGGCGGAGCAAGCGCTCGGTTGTCTCGGACATGGGGCCTCCGTGGTCGGCGATGGTCCGACGCTATCGGCCGCTGGGCGGACAATGAAGCCTGGTTCAGCGCTTGATGCGGATCGCGGGCCGGATGCGGGGGTCTGTCGAGGCGCCGCAGATGTTCTTCGTGGCGACCGCGGCCCGCACCGACGGGTGAAGGCGGCGAAGAAGTGCGGCGACGGGCTGCTCGCCTACCAGCGGGAGTTCAACTCCGAGTCGGTGGACGGACTGCCGACGGGGTTGGTGCAGGATGGACGCCATGTCTGACGTCTTCGGCACCCTGGACGCGGTGCCCGCGGCCACCCGTCCGGATCTGCTGGCCGAGCCGGTGCGCGCCGCGATCGGACTGATTCCCGAGGCTCTGGTCGCGGCGATCGACCCGGCCTTCGCGGACACCGAGAATCTGTGCTCTCACTACGGGGTTCCGATGGACGCCTCGGTGAACGCCGTGATCGTGCGCGGCACCCGGGCCGGCGTCAACTCGCACGCCTGCTGCATGACCCTGGCGCACCGCCGGGTCAACGTGAACAACGTGGTCCGGCGCCGGCTGAACGCGCGCAAGGCGTCCTTCGCCCCGATGGACTTCGCCGTCGAGACGACCGGCATGGAGTACGGCGGGATCAACCCGGTCGGGCTCCCCGACGGCTGGCCGATCTGGGTGGACGGCGCCGTCGCCGACCGGGACTGGGTATGCATCGGGTCCGGCGTCCGGCACTCCAAGCTGTTCATCCCGGTCGCCGGCCTGCTCGGCCTGCCCGGTGCCGAGCGGGTGGACGACCTGGCCCGCGACATCGGCTGACGCTGGCCCCATCCCCAGCCTGACTAGGCCCTCCCTAACTACCTGAGCCCTCCCGTCGACGGGAGGGCTCAGGTAGTTAGGGAGGGCTTTAGGGGTCAGGGGACGTGGGTGGTGGCGTCCCGGATCAGGGCGGCGAAGGCGTCCACGTCGGCCGCTGTGGTGTCGAAGGAGCACATCCAGCGCACCTCGCGGGCGGCCTCGTCCCAGTCGTAGAAGAAGAACTCCGAACGGACGGCGTCGGCGACCCCGTCGGGCAGGCGGACGAAGATGCCGTTGGCCTGGGTCGGTTGGGAGAACTCCACACCCGGGACGCCGGCGAGTGCGGCGCGCAGGCGGGCGGCCATCGCGTTGGAGTGGGTGGCGTTGCGCAGCCACAGATCACCCTCGTAGACGGCGAGCAGCTGGGCGGACACGAACCGCATTTTGCTGGCCAGTTGCATGTGGGTCTTGCGCAGGTAGGTCAGCCCGGTGCAAGCGTCCGGGTTGAGCACGAGGATCGCCTCGGCGCCCAGCGCGCCGTTCTTGGTGCCGCCCAGGCTGAGAACGTCGACGCCCGCATCGGTGGTGAAGGCGGCGAACGGCACGCCCAGCGCTGCCGCGGCGTTGCTGAGCCGGGCGCCGTCCAGATGGACGGTCATACCGAGGTCATGCGCATGCTCACAGATCGCTCGGATCTCATCGGGGCTGTACAGGGTGCCCAGTTCGGTGGACTGGGTGATCGACACGGCGAGCGGCTGCGCCCGGTGCTCGTCGCCGAATCCGCGGGCCTCGATGTCGATCAGCTCAGGAGTCAGCTTTCCGTCCGGGGTGGGAACCGGGTACAGCTTCAGCCCGGCCACCTTCTCGGGAGCGCCCCCTTCGTCGACGTTGATGTGCGCGGTTTGAGCACAGACCACCGCGCCCCACCGCGGCAGCATCGACAGCAGCGCTGTCACGTTGGCGCCGGTGCCGTTGAACACCGGAAACGCCTCGACCCGCGCGCCGAAGTGTCCGCGGAGTACCTCGGTCAGCCTCGCGGTATAGGCGTCGCCGCCGTAGGAGGACTGATGCCCTTCATTGGCTTCGGTGAGAGCGTCCAGCACCTCGGGGTGGACGCCGGAGTAGTTGTCGCTGGCGAAGCCCCGGCGGGCGGGATCGTGGAGTTGCACCTGGTCATCCTCCCATGTCGGTGCGGGCGGCCCGGTGGTCGCTGCCTGAACTGTGGGGGTGTTTGGGATCAGTCTGAAATCGACCCCAGAGTGGTGAGTTCGAGGCGGCTTGCGGGTGCTGCCCACGAGGGACCGGCAGGCGGCCTGCTCACTCTGGGGTCGATTTCAGACTGATCGCCGGTATCCCTGTGTGGGAGAGGTCTCGACAGCTCGACCAGCGGGTGGTTGGGCTCGAAACCCCTTGCCACCACCAGGTCGCCCAGGGTCTCGATAAGCTCGACCGACGAAATCAGCGTTTCCCTAGTCGAACAGGCTCGCCAGCCGCTGGCCGAGTTCACTCACGTGCGTGTGCCGGCTGAAGTCCTTGTCAGGGGCCTGTTCGACGTCACGGTCTGAGTACAAGGCCATCACCCGTTCAATATGCACCGACGCCGGGCTGGCCTTCAGGGCATGACCGACGGCGAGCAGCCACGTCTCGGCGGCTGCCTTGGCGGCCAGGTAGTTGGCGTTTCCGGCGGTCGGGTTGGCCACCCCGGTCTGCGAGACGATCGCGAACCGCCCGGACGGCGAGGCCGCGATGGCGCCGGCGAACGCCCGAGTGGTGTTGCGCAGGGTGCCGACGATCATCGCCTGCAGCCAGTCCCAGTCCTCGTCGCTCTGCCCGGCGAGTCCACCGCCGCCGCGCCAGCCACCGACCAGATGGATCACCCCGTCAACGGCTCCCAACCGGGCGGCCAGCTCCTGGACGGCAGCGAAGTCGCGCAGGTCGCACTCGTGCGGGCCGATCTCGATGACCTCGTGGCCGCGTTCGCGCAGCGCGGACGCCGTCGCGTCGCCGGCCGGGCTGCCGGCCCCCGCAATCACTACTCGCATGGGTTGTTCTCGCTTTCGACGATCAACGTAGCTGCCCGCGAAGGAGGCTACGCGGTGGTGGGTGCCCGGACCGGTGGTGGTGCGCGGCTGCGTGCACCCGGTGGTGAGTGCCCCGGTGGTCAGGCGCTCGTCCCGGTGATGCCCGAGGTGGAGGCGATGACGTCGCGCATCTTCTTCTCGAAGGCCTCGTAGAACATGCTCAGCGGGAACTCGTCGTCCATCACCTTGTCGGTCAGCTCGCGCGGCAACCCGGTCAGCGGTAGGTCACCGGCCTTCCAGGCGGACGCCGGATGCGGCTCGACGGTGCCCGAGACCAGGTCGTAGGCGGCCAGCCAGTGCGAGACCTTGGGCCGGTCGATGGAGCGCCAGTAGAGGTGCTCGATCGCGGCGCCCAGTTCGTTGACGCAGTCGGGCACCCGATCCCACTCGAAGGCCAGCTGGGTGTCGGTCCAGTGCAGCACGTGGTGTTGATGCAGCCAGGCGAAGAGCAGCTGCCCGCCGAGCCCGTCGTAGTTGCGGACGCGGTTGCCGGTGATCGCGAAGCGGAAGATCCGGTCGAAGAGGACGCAGTACTGCACCAGCCGGGCGTGGTGGGCCAGCTCGCGATCCTCCTCGGCCGGCTCGGCCATGGCGGCGATCCGGCGGTCGATGGCGACGGCTTCGCGGAACGCGGTCAGGTCGCAGCGCAGCTCCTCCAGCGAGTACAGGAAGAAGGGCATCCGCTGCTTGATCATGAACGGGTCGAACGGGAGGTCGCCGCGCATGTGGGTGCGGTCGTGGATCAGGTCCCACATCACGAAGGTCTCTTCGGTGAGGTGTTGATCATCCAGCAGTTCGGCGGCCTCGGCGGGCAGGTCCAGCTTGGTGACGTCCACCGCGGCGCGCAGCACCCGGCGGAACCGGGCGGCCTCGCGGTCGGCGAAGATCGCACCCCAGGTGAAGGTGGGGATCTGCCGCATGGCCACGGTCTCGGGGAAGAGCACGGCCGAGTTGGTGTCGTAGCCGGCGGTGAAGTCGAGGAAGCGGATCGGCACGAACAGCTTGTTGCTGTAATCGCCGGCCTCCAGGTCGGCGACGAAGCCGGGCCAGATCACCTGTACCAGGACGGCCTCGACCAGCCGGCTGCGGGAGCCGTTCTGGGTGTACATCGGGAACACCACCAGGTGGGTGAGCCCGTCAACGCGATCCCGCTGGGGCTGGAACGCGATCAGCGAGTCGTAGAAGTCGGGCTCGGCGAAGCCGCCGTCGGTCCAGCGCCGGAAGTCGTCCTGCACCGCGTCCAGATAGGACGCGTCATGCGGGAAATGCGGCGCCAGCTGCGCCACACCCGAGACGATCTCGCCGACGAGGGTTCGGGCCGCATCGTGCTGCGCCTCGTCCTCGATCGCGCCGTTGGTCAACTGCAGGGCCTGCAGGTCGGTTGCGGCGGTCTTGATCCGGAGCCAGGCAGGGTGCTGGGTGAGCTCCGACACTTCGATTTCTGCGACGGTGATCATGGGAGGATTCTCACATAATGGACGACAGATACGCCAGCATCTGCCCAAAAGCTGCGGATGTGGGGCTGGTCGTGTGGCAAGAAGGCGATTAGGCAGGAAATATTACGGCTACGTCACGAGGCGACGGCGTCTCGCGCCGGTATCAATCGGGGCCGGAGCGCCTCCTCAGATCAACGAGCAGGTCCTCGCCGCGCCGGGCGGGTGCCGCGGGCGTTGGCACTCGGGGGGTCTTGTCTGCCAGCGCAGGTCTGGCCCACCATGGCGCCACCAGGGGAAACGGTGCGCGAACAGGAGGTTGACATGCTGGAGAGCGACAACGTGTCGGTTGAGGTGTCACCGATGCAGGCGCATGGCCTGCTGAGCGGCTTCCTGGTCTCCGGCCGGTGGCCGGCCAACACCGTCGAATGGGCGCGCTTCCTGCTGCTGGCCGTCCAGATGGCTGGTGTGCCCGGGCTGCTGGAGACCAGCACCGTCTTCCGGGTCCGTGAGGAACTGCCGGAGGCGCGCCTGCCCGGGGCGGTCGGCCTGGTGCTCGCCGAGGGACCGGTGCTGGGTGCCCACGCGGTGGCGCCCGGCCAGTTCGCCGAGCATCAGCCGCCGGGCCTGATCGTCTTGCATCCGCCGCACGAAATCCGTCCGTCGCTGCCCGAGCAGGACGAGGTGGCCGCCGGCTGCGTGTTGTTGCCCGGCATTCCGCACCTGGGGCTGGAGCATCGGGCGGCGTGGGTCGAGGCCGATCGCCGGGGCAACATAGCCCGGATGATCAGCAGGGCCGGCTTCGACCCGAAGGAGGACGCGGACACCGCCGTGCTGGCAATGTTCCTGGCTGCCTGAGCGGGTTCCTTGAGGAATTCGACCCGGCGGGGGTTCGGTCATGGCGTAGCATCCGTCGCGTGCAGCGGGTGCAGATGGAGCCACGGTCCGGCCCTGGCTCGCCGCGATCGCTACGGCAGGCCAACCGGCACCGGGTGCTGGCCACGCTCGCCGAGAGTGGGCCGCTCACCCAGGCCGATCTCGCCCGTGCGACCGGGCTTGCTGCGTCCACCGTGTCGGCCCTGGTGCACGAACTCGCCGACGCCGGCGACCTGGTGGTCGGACGCCGCGACGGCGCCAAGGGCAGCCGTCTGGTCCGGTTGGCCACCCCTCCGGGTGTCGTGGCCGGTCTCGACCACGGACGGCTCCATCTCGCGGTCGCGGTCGCCGATCTCGATGGGGAGATCCTTGCCGACAAACGGGTCCGGATCCCCGAAGGGATGACCGCCGCGGAGTCGGCCGTCGAGTTGGACCGGCTCCTCACCGAGGTGTTGGCCGCTGCTGGCCGGGAACGCTCGGACGTCCGCCGCGGGGCGCTGGCGCTGCCGGCGCCGGTGGACATCAGTTCCGGCAGGCTCGGCTCGGCCGCCATTCTGCCTCGCTGGGCCGGGATCGATCCGGCCACCCTGTGTGCCGACATCCTCGGCTTCCCGGTCAGCGTGCACAACGACACCAACGTCGGTGCGATCGGCGAGGCCCGCGAGGGTGCCGGACGCGGCCTCCGCCACTTCGCCTACATCTGGGTCTCGGAGGGCCTCGGCGCCGGGTTGATGGTCAACGACGCGCTGTACGAGGGCACCAGCGGCATCGCCGGAGAGTTGGGCCACACCCTGCAACGGTCGGAGCACGGCGACCTGTGCCGCTGCGGGAACCGGGGCTGCCTGGAGACGTTGGTCTCGACGCCCGCAGTGATCCGATTGCTGGAGCCGCAGGTCGGCCCCTTGGTCGACTTCGACGAGATTCTGCGGCGGATCCGGGCCGGGGATTCACTGTGCCGCCGCGTTCTCGAGCAGACCGGACGGCACATCGGCGTCGCCGTGGCCAACCTGGTCAACCTGCTCAACCCACAGCGGGTGATCGTCGGCGGCGAACTGAGCAGTGCGGGCGACGTCCTGCTGGAGCCGATCAGGCAGATGGTCATCCAGTACGCGATCCCGAGCGCCGCGGAGCGGGTCGACATCGTCCTCTCCGCGTTGGGCAAGCGCTCGGAGGTGATCGGTGCCGCCAAGATCGCGCTGGGCCAAGAGCGGGCGCACTGGCCGAACGCCGAGGCCGGCGCCTCGTAACCCTCTGTTCATCTATTGACTATGTTGCGGGTCAGGTAGAGACTCCCCTTCAATAAATCGCCGTCCTTGGCCACGTTCGCGTCTGGGTAGCGTTCAAGTTTCGAACACATGGAGGTGTAGAGATGCTCCCAATTCCTGCCGTGATGAACGGCCCGGGTCGATGACGGGACAGTCGGCAGCCGCGACAACCCAGAAAGGTTCCGGCGTCGTCCGGATCGCTTCGGTAGCCGCTCTGGGCGGCCTGCTCTTCGGCTACGACTCCGCGGTGATCAACGGCGCGGTGAGCGCCATCGAGAAGCACTTCGAGGTGGCGCCCGGCCCGCTCGGCTTCGCCGTCGCCGCCGCCCTGATCGGTGCTGCTGCCGGTGCGTTCACCGGTGGCCGGATCGCTGACCGGATCGGCCGGCTGCGGGTCATGCAGATCGCGGCCGTGTTGTTCTTCATTTCCGCGATCGGCTGCGGGTTGTCGAACACCCTGACCCTGTTCGTGATCTTCCGGATCGTGGGCGGTGTCGCGGTCGGTATCGCCTCGGTGATCGCACCCGCGTACATCGCAGAGATCTCACCGCCACACATCCGTGGCCGGCTCGGGTCGCTGCAGCAACTCGCGATCGTGTCGGGCATCTTCGTGTCCCTGCTGATCGACTACCTGCTGGCCGAGGCGGCCGGGGGCTCCTCCGGCATGTTGTGGATGGGGCTGGAGGCGTGGCGATGGATGTTCATCATGATGTTCATCCCGGCCATCGCCTATGGCGTGTTGTCGCTGACCATTCCGGAGTCCCCGCGGTTCCTGGTCGCCCAGGGCAACCCTGAAGCCGCCCAGAGGATCCTGGCCAAGGTGCTCGGTGTGGGCGCCGACGAGACGGTGCAGAAGATCCAGGCCTCGCTGAGCAGCAGTCACAAACCGTCGATGGCCGATCTCAAGTCGCCCAAGGGCGGTTGGTACCCGATCGTGTGGGTCGGCATCGGGCTGGCGATCTTCCAGCAGTTCGTCGGCATCAACGTGATCTTCTACTACTCCAATGTGCTGTGGGAGGCAGTCGGGTTCGATGAGTCCAGCTCGTTCGTGATCACCGTGCTGACCTCGGTGACCAACATCGTGACCACGCTGATCGCGATCGCTGCGGTCAACCGGGCCGGACGGCGTCCGCTGCTGCTCATCGGCTCGATCGGCATGACCGCGGCGCTCGGTGTGATGGCGTTCATCTTCGGCACCGCTCCTGTGGTGGGCGGCGTGCCGCAACTCGGCGCGATGGGTCCGGTGGCGCTGGTCGCGGCGAACATCTTCGTGATCTCGTTCGGCATGTCGTGGGGTCCGGTGATGTGGATCATGCTCGGAGAGATGTTCCCCAACATGTACCGCGGCGCCGCGTTGTCGGTGGCCGGCATGGCTCAATGGGTGGCCAACTGGATCGTGACGGTGACCTTCCCGAGCCTGAAGGACCTCTCGCTCGGACTTGCCTACGGACTCTATGCGGCGTTCGCGTTGCTGTCGCTGCTGTTCGTGTTGCGGTTCGTCAAGGAGACCAAGGGCATCGCGCTCGAGGACATGGACGACGGCGGTTTCGTCCCCGGCGGGCACTAGGGAAGCGCTGATCAAACCACCATCGTCATCGGTTCACCAGGTCTGCACCGGTGGACGGAACAGAAGGAGATGAAATGGTCAACGGATTCGGTCTCGACATCGGCGGCACCGGCATCAAGGGAGCGCCGGTCGACCTCGAGCAAGGGGTGCTGGCCGGTGAGCGGGTGCGGATTCCGACCCCGCAGCCGGCAACCGTTCCGGCTGTGCTGGACACCGTTGTCGCAGTGGTCGAGCAGGTCGGATGGGGCGGCCCGCTCGGCTGCACCTTCCCGGGTATCGTCAGGCACGGCGTGATCGGATCGGCCGCCAACGTCAACGACAGCTGGATCGGCACCGATCTGGCCGCCGAACTCGGCGCGCGGCTCGGACATCCGGTCACCGTGCTCAATGACGCCGATGCCGCCGGCATCGCGGAGATGCGGTTCGGCGCCGGCCGCGGCGTGTCCGGCGTGGTGCTGATCGCGACGCTCGGCACCGGCATCGGCAGTGCACTGTTCGTCGATGGACGGCTGGTGCCCAACACCGAGTTCGGTCACCTGGAGATCGACGGCTACGACGCGGAGAAGCGGGCGGCCTCCTCGATCAGGACCAACGAGGGGTTGTCCTACCAGGATTGGTCGGAACGCCTGCAGCGGTACTTCAGCCATGTCGAGATGCTGCTCTCGCCCGACCTGATCATCGTCGGCGGCGGAATCAGCAAGAAGTCGGAGAAGTTCCTACCGCGACTCGACCTGCAGGCGCCGATCGTGCCGGCGCAGTTGCTGAACCAGTCGGGCATCGTCGGCGCCGCGGTCAGCGCCGCAGAAAGCTAGGCACCACCGACCACCACTGGTCGAGCTTGTCGAGACCCTGAAGAGAAGTCGCTGATCCACCGCTGGCCGAGCTTGTCGAGACCCAGCCTTTTCCAGTGCTGAGAAGGGGTTCGACAAGCTCAACCGGCGGTGGCTGCGCCTCCTCGTTCATTGAGAACTCGCGTGCCCGGGTGCCCGTCAGACTCAGCCGGCGGCGGTCGGGTTTCAGCCCGTTGTCGCACGGAAGCGCCACACGGTGACTGCGGTACAGGTCTCACCGGGGCGCAGGATCGAACCGGGAAACTCGGGCCGGTTCGGGGCGTCCGGGAAGTTCTGGGTTTCCAGGGCGACCCCGGCGCGGGCGCCGTACTCACCGCTCAGCCCGGCGACGCCGGCCATGCCGTCGGCGGTGAACACCTGGACGCCCGGCTGGTCGCTGAACACGTCGACGGCCAGGTCGGACGCCGCCAGCGTGGCGTGCGGGCGCAGCGTGCCCGGTTCGCCGTCCACCACGAAACAGGTGTCCAGCGGGGCGATTTCGGCGATCGGGCGGGGTTCGCGCAGATCGGCGGGCAGCAGCCGTCCGGTCGGTACCAGGGTGTCGTCCACTTCGAGGAGGTGGCCGGCGTGCACGGTGAGTCCGAGGTCGTCCGCCGTCCCGGACGCCGCGCCCGCCGGATTCAGGTAGGCGTGGTTGGTCAGATTGATCGGGGTGGGTGCGGTGCTGGAAGCGGTGTAGTCCATCCGCAGTTCGTCGCCGGCCAGCGTGTAGCGGACCCGGACCGACACCTCGCCCGGGAAGCCCTGGTCGCCGTCCGGGCTGGTCAGCGCGAACTCGACGCTACCCGGGGCGACGTCGCTGATGCTCCAGAGCCGGCGGGCGAAGCCGTCCGGGCCGCCGTGCAGGGTGTTGCCGTTCTCGTTGACGGCAACCCGATGCTCGGTGCCGTCCAGGCTGAACCGGGCGCCGCCGATTCGGTTGGCGAACCTGCCGACGGTGAGCCCGAGGCAGAACATCGAGTCGGCGTAGCCGGCGGCGTCCGGGTGGGCCAGCACGATGTCGCGGCCGTTGACCCTCACCCGATGGACGGCCGCGCCGATGGTGAGCAGGTCGACGGTCACGCCGTCCGATTCGAGCCGAACGCGTTCGACGGTGGTGCCGCGGACGACGCCGAAGTCGTGGCGGGTCGGCATGGCTGCGGTGGAGGTCACGAAATGCCCCTTCAGATGAGGAAGATGGTCGGCCAGGTCGGATTGTGCCCGTGAATCAACACCAGGAACACCACCAGATCGAACAAGAGGTGGACGGTGATCACATAGGCCAGATTCTTGGTGAGCTGGAAGATCGCCCCTTGGACCAGGGCGAACGGGATGGTCAGCAGTGGGCCCCAGGACTGGTAGCCGAGTTCCCACAGGAACGACACGAAGATCACCGCCTGCAGCAGATTCGCCTGCCACAACGGGAAATGCCGACGGTAGAGGGCGAAAACGGTGCAGATGAAGAACAACTCGTCCCAGATGCCGACGGCGTTCACGCCGACGAACAGCCGAGCGATCTCGGCGGGTGTGTGCACCGCCGGCCAGTTGCGGTAGACGCCGGTGCTGAGGAAGTACCACGGCAGGATCAGATAGCCGGCGACGATCACGACGACCAGATAGCTCCACTGCGCCCGGTTCCAGCGCCAGCCGCCCCACGGGAAGACGATCGGTTCCCGCCGGAACACCCAGCGGACCAGCGCGTACGGCACCAGCAGGGACGCCGACAGCACCACGGTGAAGCGCACCATGCCGCTGTCGGAAAGGTCGGCGCCCAGGTCGGACAGACTCAGGACGGCGATCCCGGACGCCACCGCAGTCAGGTCGGGCAGGAGACCGTCCGAGCGGGCCGTGGCGTCGCACCACCAGGCTCCGAGCAGCCCGAGTGCCAGCGCCAGCGTGCCGATCAACGGTTCACGGAACACCAGCAGCAGCAGCGCGGCGAGGCCGAGCAGTGCCGCCGGTAGGGTCGTCCAAGCGGATGCCGTGGCGGAGCGCTCGCTGAGTGCGGCGGGCTTCCGGTCGCGCAGCATGGACCCGAGTCTTCCATGCCGACCGTCGGCTACAGCATGGTGTAGCCGGTGTGGCTGCTCCTTGGCGGGCGGACTAGCTAGATGAGGGAAGCTGCAACGCTTGCACGCTCGTCTGTCGGCACGCCCGCCGAATCGTCTGGATCTGACCTTTCGGTCAGCGTGGTGCACCGCCCGATCAGGCAGGTGCGGTCGGGATCGACGCCTACCCTCCCGGAGCAGCCGTAGGGGTAGCGAGGGTGCGAGCGGGTGCTGCGAGACTGGGCGCATGGCGGATCCGGCGCAGCATCTGGAGGTTGACGGACGCCTGGTCAAGGTGACCAACCTTGACAAGGTGCTCTACCCCGAGACGGGCACCACCAAGGGGGAGGTGATCGCCTACTACCAGGCGATCGCGCCGGTGTTCCTGCCGTATGCGCGGCGGCGTCCGGCCACACGGAAGCGCTGGCCCAACGGCGTCGGAACCCCGGAACACCCGCAGCGGCCGTTCTTCCACAAGAACCTGGACGCCAAATCGACCCCCGACTGGGTGCACACCTTCACCATCGAGCACAGTGAGGGCGACAACCTGTACCCGCTGATCGACGACCCGGCGACCCTGGTCTGGCTGGCCCAGCTGGCCGCGCTCGAGTTGCACGTGCCGCAGTGGACGGTACGAGGCGACCGGGCGCAGCCGCCCGACCGGCTGGTGCTCGACCTCGATCCGGGTGAGGGTGCCGGGCTCGAGCAGTGTGTCGAGGTTGCCCACCTGTTGCGCGAGGTGCTGGACGGCGTCGGCTTCCCGTCCGTCCCGGTGACCAGTGGCAGCAAGGGCATTCACCTGTACGCCGCGCTGGACGGCTCGATGACCTCGCACGAGGCGTCCGGATGGGCTCGGGAACTGGCCCGCTCGCTGGAGGCGATGTACCCGGGACTCGTAGTCAGCGACATGAAGAAGGTTCTCCGTACCGGGAAGGTGCTGTTGGACTGGAGCCAGAACAGTTCGGCGAAGACGACGATCGCTCCCTACTCACTGCGCGGACGCGCCCGTCCGACGGTGGCCTGCCCGCGTCGCTGGGACGAGCTCGACACCGGCCTGCGGCAACTGGACTTTCACGAGGTTCTGGAACGGGTTCAGAGTGTCGGGGACTCGATGGCGGTGCTGGACTCCCGGGTGGCTGACCCAGTGACCCCGGCCCCGTCGCCGGTCGGGACAACCAGGCCTCGGCCTCTGCCGTCGGGCGGGCGCGTGGAGACCCCGGCCGCATCCTCGGTCGAGCTTGGCGAGACCTCGGCCGATTCGGTTTCGACACGCTCAACCAGCGAGATCCTGGTCAATGCCATTTCGACAAGCTCAACCAGCCGGACGTCGATAGCGGGGACCGCGCGCGACCGGCTGGCTGAGCTTGTCGAGACCGATGGTGGTGACGGGGTCTCGACAAGCTCGACCGACGGTGGAGAGGTTTCGACGGGTCCGATTGGGGGAGGTGAACACGAGCTGCCGATGGTCGCCCCGATGCTGGCGACCGCGGGGACGGCGGCCGACGTCCAGGGGGACGGCTGGGTGTTCGAGATCAAGTGGGACGGCTACCGGGCTGTCGCGTCGGTCAGTGGCGGAGCGGTGACCCTGACCAGTCGCCGCGGGCTCGACCTGACCAAGGATTTCCCGGAACTGGCCGAACTCGGCACCGTGTTCGCCGGTCACGACGCGGTGGTCAACGGCGAGGTGGTGCTGCTCGACGAGTCCGGCCGGTCCAGTTTCGAACGTTTGCAGAACCGGGCGCTGCACCGTGGCGAGGCGCACTACCTTGCCTTCGACCTGCTGCACCTGGACGGTCGCTCGCTGCTGCACCAGTCCTACACCGAACGGAGGCGGCAGCTGGCCGAGTTGGTCGGCGACGGCACCGCCCGCGTCCAACTGAGCATCCCGCTCGGCACGGACGCCGACGAGGCCTTGGCGATCAGCGCCGAACTGGGCCTCGAAGGCGTGGTGGCCAAGCGCGCCGACAGCATTTACCAGCCCGGACGCCGCGCCCGCACCTGGATCAAGATCAAGCACATCCTGACCCAGCAGGTGGTGATCATCGGCTGGCTGCCGGGGGAGAACTCCCGGGCCCGTACGATCGGCGCCCTGCTGATGGCGGTGCCGGACGGGGACCGGCTGAGCTATGTGGGACGGGTCGGCTCCGGCTTCACCGACAAGGACCTGGCCGACACCAAGCTGGTGCTCTCCGAGATCGAGACGTCCGGCACCGAGGTCGAGGACGTGCCGGCACTCGAACGCAAGACCGCCCATTGGGTCGAGCCGGTCCTGGTCGGCGAGGTGAGTTACGGCGTCTGGACCCAGGCCGGACGCCTGAGGATGCCGGTCTGGCGCGGCTGGCGTCCGGACAAGACCGTTGAGGACATCACCCTTCCCGACGAATGAGGCGCGCCGGTGCTCGTCAGCTCTGCTCGGCGTCCGGTGCCGTCCATTCGCTGTCGGTCCAGTCGCCGTCGCCCCACGCCGGCCACGGTTCGCCGTCGGCCCGCGCGTTCAGCTCGTAGGAGCCCTTGCCGTCGATGCTCTCTCGGATGATGTCGGCGTGGCCGGCGTGCCGCGCGACCTCGGTGGCGATGTGGAGCAGCACCCAACGAACCTCCCAATGGGTCAGGTCTTTGGGGAACCAGGGTGCGGCGGGCACCGGCACCAGCCCGTCCAGCGACACCTCGCCGGCCTCGATCCGATCGAGCAGCGCGCCGAAGCCGGCCGCCCGACGGTCGAAGTCGGCCAGCAGCCGCGCACCGGTGTAGCCCTCGACCGACTCGGCCTCGCCCTCGGTGATGCCCTTGCTGTACTCGGCGGGGCCGCCGGTCGTCGCCTCGATACCCACGCCGTACTGCTCGGCGACCAGGCCAACGTGGTCCACCAGGGCCGCGAGGGTGAACTCGCTGACCGTTGAGCGCTGGTGCCACTGCTCGTCGGTCAAGCCGTGGGCGGCGTTGCGAACCTGCGCGAACTGATTGCGGACGAAGGCGCTGACGACGGCGGCCTCGCCGTTGGCGTTCGGGGTGAGAAAGGCCATCGGAGTTCTCCTTGCTGAGTGGTTTCGGGAACTGTTCCCTGCTGACACCCCAAGTCTTTCGCCTGAATAGGACAGTTTGTGTCCGCTTGGCCATGGGATCATTGGGACATGTCAACCGACACCACCGAGCGGGCCCTGCGGCTGCTCGGGCTGCTGCAGGCTCGCTCGGGCCGGACGTCCGGAGAGCTCGCCCGCGAAATGGGTGTGACCACCCGCACGGTGCGTCGCGACGTCAACCGACTCCGCCAACTCGGCTATGCCGTCGAGGCCGACCGGGGCTCGTCCGGCGGCTACTGGCTGGCCCGCGGCAGGGCCGTGCCGCCCCTGCTGTTCACCGAGGACGAGGCGGTCGCGGTTGGTGTCGCATTGCAGCGAGCGGCAGCGTTGACCTCCGGACCGGACGCCGAGTCGGCCCTCGGCGCCCTGGTGAAACTGGATGCCGCCCTGCCCAGGCCGCTGCGGGAACGACTCCGCGACCTGCGCAGCTTCGTCAGCCACACCGGGCGAACCACGGCGACCGTGCCCGCCGAACTGCTGACCCGGATCGCCGCCGCTATCCGGGCTCGGACCCGGCTGCGCTTCAGCTACCCGCCCACCCGGTCGGCCCAGTTGCTGGAACAACGTCGTGTCGAGCCCTACCGGCTGGTGGCCGCCGAGCGGGGCTGGTACCTGTCGGCCTTCGACCTCGACCGGGACGACTGGCGGCTGTTCCGGCTCGACCGGATGAGCGATATCGCCGTGTCCACGCTCGGCTTCCGGCCGCGTCCGGAGCCGCCCGATCCGGTGGAGCGACTGCGCCGGATTCCGGTCGAACAGCTATCCGTTCACCGTGCTGGTGCACATCGAGGCGCCGCTGGAGACGGTGAGTGAGTGGTTCGGTCGCTACCGCACGGTGTTGAGCGCGATCGACGAGCGCACCACCGAACTTCGCACCGGTGCCGAACGGGCGGAATATGTGCCGGGCTGGTTGTCCGACCTGCCGGTGCCCTACCGGGTGATCGGCGACGACGCCGTCCGGGCCGCTTTCGCCGAGGCAGCGGAACGGATGCGGGCGGCGTTGTAGTCCGTCGTCAGGTAAACGGGTTCTGGACGCGGATGCCGCGGATCACCTGACCGTTGTTCAGATCCTCCGACAGCAGGACGCGGCAGCCAGCGATGGCTGCGGCTTCGATCACCATTGCATCCCAGATCGACAGCTGATGCTCCACCGAGGTCTGTGCCGCCCGCACGACGAGTTCGGCATCGGTCGTAGCCACCGACAGCTTCGCGAGGGATTCCAGGCTCTTCTGAGCGGTCGCAGGAGGCATCGGCGGGGTGAGTTTCCGGGTCACGGCGGCGAACCACTCCAGGAGGACCTGTGTACTGATCGTCGCGTCGGGGTGCTGGGCGAGGACCGCCAATGCTCGCGCCTGCTTCTCGCGGTCGGCGGTGTCGAACGCGTAGACCAGCACATTCGTGTCGAGGAATACCTCAGCCACGATGAAGCTCGTCCCGGGTCCAGGTGCGCCCAGTGCCGGCCGAACCGGCCTCGCTGGCGCGGGCCAGGGCGATGACGTCGTCCATCGTCGAATCGGCCGATCCGGCGTAGCGACGGAGCACGTCAGCCAAGTAGGCGTTCACGGACTCGTTGCGTTCCAGAGCTCGCTGACGGGCGCGCTTCAGGGTCGCGTCGTCCACGGTGATGGTCAGGTTCGCCACTGAATCAGTGTAACACCGAATCAGTGCTACACGAGAAGTGTGTCAACCTGTGTGATCCACCGCCACCGTGACGGGTGGCAAGCCTGGGTTTCGACAAGGCCAACCCGGCGGAGGGCTCAGTCCTGCTGCGACCAGCCTCCGGACGCGGACACGTTGAACATCCACTCGATGCCGTATTTGTCCTTCAGGATGCCGTAGATGTCGCCCCAGACCTGCTTTTCCAGCGGCATGCCGACGCTGCCGTCGGCTGCCAGCTTTTCGAACCAACCCTGCATGGTGGCCAGGTCGTCGCCGAAGAACGAGCAGTAAACGCGGGTGCCGCCCCAGGTCTGTTCGGCGCCCGGCATCGCGTCGGACGCCATGATGCTCAGCGCTTCGTTGACTTGGAGGTTGCCGTGCATCAGCCCGTCCTCAGGCATGTCGGTCATGCCGAACTCGGCGTAGCCGAACAGCTGCAGTTCGCCGCCGAAGATGCCGTGGTAATAGGTCATCGCCTCGCGGCCGTTGCCGGCGAAGTTCAGGTACGGGCTCAGTGAGATGGCCATGGTGTGCTCCTATCGGTTGGTTGATGTCACAGGACGATGTATTGCCGGCCGCCGATCAGCTCGCGAGCGGCGTCCAGCTGGCCGGCGCGGCTCTAAAGTAAACGATGTAAACATTTGGTTCTTGAAACGGTAGGCGGTGCGAATGACGGAGGCAACCCCCAAGGGGCGGTACCACCACGGCAATCTGCGGGCCGCGCTGGTGGAAGGCCGGCTATCACCTGGCCGTCGAACAGGGCCCGGACGCCGTCACGTTGCGCGCGGTCACCCGGCGCGCCGGGGTCAGCCCGGCCGCCGCCTACCGTCACTTCGCCGGCTTGGAGGAGCTCCGAGTGGCCATCGGGTTGTGGTCGATCCGCGGACTGGCTCGATCCATCGAGGGGCACCAGTCGCGGGTGGCGATCGCCGACCCGGCATCGCGGGCGCGCGCGATGCTCGAAGCGGTCGGTGACGGCTACCTGGCCTTCGCCCTCGATCAGCCCCGGGTCTTCCGGATCGGTCTCTACGGCCTGCTCGGCATGGAGCATGCGGAACTGGCCGAGGGTGCGGGCGACAGTGGCCGGACGCCGTTCCAACTGCTCACCGATGCGCTGGCCGGCCTCGCCGCGGTCGGGGCGTTGCCGGCGGAGCGCGTCGAACCGGCGGCGATCCAGTGCTGGTCGAGCGTGCACGGCTTCGCCTCGCTGGCAACCCAGGGCCCACTGCGGGGAGCGCCGCGCGAGGTCCGGGACGTGATGGCCCGACGACTCGTCCGTGACGTGGTGGACGGCGTCCTCGCCGTGGGCCGCACCACCGGCTAGCTGGCGCTGATTCGTTGGTCAACCACCGTTGGTCGAGCTTGTCGAGACCCCACGCAGGCATGGTCTTTGGGCAAGCTGCCGGTTTCGACGAACTCAACCAGCGGTGGGGGCCTATCTCGTCCCCGGTGGCAGACTTTGCGCGTGGTCGAATTCGACTTCTCCGGAACGGTGATCGAGTGGCGTGGTCCGGCGCCCTACTACTTTATCGCGCTGCCGGATTGGGTGGCCGAGCAGATCGGCGTGGTCGCGCGGGCGGTCAGCTACGGCTGGGGTGTGATCCCGGTCGAGGCGACGATCGGGCGAACCACCTGGACCACCTCGCTGTTCCCCCGGGACGGCGGGTACCTGCTGCCGGTCAAGGCGGCCGTCCGTGACGCCGAGAAGGTTGCGGTCGACCGCGTTGCCGCGGTGACCCTGCGGATCCGCGGGATGTGAGCGGAGCGGCCCAGAGCTCCTTGCGGACGATCACCTGTGGCCGGGTTTGTCCCGCGACCACACCGAGGCGGCGCTGCGGCTCAGAGTTCCTTGCGGACGACCACCCGAGGCCGGCCGTTCACCTTGTAGCCGGTATCGCCGACGGCCGCGAAAGCCGGCCTCGGTGAACCGCGCGAGGCGGTCGCCACTAGCCTCGGAGGATGGACTCGGAGGTGATCGCTGCGGCCCTTGTCGAAGCGCGACGCCGGGAGGCGATCTCCGATCGAGATCTCGGTGCGGAGGTGGTTCACTACGCGTCCGTGCTGGCCGAGGTGTGCGCTGCCTGGGCGCTGACGCCGACCGAATGGTTCGGTGGCGGGGTCAATCCACCACCACTGGCAGTGATCGCCCCTGACGGGACGCAGGCGGTGCTCAAGATTCAACCGCCCGGCGTCCAGGATGTCGCCGCGGCTGTACTGCTCGCCGCCGGCGGGGACGGCTACGTGCGGGTACTCGATTGGGACGCCTCCCGCGGGGCGCTGCTCACCGAGCGGCTGGGCGGAACGCTCTGGGGCGTCCGGTCAGATCTGGTCGGACAGGTGCGCACGATCGTGCCGCTGCTGCGCCGGGCATGGGCGGTGCCGGTGGCGGTCGGGCGTCCGTTCGAGTCCAAGGCGAGCGGGCTGCGCGGCGTCCTCGCCGACCTCGGCCGACGCTACGGCGAGGCGGCTCCCACCGCCCTGGAATTGGCCGTCGGCTACGCCGAACAGTTGGCTGCCGACGAACGTGCCGAGGTCGTTTGTCATGGTGATCCGCACGCCGGCAACGTGCTGCGGCGCGGCGACGGCTGGGCGCTGATCGACCCCGACGGCTTCGTCGGCGAGCGAGCCTACGACCTGGGCGTGGTGCTGCGCGACGCCTGCCTGGAGTTCGCAGACGCAGAGACCAGGCGTCCAGGCGCCGGCGTGGCGTTGCTGCGTGAGGGCTGCCAGGTGCTGGCCGAGTGGGGCGAGGCGGCGCCTGAGCGGGTCTGGCGCTGGGGCTTCGTCGAACGGGTCACCACCGGGCTCTATCTGCACTGGTTCGGCTACCCCGACGAGGGCCACCGGTTCCTGACCACCGCGGAGACGGTTGCCCGCGCCGAAGCCTGAGCCGCCGGATGCCTCCGCCCACCCGTCGCGTCCGGACCCCAAGGCCCCCCAACTACCTGTGCCCTGCCGTCAACGGGAAGCCAGAACTAGTCGGGGAGGGTTCTTCCGCCCGTGCGGCGCCCCATCCCCACTAGGCCCTGCCTAATCATCTGGGCCCTGCCCTATACGGGAGGGCTGAACTGGTTAGGGAGGGCCCAGTAGGGGGATGGGGCGGTGGGGATGCCGGATTGCGATGTCGCATTTCTGCTAGGTCTGGGCGGTGCCGGGGACCATGATGGGGGCATGATCCCGAGTCGTGAGGTGTGCTTGCGGGCGGTTGCCAGCCGCGATGCCCGGTTCGACGGGGCGTTCTTCACCGCCGTCCGCACCACCCACATCTACTGCCGGCCGAGCTGCCCGGCCCTGACGCCGCGTCCGGCGAACACCACCTTCTACCCGACCGCGGCGGCCGCTCAGGAGGCCGGCTTCCGGGCCTGCCGGCGGTGCCGGCCGGACACCGTTCCTGGTTCGGCCGAGTGGGACGTCCGGGCGGACACGGTGGCGCGGGCGATGCGGCTGATCGGTGACGGACTGGTCGACCGCGAGGGGGTTGCCGGGCTGGCCCAGCGGCTCGGCTACTCGGTGCGGCAGCTGCAGCGATCCCTCGCCGCCGAGCTCGGGGCGACCCCGCTGGCGCTGGCCCGGGCCCAGCGGGCGCACACCGCCCGGGTGCTGCTGGAAACGACGTCCATGCGGCTCGGTGAGGTCGCCTTCGCCGCCGGCTTCGGCTCGGTCCGGTCGTTCAACGACGCCATCCGTGCCGCCTACGACCTGACGCCCGGTGAACTGCGGGCCCGGCTGCGGCGGACGGCAAGCCCTCGGGTGCAGCTCGGTGCCGTCGAGCTGCGACTGCCGTTCCGGCATCCGTTCGAGCCGAGCAACCTGTTCGGGCATCTGCTGGCCACCGCGGTGCCGGGGGTGGAGGAGTGGCGTGACGGCGCTTACCGGCGGACCCTCGCCCTGCCGCATGGTCCGGGCATCGTGGCGCTCGCTCCGCGGTCCGACCACATCGCGGCCACCCTATGGCTGACCGATCCGCGCGACCTCACCCCCGCGATCGGACGCTGCCGCCGGATGCTCGACCTGGACGCCGACCCGGTCGCGGTGACCGAGGTGCTGCAATCCGACCCGCTGCTCGGTCCACTGGTCGCCGCCGCCCCCGGACGCCGCGTCCCGCGCAGCCCGGACGGTGCCGAGCTGGCGCTGCGGATCGTGCTCGGGCAGCAGGTGTCCACCGCGGCCGCCCGCACCCAGACCGGACGCCTGGTGCGCCGGCTCGGTGAACCTGTCAGTGACCCGGCCGGCGGTCTCACCCATCTGTTTCCCACCGCAGCGGCCGTGGCCGGGCAGGCGCCGGACAGCATTCCCGGACCCGCGGCCCGCGCCGACGCCTTGATCGGACTCGCCGCCGCGCTTGCCGAGGGTCGCCTCGACCTGAGTGCGAGCGCCGACCGTGCCGAAGCGCGGCACCTTCTGGGCGGCCTGCGGGGCATCGGCGCCTGGAGCGTCGAGCTGATCGCCATGCGGGCACTGGGCGATCCGGACGCCTTCCCGTCCGGTGATCTCGGCATCGTCCGAGCCGCCCGCGGACTCGGCCTGACCACCGGCGCCGAGCTGGCCGCCGCCGCCGCGCGCTGGCGTCCCTGGCGCAGCTACGCCACCCAGTACCTGTGGTCCCAGCTGGACCACCCGATCAACCGAGTTCCGGAGGCATCATGAACATCAGCACCCTCGTCCACACCCCGGTCGGTCCGGTCTGGGTGGCGACGGACGACGCCGGTGCGGTCACCGTCGTGCAATTCGGTACGCCGTCGGTCACTGCGGCGCCGTCCGAGGCATCGGACGCGGCCGCGTCACAATTGCGTGAATACTTCGCCGGCGACCGCACCGAGTTCGACCTGGTGCTGGCGGCGTCCGGAACCTCCTTCCAGCACCGGGTCTGGGCCGCGCTGTGCGAGATCCCGTACGGGCGGACGTGGAGCTACGGCGAGTTGGCCGCGCAGATCGGGCAGCCGACGGCGTCGCGTGCTGTCGGGCTGGCGAACGGACGCAACCCGATCGCGATCGTGGTGCCCTGCCACCGGGTGATCGGGGCGTCCGGAACCCTGACCGGCTACGCCGGCGGCATCGAACGCAAGCGCTGGCTGCTCGACCACGAGCGCGCCGTCCAGCCGACATTGCTTGCGGACCGCTGATTCTCGTCGGTCGAGCCAGTCGCGACCCCGCAGGTGGGCTCGCCGGCTGAGGGGATTCGACAGGATCAGCCGGCGATGGGCGTTGTCGGCGGTGTTCGGGGGTTGCAGAGAATTAATCCTGATGTGCGCGGTCTACTGCTACACGTTGTCGTAGTCAGCTGCGCGTTCCGCGATCGATGGATAGCTTTACTCACACTCAAGAACAGATGGTGAATAGCGCCGTGCTGCCACTTGGGAATGATTTGACGACTGTGCAGGAATCTGTTCAACTAGATACAGCATCTTTTCGGCCCCCCATCCGATGAGTATGCGTCCGGCACCGAGGAATCCCCCCGATAGCTGAGGGCCGGACCCGTGGTTTCGTCCAGGTTTCCTGGGCAACCGCAAACGCAGTGCCCTGCGGGGTGAAGGGTGGACGTTCTAGGCGTCCGCCCTTCATCCACATCTGGGCACGCTCCGTGCTCGCGCTGACGCCGCCTGTGTGCCTCCTGTGAGGCGTGCCGACGCCTTGCGCATCGCCTGCGAGCCCGGCTCGCGTCGGGTCAACTCGGCTGGCTGGGCCAAAGGAACGTGGGAATCACGACGATGGTCGGTCCGGGTGCTGAAACGCATCGGCTCGCCGTCGATGATTGTTACCGAACGCGCTGATGAATTCCATGAACGTTCGAGCAGAGTGGGCTGATTGCTGACAGTTCAGCAGGCTCTTTGTTCAGTTGCGCTATCTAGTGCGGCTAGCTTGCAGTGTGCGCCGAGATAGGGCATAGGCGGTGAAATGCGGACGCCCACGGCGGTAAGCGGCGCGCATTGCCGGGCTCAGCCGGCGCAACGAAATACATCGGTGAAGTCGCGCGCAAGGCAGGCTGCAACTCGGCCCCCATGACCGTCGTTTCAGCGCGTTGGCAAGGACTTCGACAAGCTCGACCACCGGTGTCCACGATGGTCATCGAGTCCCTCGCCGCACTGGCCCCGGTAGGTTGCGAGCATGCGTTATCGAGCGGTGGGTGACAGCGGACTGATGGTGTCCGTGGTGGGTGTCGGATGCAATGCCTTCGGCGCGCGGATCGACTTCGACCAGACGAAGGCCGTCGTCGACACGGCCTTGGATGCGGGCATCAGCTTCTTCGACACCGCCGACTCCTACGCCGATGGGGTCAGCGAGGAGTTCCTCGGCCGGGCCTTGGGGGCGCGTCGCGAGGACGTGATCGTGGCCACCAAGTTCGGCATGGGTGACCACGACGCCGAGCACTTCGGCGCCCACGCCGGACGCCGCTACGTGCGTCGCGCCGTCGAGGCCAGCCTGCGTCGCCTCGGCACCGACTACATCGACCTGTACCAGTTGCACCGCCCCGACTCGATCACCCCGATCGACGAGACCCTGGACGCGATGAGCGAGCTGGTCACCGAGGGCAAGGTCCGCTACATCGGCTCATCGAATCTGACCGCCTGGCAGGTCGTCGACGCCGACTGGACGGCGCGCACGGCCGGCACCCGACGATTCATCTCGGCGCAGAACGAGTACTCGCTGTACAACCGGGTCGCCGAGGACGAACTGGTTCCGGCCTGCGAGCGGTTCGGCATCGGGCTGTTGCCCTACTTCCCGCTGGCCTACGGCCTGCTGACCGGCAAATACCGCCGCGACACCGACGCACCCGCGGGCAGCCGGCTCGCCAACGCCAATCAGGCCGGACGCCTCACCGGCGCCGACTGGGACAGGATCGAGGCGCTGCAGGCGTTCGCGGACGCCCGCGGACTGCCGCTGCTCACCGTCGCCATCGGCGGCCTGGCCGCCCAGCCGGCCGTCGCCAGCGTGATCAGCGGCGCCACCCGTCCCGAGCAGATCACCTCGAACGTGGCCGCCGGCGACTGGGAGCCCTCAGCAGCCGAC
The DNA here is from genome assembly GCA_047602545.1 of Micropruina sp. GTDB lineage: Bacteria > Actinomycetota > Actinomycetes > Propionibacteriales > Propionibacteriaceae > Micropruina. Next base: position 106,865 of record JASGHC010000002.1, on the reverse strand, counting down.
CTGGCCGAGCTGGACGAACTGCGGCACAGCGAGGCGTTCTCGTACACCACCTTCGCGTGACGAACCACGGGTGGGTCTCAGCATCCGCGCTGCTCACGCTGCACGGCGTCCGGGTGCTGGGTGACCCGGGGCAGTGACTGATCCGGGCCCTCCGCCGGCCAACTTCGGGGCCCGCGCCACCGCAGCCACGGCTTTGGTTGGTTGAGCGTGTCGAAACCCTTGTCAGCCGCTGGGAGCCTGACGCTCTTGACGGGCTCGGCCGGTGAAACGCACGGTTCGCGAATCGCTCGTCGTTGCCGATGCGTGGTTCGCTCGCTGTCCCACAGTGGGGACAACAGCGCCCGGTGGTCGATAAATAAGGTTAGGCTCTCCTTACCAAATGCTGGCCGTCCGATTGCAGGGGGTCCCGTGGAAGCCATGCACACCACCGTGCACGATCCGCACGTCGATACCATGCGCGCTCGTTCCGTGTCGCTGGCCCGCCGCCTGCTTGCCGGCGCCGGCCGCGCGGCCATGGTCGCTTACGACCTGGAACCGCTCGTCGAGGCTCGCGCGCTGTGCCACGGGATGACCGCCACCGGTGACCTGGTGGTGGCCTGCCTCGCCGACGACGCGGTGCCGGCGACCACCTGGTCGGGCGACCCGCTGCGGGTTCGGCTCGACATCGTCAAGGAGGCGCCCGAGTCGGCCGTGCGGATCACCGCCTGCGCGCTGCACCTGCTCGGCACGCTCGAGTGGCTTGACGAGGACGGCGTGGGCGACTACATCGCCGACGCCGACCTCGACCCCCGACTCACCGACCTCGCCACGATGGTCGGCGGCCGACTGGGGGTGGTGCGCAGTGATCGCGTGCTGGTGCACGACAGTGCCGGGGTCTCCCCGCTCGCATTCGGTGAAGTGGCCGGCCTGCATCCCGCGGCCGGACCCAGGTCGATCGGCTGCTGGAGCTTTCCGGACGCCGACCAGGAGTGGGACGCACGCGATCTGGTGGGACGACTGTCAACGGCGCAACTGACCGGGTTGGTGACCGCCGCCGCGGAAGGCTGGAACGCCGGGGTCAAGCTCTCCAGTCGGGCCGAGGTGACCTGCTCGCACACCGAAGGCCGGGTGTTCTGCGTGGACATCGACCGGACCGGGCTCACCCTGATGTCGGTCACTCTGGGACGCGCGAGCGTTCAGTTCCTGGCTTTTGACAAGCCCGCGGACGCACTTGACGAGCTAGCCGATCGACTCGGCCAGCTCGTCGCAGTGGGTTCGGTTCAGCCGACGGAGTAGCTGAGGCAGTCGGCGGCGTCGCCGACCGCGATCCCGCCGGCGGTGCACAGCAGATCGGTGTTGTGCACGCATTCCAGGCGCTTGCAGGCGCCCACCTGACCGTTCGCGGAGCTGAGGCCGGCGCGGGCGTCCAGTTCGGTGAACGTGGTGCAGGTGGCGGTGTCGGTGCCGCCGACGTTGATGGCGCCGGCGGTGCAGCCGCCGTTGTTGAAAGCGCAGGCGCTGGTGGCGCAGGACTTGACGAGTGAGAGCGCGATGGTGCTCATGATCGGAGCCTCCCTGGGTGTGTGGTGTGGACTCGGTTGATTGATCTTCACGATAGTCCCGAGATTGGATGACAACAAGCATTCGTAGCCTTACCTAACTCGGCCAGTATTTATGCTAGACGAGTTTTTCAAAATAGCCGTCATTGGCGCACATAGTGGCTGTGGCTAGGGGTTATATGGTCGGCTTCTCGGGTGTGTCGGCGTTCGTAAGTCGGCGCGATAAAGGCACCTCTGGTTTTTCGTAAATAAAGTCTCACGGATTCATCCAGCACGCCGGTGAGCGGGGCTGGACGACCAGGCTGACGGGTCGAGCGGGGCCGTCCGGCGCGCTGGGACGAAGGTGCCCGGCACCCGTCCCCGACGCGCCGCCGACGGCGAGACCGATGGGCCGAAAGGAATCGTCCCCCGGTGTTGGTGGTTGAACACGACCGCCGCCCCCGGGTTGGTGGGCCAACTGCCGACTGCCCCCTGGTGCCATGGGCCGAAAGAGACGTCCCGGACGCGCCGCCGATGGGGAGACAGGTGGACCGAAAGGAACCGTCCCCGCGTATCGCGACACAGTCCCCAGGTACCGATGGGACGAAAGGAACCGTCCCCGCGTACCGCAGTGAGGGAGGTGGGCGGGACGACCGGAACCGTCGCCCGTATCGCGACGGAGGTGGGGATGCGCCGTTGGGTATCCTGAGCGCGGTGTGCCGGGAAGTCTGGTCGGCGGCGTCCCCGCTCGGGGGCGGACTTCAGTGCTGGGAGATTCGATGGCATCGGACACCCGCCGTGGGCGGCTGGTCGGGCGACTCACCGAAGAGGTGCCGGGTGGCATCCTGCTGCTGATTGCCGCAGTGGCGGCCTTGTTGTGGGCCAACTCGCCCTGGTCGGACGCCTACCATGCGCTCGCCGGAACAGTGGCCGGTCCGGCCGGGGTGCACCTCGACCTCACGCTGGCGCAATGGGCGTCCGACGGGTTGCTGGCGATCTTCTTCTTCGTGGTCGGCGTGGAACTCAAGAACGAACTGGTGGCCGGCAGCCTGCGGCAGCCGCGCGAGGCGGCCGTTCCGGTGCTCGCGGCGGCGGGCGGCATGGTGGTGCCGGCGCTGATCTTCGCCGTGGTCATGGTGGCGTCCGGCGAGCCCGGGGCGCTGCACGGCTGGGCGATCCCGACCGCCACCGACATCGCCTTCGCGCTGGCGGTGCTCGCAGTGTTCGGACGGGGGTTGCCGCGCGCACTGCGGATCTTCCTGCTCACCCTCGCGGTGGTGGACGACCTGCTGGCGATCGTGGTGATCGCGGTCGCCTACACCGAGCACATCTCTGGGCCGATGCTCGCCGGTGCGCTGGCTGCCGTCGCGCTGTTCGGTGTCCTGGGCACGCTGCGCTGGACGGCGTGGTGGATGTTGGTCCCAGTGGCTGCGTTGGCCTGGGGATTCATGCACGCCTCCGGGGTGCACGCCACGATCGCCGGGGTGCTGATGGGCCTGACTGTTCCCGCGGTCGCCGTCCATGGTGAGCCCGGTCCACGGACCCAGCGCTACGACGATCTGATCCGGCCCTGGTCGGCGGTGGTGGCGTTGCCGGTGTTCGCGTTCTTCGCCGCCGGGGTGACGCTGGTCGGGGGTGCCGGGCCGGCCACGACGTCCGAGCCTGTGTTCTACGCCGTGCTGCTCGGGTTGCTGGCCGGCAAGGTGGTCGGCGTCCTCGGCACCACGGCCCTGGTGACCCGGTTCACGCCGCTGCGGCTGCCGGACGCCATCGGCCTGCGCGACCTGTTGCCCGTCGGGCTGCTGACCGGCATAGGGTTCACCGTCGCGCTGCTGATCGCCGAACTCTCCTTCGACGACGACGTGCATCGCGGCGCCGCCAAGGCCGGGGTGCTGGCGGCGTCCCTGCTGGCCGGCGTCCTGGGTGCGGTCGGCCTGCGTTGGGACGCCCGCCGCGCCCGCGACGCCGACATGAACGCCGACGGCGCCCCGGACGCCGACACGGATGTGATCCGCTGACGGCTAGTCCGATGACGGCTGACGGCTAGTCCGCTGGTCGGCCCGTGGCCGGGTTGGACGGACCGGTGACTGACACCTCCGCGCGCCACTGCCGCTTTGCAGGGCGGCAGTGACGCGCGATTGTGTCAGTCGGCACCACAGAGTCGACCGGCGAGGGAGGTGACCCGTCAGTCGGCGCGGCGGACTGGACCAGGTGGGGCGGGCGAGGCTGTCAGTCGGACGACGGGTCGACCAGCGGGGTCAGCGCGGGGTCCAGGCGTCCTTGGTTGCGATATCGCCGTCCAGGGCGTCAACGCCGTCGCCCGCGATCCGCAGGTTGCTGGTGTACTGCCAGATCGACCAACCGCCGTGGTTCTTCCAGGCTCCGACCCGCGGGAGGGTGCCGGGGACGCGGCCGTTGTTGGCGCCCCAGGACGCCACCCACAGCCGCGCGATGCTCGCGACGTCCGCCCAGGCGTAACTGCTCCCAGACCTCTGTCCGGCCATCGCGCCGGTCAGGTACACATACAGGTTGGCGCGGTAGCCGTCGTCCTTCAGTAGCGACTTGACCTTGGTCAGGAACCGGTACGCCTCATCGGGGTTCCAGGCGCGCAGCTTGTGGGTGTAGGTCTTTCCGTTGGCCTTCTTGGTGTAGGTGCCGCCGGCCTCGACGTCGATCACCAGGGGATTGGTGCTCGACTTGGTGTAGTTGCCGTCCGCCTTCAGCAACTCGACGAAGCGGGCGGCCGACTTCTCGGGTGTGTGGCTGCCGGCGAACAGGTTGCCTGGGCTGGTGTCGACACTGGTCGTCCAACCGTTGAACCAGTAGGCGCCCTGGCGCAGGCCGGCCGCCTTCACCTGGTCGGACAGCGCGGCATACGCACAGTCGGGGACGGTCGGCGTGCTGCCCGTCGAGCGTGGCTTGCCGGTGCAGGCATCGGTGTAGTCCTGGTAGATCGGACGCGCGCCGCTGCCGAGCCGAAGGATCGCGAACCCGCCATTGCCCGCCCAGTCCGCGAGTACGCTCGGCCGGACCTTCGCGCCGGGCGCGTACTGGTACGAGGACAGGTCGACGCCCTGGCTGAGGCCCTTCAGCCCGAATGCCTTCCCGGCGTCCTTGGCGGGGGTGCTGCTCGGTTGCCGGACGGTCAGCGTCGCCGTCTTGGAGGTGACCGAGCCCTTGCTGCCCTTGACCTTCACCCGGAACCGCGTCCCGCTGGCCCAGGTGCTTGAGGCGACCCGGTAGGAGGACTTGGTGGCCTTGTTGATGCTCTTCCACGACCCGGACGCAGGACGCGACTGCCAGGCGTAGGTCAGCTTGGTGCCCGTCGCCTTGACCTTGAGCGTGGCGCTGGTCCCGCTGCCGTAACGGTTGATCGTCGCACTCTTCGGCTGCGTGGCGATGGTGGTCTTCTTGGCCTTGGCCGCCTTCTTGACGGCGGCCGTGGGCAGCGGGGCGGCGTGGCTCTGTCCGGCGCCGGCACCGGCCAGCAGGGTGCCGGTCAACGCCAACGTCGCGACGCTGCAGCCGAGTAGTCGGGCAACGCGGTGGGCAGTGGTCATGGTGAGCGCCTTCGTTCGTTTTGGGGGGTGCTGCATCGTAACCATCCGGCCGCGCTCTCCCGCAATCGGCCCTGAAGCCGTGCTTGACGGCGGGACTCGTCGAGGAGCTGCCGGGCAGGTGATCACGGGGTTGTCGACAGAGCGGAAGCACTGGTCACCCCGTCCGCCTGGTGCCTGGGCCGGGCCCGCCGAACCTTCGGGGGTGGGCGATCTCGACAACGTCGCCCAGTGGAGGGAAGCCTCGCCGATCTCCTGTTGTGACCCGAGATCGGCGAGCTTTCCCACCATCGGTGAGCGATCTCGACAGCGCAGCTCCGGTTCTACCCGCTCGACCGACGGAAGTGGGCAACTCTCGCGAGCCGGCACTGCGCCGTCCGGGCTGGACGTGCTGGACCGGTGCTACTAGGCCCTCCCTAACCAGTTCAGCCCTCCCTCATACGGCAGGGCTGAACTGATTGGGCAGGGCCGTCCCGGCAGACTCTCGTTGCCGGGGTTGCCGGGGTTGCCGGGGTTGCCGGGGTTGCCGGGGTTGCCGGGGTTGCCGGGGTTGCCGGGGTTGCCGGGGTTGCCGGGGTTGCGGGGGTTGCCGGGTGCAGAACCGGAACACGCCGGGCTGGCTGAACTTGGTCTGATCGCCGAGCATAGGGTGGCAGAACGGCTGGGCGGGAGTCGCATCGCTGCGCCAATGACGTGGAGGAGTCGGTTCGGTGAGGTCTGGTCGGTTCCGCGGCTGGCGATGGCTGATCGTCGGGGTTGCCGCCGTCGTGGCGGTGGTCGGGCTCGTCGCGGGACTGGTGTTGGCCGGCGTGGTGCACCCGAACAACCCGTCGGCTGAGCGGTACCCGATCCGCGGCGTCAACGTTTCCCGTTATCAGGGCGATATCGACTGGCCTGTGCTGGCCGGTCAGGCCGTTGAACTTCGCGTTTATCAAGGCCACCGAGGGCAGCACGTTGGTCAACCCCCGCTTCGCGGCGAACCTGGACGGCGCCACCGCCGCCGGGCTGCGGGTCGGCGCCTACCACTTCTTCAGCTTCACCATTGGCGGGGCGACCCAGGCCGACAACGTGATCAGGACGGTTCCGGCCGGCGCCGAGATGTTGCCGATCGCCGTCGATATCGAGTTCTACGGCGAGTTCTGGCTCAACCCGGCGTCCGGCGACGACGTGCGGCGCGAGCTGGGGGTGCTGCTGGACCGGTTGGTCGCCCACTACGGCCGTCGGCCGATCGTCTACACCACCGCCGAGGTGTACGGCCGCTACCTTTCCGGGGCCTTCCCCGACGTCAACATCTGGATCCGTGACGTGTGGCGGACGCCGTCACTGCCCGACGGCCGCGCCTGGACGTTCTGGCAGTTCAGCGATCGGCACCGGCTCGGCGGCTACGCCGGCGAGGAACGGTTCATCGACGTCAACGTGTTCGCGGGCAGCCGTGAGGAGTGGGAGCGGTACGGGAGCTGAAGCTTCTTACCACCGACAGCCCAGATCGACTGCCGGGATCGCGTGCCACTGGCGCCATGCAGGGCGGCAGTGACACCCCGAGGTGTCAGTCACCTCCCGCACCCCGTGGCTGGGCCCGACCAGGGATCCCGGATGTCGAGCGCTGCCCAGTACGCTGCGCGAATGAACGACGCCCGGGCGATTCGCGTGTTCGTGTCGTCAACCTTCCGCGACATGCAGGCCGAGCGGGACGAACTGGTCAAGCGGGTGTTCCCGCTGTTGCGGCGGCGCTGCCAGGAGCGCGGGGTGGTTTGGAGTGAGGTCGACCTGCGCTGGGGCGTCACCGATGAGCAGGCCTCCGACGGCGCGGTGCTGCCGATCTGCCTGGCCGAGATCGAACGCACCCGGCCCTACTTCATCGGACTGCTCGGTCAGCGTTACGGCTGGGTGCCGGGCGAGATCGACCCGGCGTTGGCTACCCGGTTCGGCTGGCTCACCGACGACCTGCACCGGTCGGTCACCGAGCTGGAGATCCTGCACGGCGTGCTCAACGACCCCGACGCACCGGGCCATGCCTACTTCTACCTGCGCGACCCGGCTTGGGTGGCGGCGCTGCCGGCCCAGGAACGCGCGCTGTACCTCGAGCCGGACGCCGACGGTGCCGCCCGGCTGCAGGCGCTACGCGAACGGGTGCGTGGCTCGGGCTTTCCGGTGGCCGACTACGGCAGCCCGGAGTCGCTCGGCGAGCGGGTGCTGGCCGACTTCGAGGCGCTGATCGATCGGTTGTTGTTCCCCGCCGAGCAGGTACCGGACGCCGCGGCGCGCGCCGCCGCCGTCCACGAGGCGTTCGGACGGGCCAGGTTCGCCCTGCACGTGCCACGTCCCGCGTTGGCGACGGCGCTCGATGCGCCGGGATCGCCGTTGCTGGTCACCGGTGAGCCCGGCTGCGGGGCGTCGTCGCTGGTGACCACCTGGGCGGCCGAATGGGCGGCGGCCCACCCAGGGGCGACGGTTGTCGTCCATCACTGTGACGCGGACGCCGCGGCGAGCGACTTCCGGCTGCTGGCCGCCCGGCTGATCGGCGCGGTCGGCGGCGACTACGACGAGGCGGTCAACCGGTTGGCGGAAGCACCGCCGGCGGCGGTCGCGAGCGCGCTCGGGCAGGCGCTGCGGGCGGCGTCCGGCCCGGCGCTGGTGGTGCTGGACGGCGTCGACCAGTTGGCCGCGGCAACCCGGACGACCGGGCGCCCGACCTGCGCTGGCTGCCGTCCGACCTCGCCGGTTCGGCGGTGCGGTTCGTGCTCACCGGGTCGGGCGAGCGGGTCCGTGCAGCGTTCGGCCATCGCGGCTGGCCGGTGCTGGAGGTGCCTCCGCTGAGCGTCACCGAGCGGCGTCAGATCGCGGCCACGGTGCTGGCCGCAGGCGCGAAGCAGCTCGACGACGCGAACCTGTCCGCGCTGGTAGCGGCCCCGGCGACCGGGAATCCGCGCTTCCTGACGACGGTGCTGGACGAGCTGCGACAGCACGGCGACCACTTCACACTGCGGGAGCGGATCGATGCGCTGACGGCGGCGCCCTCGACGGCCGGTCGGCTGCGTTCACGCCGTGAAGGAAGCGTTTCCTGAAGGACTCCGTCCGATCGGACGACTGGCGGGAACGCGAGCGACTGGCGCCATGCAGGGCGGCAGTGGCGCGCCAAGGTGTCAGTCAGCTCCGGCGATTGCCCGGGAGGTCACCGGTCGCGGGCGGTCAACGATTCAGGAGCAAGCATGACGAACGACACCGTTCAGCCGACCGGGCGGGCCTGGTTCACCAAGGACGCCGACGGGTCGGAGTGGCTCCTGCCTCGGTCTGGCCGCCGTCGTCCCGATCGTGGTCGAGCTGGAGAAGTGGGTGCGTCGGCGCCGGGTTGTTGGGTGACCTTGATCATTACCGGTCCGGGTTGGGTACGTGTGACCGCTCCGAGGACGTGTACTTCGCACATATCGCTGGCTCGGTGCGGGCAATGACGGAGCGCTGAACGCGAAGAGATTGTGCTGTCCTCGATGGGGTTATCAGTTTAGGTATGCCTGTAAAGTGAAACTCGTGGATCGGATTGCACCATCGTTCGTCTTTCAGCCCGGGTCGGAGCTGGTCGCAGATCGAGACCGTGCCGAGCGGGCAGTGGAGGAGTGCTTGCACAAGCTCCGTGCGGGTGTGCTCCCGTCGGAAGCCGAACGCCAGCGGGTCGACATCAAGGAGGAGGGGGGTCGGCGTGGGGCAGGCGGTCGCCTGCTACCCGGCGAGCGTGAGAACACGAAGGCCGCCGATCACCTTGCGGACGAGGTAGCGGCGATGGCCAACACTCCAGGTGGAGGTGCCCTGATCGTCGGTATTGAAGACAAGACAGGCGATCTCCTTGGCACGGAACTGGATCCGGAGTGGCTCCGCCATCAGATATATCGACGCATCGATCTCGCACCCGATGTGATCGAACGGGTGGAGCAGGGGATCCGACTTCTCACAGTGTTTGTGCCGGAGTCGCGGGAACCGGTCGAGGACACCTCAGATCGTCTACGTTGGCGAGTCGGGCCTGCGTCGGTTCCTATCGACCGTGGCCAGTGGTGGCTTCATCGGCAGGGACGCGCGGGATGGGATCCTATGGCGCGCCCTAGCCGATTCACCCTGGAGCATGTGACGCCGGGTGCGCTGGCGGTCGCGCGCGACTACCTGCGTCGCCGCAGCGCCGATGACAGCCCCGCAGATATCGCGTCGGCCATGCCAGGGGATCTGCTTCGCCAACTCGGCGTCCTGACTGTTACCGGGGAACTCACGGAGGCAGGCGCGCTTTTCTTCTGCGCTGCGCCGCGTCCTTGGCTGAGCTGGACGCGCCTCGACGTCGAAGGTGGCGACATGCTCGCCCGTGAGGAGGCCTATATCGGGCTGAGTCTGCTAGAGCAGATCGCCCGTGTGGAGACCCTAATGGACGCGGCCAACGACCGCGTGACGGTGACAGGTGAGTTCTCCGAACGCACGTTGCGGACCATTCCGCCCCGTGCGGCACGGGAGGCCGTTCTCAACGGAGTGATCCATCGAGACTGGAATCAGCATGCCGCCACCTCTGTCACCTGGGTGGAAGCGGACAACTCCTTGACAGTGGTATCACCGGGTGGTTTCACCGGTGGGATCACGGCGGAGAACCTGCTGACCCAACGGTTCAGCCGTTCGCCGGCACTGGCCGATGCGGCGCTGGCCCTCGGCTTAGTGGACAAGCAGGGGATCGGGGTCGATCGGATGTACCGAGAGATGGTGACCTTGGGGCACAACCCTCCTCTCATCCGGGAGGAACCCGGCCCACGGGTGCGGAGCCGTCTGGTCGGTGGACCGCCAGTGATACCCGTTATGCGGCTTACCACGCGGCTCACACCCGTAGCCCGGCAGAGGGACGTCCAAGTCGCGCTGATTCTGGACACGCTGCTGCATGAGCCGTTCACTGATGCCGACAGGCTCGCCCCCGTCCTCCAGCGGACCCGGTCGGAGGCGATTGAGGCACTTGAGACAGTTGCCAGATGCGTAGTCGATGCGCAGCCGGTAATCCAACCGCACAAGGACGTCTGGATGTTGTCGGAGGCGGCCCGCCGCTCGATCCACCGGACACCTGTCGATGTCGCCGCGTTGAAGCGGCGAGGCGTGCTTTGGTACGTGTCTCCGGGACCCGATGACGTGGTGCGCATCGTGAAGAAGTGGTTCATCGGCCATGACCGGATGACGTCCGGAGACTTCGCCGCGATAGCTGGCATGACCACAGCTGGAGCGAGGGGAGCGCTCGAGCGGCTCGAAGGCGATCTGCTCGAGCGCGGTGAACGCGGTGGACGGAACGCGCACTTCATCCTGAGGCCGTAGCGGCAGGTTCGACACGTTGCTCGCCCCGACCGGAGATGGCCAGCGGTCAGGCATGGTCTGGTCTCGTCAGCGTGCCGTGGGGAGCAGCAGGATCGCGGCGCCTAGTCCGATGAAGTAGGGAGCGAAGAATAGAATCGGAAGTGTCCACCCAGAGCGAGTCCATCTGCGGATGGCTGCGAGCCACAGCGCTTGGATTGTTAGCCTGTGCTGCGCAGCAGGCTTGAGCCACTGTCCGATCCATGCGGTGCGCTTCTCCTCCTGGCTAACAAGGGCGAGGCGGACGCCCACCGTGAACGTGGCCACAGGTGGTCCGACGAGCAGGGCACCCAGGAGGTATTCGCCGATAGCCTTGAGGGTGTTTCCGGGCAGTGCCAGATCCGCCCCCGCCATTGCCGAGATCACCATGACCCCCGCCCCTCCGACCCATCGCCCTAGCCAAACGAGAGCCTGAAGTGAGACGGAACGCTGGGATAGGGGCAGTCCAGGAGGGGTGAACCACCCAAGGCAAACGTAGGCGGCGCATATACAGAGAGCCTCTGTCGCCGCGATCACGACGAAGGGGATCGCTACGAACGGGCCGAGAGTGGCGACCTGGTGCCGACCAAGGAACGCAAGGATTAGCGCGCCCAGGAACAGGATTACCAGCGCCGCGGTTACAGAGCGCTCGATCGTGGCGACGATACGATCCGCCGAGTGTGCGACCCGCCAACGGGCGGTCGGGGTTTGGCTCGGAGCTGTGGGGTTGAGGGCCATGATGGCAGTGTGTGCCCCCGGTCTGACACTTTCAGTTGACTAGGGACACCTGTCGAGGCGTAACGGTGGACGCGCCCGCCCCGCTGGCACCTGCGACCCCGAGCCCTTTGCGGAGCGGCCTTCCCGCATCTTCTCGTCCTGCTTGACTACCACTGTTGGTCAAACCAGACCTTGTCAGCGCCGCCGAGGTCCATGGCGCCGGGATGGAACACAACCGGTCCATATGGAACACAACTGACCCGATTGGGAGTTGTCTGACCGGTCGGCAGCTCGGGAACGAGTTGACCTCAGTGCTGCATGTCGACGAACCGGCTGTAGTGACCCTGGAAGACCGTCGGGATGGTCGCGGTCGGGCCGTTGCGGTGCTTGGCGACGATGAAGTCGGCCTCGCCGACGCGGTCGGAGTCCTTGTCGTAGGCGTCGGCGCGGTGCAGCAGGATGACCATGTCGGCGTCCTGTTCCAGCGAGCCGGATTCACGCAGGTCGGAGAGCATCGGCTTCTTGTCGGTGCGCTGCTCGGGGCCACGGTTGAGCTGGGAGAGTGCCACCACCGGCACGCTCAGCTCCTTGGCGAGCAGCTTCATCTGGCGGCTGAACTCGGACACCTCGAGCTGTCGCGATTCGACCTTCTTGCCCGAGGTCATCAGCTGCATGTAGTCGACGATCACCAGCTTCAGGTCGTGCCGCTGCTTCAGCCGGCGGGCCTTGGCCCGGATCTCCATCATGGTCAGGTTAGGCGAGTCGTCGATGAACAACGGGGCGCTGGACACCTCACCGGTCTTGCGGGCGATCCGCTGCCAGTCGTCGTCGCCCATCTGCCCCTTGCGGATGTGGTTCAGCGGCACCCCGGCCTCGGCCGAGATCAGCCGCTGGACGATCTCGGACTTGCCCATTTCCAGTGAGAAGAAGCAGCTGGTCAGCTTGTTCTTGATGGACGCCGCCCGCGCCAGGTCGAGGCCCAACGTCGACTTACCCATGCCGGGACGGGCGGCGATGATGATCATCTGTCCGGCGTGCAGGCCGTTGGTCAGCTCGTCGAGCTCGATGAAGCCGGTCGGCACCCCCGCCATCACGCCGTGCTGGCTGAGCGACTCGATCTCGTCGAGGGTGCGCTCCATCAGCACGCTGAGCGGCTCGTAGTCGTCGGAGGTCTTGCCCTCGGCCACCTCGTAGATCGCCTGCTGCGCGCGGTCGACGATGTCGGACACCTCGCCGCCGCCGGCGTAGCCCATCTGGCTGATCTTGATGGACGCCTCGACCAGGCGCCGCAGCACCGCCTTCTCTTTGACGATCTCGGCGTAGAAGCTGGCGTTCGACGCGATCGACACCATGGACAGCAGGTCGTGCAGGTAGATGTGCCCGCCGATCTTGCCGAGTTCGCCGCGCTTGGCCAACTCGTCGGCGACGGTGATCGCGTCAGCCGGCTCACCCCGTCCGAACAGGTCGATGATCGCGTCGTAGATCTGCTCGTGCTTGGGCAGGTAGAAGTCGTGGCCGCGGACGATCTCGGCGACGTCGCCGATGGCGTCCTTGCTCAGCAGCATCGCTCCCAGCGCCGACTGCTCGGCCTGGACGTCCTGCGGCGGCGTCCGGTCGGGGCCGCCGCTGAATTCCCGCGGATCGTCCTCGTACGGGGGCAGCGAGGCGAGTGACATGACCCCTCCTCACGCGTGCAATCAACGTTACGCCAGGCACGCTAATCGGGCGCACTGACACTTTCGTGACTGCGTTCATCAGTTCGAATACGCGATCTCTCGCGGATGCCGTGCAGGGCGATCTGCGCGGCGTATCGCTCGACCATAGTGACGGCCGAGGACTGACGTCCAGCCGAAGTTATCCACAGGGAAGCGTCGTCCCTGTGGATTCTGTGGAGCCATGGCGTGTCGCCTGTGTACGACGCGCCGAGGGGCAGTGGATGAGAAAATTCCTTGCCGGCGATTATGGCTTCCACTAGGAGTTTCACCCTCACTAAGGAAGAGTTTCTGCGGAATCTCGCGGGTTGAGTTGGGTTTGACAGGCGCGCCGCAGGCTGGTGTATGGACCGCTGTGCCGCGGGTTGTCCACATCGAGATGGTCGTGTCTGCATACCCATAGGGGGTATAGTGACAAGGGTTGATGCCCGATGTCGCACCAGGAGGAGTCCGCTATGTCGCAGCAATCCCCGACAGATCATGGTTTTCGGGACGGCCCCGAGCACGGGTCGTCCACCGGTCACGGCTACCTGACCACCAAGGACGCCTACCTCAAGCGGCTGCGCCGCATCGAGGGCCAGGTGGGCGGGCTGTCGCGCATGGTGGCCGACGAGCGGTATTGCATCGACATCCTCACCCAGATCTCGGCCACCACCCGGGCGCTGGAATCGCTCGCCCTCGGGCTGCTCGACGACCACCTGCGGCACTGCGTCGTCGGGGCCGCTCGTGAGGGTGGCGACGAGGCCGAGATCAAGCTGGTCGAGGCCCGGGACGCGATCGCGCGCCTCGTCCGATCCTGACCGTAACCATCGAACCGGGCCGAACCAAAGGCCCGACCAACCACGACTCAACCAATCAAGACTCAACCCATCAAGGAAGGCCATCATGGAAACCACCTACACCGTCGAAGGCATGACCTGCGGACATTGCGTCGCCGCCGTCACCGAAGAGGTCAAGCAGATCCCCGGCGTCACCGACGCCGTCGTCGTCCTGGAGGGCGGACGGCTCACCGTCACCTCCGACGCCCCCGTCGACTTCGACCGCATCGTGGAAGCCGTCGCCGAGGCGGGCGACTACACCGTCTCCTGATCCTCTGTTTGAGCTCGGCGCTCTGGTTGCCGGGGGTGCCGCGGCGGGACCGGACGCCCTCGCCGCCCACCTCCAGATCACCGGGGCAAGCCCCGCCGATCTTCCGGACGCCCACCTACCTGCTGAGGGCGTCCGGTCCCGCCGCTTCGCGGTTGCGGGCCGTTGGCCGGCCGTGGACGGGATCTTCTGCCGAGGTGTAGAGGCCAGTCGTCGGCCCGCACGACCGAAAGAACTCACGAAACGAAGAAGGACATGACCACCACCACCCAGCACCAATCGATCGAACTCGATATCGATGGCATGACCTGTGCCTCGTGTGCCGCGCGGATCGAGAAGAAGCTCAACAAGGTGGACGGTGTCACCGCCTCGGTGAACTATGCGACCGAGAAGGCCCGGGTGCTCACCGACACCCCGATCCCGGTGGCCGACCTGATCGCGGTGGTTGAGAAGACCGGCTACCACGCGGCACTGCCCGACCCGGCGAAACCTGAGGTCGACCACGCCAAGGAGCTGCAGACCCGGGTCATCGTCAGCGCCGTGCTGGCCGTGCCGGTGATCGTGCTGGCCATGGTGCCGGCCTGGCAGTTCCCGGGCTGGCAGTGGGTCTCGCTCGGGCTCACCCTTCCGGTCTACGCCTGGGCCGGCTACCCGTTCCACCGCTCGGCGCTGGTCAACGCCCGCCACGGCGCCACCACCATGGACACCCTGATCAGCCTCGGCACCACGGCCGCCATGGGCTGGTCGCTGTACGCGCTGTTCTTCGGCCACGCCGGCATGATCGGCTACACCCACGGCTTCGAGTTCATGCTGATGCGCGGCACCGGCGAAGGCAGCGTCTACTTCGAAGCGGTCGTCGGGATCATCACCTTCCTGCTGCTCGGACGCTGGTTCGAGGCCCGCTCCAAGCAGCGCGCCGGCGAGGCCGTCCGGACCCTGCTCAAGCTGGGTGCCACCGAGGCGACACTGCTGCGCGGCGGCGTGGAGACCCGGGTGCCGGTCGATTTCCTGAAGCCGGGGGACTCCTTCGTGGTCAGGCCCGGCGAGAAGATCGCCACCGACGGCGAGGTGGTCGAAGGCAGCTCGGCGGTGGACGCGTCGATGGTGACTGGTGAGTCGGTGCCGGTCGACGTCGGCCCGGGGGACGCCGTGATCGGGGCTACCGTCAACGCCAACGGACGCCTGGTCGTGCAGGCCACCCGGGTTGGCGCCGACACCCAGCTGGCGCACATCGCCCGGCTGGTCGAGCAGGCGCAGACTGGCAAGGCGAACGTGCAGCGCCTCGCCGACCGGATCAGTTCCGTCTTCGTGCCGATCGTGATCGGACTGGCCGTGCTCACCTTCGTGGTCTGGCTGCTGGCCGGTGCCGGGTTCGCGTTCGCCGCGTCGGCTGCGGTCGCGGTGCTGATCATCGCCTGCCCCTGTGCGCTCGGCCTGGCCACCCCGACGGCTTTGCTGGTCGGTACCGGACGCGGCGCACAGCTGGGCATCGTGATCAAGGGCCCCGAGATCCTGGAACGCACCAAGTCCGTCGGCACCGTCGTGCTGGACAAGACCGGCACCGTCACCACCGGCACCATGGCCGTGGTCGACACCATCGCGGACGGCTCGGACGACGGCTGGCTGCGGTTGGCCGGGGCGGCCGAGGCGGCGTCCGAACATCCGATCGCCCGGGCCATCGCCGACCATGTCGGCTCCGACGCGGTCGTGACCGACTTCGTGAACCTGCCCGGACGCGGCATCCGCGCCACCGTGCAGGGCCATCGGGTGCTGGTCGGCACGTCGGCCCTGGTCGGGGCGGACACCGGCGCCGCCGGGTCACCGGCAATCGCCGCTTTCGCACAATCCCAAGCCAAGGGTCACACCGCCGTCCTGGTGGCCGTCAACGGTGCACTGCGCGGCATGATCGCCGTCGCGGACGCCGTCAAGGACACCTCGGCCGACGCGATCGCCGACCTGAAAGAGCTCGGCCTCACCCCGGTGCTGCTCACCGGCGACGCCCGTGCGGTCGCCGAGGCGGTGGCCGCCGAGGTGGGCATCGATACGGTGATCGCCGACGTGCTGCCCGCCGACAAGCTGGCCGAGATCCAGCGGCTGCAGGCCGGCGGCGCCCAGGTGGCGATGGTCGGCGACGGCGTCAACGACTCCGCGGCGCTGGCCCAGGCCGACCTGGGCATCGCGATGGGCACCGGCACCGACGCGGCGATCGCGGCGTCCGACCTGACCCTGATGCGCGGCGACCTGCGGCTGGCGGCGACCGCGATCCGGCTCTCCCGGGCCACCCTGGCTACCATCAAGGGGAACCTGTTCTGGGCCTTCGCCTACAACGTGGCGGCGATCCCGCTGGCCGCGCTGGGCTTCCTCAACCCGATGATCGCCGGGGCGGCGATGGCGCTGTCGTCGGTGTTCGTGGTGCTGAACAGCCTGCGGCTGCGCCGTTTCGGCGTGCGCTGATCCCGCAGGCGATCAAGCAGACGAACAAAGATCCGGATCGGGTAGGAACAGACCAGCCCGATCCGGATCTTTGTTGCTCACCCAGGGCCGCCCTCCCCGCAGCGCTGGAATCGCGGCGTTCGTCGGGATGACGGGAGGGTGCGGAGCATCGGTAGTCCGGCGAACGCCTGGGTCTCCGCGGTGGATGTGGTCAGCTCAGCCGGCCGCTGAGCCGGGGGCGTCCCAGGTCGGGCTGCAGGTAGTCGCTGGTCTGCACCGGGCGCCCGGCCATCAGGTCGGTGTAGATGCCGAGCATCTCGGTGGCCTGCCGTTCGATCGTCCACTGCCCGGCGAGCTCGCGGCTTCGGCTCGCCGCGGCGGTGGCGAACTCCTCGTCCTTCAGCAGCCGCAGCATCGCCATGATCGCCTGGCTCAGCGACACCATGTTCGGCCGGGCCACCAGGGCGTTCACGCCCGGGTCGACGACCAGGTTGAGTTCGGGGTCCACGATCACCAGCGGCAGCCCGCACAGCGCCGCCTCGTGCAGCACCAGCGCCTGGGTGTCGGTCTGGGACGGGAAGACGAAGACGTCGGCGCTGCCGTAGTAGGTGGCCAGATCGTCGTGCGGCACCCGTCCGACCAGTCGGACGCCGCCGTAGCGCGCCGCGCGCTGCAGCCGCCGGCGCAGCACCTGGGCGGTGTCCTCGAAGTCGCCGACGATCATCAGCTCGGCGTTCGGCTCGAAGTCACGGACCAGTTCGAAGGCGTCCAGCAGCAGGTCGAGGTTCTTCTCCGGCGAGATCCGGCCGACGTAGAGCAGCCGGGGGCCCTTCGCGCGCGGGAACGGCTTCCGTTCCGGCAGCGGATCGGCGCCGTTGGGCACCACCTTCACCTTGGCGTCCGGTGCCAGCTCAAGCACCCGCTTGCCGGTCTTGTCGGACGGCGTGGTGACCAGGTCGGCGGTGGTCAACATGTCCGACGCCGCCTGCAGCAGCTCCAGCTGGGCTCCGCCGCGGCGTGGCCGCTTGAACCGCAGCTTGCGCAGCTTCGCCCACGGCTTCGACTCGGCACGCATCGCGAACATTCGGTAGGCGGCGTTCAGGAATGGTCCCAGATGCCAGTAGTGCTCGGCGTAGGCCTCCAGGTCGGTGTGCCAGGTGACCACCAGAGGACGCTCCGCCCGTTGCGCCACCCACATGCCCAGCAGGCCGACCCCACCCAGGCCGTGGACGTGGATGATGTCGGGCGGATCGGCGACCAGCTGCGCCAGCCGGAACTCCAGGTCGCGCCCCAGCGACAGCCGGATGCCGGCACCCGGGATCGGGACCGACGGCATCCGGATCTCCCGGCGATGCGGATCGCCGGCCAGCGGGTTGGGGCCTTTCGCCTCGGGCGCCACCAGCAGCACCCGGTGGCCGGCCTTGAGCACCTCACGCTCCAGGAACTGCACCGCGTACAGCAGGCCGCTGGGTGCCGGGCCGTAGTTGTCGGTGAATTGCGCGATGGTGAGGGGCCGCGTCGGCGACGGTGCGGCGGGCTCGGCGTGCGGGAACTCGAAGCTGCTCGGGTCGTCCGGTGCCGGCGGTTCCAGCGGCGGGACCGGCTCGGCGTCGGTGCCGACGCGTTCCACGGGCGCGATCTCGAGGTCAGCCATGGCGACAGGCTAGATGACCAAGTCCCAGGGGTGTTAGTGGTCGTAGGCGACCAGGTTTCTTCTGGCTAGGGAGTTTGCTTGGTGGTTGTGCCAGATGGCGGCAGTGAGGGCGAGGATGCGTTGCGCGACCCGGGCGGCGACACCGGCCGGGGTGCGTCCGCCGTGGGCTTCGAGGTCGAGTTGGCCTTTCAACGTGTCGTTGACCGATTCGATGATTTGGCGCAGCGGTTTGAAGAACCGCTGCCCGGGTCGGGGCTTCTCTCCTTTACGGGCCGGGCGGAGCAGATCAATCCCGACCTCGGTCAGTCCGGTTTCGAACTCGCGGCCGCTGTAACCCTTGTCCGCGATGAGGATCTGCCGCCGCCTGGTGGGCCGGTCCTGCAACGCCGCCGTGGTGTCGAGCAGGTGTTCCACCACGTCACGTTCGTTGGCTTTCGCGCCGGTCAACGCCCACGCCAACGGCAATCCGTGCAGGGTGCACACCAGGTGCAGCCGGAGTCCCCAAAAGTAGCGGGAATGGGACGCGCAATAGCCGTACTCGGCCCATCCGGCCAAGTCAGAGCGTTTCGCGGTCTCCCGAGAGCGGCCACACTCCACCGGGGTGGAGTCCACCACCCACACATCATCAGTCGCGACCGGCACATGTTGGGCCAGCTCAGCAGCAAGCCATGCCATGGTGCCGTTCAGCTTCCGCAACCGTTTGTTGTAGCCGGATTGTCGCGGCAGATACGGAAACATGCCGGTGAGATGCCGGTGGGCGTACCGCAGCCAACGGGCCTCCGAGGTGTAACCCAGGAACGCCTGCATCACCGCCAACACGATCAGCTCAGCATCACTGATCCGCTCCACGAACCCGACCTCAGGCCGTTGCGGAACCTGTTCGGGGTGAGCCTTCAACAGATCATCAGCAGTCACGTAGAGTGCAGTCGCGAGGGTGTCCAGATCGGTGTCCATCAAAGCCTCCAGAGCTTGACATGGGTTAGCAACACCGACTCTGCGACACCCTCCCCTCAACCCCCAGACGCCACACCGACCTTGGACTTACTCATCTAGTGGAGGCCACGAGTGGACAGCTCGTTGCTGACCTGACCGCCCCGTCCGGCCCGCCGCAGGACGCCCGCGTCCGCCTCGGCAGGACGACCCCGGCGACGCTGACCCGACCGGGCCGGAGGCGCGGTCGACGCCACGACGGCAGGCAGGGGTTGGCTCAGTCCATGACTGCGGACCGGACTGAAGCCGGTGAGGACGGCTCAGCGGACCCGGCTAGCCGGGGCAGTCCAGGTGTTGCAGGCGCCCAGGTTCGACCCGTTCAGGCCACGCGCTCCCCAGTACTGTTGCGCCTTCACCGAACCGTGGCCGGCCGGGTCGTCGGTGTGACCCCACACGTCGCGGAAGTAGTCGTGGTCGTCCGCGGTCAGGTTGAAGCTCGGCACGTTCGCGAAGACGTAGTAGGTCCAGCAGAAGACCTGCAGCTCTTCGCGACGGGTGATGCTCGTCTTGTCCTCGTCGAGCCGGTCGGCGGCGTCGAACATGCCCATCATCGCCTGCACGTGGTGGCCGTACTCGTGGATGACGACATCGGTGATCATCAACCGGCCGTAGCGGGAGTCCTCGAATACCTGATCGGAGAAGTACAGGGTGGCGTTCTCGGTGCAGTAGAACGCGTACGCGTCCTGCTCGGCGCCGCACGGGGAACTGGTGGAACGCGCATAGAAGCGATGCTGGGCCGGGGCGAACCGGCCGCCGGCCTGGTCGATCAGCGGCCGGAAGATCGCTGCCAGGCAGTCGATCATCCCGGCGACCTGCGCCTCATACGCCTGGCGGCTGGTCGCTGTGCGGGCCGCGGGGCAGGTGCCGTGGATCTGCAGCGGGTACAGCTTGCTGTCCGTCAGCGGATCACCCGGACGGACGCGCGGCGCCGCGCCCGGATCGGTGCCGGTGCGGGAACTGGCCGGATCGCTCAGCGCCGTGTCGAACACCGGCAGCGTCTGCAGGCCGGCTGCGACCAGGCCGATCACGACCAGGGCGATGACCAGGAACCGGCCCGGACCCGGCGGCCGGTGGGGCGGCGGGAGCGGTGCCGGGACGCCGAAGCGGGTGGGTAGGCCTGGCGATCCGAACCTGTTCGGCAGCAGGTGGGCGGGGTCCGGCCGATTGCTGAGCGACGGTAGCCCCTGGGTCACGCCGCCAACGATAGGTGACGGCACCAATGGTCTCCGATGAGTACCGGTCGAGCTCTGCGAGACCGTGCTCCTCTCCGATCCAGCCTGTCGAGATCCCGGCAGGGTTTCGACACGCTCAACCAACGACCGTCGGCAGTGGGTTTCGAGCTCAACCTGCGATGGTCGTGTTCCCCAGGTCGATGACGCGGTCGCAGCGCGCCACGACGTCCGGGTCGTGGGTCATCACCAGCAGCGGTATTGCGGCCATCGAGGCGAAGATGTCGTCCAGCAGCGCCTCGGCGGTCACCGCGTCCAGATGCTCGGACGGCTCGTCGAGAACGACCGCCTGATAGTCGCCGGCGAACAGCCGGGACAGCGCCACCCGGCGCGCCTCGCCGCCCGACAGCGTTGCGCCCTGCTCGCCGACGACGCGGGCGGCGTCCAACGGCAGCCCGGCGTGGTCCAGCGCCCGCCGGACGCCGGTGGCGTCGGCGTCCCGGTTGCCGATCCGGACGTTCTCGGCGATCGAGGTGGCGAAGACGTGGGCGTCCTGGGCCAGGTAGCCGATCCGTCCGGTCACCTCGACCCGGCCGCCCCGCGGCGGGATCAGGCCGAGGATGGTGGCCGCCAGGGTGGTCTTGCCGGCACCGGACGGACCCACCACCGCCACGCTCTCACCGGGCTCGACGGTGAAGCTGAGGCCCTCGTGCAGGACGGCTCCGCCCGGCCAGCCGATCGCCAGGCCGTCCAGCCGCAGCGGCCCCGGTGCGACCTCGCCGTCGGGCAGTTCGCGGTCGCCGACGCCGACCGGCGGGGTGTCCAGCAACTGCCGGACGCGGGCCAGCGAGGCCAACGCGCGGGTGGCACTCTGCGCCGCCTGGGTGAGCGTCGCCAGGACCTCGTGCAACGCCAGCGGGGTCAGCACCAGGACGGCCAGCATCACCGGCGGCAGCGTCCCGTCGGCGACCAGCGGGCCGCCGATCAGCAGCGCGGCGACCACCGCCGTCCCGGCGGCCAGCACTTGGCAGCCGGACGCCACCCCACGCACCCAGGCGCCCCGCTCGTCGAGCCGCCGCAACTCGTCGTCGACCTTCAGCACCCGGCGCAGCTGCTCGTCGGCGGCACCGTAGGCGACCAGGTCGGGCGCCGTCCGGGCCAGTTCGTGGACGCCGCCCGCGAGTGCCCCGCGGGCCGGTGCGGCGGCTGCGTCCGCGCGGCGGGAAACCTGCTGAGCCAGCGCCGGAACGGCGACGCCACCCAGGACTGCCGAGACGAACAGCACCAGTGCCGTCGCGGGGGAGAAAGCGGTGAGGACCGTCGAGGTGGCGACGATCACCAGCGACGCCGACACGGCCGGCACCAGGAACCGGACCACCAGATCCTGGACCGCCTCGACATCGGCGATCACCCGGGTGAGCAGGTCACCGCGTCGGGTGCCGAGCAGGGTGGTGCGGGCCAGATGCTCATAACTGCGGATCCGCAGCGCGCTCTGCAGCCGCAGCGCGACGTCATGGCCCACCAGTCGCTCCAGGTAACGGAACAGTCCGCGCGAAATGCCGAACACCCGGACGCCGATCGCCGCCACCTGCAGGTAGAGCACCGGCGGATGCTCGGCGGCCCGGGAGAGCAGCCAGGCCGAGACCGCCATCAGGGCCACCGAGGAGGCGGCGGCGCCGAAGGCCAGCAGGGTGGCGAGCGCGGTGCGCGGGACCGCGTCCGGGACGAGCCGGATCAGCCAACGCCAGCCGGAGCCGTCCTCCGCCCGCGCCGCTGCCATGCCAAGCAGGATAGGTCACCGGCCGGGGGCTTTCCGCGCGTAGCCTTGCGCGCATCGATCCCGAGGGAGGATGCCGACGTGATGAGCGACTGGTGGGCGCGTTGATCAGTGCCTCCCCAGGACTTCCGCCGTCCGGCGGAGCGGGTTCGACGAGTTCACCCTGCGGCGGTCGAGTGCCCAGCCGGCGTGGGTCGCCGGATCGGTCCGAGGTGCAGTACCTGGTCGGCGCGGGCGATCACCGCGGGCCGGTGTGAGACGGCGATGGTGGTCACCCCCAGGTTCTCCACGGCGTCCAGCAGTGCGGATTCGGTGGCGCCGTCCAGGCCCGCGGTCGGTTCGTCCAGCACCAGCAGGTCGGCTTCGCCGCGGCTGACCCGCAGCAGTGCGCGGGCCACGGCGACCCGGCGCCGTTCGCCGGCCGACAGTCCCTCGCCGTCGTCGCCCACGCCGCGGTCCGGGCTCAGGCTGCCCCCGCCGGCCAGGCGCAGCGAGCGCCGCACGGCGTCCGCGTCGGCGTCCGCGGCCCCCAGCCGGACGTTGTCCGCGATCGTCCCGTTCACCATGCCCGGGTTCTGCCCTACCCAGGCGATCCGGGTGCGGCGGGCGGCGGCGTTCGCGGGGGCACCGTCGAGCAGGAACCGTCCCGAGGCCGGGGCGACGAACCCCATCAGGGCGTAGAGCAGGGTGGTCTTGCCGGTCCCCGAGGCGCCGGTGATCACGGTGAGTTCGCCGGTGCCCGCCGCCAGGCCCACGTCGTCCAGGATCGGGGTGGCGGCACCGGGGTAGCTGACGGTCAACCCAGTGACCTGGAGCAGCGCCGGGGGATGCTGGTCGGTGTCGGTGTCGGTGTCGGTGGTGACGGACGGAGCCGCGTCCGGGTGGGTCTCGGCATGCCCGACCGGCGGCGGTGTGCCCGGGTTGGTCCGGGCATGCCCGACCGGTGACGGTGTGGTTGATCGGGGCCGTTCGGAGCGGTCGACACCACCATCGGTGGAGGCGCCCGGCGCTTGTTCAGCGCCCTCGATGATCGCGAAGGCCGACTCGGCGGCCGCCATGCCGTCGGCGGCGTCGTGGTAGTGGACGCCGACCTGCCGCACCGGGAGGTAGACCTCGGGGGCCAGGATCAGCACGAAGAACGCGGTGGTCAGATCCACCTCGTGGAAGACGACGCGGAACCCGATCGCCACGGCGACGATCGCCACCGAAAGGCTGGCCAGCAACTCCAGCACCAGGGCGGACAGGAACGAGATCCGCAGCGTCCTCATCGTCTCCCGCCGGTGCGCCGCCTCGGTGCGGCGCAACCCTTCCGCCTGAGCTCGGGCGCGTCCGAACACCTGCAGCGTGGGCAGGCCCGCGATCAGGTCGGCGAAGTGTCCGGCCAGCCGGGTCTGCACCCGCCAGCGTTTCCGCGTCCGGGCCTCGGTGGTCCAGCCCACCAACGCCATGAAGATCGGGATCAGCGGCAGGGTGAGGGCCACGATGAGCGCCGAGGTGAAATCGGAGGTCAGGACCGCGACCCCGATGATCAGCGGCACGGTGACCGCCAGCACCAACTGCGGCAGGTATTTGGAGTAGTAGCCGTCCAGGGCGTCCAGGCCCTGGGTGAGCAGCGTGACCAGGGACGCCGTTCAACGGTTCGGGCCGGACCGGATCGGCCAGCCGCGCGGCCAGCACGTCGCGCCGCAAGCGCGATTTGACCGCTGCCGAGGCCCGTTGGGCCAGCCACTGGTTGAGCCAGGCGAGGACACCCCTGCCCGCGAACACCGCGACCAGCACCGGTACCGCCCAGGACAGGACGCCGAGCAGATGGGTGTCGAAGATCTCACCCAGCGCCGACGACAATGCCCAGGCCTGCACGATGGTCAGCACCGCGGTCGCCGACCCGACGGCCACGCCGGCGATCAGGTAGCCCACGGTGGCCCGTCCGCGTCGGAGTAAGCGCGGGTCGAGCGGCCCCCGGCGGCGGACACTCGTGGTCCCGGACGTCGTGCTCACCCGACCATCCTTGCGCATCCACCCCGTGCGAACCCCCGCCGCGTGACCCGCGACGCCCACTAGGCCCTGCCTAATCAGTTCAGCCCTCCCTTATAAGGGAGGGCTGAACTGATTAGGGAGGGCCTAGTCGGTAGGTGGGAAGGGGTCAGGCGACGGGTTCGGTCTCGGGGACGTCGTCGGGGATGTTCTTGGTGGACAGCCGGCGGCGGAACACCCAGTAGGTCCAGGCCTGGTAACCGAGCACGATCGGGACGAAGAAGACTGCCGTCCAGGTCATGATCGTCAGCGTCATCGGGCTGGCGGACGCGGTGACGATGTTCAGCGGTGCGGACGCCGCCGAATTGTCGAAGCCGAGGTCGGGGTACATCCGCAGGAAGATGCCGATCGCGATCACGGCCGTGGCGACCGCGGTGCCGATGAACGCCCAGCCGTCCCGGTCGGAGCGCACCATGTACCAGGCCAGCGCCAGCCCACCGGCCGCCACTACCGCCAGGATCCAGCCCGACGCCCCGGTGCCGTAGGCCAGGTTCGACCAGAGCAGCCAGATGCCGCCGCCTCCGATCACGCCCAGCCCGATCCGTTCGGCGAACGCCTTGGCCCGCTGATGGATCTCGCCACGGGTCTTCAGCGCGATGAAGATCGCGCCGTGGAACAGGAACAGCGCCACCAGCACCACGCCGCCGAGCAGCGCGAACGGGTGGAACAGCGACCAGAAGCCGCCGGTGAAGACGTGCACGCTGGCCCGTCCGGGTGCCACATCGACCGGAATCCCGATCACGAAGTTCGAGAAGCCGATGCCGAAGATCAGCGTGACGAGGAACGAGCCGATCGCCGCGCACCAGTCCCAGCGATCCTTCCAGGCCTGGTCGTGCCGCTTGGCGCGGTATTCGAAGGCCAGACCGCGGATGATCAGCCCGACCAGGATCAGGAACAGGGGCAGGTACAGCGCCGAGAACAACGTCGCGTACCAGCCGGGGAAGGCGGCGAAGGTGGCGCCGCCGGCGGTCAGCAGCCAGACCTCGTTGCCGTCCCAGACCGGTCCGATCGTGTTGATCATGACGCGCTTCTCTTTGTCATTGCGCCCCAGGAACCGGATCAGCATGCCGACGCCGTAGTCGAAGCCTTCGAGCACCAGGAAGCCGATCCACAGCACGGCGATCAGGCAGAACCAGACCAACTGCAGGGTGGTGGGTTCAACAGTCACTGCTCACTCACCCCTTCTCAGTACGCGAACGACAGGACGTCGTCATCGTCGGATATCTGTTCCACCGGCTCCACCTCGGGAAGGCCGAGCTTGATGTACTTCAACATCAGGCCCACCTCGACGACCGCGAGCGAGCCGTACAGCACCGTGTAGCCGATCACGCTGATCAGCATCTCGGTCGCCGTCACCCCCGGTGAGATGCCGGCCATAGTGGGTAACACCCCGGATACCAGCCATGGTTGTCGTCCCATCTCGGTGAAGATCCAGCCGAACGAGTTGGCGAACAGCGGGCCGAGCGTCATTGCGATCATCAGCAGCGTCCAGACGATGTGGTTCGGTGGCAGCCGGCCCTTGCGCAGGAACCACAACAACAGCACCGCGACGCCGATCGCGGCCATGCCCAGCCCGATCATCAGCCGGAAGCTCCAGTAGGTGACCGGAATGATCGGGGTCACGGTGTCCACACCCCAGGCCTGCATGTGTTCGGCGTAGGCCTGCTGCAGGGTGTTGTCCGGGTCGACCAGCTGACCCTGGGCGTGGGCTTCCTTCAGTTCGTTGATGCCCTGCACCCGGCCGTCCCAGGTGCCGGTGGCCAGGAACGACAGCAGGTTCGGCACCTCGATCGCGAAGATCGGACGGGAGCCGTCCAGAGTGCCGATGGTGAGAATCGAGAACGGTGCGCCGGTGCCGTCACCCCCGGCCGTCTCATAGAGCGCCTCCGCGGCGGCCATCTTCATCGGCTGCACCTCGGTCATGATCTTGCCGGATTCGTCGCCGGTCAGGGTGAGGCCGACGCCCGAGACCAGCATCGCGATCGCGGCGAAGGTGGCGGCGAACCGGTGGGCAGCCTCGGTGTTGTCCTTGGGCTCCGCGGGCTCGGCGTCGGTGGCCTCACCGTCGGAGTCGGTCGCCTTCTGGTTGCGGTTCAGTTTCGACAGGTGCCAGCCGGAGACGGCGGCGACCAGTCCGGCAGCGGTCAGCCAGGACGCCATCAGCGTGTGCGGCAGCGCCCAGAGCATCACCGGGTTGGTCAGCACCGCACCGAAGTCGGCCATCTCGGCGCGATCGGTGACCGGGTTGTAGACGCCGCCCTGCGGGTTCTGCATGAACGAGTTGGCGGCCAGGATGAAGATCGCGCTCAGGTTGGTGCCGATCGCCACCATCCAGATGCAGGCCGCGTGGATCTTCTTCGGCAACCGGTCCCAGCCGAAGATCCACAGGCCCAGGAAGACCGACTCCATGAAGAAGGCCAGCAGTGCCTCCAGGGCCAGCGGGGCGCCGAAGATATCGCCGACGAACCGGGAGTACTCGCTCCAGTTCATCCCGAACTGGAACTCCTGGACGATGCCGGTCACCACACCCATGGCGAAGTTGATCAGGAAGAGCTTCCCGTAGAACTTCGTCAGCCGCAGGTACTTGTCGTTGCCGGATCGCAGCCACAACGTCTGGAAGATGGCGACGATGAAGGACAGTGCCAGCGTGATAGGGACGAAAAACCAGTGATAAACCGTGGTGATGCCGAACTGCCACCGCGCGATCGTGACCGGATCCATGGTGGGCAATGTACCCCGTCGGCGCCGACACGCAGGTCAGGACGGGTGAACTCTCGCCAACTGGCCGGGTCTCCGCGCAGCCGCGCGGACGCGGCAGGCTGAGCCGAACTCCGGACGAGATGTACTACAAAGCGTCGTAGAAAGCTGATCGGGGCATAGGATGCACTCATGCCGGTGTTAGGCGAGCTGGAACAGGCTGTGATGGAGGTGCTGTGGGAGAGCCCCACGGCGCTCCCGGTGCGCGACGTCCAAGCCAAGCTCTCCAGCGAGCGTGAGCTGGCCTACACCACCGTGATGACCGTGATGGACCGGCTGGCCAAGAAGGGCCAGCTGTTGCGCGAACTCGACGGACGCGCCTGGCGCTACAGCCCGGCGCACTCCTGGGTGCAGCTGGTCAGCGACGAGATCGTGGCCCTGCTGGCCACCGGGACCTCCGAGCAGCAGCACGCCGTCCTGGATGAGGTGCGGCAGCGCGTCGGCTGACCGCTGCCGTGGTCAGCGCGTCGGTGGGTGAGTGGGTGGCGATGCCCAGCGGAAGCGCACCCGATCACCCGGACGGGCTTGGGCGAGCGTGTCGCTGGCCGACTCGGTGAGGACGCCGATCACCGGGTAGCCGCCGGTGACCGGATGGTCGGCACCGAAGATGACCGGTTGGCCGTCGGGAGGCACCTGAATACTGCCCCGCACCGTAGGCTCGCTGGGTAGCTCGCCTTCGACCACGTCCGGGTGCCGCCGCAATGGTTCCCCGAGCAGCCGGACGCCGACCCGGTCGCTGCGCTCCGAGACCCGCCAGGTTTGTCCGGTCAGGGCGGACGTGTCGGCGATCCACTCGGCGCGCGGACCGGGCAGCACATCGAGGGTTGCCTCGACGTCCGGGTGTGGCGACCGGGGTGCGCTGTCCACGCCCGGGAAACACGGCCTCGCCGGGCCGACGCTGAGCCGGTCACCCGGACGGATGCGGGGCGGCCCGACGCCGGACAGCGTGTCGGTGCTGGCCGAGCCGAGGACCAGTGGCACCTCGAACCCGCCGGCGACGGCCAGATAGCAGCGCAGTCCGGCCGCGGAGACGCCCAGTCGCAGCACCTGCCCCGGCCTCAGGTAGACGGCCCCGGCGTGGGTGACCGGACGTCCGTCGACGCGGGGTGCGCAGTCGGCGCCGGTCAGCGTTGCCAAGCAGTGTGACGCGGCCCGGACAGCCAGGCCGCCCAGCACGATCTCGAGAGCGGCGGCACCCGGCGGATTGCCGACCAGGCGATTGGCGAGCCGATAGGCGGACCGGTCGGCCGCTCCGGACGGCGACACGCCCACCGCCGCATAGCCCGGACGGCCTTCGTCGACCACCAGGGCCAGCGGGCCCGTCGCGAGCACCGTCAGCGCATGGGGCGTGTCGACCTGCTGCGGGCCGGCCTGGACCGGCTTGTCGAGCTCTCCGGATCTGCCGGGGGTGGTGTCGACAAGCGCGAGCGGCGGTGGGCCGAGAGGGGCGCTGGCACGGTCGTCCGGCGGTGGGCCGAGTGGGGTGGTGACCGGGTCGGGTGTTCGTTGGTCGAGCTTGTCGAGACCCTCGTCGATCGACCGGAATCGGACGCGGCCCCCCGGCTGCAGCAACGCCGGCGGATCGCGCTCAGCGTCCCACAGTCCGATGTCGGTGCGGCCGATCAGTTGCCAGCCGCCGGGAGAGGCGCGCGGGTAGATCCCGCTGAACGGCCCGGCCAGGCCGACCGCTCCGGGCGGCACCCGGGTCCTCGGTTCTGCCCGGCGTGGCACCTGGAGCCGTTCGTCGCCCCCGGCCAGGTAGGCGAAACCCGGCGCGAATCCGCCGAAGGCGACCACCCAGTCGCGGCCGGTGTGTGCCGCGACCACCTCGTCGGGTCGCAGGCCGGTGAGCCGTGCCACCTCGGCCAGATCCGCGCCGTCGTAGTGCACGCCGATCTCGACCGGCTCGCCCCGTGCCGCAGTCACAGTGGCGGGGTCCGGGCCGGGCAGCAGGTTGACGACCGCCTCGCGAACCCCCGGCAGGGCGTCCGGGTCGTCCACCCCGAGCAGGACGGTGGTTGCCGCCGCCACCACGTCCCGGACGGCGGCGAACGCGCCGCGGCCGGCCAGCGCGGCCAGTACCGTCCGCAGCGCCATCACGGCGTCCAGATCGGCGACCTCGATCAACACCGCGCGTTCTCCGCAGGGCAGCAGCCGGCCGTCCATCAGGCGAAGGCCCGCACCTCGACGCCGGCCGCTTCCAGGGCCTCGCGCACCCGCCGGGCCATCGCCACCGCGCCGGGTGAGTCGCCATGCGTGCAGAGCGATTCGGCGCGCATCGGCACGTCGCTGCCGTCCACAGCCGTGATGACTCCGTCCTGCGCAAGTCGCAGCACGCGGGTCGCGGCGGCGTCCGGGTCGTCGATCAGGTCACCGGGCTGCCCGCGCGCCACCAAGGTGCCCGCCGGGGTGTAGCCGCGGTCCACGAATGCCTCGGTGACCGTGCGGAGGCCGGCGGCGCGGGCCTGGTCGAGCAGCACGCCGCCGGGGAGCCCGAGGACGGGCAGACCGGGGTCGAAGGCACGGACGGCGCCCACCACCGCGCGGGCGTGCGCCTCGTGGTGGACCACCGTGTTGTACAGGGCGCCGTGCGGCTTCAGATAGGCCAGCGAGGTGCCGGCGGCGGTGCACATGGCCTGCAACGCGCCCAGTTGATACAGCACATCGGCCCGCAACTCCGCTTCCGAGCAGTCGAGGAAGCGGCGTCCGAAACCGGCCAGATCGCGGTAGGAGACTTGGGCGCCGATCCGGACGCCACGCTCGGCGGCCAGCGCACAGGTGCGTTCCAGGGTCAACGGATCGCCGGCATGGAACCCGCAGGCCACATTGGCGCTGGTGACGATGTCGAGCATCGCCTCGTCGTCGCCGAGGTGCCACGAACCGAAGGATTCGCCCAGATCGGCGTTGAGATCGATCACCGCCATGCTGCGAACCCTACTGGTAATCAGGGAGCCGACAGCCAGTGCCGCGGTGCCGAAGTGCCGCCCCTAGGAAGCGCTGATCAACGCAACCACCGCTGGTCGAGCTTGTCGAAACCCCTCGTCAGCGCCAGGTCACCTAAGGTCTCGACAAGCTCGACCGACGAAAAATCTGCGCTTCCCTAGTGTCAGCGCTGATCAATGCTGTTCCAAGCGAGACCGCGTGCGCCGCAGCCGGGACGTGATTGATCGGCGCTTCCCTGCGGTTCGCCACCAGACGTCTGGCGCGCCCCGACTTGCTGCGACGGTTTGTTGCCGGCGGGGGTACGAGGGACGCGCGCGAAACAGCGACCGATTCGGGAGGCGATCGAGGCGGATGGGGCGGAACGGCTCCTGAATCGGTCGCTATCTGACGTGCGGGTGGAGAACTTCGCGGCCACCGGGCCTCCCGGTCGCCGCTGCACGGTGACTGCGGGGACCGGTGCGGAGGGACGGTCCTTCGCGGTCCACCTCGACGGTCGCACGGGTCCGGGACCTCGCGCGGGCCAGCGGAGGACCGGTCCTGCGGCGGGAATGCGGACCGGCGCAGTCACCGTTACTTCGAGCGTGACCGACGCGACCGAACTGCCCGACGTTCCGCTGTCCATCCTCGACCTGGCTCAGGTGCTTCCGGGTGAATCGGTTGCGGACGGCCTGGCCGCCACCGTGTCGCTGGCCCGGAACGCCGAGCGCTGGGGGTACCGGCGGGTCTGGTACGCCGAGCACCACAACATGCCGACCATCGCATCCTCGGCGACCGCGGTGCTGATTGCGCATGTCGCGGCGCACACCTCGACCATCCGGCTGGGCGCCGGCGGGGTGATGCTGCCCAACCATGCGCCGCTGGTGATCGCCGAGCAGTTCGGCACGCTGGCCGAGTTGCACCCGGGCCGGATCGACCTTGGTCTCGGACGGGCGCCCGGCACCGATCAGGCCACCGTCCGGGCGCTGCGGCGCACTCCGGGTGCCGCCGACACCTTCCCCTCCGACGTGCGGGAGTTGCAGGGGTTCCTGGGCGAATCGATCATCGCCGGCGTGGCCGCCACGCCGGGAGCCGGCACCGGCGTCCCGTTGTATCTGCTCGGATCGTCGCTGTTCGGCGCCCAGTTGGCCGCTGCTCTCGGCCTGCCGTATGCGTTCGCGTCCCACTTCGCCCCGGACGCGCTGGAGGCAGCGGTGGCCACCTACCGGCGCGACTTCCAGCCGTCCGAACAACTGAGCGAGCCGTACGTGATCGCCGGCGCCGGGGTGATCGCGGCCGACCACGAGGACGAGGCGCGCCGGCTGTTCGAGCTGACCCGCCGGGCCCGGGTGAAGACGTTCCTGGGCCGTGGCCGGACCCTCACCGACGACGACGTCGAGGTGCTGCTGGACGGCCCGGGCGGTGCCCAGGTCGACCACATGCTGCGCTACACCGGCGTCGGCACCGGCGCTCAGGTGCGGGACTGGCTGCGCCGCTTCGCCGTCCACGCCGACGCCGACGAACTGATCCTGGTGTCGTCCGCGGTCGACCGGACGGCGTCCGTGCGCACCCTGGAGTTGGTTGCTCCCGCGGGCGACCTGACCTGAGGAAGCGCTGATCAGTCCTGTCCGGGCTGCGGTGCACTCGGCGGCCGATCTGCGACCCCTGGTCAGGGCAGGAAACCAGCGATGGCGTCTCGGCGTTCTAGGAAGCCGGCCAGCGCCCGCTCGGTGCGCTCCGGCTCACCTTGGGCGGCCAGGTTCCGCATGCCTTCGTCGCCGCGCCGGACCGCCTCGCGAATGCCGTCGATGGCCAACTGGACGCGGGGTTGGACGGCGTCCAGTACCGTCACCGCTTCGGTGTCGTAGGCGTCGGCGAAGACCCGTAGCCGCCGGGCGGCCTCGGCGTCGGGCAGCGGGCGGAACAGCGGGATCGCCGTCCAGGCGGTGTGGCCCAGGTCGCAGACCGGGTCGGACGGTCCGGCCAGGTCCCAGTCGAACACCCCGGCGACCCGGTCGCCGTCGAACGCCACGTTGTACGGGGCGACGTCGTTGTGGGTGATCAAAGTCGGGGCGTCCACCCCGAAGAACCGCCACGGACCAGGGTGGTCGAAACCGGGCGCCGCCGCATGCAGCGCACGGAGCCAGCCACCCAGCGACGCCAGCCGGGCGTCACTGAGCACCTCGGCGTCCACGTCGATGACCTCGCCGGGCTGGAAGTCGAGGATCTCCCGGCCGCGGGCGTCGATGCCGTGCACCCGCGGGACGGCCGGCAGCCCGGTCTCGGCAAGGTGGGCGAGCAGGGCATGGACGGCGGGCGTCCACGGTCCGGTCGGACGCCGCACCGTCGTCCCGATCCGGACGGCGCCGCCGACGTTCCCGCCCGGCAGTCGCTCCCCGTCCAGGAGCCGTTCGTGGAGCTCGGGCAGGAAGGGACGATCCGGTTCCAGCCAGTTGACGTCGTCCAGTTCTTCGGGGCTCAGCCAGCGCAGCGCGCCGTGCTCGGTGCCGGACGGCTCGCCGTCGACCAGCGTGCAGACCGCCACCCGCAACTCCAGCGTGCGCCCGCAGTCGCTGCCACGGACCGCACCGGTCAGCCACGACTCCACCCGGACGACGCAACCCAGTTCCTCGGCAATCTCCCTAACCAGGGCACCCTCCGGGGACTCGCCGGGATCGACTTTGCCGCCGGGAAACTCCCACCGTCCGGCCTCAGCGGCCGGGTAGCTGCGCCGGGCGGCCAGCACGCACCCATGGCGCAGGATCGCCGCACCCACCACGCTGATCACCCGCCGACCCTATCCACCCGACGGCCGGGGCGATCACCCCCGGTGGAACGAGGGGACGGTTCTTTTCGTACCGCCGGTGGAACAACGGGGACTAGCCGGTGGAACGACGGGGACGGTTCTTTTCGTTCCACTCGTACGGTCGGATCTGGGCGGGAAGGAGGGCGGTTTCAAGTGTTACCACCGGTCAGGATGGACCGAAAGGAACCGTCCCCGCGTACCGGAAGTGGACCGAAGAGAACCGTCCCCGCGTACCACGCGGCCCGCTACGCCGCCGCTTCCTCGTCCTCCAGGCCGCCGGCGAACTGGGAGCGGTACAGCCGGTGGTAGGCGCCGTCGTGCTCGAGCAGTTCGGCGTGCGAACCCTGTTCGACGATGGCGCCGTCCTCCATCACCAGGATGGTGTTCGCATCGCGAATGGTGGAGAGCCGGTGGGCGATCACGAACGACGTCCGGCCGCCGCGCAGTGCGTTCATCGCGTTCTGCACCAGCAACTCGGTGCGGGTGTCCACCGACGACGTCGCCTCGTCCAGGATCAGGATGGCCGGATCGGCGAGGAACGCCCGGGCGATGGTGATCAGCTGCTTCTCACCCGCCGACACGTTCGAGCCCTCGTCGTCGATCACCGTGTCGTAGCCGTCCGGCAGCGAGTGCACGAACCGGGAGACGTAGGTGGCTTCGGCGGCGGCCAGGATCTCGGCCTCGGTGGCGTCCGGACGGCCGTAGGCGATGTTGTCGCGGATGGTGCCGCCGAACAGCCAGGCGTCCTGCAGCACCATGCCGATGTTCGCCCGCAGCTCACGCCGCGGCACCTCGGTGATGTCGATGCCGTCGATGGTGATCCGGCCGGCGTCGGTGTCGTAGAACCGCATCAGCAGATTGACCAGGGTGGTCTTACCGGCCCCGGTCGGACCGACGATGGCCACCGTCGACCCGGGTTCGGCGACCAGCGACAGGTCGCTGATCAGGGGTTTCGCCGGATCGTAGGAGAACGCGACGTGCTCGAACTCGACTCGACCCTGCAGCGGCTCGGGCAACTTCCCCGCACCGTCAGAAGTCTGCTCCTCGGCGTCCAGCACCTCGAAGACCCGCTCGGCCGAGGCCACGCCGGACTGCAACAGGTTGGTCATCGAGGCCAGCTGGGTGATCGGCTGGGTGAACATCCGGGCGTACTGGATGAACGCCTGGACGGCGCCCAGCGTCATGGTGCCCGCCGCCACCCAGATGCCGCCGATCACCGCGATGGCGACGTAGCTGAGGTTCCCGATGAAGAACACGCAGGGCATGATGATGCCGCTGATGAACTGGGCTTTGAACGACGCCTCGTACATCTCGTCGTTCTTGGCGGCGAAGCCGGCCGCCACCTCGCGCTGGCGACCGAACACCTTGACCAGTGCATGCCCGGTGAAGGCCTCCTCGACGTGTCCGTTCAGTTCGCCGGTGGAGCGCCACATGTCGACGAACCGGCGCTGCGACCGCTTCATCACCTGCGCGGTGACCAGCGCGGTCAGCGGCACCGAGATCAGCACCACCAGGGCCAGCGGCGGCGACAGCCAGAGCATGATGGCGAGAACGCCGAGCACGGTGAAGATGTTGGTCAGCATCTGCGCCAGGGTCTGCTGCAGCGACTGGGCGATGTTGTCGATGTCGTTGGTCACCCGGCTGAGCAGTTCACCGCGCGGCTGCCGGTCGAAGTAGGTGATCGGCAGCCGGTTCAGCTTGGACGCCACCTGCTCGCGCATCCGGTACACGGTGCGTTGCACGATGTCGTTGATCAGGTAGCTGGCCCACCACAGCACCACGCCGGCGACCACGTACACCGCGAGCGCTTCGAGGATCACCGTGCCCAGTGCGGAGAAGTCGATGCCGCCGCCCAGGGCGCCGTCGAAGATCAGGTCGGTGCCGCGGGCCAGGATGACCGGACCGAGCGAGTTGCCGAGCGTGGCCAGCGCCGAGATCACGATGACGAAGACGATCAGGTTGCGTTCCGGCCGCATCATGCCGATCAGCCGCTTGGCGGAGGCGCCGAAGGTGACTGCCTTCTCAGCGGCACCCATTCCTCCCATCGGACCGTGACCCATGCCGCCGCGGCGGGCCTGGGCGGCGTGCTCGGGACGGGCGTTCGCCTTGCGCGGGGCCTCGTTGGTTGCCTGCTGGCTCATGCTGCTGCCTCCTCGGCCTTGAACTGGGACGCGACGATCTCGGCGTAGGTGGGGCAGCCGGCGAGCAGTTCGTCGTGGGTGCCCTCGCCCACGATGCGCCCGTCGTCGAGCACGACGATGGTGTCGGCCTCGCGAATGGTGGACACCCGCTGCGCCACGATCAGGACGCCGGCCTCGGCGGTCTCCAAGGCCAGCGCGGCGCGCAGCCGGGCGTCGGTGACCACGTCCAACGCCGAGAACGAGTCGTCGAACACGTAGAGGTCGGGCTTCTTCACCAGTGCCCGGGCGATGGACAGGCGTTGCCGCTGGCCGCCGGACACGTTGGTGCCGCCCTGGGCGATCGGGGCGTCCAGCTGCTCCGGCATGGCCCGAACGAAGTCGGCCGCCTGCGCGGTTTCCAGCGCCGCCCACAGTTCGTCGTCGCTGGCGTCCGGTTTGCCGTAACGCAGGTTGGACGCCACGGTCCCGGTGAACAGGTAGGGCTTCTGCGGCACCAGCCCGATTCGCGACCAGAGCAGATCGGGGTCGAGGTCGCGGACGTTGACGCCGTCCACCTCCACCTGGCCGCCGGTGGCGTCGAACAACCGGGGGATCAGGCTGATCAGGGTGGTCTTTCCGGCTCCCGTGGAGCCGATGATCGCGGTGGTCTGGCCCGGTCGCACGTGCAGGTTGATCCCGGTCAGCACCGGCTGCTCCGCACCCGGGTACTTGAACTCGACCTCCCGCAACTCGATCCGGCCGTGGGCGTCCACCGCGCGCACCGGCCCGGACGGCGGCACCACCGACGAGTCGGTGTCGAGCACCTCCCCGATGCGGCGGGCGCTGACCACGGCCCGCGGCGCGATTATCAGCATCATCGTCGCCATCATCACGCTCATCAGGATGGTCATCAGGTACTGGATGAACGCCAGCAGCTGACCGGTCTGCATATAGCCCTCGGCGACCCGGAAAGCCCCGAACCAGGTGACCCCGATGGTCAACACGTTCATCACGAAGAAGACCGCCGGAAACAGGGTCATCATCCGGCGTCCGACCCGGGTGGCGGTGTCGGTGAGCTCGGCGTTGGCGACCGCGAACCGTTCGGTCTCGCGGGGCTCGGCGGTGAACGCCCGGACCACCCGCAGTCCGGAGATCTGCTCGCGCAGCACCCGGTTGATGGTGTCGATCCGGACCTGCTGGGTGGCGAACAGCGGCATCATCTGGCTGACGATGGCACCGATCAGGACGCCCATGATCACCACCGCCACCGCGATCGTCCAGGTCAGCCCGGGGTCTTCGCGCAGGGCCATGATCACGCCGCCGACCATCATGATCGGTGCCGCGACGATCATGAACGCCG
Organism: Micropruina sp.; assembly: GCA_047602545.1. Classification (GTDB taxonomy): domain Bacteria; phylum Actinomycetota; class Actinomycetes; order Propionibacteriales; family Propionibacteriaceae; genus Micropruina. Next base: position 70,920 of record JASGHC010000002.1, on the reverse strand, counting down.
TCATCATCACCAGCTGCTGGATCTGCTGGACGTCGTTGGTGGTGCGGGTGATCAGGCTGGGGGCGCCGAATTCGGCCACCTCACGGGCGGAGAAGCTGAGGGTGCGGTCGAAGATCGCGGCGCGCAGGTCGCGTCCGAACGCCATCGCCGAGCGGGCGCCGAACCAGACCGCGCCGATCTGGGCCGCCATCTGGACGACGGTGACGCCGAGCATCAGGGCGCCGAGCTGCAGGATCAGCCCGGTGTCGCCGGTGGCGATGCCGTCGTCGACGATCCGGGCGTTCATGGTGGGCAGGTAGAGCGCGGCCGCGTTGGCTGCCAGCTGCAGCAGCACGACGAACGCGAGTGGCCCGTAGTAGGGCCGCAGGTAGTCGCGCAGAATGCGGATCAGCATGAGGTGTCCTCGGTGGATTCGATGGCGATGCCATGCAGGATGAGGCGGGCGAGCTGACGGGGATCGGCGGCATCCGGGTGGTCGTTGAACGGAATGACGGCCGCGAACGCCATCGCCGAGATCGCCCAGCAGGCGGTCGGCGTGCCGACGGTGAGCCGGTCGTCGAAGCGGGAGAGTACTCGGGTCATCGCCTGGTCGATGGCCAGGTGAAAGTCGCGGTGCGGAGGCTTGGGCCGGTTGCCGTGCGGCTGCGAGGTGTGGCTGATCGCCGACATCAGCGACCGGATCTGCTGGATGCGGGCGTGCAGCACCTTGACGATCCAGGCCACCGTGTCCTCCAGGCCGAGTTCCGCCGGGACGGCGTCGATCGCCTCGATCACCGGTTCCGGGGCCAGGCAGTCCTCCACCACGGCCTCGATCAGGTTCTGCTTGGTGCCGAAGGCGCGGAAGATCGTCCCCTCGGCCACGTCCGCGCATTCGGCGATCTGCCGGGTGGTGACGTTCAGCCCGTGCTCGAGCAGCAACGGACGGGTCGCCTCGATGAGCGCCCGCCGGCGCTCGTCCGGGTTCATCGGTTGTGCTCTGCTCACGAAAGACGAGTGTATGAGTGAGTGCTCACTCATTCAAGTCCCGGGGTGGGTGAAACAGGACACAGCGCGCTGCTTGGTGGGTGGCGGCCTGGGTCGGCCCGGATGGGCCCCACGGGGTGTCCTCAGGTGGCAGCTGCCGAGAGATGAGCGTTTTCAGTCGGGCCTGCGGTCGGCGCCGAACCCGCCGCGCAGAAACGAGCGTTCTGCCGGCCACCGAGGTAGGCCATAACGCTCGTTTCGGCGCGTGCGTGCGGGATTTGGGTTCGGGGCGCCTTGATAACGCTCGTTGTGCGGCGTGGTGGACCTGGACGGTGGTTCGGTCCGTCTGTTTGCCCTGATGTGTCGTCTTTGGCACTCTGGAACACATGTGGAACTGACCTCTCGCCCTGTACGAGTCCCAGCGATCGAGGTTCCTCATGTCCGCATCACTCTTCCTTTCCGGCGTCGCCGCCTCCTTCGGCGCGCGTCCGTTGTTCTCCGGTCTCGACCTGCGGTTGACGCCCGGCGACGTGACGGCGCTGGTCGGCCCGAACGGGGCCGGCAAGACCACACTGCTGCGCATCGTCGCCGGGTTGCACGCCCCGGACGCGGGCACGATCCGGTTCGCTCCGCCGGACGCCACCCTGGGCTACCTGCCGCAGGAGCCACCGGCGCCGGAGGAGACGATCCTCGACTATGCCCGGTGGCGCACGGGGGTGGGGCCGGCCCAGGACGCCTTCGAGGCCGCGGCGGCCGCTCTGGCCGCCGAGGATGCGGTGGCTCCGGACCACTTTGTCGACGATCGGTCTCCCCGGACCTCATCGTCATCCCCGGACCCCGTGGGCGACGATCGCCTTTCGTCCTCCCGACACTCCTCGTCAGCCGCACGTGCGCCGAGGTCCCAGGACCCGGCCGAGCGCTACGACCATGCCCTGGCCACCTGGCTGGCATTGGGCGGCGCCGATCTGGACACCCGGCTCGCCGAGGTACTGGCGGATCTCGAGCTGGACGCCGAGCTCGATCGTCCACTCGGCAGCCTGTCCGGCGGGCAGGCTGCCCGGGCCGGGTTGGCGTCCATCCTGGTCAGCCGCCACGACCTGCTGCTGCTCGACGAGCCGACCAACAACCTGGACGCCCGCGGGCTGGCGGCGTTGACCGAGTTCGTCCGGGCGTTGCGGGCTCCGGTGCTGATCGCCTCCCACGACCGGGGGTTCCTGGACGCGGTGGCCACCTCGGTGCTGGAACTGGACGACGCCCAGCAGCAGGTCAACCACTACACCGGCGGTTGGAGTGACTACCGCGCGGCCAAACAACTCGCCCGTGAGCAGGCCGAGGCTGCCTATGCCAGCTACACCGACACCCGCGACGCACTCGTCGAACAGGCCCGCCGCAAGACCGAATGGGCCCGGGCCGGACGGGCCAAGGCAGCCAAACTCGGGCCCGGGATGAAGCTGGAGAAGAAGTACCGCGAGGACCGGGCCCGCCGGATGGATCAGCGTGCCGCTCGCGTCCGGGACGCCGTCGGACGCTTGGACGAGGTCGAGCAGCCGCGCAAGGAATGGCAGCTGCGCTACACGATCACCGAGGCCGCGCCGTCGTCCGAGGTGGTGCTCACCCTTGACCGCGTGCTGGCCCGCAACGGCGACTTCACCGTCGGCCCGGTCAGCGCCCAGGTGGTGCGCGGCGAGCGGGTCGCGCTGCTCGGCGACAACGGCTCGGGCAAGACCACCCTGTTGCAGGCGATCCTGGGGCACCGCCCGGTCGCCGACGGCCGGATCTCCTGGGGCACCCGGGTGGAGCTCGGCACACTCGGCCAGGCCCGCGACGAGATCGCCGGCGAGTGTCCGCTGCTGGACGCTGTCGCCGCCGCTCTCGGTGAGACCGATCGCGGTGCCGTCCGGACTCTGTTGGCGAAATTCGGCCTTGGTGCCGAGCATGTTGCGCGGTCCTGCGCGAGCCTGTCGCTGGGGGAGCGCACCCGGGCGTCGTTGGCATTGCTGCAGGGGCGGGCGGTCAACGTCGTCGCCCTCGACGAGCCCACCAATCACCTGGACGCCGCCGCCATTGATCAGCTTCAGGATGCGCTGGCCGAGTTCACCGGCACCCTGCTGATCGTCAGCCACGACCGCGCACTGCTGGACGCGCTCGGCCCGCTCACCCGTTGGCGGTTCGTCCGGACGGCCGGCGATCGTGCCGAGGTTAGCGTGGATGCCGCTCTCGGCTCCGGGTAACGCTGAGCAACGCAACCACTGCTGGTTGAGGTGGTCGAGACCCCTTGCCAACGCCTGGTCGTCCAAAGGTCTCGACAAGCTGTGAGAGTTGGTTGTGGCTGGCCTGGGGCTAGCTGGCAGGGTGGTCGGACCGGTTGTTCGTGTTCGTGTCGTGGCCCTTCGACAAGCCCAACGACATCAGTGCTTCCCTGCCAGGTCTCCCTGCGGAATCGCTGACTCTCCTTGTCGCGCTTGTCGGAACCGGGGCCCGTTGTCGAGATCGCTCCCCGATGGTGAGGAAACTCTCCGATCTCGGGTCCTCACACGAGATCGGCGAGGTATCCCTCCATCGGACGACGTTGTCGAGATCGCCAGCCACGGGTCACCAGCGCCGGCGAGCAGCTTGCCTCGACACCAGCGCGTCCAGGCGCCCGGTTGGGTGTCGAGAGGGTTCACTGGCTGGCATGACTGCCGTCCCGACGCCGACCGTGCCCGAGCCGGGCGGTAGTGACCAGGCATTGGTGCTCGGTCGTCTCGGGGCGCTGCTGCTGGACGCCGGGATGTCGGTGACCGATGTGCGGGACACCCTCGACGACGTCCGGACTGCGGAGCTGCCCGACGAGATCAGCGTCGGCGTCCTGCCCGACCTGGTGATCGTCACCCGGCGCACGACCGGTGCCGCGATGTTGCTGCCGAGAGCTCAGGTCGATCTGTCCTTCCGGCAGTCCGGACGAGCGGGTCGGCTGGTCCGTGAGCTGCGCACGGGACTCACCTCGCTATCGCAGGCCGATGCCCGGATCGAGGAGATCCGCGGCGAGATCGCCGGTCATCCGGTGGCCCGCTGGGCGTTCGGCAGCGTGCTGTCCGCAGGCGGACTGGCGGTGCTGTTCCGCTGTCCGTGGTGGGCGATCCTGGTCAGCCTGGTGATCGGCGGCCTGGTCGGGTTGCTGATCGTGCTGCTGCAGCGGGTCCGCGGCGCCGCCGCGCTGGCCCCGTTCGTCGCCAGTCTGCTCTCCACGGCGCTGCTCGGCCTGGCCGCGACCCGGCTCGACCTCGGCGGGGTGCCGCTGCTGGCGATCTGCGCGCCGATCGCGGTCCTGGTGCCGGGGGCGCTGATCACCAACGGGCTACTCGAGCTGACCGCGACCGACATTCTCACCGGCTCGGCCCGGCTGGTGTACGGCCTGGTCGTGCTCGCCTTCATGGCGGCGGGTATCGCGGGGGGGTGCGACCCTCACCGGGCTGCATCTGGACGCCGGCTCGGCCGCACTGGTCGGCGATGTGCCGCAGCTGGCGACGGACGCCACCGGCTGGGCCGCGCTGCCGCCGTTGTGGGTCTCCTGGGTAGGCATTGTGGTGCTCGGCATCGGCGTCGGCCTCGCCTTCGCAGCCGGCCCAGCGTTGAGCGGGTTGATCGTGCTGTCGATGGCGCTCACCTACACGCTGCTGGTGCTGTTCACCCCGCCGCTGGGCGGAATCGTGGCCACCGGTGCGACGTCCTGCGTGGTCCTGCTGCTGGCGCGCATCCTGGAGAAGCGCACCCTCGCCGTCCCGACCACCGTGTCGTTCCTGCCGGCCTTCCTGCTGCTGGTCCCCGGCTCGGTCGCACTGGTGGCGCTCGCCGCCGCCGACGTCCGGGCGTTGTCGGCGGCGATGGCGACCTTCGCCAGCCTGTGCATCGGCACCAAGCTGGGTTCGGTGCTGGGCGACCTCGTCCGCTGAGCGGTACGGAGCGCTGAGCGGTACGAAGGGACGGTTCTCTTCGGTTCACTTTGGTACGCCGGGGACGGTTCTTTTCGGTCCACTTGCCGTCCGGTAGGTACGCCAGGTACGCCGGGGACGGTTCTTTTCGGTCCACTTTGCCGTCCGATGTACCAAACGAACCATCACTGTGGTCCGCGACGGTGTTTCGTGCGCTAGCAGTGGTACGCGGGGACGGTTCCTTTCGTACCGTTTCGCTCCGGGTAGTACGCCGGGGACGGTTCTTTCGTACCGTTTCGCCTCGGGCGGACCGAAGAGAACCGTCCCCACGGTCCATTCCGGCGTCGAGTGGACCGAAAAGAACCGTCCCCGCGTACCGCGGCGCTGTCCGGTATCGCGGCCCGCCAAACGGCGGGCTGGTCGTCCCTGGCTACAATCCTGCGGTGACCACGCCCGACGATGACGCTGCCCTGCCCGAACAGCTCCGCCTGCGCCGCGAGAAGCGGGCCCGGCTGATCGAGGCGGGTAACGACCCGTACGCGATCAGCGTCGACCGGACGCACTCCGCCGCTGAGGTGCACGCCCAGTGGGGGCAGCTCGAATCCGGCGAGGAGACCCAGGACGTGGTCGGCGTCGGCGGCCGGGTGGTGTTCGTCCGGAACACCGGCAAGCTCTGTTTCGCCACCCTGCAGGACGGTTTCACGGCGTCCGATTCGGGGACCCGGCTGCAGGTGATGATCTCGCTTGCCGAAGTGGGCGAGGAACGGCTGGCCGATTGGAAGGCGGACGTCAACCTCGGCGACTTCGTCTTCGTCAAGGGCCGGGTGATCTCGTCGCGGCGCGGCGAGCTGTCCGTGCTGGCGTCCGAGTGGCGGATGGCGTCCAAGGCGCTGCGGCCGCTGCCCACCCTGCACAAGGATCTCGGCGAGGAGACCCGGGTGCGGCAGCGTTACGTCAACCTGGTGGCTCGCTCCGAAGCCCGCGACATGGTGCGCACCCGGGCCGCGATCGTCGGTTCGATCCGGCAGACCTTGCGCGACCAGGGCTACCTGGAGGTGGAGACGCCGATCCTGCAGCTGGTGCACGGTGGGGCGTCCGCACGGCCGTTCCACACGCACCTGAACGCCTTCGACATTCCGATGACGCTGCGGATCGCGATCGAGCTGTACCTGAAGCGGGCCGTTGTCGGCGGCGTCGACCGGGTCTACGAGATGGGCCGCATTTTCCGCAACGAGGGCGTCAACTCGTCGCATTCGCCCGAGTTCACCATGCTGGAGGCGTACCAGTCCTGGGGTGACCAGTTCACGATCGCCGCGATGACCCGCGACCTGATCGTCAACGCCGCCGCCGAGCTCGGCGTCGAGTCGGTGCAGACCCCGGCCGGCGAGGTGCAACTGACCGGCGACTGGCCCTGGCTCAGCGTCTACCCGGGACTCTCGGACGCCGTCGGCGAAGAGATCACCCCGGACACCACTCTCGAGCGGCTGCGTGCCCTCGCGGACGCCCGCGGCATCGAGTACGACCCGGCCTGGACCGACCAGAAGCTGGTGATGGAGCTGTTCGCCGAGATCGTCGAACCGACCCTGGTGCAGCCGACTTTCGTCAACGGCTATCCGGCGATCGCCCAGCCGCTGGCCCGGAACAACCCCGACGACCCGAGGCTGGTCGAGGCCTGGGACCTGATCATCGGTGGTGTCGAGCGCGGCACCGGATTCTCCGAGCTGATCGACCCGGTGATCCAGCGGGACGTCCTGGTCAAGCAATCGCTGAAGGCCGCGGCCGGCGACCCCGAAGCCATGCAGCTGGACGAGGACTTCCTCCGCGCCCTGGAGTTCGGCGCCCCCCCGATGGGCGGCATGGGCCTCGGCATCGACCGAACGATCATGTTGTTCACCGGCGCCGGCATCCGCGAAACCATCCTGTTCCCCCTGCTCAAGCCCGAGAGCTGAGGGTGCTGTTCAGTTCGTGCCGGTGACCCGTCGGGGTGTTCCTGCAGGGCCGGTGTTCGTTGCCCGCTCGGCCTGGGCTACTTGTGAAGGAGTCAGCTGCACAGTCCTGGTCTGGGCGTCCATCTTCTGCACCACGTAGGTGCGGATCGTGCTGTCGATGCGCTTGATGACCATGGACCCAAGTATGACTCGGCCCTCCGACAATAGCGAGGGCTGCCTCAGAGGTCTGTTTCGATCCGAAGCAGGTCAACGTAGACGCGAGCCATCCGTTCACTGGTTGCGGACATCTCGAAGAGGACGTCGTCCGACCCCAGGTCAGGTGGAGGGCTGTCGCTCGAGTGCAAGCTGAGTACGCCGATGCTGCGGCCGACTGAATTGAGGATCGGCGTGGCGGCTACTGCCGTGAAGTTCCCGGTAGTGGGTTCGTCACTGACAAAGGCCCCTGTCGTCCATGCCATCCCCACAGCGCCCTCACCCGGTGGCCATGACTGCCCCCGGTTTCCCACCGGTCCATCAATTCGCGAAAGCAGACCATTGCTGTCCTGGACGTAGGCGTGTGCGCGAGACGCCCCGGGGACGCGATCTACCAGGTTCTGCAGTTGGCCGCGTACTACCCAGTTGAACGAGATCCACATAGGTAAGATCGACCGTTTCGCGCGACACGCTCGCGTCCGCTGGATTGGGTTGGATCGACTCGACGACCTCTGGGCGAGGCAGGTCAACGGCCTTGGCATGAACAGAATTGACGCTGAACTGGCCCGGCGCGGACGGGGCAACACTGAGAATCTGCTGCTGCGACTGATGGGCTGAGGCATTGATGCGTAGCAGGGTGGCCCGTGCCTCTTCTGTCGCCTGTTTGGCTTCTGTGACCGCTCGCTTGAGTGTGATGACACCAGCGATGCTGGCCTCGGAGAGAGTTCCCCAGAGTACGAGCACGATACCGAGAACCCATGCCAGGACGACCGGATCTGTTAGTTGAATCGCGCGGCAAACCTCAATGGGCGCGTCCTTGTCGGCGCCGCCGAGTTCCTGCCCGCAAATGCGCGGAGCCTGAAGGAGCCAGACCAGACCGACCGTGCCGAGCACGATCGCGAGGATGTAGCGGGCATTCTTCTTGAACCAACTCACGGGCCGCTTCACGTTGCCGTCCGTGCCGGGATCCGTGGTCGCCATGGCGTGACTCTACCGATTGCGGTAGGAGCGGCCAGCTGTAGAGGACTACTACTTCCAGAGGGTGGCGATGCCGAACGCCGCCGCCATGCAGCCCATGCCGATCACGACGTTCCAGCCGCCCAGGTCGCTCATGAACGGGATCAGGTGGCCGCCGATGTAGTACACCACGAGCCAAAGCACGCCGAACAGGCCGACGGTGATGAAGGTCGGCGGCACCCAGCGCCGGCTTCCCGGCGCGGCCACCCGGCGCTGGCGGTCCTTGCGGGCCTCGGACGCGGCGTCCGCGGACCCCTGCTTCTTCTTGTCCGCCGCCTGCTTGCGGGTCTTCGACTCGGGCATGGCGACGATCTTACCTTCCCGTCACCGCGTCGCCCTACCCCTGACCCGGGAGGGGGCTGAGCCTCCGACGCGCGGCAGGTGCGGGACCAGCCGGGACCGGCTTCTAGACTCACCTTCGTGAAGCGGATGTGGGCGCGGGCCGGAGCCCGGCTGCGCCGCGCGTCCGGACGGTCCGGTGAGGTGCGGTGGGGTCGTCGGCTGCTCAGCCTCGGCGTGTGCGTGCTGGCCGGTTTCATGATCGCCACCAGCGCCATCAACGCCGGCGGCACCGACCTGCGGCCCGATCGCAACACCGACCTGGCCGGGCTGATCCAGTCCGAATCGCGGCGGAATGCTGAGCTCGCCGACCGGATCGCCACGCTGCGCCGGGACGTGGACGCCCTGGCTGAACGCGATGCCGGAGGAACGTCGGAGGACGACCTGCGAGCCGCAGCCCGGATCGCCGGCCAATCCCCGGTCAAGGGGCCGGCCGTCGTCGTGGTGCTGAACGATGCGCCGTCCGGCGCCCAGCCGGCAGGGGTGAGCCCCGAACTGCTGGTGGTGCACCAGCAGGACATCCAGGCGGTGGTCAACGCGCTGTGGTCGGGTGGTGCCGAAGCGATGACCATCCAGGGCCAACGGGTCACCTCGCGCACCGGGGTGAAATGCGTCGGCAATTCGGTGGTGCTGCACGGCGTCCCGTATGCGCCGCCGTACGAGATTGCCGCGATCGGCGATTCCGACCGGCTGGAACGGGCGCTGGCCGATTCGGCGGCGGTGCAGATCTACCGCCAGTACGTGACCGCCTACGGTCTGGGCTACACCCAGCGCCGCGAGGCGTCGGTGACCATGCCGGCCTACCGCGGCAGCCTCGACATCCAGGCGGAACGGGCCGACGGACCGCGGTGACGGGTACCTGCCGCGATGCGCGAGAATGTGGCCATGGCGCGCATCCTGGTGATCGACAACTACGACTCGTTCGTCTACAACCTCGTCCAGTACCTGGCCCAGCTGGGGGCCGAGGTCGAGGTGTGGCGCAACGACGATCCGAGGTTCGCCTCCGATGATTGGGCCGACGGCTACGACGGCGTGCTGATCTCACCCGGACCGGGCACGCCCGAATCGGCCGGGGTCTGTATCGACGTCGTCCGCTCGCACGCCGGACGGCTGCCGATCTTCGGCGTCTGCCTGGGGTTGCAGTCGATCGCGGTCGCCTTCGGCGGCGTGGTCGGACGCGCCCCCGAGTTGCTGCACGGCAAGACGTCCGAGGTGCTGCATGAGGGGGTCGGTGTGTTCGCCGGGCTGCCCAGCCCGCTGACCACCACCCGCTACCATTCGCTGGCCTTCGACCCGGCGACGGTGCCCGACGAGCTCGAAGTGACCGCGGCGACGGCGTCCGGGGTGATCATGGCGGTGCGGCACCGCACCCTGCCGGTCGAGTCGGTGCAGTTCCATCCCGAGTCGGTGCTCACCGAGGGTGGCTATCAGATGCTCGCCAATTGGCTCGCGGTCTGCGGGGACGCCGAGGCGCCGAAGCGGGCCGAGGGCCTCACCCCGCTGATGGCGTTGCGCTGAGCAGGGCGTCCGCTGCGTCGGTCGAGCCGTCGAGAAGCCCGGTGTGAGCTCAACCTGAGACGGTTTCGACAAGCTCAACCGGCGGTGGTGGGTTTCGACAGGCTCAACCGGCGGTGGTGGGTTTCGACAGGCTCAACCGGCGGTGGTGGGTTTCGACAGGCTCAACCGGCGGTGGTGGGTTTCGACAAGCTCAACCGGCGCGAGGGCAGCGGGCCCACAACCGTGCGCGGCTACTCCGATTTGCTGGGTGAGGGTGAGGGCGAGGGTGAAGGCGACGGAGAGCTCGTCGGTTCCGAAGGTTGCTTGGCGAGCACCAGCTGGATCTTCTGGCTGCGCTTGATCTCGACGCCCGCCGCCGGAGTCTGCTTGAACACCTGCCCCGGGGACAACTCGGTGGTCTCCTGCTCGGTGAAGGTGACGTCCCAGTTCTCGCGATCGGCCGTCGCCTGGGCGGCGCTGCGGGTGAGCCCGTAGAAGTTCGGCACCACGCCGGTGCCGGGCACCACGAACAACACGATGGTGGTGTCCACCGTCACGGGCAGTCCCGGGCTGGGGCTGACGTTGGTCACCGTGTTCGGCTTTCCGGCGGCACCGGCGTCCGCCGTCCGCTTCACATTGCTGAAGCCGAGATCGTTCAGCTTCTCCTCGGCCTTGGACGCCGACATGCCGATCAGGTCGGTCGGGATCGTCGCCTTTTTCGGACCGACGTTGACCTGAATGGTGACCGTGGTGCCCACCGGCACCTTCACCCCGCCCGGCGGGTTCTGGTTCTTCACCCGTCCGACCGTGTCGTCGTCGGGGCCGGCGACCTGATCGACCTTCACCTTCAGGTTGGCCTCGGTCAGCTGCTGTTCGGCCCAGTCCTGGCTGCGTTGGGTCACGTTGGGCACCTCGACCTGGGCGATCCGGGCCTCCGGGTTCATCAGGTAGTAGGTGCCGAAGCCCAGCCCCAGCACCGCCAGGAACGCGACCAGTCCCCAGAGCCACGGCTTGCGCCGCCGTTTCGGATCCTCGACCGCCCGCTGCGGGATGGTGCCCGTGTCGGCGGGCTCGTCCGGAGAGTCGCCGGACGAGCCCAGCACCTGTGTCGTCGCCATCACGCTGGTCGGGCCGGCTCCGGCACCGGGGCGACGGCCTGGACGGCCTGCCCGGCCAGTAGCCGGTTGATGTCTTCGCGCATCTCGGACGCGGTCTGGTACCGCTGCCCGGCCTCCTTGGCGAGCGCCTTGAGCACGATGGTGTCCATGTCGGCGCTGATCATCGGATCGAGCTGGCTCGGCGGCACCGGTTGCTCGCGGACGTGCTGGTACGCAACCGACACCGGCGAATCGCCCCGGAACGGCGGATGCCCGACCAGCAGCTCATAGAGCAGGCAGCCGGCCGAGTAGATGTCCGAGCGGGCGTCCACGGTTTCGCCGCGGGCTTGCTCGGGCGACAGGTACTGGGCGGTGCCGATGACGGCCGCCGTCTGGGTCATGGTGGCCGAGGTGTCGGCGACGGCGCGGGCGATGCCGAAGTCCATCACCTTGATCTGGCCCGCCTCGGTGAGCATCACGTTGGCGGGCTTGATGTCGCGGTGCACGATGCCGGCCCGGTGCGAGTAGGCCAGCGCGTCCAGAACCCCGGCGGCGAACTCAAGCGCGCGTTCGGGCAGGATCTTGCGGCCGTCGCGCAGCAGCTCGCGCAGCGTGTGGCCCTCGACCAACTCCATCACGATGTAGGGCACCGACACCCCGGTGTCCGGATCGGCCTCTTCGCCGGTGTCGTAGACGGCGACGATGTTGGGATGGTTCAGCCCGGCGGAGGCCTGTGCCTCGCGGCGGAACCGGGCCTGGAAGGTGGGGTCGCCGGCCAGGTCGACGCGTAGCAGTTTGACCGCGACCTGCCGGCCGAGCCGGATGTCCCGGGCGCGACGCACCTGCGCCATGCCTCCTCGACCCAGCAACGGACCGAGCTCGTAGCGACCGCCCAGCATCCTGGGTTCGTCAGCCATGCCGTTGTCTCCTGTTCGTCGGAGTGATCATTGTCACCGAGCAATGCCCCGCGGTCATCGGAGGGCCTCGATCACTGCCTTGGCGATCGGTGCCGCGACCCGGCCGCCGGCCACATCGGTGGCCTCCATCTGGGCGTCCTGGACGAAGACGCAGACCGCCACGTTGGGGTCATCCGCCCAGGAGATGAACCAGGCGTACGGGGTACGGATGTTGTCGGAATTGGCCGTTCCGGTCTTGCCGCCGACGGTGACCCCGGAGATCCGGGCCCGCCAGCCGGTGCCGCCGTTGACGACCCCGACCATCATCTGCCGCAGCTTGGCGGCGTTCGAGGCGCTGGTGGCCAGGCTCAGCTGCGAAGGCCGGGTCTGGCTCAGCACCTGCAGGTCGGCCGAACGCACCGATTCGACCAGGTATGGCTGCATCACGACGCCGTCGTTGCGGACCGCGGCCGCCACCATCGCCATCTGCAGCGGCGTGGCGGCGACGTCGAAGCCGCCGATCGAGGAGAGCCCGGTCTGCGGCACGTCGATCTCGTCCGGGAAGCGGCTGGCCACCGAACCGATGTCGGACAGCGGCTTGGTGCCGAAACCGAATTTCTCGGACTGCTCACGCAGCGCGTCGGCGCCCAGCTTGACGCCGAGCCGGGCGAACGCGGCGTTGCAGGACAGCGCGAGGGCACGGGCCAGGGTTTGCTTGCTGCCGCAGTTGCTGGCGATCACCCGGGTGGTGCCGGGGAGCTTGTAGGCGGAGGCGTCCAGCTCGCTGTCCGGTTCGTAGCCGGCGTCCAGGGCGGCCGCGGAGACGATCACCTTGAAGGTCGAGCCGGGCGGGTAGATCTCGCGGGTGGCCCGGTTGGACATCGGCTTGCCGGGGTCCTTGCTGAGTGAGTTCCAGGCCTTCTGCGAGTTGGACAGCTGATGGGTGGCCAGGTCGTTGGGGTCGAAGGTCGGCGATGACACCATCGCCAGGATCGCCCCGGTCTTCGGGTTCAGCGCCACCACGGCACCCTTGAGGTTGCCGAGTGCGTCCGCGGCGGCCCGCTGTGCGCGGGCGTCCAGCGTGGTCTGCACGTTGGCGCCCTTGGGCTTGGCGCCGGTGGCCAGGTCGATCAGCCGGTTCACGAACTGTGAACTGTCGTTGCCCGACAGTTGCCCGCCGTAGGTCTGCTCCAGCTCGGACGAGCCGAACAGGTAGGAGAAGTAGCCGGTGATCGGCGCGTACAGCTCGCCCTGTGGGTAGCGTCGCTGGAACTTGAACTGGTCCTTGGACGCGACCGTTTCGGCGACCGCGGTGTTGCCGACCATGATGGCGCCGCGGTCCTGGGCGAAGGCGGCGTCGGTCACCCGGCGGTTCTGGGCATGGGCGTTCAGGGAGTCCTGGCGGACCAGATAGCCGACGCTGACGTTGGTCAGCAGCGCCAACGACATCAGCATCGCCACCATGGTGACGCGACGGATCGGGCCGTTCATGGCAGCCTCCCGCCGGGTCGGGTGTCGTCGTCCGCCGGCGGCGGGACGTCATGGGTGGGGATCGCCGTGGTGGGTTCGTCCGTTCCGGACGGGGTGGGGATCGCGGTGGTCGGTTCGTCCGCGCTGGACGGGATCGGGACGGCCACGGTGCGCTCCTCGGGACCGGACGACGCCGGGATCGCCGTGGTCGGCTCGTCGGCGCTGACCGGCGTCCGGACCGGGACGGTGACCGCCGCCGCCGCGGCAGGCGCCGGCTGCGGGGCGTCCGGCCGGCTCGGTGGGGTGCTGATCACCTGGGTGGCGTCGTGGGCCAGGGACTGCAGCGGTTCCGCGGCTGGTGCGCTGGGCCGGCGCACCCGGTGGGTGACCACCAGCAGCAGCGCGATCATCGTGTAGTTGGCGATCAGCGATGACCCGCCCTGGGAGAGGAACGGTGTGGTCAGGCCGGTCAATGGCAGCAACCGGGTGACGCCGCCGATGATGGCGAACACCTGCAGCGCGAAGACGAACGAGAAGCCGGAGGCAAGCAGCTTGCTGAACGGATCGTTCGAGGTCAGCGCCGCCCGCAGGCCGCGCATCACGATCACCCCGTACAGCACGATGATCGCCATCAACCCGGCCACTCCGAGTTCCTCGCCGATCGCGGCGGCGATGAAGTCGTTCTTGGCAAGCGGGGTCAGATTGGGCCGGCCGAGCCCGAGACCGGTGCCGAACAGCCCGCCCCAGGCCATGCCGAACTGGCCCTGGATGATCTGGTAGTTCTGGTCCCAGTTCGAGAACGGGTTGAGCCAGGCCGCCACCCGGACCTGGACGTGGCTGTAGAACATTCCGGCGAGGAGGGCGCCGGCGGCGAACAGCACGGTGCCGAGGATCGGCCAGCTGGGCCGCTCGGTGGCGACGTACAGCATCATCACGAACAGCCCGAAGAACAGCAGCGAGGTGCCCAGGTCCTTCTGGTAGATCAACACCGCCAGGCTGGCCAGCCACATCAGGATGATCGGGCCGAGATCGCGGGGGCGGGGCAGGTCGATGCCGAGGAAGCGGGCGCCGGCCAGCGCCAGCACCTCACGCTTCTCCACCAGATAGGACGCGAACGCGACCGTCAGCACGATCTTGGCCAGCTCGGCCGGCTGGAAGCTGTACGGGCCGATCTTGATCCAGATCCGGGCGCCGTGGTTCTCGAAGCCGATCAGCGGGAGCAGCGGCATCATCAGGATCAGCATGCCGGCCAGGAATGTCAGGTAGGGGAAGCGCTGCAGCACGTGATGATCGCGCAGCAGCACCAGCACCAGGGCGAACACCGCGACCGAGATGGCCGTCCAGGTGAGTTGGAGTTCGGCCGAGTGGGTTCGCTCGGCGCCACCCAGGTCGAGCCGGTTGATCATCACCAGGCCGAGTCCGTTGAGCAGGTAGACCAGCGGGAACAGCAGCGGGTCGGCATAGGGAATGCGCCACCGGATCACGGCGTGGGCGACGAGCCCGATCAGCACGTAGCAACCCGCGCCCCAGTACCAGCCGTTGGGCAGCCTGCCGGAGACGTTGATGTTCACCAGCGCGAAACCGCTCACTACGACGAGCATGCCCATGCCGAGCATCACCAGTTCGACACCACGTCGCTTGCGGAAGACGACGACATCGCCCATGGTCAACAGTCCCCCGGGGGCTGGGCGGTCGGCGTGACGCTGGGCGACGGCGTACCGGACGGGGACGGTGAGCCGGCCGTCGCGGACGGGGTCGGGTTCTTCGCCGGGTTGGACGGGCTCGGCGACGTGGTGGCCCGGGCGCGGTCCTCGCGCTGGGCGATGCACTGCTGCGCCTTCGCCCGCAGCTCGTCGGTCGTCGCGTGGGCGCGATCCAGGTCGGGCACGACGATCCCGCCGCGCACCTGCTCCTGGTAGAACAGCGGCAGATCGCTGACACGGGTGTTGTGCACCTCGAGGACCGTGCTCAACGGGAAGCCCAGCACGGTGTCCGGCACCCCCCGGAACACGGCGACAAGGTCGTTGTCCTCGCCCACGTAGTACTTGGTCTGGGTGAACGAGTACCAGCCGAACAGCCCGCCGCCGATCACCAGGACCGGCAGCACGATGCCCAGCACCACCTTCACCCAGGCCGTGGCGCGGCCACGGGTGGTCGGCTGGTAGCGCTCCTGTTCGGTGAGCGTCCGGGCCTGTGCGTCGTCGAGTTCCTCACCATCGAGCGGCAGCGGCCGGGTGTCCTCGGAGGTGTCGGTCACCGAGTCGAGGTCGATCTCGGTGGCCGCACCGAGCACTGCGACCGCGCCCGGTTCGCCGTCGGAGACGACGTCGGCGAGGACGATGGTGATGTTGTCCAGGCCGCCCTCGGCGTACGCGATCCGGATCAGCTCGTCGACCACGTCGGCCGGATCCGCACCGCCCACCACCTGCTCGATGGCCTCGTCGGTCACCATGCCGCACAGGCCGTCCGAGCAGATCAGGTAGCGGTCGCCGGCCTTGATGTCCGACATCCCCAGATCGGGCTGATGATTGGACTGACCGTTGAGCACCTTCAGGATCAGCGACCGGTGCGGATGCACCAACGCTTCCGCCTCGGTGATCCGGCCGTCGTCGACCAGCGTCTGCACCCACGAGTGGTCGCGGGTGATCCGCTCGAAGTGGCCGTCGCGCAGCCGGTAGCCCCGCGAGTCGCCGATGTTGGCGACGGCGAGCCGCTCACCGTCGAAGAGCAGCCCGCAGACCGTGGTACCCATACCGTCCAGCGACGGATCGGCCGCGACCAGTTCACGGATCCGCTCGTTGGCCCGCCCGATCGCCCCGGCCGCGACCTCCACCATGTCCGCCTCGCGGAAGTCGCCGTCCGATTCGCGCAGCTCGTTGATCGCCACGGCGGACGCCAGGTCGCCGGCCGCCGCGCCGCCCATGCCGTCGGCGACCATCAGCATGGTCGGCGACACGTAGGCCGAATCCTGGTTGTTCTTGCGGACCAGGCCGACCTCGGAACGGGCCACGTAGGACAGCGTGAGCGTCATGGCTACTTCTCCACCACCATCAGGGTGCGCCCGATGCGCAGCGTGTCGGCGGTGCCGAACGACGTGGCGGAGGTGATCCGTTCGTTGTTGACGTAGGTGCCGTTGGTGGAACCGAGGTCTTCCACGACGTAGCCGTCGTCGGTGCGGACGATCTGGGCGTGCCGCGTCGACACGTAGTCGTCGTCCAGGATCAGCTGGCAATCGGCGGCCCGTCCGATCTTGACGGCCTCGCCGAGTTGCAGGGTGAGGCCCTCCTGCTTGCCCCGGGTGATCCGCAGCCGGTTCGGCAGCTTCTTGGCCGGACGCGCGGCCTTGCGCTTCTGCTTCTTCAGTTCATTCACGCCGCGGAGTTCGCCGGCGTCGCTGGTGGCCAGCTTGCGCCCGAACATGTCGGTGCGGATGACGTTGCCGACGAACAACACGAACAGCCACAGCAGCGCCAGGAAGAGCAGCTTCAGCGCGAGGACGACGAGGTCAGACATTGGAGCCCGGCGAGGTGATGGACATACGGGTGGATCCGATCTCGATCCGGCTGCCTGGGCCGAGGTCGGCCTGCCGGACGCGCTGGCCGTCGATCACGATGCCGTTGGTGGAACCCAGGTCTTCGATGGCGATCTGCTGCTGCTCACCCTCGCCCTGCACCACGATCCGGGCGTGCGTGCGGGAGACCCCCGGGTCGTTGATCCGCAGATCGGCCTCGGTGCCGCGTCCGATCACCAGGCCGGGCGGGTTGAGCGGGTGCCGGACGCCGTTCACCTCGAGCACCAGGCTGGCCCGGCGGATCTGGGTCTCGGAGGCGTCCGACCCGTCGACGCCGGCGACCGCGGCGCTCTGCACGGTGAACCGGCCGGTGGGCAGGCTCGCGTCGAGTTCGTAGTCGATGGTCACCGGGCCGTTGAAGATGTAGCCCTTGTCGGCGGCGTACTCGTTGAGTTGCGGGATCACCTCGGAGTTGAGCATCTTCGAGTAGGGCGCGAGCCGGTCGTGGTCATGCCGGGACAACTGGACGGTGAAATCGTTCGGTACCAGGCGGCGCTCACGGGTGAGCAGCTTCGCCTCGGCGTCGAGTTCCCGCTGCAACCGGGCGGTGATCTCGACCGGCTGGACGTCGCCCTTGAACGCGCGCGCGAAGACGCCGTTGACGGCGCTCTCCAGTTTTTTCTCGACGCGATCGAAGACTCCCATGCGGAACAGAGTAGTGGAACGGTCCTCGGTGAAGCCCCGCCGGGTATCCGTGGTCTGGAGCGCGGGTCGAGGCATCCGGACGCCGTCCGCGGCCGACGATGACCGGCGTCCGTCGCGGCGAGGTGTGGTTTGCGTGGTCAGGGGCACCCGGGACGCTGTGCTAATCTCTTTCGGGTCGCCTTGAGCGGCACGCGCGAGTGGCGGAATGGCAGACGCGCACGGTTCAGGTCCGTGTGTCCGAAAGGACGTGGAGGTTCAACTCCTCTCTCGCGCACCACAACGAAAGGCCTCTGGCTAGGGGATGTTCCCCAAGTCGGAGGCCTTTCGTCATGCCGGGTCATCGCGTGAAGCGTGAGGTGGTGGCCCCGCGCTTGCCTTGAACGATGAGGCATCCCCGCGATTCGTGCGGGAGAATGCTGCGCGGCGGACGTTCGGACGTCGCGTTTACCGGCAAGCGTTGATTTGGCTGGTCGAGCTTGGCGAAGCACTTGCTCGACCGGATTGGTGCTGCTCGACCCGTTGCTCCCGGTGCCGATCGCCCTCACCGCGGTGATCATGGCGCTGGTCGTGGTGGTTCTGGTGTGGCGTTCCCCCTTGCCGGAGGCCGATCACTGAGGGCGGGCGAAGGCCGGGGCGTGTTCGGCCCGGAACGCTGGAGGTGCGTCCGTCACCCGATCGAGCGCCGGACCCAGTACCGGGCGTGGGACGAAAAGAACCGTCCCCGGCGTACCGGGGACGGTTCTCAAGGGTCTCGGACGAGTTCGACAGCGGGCCTAGCTCACTTGGCTGCTTGGGTGGCCCACCAGGGCTTCTGGGTGTCCACCAGGGACATGAAGCGCTCGAAGCGTTCCTGCATCAGCTTGGTGCCGTCCGCGGTGGGTTCGACCGTGGTGGTCGTGGTGCCCATCGCCTCGGACGCCTCGGTCAGGTTGGCGAACCGGCCGATGCCGACCGCGGCCACCATGGCGACGCCGAGCGCGCCGCCCTCGCCGCCGACCGGGATCTGGATCGGCTTGCCCATGGTGTCGGCGAACAGCTGAGGCCAGATGCTGGACTGGGTGACGCCGCCGACGACCCGGATGTCCTCCACCGCGAATGCCTCCACCAGCGGGTCGCAATGGATCCGGTGGTTGAAGGCGATGCCCTCGTAGATGCCGCGCAGCAGGTGTCCGCGCTTGTGCCAGGCCCGCAGACCGGAGACCGAAGCCGAGGCGTCGATTCCCATCGGGTTGCCGTACAGGAACGGCAGGAAGGTGACCGGATCGGCCAGCCCGACCTCGCCGACCTCGTGGTCGATGAAGGCGTACGGGTTCAGCCCGGCCCGGCGGGCGGCGTCCATGTCGGCGGCGCACAGGGTGGTGACGAACCATTCCAGGTTCGCTGAGCTGGCCGGCGAGATGGACATGTTCATCCAGGTGTTGTGCTCGACGAACGCCCGGCAGAACCAGGTGTCGCCGGTCACCGGACGGTCCGAGATCACCTCGTTGATGCTCCAGGTGCCGGCCATGACGGCCAGCTGGCCGGACTTGACCGCACCCGCCCCGATCGCGCCCGCGTCCACATCGTGCATGCCGGCGATCACCGGCAGCCCCTCGGGCAGCCCGGTCGCCAGGTGCGCCAGCCGGCTCACTCCGCCGACGATGTCGCCCGGTGCGGAGATCGGCGGGGCCTTTCCTTCGAGCTCCTCCAAGCCGTACAGGATGAACGCCTCCGGCGAGTACTCCTGGGTGTGCACGTCGGTGAAGGCAGTGCTGGCCTCGGTCAGGTCGGTGCCGAACGAGCCGGTCAGCATGCCGCGCAGGAAGTCCTTGGCCGACAGGAACCAGCGCGCCTTGTCCAGAGACTCGGGCTCGTTCTCCTTCAGCCAGGCCAACACCACGCCGGGAGAGGCCGGGCCGACCCGCTGGCCGGTGACCCGGAGCAGGTCGTCGCCGACCGTCTCATTGATCCGGGCGGCGGTCTGGATGGCGCGCGAGTCGAGCGAAAGGATGCCCGGACGCACCTGGTCACCGTTCTCATCGATCAGCCAGGCGCCGTCGCCATGGCAGCCGATTCCGATCACCGCGAGGCTCTCGCCGGCGGCGTCCACCTGCTCGACCAGGTCGCGCAGCATCTTGCTGAACAGCTCCCAGAAGTCGCGGCCGTCACGCTCCACCCAGTACGGCTTCGGCATGTCCTGAATGGACGCCTCGCGCGCCTGGAAGCGCGGCTTTCCCGTGTCGTCGAATGCGACGACCTTCATTCCGGTGAGGCCGAGGTCAACTCCGACGATCAGGCCTTGTCCGCTCATGCTGTCTCCTTCTGTGGGATGAAACGGGTGAGGTAGTGGTGGTAGGCGGCGACCTCCGCCTCGCGGCGGTCGTCCGACCACTCCAGGACGCGGGCGCAGACCGCTGCGACCGGTTCGACGACCCGCTGCCCCAGGTCGTTCTCCAGCCCGATCATGGTGCGCCGGGCGAGCACGTCGGCGAGCCGGTGGGCCTCTTCGCGGGTGATCGCCCACTCGACCTCGCCGACCGTCAGGCCGAACTCCTCATCGATCACCTCACGGCGCTCGTCCGAGCTGGTGACGAAGACGGCGACGTCCGGCGCGATGCTGCCGTACTGGGCGACGAAGCGGTCGATGGTGACCGTCGAAAGACCCGATCCGGCGATCCGGGCGCGGATCTTGGCGGGGTCCGGCTGGCCGCCGCCGGGCAGCGGCAGCTTGTGGGTGACGCTCCTCCGTTTCAGCCCGAACCGCTTCATCAGCAGGTCGCCGAGGTCTTCGCCGACCTGGCGGAAAGTGGTCAGCTTGCCGCCGACCAGGGTGTACAGGCCGTCCGAGCCGGGCAGCTGCCGGATGTCGTGCCGTCGGGTGATGTCGGCGACGTTGTTGGCGTCCACGTACGGCAGCGGACGCACCCCGGTGTAGGAGTAGTGCACGTCGTCGATGGTCAGGTTCGCACCGGGCAGCACCTTATTGGTCTCGTGCAGGATGTACTCGTACTCGTCCGGGGTGGCGGACGCCATGTCGAGGTCGTCCTCGAAGCGGATGTCGGTGCTGCCCAGCAGATAGCGGTCCATCCAGGGGATGACCATCATCGGGCGGGCGTCCTCGGACTCGTAGTAGAAGGCGTCCTTGGGTGCGCCGGGGAACGGGTCGACCACCAGGTGGGTGCCCTTGGTGCCGCCGTTCATCCGCGGCAGCTTCAGCTCCTCGGCGTTGCTCCACACGTCGTCGATCCACGGGCCGGCCGCGTTGACCACAGCGGACGCGGGCACGGTGTGGTCGCCGCCGCCGATCTCATCGTGGAAGTCGACCGAGACGACCGTGCCGTTCGTCACGTTCAGCTTGGTGACCCGGCAGTGGGTGAGCACCTGGGCGCCGGCGCGGATCGCGGCCTCGGTGATCTCCCAGCTGAGCCGCTCGGCGTAGTTCACCTGGGCGTCGGAGTAGATCGCACCGCCGGTCAGGCCCTCGGGGTTCAGCCCGGGCTCGCGCTGCAGCAGCTTGTCGCGGGTGAACATCGAGAACCGTTGCAGCGATTTGTCGAAGCTGAGTGCTTCGTAGGCCACCATGCCCAGCCCGAGGGCCGCGGGCGAGTGCGCGTTCTCCTTGTAGAACGGAATGATGAAGCGCAGTTCCTTGACCAGGTGCGGCGCCGCCTGCAGCAGCCACTCCCGCTCACGCAACGATTCGCGCACCAGTGGGACGTCGTACTTCTCCAGGTATTTGAGGCCACCGTGGATCATCTTGCTCGACCACGACGACGTTCCGGAACCGATGTCGCCCTTCTCCAGCACCAGCACCCGGAGGCCGCGCAGCGCGGCCTCCCAGGCGATGCCGGCGCCGTTGACGCCGCCACCGACGACGATGACGTCGAAACCGGAGCGGGTCTGGTCGATGCGTTCCGCACGGCGCTGCGTGGGACTCTGACTCACAGCTGCCTCCTCGCAGGTGTTCAGGGTGCCCCGACCCTAAGTGCGGGGCTGAAGGTATGACAAGAACCCTAGTCCCCGCCGTGGACATCGGGTCGCCGGGGCAGCAGGCTGCCCCGGCGAATCAGTCCAACCACCGCTGGTTGAGCTTGTCGAAACCCTCTCGCCGACCCCGTGCCGTCGGAGGTCTCGACAAGCTGTGAGACCGACGATGGCGCCACTAGTTGTTCTGCGGCTCGAGGATCTCGACCATGGTGTCGATCACCTTGCCGGCGTAGGTGCGCCCGTCCGGCAGCTTCGACTCGTAGTCGAAGTAGTGCTCCTTGACGTTGTGGTTGTAGGGGCCGAGTTCGATCATGGTGATCTTGCCGTCGCGCATCGCCTCGTTCCACGGGGACGCCGTGGCGATCGGCCAGCGGCCGGCGAACAGCAGCTTGCCGGAGGCCTGCAGGAAGTCCTTGGTGCCGTACAGGTG
Source organism: Micropruina sp. (assembly GCA_047602545.1). Lineage (GTDB taxonomy): Bacteria > Actinomycetota > Actinomycetes > Propionibacteriales > Propionibacteriaceae > Micropruina. Next base: position 48,977 of record JASGHC010000002.1, on the reverse strand, counting down.
CCAGACGTGCTCGACCCGGGCCAGCGCGATGTCGTCGGACAGCATGCCGCCCAGCGACAGCAGCGACGTCCGCAGGCCCATGGCCTGCAGATACCAGGTGGCGCCCAGCGCGATCTGACCACCGCCGCTCCAGCCCAGCAGCACCACCTCGTCCGCTCGGCCGGGACGGTGGCCGTGCCGCACCAGCGAGCGATGGATCTCGCCGGCGGTGCCCATGTTGTAGGTGGGGCCGTAGCGCCGGTCGGCGCAGACGAACAGCTGCAGCAGGTTGCGAATGTTGATCAGTACCGCCAGCGCGGCGTTCGGGTTCTTCATCCGGACCTGGTCGAGCCAACGCCAGAGCCGTCCCAGCACCCGTTCCGCGGTGAGGCCGCGGTTGTCCACCGAGTAGGGGAACACATCGTCGATCACGAGGTGGTCCGGCAGTCGCCGCTTCAGGTCCTCGACGAACGGCACCTCCTCCTCGGGGACGTCCTTGGCCGCGATGGCGCCGATGCCGGACAGGTAGACCAGGAACTTGCGGGGCTGGTCGTCGTCGGCGTCCGGCGCGGCTGCGGTGTGGGCGGCCGCCGTCAGTTCGGGTTCGGTCCCGGGTTCCTCCACCTCACGGGTGGCCCACCAGTGCAGTGACTCCAGGGGGGCCAGCACCATGGCCACCACCGCGAGCGCGAGAATGAGGACCAGCAGGTCGCCGATGATCATGCCGACACCTCCGAGGCGAGCATCGGGCTTCCGTTCAACACGTCGGAGCCCGACACTCGGATCGGCCGTCCGGTCATCCGGTAGAACCACAGGGCGAGCCCGCGCGAGATCCACGGCGCGCACACGGTGGACAGCACCTGCATGACCAGCCAGGACGCCGCCACCATCGCCAACGCCGTCCAGCGTCCGACTTCGAAGGTGCCCGCGGTGACCGCCCACAGCACGATCGCGCTCCACGCCGAAAGGAGGCGGTTGATCGCAGTACCCATGTAGGGGATGAGTACCAGGAAGCCCCAGATCTGGGGGGCGGTGGAGACCAGGACACCGGAGAGCACGATCAGGTAGGGCACCGGCTGGCCGCCGATCAGTGAGCCGAGCGCCCACAGCACCACCGACTCGATGGCGTGCAGCACGACCAGCCAGAACGCACTCAGCAGCAGGGCCACGGCGAGCCACAGGCCGGTGATCCGGTTGACCAGCAGGACGACCGCATGACCGATCATCACCGAGATGGCGGCCAGCAGCGCCACCCCGACGGCGACCCAGAGGGAGAACGGACTTTCCTTCACCCAGCTCAAGGCGGCTGGGTCGAGCCGGTAGGCCCGTCCGATCAACTCGAACACTCCGGACAGGTACCGCCAGAACTGATCCATCCGCGCCGCTCCTTGTGCCTGGGTGAAGTCGCCCTGGCAGGCAGATTAGTGCGCCGTAGCCTGCCGTTGACGGACGTTCACACCGACCAGGCCGTCTTCCTGCAGCACCTCGTCGCGCTGCAGCGCGAGATCGGGCCGCCACGGGCGTCCGTCCAGGCCGAGGGTGATGGCGCAGCGCTGCTTGCGGCCGCGATCGGCTCGCTGGTCATCGGCACTCCTGGCCGGACGGGGTCCGAGAAGGATATCGGGCGGCGCCCGCAGGTCGGCAGGAACGCCCGGAACATCGCCGCGCGAGCTCGCCACGGGCGTCCGAAACCGTAACCTGACTAGGGATTCTGCCGGCAAAGTCACCCTTGGGGGTGACCGCATCCGAACCCGATCTGTGCTCTGCCCGGGGCGATCCTGTGAGTTCCCCAAGGTCTCCCCATGTGCCCTTGGTTCCCATCGGCGCCCCGTCTACAGTCGCATCCATTGAGCCCGGGAAGTGACTCTCGAAGAGCTGGCAGCAAGGTGGCAGGCCGGCCGCGTCCACAGAGATGCACCACTGTCCTTCCCGGGCTCGCCAACTCTCGGAACCGGTCGGCTGATCTGCGGTCGCTCGCCGGTTGGGCCCGTTGGAAGCACCCTCCGGGTGCGAGCCGGCCCCAGTTTCGAGCTCGATCAGGCCAGACCGAGATACTCCTCCAGGGTCAGGTTGCTGTTCGCTCCGAAAGCCTTCGCACGCGGGCCGATGTAGCGGTAGTGCCACGGCTCGAAGGCATAGCCGGTGATCTTCTCCTTGCCGTTGGGGTAACGCAGGATGAAGCCGTAACGCCACGCGTTCTTCCACAGCCACCTGCCGGTCTTCGTGTTCCGGACGCCGACACCCCAGGTCACGCCGTCCCACAGGTTGACGGCGAGCCCGGTCTGGTGCTCGCTGCGTCCGGGTGCCGCGTTGTAGCGGCGGGCCAGTGACTCGCTGCCGTACTCGCGGATCTTTCTGGCCAGGATCTGCGCCTGCTGGGCGTAGCTACGGTAACCGCTGCGCACCACGACCCGGACGCCGTCGGCGCGGGCCGCCGCGATCATCCGGGTCAGCGCCCGCTGGGTCTCGCGGGTCAGCCCGTAGGGAGAGGTCACGCTGCTGCGCCGGTAGGCGGCGTTGATCGGATGCTTCTTGGAGACCACCGGAATGCCGTCGACCGTGAATGCGCGGGAGCGCTGAGCCGCCGTCCGGTTGTCGCGGGGACGGCCCGAAGCCGTGGCGCTCGGGGTGGGGGACCCGGACGGCGTGGCCGGCGTGCTGGGGGCGGGATTGCTGCTGGACCGCGACGACGCGCTGCTGGACGGCCCCGACCCGGTGGTCGCGGGCGACTCGGCTGCGGTGTTCGTCGGCGTGGACTGTGGCGGCGGGGAGGCGCACCCGGCGAGCGCGGCGGTGAGGGTGAGGGCAGTGGTGAGGCCGAGAGCGGCAACACGTAGCCGCTGGCGCTGCCGGACGACGATTGGCTGAACCACGACGACACGATAGTCCGGCCTACCTCGACCATCGCTGATCGATCCGGTCGGCATCGTGGTTCACGTGGCGCCTAGGAAGCGATGATCAGCCGGACCTGCTCCTCGCCGAGGTTGACCTCGGCGCGCGCGGCCCAGAGCCGGCGTCCGGTGTCGGTGGCGTACAGCGGACGCCGGGCCAGCAGGCCCCGGACCACGGCCACCGGCCCTGCCGGAACTGTTCGTCGTCGTAGCGCGCGTACTCGTCGCGGACGTCGCGCAGGTAGACGTGGTAGCGGCCGCGGACCTGGCCGAGGATCGACAGATCGGCGTCCACCAGCAGGGCTGCGCCGACGTCGTCCGGATCCGGATCGTGGGCGATGGTGGTGCCGACCAGCCGGGCGACCTCGGCGGCCTCGGCCGCGCCGATCAGGGGCGCCAGCGATTCGTCGGCCAGCGCCGCTGAGGCCTCCTCGTCGCGTTGCGGTTCGCCCTGGTACACCGCATCGTGGAACCAGGCGGCCAGCGCGACTGGACGGGGGACCGGGGTTTCGGTGGCGAACTGATCCAGTGCGGTCAGGCATTGCGCCAGGTGCCGGACGTCGTGGTAGCGCCGGTGCGGCTCCGACCAGCGCGCGAGCAGCTCATCGCCCAACGCCGGCGCGTCCGGAAGCAGCGCCTGCCAGGACTCTCGGGCGAAGGCCAGCGCGGCGGTCCTCTTCGGCGTCCGCTCCCTGGGCCGGACGCGCAGCCCGGCACCCACCAGGCGGCGCAGCAGCTCACCGGACGGCACCGGCAGCGCGCCGGCGTCGATCAGGTCCGGGTAGCGGGCCACCGCGACGTCGTAGTGGTCGTGGTCGAATGCCCGCGGGTGGATCCCCGCGGCCCGTGCGAAGGCGTGCAGCTCATCCAGCGACGAATCGGACACCAGGTGCCCGAACTCGGTGCCGTGGGCCGGCCACCGTGGCGGATCGACCAGGATCGCCACGTCAGCTGCGGGTCTGCCCGCGGGTCAGTCCGAGCAACGCACCATGGACGGCCTCAACGGCATGATCGACCTGCGGGTAGCCGACGAAGTGGCCCTCGCTGATGTGCGACTGCACCGTCGGGATCGCCACCGCGACATTGGAGACGGTCATGCCCAGGGTGACCAGCACTTCGGTGATCGCCGCCGCGGCGCGGGTGCCGCCGCTGACGCCGCCGTAGCTGGCCACCGCGACCGGCTTGCCCCGCCATTCGGCGTTCAGGTAGTCGAGCGCGTTCTTCAGCGGTGCGCTGAAGGAGTGGTTGTATTCGGGCGTGACCAGCAGGTACGCGTCGCCGCGGCTGATCGTGGCGCTCCAGGCCTTGGTGTGCTCATGCTCGTACCGCCCCAGCCGAGGGTGGTGCGGCTCGTCCAGCAACGGCAGGTTGACCTCGGCGAGGTCGACCACCTCGATCTCGAAACCGCCCTGGGCGGTGAGCCGTTCGACGATGTAGTCGGCGACCAGCCGGCCGACTCGGCGGGGCCGGGTGCTGGCGACGATGACCTGCAGGGTGGGAGTGGACACGTCCAGAGCCTTTCTTGAAATCTCAATAACGGTACTGCGTGGACGCAGGAGAACCCCGTGGCGGTCACTGGTTGGGCGTCGCCGCGGTACCGCTGGTTGAGCGTGTCGAAACCAAGGGAGCCCGACCTGTGGGGGGGCGGGTTCCGTCCTTGGCGTGCTCCGGGAGCGCGGGCGACTCGCCGGCCGACTCAGGCCGCGACGGCGAAGGTGGCGGTGAACGAAGCGCTGGCCAGGGCGTGCGCCAACAGGTTGAACCGGCAGGCCGCACTGGTGAGGCCGTCGGGGATGCCGAGTTCGGCGACGTCCAGTGCATAGACGGTGAAGACGTAGCGGTGGGCCGGGCCGGGCGGTGGGCAGGGGCCGCCGTACCCGGCGTAGCCGTAGTCGTTCTGCCATTCCCGGGCCGGCGCCGGGAGGGCTGCGCCGGCGTCCAGCGAGGTGACGTCAGCCGGAATGTCGAAGCCGATCCAGTGCCACCAGCCGCTGCCGGTCGGGGCGTCCGGGTCGAAGCAGGTGACCGCATAGCTGCGGGTGCCGTCCGGAGCCCCCGACCAGCGCAAATCGGGGCTGATGTTCCGGCCGCCGCAGGACGGCTCGGTGTAGTCGAGCCCGATGGTCGAGCCGTCGGGGATGGCGTCGCTGCTCAGTTCCATGGGGTCAGACTACGGCCGGCGCCGCCGATGACGGCGCTCCCCGGCGACGGTCTACTAGATGAGTAAGTCCAAGGTCGGTGTGGCGTCTGGGGGTTGAGGGGGAGGGTGTCGCAGAGTCGGTGTTGCTAACCCATGTCAAGCTCTGGAGGCTTTGATGGACACCGATCTGGACACCCTCGCGACTGCACTCTACGTGACTGCTGATGATCTGTTGAAGGCTCATCCCGAACAGGTTCCGCAACGGCCTGAGGTCGGGTTCGTGGAGCGGATCAGTGATGCTGAGCTGATCGTGTTGGCGGTGATGCAGGCGTTCCTGGGTTACACCTCGGAGGCCCGTTGGCTGCGGTACGCCCACCGGCATCTCACCGGCATGTTTCCGTATCTGCCGCGACAATCCGGCTACAACAAACGGTTGCGGAAGCTGAACGGCACCATGGCATGGCTTGCTGCTGAGCTGGCCCAACATGTGCCGGTCGCGACTGATGATGTGTGGGTGGTGGACTCCACCCCGGTGGAGTGTGGCCGCTCTCGGGAGACCGCGAAACGCTCTGACTTGGCCGGATGGGCCGAGTACGGCTATTGCGCGTCCCATTCCCGCTACTTTTGGGGACTCCGGCTGCACCTGGTGTGCACCCTGCACGGATTGCCGTTGGCGTGGGCGTTGACCGGCGCGAAAGCCAACGAACGTGACGTGGTGGAGCACCTGCTCGATTCCACGGCGGCGTTGCAGGACCGGCCCACCAGGCGGCGGCAGATCCTCATCGCGGACAAGGGTTACAGCGGCCGCGAGTTCGAAACCGGACTGACCGAGGTCGGGATTGATCTGCTCCGCCCGGCCCGTAAAGGAGAGAAGCCCCGACCCGGGCAGCGGTTCTTCAAACCGCTGCGCCAAATCATCGAATCGGTCAACGACACGTTGAAAGGCCAACTCGACCTCGAAGCCCACGGCGGACGCACCCCGGCCGGTGTCGCCGCCCGGGTCGCGCAACGCATCCTCGCCCTCACTGCCGCCATCTGGCACAACCACCAAGCAAACTCCCTAGCCAGAAGGAACCTGGTCGCCTACGACCACTAACACCCCTGGGACTTGGTCATCTAGCGTGGGTGCCCATGGAGTGGGTGGAGTTGCTGGCCGGGAGTCGGACGATCGTCGAGTTGCCGCAGGGCGACTCCGACGACCTGGTGGCTGCGGGTGAGGTGCTCGTCCAGGAGGGCCTGGCGGCCTGGACCGTCCCCTTCCAGCGGCGCGCTGAACTGATCGGGCTGCGCGAGGTGTTCGGACGGCGGGTGCGGCTGGGTGTGAGCAACGTGCGCACCGCCGACCAGGCGGCGGTGGTCGCTCGTGGTCCGGCCGACCTGCTGCTGTCGCCGTTCGCCGCCGGTGAGTTGCTGGAGGCCGCCGCGGGCATCCCCGTGGTGCTCGGCGGGCTCACCCCGGCGGAGGTGGCGGCGGCGCTGCAGCTCGGGCCGGCCGCCGTTCAGGTGATTCCCTGCGATGCCCTGGGCTCGCTGTACGCCAGGACGCTGACCGCGATGTTCCCGGGTGAGCCGCTGATCGCCACCGGGAAGCTGGAGCGGTTCCAGTGCGAGATGTGGTTGGATGCAGGGGTGCTGGCGGTGTGCCCGGTGGGTGCATTCGGGGGGGAGGACATCGCCGAGCCCGACCTGGCCGGGCTGCGAAACCGCTGTCAGGGTTATCGCTACGACTGACCTCCCGATGAGCCGGTGACGGTTCGCTGGTCGGCTGCTGCCGCCCCGGGTCGGTGGAGCGATATCGATCGCTGCGCACAGCGTCCAATTTGGGCGCACTGAATCCTTAGAGTAAGTTTAGAAATCGTTGTAAGGTTTCTCAGGAGGTTGTGCCGGATGTATCAGCCGCGACGGGCCGGGGGCCCCGCTGCGAATGAGTCGTACTCGGAGGCGCCGGAACGTGCCACCGGGCAGGACCGCCGCGCGTGGCACCTGAACACCGCCGATCGGATCGGTGCCGCGTTTCTCGGCCTGGCCATCACGGCGACCGCTGGTGCCCTGGTGATGTCGGGAACGGCTGTCGCCGCCCCGATCCCGGCACCGATGACGACGCCGGACGTGTCGGCCCGCGACGCCGGCGCAGTGTCGCGCGACGTGCCGCGTCCGCAGATCGCCGCCGAGGACACCCTGGCCGTCGCGGCCGCGAGCCGCACCATCGCCAGCCCGACGTTGCAACCCACCCGGACGATGTACGCCAAGGACAAGCTCACCGTCATCGCCAAGCCCGCCGCGGGAGCGTCGAAGGTGACCACGCTGAAGGCTGCCGCCGCCCTCCGGGTGACGCCGGAGACCAACGGCAACTACCGGATGGTCGAGTTCAAGGGCCGTCAGGCCTGGGTGCTGAAGTCGGCCCTGTCGAACTCCAAGCCGTCCCCGAAGCAGGTGGCCGACTCGAACGCGCCGGACGCCACCCGCAAGGTTCCCAAGGGTTCGGTGCTCGGCCTACAGCCCGAGGCGATGGTCGTCTATCGCGCGGTGATGGCCCGCTGGAATGTGAAGAATGTCGGCGGTTGGCGGGCGCACAGCCTGTCGGTACACCAGTTCGGCCGCGCGATCGACTTCATGACCTACTCCAACACCTCCCAGGGCTACGCGATCCGCGACTTCCTGGTGGCGCACGCCAAGGAGTTCGGGGTCGACCACATCATCTACAAGCAGCAGATCTGGACCCCGTACCGGCCGTCCTGGCGGCATATGGCCGACCGGGGCAGCGCGACCGCCAACCACATGGACCACGTCCACGTGGCGGTCAAGGCTCGCTGAGCGCGTTCAGCGGGCTAGGCCAGTTCAGCGGGCGGGAGATTCCGTCTGCCGCGGGTGACCAGCCGTGGTCACGTGGTTAGGCTGCGTGTCATGCAGACACCCGTTGATCCCACCACGACCCCGGCCTGGACGCGGCTCCAGCAACTCCACTCCGAGCTCGTCCCTGACCTGCGCGGCGCTTTCGCCGCCGATCCGGAGCGTGCCTCCCGGTTCACCTTCACCGCGGCCGACCTCTACGTCGATCTGTCGAAGAACCTGATCGACGACGACATCCTGGACGCCCTGGTCCAGTTGGCCGATCAGACCGGCGTCGCCGCCCATCGCGACGCGATGTTCTCCGGTGAGCACATCAACGTGACCGAGGACCGCGCCGTGCTGCACACCGCGCTGCGGCGTCCCAAGGGCGACGTGCTCGAGGTGGACGGCGTTAACGTCGTCGAGCAGGTGCACGAGGTGCTCGACTCGATGTACGCCTTCGCCGAGCGGGTCCGCTCGGGCGACTGGGTCGGCGTCACCGGCAAGAAGATCAGCACCATCGTCAACATTGGCATCGGCGGCTCCGATCTGGGCCCGGTGATGGTCTACGAGGCGCTCAAGCCCTACGTCACCCCCGGCATCGAGGCCCGCTTCGTCTCCAACATCGACCCCACCGACGTGGCCGAGAAGACCAAGGGCATCGACCCCGAGACGGTGCTGTTCATCGTCGCGTCCAAGACCTTCACCACCCTGGAGACCCTGACCAACGCCCGGATGGCCCGCGACTGGCTGCTGAACGCGCTGACCGAGTCGGGAGCCATCGACGGCTCCGAGGAGCAGCGCGCGGACGCCGTCGCCAAGCACTTCGTTGCCGTCTCCACCGCGCTGGACCGGGTGGAGGCGTTCGGCATCGACCCAGCCAACGCGTTCGGCTTCTGGAACTGGGTGGGCGGCCGCTACTCGGTCGACTCCGCCGTCGGCCTGCCGCTGATCCTCGCCCTCGGCCCGGACAACTTCACCGACTTCCTGGGCGGTTTCCATACCCTCGACCAGCACTTCCTGACCGCCGAGCCGGCACAGAACGTCCCGCTGCTGATGGGTCTGCTGAACATCTGGTACGTGAACTTCGTCAAGGCCACTTCGCACGCGGTGCTGCCCTATGCGCAGTACCTGCACCGGTTCGCGGCCTACTTGCAGCAGCTCACCATGGAGTCCAACGGCAAGGGCGTGCGGCTCGACGGTTCACCGGTGACCACCGAGACCGGCGAGGTCTTCTGGGGCGAGCCCGGCACCAACGGTCAGCACGCCTTCTACCAGTTGATCCACCAGGGCACCCAGCTGATCCCGGCCGACTTCATCGCGGTCGCCAACCCGACCCACGCGATCAAGGACGGTGACGTTGACGTCCACGAGTTGTTCCTGGCCAACTTCTTCGCCCAGACCAAGGCGCTCGCCTTCGGCAAGACCGCCGACGAGGTCCGGGCCGAGGGGACGCCGGAGGCGATCGTCAGCGCCCGGGTGTTCCAGGGCAACCGGCCCACCACCTCGATCATGGCGCCGGCGCTGACCCCGTCCGTGGTCGGCCAGCTGATCGCGCTGTACGAGCACATCACCTTCGTGCAGGGCTCGATCTGGGGTATCGACAGCTTCGACCAGTGGGGCGTCGAGTTGGGCAAGCAACTCGCCCTGCAGATCGCGCCGGCCGTCGCCGGCGACTCCACCGCCCTCGAGGCGCAGGATCCGTCGACGAAGAACCTGGTCAGCTACTACCTGCAGCACCGCTCCTGACCCGCCGGCCGAGCCGCCGCCGTGCCTTCGGCGGCGGCTCGTCGGCATATCTGGGCCGAGCCGGTGGCCGGGGAGTCCGCGTCCACTAGACTGCACGAGGCGCGGCGAGGCAACCGGCTTCGCCCCGAAAGCGGAGGTCCCGTCCATCCATGACCGTGGCCCAACTGGCAGCTGACCGTGGGCTGCATAGGGTGGGGGCGCGTCCACCTCTGGCTTCCTACCTGAAGCAGACTTGGGCCCGTCGCCAGTTCGTCGTCAAGATGGCCCAGTTCCGGCTGCGGGCCGATCTGGAGGACAACCGGCTGGGCGTCGTCTGGCTGTTGCTCCAGCCGGTGCTCAACGCCCTGGTCTACGGCACGATCTTCTACTTCCTGCAGAGCGACCGGCGCCCGCAGGACTATGTGGCGCACGTGGTGATCGGCGTCTTCCTGTTCCAGTTCTTCTCGCGCAGCCTTTCCGACGGCGCCAAGTCGATCACCGGCAACCGGGCGCTCGTGCAGTCGCTGGCCTTCCCGCGGCTGACCCTGCCGCTGGCCGAGGTGATGGAGCAGTTCCTGTCGCTGCTGCCGTCGATGGGCCTGCTGCTGGTGATCCTTCCCCTGCTGGGGCACCCGCCGACCTGGAGCTGGCTGCTGATGGTGCCGCTGCTTGCGCTCTACACGTTGTTCAACGCGGGTATCGCGATGATCGCCGCCCGGCTGACCGTACACGTCCGCGACCTCACCCAGGTGCTGCCGTTCATCTCGCGAATCCTGTTCTACACCTCGGGTGTGCTGTTCGACGTCAACCGGATCTTCGAATCACACCCCTGGGTGATCGCCGTCTACGACCTCCATCCGCTGTACCAGGTGCTCACCATCGCCCGGCACTCGCTGATGGGGGGCGACTACAACCACCGATTCTGGCTGTACCTCTCGGTGTACGCGGTGGTCGTGTTCCTGGTCGGTTTGGTCTTCTTCTGGGTCGCCGAGGAGAGGTACGGACGTGACTGAAGCTCCGCTGGTGCTCGAACCGGGCCGGCGTCCGGTGGTGATCGTCGACCAGCTGCATGTGGTCTACCGGGCCTACGGCAGCGGCAAGGTGGCCCGGAACGCCGGCGGCGGGCTGCTGGCCCGCACCCGGCGAGGGGTCCGCGAGGTGCACGCCCTGAAGGGGTTGTCGTTCGTCGCCTACGAGAACGAGTCGATCGGCGTGATCGGGTCCAACGGCTCGGGGAAGTCCACCCTGATGCGGGCCATCACCGGGCTCACGCCGCCGGCGGGCGGGGCCGTCTACGCCAGTGCCCGGCCGAACCTGCTCGGCGTCGGGGCCGCGCTGATCCCCAACCTGTCCGGCGAGCGCAACATCGTCCTGGGTGGATTGGCGATGGGCTTCTCGGCCAAGGAGATCGCCGGTCTGCGGGACGACATCGTCGCTTTCGCCGAACTGCAGGATTTCATCGATCTGCCGATGAAGACGTACTCCTCAGGCATGCAGGCGCGGTTGAAGTTCGCCATCGCCGCCGCCCGACAACACGAGATCCTGATCGTCGACGAGGCGCTGGCGGTGGGCGACCGGCGCTTCCGGCAACGCAGTGAGGCACGGATCCGTGAGATTCGCGACCAGGCCGGGACGATTTTCCTGGTCTCGCACTCGATGAAGTCGATTCGGGACACCTGCGAACGTGTCCTATGGCTGAACAAGGGCGTCCTGATGATGGACGGCCCCTGCGAGGACGTGGTGAGTGCCTACGAGGAGTCGCGGGCTTAGGGAAGCGCCTAGCGCCGGGTGACCCCGATCAGTGGAAGGTGGACGCGTTCTTCCGGGCGCGTTCGATGATGTCGGCGATCGCGATCGACTCGGCGGCCCGGAGCCGGAAAGACTCCCGGGTGCGGTTGCGGATCATGAAGGCGAACTCCGCCAGCTCGTAGCGGAGCCCGTCGCCGTCGAACTTGTAGTAGTACTTCTTGTTCTTGGACTGGTCCTCGAAGCGGGTCTCGAAGTACTCCGTCAGCCACCAGGGCGCCGGCACGTACACATAGCCGGCGGAGCCGGCCACGATCAGTTCGCCCTCGGCCTTGACGCCGATGCCGGTGCGGGCCGAGGCGATCCCGTTGGGGAAGTCGATGTCGATGCGGCTGAACACCTCGACCTCAGAGCCTTCCGGACGCAGTGAACGGGTGGTCACCGCAGTGAAATCTGTGCCGAGCAGCTTGACCACGGCGAGCAGTGGATAGGTCGCCAGCTCCGAGATGCTGCCGCCGTCCTCGCCCTCCAGCTCGCGTCCGGACGTCACGAGCTTGGTGAAGGTGGCGTCCACCGACCGCACCTGGCCGATCGAGCCGCTGCGGGCGACGGCGACCATTCGCTGGAAGCCGGGTGCGAACGCCGTCTTGACCGCCTCGAGCAGGATGACCTCGTGCTGGGCGGCGAGCTCGAACAACTCCACGCTCTGGGCCTTGACCAATGTCATCGGCTTCTCGCAGAGCACGTGCACACCGGCCTCGATCGCCCGTTTGGCGTAGTCGTAGTGGGTGTCGTGGGGGGTGGCCACATAGATCGCGTCGACGTGCCGGAGCATGTCGTCGAAGGATTCGTTGGCCCACTCGAGCTCCAGCCGTTCGGCGAAAGCCTGGGCGGAGGTGAACCTGCGGCTGTACACCGCCTCGACCGAGACACCCGAGACGTAGCGGGCCTCGGCCACGAACCGGGCGGCGATTCGTCCCGAACCCACCACGCCGAGCCGGATGACGCCGGCGCTCTCGTTGCGGAGCTGGGTGCTGGAAACCCCCTTGGTGCGCTCCAGGTAGATGACCTCGCAGTAGTCCTTCAGATAGTCGAACTTGCCCAGCCAGTCGGAGCCGATGGCGAAGACGTTGACGTGGTGCTGTTGGATGTCCTGGACCTTCTGGCCCTCGTACTCCTCGATGATGATCTCGTCGGCCAGGCCGCTGTCCTGGACGTTGCGGACGCGATCCATCAGGCTCTGGCGGACGTTGAGCTTGCCGCGGGAGTCGTCGTAGTTGTCGGTGGTGACACCGACGATCAGGTAGTCGCCCAGGGCCTTCGCGCGTTCCAGGAGCCGTCGATGACCCTCGTGGAACAGGTCGAACGTGCCGTAGGTGATGACCCTCATGCTTCCTCCGTCAGGGGTGACTTCGCGACTTGACGAAGATTCTTCCAGATCGGGCCGATTCGCTCCGGTCGATCCGAGTGCGTGTCAGCTGTCGCGTCGGCGGCGCAGCCAGAGAGCGACGCCGGCGCCGCACAGAACCACCACGACCACGATGCCTCCGGTGAGCCACGCCGCCGAGGAATCGCCGGGTTGCGGCGCGGGTGTCGCGCTCGGCTCGGCCGACGGGCCTGCGGTCGGGGTCGGCGCGGCGCTCGTCCCCGGCGCGGACGGTGTGGGGGTCGGGGTGGGCGCCGGTTCGCTCGGGGTGGCGGTCGGTTCGTCTGAGCGCCGCGGGCGGTCGGGGTTTTCGCCCTTGTGGATCTCGGGTTCGTTGTCCTCGCCAACCCAGTAGCTGGTGCGCTTGGTCCAGTTCGCCGTGCCGTAGGCGAATTGGAAGGTGCCGCCGCGGGCGTCGCCGTCCGAGAATGCCACTTTGAACTCGACCGTGTAGGTGCCTTGGGGAAGTCCGGACTGCAACTGCGACGAGATCGTCGCGCCCTCGACCTTGACCGCGCCGATCGAGACCTGGTCGCCCGCCGCGTCCAGCACGTAGAGCCGGGGATCCTGATTGAACAACGGGCGGTTGAACGCGACGGTGACGCGGCCCGGGGCCGTCCTGGTCACCTCGCGGATGCCGGGTTCGGCGCCGACCACCCAGCTCGCTGCGGTGGCATGCGGTGCCGGCGTGGCCACCGCACCCAACGTGGCCAGACCGAGCGCCATCAGCACCCGCCAGCACGTCTTCATTTCGCCTCCATCGGATCCGGCACGGGTGGCTCAGCCTACCCCGCGCGCGCCGGAAGGACGCTGATGCAGGGTGCCACAGGGACGTCACGTATGCTGACCCGATCAGTGTCCCCTGCGCCGGCGTTCCACGAGCGGAGGCGGGCGGCGATGAACGGATCAAAGAAACGGTGTTGCTTCATGCGTGAATCAGACACGTCGGCACGCTCCACGAGCTGGAATCGGGGGAGGTGGGTCGGCGGACTGGTGGCATTGATGATGGCCTGCAGCACGCTTCCCGCCGTGGCGTTCGACTTTTCGACCGGAGACGACGGGTTGCTCAAGGTGCCCACCGATTCGGCCTGCCCCACGCTGGAGAGTCCGCCCCGTCCGTACGAGGTCTGGTTCAACATCGAGGACATGGACCAGCGCGGTTATGAGGACGCGGACAACCAGACGCCGTGGGAGACCCTGAAGCGCCTGGCCCAGGTGGTGTGCGGCGCGAAGAGCGGTTCGACGATCCAGCTCGGCATGTTCTTCCTCCGTGCCATAGGCACGGCGGTGCGGCCCGAATCCGACCCCGAAGTGGTGTGGGACGCTCTCGACTACGTGCACAAGAAGCGGAATGTGAAGATCCAGATCGTCTCCGACGGCGGATCGATCAGTTCGTCGTTCTCGAAGAAGCAGGTCATCCAGCGGCTGGGCCCGATCTCGACGATCAAGTGGTGCAAATTCGGCTGTTTCGACTACGGGTCGTCCGCGGTCCGGCCGAACTCGATCAACCACGAGAAATTCCTGACCATCAGCAACACGATCTGGGACGACGACGGCGGCACGCATCCCATCGTCTATTCCAGTTCGGCGAACCTCTCCCGCGGCCAGGTGCGCACCTACTGGAACGAGGGGACGGTGCTGTACGACAACAAGACCGTATACAACCTGTTCTCGGATCGGTTCAAGGGCATGATGGTGTGCGCCGACAACCCGACGTGCTCCAAGAAGAGCGCGTTCCCGAAGTCGTTGCAGAACACCCTGTATTCGCAGAGGAGCGTCTGGGTGGACAGCATCTACCGGCATGACGGCGGTGACGGCACCGGCGTGACGGTGTCCTTCGCGCCGCAGCCGCAGACCGCCCGCGACTACTACAGCCAGCAGTTCGACGACGTCAACTGCAAGGTCGACGACACCATCCGGGTGGCGATGTTCCGGCTCAGTGAGAACCGTGCCCCGCAGTTGGTCGAGGCGGTCACCCGGCTGCAGAAGCGTGGCTGCAACACCTCGATCATCATCTCCAACGGTGGCGGGGCGCCGACCATCACCCCGGCAACGGCCAAGCTTCTCTACAACGCGAAAATTCCGGTGAAGTGCTCGGCGGTCCGGTTGCACACCAAGACGGTGATCATCGGCTCGGACTCCAACAACTACGGCCGGGTGCTCTTCGGCACCGCGAACATGTCCACCTCGGGCCTGCGGTACAGCGACGAGCACGTCATCACCATCGATACCCGCGCCGCCGATTCAGCGCACCTGGCCGACGCCCGACGGCTGTACGGAGAGTTCCTCAGCGGCTGGTACGAAATGAGCAAGGGGGCGACCAAGTGTCCGACCAAGTGACTTCCCACCAGCCGGCGCGGCGCTCCCGCTGGCTGATCGCTCTGCTGGCGGCCGTGGTCGTGATGGCCGGCTCGGCCGTCGTGGTGCCGATCGCCATCGCCGCCGCCCAGAAGCCCACCGGGTTCTCCGCCACCGCTCAGGGCATGGATACCGTCGAGGTCAACTGGAAGGCGGTCGCCGGGGCGAAGGCCTACCAGGTGCAGTACTCGACCAGTTCGTCGTTCAAGAGCGCGAAGTCCGTCAAGAGCACCACGACGAACGTCTGGGTGCAGGGGCTGACCCGGAACAAGAAGTACTACTTCCGAGCCTCGGTGGACGACGGCACCTCCTCGCGTAGCTGGAGCGACACCAAGAGCGCGACCCCGAAGTACCTCTACACTCCGCCGACCTCGCTGACCACGACCAACGTGGGCGGCACCTTCGTCGACCTCGCCTGGCCGTACGTGCTCGGTGCGCCCGCCTACCGGCTCGTCGCGACGCCGAGCAAGGGAGGCAGCGCGATCCAGTCCGACTCCGACAACTCCGACGGTAACGGCCGGGCCAGCGGACTGAAGAAGAACACCAAGTACAGGATCAAGGTCGCGGTCCTGCTGGCCAAGACCAAGACCACCCCCGCCGTCCGGATGAGCCCGTACTCGACCGCTTCAGTGACCGTCACCACGTCGAACTACGAGGTGGACGGTCCGATGAACGTGACCCTGAAGTCGCGAACCGCGGACAGCCTGACCCTGTCCTGGAAGGCCCCGTCCAACTTCAAGACCGGCTATGCCTACCAGATCCAGTACGCGCTGAACCGGGCCATGACGAAGACCACCAAATACGGGCCGACCACCACGTCCACCACGCAGACGCTGAAGGGTCTGACCGACAACACCGACTATTACGTCCGGGTGCGGGTGGTCGATCCCGACAACAAGAACAAGCAGAAGTCCGACTTCTCCGATTCGCAGCAGGCCAAGACGCCCACCAAATTCGGCTACCTCACCGGCACGGTGTCCGGCCCGGCGTCCGGTGACGTGGTCGTCAACGCGTACGCCGCCAACGGCACGCTGGTCGACACCGCCAACGTCAGTGGCGGCAAGTACAAGTTGACCGTCCGGCCCGGCAGCTATCGAGTGCACGTCGCCTACCTGGGCACCGGCAACTACACGTCGCTGTGGGCCGCGAAGGGGTCGGCGGGCGGCAGGATCCCGTCGGAGGGCACCGCACTCCAGGTCACCTACGGCGAGACGACCACTGCCCCGGGCGTCACCTTGGCCAGGGGTGCCACCGTCTCGGGCGTGATCAACGACGCCGGAAAGTCGCCGATCGCCAGGGTCGGCATGGTCGACGTGAGCCTCAGCAACGCCAACAGCGGTACCCGTGAAGTGATCGCCCAGACCCGCAACAACAGCAACGGCAACTACACCTTGCGTGGCATTCCCGACGGCACCTGGACGCTGCGCTTCGTGTACAACCTGGGCGACGGTTTCAAGGCCAAGTCGATCAAGGTGAACGTCTCCGGTGGGGACGTGAAGGCGACGGCCAACCTGGAGAACGCGTCCTTCCGCAAGAAGTACGGGGTCACCATCAGCGGTGCCAAGTCGAAGGGGAGCAAGCTCACCGCCAAGGCGAAGGCGTGGCTGGCTGGCGAGTACCCGACGACTTACGCCAAGATGAGCTACCAGTGGCGACGCAACGGCAAGAACATCTCCGGCGCGACCAAGTCGAGCTACACGTTAACGAGCGCCGATCGGGGCAAGTCGATCAGCGTGAAGGTCTACGCGACGAAGTACGGCTACAGCACCGGCACCGCCACGTCCGCGTCGTACCGGATCAGTTGACAGCGGCGCCGCACTGCCACGCTCGGTCTGGGCAGATGGTCCGCCGCAGACGAAACACAGCAAGGGGATCGATCGAGTGACAGGCAACCAACAGGCGCAGCCGAAGGTGAGCAGGCATGGCGCCGCACAGCGTATTTGGCTGGGCGGCTCCACCGAGTTCGCGGTCGCCGTGCTCGGAACGGACGCGACGTCCGGCCCGATCGGGCAGTGGCGGAGCAGGCTGGGCACCGCCTTCCTGCCGATCGTCAGCGGCTGCATCGCGGTGATGCTGGTGGCACTGCTGGCGGGGTGGAGCTGGGTCGGACTGGCCGCCTACCTCGTGGTGACGGTGGTGGACTGGATCGCGACCAGTGCGCTCGCCCGTCGCACCGTCCTGCTGCACCGGATGCGGGCGGACAGCGCGACACGCAACCTGCTCTACGGTGTCGCCCTCGCGGCCATCGTCGCCCGGGACGACCTCGGGCTGCGGTCGCTGGTGGTCCTGGTGGTGCTGCTCGCCTGCTATTTCGCCGATCTGTTGCATCGGGTGGCGGCTCGTGCGCTGGCGCGTCGCCAACCGCCGATGCTCTTCGTGCCGGGTGGTCCGCAGACCGCCGAAGCCGTCCGCTACGCGCGCATCTACCTCAACGCCCACCGGATTCCGATCCCGCTGATGGTTCTCCAGATCCTGGTCGCCGTCCTGGCCGTTCTGGCGCCCAGCGTGTACGGGTTCTGGTGGATGTTGCTCGGCGTCGTCGGCGTCCTGGTCGGCATCGGTTGGGCCTTGCTCGAGGCGGTCGGCGTGCGGCGGCTCAAAGCCACCCAGAACACCGAGCGGTTGGCCGCCCAGTTGATGCAGTACCTCGACCTGGCCAATCCCAGTTACATCGTCTATATGTCCGCCGGTCCCGGGCAGGCGAAGTACATTCTGAATCAGTGGCTCGGCACCTTCGACCGTGTTCCCCACCCGGGCCTTGTGGTCGTTCGTGAGGCGAGTCATCTCGGGCAGATCCAGCCCACCAGGCTGCCGGTCGTCTACGCGCCGAAGACACGCCATGTGGAGGAGTTGACCCGTCCGACCGTGCGGATCGCCTACTACCTGGCCAATGCCGGCCGCAACGTGCACCTGTTGCGCGAGGCCGCGATCCGGCACGTGTTCCTCAACCACGGCGACTCGGACAAGTCGACCAGCGCCAATCCGGTCGCGCGGGTGTACGACCAGGTCTGGGTGGCCGGTGCCGCCGCCATCGAGCGTTACGAGGCGGCCGGTATCGACATCCCGCGCGATCACTACGCGATCGTCGGGCGTCCGCAGGTGGACGCGCTGGCGGTCGGACCGCGCGCCGGCGGCGGCCGGTTCACGGTGCTGTACGCGCCGACCTTCGAGGGCTACTACGAGGAGTCGAACTACTCGTCACTGGAAACCATGGGGCCGACGCTGATTCGCCGGATCCTCACCGACTATCCGGACGTGCGGGTCGTCTTCAAACCGCACCCCAACTCGGGCGTCCAGCGCCCCGGCATGATCGCCGCGCGGGTCGAGATCGCAACGATGCTGGCCGCGGCCGGCGGCGACCATGTGTTCGTCGACCCCTCCTCGCCGATGACTCTTTACGATGCCTTCGACCAGGCTGATGCGCTGGTGTCGGACATCTCCAGCGTGGTGACCGACTACCTGTTCACCGAGCGCCCGATCATCATCACCAACCCGCGCCGGATGGATCCTGCCGACTTCGTGGAGACCTTCCCCACCCAGGCGGCCAGTTACCTGCTGGACGCGGAGTTCGCCGGCTTCTCGACCATCATGGAGGACGTCCTGACCGGCGACTCGGGCCGGGAGGCGCGGCTGGAGATGAAGCGGTACGTGCTGGGCGACCTCCCCGAAGGTCCGATGGCGGCGTTCATCGCCGAGGGCGAGAGGTTGGCCATCGAGTCGGCCGCCCACGCCGCCAGCATCCGCAACCAGTTCCGGGTCAAGACGCCCGGCAACGAGGCGACCCAGGACGAGTCGGAGCTCGACCAGGAGGGCTGACCGCGCCGGTCGGCACCCGCCACCACCCCTGCTGCCCACCTAGCGCACTCCCTGATGTGAAAGTGGAGCGTTCCCGCTGGTCGGAGCATACGCTCGAAGCCCACTTTCTCCGCCCACGGCGGCAGGCGGAGGCCCCGGAAGCTCACTAGTTCAGGCCTCCCGTTGACGGGAGGCCTGAACCAGTTGGGAGGGTTGTGGTGGGGTGGCTAGGGGAGATATGCGGTGATCCGGACCATGTTGTGATCGGACGGTGGGGTCGTGGTGAACGTGCCGGTGGCGTCCACGTCCACCACGGTCTCCCATTCGCTCACGCGGACGCCGGGCGACACGTAGATGTAGTCGATCACCGAGCCGTTGATATAGGCCGACTTCGGAGCCGACTTCGTCAGGTTGTTCTTGGTGTTGAACTCGGTGCCGATCCGGCTCTCGACGATCGCCGAGCGGTCCGGAATCCTCGAATTCGCCGTGTTGCCGAGCGGGTCCAGGTAGCCCGCGCCGGTGATCACGTCGTAGGGCGCGTTGTTCGGCACCGCATATTTGTTCGTCTTGAAGTCGCCCAGGACGATCACCGGCAATCGGGAGGTGTTCTCCTTCTTGATGGTGGCCACCAGTTCGCGGGCCTGCGCTGCGCGCAGGTTGTGGTGCAGTTGCGAGTACGGGTTGTCGTCGCGTGGGTCCAGATGGGTGTTGACGACGAAGAAGCGCGTGCCGGACGCGCGCTGACGGAGTTCGGCCCAGGCCAGGAAGCGGAGGGTGTCGTCAGGGGCCTGGTCGGCGAACTGCACCGAGCCGTGCCGCAACGCGGCGATCCGGTCGGTGTTGTAGATGATCCGGACATCGTGGGACGCGCCACGATCCACCGGGCTGCAGTTTGTCGGACTGGTTGACTTCTCACAGTTGTACCGGAATGAGTTGGTCAGGGCGTAGCGCGAGCCGAGCAGGTCGAGCAGGTCGGCGAACTGCGCTTTCTGCTCTCCGCTGGCAGCGGACGTCAGGCCCTGGGACGCCTCCTGGACGCCCAGCACGTCGAGATCCTGGGCCTTGATGGCCTTCACCAGCGTGGAGCGCCGCTTGGCCCAGGGATGGCTGGTGGAGCAGTTGGCGCACAGGATGTTGTAGCTGGCGGCCCGCAGCGGCGCGTCCACGCTGCCCGTGGTCGTGGTGGCCCGCACGGCCGTGCTGAAGGTCGTGATCGCCGTGCCCGCGGCCGATTTGGCCCGCAGTTGCACCCAGTACTCGGTGTTCTTCTTCAGCGCGGTCAGCCGCAGGGTGGTCTGGGTGGTGCTGGCGTGGCGGGCTCCGGCCAGCTCCGGGTCGGCGGCGTACCGGACCTGATAGCTGCCGACGCCCGGGCGTGCGCGCCATGCGAGGGTGAGCGAGCCACCGTCCCGGGCAGTCACCCGCAGGCCACCCGGGGTGAGCGTGACATAGCTGCTGGATTTGCCGCGGGTGAGCACCGAGCCGGTCTTTCCGTACGGGCTGACCAGGGCTCCGGTGGTCTTGGCGACAGCCACTGCCACGTAGTAGCGCGTGCCGGTCTTGAGGCCGGTCAGTTCGGCCTCGGGTTCGGTGGTGGTCAGGTACTGCGGCGAGCTGAGGGACGCGTCGGTCGAGTACTTCACCTGATAGCGGGGCGCTCCCCACACCGGTGTCCACGACAGGGCGGACGCGGTCGTCGAGCGCATGCCGCCGACCGGCGTTCCGGGTGCCACCCAGGCGCTGCTCGCCGTGGCCGGGAAGCCGAGCAGGGTGGCGGCCGCCACCGAGGCGGCGAGGATGATGCTGACCAGGCGGCGGCTCATGCGCGCACCGCCCGGAGGTCGGGCTGCCGCTGTGCGGCTGCGGTCGGGTGGGGGGTGGCGTCA
Organism: Micropruina sp.; assembly: GCA_047602545.1. Classification (GTDB taxonomy): domain Bacteria; phylum Actinomycetota; class Actinomycetes; order Propionibacteriales; family Propionibacteriaceae; genus Micropruina. Next base: position 28,199 of record JASGHC010000002.1, on the reverse strand, counting down.
TGCATGCGGGGGGTCATGACAGTCTCCTCTTGGATGGGAACGGTTCCCGGAGCTACGAGGGGGTCGTCGCTCCGGGATAGGGGGCGCCCGCGGATGGGAAGAAGCGGCCACCCCCGGCCCTGACGGGCCTCCCCACAGTGCGACTGTCGGCCCGCGCGATGGGAGGGGGACCCATCGTCGGGGCGGTGAAGTTGTGCCAGCACGGCCCGGACTCTTTCGAGGGGATCGAGCCGTGCAAGGTCAGCAGGGCGCGGTCGATCGTCACCGGGCGGGCGGGCATGGTCAACGCGGGAATCCTTGGGGGTGGACGGAATCCGGGACGGCGCCGACTCTATCGTGGGTGGTTGTCAATCCTCACACGCGGACGGATCGCAGATTCGTCATGAAGTGTGGCCAAGGGCCCGGCGATCCGCCCGCGGCGCCGGCTGAGGCTCAGCGCTTCCCTTGGGGAAGGGTCAATTTCGGTGGTCGAGCTTGTCGAGACCTTGGCGTGCGCCCGCTGACAAGGGGTTTCGACGGAGCTTAACCAGCGGAGATCGGGTTGATCAGTGCTTCCTCAGGGCAGCAGCACGGTCGCGCGGATCAGGTTGTGATCGGACGGCAGCGGGCCGCGCAGGGTGCCGTTGCCGGTCAACTCGACGACGGTCTCATACTCGGGGACGCGCATCGGCGTGACGAAGATGTAATCGGGATTGCTGCCGTTGACTCCGCTGGCGCGTCGGCCGTCCCGCTGCAGGTTGTTGTAGCTGGAGTACTGGGTGTTGATCCGCTTCTCCACGGTGGCGCCGCTGGCAGCGCTGGAGCGGTACCGGTTGCCCAAGGGGTCGACGAAGCCCGCCGCCCGCATGATGTCGTAGGGGGCGTTGGTCGGCACGTCCCACTTGGTCGAGTTGTAGTCGCCCACCGCGATCGCCGGCAGCCGCCCCCGGTGCGCCGCGATGGTGCGCACGACCTTGCGCGCCTGGGCATTGCGAATGGTGTAGAACGTGCGCGACCCGGCCGTGTCGTTGCGCGGTTCGAGATGGGTGCTGGTGAACAGGAACCGCTTGCCGTTGATCCGGTGCTCGAAGACCGCCCAGGCCACGTACCGGTCGCGTCCGATGCCCGGCAGGTCGGCCAGTTGCCGCGAACCCTGGCTGATCAGCCGCACGGTGGAGCTGCGGTAGGCGATCCGGACCGCACCCGAGGCGCCGCGCTGCACCGGACGGCACTTCTTGGGTCGCTCCGCGTTGCGGCAGTTGAACCGAGTGAGGTTGGTCAGCCGATACCCGGACGGCGCGAGCAGGCGGGCGAGATCCTCGAACTGGGTGCGCTTGGTTCCCTTCAGCAGGGCGTGGGACGCCTCCTGCAGGCCGACCACGTCCAGCCCGGCGTTGACGATGGTGGCCGCCACCGCCTGTCTCCGCGGCGCCCAGTCCCGGCAGTTGGCGCACTGGATGTTGTAGCTGCCCACCCGCAGCGGGTCGCCGTCCGGCGTGGTGAGCCGGCGGACGGCGCTCCACTCACTCTGCGGCCCACGGCTGCCGAGCAGCCGCGCCCGCACCCGGTAGGCGGTGCCCGGGCGCAGCTGCCGGGCGACCATACGGGTACCCCGGGGGGTGCTGCGCGTCGGCTTCTTGCCCGGGGTGGCCCATTCCAGTTGCAGCCGGGTGCCCTTGGCCGGCTTCATCCAGGACAGCTCGCCGCGGACCGACGAGGTGGCGCGGGTGTCCACGATGGGCGCTGCGAGCGGGTAGGTCGTCCGGAGTGTGGTCTCCGTCAACGGTGAGCCGATCGGCACGCCGCCGGCACCGAGCGCCGAGACCTGGAGCCAGTACCGGGTGTGCGGCTCCAGCCGTCCGAACGCCGCCGCGGTGCGGGTCACGGTCACGGTCTGCACCGCGGCGCCCGCCGGGGCCTTCCTGAGTTGGACGCGGTAGTCGGCGGCGCCCTCCACCGGCGTCCAGGCGACAGCCAGCAGGTTCGATCGAGCGGTGGGCGGGCCGAGCGCCGGCTGCGGCACGGGCGTCGCACCGGCCGACGGAGAGGGGGATTCCGAGGCGTCGGGAGTGGGCGATCCGGTGCTCGCCGATGAACTCGGCGAGGGCGGGTCAACGGTGGTCGCCGAAGCGGGCGCGCTGCCGTCCGGGGTCGGCGTCTGGTCGGTGGCGACCGGTGCAGCCGGCGGTTCGACGGGTTCGGCCGCGGCGGGGAGTATGCCGAGAGACAGTGCGAGCATGACGACGAGTGTCGTCAACGACGCGTGCCACGATCTTCTGCTCAACGCGGTTCCCCCCGAACTCCACGAGTGCTGCCGCGACGCTATCACCCCGCGATGAGGGGAACCTGAGACTAGGTTGAGGGTATGCAGTTCGAGGCTGAGCCCGGATCGGTCGATGGGCGTCGTGGCCAACGGCCCGGCTGGGGCCGCGCAGTGCCCGCAGATCCGTGGGTCTGCGCTGAGGGTGCGCCGTGATCTCCGTCGAGGACTACCGCGAGCGGGTGCTGGGCCTGGTTGCCGGACGGCAGCTCGGTGCACAGCCGGTGCCGCTGGCACAGGCCGCCGGCCGGGTTCTCGCGGAGGATCTGTTCGCGCGGTTCGCCGTCCCGCCGTTCGACAACTCGGCGATGGACGGTTTCGCCGTTCGCGCCGCCGACGTCGCGCGCGTGCCAGTGGAGTTGGCCGTCGCAGGGGAGAGCGCGGCCGCCGGTGGGGACATCCCTGCGGTGCGCCCGGGAACGGCGGTGCGGGTGATGACCGGCGCGCGGGTCCCTCCCGGTGCCGAGGCCGTGGTGCCGGTGGAACTCACCGACCAGCCGGCCGGCGCGACGCCGCTGCCCCGGCGGGTGCGGATCGCGGAGTCGGTGCCGGCCGGCCGCCACATCCGGCCGGCCGCCAGCAACCTGGCTGCGGGCGATCTGGTGCTCCCGGCGGGGACGATCCTCGCCGCGGCCGCCCTCGGTGCGGCGGCGAGCGTCGGCTACGGCGAACTGCCGGTGCGGGTGGCGCCCAAGGTCGCGGTGATCGCGACCGGGGCCGAACTCGTCGAGCCCGGACGGCGATTGGCGGCGGGCGAGATCCCCGATTCCAACTCCGTGATGCTCGCCGGGCTGGCTGCCTCGTCCGGGGCGGACGCGGTGGCCGTGCGGCGTTGCGGTGACGATCCCGGGGCGCTGGCCGATCTACTGGCCCAACTGCCCGCGGTCAACGTCGTCTTCACCACCGGAGGCGTCTCGGCCGGCGCGTACGAACCGTTGCGCCAACTCGGGGGCGGGCTGGAGTTCTGCGCGGTCGCCATGCAGCCCGGCAAGCCGCAAGGCTGCGGGGTGCTGCACGGTGTCCCGCTGGTCGCCTTTCCGGGCAACCCGGTCAGTTCGTTCATCTCGTTCCAGATGTTCGGACGTCCGCTGCTGGACGCCCTGACCGGCGCGCTGCCGTCCGTGGTGCGCCGGCGGGCGGTGGCGCTGGACGGCTGGCCCTCGCCGCGCGGGCGGCGTCAGTACGTGCCGGTGGTCACCGAGGCCGACGGCGTCCGGCTGACCCATCCGCTCGGTTCGGGTTCGCACTTGGTCGCCTCGCTGCACCGTGCGGACGCACTGGCGATCGTGCCCGAGGAACGCGACGCGGTTGCCGTCGGCGATGTTCTCGAAGTCATGGCAGTGTGAGCGGATGCAGTTCACCCACTTGGACGACTCCGGCGCGGCCCGCATGGTCGACGTCACCGGCAAGCTGCCGACGGTGCGCGAGGCGACGGCGACCGGGCTGGTGACCTGTTCGCCCGAGGTCGTCGAGGCGCTGCGTAGCGGCACCGTGCCGAAGGGTGATGTGCTGGCGGTGGCCCGGGTCGCCGGCATCGCGGCAACCAAGAAGGTGCCGGACCTGTTGCCCCTGGCGCATGTGATCGGGGTCCATGGCGCGGTGCTCGACCTGGAGGTCTCCGACGCCGGAGTGGCGATCACCGCCACGGTCCGGACGGCGGATCGCACCGGGGTCGAGATGGAGGCGCTGACCGCGGTGACCGTCGCAGCGCTCGCGATCGTCGACATGGTGAAAGGCGTCGATCGCTCGGCGGTGATCGCCGACTGCCGGATCGTGGCCAAATCGGGCGGCCGCAGCGGCGACTGGACGCGCTGACTCGTCGCAGGCAGGGGTTCCCCATCTCAACCCGCCGAAAAGTGGAACGAAGGGGACGGTTCTTTTCGTACCACCGAGGCGGCAGAGTCCGACCCGCGGGTTCAGCCGGCTGGCTCGTGGTCGCCGCCGTCCAGTTGGTCGACGAGATGGGCGATCAGGGGGCCGACCACGGCGATCGTGTCCCGGACGCCCCCCGTCGACCCGGGTGCGTTCACCACGAACGCCGCCGGCCGTTTCGATGATGTCACGATGCCCGCCTCGGCGCGGGACAACACCGCGGTCGGAACCTGCTCGGCACCGCGACGGCGGATCTCGTCCACCACGCCCGGCAGCGGCAGCGAGAGCAGTTCGGCGGTGACCTGTGGAGTGACGTCGCGAGGGTTGACGCCGGTGCCTCCGGTGGTCACCACCACGCGGGCGCCCCGCTTGATCGCCGCCCGGATGCCGCGCCGGATCTGGGTCGGTTCGTCCGGAACGACCGCGAGGGTGGCGTCGACGCCGTGCGCTGCGAGCAGGCTGACCGCGAGCGGTCCGGACCGGTCGGGGTAGGCGCCGACGCTGGCGCGATCGGAGACGGTGAGGACGGCGCCGGGGATGCGGGTCATGGGGCCACGCTATTCGGTCGCCCGCTGAGCTTGGTAGAGCGCATAGCTGAAGCTGCGGCCCTCGCGTTCCACCACGATCGTGATCTCGGTGAGGTCACCCATGGCGGCCAGCGTCCGGGCCAGCTCGGGAACGGCGCTCTCGGACCAGATCGCCAGCACGCCGCCGGGGGCGAGCCGTTCGGACGCGGAGCGCAGCCAGTCCCCGGCGTACACCCGGGCGTTCTGGTCGTGGATCAGGAACCCGGGCCCGTTGTCGATGTCGAGCAGGATCGCGTCGAAGGTTTCCTCGCGGCGCGGCAACCACTCCGCGATGTCGCCGTGGTGCAGGTGGATCCGCGGGTCGTGCGCCACCCGTCCGAGTTGGTCGGTGACACCTTGCACCGCCCAGTCGATCAGCGGTCCGGCCAGTTCGACCACGTGCACCTGCCGAGCGCCGTTGTCCAGCAGCCGGGCGGTCGTGTAGCCCAGGCCGAGACCGCCGACCAGGACCGTCCCGGGGGGCCGGCCGGCCGCATCAGCGAGGGCGTGTTCGCTGGTGACCTCCGCCGAGTCCATGGCGAAGACCCCGTTGACGATCAGCTCGATGACCTGCCCGCGCCGCCGCAAGGAAATCTCGCCCTGCGGCGTCCGGGCCCGGGCCAGCTCGACCGGCGGTGTCGATGTCATCGCTCGCGGTCGCCGGTCGGACGCCGGTCGCCGCCGGTGCGGTCGCCCCGCCCGGCTGGGGACGTGCAGGTCGATTGCCGCGGGAGAGCAGCGGCCCGTAACCCGACCGACAGGTTGCACAACGGCCCGGTGAGCAGCCGTCCGACCACCACGTTGGCGGTGATCAGGCCGGTGGCTCCGGCCACGGCGTGCGGGACCCGAAGCATGAGGGCGAGCGTAGCCGGGTCGTCGGACGACAATGAGTCGGACGACAATGAGAAGGCGGCGGAGGTCGCGGCACCAGGGATGGGGACGAGGTGTGCTGGCCGCTGCCGGGCAGGACCGCCGCCATGGTGAACAATGGGGCCGTGGCAGCCCGTCGTCCGAGTCCCACCGTGCCCCAGATGCTGGTCGCCGTGGCCGCGTTGATCATCCCGGTTGTGCTGATCTATCTCTGGTTCAGTCGCATTCCCGAACCTGAGGCGCGTGCCGTCAACTGGCAGTCCGTGGTGGCCGAAGCACGCGCCGAAGCCCCCTATCCGGTGGTCGCGCCGACCGCACTGCCCGACACCTGGACGGCGGTGCGTGCCCGCTGGACGCCGCTGGGTCAGCCCGGGCTCAACCAGCAGCCCGCGATCGGCAACACCCTGCAGTTGGGATTCCTCACCCCCGACCGCATCTACATCGGTCTCGACCAGCGGGACACCGACCCGCAGGGACTCATCCGGGCCGCCGGCCGCGGCGGCGCGGCCGACGGTGAGAGCGAGCTGAACGGGGAAACCTGGCAGCGGTATGTCAGCGACGACGATCGGACCCGGGCATTGGTGCGCAGCAGCCCCGGGAGCACCGTGGTGGTGAGTGGCGACCTCCCCTACGAGGCGCTGGAGGCGTTTGCCACGACGTTGGCGTAGCCGCTGCCGAGCGAACAATGAACCGGAATCCTTTCGCGCGGCTGCTCGGCGCGGTTAACCTCTAACCCGAACCAGGCTCCAACGGAGGAGATCCCCGCATGGCACAGCTCGAAGGCGACGTCGTCTACCCCGATCCGTCGATCGCCGCCGAATCGCACGTCCCCGACCCTGACAAGCTGCGCGCCGAGGCGCTCGCCGACCCGGAGGGTTTCTGGGCCGACCGGGCTCGCGAACTGGAGTGGTTCTCGCCCTGGGAGAAGGTGGTCGACGACTCGAACGCGCCGTTCTTCAAGTGGTTCACCGGCGCCGAGGTGAACATCGTCCACAACTGCCTGGACCGACAGGTCGCCGGGCCGAACAAGAACAAGCTGGCGCTGATCTGGCAGAGCGAGGACGGCAAGGAGCACCGCACCTTCAGCTACTTCTCGCTGCACCGGCAGGTCAACCAGATGGCCAATGTGCTCAAGGCGATGGGTGTGGTCAAGGGCGACCGGGTCACGATCTACCTGCCGCGCATCCCCGAGGTGTTCTTCGCGATGCTGGCCTGCGCCAAGATCGGCGCCGTCCATTCGGTGATCTTCGCCGGCTTCTCCTCCGACGCCCTGACCGACCGGATCGACGATTCGAAGTCGAAGCTGGTGATCACCGCCGACGGCTCATGGATCAACGGCAAGGTCTTCCCGCTGAAAGAGATTGTCGACAAGGCGGTGAAGTTCTCACCGACCGTCGAGAACGTGATCGTGGTGAAGCGGACCGGCTCCGAGGTGGTGATGGACCCGCTGCGCGACCACTGGTACCACGACCTGCAGGCGCTGCCGATCGCCAAGGGCAACTGCCCGACCGAGAAGCTCGACTCCGAGCACCCCCTGTACATCCTGTACACGTCCGGCTCGACCGGGAAGCCGAAGGCGATCCTGCACACCCACGGCGGCTACATGGTGGGCATCTACACGACGCTGAAGTACTCCTTCGACATGCGTCCCGAAGACCGCTGGTGGTGCACCGCCGACCCGGGCTGGGTGACCGGGCACTCCTACCTGGTGTACGGGCCGCTGCTCACCGGGACCACCACGTTCATGTTCGAGGGTGGCCCCACCTACCCGTACCCGAGCCGCTGGTGGCAGTTGGTCGAATACTACGGAATCACCCAGTTCTACACCGCACCCACCGCGATCCGGTCGCTGATGCGGTTCGGCGAGGCCTGGCCCAACCGTCACGATCTGTCGTCGTTGCGGCTGCTGGGGTCGGTCGGTGAGCCGATCAACCCGGAGGCGTGGCGCTGGTTCCACCGGGTGATCGGCAAGGAGCGATGCCCGGTGATCGACACCTGGTGGCAGACCGAGACCGGCATGTTCCAGATCACCCAGGTGCCCGGCGAGCCGCACAAGCCCGGCTCGGGCGGCAAGCCGTTCTTCGGTCAGGACGCCGTCATCGTCAACGAGGCCGGCGAAGAGGTGCCGGACGGCGACGAGGGCTTCCTGGTGCTGAAGAACCCGTGGCCCGGCATGTTCCGGACGCTGTACGGCGACGACCAGCGCTACATCGACACCTATTGGTCGAAGTACCCCGGGGTCTACCTGGCCGGGGACGCCGCCCGCCGTGACGCCGACGGCTACTTCTGGATCATCGGCCGCACCGACGACGTGATCAACGTCTCCGGTCACCGGCTCGGCACCGCCGAGGTGGAGTCGGCGCTGGTGTCCCACCCGGACGTCACCGAGGCGGCGGTCGTCGGGCTGCCGCACGAGGTGAAGGGCCAGGCCATCCACGCCTTCGTCACGCTGCGGGTCGGTGTCCAGGGCAGCCAGGAGTTGGCCGAACAGCTGCGGGCGCATGTGGCGTCCCACCTGTCGCCGATCGCCAAGCCGGACGCCATCGACTTCCCGGACAAGCTGCCGAAGACCCGTTCGGGCAAGATCATGCGCCGGGTGCTGAAAGCACGGGCGCTCGGCCAGGACGAGGGCGACCTCACCACCCTGGAGGACTAGCGGGCGCCGTCCCGTCCCCGACCGGAGCCGCGATCGCGGACCCGATGCCCCCGGGACCTAGTTGCCCCTGCTCGCCCACGACACGGCCCCCCTGAGCCGCTGGTCCCACGTTGCGCAGGTTTGGTCTCGTTGCACAGGTTCAAACCTGCGCAACGAAACCAAACCTAAGCAACGTCCGGTGTCCGATGCGTGGCGCGTGGCGCGTGGCGCGCCGCGTAGCGGCGGGGTGGGGTCAGCGGCGTCCGAGAGGGAGCAGGATGACCACCAGGGCGATCACCGGGAGGGTGAACAGGGCCAGCCCCTCGAAACCGACCCAGCCGAGCGCGCCGCCGGCGGCGACCGCGCCGAGGGCGCCCATCAGGCTCATCGCGGCGTCGTTGCGGCCCTGCCTGCGGACCCTCAGGTCGGCGGCGGACGCCTCGGTGAGCAGGGCGGCGCCGGCGACCGTCGCGGCGCTCCAGCCGAGTCCGAGCAGGATCAGGGCCACCGTCACCCACATCGGATCGGACGCACCCAGGGCGATCACCGCGGCGCTGGCGGCCAGAATCGCGTAGCCGAGCAGGATCGTCCGCAGTCGTCCCCAGCGGTCGGCGAGCATGCCGAACACGGGGGAGAGCGCGAACATGCCGGCGATGTGCAGGCTGATGGTCAGCCCGACGACGGTCAGGGTCGCGCCGTGGTGCAGCAGGTGGATCGGGGTCATCGCCATCACCGACACCATCACGGTGTGCGCACCGACCACGGTGAGCATGGCGTACCCGGCCGCGACCGGCCGGTCCGGCCGACTGATCGTGCCGGCCGCCTGCGGGCGGGTGAGGGCGTCGGCGCGGGCCAACAGCAGCGGATCCGGACGCAGCCCGGTCAGGTACAACACGATGCCGCCCAGTTGCCCGGCCAGCGTGAACAGGTAGGGACCGGTCAGCATCGGCATGCCGACCACCGCACCGAGCGCTTCTCCCGGACCAACCAGGTTCGGCCCGAGCACGGCGCCGATGGTCGTGGCCCAGACCACGAGCGACAGGTCACGGCCGCGGGAGGCATCGGTGGCCAGGTCGGTGGCCGCGAACCTGGCCTGCAGATTGGACGCCTGCCCGGCGCCGATCAGCAGGAACCCGCCCAGCAGCATCACGAAGGACGCCGTGGGCACGGCCGCGATCACCAGGCCGACGCCGAGCAGCGCGACCGCCATCCCGGTGGCCAGCGCCCGGCCGCGGCCGCGGCGTCCGGCCAGTGCGGCGAGCGGCATCGAGGTGAGTGCGGTGCCCAGGGTGATCGACGCCGACGCCAGGCCGGAGAGTCCGTCGTCGCCGGAGATCCGGGCGGCCAGGACGGCGCCGAGCGAGACGGTCGCCCCGAAACTGATGCCGCTCAGCACCTGGCCGGCGGACAGCACCCACAGCGTCCGGCGTTGCAGCTGGATCAGATCGGGGACACGGTCGAGCAGTTCGGGCACCCGGGTCACAGTAGCCGCCCGGCTCCGGTCAGTGGGTCACGCGGACTGGTTCGAGCCCTGGCCGGGCGACGATCGTCACCGTGACGTCCGCCGGTTTCCGGACGCCGAACGCGATCCGGTAGCTCGCCGTCCGGCCCTTCGCGACGCTGCTGGGCGGCGAACCACCCAGCTTGCCCGGGTCATGGACGCCGTCGGCGTCCCTGCCGCCGGAACGCGCGGTGATCTGCAGCCGGGTGACGTCGAAGCGAGTGGTGGCGCCGTTGCGAATCGTGACCTTCAGCTCGACGTAGTGGCTGAAGCTGTTGACCGTCCGCACCCACCCGCTGGGCCAGAACGGTCGTGGCTTGCCGATCGTGATCATCAGGCCGTCCGGCCAGCGGTGGGCCTTGCCGAACCGGACGCCGGACGGGTGGGTTTGCGGCGAGGCCGAGGCGTTCGGCGGGGTGATGCTCGGGCCCGGCGCGGGGGTGGGAATCACTGTCGGTGCGCAGCCTGCGAGCGTGGCAACCAGGGCGACAGAGCCGAAACCGATGCCGAGTCGGCCCCATGCCCTTCGGGTTTCCCATTCGCCCACGGCGTCGAGCCTACGGAAGTGCCGGCCATTGCACGCGTCGTTGCTGGCTACTTCTTCTTCTCGGTTGCGGCGCGGCCATCCCCACCACCGTGGCCATCAAGGGGACCCCAGGAATCTGGGTCTCGACAAGCTGACCAGCGGCAGAGGTCGTCAGTTCTCGGGGGATTCCGCGGATCCGGCCCGGTCGGACGCCGTGGACGCCTCGATGGTGGCGCGGGCGCCGTCCAGCCATTCCTCGCAGCGACGGGCCAGGGCCTCGCCCTCCTGCCATAACTCCATCGCCTTCGACAGCGGGACGGAGCCGGCTTCGAGGGCCTGCACCACCTCGACCAGCCGCTGCCGGGCCTGCTCGTAGCTCTGCGGCTGCTCAGCCATCGGATTCCCTCCTGGTTTCGACTTCTGTGACCTCGGCACGAATGGTGCCGTCGGCGAGCATCGCCACCAGGGCGTCGCCGGGCGATACAACGGTGGTGGAGTCGACCGGTTCACCGGTCTCGGTGCTCACGATCGCGTAGCCGCGCAGCAGGGTCGCCCGCGGCGACAGCGCGCGGATTCGTCCCAGCGCGTGCTCGACCCAGGACGCTTCCTCGCGCAGCCTCGCTCGGACGGCACGCTCACCACGTGCCCGCAGCTCGCCGAGCTGACCGGCCTGCACAGCGACCGGGCCGAGCGGATCGGCGAGCACCGGGCGGGTGCGCATGGTCGTCAGGAACTGGGTTTCCCGGTCGATCAGGCGCACCATGGCGGCCCGCACCCGCTGGCCGGCCTGCTGCACCCGGGCCCGCTCGTCGGCCACGTCGGGCACCACCCGCTTGGCGGCGTCGGTGGGCGTGGCGGCCCGGACGTCGGCGACCAGGTCGAGGATGGGGGTGTCCGGCTCGTGGCCGATCGCGCTGACCACCGGAGTCCGGCAGGCGGAGACGGCCCGGGCCAGCGATTCGTCCGAGAAGGGCAGCAGGTCCTGCAGTGAACCGCCGCCGCGGGCGATCACGATCACCTGCACCTCCGGGTCGCGGTCGAGGGCGGCCAGCGCGTCCCGCACCTGCTCGACACACGAGGTGCCCTGCATCGCCGCGTGCCTGACCGTGAACCGGACGCCGGGCCAGCGGCCCCGCGCCACCTGCAGCACGTCGCGTTCGGCGGCGCTGCCCTCGCCGGTGATCAGCCCGACCGCACTCGGCAGGAACGGCAGGGGTTGCTTGCGGGCCCGGTCGAACAGCCCTTCGGCCTGCAGCATCCTCTTGCGCTGCTCGATCTGGGCCAGCAGCCGTCCCTCACCGGACGCCCGCAGGTCGCTGCATTCGAAGCTGAGTGAGCCGCTGCGGCTCCACACCGTGGGCCGCACCAGCGCGACCACTTCCATGCCCTCGGCGATCGGGCCGGCCGCGTCCAGGACGCCGGTCGAGGCCGTGACGGTGACCGACACCTCGGCGAGCGGATCGCGCAGGGTGAGGAAGTGGGTGGCGCCGCCCGAGCGGCGCTTCAACTCCAACAGTTGCCCAGCCACCCAGACGTTGCCGAGGCGTTCCACCCAGCCCTTGGTCGCGGCCAGCACGTTCCGCAGCGGCTGCGGCTGCTCCGGGCTGCTGGTCATCGGCATGGCCCGACCCTAACGGCCCGCGCCGACAGATTCCTGCCCCGCGCCCGCCTCGCCGTCCCGTGCTCGCCGAACCATCGAACGCTCGCCAAGTTCCCCGGGTAGCTATGAGCCGTCCCAGGGTCGCGCTCCCCCTTGCGGGAGGCGCTTACATCCTCTCCATCGAAAACCCTTGCCAACACCAGGTAGCCCAAGGTCTCGACAAGCTCGACCAACGGAGAATCAGCGCTCCCCAGATGGTTCGGCGAGCGGAGTGCCGCACCTGGAGCCCCGCGCTCGGGGATACGGCCGGGGGAACCGGACGCGGTCGATAGACTGGCCGCCATGACCGAGTCCAAGCGCGTCGTCGTCGCTGCACCCCGCGGGTACTGTGCCGGTGTCGACCGGGCGGTGGTCACTGTGGAGCGGGCCCTCGACGTGTACGGGGCACCTGTCTATGTGCGTAAGCAGATCGTGCACAACCGGCATGTGGTCGAAGACCTGGAGGTCCGCGGCGCGATCTTCGTCGACGAACTCGACGAGGTGCCCGAGGGGTCCACGGTGGTGTTCTCGGCTCACGGGGTGTCGCCCGCCGTGCACACCCAGGCGGCAGAGCGCGGCCTGAAGACGATTGACGCCACCTGCCCGCTGGTCACCAAGGTGCACAGTGAGGCCCGTCGCTTCGCCGGCCGGGGTGTGCAGATCCTGCTGATCGGTCACGCCGGGCATGAGGAGGTCGAGGGCACCGCAGGTGAGGCTCCCGAGCACATCACGCTGGTGGAGCGCCCCGAGGATGTGGCGAACATCGAGGTCTCCGATCCGGCCAAAGTCGCTTGGCTCTCCCAGACCACGCTCAGCGTCGACGAGACCTGGGAGACGGTCGGCAAGCTGCGCGAGAAGTTCCCGCAGCTGATCGATCCGCCCAGCGACGACATCTGTTACGCGACCCAGAACCGCCAGTCCGCGGTGAAGCAGATCGCGGCGGACGCCGACCTGGTGATCGTGGTCGGCTCACGCAACTCGTCCAACTCGGTGCGGCTGGTCGAAGTGGCCGTGGAGGCGGGCGCCAAGGCATCTCACCGGATCGACAATGCGGGCGAGATCGACGAAGCCTGGCTCGAGGGTGTGCACAAGGTCGGCGTCACCTCAGGTGCCTCGGTGCCGGACGAGTTGGTCCAAGGCGTTCTTGCCTTCCTGGAGGAGCGCGGCTTCCCGGCCGCCGTCGAGGAACGGCTCACCGAGGAGAACCTGGTCTTCGCGCTGCCCCCGGAACTGCGCAAGGACATGCGGCGGGCGGAGGCCTGAGCGACGACCGCTCCACACCGCTGATCGAGCTTGTCGAGATCCCTTGCCAGCACCAGGTCCGCCAAGGTCTCGACAGGCTCGACCAACGAAAATCAGCGCTTCCCCCGCCAACGAAAACCTAGACCAGGTATCGGTAGAACGGACTGTCCGGCGCGATGCGGTCGACGATCAGGCGGCTGTTCTTCATCCGATCCAGCAGGCCCTGCAGATCGGTGGGGTCACCCAGTTCGACACCGACCAGGGCCGGCCCCGTGTCGCGGTTGGACCGCTTCACGTACTCGAACAGGGTGATGTCGTCGTCAGGGCCGAGCACATCGTCCAGGAAGCGGCGCAGGGCGCCCGGTTCCTGAGGGAAGTTCACCAGGAAGTAGTGTTTGCGCCCCTCGTAGACCAGTGCGCGCTCGGCGATCTCGGCGTACCGGGAGAGGTCGTTGTTGCCGCCGGACACGATGGCGACGACGATCCGGTCCGGTGGCGGCTTGTAGATCCCGAGGGCAGCCGTCGCCAGCGCGCCGGCGGGTTCGGCGATGATGCCGTCCACCTGATACAACTCGAGCATCTCCGAGCAGATCCGGCCCTCGGGCACCGAGAACATGTGGGGTTTGAGCCGGCGCGCGACGTCGAAGGTGAGTTCGCCGACCCGGCGCACCGCGGCGCCGTCAACGAAGGTGTCCAGCTTGAGCAGGTCGCGGGGCCGTCCCGCGTCCAGCGCGACCGCCATGGACGCCGCCCCGGACGGCTCGGCCCCCACCACCTTGGTGGCCGGGTGCCGCTCGGCGAGCCAGGTCATGCACCCGCCGATCATTCCGCCGCCACCCACCGGCACGATCAGGGTGTCGGGGGCCTGGCCCAGCTGCCGGACGATCTCGGCCGCGACGGTGCCCTGGCCGGCGATCGTGCGGGGGTCGTCGAAGGCCGGCACCATGGTGCGCCCCTCGGTGGCGACGATCTCGTCGGCGCGTGCCGCGGCCTCGTCGTAGGTCTCGCCGTGCACGATGAGCTCGACCCAGCCCTCGCCCAGCTGGCGCATCCGCTGCCGCTTCTGCCGGGGCGTGGTAGACGGCACGACGACCTTGGCCTCGATGCCGAGCTTGGCGCAGGCGAACGCCACCCCCTGGCCGTGATTGCCCGCGCTCGCGCAGACCACGCCGACGGCACGCTCGGCGGCGTTGAGCTGGCTGATCAGGTTGTACGCGCCGCGCAGCTTGTAGGACCGGACCGGCTGCAGGTCTTCCCGTTTGAGCCAGACCTGCGCCCCGGTGGCCTCGGAGAGCCGCTTGTTGAACTGCAGCGGAGTCTCGATGATCACACCGGCCAGCCGGTCGGCGGCCTCTTCAATGCTCTGCGCGGTGACGCTGACGGCGGTGCTGCCCTGCGCGGTGACGCTCATGACGCCATTCTCGTCGCTCGCCGGCGACTCATCCCGCGGTGCGTCGGCGCCGAGACGACGGCGGTTCGACGATCTCGCCGGCGAGTAGCTCGTCGAGCACCGGCTGGGGCCGGTTCAGCCCCTCGGGGTCGTCGGACCGTGCACCGATCAGCGGGGTCACCTGGACGGCGTCGTCGACCAGCTCGGCGGCAGTCAGGGGACGGACGGCGGTGTCGACGGATTTCACGGTGGCCAGCTCGTTCGCGGTGACGTGCAGATCGCGCAGCTTGCGGGCGGTGGGGAACACCCGGCCCTCGATCGAGCCGACCGCCTGGTTGTAGGCAGTGACCGAGGCGGTGAGCGAACGTCCGACCCGGTCGAAATGCCCACCCAGCGTGCCCAGCCGGTCGTACAGCTCGCGGGCCAGTTCGGACACCTCGGCAGCCGAGTCGGCCAGCGCGGCCTGCTTCCAGCCGTAGGCCACCGCCCGCAGCAGCGCGATCAGCGTGGTGGGGGTCGCCAGGATGATGTTGCGCAGCGAGGCGTACTCGTTCAGGTCGGGCTGCCCGGCTGAGCGCCTCAGCGGCCAGCGCCTCGCTGGGAATGAACATCACCACGAACTCGGGGGTGCCCAGGTCGGACTTGAAGTACGCCTTGCCGGACAACTGGTCAACGTGGGTGCGCACGTTCTTGGAGAACGAGATGAGCGAGACCTCGCGGGCCTGTTCGTCGTCGGTCTCGTGGGCATCGAGGAAGGCGGCCAGCGGCACCTTCGAGTCGACCCAGACGAACCGGTCGCCGTCGAGCAGCACCTTCAGGTCGGGGCGGATCACCTGATCGGCCGTGGTGCTGGTGGTCTGCTGCGTGACGAAGTCGCAGTGTTCGACCATGCCGGCCAGCTCGACCACCCGCTTGAGTTGCTGCTCACCCCAGTTGCCCCGGACGTGCGGCTTGCGCAACGCCGTGGCCAGCGCCCGCGTCTCGTGCCGCAACTGCTCGCCGGTGGCCTGCACGTTGCGCACCTGGTTCGCCAACTCGTTGGCCAGCACCGCCCGCTGCTGCTCGACCTCGCCGAGCCGGGTGCGGAACGCCTCCAGCGTCTCGTGGACGGGCTTGAGCAACTGCTCGGTGGCCCGCAGCCGCCTCTCGGCCGTGTCGTCGGCGGTCTTGCCCTGGCGCTCGAGGGTTTCGGCGGAGAGAACCTTGAACTGGGCCACCAGCGATTCACGGTCGGACGCCAACTCGTCGGCGCGCTTGATCGCCGCGTCGCGTTCGGCGGCGGCGGCAGCCAGGTTCGCCGACACCTCGGCGGCCTCGGCCTGGGCCCCGGACGTCTCGGCGCGGGCCTGCGCGACCTCGACCCGGGCGCGCTCGACATCGGTGCCGGTGCGGGCCAGTTCGGCCCGCGCCGAGGCTGCCTCGGCGCGGGCGTCGGCCGCCTCGCGCCTGGCGTCGGCCACCTCGGTGCGGGCTGCCGCGGCGACCGCATCGCGGCCGGCATCATCGGCGTTGTGCCGGGCGAGCGAGACCGCTCGGGTGACAAGCCCGCCGAGCAGCGCGCCCAGCGTCACGGCGATCAGGGCCAGGACAACCATCTCCATACCGACGATCTTGCCGGGCCCCTCTGACAAAACTGGTGACCGACCCGGTGCAGGCGTCCAATCGGACGGATTAGGCTGCCGACAGCCCAACCAGCCACTGTTGAAGGAAGCCGTCCAGATGGATTCGTACCAGCCGGAAGCGGTGAAGTCGGCACACATCGAGAGCCTGGCTGCCTTCGTCACGGCCAGCCCATCCTCGTTCCATGCCGCACGTCACACAGCTGACCTGCTGGTCGCCGCAGGCTTCGCCGAGGTCGACGAGACGCTGCCTTTCGACGCCCGGCCGGGCGGGTACGTGCTGGTCAGGGACGGTTCGGTGCTGGCCTGGCGGATTCCCGAGAACCTGCCAGCGCCCGCCTTCCGGATCGTCGGCGCCCACACCGACTCGCCCGGCTTCGTGCTCAAGCCGCGGCCGACGGCATCCTCCCTGGGCTGGCAGCAGGCCGGCATGGAGGTCTACGGCGGCCCGCTGCTGAACTCATGGCTGGACCGCGAGTTCGGCCTGGCCGGACGCCTCGTCGCCGCCGACGGCACCGTCACCCTGGTCGCCACCGGCCCGCTGCTGCGCATCCCCCAGGTCGCCCCGCACCTCGACCGCAGCGTCAACGAGAAACTGGTGCTCGACCGCCAGCAGCACCTCCACCCGGTCTTCGCGGCCGGACGTCCCGAGGCCGACCTGGTCGCCGAGATCGCCACCCGGGCCGGCCTCGATCCGGCGGAGGTCGTCGCCCATGACCTGTGCGCGTTCGTGACCGAGCCGCCGGCACGGATCGGCCTGGACGGCGAACTGTTCGCGTCCGCTCGGCTGGACAACCTGGCCGGCGTGCATGCGGGGCTCACCGCCCTTGCTGCGGCGACCGATCCGGACGCGATCACCGTGCTGGCCTGTTTCGACCATGAGGAGGTTGGCTCGGCAAGTGCGACCGGTGCCAGCGGCCCGCTGTTGGAGACCGTCCTGGCACGGATCGCCGCTGCACTCGGTTGGGACGCCCAGGCCGCGGCTGCGGCCCGGGCCCGCTCGCTGCTGGTCTCGGCGGACGCCGGCCACGCCGTCCACCCGAACTACCCCCAGCTGCACGACCCCGACCACCGTCCGCTGCCGAACCGCGGCCCGCTGATCAAATCCAACGCCAACCAGCGTTACGCCACCGACGCCGTCGGCGAGGCCGCCTGGCGCCGGGCCTGCGCCGCCGCCGGCGTTCCGGCCCAGGACTTCGTCTCGAACAACTCCGTGCCCTGCGGGTCGACCATCGGTCCACTGTCGGCGACCCGGCTCGGCATCCGCACCGTCGATGTCGGCATTCCGCTGCTCAGCATGCATTCCGCGCGGGAACTGTGCGGCGTGCGTGATCCGGAGTGGCTGGCGCAGGGCATGCGGGCGTTCTACGCGGGCGCCTGAAGGAAGAGCCTCGCCGCTCTTTTCGAGGATCGACTTCAGATGGTCCTGGTCCAGGCCGAGAGGCGCAGCTGGCCGCTGATCTCCTTGGCGTCCAAGCCCTGCAGCACCAGCGCGACGACGTCCCGCTCGCGGACGGTGAGGCCGAAAGCGGTGACCACCAGCGGCACCACCTCGGGCGGCCGAGCCCCTTCGATGGTCACCACCACCTCACCATGCATCCCGTCGCGGGCGCTCAGCGGGGTGGCGTGCAGCACCAGCCACAGGCCGCTGTCGGTCCTGATCCGGGCGCGCGGCGGGTCGGCGATTCTCCCATGGCATAGCGACGGGCAGTTCCCACCAGTGAGCCGATCACCCCGGCCGGCGAGGTGCCGGTGCCGCCCAGGCCACCTCGTCCCACCAGCGACCGGCAGCCGGGGCAGACCGTCAACTCCGGGCCGTCAGTGCTGCGCGTCCGATCCAGGCTGGGCGCGGTACCGCCGGACGGCCGGCTATCGCTGGAGTGAGGTCCTGCATGGCGATCCGGACGTCGTCGCGCTGGCTTGGCGCCGGGGTTTCGACGCAGGGGACGAGCGCGGTCCGGTCGGCGCCAGTGCCCCGGAACGCCTCGCGATCACAGCAACCGCGCCCGGGCGGGTGACGATCCACCTCGCTCAACGACGGCACTGGGAGGACGGGCCTCCGCGGGTCGCGCGCACCGTCGAGGTGGAGGTCCTCCCGTCCGGGTAGACGTGAGTGATGCTGCGGTCCAACGCCGGACGAGGGCCGGGGAGTTTCACCGAATCGTCTACTACGCGCTATAGTAGCCAGCGCGAGCACGTCTCGGGCGACATTGCCGATTCGCACGTTGACAAGGCCGGATGGCGTGAATGGATTCGTCCAGCGCGGCACTGTGTCGCGCGCTGCATCACGAGGAGATCCCTTTGACCGCCGTGGCAACCATCCCTGCACTTCGCGACGACGCCTGGGAGGGTTTCGTCCGCGGCCCCTGGACCGAGCGGATCGACGTCCGCGACTTCATCGTGCGTAACTACACCCCCTACACCGGCGACGCGGCCTTCCTGGCCGGCCCCACCGCCCGCACCCTCGCGGTGTGGCACACCCTGCAGCGTGACTACCTCACGGTGGAGCGGGCCCAGCGGGTCTACGACGTGGAGACCCACATTCCGGCCGACGTGGACGCCTTCCCAGCCGGCTTCATCAGCGATCAGGACACCGTGATCGTCGGCTTGCAGACCGACGTGCCGCTGAAGCGTCCGATGATGCCCAACGGGGGTTGGCGGATGGTGGAAACAGCCATCGCCGAGGCCGGGCTGGAGCCCGACCAGCGAGTCAAGGAGATCTTCACCAAGCACCGCAAGACCCACAACGAAGCCGTCTTCGACATCTACACCCCACGGATCCGGGCCGCCCGCAGCGCTCACCTGGTCACCGGCCTGCCGGACGCCTACGGCCGGGGCCGGATCATCGGCGACTACCGCCGGGTCGCGCTGTACGGCGTCGCTGCGCTCATCGAGGCCAAGCGGGCCGCGCTGAACGCGTCCGTCGGTCAGCCGTTCAGCGAGGACTGGGCGCGCCGCCGCGAAGAACAGTCCGACCAGATCAAGGCGCTGCGGAAGCTCGCGAACCTGGGCGAGAGCTACGGTTTCGACCTGTCCCGGCCGGCGACCACCTTCGTCGAGGCCGTCCAGTGGACCTACTTCGCCTACCTGGCCAGCGTGAAGAGCCAGGACGGCGCCGCGATGAGCATCGGCCGGCTGTCCGGATTCTTCGACATCTACGCCGAACGCGACCTGGCCGCCGGCATGCTGACCGAGTCCGAGGCGCAGGAGGTGATCGACGCGCTGGTCACCAAGCTGCGCATCGTCCGCTTCCTGCGCACCATCGACTACGACCAGATCTTCTCCGGCGACCCGTACTGGGCGACCTGGTCCGACGGCGGTTTCGCCGACGACGGCCGCACCCTGGTCACCAAGACCTCCTTGCGGTTGCTGCAGACGCTGCGCAACCTGGGTCCGGCTCCCGAGCCGAACATCACCATTTACTGGGATCCCGCACTGCCGCAGGGCTACAAGGACTTCTGTGCCCAGATCTCGATCGAAACCTCCGCGATCCAGTACGAGTCGGATGCCGAGATCCGCGGTCACTGGGGCGATGACAGCGCGATCGCCTGCTGCGTCTCGCCGATGGCGATCGGCAAGCAGATGCAGTTCTTCGGTGCCCGGCTGAACGCGGCCAAGACGCTGCTGTACGCGATCAACGGCGGCCGGGACGAGGTCAGCGGCAAGCGCGTGGTGCCCGGCTTCCTCGGCGTCGACGGCGACGGCCCACTCGACTACGACATGGTCTGGGCCAGGTACGACGAGATGTTGACCTGGGCGGTGGAGACCTACGTCGAGGCGCTGAACATCATCCACTACTGCCACGACCGCTATGCCTACGAGGCGATCGAGATGGCCCTGCACGACGACGAGATCGTTCGCACGATGGGCTGCGGCATCGCCGGGTTGTCGATCGTTGCCGACTCGCTGGCCGCGATCAAGTACGCCACCGTCGTCCCGGTGCGGGACGCGTCCGGGCTGGTGGTCGACTACCGCACCGAGGGCGACTTCCCGCGGTACGGCAACGACGACGACCGGGCCGACGAGATCGCCCAGCTGGTGGTGTCCACGGTGATGGACAAGATCCGGCACCTGAAGCTGTACCGGGACGCCGTCCCGACCCAGTCGGTGCTGACCATCACCTCGAACGTGGTGTACGGCAAGGCCACCGGTTCGTTCCCTTGCGGGCATCGGGCGGGCACGCCGTTCGCGCCCGGCGCCAACCCCGAGAACGGGGCGGACACCCACGGCATGCTGGCCTCGATGCTCAGCGTCGGCAAGCTCTCCTACGACGACGCGCTGGACGGCATCTCGCTGACCAACACGATCACCCCGTCCGCACTGGGCCGGACGGAGCCCGAGCGGGTCGCGAACCTGGTCGGCATCTTGGACGCCGGCATGGGCGAGGGGCTGTACCACGCCAACATCAACGTGCTGAACCGGGAGACCCTGCTCGACGCGATGGAGCACCCGGAGGACTACCCGCAGCTCACCATCCGGGTCTCCGGCTATGCGGTGAACTTCACCAAGCTGACCCGCGAGCAGCAGCTGGACGTGCTGTCCCGCACCTTCCACGAATCGGTGTGACAGTGGCGGACGCCGTCCAGCCCGGCATGCTCGGCGGCATCCCGGTCGCCGATCTGCCGCACCACGACCTGCTGCTCGCGCAGCACACCGGCGAGATCGGCTCGGTGCACTCCTGGGAGTTGGTCACCGCGGTGGACGGCCCCGGCACCCGGATGACCACCTTCCTGGCCGGCTGCCCGCTGCGCTGCCTGTACTGCCACAACCCGGACACGATGAACCCGCACCGCGGCCTGCCGGTGCGCGCCGACGATCTGCTGGCCCGGATCACGCGGTATCGGTCGATCTTCCGGGCCACCGGCGGCGGCATCACGCTGTCCGGCGGCGAGGTGCTGCAGCAGCCCGCGTTCGCCCGTCGCATCCTGCGCGGCGCCAAGGAACTCGGTATCCACACCGCGCTGGACACCTCCGGGTTCCTCGGCCGCAACGCCGACGACGCGATGCTGGCCGATGTCGACCTGGTGCTGCTCGACGTCAAGGCCGGCGACGAGGCCACCTACCGGCGGGTTACCGGACGCCGCCTGCAGCCGACCCTCGATTTCGGACGCCGGCTGGACGCCGCCGGCATCGAGACCTGGATCCGGTTCGTGCTGGTGCCCGGGCTGACCGACGATCGGGCGACCATCGAACCGGTCGCCGACTACGCGGCGTCCCTGGGCTGCGTGTCCCGGGTCGAGGTGCTGCCGTTTCACCAGATGGGCCGCGACAAGTGGGCCGAACTGGGCCTGGACTACCGACTCGCCGACACCGCGCCACCCTCGGCGGATCTGGTCGAGTCGACCCGGTCCCTCTTCCGCGCTCGCGGGCTGACCGCCTACTAGTACTACAGGGCTAGTTCAGTCTGGGTGTGGGTCTGGCGAGTGAACTCGCATCGTGGGGTGTGGCGGTGGGTTGGTTGATCAACCTGTGGTGTCGTCTGGACCAGCCCGCCACCAATGGAATTGGATTCTCCTGGTATCACTGATCTATTCTTCAGGTCGGTATTTCCTGCCTGCGGACAATCCAGCGTGTTGCGGGAAATGGTGTTGATTCGGCGTCACCTGGCGAAATCTGAAACGACGATCGAGTGTCTCGTATTTTGCTTCCGGAAGGGCGGCGTGTATGTCCCTGTTCTTGCTGAATTGGTGAAACAATCGGTTCATGGGATCGCGGAACAATGAGTGTGGCTATGATGATGTGGTGACGGGTGCTGATGTGGCGGCCTGGGATGCTGAGTTCGGCCGGGTTCTTCAACGGTTGCAGCCATTATTTCACCGGGCCGAGCCGCGGGCGCATGCGGAGCAGTATCTGCGGGGCCTGTTAGCCCAGCTGCCCCGCAAGAACGGGTGGACGATATCGGAATATGTTGGGGCGAAAGAGCCGAAAGCGTTGCAACGGTTCTTGAATTTGACCCGGTGGGATGCCACCGAGTTGTTGGCGATCAACCGTGGCTATCTGCTGGAGAATCTGGCCGATCCGGAGGCGGTGCTAGTCGCTGATCCGACCGGGTTCGCGAAGAAGGGCCGCCAGTCGGTCGGGGTGCAGCGGCAGTATTCGGGCACGTTGGGCCGGATCGACAACTGTCAGATCGCCACCTTCTTGGCCTACGTGACCCCGGACCGGTCCAGGGCGTTGCTGGACCGACGCCTGTACCTCCCGGAAGAGTCGTGGATCGGTGACCGGGACCGCTGCCGTGCCGCGGGTGTCCCCGACCAGATCGCCTTCCAGACCCGGCCCGCCCAGGTCATCGACATGCTCAGCGACGCCATCGACGCGGGCGTGCCGTTCGCCTGGTTCACCGCCGATGAAGAATTCGGCCAAAACCCGGGACTACGCGAATTCTGCCACACCCGCCGAATCGCCTACGTGATGGCGATCCCGAAAAACACGATGGTCCCCGACCCGAAAAATGGTATGGACGACACCCCGATCGCACGGTTAACGGCCAAAGTGAACCACACCGCGTGGCAGCGCCGGGCCTGTGGTATCGGCACGAAAGGCTACCGCGTCTACGATTGGGCTTTCCTTCCCACCGGCAGCCCCGATCATGAATACATGATCCGACGCAACATCAATACTGGCGAACTGGCCTACTACACCTGCTACAACCCCCGCCGCACCGGCCATACCGAATTAGTGACCGTGGCCGGCGCGAGATGGCCGATCGAAGAATGCTTCGGCGCCGCCAAGAACGAAGTCGGACTCGACAACTACCAAGTCCGTAACTGGGATCCCTGGCATCGCCATATCACCATGGCCATGCTCGCCCACACCTTCCTCGCCGTCATCGCCCACACCGAGAAAAAAGGGGGCCCGCAACCGGCCCCGACAAAACCCGACCCCGGAAACGCCGCACCATCAGCCTCGCCGACATCCGGCGGCTCATCCTCCACACCGGGAAATCCGCCCTCGCTCTCGCCTTGCACTGGTTCCACTGGCGACGCCAACACCAACAACACGCCCGCCGCTGCCACACCAAGACACGACTCCACCACCAACTAGCCCTGTAGTACTAGTCGGGCTTCGGGCTGAGCGCCGTCGTCCAGCGCTTCCTTCGGAGCGCTTCCTTTGGGAGTCGTCGGTCAGCCGACGGTCCGGGCGAATGGACCGTGCAGGGCTGCCCACTGCAGCAGCATGATGGTCTTGCCATCCACGATCTGCCCCGACGTGGTCATCGTGAGCGCTTCGGTGAAGTCGAGTTCGAGCACCTCGATGTCTTCGCCCTCGTCGGCAACGCCCCCGCCGTCGCTGGTGCGGTTCTGTGGCGTATAGGCGGCTGCGAAGAAGTGCAGCCGTTCGGTCACCGAGCCGGGGCTCATGTAGGCGTCGAAGACGTGGTCGATCCGGGAGAGGCTGACGCCCAACTCCTCGGCGCTCTCGCGACGAATGGCGGTGAGCGGGTCATCGGCGTCCAGGAGTCCCGCCGCCGCTTCGATGAGGAGCCCGTCGGGATGATCGTTGACATAGGCCGGAAACCTGAACTGGCGGGTCAACAGGACCGTTCGACGCTCGATGTCGTAGGGAAGGATCACCGCGCCGTTCCCGCGGTCATAGGTCTCCCGCTGCTGGCGTTCCCAGCGCCCGTCACGTCGCCGGTAGTCGAAGGTCGTGCGCCTGAGCACGTGCCAGCCCTGCGAGGTCAGCTCGACGTCCCGGATCACCACCTCGGGGTTGCGGTCCAACTCCCGTCCCGTGCGATCAAGACCGATCCGTCCACGATGGTCGGGCACGTCGATGCCGGGGGTCTGCCCACGATCCGTTGTCGTCATGGGATCACCATACCTGCAATAATGTGGACAAACAGGAAGGAATATGGATGCTTGCCGCCCAGCGACGTGCCCATCTGCTCAGACTCCTTGCAGAATCAGGCAAGATAGTGGCTTTCGACGTCGCGACTGACCTGGGCATCTCGGTGGACAGCATCCGCCGTGACCTGCGCGACCTGGCTGCTGAGGGGCTGTGCCAGCGGGTCTACGGGGGTGCGCTACCCGCCTCCCCCGCGATCGTCGACTACGCCGCCCGCCAGGGCGTCGAGCCCGAGGGTAAGCGGGCGGTGGCCGCGACGGCGGTGTCTCTGATCCGCCCGGGAGGAGCGCTCATCCTCGACGGCGGCACCACGGCGCTCGCGGTCGCACAGCTGCTTCCGCGGGATCTGGAATGCACCGTCATCACCAACAGCCCGACGATCGCGTCGGCGCTGTTGCCACACCCGAGGGCCGAACTGCTCATGCTGGGCGGCCGGATCTTCAAACACTCGGCTGTCGCCTGCGGTGCTGCCGCCGTGGAGGCTGCCCAGTATGTCTCGTCCGACCTCTGCTTCCTCGGTGTCACCGGGGTTCACCCGGAGGCCGGGCTCACCACCGGCGACTCCGAGGACGCGGCGATGAAGCGGGCGCTGGCGGCACGTGCGGCAGAGACCTACATACTCGCCTCGTCCGAGAAGATCGGCACGGCATCGCCCTACCGTGTCCTGCCGTGGAGCCAGATCTCCGGGGTGATCACCGACGCGGACCCGACCAATGACGTCATCGGCGAGGTCGCGAGTCATGGGGTCGAAATCCTGCATGCCGCCGCATCGGCCCGATCAGGCGTGGAAGGCCCAGCGTGACCGCCAACTCTCTCTTCTTCCTGCTCGTCGGGTTCGTCTGCTGCGTGGCAATCGTGCTTGCCATCGTGATCGTCCGGCGCAATTCGGCCGACGTCGCGTCCGAGGCGGCCGTGATGCCCGATCAGCGCTCGCCGCTGTGGGCGCTGATGCTGATCGCGACCGTCCCC
The DNA here is from genome assembly GCA_047602545.1 of Micropruina sp. Taxonomy (GTDB): domain Bacteria; phylum Actinomycetota; class Actinomycetes; order Propionibacteriales; family Propionibacteriaceae; genus Micropruina. The sequence goes on along the minus strand of JASGHC010000002.1, from coordinate 3,223 downwards.
CTCGCGTGCTTCACCACGCTAGTGGGCGGGGGAGTTCTCGCAATTCTGCTCGGCCGCTGCAGCCTATGGGGGTGTTCACCGTCGTGGCCGCTGTCCGAACTCGACTTCTCGCTGCCGGTGATCGGGTTCGGGCTGGGGCTGTGTGCGGTGATCTTCGGCATCTGGTGGCTGGCCCTGCTGCCGTCCCCGCTACCCCGCAACGCGGTCGCCCGCCGCACCATCCGGTTCGTGGTCGCCTCCGTCGGGACGCTGTTCGCCGTGGCCCACGCAGTCCTCGGAGTCGGCTGAGTCACTTCAGAGTAAGCGTTCGACCGATTGACCGGGTCGAGAGGCCACGTTCAAGCCGGTCATCGCCAGCTGCTTTACTGGAGGATGAAATGCGCTACCTCGATCACGAACCCGGCGGATGGTTCCTGCTGGAGCAGGACGGCTCCCGCTACCTCGACGCGCGGTACAGCTACACCGCACTGGTCGACGATTGCGCCTTGATCCGGCTCAGCGACGCCGAACTCAAGGCCTACCGTCTCGGTGGTCACGACTACCTGTCCGATCTCGCCACGCGTATCCACAACAGTGCTCCGTACTTGGAAAAGTCTCGCTTCTTCTCGCGAGACCTGTACCGCGGACCGGACGGGCCGCAGTACCGCCGTGCGGTCCACGACGCGCTCGCAGGCCACACCTGAATGGCCGAACGACGCACGGCTCAACTCCATGGGTTGACGACAGCCACGCCGAGGGAGTCGAAGTCCTTGACGTTGCGTGTGACGACGGTCAGGCCGTGGACAGCCGCCGTCGCCGTGATCAGCGCATCCCGCTTCGGCCGAGGGTCGGGGACGTGGAGTCGTGCTGCGTAGCGCGCAACCGGTATGTCCACAGCGAGGATCCGGCGGGAGAAGGCCTGGAGCAGCTCGTCGTCCAGCCACGCCTGCAGCCGCGATGCCTGAGCCGGATCATGCCTGGCCAGCCGTGCAATCCCCACCTCGACTTCGAGGACGGTGATCACCGAGAGGTAGAGATCGGACACCACACGCGCAGCGACCCAGGAGCGCACCCCAGGATCTGCCCTACGCTTCGACTTGCGGAGTTCGCTCACAACATTGGTGTCGAGTAGGTAGGTCACAACTCGGGAACCGCGAGCTCGATGTGGGCGGGATGGAACTCGATGTCGAGGTCATCGTCCATGCTCAGACGGTCGACGAGGGACGCGCCGGTCTCGCCCATGCGGCGATACTCGGCGATCGACATCAGCACGTAGGCCGGCTCGCCGCGATCAGTGATCACGACCGGCCCCCTGTTTGCTTCGCGCTTCGCGGCACTGACATCACGGTTGAACTCGCGCGCAGTCATTGTCGTCATCCTGAACGCCCCCTCACTCATGTAGGCACATACCTACTCTATGGCGGATCCGAAGTCCTCGATGGGCATCACCCCGAGAACGTCGTGTCATTCCCGCGGCGTCCCAGCCTCGTGCCTCGTCTTCAGATCGGCGGTGGGCGAGTAGTGCCAAACGTTGATTCTGACCTTTCACGGCGTGGCCGCGGCCAGCTCCTCGATGGTCGGTGGTCTGTCTCGGATTCTTCCTAAGAGGGAGTAGTTCTTCCTTGTAGGATGGAATCGTGGCTTTGAACATTAAGGATCCGGTCACGGACGCCCTCGCCCGCGAGCTCTCCCGAGAGACCGGCGAGAGCATCACCGAAGCGCTGCGGATCGCGATCGGGGAGCGGCTGACGCGGCTGCGTCGGCAGGCGTCGGTCGGCGCGCGATTCGCCGACCTGCAGCGCTATGTCGACCGTGGGCGGCAGCGGGCAACGCTCGATGCTCGGTCCGCCGACGAGATCCTGGGCTATGACGAGAACGGGCTTCCGCAGTGATCGTCGACACCTCGGCGCTGATGGCGGTGATCCTCGGTGAGTCGGATGCCGAGACGTACCTGAAGGCGATGACCGGAGCGCCCACGCTGGCTGTCTCGGCGGTCAGCCTGACCGAGGCGTTGATCGTCGCCGAGGCGCGACAGGGGCTCGAGGCCGCCGCCGACCTGGGAGCCCTGCTGGCCGAACTCGAGGCCGAGGTCGTCGCCGTCGACGAGCGTCAGGCTGAGGCGGCCGCGTCGGCCTGGCGCAGATTCGGTAAGGGCCGCCATCCGGCCGGGCTCAATCTCGGTGACACCTTCAGCTACGCGCTCGCCGGCATCCGCAGCGAGCCGCTGCTCTTCAAGGGACGTGACTTCGCCGCAACCGACGTCATCCAGGCCTGAGGGGCGCGCCGCCGCATTTCGACCGGGTGACCCTCACCGAGGTTGCTGGGGTTGCCGAAGGGTCCGGGTCAGCAACCGTCGGGGCCGGCGTTCGCCCTTGCGGCGCGTACGTTCCGCACGATGGACGCCGTGCTGCATCTGCTCCTGGGCACGGATGTACTGGGTGTAGCCGGTGGACACCAGGATCAGGAAGGCGCCCAGGGAGACCAGCGAAGAGACCAGGTCGGGATTGACGTACGGGGTGCCGCGCAGCTCATGGGTGATCCGCTCGATCAGGGTGAGCACGCCGATGCTGGTCCACCCCCAGAAGATGGTCCGCGCGGTTTCGGTGGCCTCGACGAAGTCGGCCCGCTTGGCCATCCGGGTGTTGTGCGCCCAGCCCCAGGCAAGGCTGGAGGCGATCAGTCCGGGAACCAGGCTGGCGGTGTTGGTGAAGCCCGCGTCCCGGTCGGGGCCGACGACGGCCACCATCGCGATGCCGGCCAGAGGTGAGAGGAGGAGGTAGTAGGTGTGGTTGCGCGGATCCGCCTTGCGGACGTCCCAGCCCCGATAGCGGACGAAGATCGCCCCGAGCCCGGCCAGGTACGCGGCGATGGCGAGCCAGTTCGACACCACCACCTCGACGAAGCTGCTGCCGGACATCCGCAGCACGATCGCCGCCAGCTCCAGCGCCAGCGCCACGCCGAACAGGCTGAACTCAAGTCGCCGCCGCTGGGTGTCTGCGCCGCGCGCCTCGATGGTCTCGTCGATCGCCGGACCCAGGTCAGGCTGGGCGGGCTGGTCCTGGGCCATGTCGTGCAGCATAGGCAGCCTCGGGTTGCTACGGCGCGCGGCGGGATGTGCCGACGGACGGCACGATAAGGCCATTCCCGTCGAGACTTGGCTGCGGTCCGGCAGACCTTGCCGGTGCCCCGACACCCACAGATCACTAGACTACCCCCAGCCAATTCGGGCTGCGATTCGCGTGCG
>JASGHC010000001.1:0-874661 GCA_047602545.1 Micropruina sp. | reverse complement strand
ATGGTGTGCTCCCAACGATTGGTGTTGACCTATTTTGTCCACGCGCCGGCAGACCGGCGCAACGACCAGTGTCGCCCAGTTGTGGTGCCGAGTTTTTCACACAGCGTGTTGAGGTGATGCCTCACCGTGCTGGGGCCAACCGAGGGGCGGAGCCACTCCTCCACGTTGACTACCCGTCGGGGCAATTCTGGGCGCCCTCGCTACCTGAACGGTTAGGAATGGGGCACGAGGCGCCGAAATCCCCCGCTCGTGTGCGTCAGGATCAAGCGTATGCGCATTCAGTATTCGGGACGCCTCCGCATCTTCGCTGTCATTGCGGGATGCCTGATGGCCACATCATGTGCAGCGGGCACGGTGACCATTTCTGCGCAAGACCCGGCATTTGCAGGTTTGCCCCACGAACTTGTGGCGGAGGTTCTCGAATCGCCAGTGGCGAAACAGCGGGTCGCCGGCGACGACGAGGCGTTGGCCAAGGCGCGGTACCAAGGGATGGTTCGCAACTATGCGGCCTGCAGAGCGGCGTTGGCTGTCTACCAGGAGTGGATGAGGACAGGCCGCGCCGCGGCCTATCCGCCACAGCCGCGACCGAGCAACCCGGCGTCGTTCGCCGAGGATATGGATCGCGATATCGCGAACTTCCGGCAACTGGCAAGGTCGGGGGACATCTCGTTGCTCCGTCAAGAGCTGACCTCCGACAGCGGCTGCGGCGCGTGGATTCCCGCGAAGCCGGGCGATCCGTCCGGACCCACGATCAGCGATGTCGTGCGCGGTGTGCGGTGAGGCGAGCGGCGCGCGGGATCGGAGTCGCTTCAGCCCTGAGCCTGATCGGTGTGGTCGTGGCATGCACTGGCCCGGTTGTTGGACCGACAGCTCCGGTTGACTCGCCGAGCACAACCAGTGCGACTCAAGCTGAAACAGGCGAGGGCCTGACGGTCGAACAGAGTGCGTTCAACGTGACCTACCGGTTGGACGGCGCGGTGATCGATTCGCGACGCGTCGGGGTCGAGGTGCCCGTCGGCATGGTCTTTCAGCCTGGGACTAGCGGACGAGTGGCGGCGGGCGCCGTCATCGGACGCCTGTCCACCGAAAGCCGCAACGCGGCGACACTCGCGTCCACAAAAGGGACGGTCGCACGGTCCCGGCTCGCGATGCTACGCGAACACATCGGCGAGGTGCGGGCCCCGGTCGCGGGCCGTCTGCTTCTCGGTGAGAAGCCGGGCATCGCTCGTGACGGTTTGGACGTGGTCTCTGCCCTCAGCCCGTTGCAGACGCTGCGCTACCAGGGGATGCGGTTCTCCGGTGCCGCCGATGTCGAAACTGTGGTCGGGCAGCGGAGAGTGCCCTGTCGCGCCATCTGGCTGACCGAGAGCGGTGAGAGCCGTGGCGGTAGCCAGGTGCACTGTCGGCTTCCCGACAATGTTGAGACGGTCGCGGGCATCCCGGCCGTGATGACGCTGAGTGCACCCGAGGTGACCGGTGCGATCGTCGTTCCGCACCTCTACGTCGGCCTGGATTCCTCCGGAAGCAACTACGTCGTGAAGAAGGTAGCGGGGGATTCGGTGGTCGAACGGCCGGTCGTCGTCGGCGTGACGGACGGAGTTCGCCGCGTGATCCGGTCCGGAGTGGAGGCGGGGGACGTCCTCCAGATGGTCGAGCCACAGTGAGGACGAGCGTGGCGTCTTTGGATGATGTCGGGGTCGACTTCAGGGTTGGTGGCGAGGTCGTCCACGCGTTGCGGTCGGCCTCGCTGTCCATCGCGCAGGCATCGTCGACGGCGATTCTGGGTCGCTCCGGCTCAGGAAAGTCCACGCTTGTGTCCATCCTGGCGTTGCTGCGTCGGCCGACCTCGGGGACGGTCACCGTGGGAGGCCGGGGCATCGCCGGTGCCTCTGAGGCGGAGATTTCGGTGTTGCGCTCGCGGAGTCTCGCGACGGTGTTTCAGAGCTTTCACCTCGATCCGGGGTTTTCCGCCGCCGAGAACGTACTGCTGCCGTGGTATTTCGGCTCGTCGCTGAGCCGCTCACAAGCCTCGGCGAGAGCTCACGAGCTGCTCGACCTGGTGGGGATCGCGGAACTCGCCGCCCGCCGTCCGGGCCAGATGTCCGGCGGGCAGCGGCAGCGCGTGGCGATCGCGCGCGCACTGTTCAATCAGCCGCTGGTGCTGGTGGCCGACGAACCCACCGGGAACCTGGATGAGGACACCGCCGGGGTGGTCGCCGACGTCCTGTTCGGCCTGCCGAGCGAGACGGGGACGGCCGTGGTGGTGGTGACGCACGACACCGCGATCGCCGCGCGTGCCGGGGCCGAGGTCCACATCGCCCAGGGCCGACTGCAGGGCGTCCGGGCCTGGGATGCGGGCCCTTCCGAAAAGCCGGTGGCTCCATGACCCCGGTGCGGCTCATCCAGCTGTGCGTGCGAGTCAACGCCGGGGCGCGGCTCAAGTTCATCCTGCTGACCACACTGGTCGTGATCGCCTCGCTGGTGTTTCTGGGCGTCCAGGAGTTGTCACGCGCCTCCAGCGCGAACCTCGACGATGCATTGGAGCATGACCTGGGCATGACCGGCAGCTACCGGATCGAGCCTTCCCCCGAACTACGCGTGGATTTGAAGCAGACCTTGCAACTGGTGCATTCGGCGGTCGATGTGTTGCGGCCGACCGATATTCGGGTGGCGCAGCTGATGCCGCCGGTCCGGCCGGAATGCCCGCCGTACAACGCCATCGGGGACGTTTCGGTCGCGGTGCTCTTCGACGCCGGTGGGGCGCCACGTGCATTTGTGCCCGGTGAACTGCCCGGTGATTTCGACCTTTGTCTCGCCGGCATGGTGATCCCGAGGACGGCGCTTCGCGAGAGTACCCAGGCCGAGCGGAAGCTGATCGATGCACCGCTCATTGTCGACCCGATGTACGCGTCCGCCGTTCGCCTGACCTCCACGGCTCCGGCCCGCTACCAGATCGGCATCGTCACCGGGCGTCCCGATGATCAGGGCGAGGTGCTCAGGGAGCGGCTCAGAGCCAGTTTCGCCGAGGCCGCGCAAGCGGCCGGAATCGATGTGGCGTCGGCCTTCATCCTGACCCGCTCGGACGGCGGCGAGCAGGCGCGGACGGCGTCCGGCGGCATCAAATTCGTCTACGCGCTGATCGGCTGGGGCGTGCTGCTGATCAGCGGACTCGGGCTCCTGGTGGCGGAACTCATCGTCGTGCGGGATCGGACGTGGTTCTTCGGCCTCGCGCGCGCCGTGGGCGCCCGCAAGGGGGCAGTCGCCGGACTGATCCTCTTCGACATCGTCCTCGTGCTGGTCGTTGGGTTCGTGGCCACCCTCGTGATCGCGGCAGTGTCGGCCCCGCTGGTCAATGCGTTCGGCCAGGCCGCGTTCCAGACCAACCTGCAGTTGATCCGCCCGTCCGGCCTCGCCACACTTGGGCTCGGCGCGGTTCTGATGCTGCTTCTCGGCGGCGTCTACCCGGCGTGGCGAGCGACCCAGCTAGATCCCTTGGAGGTGCTGGAGCGGCATTAGGAAAGCGGTGACTTTTCGTTGGTCGCGCTTGTCGAGACCCCAAGCGGAGTGCTCTCACTAGGGGTTTCGACAAGCTCAACCGGCGGAACCGATGGTGCGCGGGTCAGGCCTTCAGCTGCTCGATGACGAACTCCAGGGCCAGGCTGTAGCCCATCACGCCGAAGCCGGCCATCACGCCGACGGCGATGTCGGACAGGTAGGAGTGGTGCCGGAATGCCTCGCGCTTGTGCACGTTCGAGATGTGCACCTCGCAGAACGGGATCTCGACGCCCGAGAAGGCGTCGCGGATGGCGACACTGGTGTGGGTGTAGGCACCCGGGTTGATTACCACGAATCGGGTGCCGTCCGTGCGGGCGGCGTGGATCCGGTCGACGATGGCGCCCTCGTGGTTGCTCTGGAAGCACTCCACCTGGTGACCGGCGGCCTCGCCCTGGGCGATCGCGGCGGCTTCGACGTCGGCCAGCGTGGTGGCGCCGTAGATGCCGGGCTCGCGGGTGCCGAGCAGGTTCAGGTTGGGGCCGTTGATGACGAGGATGGACATGCGAGCTTCCTTCGGTTGTGGTGTGGGGACATGCTCTCAGTTGGATCCGGGGTCGGCCAGGTAAGACGGGAACTGGCAAGGCTGAAACTCCCAGAACCCGAGGGGGTTGACCACCAAAACCCGAGGGGCGGCGGCGGGGCTTCAGCCGGACGCGAGATCGCTCAGTGCCAACTCCACCAACTCGCGCGGCGGATGCGCCTCGACCGGCTGGCCGAGCTCACGCAGCACGATGAACCGCCAGCCGTCGCGGAACTTCTTGTCCCGGTCCAGCGACCATTCCAGCTGTTCGATCGAGAACGTGGCACTGGTCGGCAGCCCGAGGGCGCTCAACACGGTGCGGTGCGCGTCCAGTCCGTCGGCGGGCAGCCAGCCGAGCCGGTGCGACAGGTGCGCGGCCGCCATCATGCCGAGGCTGAGTGCGCCTGCGGGCTGGCCGGGGGAAACGGCTTCGAAGGCCCGGCTGAAGGTGTGTCCGTAGTTCAGGTGGGCGCGGGCGCCCTGCTCGCGCTCGTCGGAGGTGACGATGTCCGCCTTGATCTCGACGCTGCGCCGGACGGCGTGCAGCAGGGTCGCTGGCTCGGCGGCGGTCAGATCGGATCCCCGATGCTCCAGGAAGCCGAGCAGGTCGGGGTCGGCCAGCAGCGCGTGCTTGGCGATTTCAGCCAGCCCGGAGGGGTAGTCCGGACGCCCGGTGGCCAGGTCGGCGTCGCACATCACCAGCACCGGCTGGTGGACCAGGCCGAGCAGGTTCTGCCCCTCCGGCAGGTCGAGCGCGTTCTTGCCGCCGATCGCCGAGTCGGCCTGGGCTTCGAGCGTGGTGGGCACCAGGGCGAACCGCATGCCGCGGTGGTAGGTGGCGCTGAGGAATCCGACCAGGTTGACGGTGGCCTCGCCGCCGACCCCGATCAGCAGGTCGCCGCGGTGGATGGCGAGTTCCGCCAGTTCGCCGGCGAGGCGTCCGACCTGCTCCAGGCTCTTCACCTCGGCGGCGGTACTGTTGGCCGGCAGCGGTAGGTGGTGGACCTCGGATACGCCTCCGACTACTGCTTTCGCCACCCGGGCGCCGGTCGCCTCGTCGCCGGGGCCGGAGATGACCACGACGTGGCGCACCTCGGGCAGTTCCGGCAGCAGTCGTCCCAGCTGGTCGAGGACGCCATGACCGACGTGGACGCGGTAGCTGCCGCCGGGCGGGGCGACCAGGATGCCGGGGCTGCCGTCCAGTTCGGCGCTCGAGGTGAGCCGAGCCAGGATCTCGAATGCGACGTCTTCGACGCGGCGTCCGGTGGTGAACGAGGTGACGGACGCCGTGGTGGCGTAGATGTCGAGCCGGGCGGTGTAGAGGTCACTCAACCCGGGCCTGCCCAGCAGCGGCCGGTAGGTGTCGCCGCCGACCCGGGCCAGCGCCTCGGTGAGTTCGACGTGCAGGTAGATCACGGTGTGCCGGCGCAGCGCCTCCCGGGTGACCGCCGAGCCGCAGGCGCCGCCGCCCAGCGACAACACGCAGGCCTGGCCGTCCAGCAGGTCGACGATGGCGCGCTCCTCGAGTGCGCGGAAACCGGGTTCGCCCAGTTCGTCGAACAGGGTCGAGATGCTGCGGCGCTGCTGGTGTTCGATCACCAGATCGCTGTCCACGAACGGCAGGCCGAGGCGTTCGGCGAGTAGGCGTCCGATGGTGGTCTTGCCGGCACCCATGAATCCGATGAGGACGATCACGGTGTGCTCCCTCTCGGACGCGGGCTTCCGCCCACAGAGACGGACGGCTTGTCGCTGGGGAGTCTAGTGGTCAGGTCTGGGACGGCCGTCCGGGTTTCGGACGGTGGCCGCACCACGGGAGCCGCCGCATTCCCGAGTTCGACTGCGGCAGCGGAGGACTCGTGGAACAGTTTTCGATATGCCGACAGCGGACAGTGGCCAGCTTTTCCCCGGGAAGAAATTCATCTCCACCGTCCTGGAGGCGTTGGAGACCAAGACCGCGATGCTGAGCGGCGAGATGCGGCGGCGCTACCTGCAGCGGGCCGCGATGGCGGGGATCATCATCGGCGTCTTCTACTTGATCAACTACACGGTGGTCGCGGCGTTCGTTCAGGTCGATCCGGCGCTCCGGCCGATCGGACGCCTGGTCGGCGGCTTGGTCTTCGGCTGGGCGCTGGTGTTCATCTACTACTCGAAGTCCGAGCTGCTGACCTCGAACATGATGATCGTGTCGATCGGCGCCTATTACCGCCGGACCGGGTGGGTGCAGGCGCTGCGTCTGCTCGGCCTGTGCTTCCTGGGCAACTTCATCGGTGGCGTGCTGATCGCGCTGATCGGATCGATGAGCAGCCTGGTCTCCGGCGACGTGCTGGTCGAGGTCCTCGGATCGGTCTCCCATAAGCTGGAATACGTTTCCAGCGGCCCGGCCGGCTGGGCCGACCTGCTGGCCCGCGCGATCCTGTGCAACTTCATGATCAACATCGCGATGCTGCAGGTCTACAACGGCCTGATCAAGGAGGACATCACCAAATGCCTGGTCATGGTGGTGGCGGTCTTCGTGTTCGCGTTCGGCGGCCTGGAGCATTCGGTGGCTAACACGGTGCTGTTCACCGTCGCCGGGTTCCGCGATGGGATCGACATCGGGCTCGCGGCGGGCAACGTCGGGATCGCCCTGATCGGCAACTACATCGGCGGCGGCGCGCTGATCGGCTTCTACTACGCCTATTGCAACGACGACAGTCGCTATCGCGAGTTGCACTCCACGACCGACTGAGCTCAGCCGATCATGTCGGCGGTGAGCGGACGAGCGGCAATGCGGAGCAGTGCGGCGGCGTCCACTTCGACGGTGGTTTCGGGGTTCCCGCCACCGCAGTAGACGGCTCCCATGCCGGGCACCGTCGTATCGAGCAGGACGACGACGCCGGCGTCGGCGCAGATCGGGCTGACCCCGCCGGGTTCCATCCCGAGGGCAGTGACGGCGTCCGCTGAGGCCGGGCGCAGCTGCGACCGGGAGACGCCGAGTGCCCGGGCGATCGCGCCGTACTGCACCCGGGCCGGGCCGGGGACGCCCACCAGCGCGACGGTGCCGTCCGGGAGTGCGAAGGCCAGCGTCTTGACGGAGGTGGTCCAGTCCAGCCCGGTCAGGTGCAGGTCGGCCTCACCGCGGATCGGTGGATGGCGGTGTACCCGGTAGACCTCGCCGGCGGCGTCGTCACCGCAGGTCAGGTCGGCGACCGCGGTGACCATGCCGGTCAGTGCGGTGTCGTGCCTGCTGAGCGCCTCCATCGTCTGATAATAATCGATCAGATGTCTGATTACAAGAGATCGAATGGAGCCTTCTCGAAGATCGTCGGTGACGCCAAAGCGTTCGTCCCGGGGGAGTTCATCGTGGCAGGTGGCGCTGACAGTTCTGGGACGCCTCGGCAGGCTCAACCAGTAGTGGCCGGCCGACGGCAATAGCGGGGCCCACTGGCACCTCCAACGCGGCCGTCGAGTCCCACCCGCCAACGACACCTCGGCACGTCGCGAAACAGCGACGCGTTCGCGGGGTCGTCCGCCTCGTCCGCCTCACATGGGCGCTGAATCGGTCGCTGATCCGCGAATGCTCGGACGCGTGGGGAGCCCGCCAGCTGGAGGGGTGCCACCCGGAACGGGGCCGGGCGAACTGGGCGGCCCCGATTTGGGTGCCTACCGCGTCCTGGACTAGACTCGCTGGTCGGTTACCTGTGTCTCAGGTGTGTCCACGTTCAGATTGGGAGCAATGGCGAAAAAGGAAGGTGCCCTCGAGCTCGAGGGCCAGGTCGTCGAAGCACTGCCGAACGCGATGTTCCGGGTGGAACTCGCCAACGGCCATCGCGTGCTGGCCACGATCAGCGGCAAGATGCGGCAGCACTACATCCGTATTCTCCCGGCCGACCGCGTCGTCGTCGAGTTGTCTCCCTACGACCTGACCCGTGGCCGCATCGTCTACCGGCACAAGTGACCCGCACGACATCATCCACCACCGGTTCCGGCCGTTGATCCCCGAGCCTTCGTGCCCGGGGACACTTCTGTCCGGAGCGACGAGTCAGAAAGTTGCTCGATGAAGGTTCAGCCGAGCGTCAAGAAGATCTGCGACAAGTGCAAGGTCATTCGCCGGCACGGTCGCGTGATGGTGATCTGCGACAACCCGCGGCATAAGCAGCGCCAGGGCTGACCTGGTCTGCGCCGTCACGGGCCGCAGCACCGGACGGCGCGCCGTCCACCACCCCCGCCCGAGGGCCGGGGTGGGCCAACAGAACAACGTGATCGCACCAGCCGGAGCAATCCAGCTGCCACCCCCGGTCGGAGGCCGGGGCCCACGCCGAGGCGGCGAGGGGACGCATCACGCCGGACACCTCCGCGGGCCGGGCCGACGCCCCGTCCGGAACTGAAAGGAAACGCCTCATGGCACGCCTCATCGGGGTCGATCTGCCGCGCGAGAAGCGCCTCGAGATCGCCCTCACCTACATCTTCGGCATCGGTCGCACCCGAGCCGCCGAAACCCTGGCCGCCACTGGCCTCAGTGGCGACATCCGTGTCCACCAGCTGACCGACGAGCAGCTCGTCACGCTTCGCGATCACATCGAAGCGAACTACGAGACCGAGGGCGACCTGCGTCGCACCGTCGCCGCCGACATCCGGCGCAAGATCGAGATCGGCTCCTACCAGGGCCGCCGCCACCGCATGGGCCTGCCGGTCCGCGGTCAGCGCACCCGGACGAACGCCCGCACCCGCAAGGGCAAGAAGAAGGCCGTCGCCGGGAAGAAGAAGACCCGCTGACGCGGCGTCTGACACGAGATACCAGGAGTACTGAGAACACATGGCTACTGCAGGCCGCACCAAGGCTCAGGCAGCTTCCAAGACGAAGCTGCGTCGCAAGGAAAAGAAGAACGTCACCGCCGGTCAGGCGCACATCAAGTCGACGTTCAACAACACCATCATCACCATCACCGACCCCACGGGCGCGGTGATCGCGTGGGCCTCCGCCGGCACCGTCGGCTTCAAGGGCTCGCGCAAGTCGACCCCGTTCGCCGCCCAGATGGCCGCCGAGGCCGCGGGCCGCCGCGCCATGGAGCACGGCATGAAGCGCGTGGACGTGTTCGTCAAGGGTCCGGGCTCCGGCCGCGAGACCGCGATCCGTTCGCTCGGCGCCGTGGGACTGGAGATCGGTCCGATCGCCGATGTCACCCCGGTGCCGCACAACGGCTGCCGTCCGCCCAAGCGCCGTCGCGTCTGAGCCCGAGCAGAGAGAAGGACTGAACAATGGCCCGCTACACCGGACCCATCACCAAGAAGTCGCGCCGGCTCGGCACCGACCTGGTCGGCAACGACAAGTCGTTCGAGCGCCGCGCGTACCCGCCCGGCGTCCACGGCCGCGGCCGGACCAAGGAGAGCGAGTACCTGCTGCAGCTCCGCGAGAAGCAGAAGGCCCGCTACGCCTACGGCGTGCTCGAAAAGCAGTTCCGCCGCTACTACGAGGAAGCCAACCGGCTCGCCGGCAAGACCGGTGACAACCTGCTGATCATCCTCGAATCGCGCCTCGACAACGTCGTGTACCGCGCCGGCCTGGCCAACACCCGCCGGCAGGCCCGCCAGCTGGTCGTGCACGGCCACTTCCTGGTCAACGGCAAGAAGGTCAACATCCCGTCCTACCGGGTGAGCGCCTACGACATCATCGACGTCGCTCCGAAGTCGCTGAACAGCCTGCCGTTCGTGATCGCCCGCGAGACCCACCATGAGCGCTCCGTTCCGGGCTGGCTGACCGCCCGTCCGAACAAGGGCCGCATCCTGGTGCACCAGCTGCCGGTGCGTGACCAGATCACCATCGACGTGCAGGAACAGCTGATCGTCGAGCTCTACTCCAAGTAAGTCCATTCGGGGACGCCGGTGCGCCGGCGTCCCCGAAGCCCGCTCGGGAACGACCCGGGCGGTCGCCAGCACTGCCGTCATATAGCGGTCGGCAGGAAAGGAACACAACTCCATGCTCATCGCACAGCGTCCGACCCTGACCGAAGAGGTCATCGACGACCACCGCTCCCGTTTCGTCGTGGAGCCCTTGGAGCCCGGTGTGGGCTACACCCTCGGCAACTCGCTGCGCCGCACGCTGCTGTCGTCCATTCCGGGCGCGGCCGTCACCAGCATCAGGCTCGAGGGCGTCCAGCACGAGTTCTCCACCATCGAGGGTGTCGTCGAGGACGTCACCGAGGTCATCTTGAACCTCAAGGGCCTGGTGCTCTCCTCCGAAGAGGACGAGCCGGTCGTCATGTACCTGCGTAAGGCCGGCCCCGGTGCGGTCACCGCCGCCGACATCGCGCCGCCGGCCGGGGTCGAGATCCACAACCCCGACCTGCACATCGCCACCCTGAACGACACTGGCAAGGTCGAGATGGAGTTGGTCGTCGAGCGTGGCCGCGGCTATGTGTCGGCCGTCCAGAACAAGAACCTGGACGCCGAGATCGGCCGGGTTCCGGTCAACTCGCTGTACAGCCCGGTGCTGAAGGTCACCTACAAGGTCGAGGCCACCCGCGTCGAGCAGCGCACCGACTTCAACCGGCTCACCCTGGACGTCGAGACCAAGCCGTCGACCACCCCGCGCGACGCCGTGGCGTCCGCCGGCAAGACCCTGGTCGAGCTGTTCGGGCTGGCCCGCGAGCTGAACGTGGACGCCGAGGGCGTCGAGATCGGCCCGTCGCCGGTGGACGAGCAACTGGCCGCCGACCTGGCGCTGCCGGTGGAGGAGCTGAAGCTGACCATGCGCAGCTACAACTGCCTCAAGCGGGAGGGCATCCACACCGTCTCCGAGCTGGTGTCGCGCTCCGAGCAGGATCTGCTCGACATCCGCAACTTCGGTTCGAAGTCCATCGAGGAAGTGAAGCTGCGGCTGCACGAGATGGGTCTCTCGCTGAAGGACAGCTCGCCCGGTTTCGACCCGCTGGCCGCCCTCAACCGTTACAACGACGACGCCGACTTCGGCGACGAGTACTGATCCGCGAATAGGAGAATCCCGAAATGCCCAAGCCAACCAAGGGTCCCCGGTTCGGAGGCTCGCCGGCTCACCAGCGGATCATCCTGGCCAACCTGGCCAGCCAGCTCTTCGAGCACGGCAAGATCACCACGACCGAGGCCAAGGCGAAGCGCGTCCAGCCGCTGGCCGAGCGGCTGATCGCCAAGGCCAAGCGCGGTGACCTGCACAACCGTCGCCAGGTGCTGACCACCATCACCGACAAGGGCGTGGTGCACGTGCTGTTCACCGAAATCGCGCCCAAGCTGGCCGATCGCGACGGCGGCTACACCCGGATCACCAAGATCGGTCCGCGCAAGGGCGACAACGCCCCGATGGCCGTGATCGAGATCATCACCGAATCGGTCGAGGAATCCCGGAAGAACAAGGCCAAGGGCAAGGGCGTGTCCGCCGCCCCGGCCAAGAAGGCCGACAAGCCGAAGAAGGACAAGGCCCCGAAGCGGGCCATCGTCGAGGACGAGGCGTCGGCCGAGTCCGCGCCGTCGGCACCCTCGGCGCCGTCGGCACCGTCCGCCGACGAGGCTCCCAAGGCCTGAGCCGAACCAGTCGCACACCGCCCGGTCCCCTCGCAGGGGCCGGGCGGTGCCGCGTTCCGCCTCCTACTCCAGCGTGGCGACCTGGACGATGTGCCGGTTAGCCGGCCAGGCTGCTCGCACTCGGCACTCGGAACTGGGGGGACTAGCTAGGCACTCGGCACTCGGGGGACTAGGAACTCGGCACCCGGCTCCTCGCTCGGCCTGCCACCCGGCTGACCGCCCCGTCCGAAACCAAACGCTCGCCGAACCCTGGGGGCGAGCCCCAGATAGTTCGGCGAGCGTTTGGTGGTGGTAGGGGGAGCGTCAGAGCACCCGGCGGCAGCTCCAGGGCCGGAAGCCGCGCTTGGCGTAGAGCCGGTTGGCAACGGTGATCTGCTCGGCTTTGCTCGCCTTGTGCGGGTACTTGGCGAAGTGCTGGCCCTTCACCGAGCGCCAGGTGGCCAGGTTGAACTGGAGACCGCCGTAGTAACCGTTGCCGGTGTGAATGTGCCAACGACCGCCGGACTCGCACTTGGCGATCTTGTTCCACTTGGCCAGCCGGGCCAGGTTGATGGCGCGCTTGCCGTTGGCGCCGATCTTGACCACCTTGTTGATCACCTTCTTGGTGACCTTCTGCTTCACCATCTCGGTGGTGGCCTTGCCGTTGACCGTGGTGGTGATATAGGTGCGGGTGGCCTTGCCGTTGCGGCCCTTCTTGACGACCTTCTTGTCGCCCTTGTACATCGACTTGGTCTTCTTCTTCACCGTCTTGTACTTGAGTGTGACCTTCTTCGTGCTGGTCTTGGTGCTCACCTTGTCGATCACCAGCGCCATGCCGTTGGTCAGCTGTGTGGTCAGCCCGGGATCGACCCGGTCACTGCCGTTGACCGTCAGCTTGAGCTGGGTGATGGCGTCGGCGACGGTGTTGGCGTCGGTGACCTCCACCGTCCGAGGGGCGCCGGCGTAACGCAGGTTGAGCGTGAGCGTCCCGGTCGCGGCGGCGTGGGCGGGCAGTGCGGTGAGGCCCGCGAACAGCAGCGTGCCGCAGGCAGTGAGGGCGGCACCCTTGGTGAAAGACGACATCCGGTTTGCTCCTTGCGTGGTGGATCGGGCGGCTCAGGCCGCGTGCCTGCAACCCCAAGGACGCAGGCCGGCCTTGGCGTAGTAGCGGTTGGCGATGGTGATCTGCTCGGCGCGGCTGGCGAGATCGGCCCGCGGCGCGAAGTCGGCGCCGCCGTTGGCGCGCCACGATCCGTAGTCGAACTGCAGCCCGCCGTAGTAGCCGTTGCCGGTGTTGATGTTCCAACGGCCGCCGGACTCGCACTTGGCGATCCGGTCCCACATGGCCGCGCGGGCCAGGTTCAGCGCGCCACCGTGGCCGCCGCCGTCCGACGAGGCCCGCTTCTTGGTGCCCACGGTGACCTTCTGGTTCACCGGCGCGGTGATCACCACCCGCTTGAGTACCTTCTTGGCGGCCTTGCCGTCATTGACGGTGGTGTAGCGGTAGGTGACGGTGGCCTTGCCGTTCTTGCCGGCCTTGGTGACCTTGGTCTGGCCCACGTACATCGACTTCGAGGTGGACTTGACGGTGCCGTACGAAACCTTCTCGTCGACCGTGCGGGTGGTGACCTTGACCCGGTCGAGAGTGACCTTCTGCTTGTCCGCGATCGCGGTGGTCAGGCCCGGCTTGATCCGGTCGGTGGCGCCCACGGTGAGGTTCCGCTCCGCCAGCAGCTCGCCGATCGTGCCGGCCGTGGTGGTCAGGGTTGTCGACGTGCCGCCGACCTTCAGCTTCACCTGCTTGGGCGTCCGGACGTCAACGGTCAGTCCGTCGCGTCCGATGCCGGCCGAGCGGGACAGCGAGAAGGCCGCGCCATTCAGGCCGCGGATCTCCGCAGCGGCCAGGGCGCCGTCCAGAGTGGTGGCGGTGGTGTAGAACTCGGTCGGCTTGCCGTCGACCATCAGGGTGACCTTGCGCGAGTACTGCACCTCAACCGTGCTGCCGTCGTTGACCGGGCTGTCCACGGACGGGAAGACCAGGTCACGCGGACCGAGCTGGATGTTGTTGGCCTTGAGCACGTCGCCGACGGTGCCGGCGTAGCTGGTGCTGGTCGAGGTCTGCCCGTCGACGTTCAGTGTCACGGACTTGTCGAGCGAGGTGGCGGCCAGGCCGCCTCCGGCGAGGACGACGGCGCCGGTGAGAGCCGTCAGCTTCCAGGACCAGATCACGATGGGTACAGCTCCAACTACTCGGGGATCAGGACGGTTCATGAGAACAACCTGAGAGCGAGTGTGCCGGAAGCTGAGAAATCGCGCAAATCTCTCAGGGAGCGGTGGGAGCCGAAGCCGTGGGTTCGGTAGTCAGCGCCATTTCGGTGACCGGCAGGTGTCCGTTGGGTGGACGGCGGATGTCCGGCCCAGGTGTGACTGCCGGTGGTGGACCTTGTCGAAACCCTCGCCAGGGTCGGCGTCCGAGGTCTCGACAAGCTCGACCAGCGAGAGTGCGCTTCTGCTTTCGGCCGGCCGGGACGTCGAACGGCCCCCGGAGGACCGGGGGCCGTGTCGTCGTGAGGCTCAGAACAGGCCGGAACCGGCCGCCTGGGCCTTGGTGAAGCGCTCGGTGACGTCGGTCCAGTTGACCACGTTCCACCACGCCTTCACGTAGTCGCCCTTGACGTTGAGGTACTGCAGGTAGAAGGCGTGCTCCCACATGTCCAGCTGCAGCACGGGCAACTGGCCGACCGGCAGGTTGCCCTGCTGGTCGAAAAGCTGGTTGATGTTCAGCCGCTTGCCCAGGGTGTCCCAGACCAGCACCGACCAGCCGGAGCCCTGCAGGCCGTTGGCGACCTCGTTGAACTGCTTTTGGAAGCCCTCGAACGAGCCGAAGAACTCGTCGATCGCGGCCGCGATCTCGCCGTCGGGGCGTCCGCCGCCGTCCGGAGACATGTTCTTCCAGAACACGGAATGGTTGATGTGCCCACCGAGGTGGAAGGCGAGGTCCTTCTCGAGCTTGTTGATCGCCGCGAAGTCACCGCTCTCGCGGGCCGCGGCCAACTTCTCCAGCGCGGTGTTCGCACCGGCCACGTAGGCGGCGTGATGCTTGTCGTGATGGAGCTGCATGATCTGCGCGGAGATGTGCGGCTCGAGTGCGCCGTAGTCGTAGTCGAGGTCCGGCAGCGTGTACGTCATCGGTACTCCTTCGTAGGGGCTTCTTGATTGGGTCAACCCACCAGTCACGGCCCAGTATTCCCTGCCGGACGTCTCGACAACACCTCCGGCCGGGCGGTTTCCTGAGCGGGGACCCTCGGCGTCTCATCGGCCTCAGGCGTCCGGACGGGCCCGGCGAGCGGCCACCCGGTGGGGGACGCGGCGGTGGCGAAGGCGGCCCGGCGTGCCGTCCGCCGCAGCAGGCGAAGCAGCGGTGCGCCGACCAGCAGGATCACCGCCGCGTTGGTCAGCGCCCGGCCGAGATTCCAGCCCATCGAGGTGGCCAGGTTGAACAGGACGAACCGGTGCAGGTTCTCGGACGGGGACGCGGACGGATCGAACGAGAGCTGGGTGCCGTCGCCGAGTGCGAACGGCCAGAACGAGAAGTCCATCAGCCAGCCGTAGGCGAACGCCGACACCACGCCGTACCCGGCCAGCAGCACCAGCTCACCGCGCCCGGACGCCGCGGTCTCGGTCCGCGGCCCCGGCAGCCAGCCGGCGAACAGTCCGACGAAACCCGCGGCCAACATCTGGTAGGGCAGCCACGGTCCGACGCCGGAGGTGAGTAGCGCGGAGGTGAACAGGGTGATCGCGCCGAGCGCAAAGCCGAAACCGGCGCCGAACACCCGTCCGGCCAGGATGAGCAGGAAGAAGACCAGCTCGAAACCGGCCGTTCCGGCGCTGAGCGGCCGCAGGATGCTGCCTACCGCGGCGAGCACACCCAGCATGGCGAGGGCTTTGACGTCGAGGCCGCCGGCGACCAGCTCGGACAGCACGATCGACAGCACCAGTCCCAGCACCAGGGCGAGCACGATCGGGGCCTGCATGGGGCTGGCGCTGCCCTCCGGGCGGATGAACAGCGGCCAGCCGAAGGCGACCGCGCCGGCCGCCACCGCGGAACCGAGCGCGAGTGCTGAGGCCCAGCGCCTGCCGCCGTTCATCGCAGTCTGCGTTCCACGTCGGCGGGGGTGAGCACAGGCACCGGGGCGAATACCTTCGTCATCTGCGGCGCGTAGGCGGGCGACGAGGTGAGCAGGGCGGCGGTGGAGCCGTCGGCGATCACCTCGCCGTCCGCCATCAACACCAGCCGCCGGCTGGCCAGCGCCGCGAACTCGACGTCGTGGGTGCTCAACGCGACGGCGATGCCGTCGTCGGCGAGAGTGTCGAGGATCTGATGCAGCTGGGCCTTGGCGGTGTAGTCGAGACCGCGGGTGGGCTCGTCCAGCAACAGCACCGGGGCCCGGGCAGCCAACTGGATCGCCAGCACCAACCCGAGCCGCTGTCCCTCGGAGAGGTCGCGCGGATCGCGACCGGACGGCAGGTCGAGGCCGAGCCGGGCGATCAGATCGCGGGTGGTGCCCGGTTCTGCCCCGCTCTCGGCGTCGGCCTGGGTGCATTCCGCCGCGACGGTGGGCAGGTAGAGCAGGTCGGCGGCGGTCTGGGGCACCAGCGTCACCAGCCGGCGGGCCTGGGCGGCGCTCAGCCGGCGCGGGTCCTGGCCGTTGACGGTGATCGTTCCGGCGCTGGTCAGCGCCCCCTGCAGCGCCCACAGCAGGGACGACTTGCCGGCGCCGTTGCGCCCCAGCAGGGCGGTCACGCTGCCGGCATGCAGGTCCAGGTCGACACCGCGGACGGCGCTGATCGGGCCGTACCGCACCTCGACGTCACGGGCCTGCAGTGCGACCGGACCCGGGATCGGGTCAGGGGCGGACGGAGCGCTGATCGTGATTCCGGACGCCCGCACCCGCCGGCGGGCCTCGCGCACGCTGAGCGGCACAGTCGGCCAACCCAGGGTGTGAGCCAGCGCCGCAAGCGGCGGCGTCACCGAGGCGCGACCCAGAATCTCGGCCGGCGGCCCGTATCCGGCGCTGCCGTCGCCGGGCAGCCAGATCATCGAGTCGGCGGCCTGCATCACCCGCTCCAGCCGGTGCTCGGCCAACACCACGGTCAAGCCGACCTCGTGGACCAGCGTGGTGATCGCCGCCAGCACGTCCTGGGCGGCGGTCGGGTCGAGCGCCGAAGTGGGTTCGTCCAGCACCAGCACCTGGGGCTGCGCGGCCAGCACCGCGGCGATCGCCACCCGCTGTTGCTGTCCGCCGGACAATTCCACCAACGGCCGCCGGCGCAACTCGGCGATGCCCATCAGGTCGAGGGTTTCCTCGACCCGTTTCCGCATCGCCATCGGCGCGACGCCGAGCTGCTCCATGCCGTAGGCGACCTCGTCCTCGACGGTGTCGGTGACGAAGCCGCGCAACGGGTCCTGGCCGACGTAGCCGACCAGTTCGGCCAGCTCGCGGGGCTGATGGCCGGCGGTGTCGCGTCCGGCCACCGTCACCCGGCCGCTCAGGGTGCCGCCGGTGAAGTGCGGCACCAGGCCGTTGATGCTGCCGAGCAGGGTGGATTTCCCGCTGCCCGTGGGCCCGACCACCAGGCACAGGTCGCCGTCGGGGATCTCCAGGCTGACCCCGCGCAGGGTGGGCTGGTCCGAGTCGGCGTAGCTGAGGGTGACGTCCTGCCAGGTGATCATGCCGGTGCTCCCTCCCGCAGCGTCCGGACGCGGCTGTCGGTGCGGTGCGTCTCGACGGGCCGGAAGCGTGGCGGCGCGGTGAGCGGCAACGGAGCCAGGCAGCCGGCCACCGCCACCAGCATCGGCAGCGTCAACTCCGGCCAGACCAGGGGATCGGTGGACGGGAAGACACTGTCGTAGCTGCCGTCGAACCAACCCAGGCCGAGCACCACCGCGGCGACCAGCAGGCCGCTCAGCGCGACCCCGCTGGCTCGCCAGGTCCAGGGGTGCGGGCGGTGGGCGCTCACCCGCAGGTTGCGTCCGGCCCGGCGCAGCCCCCAGCCGGTACCCACCACACCGAGCGCGAGGGTGGCCGTCGCGAGTTCCCAGAACGCGGTGCTGAGCAGCAGGAACGCGCCCAGCAACGCCACCATGGAGGAGGCGATCATCAGCGGCAGCGCGCCCGGCACCGGGTTGCCCCGGGTCCGGCCGAAGCCACGCGCCTCCATGCCGGCGGCCAGCGCCATCGAGCGGTCGATCGAATCAGCCAGCACGGGCAGGGCGATCCGGCCGAGTGCCCGCAGCCCGCGGACCGGGTCGCCGCGCAGCCGGCGGGCCCGGCGCACCCGCTGGGCGCTTTCGATCAACTGGGGCGCGACGGAGAGCGCGATCACCACCGCCACCGACGCCTCGTACAGCGCCGCCGGCACCGACTTGAGTGCCTGTCGCGGGTTGGCCAGCGCGTTGGCTGCGCCGATACAGAGCAGCATCACCGCCAGCCGCAGCGCGCTGTACAGCGTGGCGGTGAGTCCCTCGGCGGTGACCGCGCCACCCAGCCGGATGCCGGCAGCCCAGTCCGGCAGCGGGATCTCCGGCAGCGTGACCAGCACGGTTTCGCCGCCGCTGCCGCCGATCAGGATCTGGAAGAACACCCGCATGCCGATTACGAACAACGCCAGCAGTAGATAGGCCCGCACCGAGCGAGCCCACGGTGCGGCCGTGCGCCGGAGCATCACCACGACGATCACGGCCAGCGCGATCAGGATCAGCAGCAGCGGGTTGGTGGTGCCGCTGACGGCCAGCCCGATGCCGATCGCCCAGCACCACCAGGCCCAGGGGTGGACCGGCGCCGACGGCGTGGGTTGCGGAGGCATGGGGGTCAGGAGTTCCGGCCCTTCCACCACCAGCCGCCGAGTCCCGCCACCCCGGCGACCACGATGCCGAGGGTGGTGATCAGGCCCACCGGCGAGCCGCTCCCCGCCTCGTCGGCGGGTACGGCCGAAGGGGCCTCGGCGCTCACCGGCACGGCGACCGGGCTGGACGGGTCGGCGCCGCCGGGTGTGGCCGGCGCGGACGAGGAGGTGGGTGTCGCACTGGATGCCGGACTGGTCGTGGTCGCCCCGGTCGTCGCGGATGCCTTCGTGCTGGGCTTGCCGCTCGCGCTCGGTGTGCCGGCCTTCGCGGACGCGCTGGGCGTCCTGCTCGCGGTCGGCTTGGAGCTGGGCTTCTTGCTGGGCGTCGGCGTCGCGCTCGGGGTGGGCTTCGGCTTGGCCGACTTGGACGGCTTGGCGGTCTCGGTGCCGGACGGCGGCGCGGCTCCCGGCCGTACCTTGCCTTCGCTCAGCGACTGGAAGCGCCAGCCCTCGGCGTTGCCGGCGGTCGGCTGGTAGCTGTTCGCGCCCAGGTTGGAGTACGTCCAGCCGTTGTAGCTGCCGTCCGCGTTGCGGGTGGCGTGCCAGTACGACCAGTACGCCTTGTTGATGTCGGGTTTGCTCGGCTTGCCGCTGATCTTGTAGACGAAGCCTTCGGTGATGGTGGGGGAGAACCCGGCGCTGCGCAGCGCCGCCGCCCCGGTGCCGTGGCTGGTCGCGCACCGGGTGGTGATGCCGCCCAGGCTGCCGAAATCGACCACCACCCAGACCCCGCTGCAGGACGCCGCCTGCGGCAGGGCCGGGGCGGACGCGGCAGCCGGGGCGGATGGTGCGGCCGCGCCGGCGGCGAGCATCGCCGCCAGCGCGACCGAGGCGAGGAATCGCCTCACTTAGCGACCTTGGCGGTCGCCTTGGACGTCCGGGTGAGCGTCTCGTAGCCGGTCTTCTTCGCCGTCACCTTCACGGTGATGGTCTTCTTGGCGTCCGACTTGGTCAGCTTGTAGCTGGTCGTAGTGGCCTTGGCGATGGCCTTGCCGGAGCGGTACCACTGGTAACCCAGGCTGTCCGGCTTCGGCGTCCAGGTGCCGGACGCCACGGTCAGGGTCGTGCCGACCTTGGCCGTCCCGCTGATCGCCGGAACCGGGCTGGCGGTGTACCCCTTCGGCGGGGTGGTCAGGTCGGGCTGGGCGCCGTCCAGCCAGGGGCCATAGATCCAGCCCTCGGCGACGCCCTTCTTCGGCTTCGACTGCGACGCGCCGATGGGCGACTCGGTCCACTTGCCCCAGCTGCCGTCCGGCTTCTGCTCGGCGGTCCAGTAACCCCAGAACGTGTTCGCCGTCGAGGTGCAGGTGCTCGGGAAGCTCTGGATCTGGCACAGGAACGGACCGAAGTTGGTCTCGGTGGTCTTGATCGAGAAGCCGGCGTTCTTCAGGGCCGCCAGACCGTTGGCGTACTTGGTGGCGCAGCGGACGGTCGCCTCGCCGTTGCCGCGGTTCACCACGACCCACACCCCGGTGCAGGAGGTGCTCGCCTTGGGCAGCGACGGCGGGCTCTTCGGGCACTTGCTCAGGTTGAGCGTCGCGTTGAGTGCCGACTTGCCGGTGATCAGGTAGAGCGCGTTGGCGGTCGCCATCGCGTCGGACGGCGTCCCGTCGTCGAGCGAGTTCGGGAACCCGCCGTCGGAGTGCTGCACAGTGCCCAGCCACGCCTTGGCCTTGGTCACTTCGGCACCGCTGCCCAGCGCCGAACCCAACAGAGAGGTGGAGTCGACCGGGGAGTAGTTCTCCCAGTAGCCGGCCGACTTCTGAGCGGTCTTGGCCCAGCCGGTCGCCGCGTTCTGCTGCGGTGTGAGCTGCCCGATCGCCTTGAGCGCCAGGATGCCCATCGCGGTCGTGTCCGGGTCGGCGTTGAAGGTTCCGGCCGGCCATTCGTAGCCGAAGGCGCCGTTGTCGCCCTGCTGGCTGAGCAGGTTGGTCAGCAGCGTCACCGGAATCGTGGCATCGGCGCGCTGCAGGGCGATGATGCCGAGGCTCTGGTTGAACGCCGACGTGGACGGGCCGACCTGGCCGTCATTCGGGAGACCCTTGGTGACCAGCGAGACTAGGTTGTACCCGGCGAACTTCTTCGGGTTGAGGCCGAGCGACGTCACCGTGATCGCCATGTTGGCCGCGCGGGCCTGGTTGAGCCTCTTGCCCGGGTACAGGTACGACTTCGCATTCGCCTTGATCTGCTTCACCAGCGTGCGGGCGGCCGGAGCGTAGCTGCAGCTCCCGGTGGTGGCCAGCCCGAGCGCCGCGGTCATCGACGCACCGGCGCCGTCGGCCTTGGTCGGAAGGTTCCGGACCAGGAAGTTGGCGGCCTTGGTGGCGTCGGCCTCGGGAACCGCGGCGGCACGCGGCGCGGCGGCGATCAGGCCGGTGAGAGTGAGGGCTGCTGCAGTCCCGACAGCGAGGGAGCGACTCAGGGTTGAGTGCATCTGGATGGTCCTTTCGCGCGGGCAGTGGGCGAAAGCCAGACCCGGGGTCCATCCGGCTCACCCGCGTGCCACGACAGGTTGACAGAGCCAGAACAGCTGCAGGCATTCCGACTGGGCCATCGCTGGCGTCACGGCTGCGGGTCAGTCCCGGAATCGCACCGGTGTTCCCCTGCAAGTGTTCAGGTGAGCCTCAGCCTAGACCACGTCCGCGCTCCCGGACCGGGCTCGTCGAAATCGCTTACCGGTCGGGCGGCCGACGTTGGTTGAGCCTGTCGAAACCCCTGTCGATGCCGCGAAGTCACTCGGCGTCGCCGGGAGCCGGCCCCTTCTTCGTCCCGTCGAGGCGTCCCTTGATGTTGTCGAACGCCTGCTGCCCCTTCTCTCGAGCGCCGCCGGCGAAGTCCTTGATGTTCTCGCCGGCACCGCTGGCGAACTCCTTGATGTTGCCGCCGGCGTCCGTTGCGAAGCCTTTGATGTTCTCGCCGGCAGTGGAGGAGAACTCGCGGACCCGGTCGAACGCATCCTCGGTGAACTCGCGCACCTGACCGCCGACACCCTTTGCTTTTGTGGCCAGATCGTCGAGGAATTTCCCGGTGCCCGGTGCGCTCTCGTCCGCCATGTCGATCTCCGCTCTTCTCCGAGGGCCAGATCTTGTCCCGCGCCAACCCTAGGGCTCCGCATGTCGCGGGCGGAACAGTTGCCTGGGGTCAACGTGCCGGGCGACGGACGGCGAAAACCCGGAAGCCCTTCGCGCTGGCCGTCCGCTCGCAGGCCCAGCCCTGCTCGACCAGCCAGCGCTGCAGCGAATCCGCACCCAGATTGCGGCCGACGACGAGCCGGGCCACGCCGTCCGGTGTGAGCCGGGGCAGCCAGGTCAGCAGCAGTTCGTGCAGGGCGTCCTTGCCGATCCGGATCGGCGGGTTCGACCAGATCTCGTCGTAGCGGACGGACGCGTCGGCGGTCTCCGGCAGCACCGGGCGAACCCGGTCGGCGACGCCGTGACTACGGGCGTTGTCGGTGCACAGGGCCAGCGCGCGCGGATTGACGTCGACCGCGTCCACCACGGCGCCGGGGCAGGCGACCGCCAGCGCGACCGCCAGCACCCCCCAGCCGCAGCCCAGATCGAGCAGCCGGACGGCGTCCGCGGGCGGCGCGGCCGAACGCAGCAGGACGCCGGTGCCCAGATCGAGTCCGTCGGCCGAGAACACCTCGTTCGCGGTGCTGAAGCGCCAGTCGGTGTTCCAGAACCGGACGTCGACGCTGCGCCGCTTCTCGGGCCCGGTGGGGGCGGTGAAGTAGTGGCTCACAGCGGTGAACCGGGGCTGTCGGGCAAATCCAGGGTGCGCCGGGCGCGGGCCTCGAGCGCACGGGCGGCCAGTTCCCGGTCCCGGGGGTAGCCGACCTCCTCCAGGGTCAGGCCGCCGGGCGGCATCACCCGGATGTCGCCGGCCCGTTCGCGGGTGTCCAGCAAGCCGACCAGCCAGTCCGGCTCGCGGCGTCCGGTGGCGACGGCGACCAGGCCGCCGACCAGGGAACGAACCATCGAGTGGCAGAAGGCGTCCGCCTTGACCGTGATCTCGGCGACGTCGCCCCAGGTGCGCCGCGCCGATAGCTGCAGCAGGTTGCGAATGGTAGTGGCACCCTGGCGTTGCTTGCAGAACGCGGCGAAGTCGTGCAGGCCGCGCAACCGGCCGGCGACCGCGTTGATCTTCGCCAGGTCGAGTTCGGATCGAACCGGGGTGACGTGGATCCGCAGCAGCGGGTCGGGGGTGGAGTCGGCAATCCGGTACACGTAGCGCCGCCAGATCGCCGAGAAGCGGGCGTCGAAACCGGGCGGGGCCAGGCTGACCCGGCGCACCACCAGGTCGGACGGCAGCACGTTGCGCAGCCGGTAGCCGAGCTCGGCGACGGTCTTCGGCACGTCGTTGACGTCGGGCAGGTCAACATGGGCGACCTGGCCGCGGGCGTGCACCCCGGCGTCCGTCCGGCCGGCGCAGGTCAGGCTGACCGGCTCGTTCAACCGCAGCACCCGCGGGATCCAGGCCTCCAGCTCCTCCTGCACGGTGCGTAGCCCGCGCTGCGCCGCCCAGCCGTGGAATTCGGTGCCGTCGTAGGCGATGTCGAGGCGCAGCCTCACCGCCGTCCCCCTTCCCGGATGCCATAACACAAGTCGTAGATGGTCCGTCCGGCCGCGATTCCCTTGGCCTCGTACCTGCTCTGCGGACGATCCTCCCACCGGGGTGCCCAGCCGTCATAACGGTTGGCCAGCAGCGGATGGCCGTCGAGCACCGTGCGCATCGCGAGGGCGTAGCCGTCGGCGTCGGTGGCCAGCCGCCAGACGCCGCCGGGCGCCAGCTTGGCCGCCACCAGGTCGGCGAACGGACGCGACACCAGCCGACGCTTGTGATGCCGCTTCTTGTGCCAGGGATCGGGGAAGAACGTCCACAGCTCGGCCAGCGAATCGTCGTCGATCAGGGTGCCCAGGGCGTCCACGCCGTTCGCGACGACCACCCGGACGTTGTAAACGCCGGCCCGGGCGCATTTGGACAAGGTGCTGGCCACGGCCGGTTCGAACACCTCGAAGGCCAGATGGTTCCGCTCGGGATGCAGTGCGGCGACGGCGGCGATCACGTCCCCGGTTCCGCCGCCGATCTCCAGCACCAGCGGGGCGCGTCTGCCGAAGGCGTCCGTCAGGTCGAGGTGGGCATCGACGGCCACCGAGGTGTCGGTGTCGCGGGCAGGCACCCGGATCACCCAGTCGGAGTGTTCCCGCCAGGCCTTCTCCTGGCTGGGGTTCATCCGGGAACTGCGGCGGACGAAGGAGACGACCTCTCGATGTACCCGTGGTCGCGCCTCAGCCATGCGGGTCAGCGTAAGAGGTTCCGCAGGCGGACGACAATCGATCGACCACCACCGTGCCGGGCCTGCCGGGAAGCGCTGACCACGCCTTCTGGGCCGGTCCAGCTTGTGGCGACCCCGTTGCCGGAGAGGTTCTCGACAAGCTGTGACCGACGACGGTGTTGGTGTGTCGGCGAGTCGCGGTGTCGGCGGATACCCTCGGTACGGGGGTTGAGGTGGTGGTTTGTCGCTGCTGTGCTGTGGGCTGATGCCTCCCTGGGATAACCCTGACGGGGCACCGAATGGTCAACGCCGTGGGAGAGACTGAGGTGGCGGCTCGGCCGCCTTCTGACGAAAGGCTTGTGACACACCCATGCGCACTCTGTTGAACATCATCTGGTTGATCTTCGGCGGGTTCTGGCTCGCCCTCGGGTACCTCTTCTTCGGGGTGCTCGCCTGCATCCTGATCATCACCATTCCCTTCGGCATCGCGTCCTTCCGGATGGCCGCCTACGCGCTGTGGCCGTTCGGCAAGACCATCGTCCGCAAGCCGGGCGCCGGGGTCGGCTCCGCGCTCGGCAACATCATCTGGTTCCTGGTCGCCGGCCTCTGGCTGGCCATCGGTCACCTCACCACCGCAGCCGCACAGGCGATCACCATCATCGGCATCCCGCTGGCCATCGCCAACATCAAGATGATCCCGGTCACCTGCGTCCCACTCGGCAAGGACATCGTCGACTCCGACCACGTCCCCTACGGCACCCAGCCGGTCTACTCGTTCTGATCGACAACCACGAAGGCCCCGGGCGAAAGCCCGGGGCCTTGTGCTGTGCGGCTGCTCTCTGGATCCACTCTGATGCGGCCGCCACACGGCCCGTGGACCTGGGCTGGGTCGATTCTGGGGTGGGGCGACCCTGGGCTGGGTCTTGACCCAGGAGGGCGGGCGTCCGGCCGGGCGGTTCGCCGGATTACATCCGATCTGGACGTGGCGTCGCCTCATCCGCCTCAGCTACCCCCAGGATCGGACGTAATCTGGCGAGCCAACATCGTCCGAACCTCAGCGATCAGCAGCTCCGGGCTTTCGGTGAGCTGCTTCCAGGTGTAACGCAGGATCCGGTAGTCACCGAGGACGAGCGCATTCTGCCGCCGCCGGTCGGACTCGAACACCTCGGGCTTGCTGTGCACTCCGTAGCCGTCGAACTCGAGGACGAGTCGGGCCGCTTCGAACAAGACGTCAGGGAAGCAGCGGCGTCCCTCGATCAGCAATTCGGCGTTCGCCACCCAGCCGGTGATGCGGTGCCGGCGCAGCAACTCCTGCAGCCGTCGTTCGCCGCCCGACCAGGGGTTGTCCTGGCTGGCGCGGACCACCCGGCAGCGCTCCCGGTGGCCTGCTGTGCCGGCAAAGGCAGGCAGGACGTCCGACAGTTCGGCGGGCTTCAGCTGCCCGGCGCGGAGGAACCGCTCGATCATCGCTCCCTGATCGTGGGCGGCGGACTCGACCGCCAGATAGGACGCCGAGGGGCAGCGCAGCCCGTCTATCCGGAGCTGATGCTCGGCCGGAATCGCGCGCCGCGTCCACCGCACGCAGTGTGCGGCGTACCTGGACTGGCGGTGAACCAGGTGGACTGCGTCCCGGACGCCGAACGCGGTGTCGTCCAGGGCGTGGGTGAGGGCCGCGACGGCGTCCGTTCCCCAGAGCAGCGAACCGGGATAGGTGGCCAGAGCGGCAGCACACCGGGTCAGCCGACTTGTCATCAACTGTGCGTTCACGAAGGTGCCGGGAAACGCGCGGACGATCGAGCCTGCGCGGACCAGCCGGTCGAAGGTGGCCCGGGACGTCGGATGGTCTCGTTTCCGCAGCACGCCGTTGTTCAGGCCCATCACGGTGGTGAGCACCATCAGGTCGTCGAGATCGTCCACCACGCCATCGCAGCATGTCGGGCGCCCTCTTTGGGAGTTATCCACAGAACTCTTCGAGAAGTGTCTGGGCGAGCACATCGACCGAGGGGCAAACCGGGCCAGTCAGGGGGCCGCCGTCCGCAGAAGGGAACACGAAACCAGTGCGGGAACGTTGTCCTCGGTCAGGAGCAGCCTTGTCGAGTGCCGAGCGCGCAGCCTCGTCAGATTACGTCCGATCTGGACGTCGTTCCGGCTCGTCTGCCTCAGCTACCCCCAGGATCGGACGTAATCCGACGAGCCAGACGCGCGGACTGATTGGCATGCAGCCCGGCGGCTCGATTCAGGTCTCGACAAGCTGTGAGACCGACGCTGGTTGAGCCTTGTCGAAACTTCGCCAGCTGATTTCGGCCACCGGTGCCGTCCCTGGTTGCGTCTGTTGAAACCAACTTCATGGTCTGGTTCGGCAGGCCGGGTCGATCGCGTAGCGCGCCAGTTCGGAGTGCGGGACCAGCGCCCGGACGATCGAGTGGCCCTCGGCGGCGTCCGACCGAACAGCTGGCCGGGCCTCCGCGTGCAGCACAGCAATGCGCGGTCGGTAGGCTGCCGCGCGTGGGCATCGACGATGAGATTGAAAAACGTCAACGGCAGTTGGCCTCGCAGAAAAGCGAATATGAGCGAATTCAGGCGCGTCGTAAGAGTGAGGAAGAGGCGGCCATTCGTGCCTTCATCGCCCAATTCGAGGAAGCATTGGCCTACCTCGCGGCGCGAGGACATACGATGCTCCCTGTCGTCGAGTTGGACAGCGGGACTCTTCACAGCGATCCCTGGATCGAGAAGATACACCGGGAGAAAGTGCTGCCGATCGCTGACGTCGCACTCTACGAGGGCGAGTTGGTCAGGGCTGTCGTCACAACCAGGCATCGTGGTTCGCTTCGATCGAGGATGTTCGGAGGGATCGCCAAGGGCCAGCCGGTCGTTCAGATTTACAAGAGCGTGGAAGTGGGATTCGGTTATCCACTAGGGGGGGCCACTCCAGAGACGCTGGAAGGGGCTTGGAGATGTTTGGCACTCTGCGCCTGCCAAAGAATGGCTCATCAATGCAGTAGCTGAACGGCCGGCCTACTGATGTGAGAGTGAACCGTCCGATCCAGCAAAGGGACACGGGTCGAACTCACTCTCCACTCCCACGGCGGGCGGAGCTCCGCAAGCTCCCTACTTCTTGTACTTCCCCAGCAGCTGGGCGGGCAGCAGTTCGTAGCCGTGGAACTCGCGGGTGAAGGTGCCGGAGCCGTGGGCGATGCCACGCAGGTCGATCGCGTAGCGGGCGAGTTCCGCGTGCGGAACCAGGGCCCGGACGATCGACTTGCCGTCGGCGCCGTCCGAACCGAGCAGCTGGCCGCGGCGTCCGGAAAGATCGGTCATCACCGGGCCGAGGTACTCGTCGGCCACCGTCACGCTGACCAGATCGAGCGGCTCGAGTAGGGCGACGGCGCTGGCGGCGGCGGCTGCCTCCTTGATCGCCAGGGCACCGGCCATCTGGAAGGCCATGTCGGAGGAGTCCACCGAATGCGCCTTGCCGTCGTACAGGGTCACCCGGACGTCAACCATCGGGTAGCCGGCGAAAACGCCCTTGTCGAGCTGGGTGCGTACCCCCTTCTCGACCGAGGGGATGAACTGCCGCGGGACGGCGCCGCCGACCACCTTGTCGACGAACTCGAAACCGGCACCACGTTCCAGCGGCTCGACCTCGATGTTGCAGACGGCGTACTGCCCGTGGCCGCCCGACTGCTTCACATGCCGGCCCAGCGCCGCCACCTTGCGGGTGAAGGTCTCCCGCATCGGGATCTTCAGTTCCTCCTGCTCGACCCGCACCTGATAGCGCTCCACCAGGCGGCCCAGCAGCAGATCGGCGTGCGCCTGACCCGTCGTCCAGATCACCAACTGGTCGCCGGCGCCACGATCGACCCGGACGCTGGAATCCTCCACGGCGAGCCGCTGCAGCGCGCCGGCCAGCTTGTCCTCGTCGTTGCGGGTGGCGGCCCGGATCGCCAGCGGCAGCAGCGGCTCGGGCAGCGCCCATGCCTCCACCACGCCCGGACGGTCCTTGGCCGACAGCGTGTCGCCGGTCTCAGCGGTGCTCAGCTTGGGCAGCAGCACGATCTCGCCGGCAATGGCTTGCGGCCGCGGCTTCAGCTCGGTGCCCACCGCGCCTTGGATGAGCCCGATCCGTTCCTCGTTGTCGTGGTCGGGGTGGGCGTCGTCGTCGTGGCCCAGCACCCAGGAGCGATGCCCCGAGACATGGACGACGTCGTCGGTCTGCAGCGTGCCGGAAAAGATCCGCACCATCGACAGCCAGGCGAACGGGTCGGTGGTGGTCCGGATCACCTGGGCCACCAGGGGGGCGTCCGGATCGGAGTCGGGTTGCGGCAGCACTTCGCCGTCGGTGGTGGTCAGCGACGGGTTCGGATGCAGCCCGGGGGTGGGGAAGCCGTGCTCGACCAGGGCCAGCAGTTCCTCAATGCCGACGCCGCTGGCGGTCTGCACCGGGATCACCGGGAACAGGTTGGCGGTGGCCACCGCCTTCATCAGGTCGTCCAGCAGGTCCTCCAGGTCGAGGTTCTCGTCGTCCTCCAGGTAGCGGTCCATCAGGCCCTCGTCCTCGGCCTCGGCGATGATCGACTCGATCAGCGGACCGCGATAGGTCTCGACCTGGTCGTCGTGGGCGTTCAAGGTGCGCACCACCCGATCGCCTCCCGAATAGTCGTGTTCCTCCAAGGTGAGCAGGCCGATGTTGCCGGAGACCTGGCCGGGGCCGGCGAAGGTGGGGACGTGGGTGGGCCGGACGCCGTCGCCGAAGCCGTCCTGGCAATCGGCGACCGCGGTGTCGAAGTCGGCGTGCCCGGCGTCCAGCTTGGTGAGCACGATCACCCGGGGCAGGTTCGCCTCGCGGCATTCCTCCCACAGCGACCGGGCGGCGCCGTCGATGCCGTCCGCGGCCGAGACTACGAAGACGGCTGCGTCGGCGGCGCGGATGCCGGCACGCAACTCGCCGACGAAGTCGGGGTGACCGGGCGCGTCCAGCAGGTTCACCATCGTGTCGCCGGTGACGAACGACGCCAGAAACAGCTGGGACGCCCGCTCGGCGTCCTCCTTCTCCCCGCGGTAGCCCGGAACCCGGGCCTTCAGCAATTGCTCGAACAGGGAGGTCTTGCCGGAGCCGGCGTTTCCGATCAGGACGACATTGCGGACGTCGTCGGGACTGGTCGGCTGCATGGTCGTGGCGTTCACCTTTGAACTCATGAACCTACCTAACACCCGCCCAGGGGGCCCTGCAACGCCAACCGGAAAACCGGTGTCAGCGGGCAGCATCTGTGGCCTGTCGCACCTGAGGCCTGGGGGCGGCGGCTTCCGGGTGCGTGCATTGCTGGACGGACGAGGCAGGACTACCGGGTCGTGGCACGACCGAGGAGAACGTCGCCGGGCGCGTGCCCGGGAGTCGCCAGGGCCAGCCATCAGGGGCGACAGGTCACTAGGCTGAGGCCAGGCACCCCGAAGTGGAGGCACCCGATGGACATTTTCCTCGCGCTGCTGCGCACCCTGATCTTCGTGGTGGCCACGGTCGTCGCCACCGTCTACGTCGGCCGCCGCATCTCCCGAGGCCACGCGCTGCTGTGGGCGGGCACCACGCTGCTGGTCACTCATTGGCTCATCCAGTTCGGCTGGACGACCTATGCCGCAGGTGCACCCGACGCACCCGCGGACCCCACAGGCTGGCTCGGCTGGGTGGGCCACCTGCTGCCGTTCCTGGCTGCTTTGGCTCTGGTGTGGGGGATCGGTCAGGCAGCCGGTGCGACCAGGCAGGCCCGAGCGGCTGCCGCGGCAACTCCGGGCGGTGGAGGGGGTGCGGGAACGCCCGCCGAGGGCGTGCCCGTCGGCGGCGTCGCCGATGGCAGGGCGTCCGCTGCCGGGTGGCACGCTGGGACGTCGGGTGTTGGGACGTCAGGCGCTGGGAGGTCAGGCGCTGGGGTGTCTGGCGCGGCGTCGTCCGCTGGTGGAGCGCACGGTGGGACGTCCGGTGCCGGGGTATCGGCTGGTGGAGCGCACGGTGGGACGTCCGGTGCCGGGGTATCGGCTGGCGGGGCGTACGGTGAGGCCGCTTCGGGGTGGGCGAGGCCCGCCCCGGCCGGTCAGCAGGTGCCTGCCGTGGGCGGCGCGAGTGCGGCTGCTGGGGTGACCGGAGGTGCCGGCGGTGAGTCGGTGGTGAGTCCGCGGCTGATTCCAGCGGCGTCCGGTGAGCACCCACCTACCCAGTCGCGGCCCAGGCCGCCCAGGCCGCCCGGGCTGATCGTGCCGCACGCGGTGCCCGTGGTGATGACGCCGTCCGCGAGCCATCACAGCCCACTCGACCCCGACCCCGTGGTCAACCTGGGGTCCGGCCCAGAGGACACCGTCGCGGGAAAGTCCGTCCCGCCGTCCGCGGCGCAGCCGTCCGGGTGGGCGCCGGCTCCAGCGCAACCGGTGCAGGCGCCGACCCGGCCCACCGAAGCGGCGGTCAGCCCTGACCGGCCAGCCTGAACGCTGACTGGCGGGAACGGGAGCCGATGGCGCTCTGCAAAGCGCCAGTGGCTCCCGGAGGTGTCAGTCAGTTGCCGCCATCCGGCCTCAGTTGCCGCCATCCGGCCTCAGATCCGGCCATCCGGCCTCAGATGTCGACCGGGATGACGGCGCCGACCACCTGGCCGCGTCCATAGATGGGGGCGTCCATCATCCGGGCGCGCAGCGCCGCATCACCCAGCCACAGCCGACGCAGCACCGCGCCCATCACCACCGGACGAGCCCGGATACCGCCGTCGGTGATCTTGATCGCGATGCCGCGGCCGTCGGGCAGGCCGGCGGCGTAGACGCCCTCGGCGCCGTCCTTGGCCACCATGCCCGGCACTCCGCGGATCAGGTCGGTGACGTCACGTCCGGTGCCGCCGACCAGTTCGGGGTGGCTGCGCATGGCGTCCGCGATCTCCTTCTCGGCGCCGTCGGTGGCCGCGGCGATGGTGCCGAACATGCGCGCCAATCCGACCAGGCTGACCGCGAGAGCCGGCGCGCCGCAGCCGTCGATCGACGTCCAGGAGACTCGGACGCCGAGGCTGCGGATGGTTTCCAGCACCGCTTGCTGACAGGGGTGACCACGGTTCAGGTAGGTGTCCAGCCGCCATCCGTTGAGGGCCGCGGTGGCGAGCATCGCGGCGTGCTTTCCGGAACAGTTCTGGGCCAGCGACGAGGGCCCGCGCCCGGCGGCGATCCACTCGTTGCGTTGGGCGTCAATCAGGGGCAGATCGGGCGTGTTACGCAGGTCGGACTCGTCCAGCCCCGTCCGATGCAGCAGGTCGAGCACCGTCTGCAGATGCATCGGTTCGCCGCTATGGCTGGCGCAGGCCACCGCCAACTGATCGGACGGCACATCCAGTCCGCAGCGCACCATGGCCAACGCCTGCAACGGCTTCAGCGCCGAGCGGGGCAGGATGTCGCTGTCGCAATTGCCCTTCGCGTAGGAGACCGAGCCGTCCGCTCGGGTGACCACGATGATGCCGCGGTGGCTGGACTCCACGAATCCGTTGCGGACGACCTGCGCCACCACCGGGGGATCGCCGAGATTGACCACGCCCGGAGTCTAGGGGAGTGCCGTCGGGCGCGCCATGGGGGATCTCGGGGCAACGCCCGGGACGACGGCCACTCCCTCACGTCATCCTGGCGGACGCCGGGATCTCGAAACCGCTGGCCGGGCGCCGATCACCGCTGGCCGTGATTCCGCGGCGCTCTGGCATGAGGTCTCCTCGGTTCCAGGTCTCGACAAGCTCGACCAGCGGTGATTGAGCTTGTCGAAATCACATCCTGCGGTCTCGACAAGCTCGACCCACCACGATCAGGGCGAGCTTGCCATCACCAGTTTCAGCGCCACGAATCGCACCGCGGTGGCTACCGCGTTCGCGACGGCCAGGACGAGCAACTCCACCCAGTGGGCAGCACCCGGGGCCATCAGGTGGAGCAGTGCGAGCGAGCCGCTGGTCAAACCGAGCGCGACCGCGAAGGCGAGCAGGCCGGTGGCGTGGTGGGTGACCAGGCCGTCCGAACCACGCACGCCGAAGGTGATCACCCGGTTCGCGGCGGTGTTCGCTACCGCGGTGACGGCCAGGGCGACCAGGTTGGCCGCCTGGGCGTCGACGACGACCCGGAGCAGCAGGTAGAGCACCGCGTAGGCGACGGTCGACGCCACCCCGATCACCCCGAACCGGACCAATTGACCGAACAACCCGGCCGGCACGCCGGCCACCGCGCCGACCGACGGCGCACTCATCGGCGGCCGGGCCAGCTCGGCGCGCACCGCCGCGATCGGGATGCGGCCACGGGTCAGTCCGCGCAGCAGCCGCCACACTCCGCGCAGATCCTCGGTCGCGGTGGCGACGATGTCGACGGTGGTGCCCGGGTCGTCGATCCAGTCCACCGGCACCTCATGGATCCGCAGGCCCGAGCGCTGGGCGAGCACCAGCAGTTCGGTGTCGAAGAACCAGTTGGTGTCCTCGACCAGCGGCAGTAGCCGCCGCGCCACGTCGGCCCGCATCGCCTTGAACCCGCATTGGGCGTCGCTGAACGACACCCCCAGTGCACCGCGCAGGATCAGGTTGTAGGTCCGCGAGATGAACTCCCGCTTCGGGCCCCGGACGACCCGCGAACCGCGGGCCAGCCGGGTGCCGATAGCCAGGTCCGAATGCCCGCTGACCAGGGGTGCGAGCAGCGGCAGCAGTGCGGTCAGGTCGGTCAACAGGTCGACGTCCATGTAGGCGACCACGTCGGCGTCACTGGCCAGCCAGGTCTGCTTCAGTGCCCGTCCGCGGCCCTTGGCGTCCAGGTGGACGACGCGGACGCCGTCCACCTCGACTGCCAGCCGCCGCGCGATCGCCAGAGTGTCGTCGGTGGACGCGTTGTCCGCGATGGTCACCTGGTGCCGGTAGGGCAGCGCGTCGTCGAGGAAGCCGGTGAGCCTCCGGATCGAACGCTCCAGGTCTGCCGCCTCGTTGTACACCGGGATCACGATCTCGACGCTGGCCGACCGGGCGGGCAGCGAGCGCCGTCCGCGGGTGGTGTCTTCGGCCAGGGTCATCGCGGCACTCACTTCGCCGCCGTCAGGTCGTAGACGGTCGTGCCGCCGATCGTCGTCGCGGTGTAGTTCTGCTGCACCCAGGTGGCGATCTCGGACGCCGTCCGGCTGCCGCTGTTCTGCCCGCCGAAGTTGCCGCCGCCGATGAAGTAGTGCACCTTGCCCTGCGCCACCCACTCCTGGAACTGCGCCAGTGTGGGGGAGGGGTCGGAGCCGTTGAATCCACCGATCGCCATCACCGGGTAGCCGCTGGCGAGCTGATAGCTGGCCGCGTTCTGGGCGCCCGTGGTGGCCGCCACCCAGGTGTAGTCGGACGCGTTCGCCTGCAGCGCGGCGAGCAACTCCGACGACACCGAGGCGCCGTTCAGCAGTCCGCCCGCGCCGCCACCGCCGCCACCGCGGCCACCGCCGGTGCCGGTGCCGCCGGGCTGGCCCTGGGAGGTGCCGCCCGGAGCGGTTCCGGTCTGGCCCTGCCCGGTCTGGTTCCGGCCGGAGCCGCCGCCGGGCCGTCCGTCGCCCTGGCCGCCGGGGCCGCCGCCTCCGCCAGGTCCGTTGGTGCCGCCGGAGAGCCCGGTGCGGGCCGGTCCCGCGGTCACGATCGAGCCGGTGTGCGGGGTGGCTGCGGTGTTCACCGAGTAGGCCGCAGGACCGGCCAGGCCGGCCACCACGGCTGCGGTGATCGCAGCGGCCTGCAGCCCATGGATGACCGTCCGGCCGAACAGGAACACCGCCGCGCAGCCGGTCAGCACGGCGGCTGCGGCGATCGAGATCCAGAGGTAGACCCCGCCCGGAACGGACGCCAGCGCGACGCCCCAGACGCCGGTCGCCACCGCAGCAGTTGCGAGTGCGGCTCGTCCCAGCCAGGTCCGGCGATGCGTCCAGGCGACCACGCCGCCCAGCGCCAGGGTTCCGCCGATCGCCGGTGCCAGCGCCACCGTGTAGTAGTCGTGATAAATGCCGGCCATGAAGCTGAAAACCAGCGTGTTGACCACCAGCCAGCTGCCGAACAGCAGCAGTGCGGCGTTGGTGCGGGTCCGATGGGTCTCGGTGCCGGCGCGGAAGGTGGTCGCCCAGCCGCGGCGTCCGATCAGAATCAGCGCGGCCACGCCCAGCAGCAGCGCCGCTGGGATCAGCCACGACACCATCTCGCCCGACACGGTGGTGAACATCCGCAGCAGGCCGAGCTGACCCCAACGTCCGGACGCGTTGCCCACCGAGCCGGTCTCGTTGCCGTTCAGCCGACCCAGGCCGTTATAGCCGAAGGTGAGCTCCAGGATCGAGTTGGTCTGCGACCCGCCGATGTAGGGCCGCCACGACTCGGGCACCAGCTCGACGATCGCCACCCACCAGCCGAAGGCCAGCACCATGGCGCCGAACGCGGTGACCAGGTCGACGACCTTCTTCCGCCAGGACGCCGGGGCGCCGACCGCGTAGGCCAGCACCAGCGAGGGCAGGATCACGAAGGCCTGCAGCATCTTGGCCAGGAACCCCAGCCCGATCAGCGCGCCGGCAGCTGCCAACTTCCACCGGGACGCCGTTTCGGCGGCCCGCAGGGTCAGTGCCGCCGCGGCCACGTAGCAGAACACCATCAAGGCGTCCGGATTGTTGAACCGGAACATCAGGGTCGCGGCCGGGGTCAGGGCGAACGCCAGCGCCGCCACGATGCCCGCCCAGTGGGCGCGCTGCGCCGAGCCGCCACGGGCCAGCGAGCGCCGCACGGTGCCGTACAGAATCCAGGCGGACGCCACCCCGAGCAGCGCCTGCGGCAGCAGGATGCTCCACGAGCTGAGCCCGAAGACCCGGGCCGACAGTTCCATCAGCCACAGCGAGGCCGGAGTCTTGTCGACGGTGATCGAGTTGCCGGCGTCCAGCGAGCCGTAGAAGAACGCCGTCCACGACTGGGTGCCGGCCTGGACGGCCGCCGAGTAGAACGAATTCGCCCAGCCGGAGGCGGCCAGGTTCCAGGTGTAGAGCGCGGCCACCGCCAGCAGCGTGGCCGCCAGTGAAGCGCGTCTGACCAGTGGCGACAGCGGCTTGGAAGTGAGGCCCGATGGGCCGGCAGCCGCTGCGGCCGCCGGGGGCACGAGGGTTGTCGTCGTCATGGCCACCACGCTCGGCTATGGCGCTGTTGCGTTTCTGAGGGGTGCCTGTGTGGTGATTGTGAGCGCAGGAATCTCCTCCGCCGTCGGTCGAGATTGTCGAGACCTCGGACGCTGCACGTGCTGAGAAGGCGTTTCGACACGCTCAACCAGCGGTGGAAGCGCTGAGGGGTCGATGCTCCCTCAATCGCTTGCCCATCTATATTGCGCGACTGGCTAGATAGCCGTACCATCTACTCATGACCGAAACGGCATGGCCCACCGAGTGGCTCAGAGGGTCACTCGAGATGTGCGCGCTGGCCGTCATCGCCCGCGGCGAGACGTACGGCTACGCGCTCGCCAGTGAACTGGCCGGGGCGGGCCTCGGCGTGGTGAAGGGCGGCACCCTCTACCCGCTGCTGGCCCGCTTCGAGCAGGCCGGCCTGGTCCGCGTGGAATGGCGGGCCGGCGAATCCGGCCCGGGCCGCAAGTACTACGCGCTCACTGACGCCGGCTCGCAGGAACTGGATCGGCGCCGGGTGCAGTGGCAGGCCTTCGCCAACGCCGTCAGCACCATCGCCAACGAGAAAGCCGCACTCAGCGGCGAGAAGGAGAGAGTCCATGGTTGACATCCAGGGGACCATCGCGCCCCATGTGGAAGCCGGCTGGACCGAAGCGATGCTGCTGGAGCTTCGGTTGCAGGGCGTCTCCGGCGAGCGGATCGGTGCCGCGCTCGCCGAGGTGGAGGCGCACGTCGTCGACAGCGGCCAGAGTGCGGAGGGGGCGTTCGGCGATCCGGTCGACTACGCCCGTTCGCTCGGCCTGCCGGCCGAGCCGGAGCAGTCGCGGGCGGCGACCTTGAAAGGGGTCGTTCCCACGCTCATCCAGCTGTTCGGCCTGGTCGCCGTCGTTTCGGCCGTGCCGTGGGGTCCGGACGCGGTCGGCGTCACGATGACCCAGCTGTCCGGCCTGCTTGCCACGGCGTTGCTCGCCGTGGTTGTGGTCGCCTTCGTTGACCGGGTCCTGCGGGCGGTCGTCGAGCATCCGATCTGGGTCTTCCTGGTCATCATGCTCGGCCTGGGCGCGGTGGCTGCCGGTCTGGTCGCGGCCGGCCGGCTCGGTCTCGACCAGACCTTGTTCGAGGTGCCCCGGCCGGTGATGCTCGGGGTCGGACTGGTCGCACTGGCGCTCGGCACCTGGGCGGCGATCCGCTCCACCGCAACCGAACCGGACCTGGTCAGCTCGCCCGTTCCGGGCAGCGGGTTGCTGCGCCCCGGCGTCCCGCATTGGGTCTGGACGGCCCTGCCGATCCCGGTGGCGACGGTGGTTCTGGCAGCGTTGCTCTCGTTGATCTGAGTCGCCCGGACGAGCCCGGGAAGCCCGTCCGTCGGCTCGTTTTGACCCACCCCCGACGGGCGGGTAACCTAAATCGCTGTTGCGCTGTGGTCTGCCTGGGCAGATCCCGCACTGCCGACAGAACAGCTACCTATGGAAGTGGTCCACGAGCGTGTCTACGTACAGCCCCAAGTCGGGTGAAATCACCCGGAACTGGCATGTGATCGATGCCTCCGATGTCGTTCTCGGACGGCTGGCCGTCACCGCCGCCACGCTCCTGCGCGGCAAGCACAAGGCGCAGTTCGCGCCGCATGTGGACACCGGTGACTTCGTCATCGTGGTGAACGCCTCCAAGATCGCCCTGACCGGCAATAAGCGGACGGCCAAGCTCGCGCACCGGCACTCCGGACGTCCGGGCGGCCTCAAGTCGGTGCCCTACGGCGAACTGCTGGCGAACGATCCCCGGCACGCCGTCGAGCGCGCGGTCTGGGGCATGCTGCCGAAGAACAAGCTGAGCCGCCAGATGATCAAGAAGCTGAAGGTGTACGCGGGTCCGGAGCACCCGCACAGCGCTCAGCAGCCGCAGCCCTACCAGATCACCCAGATCGCTCAGTGAGAGCCGAAGGAAGCACCGTGACCGAGACCGTGGAGACCACCGACGAGCTCACCCCGTTCACCGAGGGTGAGCGCGAGATCGCCTACCGCGCCGAGGCGGCGCCGTCGTCCGCCGCACCGGGCGAGCGCCCGGCCGTGATCGGGGCGGCCGACGCCACCGGTCGCCGCAAGGAGGCCATCGCCCGCGTCCGGCTCACCCCCGGCACCGGCCAATGGAAGATCAACGGCCGTGCGCTGGAGGACTACTTCCCCAACAAGCTGCACCAGCAGACCGTCAACGAGCCCCTCGAGACCGCTGCGGTCGCTGGCTCCTACGACGTGGTCGCCAAGATCGTCGGCGGCGGGGTAACCGGCCAGGCCGGCGCGCTGCGGCTCGGCATCGCCCGGGCGCTCAACGCCGTCGACGAAGAGGCATCGCGTCCGGCCCTGAAGAAGGCCGGCCTGCTGACCCGTGACGCCCGCGTCAAGGAGCGCAAGAAGGCCGGCCTCAAGAAGGCCCGCAAGGCTCCGCAGTACAGCAAGCGCTGATCCCGGCGTGGCAAGGCTTTTCGGCACCGATGGTGTCCGGGGACGAGCCAACGCCGAACTGACCGCCGAACTGGCCCTCGACCTCGCCGTCGCCGCCGCCCACGTGCTGGGCGAGGCGGGCGTGTTCGAGGGCCGTCGGCCGTTCGCGGTGGTCGGCCGGGACACCCGGGCCTCCGGCGAGTTCCTC
Organism: Micropruina sp.; assembly: GCA_047602545.1. GTDB lineage: Bacteria > Actinomycetota > Actinomycetes > Propionibacteriales > Propionibacteriaceae > Micropruina. The sequence continues at coordinate 837,104 of JASGHC010000001.1, read as the reverse complement.
GAGGCGGCGGTCGTCGCCGGCCTGGCCTCCGCCGGCGTGGACGTGATCCGGCTCGGCGTGGTGCCGACGCCCGGCGTGGCCTACCTGACCGGGGCGATGGACGCCGACCTGGGCGTGATGCTCTCGGCCAGCCATAACCCGATGCCCGACAACGGGATCAAATTCTTCTCGCGCGGCGGCGTCAAGCTCGACGACGACGTCGAGGACGCCATCGAGCAGCGCTTGGGCGAAGCCTGGACCAGGCCCACCGGTGCCGACGTCGGACGCGTCCGCGACGACCCGGGTGCCGTCGAGGGCTACGTCGCCCATCTGGTCTCCAGCCTCGGCGAGGATGCCTCGCTGGCGCCGCTCAAGGCGGTCATCGACACCGCCAACGGGGCGGCTTCGATGACCGCCCTGGCCGCCTTCGACGCCCAAGGCGCCCAGGTGATCCCGCTGCACGCCCAGCCCGACGGCCTGAACATCAACCACAACTGCGGTTCCACCCACCTGGAGTCGCTGCAGGAAGCGGTGCTGGCCCACGGCGCCGACCTCGGAATCGGCCTGGACGGCGACGCCGACCGTTGCCTGGCGGTCGACGGAGACGGCGCGATCATCGACGGCGACCAGATCCTGGCGATCCTGGCGTTGGCCATGAAAGAGGACCACGCGCTGCACAGCGACACGGTGGTGGCCACCGTGATGAGCAACCTCGGCTTCATCCTCGCCATGCGGGCGCACGGCGTCCGGGTTGACCAGACCAAGGTGGGTGACCGCTACGTGCTCGAATCGATGAACGCCAACGGCTTCACCCTGGGCGGTGAGCAGTCCGGGCACGTCATCATGAGCGAATTCGCGACCACCGGCGACGGGGTGCTGACCGCGCTGCACCTGGCGGCCCGGATGGCCCGCACCGGGAAGCCGCTGGCCGCGTTGGCCTCGGTGATGACCCGGCTGCCGCAGGTGATGATCAACGTCCCGAACGTGAACAAGGTCCGCGCCGGTCTCGACCCGGTGCTGCAGCAGGCCGTCACCGCCGCCGGGCGCGAGCTGGGCGACACCGGACGGGTGCTGCTGCGGCCGTCCGGCACCGAGCCGCTGGTGCGGGTGATGGTCGAGGCGAGCAGTCACGAACAGGCCCAGCAGATTGCCGAACGCCTCGTCGGCGTGGTGCGCGACCGGCTCGCGCTGTAGACCTCCGTCCCACCGACAGCGTGGGTTCGAGAGTCCGGTGACGGATCGCCGGGCGGCGATCCTGCGGTCTCAGGCGCCGTAACGCAGTCCTTACCTGCGATCGGCGGAATTTTCCAGGAAAGTGTTGCGGTGCAGGGAATCCGGCTGGCAGGGTGCCTTGGAACCGGAAGCACACCCCCGTCCCAGTTGTGGTGCTTCCGGGCGGGCGGTCCCCTTTCGGGCCCCCGATCCTTCCGGAGAAATGAGTCAGATGACCGACACCAAGTCCCCACAGCTCTCGGCGCTCGACGCCGAGCAAGCGGGTTATAAGCAAACTCTCGGACGTCGCCACGTCCAGATGATCGCGATCGGCGGTGCCATCGGCACCGGCCTGTTCCTGGGCTCCGCCTCGCGTCTGCACAACACCGGCCCGGCGCTCGTCCTGAGCTACGCTTTCGTCGGCCTGATCGCCTACTTCCTGATGCGGGCGCTCGGTGAGCTGGTGCTGCACCGGCCCACCTCCGGCGCCTTCGTGTCCTACATGCGTGAGTTCTTCGGTGAGAAGTGGGCCTTCACCACCGGCTGGATCTACTGGATGAACTGGGCGCTGACCGGTATCGCCGACCTCTCGGCGGTCGGCCTCTACATGCAGTTCTGGTTCCCGACGCTGGACACCTGGATCACCGTGCTGATCGGCCTAGTCGTGGTGCTCGCGGTGAACCTGATGTCGGCCAAGGCGTTCGGCGAGTTCGAGTTCTGGGCCGCCATCCTCAAGGTGGGCGCGATCGGCGTGTTCCTGGTGGTCGGCACCGTGGTCGTGGTCGGCCAGTTCAACATCGGCGGACATCAGGCCGGATTCCACAACCTGTGGAGCAACCCGGGCGGCTTCTGGCCGACCGAGGCGCCCTACGTCTGGTACGGCCCGCTGCTGGTGATGTCGGGCGTCGTGTTCGCCTACGCCGCCATCGAGATGGTCGGTGTCGCCGCAGGCGAGATGCAGAACGCGGCCCGCGAGGTGCCGAAGGCCGTCAACGCGGTCATCATGCGGATCGCCGTCTTCTACGTCGGTTCGCTGCTGCTGCTGGTGTCGATGCTGCCCACCGAGGACTACAAGCCCGGCATCAGCCCGTTCGTCACCGTCTTCGAGAAGCTCGGCATGGACTGGATGAGCGCGGCGATCCAGGCCATCCTGATCGTTGCCGCCATGTCCAGCCTGAACGCCGGCATGTACTCCACCGGCCGGGTGCTGCGCAGCCTCGGCATGTCGAAGCAGGCCCCGGCCTTCACGCTGAAGATGAGCAAGTCCGGCGTCCCGTGGGCGGGCATCGTGGTGACCGCCGCCGTGATGGCTCTGGGTGCGGTGCTCAACGCCTTCGTACCGAATGCCTTCGAGCTGGCCCTGGAGGCCACCGCGATCATGATCGTGTTCACCTGGGGGACGATCTTCTGCTGCCAGATCCGGTTGCGGCAGTTGATCGACAAGGGGGTCATTCCACCCACACCCTTCCCGGCGCCAGGTTCGCCGTACACCTCCTATATCGGCTTGGGCTTCCTGGTATTCGTGCTGGTCGGCATCGCGATCTCGGGCTGGCAGAGTGCGCCCGACTTCGCTCACAAGATCAACTTCTTGGTGGTGGTCTTCGGAATCCCGGCGTTGAGCGCCATCCTGGCGCTCAGTTGGCGCATGGTGAAACCCCGGGTGATCGCGAACACCGGGGGACGGATCGAGTCGGTCTGGACCGATACCGGGCCGCGCTACGGCGACGCCACCGTCGCCGACCCCGACGCCGATACCCCGAGCCACTGACAACCAGGAAAGGAGACCGACATGCGAACCAAAATCTCACCGCTCGCCCGGCTGGGCGGCGCCGTGGCCGCGATCGGCCTGCTGCTCGCCGGTTGCGCGGGGCCCGGGCAGGTCAAGGACCCCACCCCGATCGAGGGTGCCACCACGTTCAGCAAGCTGCGGATCGGCATCTCGTTCGACCAACCCGGCCTGGGTGTCGCCACCCCGACCGGTGAGGCGGACGGGGTCACCGTCGGCACGGACCCGAAGGGGTTCGATGTCGACACTGCCACCTATGTCGCCAAGTCGCTCGGGGTACCGGCGGATTCGATCACCTGGGTGAAGGCCGACCCGGTCAACCGCGAGCAGCTGCTCGAGGGCGACAAGGTCAACATGGTGCTGTCCACCTACACGATCACCGAGGAACGGAAGCGGCGGGTCGACTTCGCCGGCCCGTACTTCATCGCCCATCAGGATCTGCTGGTCCGGCGCAACGACGAGGCGCTGACCGGGCCGGACCGGTTGAAGGGCCGCACGCTGTGTGCCGCGGCCAACACCACCTCGGCCCAGAACGTGCTGAACCGGTACCAGGGTGACGTGGCGCTGGTGCAGCCGAACACCTTCTCCGAGTGCGTCAAGCGGCTGGTCGTCGGTGACGTGGACGCGGTCACCACCGACGACGTCATCCTGGCCGGCTTCGCCGCACTGCCCCAGTACAAGGGAGTGTTGCGCGTGCTCGGCCAGGGCTTCTCCGACGAGCCGTACGGCGTCGGGCTGAAGAAGGGTTCCGAGAAGCTGGCGGCCCAGATCAACCAGGCGCTGACCAACTACATCGCCGACGGATCCTGGAAAGCCTCCCTGGATCGCAATGTCGGGCCGTCCGGGTACAAGATCCCGGATCCGCCCACACCGGGGAAGTGACCGCAGCCGCCACCGGCCGGCCGGCGGTTCGCGTCCGGGCGATGGCCGCCCTCGCGGCCACGCCCCCGTTCGCCGGGCTGGACGCTCAAGCCATTGAGCGTCTGGCCACGGCGTCCCGGATGGCCGAGTACCGCGAGGGCGAGCTGATCCTGGACGCTTTCCGGGCCCAGCCCAGCGAAGTGGTCGTGGTGGTCTCGGGCCGGGTCCGGGTCTGGCGGGACGCCGAGCGCCCGCACGACCCGGCGGCCCCCGACCTGATCTGCGGGCCGGGCGAGGTGTTCGGGCTGGACGCGACCCTGACCGGCAAGGCGATCGGGCCGCTGGCGGTGGCCGGCGGCCCGGTGCGGGTGCTCCGGCTCTCGGCCGACCGGGCGGCCCGGGCGCTGCCCGAGCAGCCGGACGGGGTTGCGGTGCGTGGCGCCCTCGCTGCGGACGAGCTGGCCGAGGCCGGTGGCCGGATCCGGTTCGACGACGTCACTGTGGACCCGCTGGTGCTGGTGCCCGGGCGGGCCACCGTCCAGGAGGCGGCCGTGGCCATGGCGGACGCCGGCGTGGCCGGTGTGTTGCTGCCTGAGGGCGGGCTGGGCGTGGTCACCGACCGGACGCTGCGCCAGCAGGTGCTCGCCGCAGGGCTGTCCGCCGACACCGCGGTGGCCGAGGTGGCGGTCATCGACCTGCCGCGGATCGACGGCGGGGCCTCAGCCACGGAGGCCCTCGTCATGCTCCTCGACGCCCGCGTCGACCACGTGCTGGTGACCGAGCCGGGCGGCCGGATCGCCGGGGCCGTGGAGGCCCGTGACTTCATCGGGTCGCCGGTCACCCCGGGCCTGCTGCTGCACGAGCGGATTCGGCGGGCGGACACCGTCGAGGCCCTGCTGGAACAGGCCCGGCGGATGCCGGCGCTGCTCGCCAACCTGCTGGCCGGCGGGCTGACGGCGGGCTGTGGGTTGAGCGTCTACTCGGCGCTGGTCGACGCAGTGACCCGGCGGATGCTGGAACTCGTCTTCGCCCGGCATCCCGACCTCTCCCCGGACGCTTTCACCTGGCTGTCGCTGGGCAGTAACGGACGCCGCGAGTCGACCCTCAGCTCGGACGTGGACTGTGCCGTCGCGTTCCACGAGCCGCTGCCGCAGGCCGAGATCGACCGTTACCGGGAGGTGTTCCTGGAGGTCACCAGCCAGCTGGCGCAGGCCGGCCTGACCGGAGACGGTCACGGCGCGACCGCCGCCCACCAGTTGTTCGCCCGCAGCAGCGCCTCTTGGGAGGAGATCGCTCAGCAATGGTTGGCCGATCCGAGCCGGGACAACGGCGCCATGATGGTCTCGCTCCTGCTCGACGCCCGGCCGATCCACGGTGGTGCCGAGGTGCCCGCCGTGGAACCGATGGTCGCCCAACTGCGGGCACACACGGCGAGCATGCGGATGCTGCTGGACGAGTCCCTGTCGAAGCGGGCCCGGCTGCGCCCGCTGGCCCGGGTCTTCCCGGGCCGGGAGAGCTTCGATGTCAAACGTCACGCCCTGCTGCCGATCGTCAATCTGGCCCGCTGGGCCGCGCTGATGGTCGGCTCGTCCGCATTGCCGACGACCGAGCGGCTGCGTGCCGCAGCCGGTTCGTCGATCCTGCCGGCCCGGCAGGCGGCGACCCTGGTCGAGGTGTTCGAGGTGTTGCAATCGATCCGGCTGCGCCGCCAGCTGCGCCAGGTCGAGCGCGGCAAGCCGGCCACCGACCAGCTGAACCTGGACCGGATCTCGGCGATCGACCGCAGCATCATCGCCCGTGCCGTCCGCGAGATCGCGACGGTGCAGCAGCGGATGGCGAACCTCTCCCGCTACGAGAACCCCGAGGACTGGGGACGGCCGGACCCGGAACCGGCGGACGGCGACAACTGGCCATGAGCCTGCTCCAGGTGCCGCCGGGGCAGCGGGTCGCGGTGATCGGCGATGTGGGCGGGCATGCGGACGCGCTGCGGGCCGAACTCGCCCGGCTCGGCGTCCCCGATGACGGCGCCGGACCGCTACCACCGGAACTGGTGGTCGTCCAGGTCGGTGACCTGGTGCACCGCGGCCCGGATTCCGAGGGCGTGGTCGCCCTCGTCGACCGGCACCTGGTGCGCACCCCGGAGCGCTGGATCCAGCTGGTCGGCAACCACGAGGCGTTCTACCTGCGGCGCCGGCAGTTCAGCTGGGCGGAACGGGTGCCGCGTAGCACCGCGGCCGTGCTGCGCCGCTGGTGGGCAAGCGGACGGATGCGCCCGGCAGTCGCGCTCCGGGCCGGCGGTGAGGACCTGCTGGTCTGTCACGCCGGCCTCACCCGAGGGTTCTGGACCGACGTGCTCGGCGCTCCGGCGGACGTCGCAACCGCGGCGGGTGCCATCAACGCGCTCGCCCGGCGCCGTGGCCGGGCGCTGTTCAAGCCCGGGACGATGCTGGGCTGGCGCGATCCCGATCACGGTGCCGGACCGGTGTGGGCGGCGGCCGGCACCGAGGTGGCCGCCAGCTGGTCGGGCCATGAGCTGCCGTTCAGCCAGGTGCACGGGCACAGCTCGGCCTACAACTGGCGCAGCGGCCAATGGCACCTCGATGACACCCTGCGGGCCGGCGCCGCCCTGGACGAGGTGGCCAGGCATGTGACGATCACCCTGCCCGGTGGCCGGCTGGTCGGCGTCGATCCGTGCCACGGTGTGGAAGGTCAGGCCACCTGGCGCGCCTTCGAGCTGCCGAATACGACTCCTTAGGGAAGCGCTGAATCAACGTGCCCACCGCTGGTTGGGCGTGTCGAAGCCCCTTGCCAGCACTGCATGCCGAACGGGCTCTCGTCTGTGGGCTGACCGTCGACACCCGTCCGATCACAAAGACTCGGGCCGCGGCTACCAAAGCCGCGGCCCGAGTCTTGTGTTTCGACCGGATTCGTCAGCAACCGCTGACGAGAGGTTGGATCAGTTCGGCGCACCCTTGGGCCGGACGGCGCGGAGCGCGCGGTCGGACTTGTTGAAGATCAGTGCCGATGCGACACCGCCGATGATCGGACCGATCGTGGTGGAGATGACCGACCAGGAGTACACCCCGGTGCCGGGGAATCCGGAGTCTCCGAAGCCCATCAACATCAGCATCATGCGGGGACCGAGATCGCGGGCGGGGTTGAAGCAGGCCTGGGAGATCGGTGCGAAGAAGAGCAGCAGCAGACCGATGGACGAACCGACGATCAGGCCACCGGCCCAGTCCGGAACGCGGCTGGCCGAGCTGGCGCCGGTCAACAGGATGAACAGCAACAGGAAGGCGGTGCCGAGGATCTCGGCGGCGAGACCGATCCAGAACTGGAAGTTGTCATAGCCGACGGTGCCGACGAAGCCCGGGTTCGGAGCGTAGGTGGTGAGCAGCGAACCGATCCGTTCGCTGTGGAACGGGACGCCCCATTCGACAGCCTTGGCCTCCATCGCGGGCCGGAAGATCAGCACCAGGCCCGCGGCGCCGACGAACCAGCCCACCAACTGGCAGCCGATGTAGAGCGGCACCAGTCGCCACGGATGCCGGCCGATGGAAGCCAGCGCCAGGGTGACCGCCGGGTTGAAGTGTGCGCCCGAAAGCGGGCCGGCCACGTACACCGACAGGCCGATCGCGAACGCCCAGGTGTAGACGACCGGGAAGATGCCGGCGAAGTACGCGCTGTCAGCTGAACTCCACACCGTGGAGGTCAGGCCGATACCGATGCCGATGAAACACAGCAGGAAACTGCCGAGGATCTCACCGGTGATCATCGAGGCCGTTGTCGGCTGGATGTGGTCAGCGGTACCTACTTGAAAAAATTCATCACCTTCCTTGGGCATCAGCGATCACCTCCGCACGTGCCGGTCGAATCCTGATAGGCCATCTGGGTACCTCCTCGTACAAAGCATTCGCCTCATTGGTGAATGTCAGTTCTGTGTTTCCGTGACGCCCGAGTTCGTGGTGCGCCAGGCATTGTGAGTGGCCGAGGGGCGGGTTCGTCGCCCCCGGCCACCGGATTTCATGCGCCGCGCTGGACCTTCGCCATTCGGTGCTGCAGCTCGACGGTTGCAGGGTGCAACTCGCGATAGGTCTCGTAGAAGGGCCGGTAGGCCTCGCGGGCACCCGGTGTCGGTTCGATCCGGCCGTTGTGCGTCGTCCAGTCGGTGCTCTCGCTGACCAGTCCGGTTCCGACACCGGCGAACATCGCGTCGCCGTAGCAGGCGCCCACCGACTGTTCGGTGATCATCTGGGTCATCCCGGTCACGTCGGCGATGATCTGCGGCCACAACCCGCCGGTGGTGCCGCCGCCGACCGCGAATGCGTGATCGGTCGAGATTCCGGCGTTACGCATTCCTTCGAGAATGTGCTCGACGCCAAATGCGGTTGCCTCCAGCAGCGCCCGGTAGATATGGCCGCGGCCGTGATTGAGGGTGAGGCCGAGGATCACGCCACGGGCGTCCGGATCGAGCAGCGGGGAGCGCTCCCCGGCGAAGTACGGCAGTGCGATCAGACCGTTCGAACCGATCGGCACCGCCCGCGCCTCGGTGCTCAACTCGCCGAAGTGGAAGCCGCCGCCGCACAGGTCGCGCAGCCACTTGGTGAGCGACCCACTGGTGGCCATGCCGGCCACCTGGTTGTAGGTTCCGGGGAACAGGTGAGCGTTCACCCACAGCGGCCGGCCCGGAACGAACTTGTCGGTGACGGTGATCACCGTCATGGTCGAACCGTAGATCAGGACCGAATCGCCCGGCTTGCGCACCCCGACGCTCATCGCGTCGGCAAAGGCGTCGATGGTGCCCGGCACCACCGGTGTGCCCACCGGCAGGCCGGTGATCTCCGCAGCAACCGGGGTCACCGTGCCGACGACCTGCGAGGGCCAGACCAACTCGGGCATCTTCATGCCCGGGGCGAGATCCTCGCACCATTCGGTCGCCCAGGTGCCCTTGCCAACGTCGTAGAGGGGCTCGGAGTAGGACGCCGAGACGTGGTCGAGCACGTAGGCGCCGGTCAGCTTGTAGGCCAGGTAGCTGCTGGCCATGAACCAGTACTTGGTGCGCGCCCACAACTCGGGCTCATGACGGGCCATCCACAACATCCGGCCACCCACCGACTGGGCGTTCAGCGGATTGCCGCAGACCTCGATGATCTTGTCTTCGCCGTAACGCTCGGTGAGTTCATCGAGCTCGGCGGTCGAACGGGTGTCGATCCCGTACAGGATGGTCGGACGTAGCGGCTGGCCGGCGGCGTCGGCAGGCACGATGCACGGACCGATGCCGCTCACGCCGACGCCGGCGATCACGCCGTCCGCGGCCTTCGGCAGCAACTCGGCACAAATGGCCCGGAAGTCATGCCAGAACACGCCCTCGGCGTCCAGTTCGGCCCAGCCGGGATGCGGCAAGGACACCATGTGCGGCTGTTCGGAGATCGCGATCACCTTGCCGTCCAGTGTCGTCAGCGCACCCTTGCTGCTCCCTGTGCCGATATCGACACCCAGAAGGTATTGTGGTCTGGTCATCCTTTAGACTCCTTCGTCTTCCTTCACTTCACGCCCGCACCCATTGCGGACGGTACTTCTTCCGCGACACGCCAAAGTGTCGCTCGCATCACTGAGCAGGTCGTTGTTTGAGTGCGTTGCTCAAAGGGAAACCGCACCGTTCGCGATGCCAGTTCCGCGCTTTGGGCTTGGCTGTACAGCTGCGAGCAGATGAGCAGTTCGGTTGTTGGGGTCCCCCCGTCCGGGGTCTTCCGGACGACATTTCCCCAATGGTGTGACGGCCCGTGGGATCCGTCGAGAATCAGGCGGTGACCCGAGCCATGTCTGCCGCGGTGGGCGGCATCGCGATGCTATAGCAGTTACCCTCGGGCGGGGGGACGGAAATTCCGCAAATGAGACGTCAGGTCGCCTCGGGCTCACATGAGCGGGCCCGATCTCCAGGTTCCGGACGGGGCGTCGCGCCATATCGTCAGCCGAGGACGGCCGTCCCCGCGGGCCGCCCTGACGACGCCGGCTTCACACCTTCCGGATCCGCACCCAGCTCACCTGGTGGTTCTCGCCCTTGCGCAGAATCGCCGTCGCGCGCCCCCGGGTCGGCCGGATGTTGAGCTCCAGGTTGGGTCCGTTGATGGTGTCCCAGAAGGTGCCGGCCCTGGCGAGCGCCTCGCCCTCGGTGATGTCGGCGTAGCGCCGGAAGTAGGACTGCGGGTCCCGGAACGCGGTCGATCGCAGTGCCATCCAGCGGTCGATGTACCACTGCCGGATGAAGGCCGTGCGGGCGTCGACGTAGACGGTGAAGTCGAAGAAGTCGCTGACCGCCAGCGCGGTGCTGCCGTCGGAACGGCGCCGGGCCGGCTGCAGCACGTTCAGCCCTTCGACGATCAGGATGTCTGGGTCGCGCACCACGATCCGTTCGCCACCGACGATGTCGTAGAACAGGTGCGAATAGACCGGTGCGGTGACCTCCGGCTTGCCCGACTTCACGTCGATCACGAACTGCAGCAGCGCCTGCCGGTCGTACGACTCGGGGAAACCCTTCCGGTGCGCGATCCCCATCGCCTCAAGCATGTGGTTGGGGTAGAGAAAGCCGTCGGTGGTGACCAGGTTGACCCTCGGACGCCGCGGGCCGCGGGCCAGCAGCTCCTTCAGCAACCGGGCGGTGGTCGACTTCCCGACCGCCACCGATCCGGCCACCCCGATCACGAACGGCACCTGTTTGTGGTTGATGCCGAGGAAGTCGTGGCTGGTCCGGTAGAGGGCGCCGGTGCGCTCCCAGTACAGGTTCAGCAGCTGGGTCAGCGGGTGGTAGACCTGCTGCACCTCGTCGGAGTCGGTCGGGTCGCCGAGGCCGCGCAGCCGGGCCAGCGTGCCGGTGTCCAGATCCCACGGGACGGCTTCGGCCAACTCGCTCCACTGGCTGCGGCTCAGCGCGACGTAGGGCCCGTACGGGTCGTCTTCTGGCGAGAACGGCATGCCGGGCGGCAGCGCGATCGGGCTCGGGTCCATGACGCCTTTCAGGACGGGCCGGCGGGCGACGGCCGACGGTGGCCATTCTGCCGGTCCGGGGTTGTTTGCGCGCGCCCGACTCCCATCCGCGTTCCCGAAACCTGCACCCGTGCGTCCCGACGTCCCCCCCGTGGGCGTCCCGGGTCCGTCCGCAGTCGGCGCCCGCCGCGAGACCGGCGAACGCCCCCGGTAAAGTTCGCACCATGTGCGGAATCATCGGATATGTCGGTCCTCGCGATGCCAGCAAGGTGGTGGTTGAGGGGCTGCGCCGGATGGAGTACCGCGGCTACGATTCGGCCGGGGTGGCGGTGATCGCCGACGGAGCGATCGATTTCCGCAAGAAGGCCGGCAAGATCACCAACCTGGACGCCGCCATCGAGGGCGATCCGATCGCAGTGAGCGACATCGGCATCGGGCACACCCGGTGGGCGACCCACGGCGGCCCGACCGACTCCAACGCCCACCCCCACATTTCGGCCAACGGCCGGGTGGCGCTGATCCACAACGGCATCATCGAAAACTTCGCCCCGCTGCGCGCCGAACTGCAGGCCGCCGGGGTCGAGTTCCGCTCCGAGACCGACAGCGAGGTGGCCGCCCAGCTGCTCGGCGAGGCCGTCGCCACCGGTGCCGACCTGGCCGACGCGATGCGCGGCGTGTGCAACCGGCTGCACGGGGCCTTCACCCTGGTCGCCATCGACACCGCCGAACCCGGCCGGCTGGTCGCCGCCCGGCGCAATTCGCCGCTGGTGATCGGTGTCGGCGACGGCGAGAACTTCGTCGCGTCCGACGTGGCCGCGTTCATCGAGTTCACCCGGCAGGCGATCGAGCTCGGCCAGGACCAGGTGGTCGACGTGACCCGCGACTCGGTGGTGGTCACCGACTTCGACGGACGTCCGGCCGACTCGCACCCGTTCGAGGTGACCTGGGATCTCTCCGCCGCCGAGAAGCAGGGCTACGACTGGTTCATGCGCAAGGAGATCTACGAGCAGCCGCAGGCGGTCGCCGACACCCTGCTCGGCCGGTACAACGAGGACGGCTCGCTCCAGCTCGACGAGCTGCACATTCCCGAGGCCGAACTGCGCACCATCGACAAGATCATCATCGTCGCCTGCGGCACCGCCTACTACGCCGGCATGGTCGCCAAGTACGCCATCGAGCACTGGACGCGGATCGCCTGCGAGGTCGAGATCGCGTCCGAGTTCCGCTACCGCGACCCGATCATCACGCCGCGCACCCTGGTGGTGACGCTGAGCCAGTCCGGCGAGACCGCCGACACGCTGATGGCGATCCGGCACGCGCGTGAGCAGGGCGCCAAGGTGATCGCGATCTGCAACACCAACGGCGCCACCATTCCGCGTGAATCGGACGCCGTGATCTACACCCACGCCGGCCCCGAGATCGGTGTCGCCTCCACCAAGGGCTTCCTCACCCAGGTGGCCGCCTGCTATCTGCTCGGCCTCTACCTGGCCCAGGTGCGGGGCGCGAAGTTCGGCGACGAGATCGCCGCGATCATGGGCGAGCTGGCCGCCACCCCGCCGCTGATCCAGCGGGTGTTGGACGAGATCGAGCCGATCAAGCAGCTGGCCGCGAAGTACGCCGAGACCGAATCGGTGCTCTTCCTGGGCCGGCACGTCGGCTACCCGGTGGCCCTGGAGGGTGCGCTGAAGCTGAAGGAGATCGCCTACCTGCACGCCGAGGGATTCCCGGCCGGCGAACTGAAGCACGGCCCGATCGCGCTGGTCGAGAGCGGCATCCCGATCTTCGTGGTGGTGCCGCCACAGGGCCGCGATCAGCTGCACGACAAGGTGATCTCCAACATTCAGGAGGTGCGCGCCCGGGGTGCCTTCACCGTGGTGCTGGCCGAGGACGACGACCACGAGGTGACCCCGTACGCCGACTTCCTGTTCCGGCTGCCCAAGGTGTCCACGCTGATGCAGCCGCTGGTCGCCACCATTCCGCTGCAGATGTTCGCCTGCGAGGTGGCGACGCTGAAGGGCTTCGACGTCGACCAGCCGCGCAACCTGGCGAAGTCGGTCACGGTCGAGTGATCGTCGGCATCGGCATCGACGTCTGTCCCGTCGAGCGGTTCGCCTCGGCCGCTGCGCGCGAGCGCCTGCTGGTCAGGCTGTTCACGCCCGCCGAGCGGGATTCGTCGATGAACCGGATGGCCGGACGCTTCGCCGCCAAGGAAGCCCTGGCCAAGGCTCTCGGCGCGCCCGCAGGACTGTCCTGGCATGACGTCGAGGTGCGCAAGGACGATCTCGGCAAGCCGTACTTCCACTACACCGGGACGATCGCCGACCGGGTCGCCGCGCTGGGTATCGCCACCGTGCACCTGTCGATCACCCACGACGCGGGGATCGCCGCGGCAGTGGTGGTCTGCGAGGCTTGACGCCATGAAAACGGCGTACCTGGCGCGGACCATTCGCGCCGCGGAGGAGCCGCTGCTGGTCTCCCTGCCTGGGGTGTTGATGCAGCGCGCGGCGGCCGGGTTGGCGTCGGTGCTATTGCGTGACCTGCGCGCCCTGTGCGGCGCGGTCAACGGGGCGCGGGTGCTGGTGGTCGCGGGCGCGGGCGACAACGGTGGCGATGCGCTGTACGCAGGAGTCCGGCTGCTCGGACGCGGCGTCGCCGTGCGGGCCTGGCGGACCTCCGCGCGGGTGCATGAGGCGGCCTGGGTCGCCTTCCTGGCTGCCGGAGGTCGTGAACTGGACGCCGTTGCCGCGATCGCCGAGCTCGGCGGCACGGATCTGGTCGTGGACGGCGTGCTCGGCATCGGTGGCCGGGCGGGTCTGCGCGAGCCGGTGGCCCTGTTCGCCCGGGCCTGTGCCGACGCCGCGGTGCCGGTGGTCGCGGTCGATCTGCCCTCGGGGCTGGCGGCGGATTCGCCGGTGTCGGTTGAGTCTGTTGACGCTGGGGTCTCGACAGGCTCGACCGGCGGTGTCGGGATCGGGGGGCTCGCGCACTTCTCCGCCGTCCGCACTGTCACCTTCGGCGGGCTGAAACTGTGCCAGGTGCTGGAGCCTGCGGCGTCCGCCTGCGGTTCGGTTGAGTTGATCGACATCGGTCTCGACCTGCCCGAGGCGGATCTGCGTTGTTGGGAGCGGTCCGACGTCGCCCGGGCCTGGCCCGTCCCGGGCCCCACCAGTGACAAGTACTCACGGGGGGTGGTCGGCCTGGACACCGGCTCGGACGGCTACCCGGGGGCGGCGGTGCTGTCCACGCTCGGTGCCGTCCACGCGGGGGCTGGCATGGTCCGGTTCGCCGGCGCACCGGCTGCGGTGGACCTGATCCGGGCCGCCGCGCCCAACGTGGTCCTCGGGGACGGTCGGGTCCAAGCCCGCGTGCTGGGGTGCGGCTGGGGCGACCGCCCGGACGGTGCGGCCGCGGTCGAACGGGCGCTGGCCGAGGACGTCCCGCTGGTGCTGGACGCCGACGCGCTGCGCTTCCTGCCGCGGACCGGGCTGGGGGAGCGGGTGCTGCTCACGCCGCACGCGGGGGAACTCGCCCGGCTGCTCGGGAGTGAGCGCGCGGCCGTGACGTCCGACCCGATCGCGGCGGTCCGCATCGCCGCGCGCCGGTTCGGTGCCACCGTGCTGCTCAAGGGCGCCACCCAGTACATCTGCGGTCCGGACGGCCGGGTCGACGTCGCGGTGCCCGGACCGCACTGGACCGGTCAGGCCGGTTCGGGGGACGTGCTGGCCGGGATCTGCGGCACCCTGCTGGCAGCCGGCCTGTCACCGTCGTCCGCGGCTCTGGCGGGCGCCTCGATCCAGGCCCTGACGGCGTCGGCGATGCCCGGTCCGCACCCACCGCAACGCCTCGCCGAGCGGTTGCCCGGGGTGATCGCCGAACTGCTCCCGTTGTTGGGCCCGCCCGGCCGCACTCGCCGGGTGTGACGCGATGACCCGGCTCGGTTGGCCGGCCGAGGGCGCGTCGCCTGGTTGGACTCAGCCGGGGGGCAGGGATCGACCCGACGTCCGGTGGCCGGATGGCGGGCCGCGCATCGTCGTTGTGGGTCCGAGGTGACAGAATCCACCTGGCGCCCGTTGCGTGCCGGACATCCGTTGACGAGGAGAACCTGATGGAACAGACCCTGGTGATCGTGCTGATCGTCGCCGTGGTGGCCATTGCGACCATGTACCTGGTCCGCAAGCGTCAATCGGCGTCCGCTCACGCCCCAGCTGCACCGGCGGCGACGCAGCCCGTGCCGCCGACTCCCGCCCCGCCGGACGTCGCAGCGGAAGCTGCCGCGCCGTCCGCCACCGTGGAGCAGGGCCCCATCGATGACGAGAACGCCGTGCTGAAGCTGCGGGCCATCGAACTGAACGGCACCGCGAGCGCCAAGGACGGAGCGATCCGCGAGGCCGGTGGGCTGCTGGTGGCCTCCGGCGCGGTCGAGGAGAGCTACATCGAATCGATGTTCGAGCGCGAGCGTTCGGTCTCCACCTACATGGGCAACCTGCTGGCCATTCCGCACGGCACCATCGAGGGCATGAGTTCGATTCGAGCCTCGGCGGTCTCGGTGGTCCGCTACCCGAACGGCATCGAGTGGAACGGCAACCCGGTCAAGTTCGTCATCGGTATCGCCGCCGGCAACGGTGAGCATCTGGAGTTGCTCGGCCGGATCGCCGAGATCTTTCTCGACGAGTCCCGGGTGGCGGAGCTCGACCGGGCCACCACCCCCGAGCAGCTGTGGCGCACGCTGGTCAAGGTCAACGGCTGAGCTCGGGCGCCGCCGTCGCCAGTGCCGGCCGCGGATCGCGGTATCCAACGCCGGGCGCGGTCCGCGCGTCCCAGCGCTGCCCGGAGCAGTAGCGGCTCACCTTCGGCGCAGTCGACCACGACCGCATGGTCCAGGCCGAACCGCTCGCGCAGCCGGATCGAGCGGTCCAGGTCGATGGTGCCGGACGTTGACAGTCCGGGGTAGTGGGGGCAAGGTGCGTCCGATGGTGTACTGCGCAGATGAGTGCGCAGTGCCTCATTGTGCGGGCCGGACGGGTCGATGAGCGACCCGCCCAGTGCCTGTGGTCTAGGGTTTTCAGATCACGATGCGCGGGAGCGGCAACGGCCCGAGCGGACCACAAGGAGACATAGATGTCGACCACGACAGCCGCGCCGAGGACTTCGGTGCGGGTCTACGTACAGAAGTTCGGAACATTCCTATCCGGCATGATCATGCCGAACATCCCGGCGCTGATCGCCTGGGGCATTCTCACGATGTTCTTCATCCCGGCGGGCTTCACGCCCAACGAGAGCCTGGTCACGATCGTCGGCCCGATGATCCACTACCTGCTCCCGATCATCATCGCCGTCACCGGCGGAACCATGGTCTACGGGGCCCGCGGTGCCGTCGTGGCCGGGATCGGCACCATCGGTGCGATCGCCGGATCGGACTACCTGGTCGCGCAGGAGAACATCCGACTGCTCGAAGTATGGCTCGCGCAGGGTAACGCCGAGGATGCCTTCAAGGAGCTGGGTCAGGTCCACATGTTCATCGGCGCCATGATCATGGCGCCGCTGGCCGCCTACTCGATGAAGTGGCTGGACGGGCTGTGGGAGAACAAGATCAAGGCCGGCCTGGAGATGCTGGTCAACATGTTCTCGGCCGGCATTTGGGGCTTCTTCCTGTTGATCGTCGGCTTCTACCCCGTCGCCTGGCTGGTGAACGGCCTGATGAATGTGCTGAGCACCGCGGTCAACTGGCTGGTCGCGAACAACCTGCTGCCGCTGACCAGCATCATCATCGAACCCGCCAAGGTGTTCTTCCTGAACAACGCCATCAACCACGGCGTGCTGACCCCGCTCGGCACGCAAGAGGCCGCCGACACCGGCCGGTCCATCCTGTTCCTGCTGGAGGCGAACCCCGGCCCCGGTCTCGGCTTGCTGCTCGCCTTCGCGGTGTTCGGCATCGGTGCGGCCAAGGCGTCGGCGCCTGGGGCCGCGTTCATCCAGTTCGTCGGCGGCATCCACGAGGTGTACTTCCCCTACGCACTGATGAAGCCGGCGCTGCTGCTCGCGCTCATCGCCGGCGGCATGACCGGTGTCACCACCAACATGTTGCTCGGCGGCGCACTGCGGGCACCGGCCGCACCGGGAAGCATCCTGGCGATCATCGCCCAGACCGCGCCGGGCGCCTACCTCGCCGTGATCCTGTCGGTGATCCTCGCCGCCACGGTCACCTTCCTGATCGCCGGCGTGATCCTGCGGGCCTCCCGCAAGCGTGACCTGGCCGCGGCGGCCGCCGGCGAGGACAAGTTCTCCAGCGCGATCAGCCAGACCGAGGCCAATAAGGGCAAGTCGTCCTCCGCTCTGGCCGGCCTGGCCGGTGCCGGCCCGGCCGCGCCGTCCGGACCGGTGAAGTCGATCGTGTTCGCCTGCGACGCGGGCATGGGCTCGTCCGCCATGGGCGCCTCGGTGCTGCGCAAGAAGATCCAGGCAGCCGGCTTCACAGAGGTGACCGTGGTCAACAAGGCCATCTCGAACCTGACCGACACCTTCGACGTGGTGGTCTCGCACCAGGACCTGATGGACCGGGCGGCCCCGGCGACCCCGTCCGCGGTGCACGTGGCGGTGGACAACTTCATGGCGTCCCCGCGCTACGACGAGGTGGTCGAGATGGTCCGGCGGGCCAACGGCGGCGACGCGCCGGCGCCCGCAGCGGCGGCCCCGGCCCTGGCCACCGCGGCGGCGGACGTCGCAACCGCGACACCGGAGCCGGCTCACGAGGTGGACGAGGACAGCGCCGTGCTCAAGCTCTCCTCGATCGTGCTGGCGGGCACCGCCACTGACCGCGACGGCGCCATTACCGAGGCCGGCAACCTGCTGGTGGCCTCGGGGAACGTTGACGCCGGCGACGTCTCGGCGATGCACGAGCGGGAGAGGTCGGTGTCCACCTACATGGGCAACCTGCTGGCCATTCCGCACGGCACCAACGAGGCCAAGTCGATGATCACCCAGTCGTCGATTTCGGTTGTCCGGTACCCGAACGAGATCGACTGGAACGGCAATCCGGTGAAGTTCGTCATCGGTATCGCCGGTGCCGGCAACGATCATCTGGAACTCTTGGGGAAGATCGCCGAGGTATTCCTCGACGAGGCCCAGGTCGCTGGGCTGGAGCAGGCAACGTCGCCGGCACAGGTGCGGGACGCGTTCGGAAAGGTGAACGGCTGACATGAAGGCGGTGCATTTCGGGGCCGGCAATATCGGCCGAGGGTTCGTCGGGTTGTTGCTCAGCAACGCCGGCTACGAGGTGGTGTTCGCCGACGTCGCCGACGCCCTGATCGACGCCCTGGCGAATTCGGAGTCCTATGCCGTCCACGAAGTGGGGGACGACCCGCGCACCACGGTGGTGCGCGGGTACTCCGCCCTCAACTCGGCCAAGCAGGCCGATGCGGTGACCGCCGCGATCGCCTCGGCTGACGTGGTGACCACGGCGGTGGGGGCGCACATCCTGAAGTTCGTGGCTCCGGCGATCGCCGCCGGGATCGCGGCGCGTCCGTCCTCGGCGGGCAAGGTGGCGGTGATGGCCTGCGAGAACGCCATCAACGGCACCGACATCCTCAAGGGAGAGATCGAGGCGGCCTACGCCGGCGACGACCTGGCCGACCGGGCGCTGTTCGCCAACACCGCGGTCGACCGGATCGTGCCCGCCCAGGCTCCTGACGCGGGGCTCGACGTCACGGTGGAGAACTACTTCGAGTGGGCCATCGAGACGCCGCCGTTCCAGGGCAACGTGCCCGAGATCCCCGGGGTGAGCTGGGTGGACGACCTGGAGCCCTCCATCGAACGCAAGCTGTTCACGGTGAACACCGGCCACGCCACCGCGGCCTGGCTCGGCTACGCCGCGGGCATCGAGAAGATCTCCGACGCTCTAGCCGATCCGTCGGTGTCGGCGAAGGTGGCGGACGCGCTGGCCGACACCACATCGTTGATCGTCGCCAAGCACGGCATCGACGAGGTGGTGCAGAGCGCGTACGTGTCGAAGATCCTGAAGCGGTTCGCCAACCCGTTCCTGCCGGACACCACGCTGCGGGTCGGACGGGGACCGCTGCGTAAGCTGAGCCGGCACGACCGGTTCATCTCGCCGGCGTCCCAGCTGGCCGAACGGGGCATGCCTTGCGACGGCCTGCTGGCCGCGATCGGTGCCGGACTCCGGTTCGACACCGCCGACGACCCGGAGGCCGTCGAGCTGCAATGGCAGCTCGGCAAGCTCTCCCCCGAGGACGCCGTCGCCCAGATCACCGGACTCGAACCCGACCATCCGCTCTACCCCGCGGTGCTCGGGGTTTTCGCCCAGCGCCAAGCCTGACCCATCGCACGATCGGACGGCGCCCCGGCACCCCGGGGCGCCGTCCGCACGTCCGCGGACGGTTCTTCCGCGTTCGAAAACCGCACGTCGGGGACGGTTCCTCCGCGCGCGAAGAGCGAACGAGAAGAACCGTCCCCGACGATGCGAAACTCGAACTTTCGAGAACCGTCCCCGGGCGTGCGGGGCGTGCGGGGCGTCCGGCTGACACGGACGCGAGGGCGTGGTCGGCGAGGACTACAGTGAGACGGCTTCAAGTCGTCAACCGGAGGATTCGCCATGTCCGCCTCGTCCACTGCGGCCGTCGTCGCGGAGGCTGCCCTGCCCGACGGCGGGCAGTTGCGCATTCTGCGGGTGGACGCCTCGCGCGCGTCCGATGTCGCCGGGATCGTGCACGCGGCCTTCGCGGCCCGTCCGCCGGTCGAGCCGCCGGCCGCGGCCCTGGCCGATACGGTCGCGACCATCGCCGGCAAGCTGGACGGGGGCTTCGGCGTCCTCGGCGAGCTGGACGGCGTACCGGCCGCGGCGCTGATCGTCGAGCTGGACGCCGCCGCCGCCATCACTCGCGTCGCGGTCCACCCGGAACATCAGCACCGCGGCATCGCGAACGCCCTGGTCGGCTGCGCCATGGATCTACTCGCCCTGCGCGGCACCCGCTGGCTGACCGTCGGCGTCCGCACCGAGTTCCCCGCACTCGGACGGTGGTGGCGGCGGCACGGCTTCGTGCCGACCGGGGAACAGCCGCCGCTGGAGATTCTGCGGCGCACCCTGCCGGTGATGGCCGAAGCCGCCACCGCGGACGCCATGCGCGACCTCGGCGAGCGGTTGGCGGCCCTGCTACGCGCCGGCGACGTGATCATCGCCACCGGCGACCTGGGCGCCGGCAAGACCACACTGACCCAGGGCATCGGTGCCGGGCTGAAGATTGCCGGCCCGGTGATCTCGCCCACCTTCGTGCTGTCCCGGGTCCATCCCGCCGTCGCGGACGGACCCGCCCTGGTGCACGTGGACGCCTACCGGCTGGGCAGCTTCGACGAACTCGAAGACCTCGACCTGGAGGCGTCCCTGCCCGACGCGGTCACTCTGATCGAATGGGGTGGCGGCATCGCCGAGGGGCTGGCTGAGGACCGGCTGGAGATCGACATCCGGCGCGGGCTCGATCCCGAAGACGAGACCCGGCTGGTGTTCCTGTCCGGCATCGGCCCGCGCTGGGCCGACGGGCAATTGGAGGAACTGCGATGACCACCACGCCGAAACCGGCCGCTTCGATCAGCCCCGGCTCGACCAGCCCCGGCTCGATCAGGCTGGGCATCGACACCTCCACCGACGTCCGGGTCGGGCTCGCCGGCGGGGCCGGCGTGCTGGCCGCCCGCGCCGTCACCGACAGCCGGGCGCACGCCGAGCAGCTGATGCCGCTGGTGAACGCCGTCCTGGCCGAGGCCGGCCGGACGCTCGCCGACGTCGGGCTGATCGTGGTCGGGGTCGGCCCCGGCCCGTTCACCGGGCTGCGGGTCGGCGTCGTCACCGCCCAGACTCTCGCCTGCGCGCTCGGCGTGCCGGTGCGCGGCGTCTGCTCGCTGGACGCCGTCGCCGCCGGCCACGTCGCCGCAGGCCGGCCCGACGGCGAGTTCCTGGCCGTCTCGGACGCCCGTCGCCGCGAGGTCTACTGGGCCCGCTACGCCGCCGACGGACGCCGGATCGACGGCCCGGCGGTCTCCCCGGCTTCCGAGCTGCCCGAGCTGCCCGTCGTCGGCCCCGGTGCCGCACTGGCCGGCGGGACGGCGTCCCCGCTGGACGGCGGCGTGCTCGCCCTGGCCGGCCCCGACCTGCCCGACGCCGGGCTCTCGCCGCTGTACCTGCGCCGTCCGGACGCCACCGTGCCGACCAACCGCAAGTCGACGCTGCTGCAGCCCCGGCTGGCGCGCGGGCTGGCCCGGTCGTGACCGAGGCGGCTGTGATCGAGCGGGCCGCGGCCGGACCGGGGACGATCCGGCGCGCGGAGCTCGCCGACCTGGACGCCATCCTGGCGCTCGAGGTCACCGGCTTCGACCCGGCTTCCCGGTGGAGTGCCGACTCCTGGCGCGCGGAGCTGACCGGTGCCGACCGGTGCGTTCTGGTCGCCGACCGCGGGGTGAGTGCGTTGGCGCCGAGTTCGTCGGGACCGAGCGGGTCGCACGGGTCTCGGCCGACGGGCCTCACCGATCCACAGGGGTCCCGACGAGCGCTACCGACGGCCACGGAATCACCTGGGTCTCGCCAAGCTCGGCCGGTGAGCCCCGCGGATCCGGAGGCGCCTCGACAAGCGGGTGCCGGGGATCCGGGGGAGCCTCGACGAGTCCGTCCGACCGACACCGACGTGGTCGGGGTCGCCACCTTCCAACTGGTCGCCGACGTCGCCGACCTGCACCGCGTCGTGGTCGCCCCCGAACAGCGCGGACGGAGCCTCGGCCGGGCACTCGTCGAGGAAGGGCTGGCCTGGGCGTCCGGACAGGGATGTCACCGGATGTTGCTCGAGGTTGAACACGACAACGCGCCCGCGCTGGCGCTCTACCGGCGGCTCCGGTTCATCGAACTGGCTCGCCGCAACGACTACTACGGTGCCGGACGGCATGCGTTGGTGATGCAGCGCGAGTTCGTCCAGGTCGATGACACGGCAGCGACGAACGACGGTGTCGGGAATGGAGAGCTGATCGGATGAGCGGCCCCTTGGTGCTGGGAATCGAATCGTCCTGCGACGAGACCGGGGTCGGGATCGTCCGCGGGCACGAACTGCTGGCCAACGAGGTGGCGTCCTCGGTCGAGCAGCACGTCCGCTACGGGGGAGTGGTGCCCGAGATCGCCTCCCGGGCCCACCTGGAAGCGATGCGCCCCGCCCTGGAGCGGGCGCTGGCCACCGCCGATGTCGACCTCGCCGAGCTGGACGGCATCGCCGTCACCGCCGGACCGGGCCTGATGGGTGCCCTGGTGGTCGGGCTGTCCGCGGCGAAAGCCCTTGCCGTCGCGCTGAACAAGCCGCTGTACGGACTGAACCACCTGGTCGGGCACGTCGCGGTCGACCTGCTCGACCACGGTCCGCTGCCCGAGCCGTGCGCGGCCCTGCTGGTCTCCGGCGGACACACCTCGCTGCTGCTGGTGAACGACATCACCGGCGACATCACCGAACTCGGCTCGACCATCGACGACGCCGCCGGCGAGGCCTACGACAAAGTCGCCCGGGTGCTCGGCCTGGCCTACCCGGGCGGCCCGGTGATCGACAAGGCGGCCGCCGGCGGCGACCCGAAGGCGATCCGCTTCCCGCGCGGGCTGACCGCCCAGAAGGACTTGGTCAAGCACCGCTTCGACTACTCGTTCTCGGGTCTCAAGACGTCGGTGTCGCGCTGGGTGGAGACCCGGCGTCGCGACGGTGAGGACGTCCCGGTCGCCGATGTGGCGGCGTCCTTCCAGGAGGCGGTGTGCGATGTGCTGACCGCGAAAGCGGTGGACGCCTGCGAGCACTTCGGCGTCTCGGATCTGCTGATCGGCGGCGGCGTGGCGGCCAACTCCCGGCTGCGGGCCCTGCTCGAACAGCGCACGGCCGATCGCGGCATTGCGCTGCGCCGTCCGCGGCCCGGGTTGTGCACCGACAACGGCGCCATGATGGCCGTGCTCGGCTCGGAGGTGATCAGTCGCGGGCTGCGGCCGTCCGGCCTCGACATCGGCGCCAACTCGGGCCTGCCCGTGTTGACAGTGCTGGTCTGAGACCATGCCGTACGCACCGATCATCGGCGTCCTCGGCTACGTCTTGCACCCCGACGGCGAACGCGCCTTGATGGTGCTGCGCAGCCGGGACGGCGACCAGCACCAGGGCAAGTACAACGGCCTGGGCGGCAAGCTGGAGAACGACGAGGACGTGATCGGCTGCCTGCACCGCGAACTGATGGAGGAGGCCGGCATTACCGTCACCGCCGAGCGGCTGCGCGGCACCATCTCCTGGCCCGGCTTCGGCGCCGGCGGCGAGGACTGGTTCGGCTTCGTCTTCCTCGTGGACGCCTTCACCGGAACCGTCCCCGAGCGCAACGACGACGGTCCCTTGGACTGGCTGCCGATCGAGCGGCTCCTCGGCAGGGGAGACCCGCTGCCGATGTGGCCCGGCGACCGGCATTTCCTGCGCTTGGTGTTCGACGACGACCCGCGTCCGTTTCACGGCGTGATGCCCTACGTCGATGGCGAGCCGACCGGCTGGTCCTATCGCCGCTGAAGGTGGACCTCGGGAAACCTGATCAACGCCACCACCGCTGGTTGAGCTTGTCGAACCCCCTTGCCAGCAGCAGATCCCCCACGGTCTCGACGAACTCAACCAGCGGTGGTCCGGTTGGGCGGCGGTTACGGAGCCTCAATCAGTTCCGGTTGAGCTCGGCGGCCATGGTGGCGATCTGATCGGGGGTGACCCGGCAGCATCCACCCAGCGCCCGGACGCCGGCGTCGGCCCAGGCCCGGGCGCTGTCCGTGACGGCGGCTTCCCCGGTCCAGTGGCGTCCCGCGGCGTCCCAGGATTCGCCACTGTTGGGATAGAAGATGACCGGACGGCGTCCGCCGACCGCGTCCACCACAGCGGCGGCCTCCCCTGGGTCGCAGCAGTTGGCGCCCAGAGCGATCACGTTCGGCACCTCGGCGGCGATCGCGAAGGCCTCGGACGCCGGCTCGCCCTGGCGGGTCCGGTCGCCCACTGTGGTCAGGCTGATCCACGCCGGGAGGGCGAGCGAGGCGAGTTCGGCGGCCAGCGCCTCGGTCTCGGCCACTGATGGGATCGTCTCGCAGGCCAGCAGATCGGCGCCGGCTTCGGCCAGCAACTCCAGCCGCGGACGATGCCAGGCTCGCAGCTGATCGACGCTCAACCCGTAGTCACCGCGGTATTCCGAGCCGTCGGCCAGGGTCGCTCCGTAGGGTCCGACCGAGGCCGCCACCCAGCGGGGTCCATCGAACTGCTCGGCGGCCTCACGGGCCAGCCGGACGCTGCGGCGCAACGCCTCGCGGGCGTCGGTGGCGGTGTAGCCGGCCGCCTCGAAGCCCGATGTGCTGACCTGATAGGACGCCGTCGTCGCCACCTGCGCGCCGGCGGCGAAGAAGTCGGCGTGGGTGGCGCGGACCTCGTCTGGATCGGTCAGCAGCAACCGGGCGGACCACAGCGTGTCACTCAGATCGTGGCCGCGGGTCTCCAACCGGGTGGCCAGTCCGCCGTCGAGCAGCACGATCCGATCGGCCAGCGTCGCCGCGAACGATTCCATGGTGCTCCGTCAGCGCAGGTCGGGTTCGGTCGGCGGTTCGGGAGTTTCGGCGGTCGGGGTGGGCGGCACCTTCGGCTTGCGCGGCAGGGCGAGTGCGAAGCCACACACCACACCGGCCAGCAGGGCGACCGCGGCGCCGCCGACGATGCTGCCGACCGGGTTGGTGAACTCGCGGGTGCGTAACGCGTCCAGCGCGACGAACTGGCGCCAGACCTCCCACCCGGCGACCCACAGCAACCAGACGGAGAACAGCGCGATCAGGGCGGCGACGATCAACAGGATCTTTGCCAGCGTCTTCATGGACGGATTCTAGTGCCGACCTCTCGCTGTGAGTTCGGTTCCAGCCCGCGGTGGCCGAAGTCGTACCGTCGTGGCGGCTGGTCCGGTGCTCTCCGGCCGGCCACCTCGACGCGCACGCCCCGATCCGGTAGAACGCCGGTATGGACGCCGCAACTGCCCGCTGGCTGACCGGTGCCGAGGCCGCCGGTGAGCTGGCGCGGGCGGCGGCCGAGCCCGACCCGGGTTCACTCGGCGCCGCCGAACGGTTGCGCCGGAGGCTCACGCCCGAGCGGGCCGCCGCGGTGAGCGCTCAGATCGCGTTGCGACGCCGGGCCCGGACGAAGTTCGGCGAGCGTGCCGACCGGCTGTTCTTCACCCCCGACGGCTTGGAGCAGGCGACCCGGCCGGCGGTGGCGGCCTGGCGGGCGGGCCGGTTGCGATCCACCGGGGTGCGCCGGGTGCTCGATCTCGGCTGCGGTCTCGGTGCCGATGCGCTGGCCTGCGTGGACGCCGGCCTGGAGGTCGCCGCGATCGAAGCCGACGAAGTGACCGCGATCTTGGCCGGCGCCAACCTCGGCATCGAGGTCACGGTCGGCGACGCGGTCGAGTTGCTGCCGCCGTCCGACCCGGCGACCGCGGTGTTCTGCGACCCGGCGCGCCGTTCGTCCTCGGGACGCAGCTGGCGCGTCGAGGACCTCAACCCGCCGTGGTCTTTCGTCGAAGCGCTGCTCGTCGAACGGATCGCCTGCGTCAAGCTCGGTCCCGGCCTGCCGCACGCCCTGATCCCGGACGGCGTGCTCGCCACCTGGGTGAGCGAGCGGGGCGACCTGGTGGAGCTGTCGCTGTGGTCGCGGGAGGCGGGTCGTGCGGCGACCGCGTCCGGCGCCGGCAGTGTGGCCGGCGAGGGCAGTGTCGTGGGCCCGGGTGGGTGGGGCGGGGCTGAGTTCGGATCCACCGCTGGGCGGCGTGGCGAGGCTGGGGGCGGACGCTGCGCAGTGCTGTTGCCCGGTGGCGTGCTGCACGACACCCGTCCGGTCGCCGAGCCGTCAGCCCCCGAGCGGTTGGCCTCCGCTGTCCGGACCGAGTCGCTGCCGTTGACCGCCCGGCCTGAACCTGGTGCGGTGCTGTACGAACCGGATCCGGCGGTGATCCGGGCCGGCCTGGTCAACGGACTGGCCGAGCGCCTGGCCGCCGTCCGGCTGCGCCCACAACTCGCCTACCTGCTCGGGGCCGAGCATCACCCGACGCCGTTCGCCACCGCCTTCGAGGTGCTCGAGGTGCTGGACGCCGGCGAGAAGACGCTGCGGGCGTGGGTGCGCCGCGAGAACGTCGGGACACTTGAGATCAAGAAGCGAGGCCTCGACATCGACCCTGCGACGCTGCGGCGAAGGCTCAAGCCGACCGGCAGGGCGTCCGCCACCCTGGTGCTGACCCCCACCGCGGACGGCGTCCGCGCCCTGGTCGTGCGGCGCCTGCCCCCACCCGCGTGAGCTCCGATCGAGGCACGCCTTTACCACCGATGTCGCCCTGGGTCTCGACAAGCCCGACCAACATCGAGGAAGCTCTGATCACTATCCGGGTCGTCGAGGGAGGGGCCGCGATGCGGAAAGGTGTGCTGGTCGTGGTGGCAGCCCTCGCGCTGGTCGGGTCGGGCTGTACCGCGCCGGCCTGGGCGTCCCTCCCGGCGATGTCCGATCAGATCCCGCTTCCCATCGATGCACGGTTCACGCCCACGCCGGAGCGGCCGCCGCCCGCGCAGGTCACCGCGGACCTGCCGGATCTCGGCGGAAGCTCATCGGTGTATGCGCTCTGCCGCACCCTGGCCGATCAGGAGTGCGGGGGTGCGCTCATCCCCGAGCCGGGCGACACCGCCGGGCTGCTCGACGACGGCACCCGCGACATCGTCATCGAGGTGTCCGCGGTGAGCAGGAGAACGGTCCCGAACCCGGGCGCCCGCGTCATCCGGCAGCCGATCGCCCGGGACGCGTTCGTCTTCGTCACCCATCGCGACAACCCGGTGACCGGCCTCAGCCTGCAACAGGTTCGCGACATCTACAGCGGCACGATCACCAACTGGAAGGAGGTCGGCGGCCGGGACGAGGCGATCCTGGCTTTCCAGCGGCGTGCGGGTACCGGGAGCGTCACCTACGACGACGCCCCGAGCTTCCAGTTGGCGGGCAGCCAGGACGCCATGGTGGCCTGGGTGATGGACGGCGCCCAGTTGATGCCGGAGCTCACGGCGTCGGAGCGACACGGGTCCCAGAACTGGGATACCACCGCCGAGTACCGCAACCTGCCCGCCGCCCTCGGCTACACGTTCCGCTGGCACGCGGCGGTGCTCAACGCCGACCCGCAGGTGAAGCTGCTGACGGTGGACGGGGTGGACCCGACCGACGCGAACCTGGTCAGCGGTCGGTACCCACTGACGATCGAGGTGACCGCGGTCATCCGGAAATCGCCCGCCGCGAAGGTGAACCGTTTCCTGGCCTGGGTCACCGGCCCCGACGGCCGGGCGCTGATCCGGAGGGCAGGGTACGCGGCTTAGCGGCGAGCCTTTCGCCGGTTGAAGCCTGTCGAAACCCCTTTGCCGGCGGGGTGCCGATTCAGGTCTCGACAAGCTCGACCAACGAGACTCGCGGAGGAACGGGACGTCGTCCTCGGTGCGTGGCCGGATTGCGGGCCGATTCAGATCGCGACAGGCTCGCTTGACGAAACCCGCGGCAGGAACGGCACGTCGTCCTGGGTGCGGGGCCGGATGCCGATCGCCCAGCCGTGCGCCGGCACCGAGCTCACACACTCGCCGCTGGCCAGCACCAGGTCGCCCCGGGGCATCGGCCCGTCCTGATCGGAGATGTTCAGGGCCAACTCGATCACCTCGTCCGGCCCGGCCACCACGACGACCACCGACTCGTTGGTCAGATCGCGGGTGGTGACCACCCCGTCCACGATCCACGGATGCCTGCGGCGCAAGCCGAGCAGCGTCCGGTACAGCTCGAAAGTGTCGGCCCCGAACGGCAGCAGCCCGTCCGGGGTGGGCGGGAACGGCGGCCGGACGGCGTCGTCGCCGCCTGCCTGGTCGAGTTTGACGCCCTCGAAGCGGTGCTCGTCGCCGGCGTAGATCGACGGAATTCCCGGCAGCATGGTGAGCAGCACCGCTGCGTGGGGGATGTGCCGGCGATCGTCGAGCTTGGACGAGATCCGGGTCACGTCGTGATTGGAGACGAAGATCTGCGGGCGGAACTCGGCGCAGAACCGCCGATGCCGCTGCAACGCCCAGTCCAGGCTCCACAGGTTCCCTTCGTTCATCGACTGCCAGATCGCATGCCACAGCTCGTACTGGGTGACCGAATCCAGGCCCGACTGCTGCACGAACTCGTCCTTGTCGCCGTGGATCACTTCGCCGAGCAGCCAGCAGTCCGGGTAGGCGGCCTTGACCCGTTCCACGATCGGACGCCACGCCTCGGCGCCCGGCGCGTAGGCGGCGTCCAGCCGCCAGCCATCGATGCCGCGGCCGAGCCAGTGGCACATCACGTCGACCACGAAGTCCTGGACGGCCGGGTTGGCGAAGTTCAGCTCAACCAGCGGCTGGTGACCCTCGAAGACCCGCGGCTGGCCGTCCACCCAGCGCAGCCAGTCGCCGTCCGGGGTGCCGGGGCCGGCCGCCAGGGCGCGCTGCACCACCGGGTGCTCGCGGCCCAGGTGGTTGAACACGCCGTCCAGCAGGATGCGGATGCCGCGCTCCTTGGCATTCCACATCAGCTCGCCGAAGTCGCCGTCGTCGCCCAACCGTGCGTCGATCGCGTAGTGGTCGAGGGTGTCGTAGCCGTGCGTGGCCGAGGCGAAGATCGGGTTGAGCAGCATGCCGTTGCAGCCCAGGTCGATCAGATAGTCCAACCAGTTCGTCAACTGGCCCAAGCGGTGCCGCACCTGGTGGATCGCGGTGTCCTCGGCGTTGACGAAGCCCAACGGGTAGCAGTGCCACCAGATGACGTGTGCCGTCCAGTCCATCCGTCTCCTCGGGGTTTTTCCGCTCGGAGTCTAGTGGTCCGGCTCACTCAGCGGGTGCCTGAGCCTTGCTTGATGGATGGGGGTTCAGCTCCAGTCCCGGAACACCACACCGACCGTCGTGGAGTCCGCAACGGCGAACTCACGGGCGCCGTACTCACGCCGGATGATCCCGCCGCCGCGCGGATAGGTGGGGTGCAACAGGTCCGGACGCCGGCCCGCGATGTCGGCGTAGACGGCCTCGATGTCGTCGGTCTCGATGGCCAGTTCGGGACGGTCCTTCGCGGCGAACGCGATGTCCTGCACCAGGTAGAGCTTGCAGCCGTCGCGACCGATCACCACGAAGTCGCCGTCGTCGTGCAGCACCTCGAACCCGAGGCCGTCGACGAACAGGTCGCGGCCCACCGCCAGGTCGGCGTAGAACACTTTCGGGATCAAGGTCCGGAACAGGCCCCTGTCGTCCGCCGTGGGCTCCATCGGTGCCTCCTCTGGTCGTCCCTCACTGTAGTCGCGGTCCGTCCGGGCGTGGATGCCGCCGGGTCCGGACGCGCGGGCCTGCGACCATGGAGGCATGCAGCGACATGTCACTGCCCAACTGACCGGCACGATCAGCGGACCGGCGGACGTGGTGCTCGCCGTCGCCGTCGCCGACGGACCCGCCCGCACCGAGACCCTGACGATCACCGTTGACGGTGTCCTGATGGCCGCTGAGGAGATCGCCGCACCGCACGGCGGCCGGCTGCACCTGCTCGCCGGATTGCCCTCGGGACAGTTCGCGCTCGACTACTCCGCCACCGTCGACGGGATCGCACCGGTCGAGGAACCTGGCGTCCTGGAGCGGATCGAGTACGCCCGTCCGAGCCGCTACTGCGACTCCGACAAGCTGATGCCGGTGGCCCAGGCGGAGTTCGCCGGCCTGGCCGGCAAGGAGCTGCTGGACGCCGTCTCCAGCTGGGTCGGTGCCCACCTCAGCTACGTCTCCGGGGCATCCAAACCAACTGACGGCGCCGTCGAGACCTACCTGTCCCGGCAGGGCGTCTGCCGCGACTACGCGCACCTGGTGATCGCGCTGCTGCGCGGCCTGAACGTCCCTGCGCGGCTGGCCGCCGTCTACGCGCCCGGCCTAGATCCGATGGACTTCCACGCCGTCGCCGAGGCCTGGGTCGAGGGCGCCTGGTGGGTGGTGGACGCCACCGCGCTGGCACCGCGTCCGAGCCTGCTTCGGATCGCCACCGGACGCGATGCCGCCGACACCGCCTTCCTGACCACCCTGGCTGGCTCGCTGAGCCTGGGGTCGATGACGGTGACCGCCACGGTGGACGCCTTGTCCGGCGACGACCTCACCCTGCTGACCGCGTTGCGGTGATTCACCCTGATCGCGCCGCGACGACCCTGCTGTACGACGCCGACTGCGGCTTCTGTACCGCGAGCGCGGAGTGGCTGCGCCGCCGTCGATTGGGGGCGGCGATCAGCCCGCTGCAGGGCGCCGATCTGACCGCCCTCGGCGTGGACGGCGAGCGGGCGCGCCGCGAGGTCCCGTTCGTAGAGCCGGGCCCGTCCGGCGTCCGGGTCGGTTACGGGCACGTCGCCGTGGGTCGTGCCCTGGCTACCGGCAGCCCCGGCTGGCGGCTCACCGGCTGGCTGCTGACGCACCCGCCGGTGAGCTGGCTGGCCAGACCCGCCTATGCCCTGGTGGCCCGCAACCGGCACCGGCTGCCGGGATCGACCGCAGCGTGCCGGATCGAGCCTCCGGCTTCCACCGCCGCCTGCCGGATCGAGCCTCCGGCTTCCTGAGGTGTGGGTGCTGGCCTGGTGCCTGGTGTGGTGTGGTGTGGGTGCTGGCCTGGTGCCTGGTGTGGTGTGGGTGCTGGCCTGGTGCCTGGTGTGGTGTGGTTGCTGGCCTGGTGCCTGGTGTGGTGTGGGTGCTGGCCTGGTGCCTGGTGAGGTGTGGGTGCTGGCTGTGGTCGCCGATCTCGCCATCGGTGACGGGTTTCACCTTCCCTGACGACCTTCGGGCTACAACACGAAAGTGGTCACGGAACCCGACAGCGGCCACCGATGGTGAGATCAATGTGACCGGCCGGGGGTCATCGCGCGTCCAACAAGTGCCGAAGCCGGTACCGATCAGCCGAAGTGAGGTGCTGATCAGCCGAAGCCGGTGCAGATCAGGGGAGTCGCCAGGGCCAAGCACGGGGGCGACAGGCTACTACGCTTGTCGTCCATGACCGCCGAGCCCGAGGATGTCGCCCCTGCCGACCACGACGAGGTGCTGGCCGAGCCGACCTTCGACGCGCAGCGGTACCCGGCGCGTCCGGCCAAGCTGCGTCCGGCGGCCCGGCGGCGTAAGGACATGCTGAAGGCGATGGGGCCGCCGCCGTTCGAGCCGGACGGCCGCAACAAGGCCTACGTGGAATGGCTGGTCAACCAGTCGATGCTGGGCGACTCGATCACCATGGCGCGGCAGCTGGCCGGCCTGCACACCATGTGGAGCAATCCCTACGCCGACCCGGATCCGCGCGCCGCGGTCGACAAGACGTCGGTGTGGTTCACCGCGTACCCGTTGTCGCTGGTGACGGCGCCCGGACAGTCCTTCCTGGGTGCGATCGGCGACGAGCAGCTCTGGCGTACCTTCCAGCAGATCGGCATCGAGGGCGTCCACACCGGGCCGGTGAAGCTGGCCGGTGGCATCTCCGGCTGGAAGCTGACCCCCAGCGTCGACGGCCACTTCGACCGGATCAGCATGGCGATCGATCCGCTGTTCGGCACCGAGGACGAGTACCGCGCGATGTGCGAGGTCGCCGCCCGGCACGGCGGCACCGTGATCGACGACATCGTCCCGGGTCACACCGGGAAGGGCGCCGATTTCCGGCTGGCCGAGCTCAACTACCGGGATTATCCGGGCATCTACCACCTGATAGACATCCCCGAAGACGCCTGGCACCTGCTGCCCGACGTCCCGCCCGGCAAGGATTCGGTCAATCTGGATCCCTCGCACGAGCGGGCGTTGGCCGATGCCGGCTACATCATCGGCGAACTGCAGCGGGTGATCTTCTACGAGCCCGGGGTGAAGGAGACCAACTGGTCGGTCACCCCGCCGATCCACGACCACGCCGGAGTGCTGCGCCGCTGGGTGTATCTGCACTATTTCAAGGACGGCCAGCCGTCGATCAACTGGCTGGATCCGACTTTCGCCGGCATGCGGCTGGTGATGGGCGATGCGCTGCACTCGCTGCTCGACTTGGGTTCCGGCGGCTTGCGGCTGGACGCGAACGGCTTCCTCGGGGTGGAGAAGAACGTCGCCGGGCCGGCCTGGTCGGAGGGCCATCCGCTGTCGCAGGCGGCCAACCAGCTGATCGGGTCGATGGTGCGCAAGGTCGGCGGGTTCACCTTCCAGGAGCTGAACCTGGGCGTGGACGACATCGCCGAGACCGCCGCGGTGGGCCCCGATCTCTCCTACGACTTCATCACCCGGCCCGCCTACCATCTGGCCCTGGCTACTGGTGACACCGAGTTCTTGAGGCTCACCCTGCGTGAGGCGATCACGGCCGGCATCGACCAGGCGTCCCTGGTGCACGCCCTGCAGAACCACGACGAACTCACCTACGAGCTCGTCCACTTCGCCGGTCGGCACGCCGCCGACCACTACACACTGGGCGGGGTTGACTACACCGGCACCGATCTGGCCGAACACATCCGCGACACGTTGCGACAGCGGATCACCGGGCCGGCGGCTCCCTACAACGCGCTGTTCACTCAGAACGGCATTGCCTCGACCACCGCCTCGGTGATCACCGCCAGTCTCGGCATCGCCGACCTGGACACGATCACTCCCGAGCAGATCGAGCAGATCAAGGACGCCCACCTGCTGCTCTGCATGTACAACGCCTGGCAGCCTGGGGTCTTCGCACTCTCCGGCTGGGATCTGGTCGGCGCGCTGCCGTTGCAGCGCGAGGAGGTGTCCGGGCTGATCGCAACCGGCGACACCCGGTGGATCGAACGAGGCGCCTACGACCTGATGGGGGTGGCCACCGACGGTGCCGCCTCGGGCATGCCGGCGGCCCGCGCCCTGTATGGCCCGCTGCCGCAACAGATCGCTGATCCGCGCTCGTTCGCGTCCCGACTGGCGCCCATCCTGGAGGTCCGCAAGCAGCACGGACTCTCCACCGGCACGCTGCGCGACGTGCCCGAGGTGCCGCACCGGCAGATGCTGATCCTGGTCAACCGGCTGTACATCGGCGCCGCCCAGGTCACCGTGCTGAACTTCGGCCCGGAACCGATCGAGGGACGCGTCCAGTCCGACGAGATCCCGCCCGGACGCGTCTTCGACCTGACCACCCGCCGCAAGATCGCCGACGTGGACGGCCTGGGCGGCTTCACCGTCAGCCTGCCGCCCTTCGGCGGCGTCGCCACCCTGGTCAAGGAGGACTGACCGGGAGGGCTCTGGGGGCGGTGTGTTCAGCCGGCCAGGATGACTGCCTTCTGGGCTTCGAATTCGACGTCGGTGAGGACGCCGGCGGTGCGCAACTCGCCGAGCTGGGTGAGCAGGGTGATCTTGCGCTGCATGGCGTCCTCCGCCGGTTCGGCGGGCGGCGCTGCGGGAGTCGGCGGGGCCTGCACCACCGGCTGAGGCGGTGCAGCCTGGACGACGGGCGGCGGGGCCGTTTGAGCGGCGGCCTGATCCTGCGCGGCCCAGCGCTCCGTCTGACGGCGTTGTACCCGGCCGTGCACCGAACTTGCGACAG
The DNA here is from genome assembly GCA_047602545.1 of Micropruina sp. GTDB lineage: Bacteria > Actinomycetota > Actinomycetes > Propionibacteriales > Propionibacteriaceae > Micropruina. The sequence goes on along the minus strand of JASGHC010000001.1, from coordinate 803,663 downwards.
CGACCTTCGCGGCGGTCTTGAACAGTCCCATGGGTTCTCCTCAGCTTTCCGTATCGACGGCGGCGTCGAGTTCGTCGTGGTCGAGCAGGCCGTCCAGCAGCATCCGCGCGCCGGCGGCCTCGAAGTCGTGCACCACGTGCAGCAGGCTCAGGTGCTCAATGAGCAGCACTGCGGCGATCTCGCCGGGGGTCACCTCCGCGGTCACGGCAACCAGATCGGCGACGTCCAGTAGTTCGCTGCTCGCACCGTCGAAGTCTGCCGGTGCGCCCACCGACGAGGCCGGCACTCGCTCGATGCCTTCGTCCGTTCGGCGCACGAACTCCACGTCGAGGACGCGCAACTGGTGGGCGTCCACGGCGCTGAGCAGCGCACTCCAGGCGGGGGTGGCCGGGTTGTCCGGCAAGGCGATGGCGACGGCTTCGACGGGACCCAGATGGGCGTCGAGCCACTCGGACGGTGCGGTCATGCCGTCACCCTAGCGGCGCCGGCCGTGCCTGGGCCGCACCGGGCGACAGTTCCCCCCAGAAGTAGGGGTGCCGCAGATCTGGTCGAACATCGAGGAGGGCATCCGGCTCCAGGGAAGCCCTGATCTCGCTGGTTGAGCTTGTCGAGACCTTGCCGTGCACTCGCCGGCAAGGGGTTTCGACAAGCTCAACCAGCGGGGGTCGGGTTCATCAGCGCTCCCTGGGGAAGTGCTGACCAATGCTGCTCCGAGCGAGGACGTGCCCGGACCGATGAGCTGGGACTCCGAGGTCTTGTGGCGGGCTGACCCGCTCGAAGTGCCTGCTTCTCGACACCCGGCTGGTGCTGTCCTACCTCGCCGTCCTGGCCGTCGGCGCGCTGGTCGGCATCGGCTACCTGCTCGCCGGCTGGTTTGGCTAGCCAGCCGGCCTCGGCCAACCTCGCACTCGCCTAACTATTTGGGGCTCGCCGAACTCGGCGAGCCCCAAATAGTTAGGCGAGCGTGGATGGGGGTGCGTGGACCATCAGCCGGCTGGTGCCGCGGGTGGCTGGTCGCTTCGCTTCGGTCCCGGCGGGACCGGGATCAGCGGCAGTACTCCGAGCAACAGCAGGCAGGCCGCCCCGTAGAGCAGGTACAGATCCCGGAAGCCCTCGTTGAGGGTGGTCTGGAAGGTGCGCCGCAGCTGCGGCCCGAGCCGGTCGATCTCGGCCAGGTAGTCGGTCAGTGCGCGGTCGAAGGCGCCCGGGACCGCCGCGTCCAGCACTCGCAGCTCGCGGACGGTCCGGTCCACCTCCGCGCGGGCGTCCGTGATGCCGTTCCGGGCCTTGCCGAGGGCGTGGTAGCCGCTGGCCAGCCGCGACCGGGAACGGGCCAGGCTGCGCCGCGCCGTGATCAGCTTGTCCCGTCCGGCGATCAGTGTGGCGCGGGCGGTGCTGAGCGTGGCGCGTTTCCCGGCCAGGACGTCGCGCTGCCGCACCATCCGGGCGCGTTGCGCGGCCAAGCCGGCCCGGGCGGCGCGCAGGGCGTCCCGCTGGCCGGACAGCGTGGAGCGCTGGGTCTGCAGGGCGGCGAGTTTCGCGGCGGTGGTGCGGCGTCCGGCGATCAGCTCGGCGCGCTGCTTCTCCAGCGCGTCGATCGACCGGGTGAGCTGGGCGATCTGCGCCTGTGCTGCCGGATCGTCGGAGCCCTGCAGGGCGGCCAGCGCGGCGCGTTGCTGGGCGAGCGCGGCGTCGATCCCGGCCGTCGCCCGGTCGATGCCGGCGATGGCCTTGCGGACGCCGGCGATCGCCCGGCTCAGCCCGGCCAGGCCCCTGGTCATGCCGGCGATGGCCTTGGCCTGCTTGACCCGGGCCTTGGTGACCCCGGCGATGCCCTTGTCCAGGCCGGTGACGGCCCGGCCCATACCGTTGATGCCGGCGGTCATCGAGGTCTCGGCGGCGTCCAGTTTCCGCACCGAGCGGTCCATCTGGACCAGGCCCGTGCGCATCTTTGCCAGCGCCGTCGTCATGCTGCGCAGCTTGCGGGTCATGTCGGCGCGGGTGCTGGTCAGGGTGTGCCGCACCGTGCCGAGCTGCGTGATGCCGGTCTCCACGCCGGCGGTGATGTCGGCGATCACGGCGGGGGTGTGCTGGGCGAACATCCGCCGGGCCACGGTTTCGGTTACCGGGACGATGGTGGTGACGTCCGCGTTCTGCACCAGTTCGACCAGGTCGGCGGGCAGTTCACCGCCGCCGGTGAGGTCGAGGTCGATCGTGCTCTGGGCAGCCAGGTCGGGGAACTCGACGCCTTTGAGCGCCTTGGCGAAGCGGTCGTCGGTCTTCCAGCGGGCGAAGTCGCGCTGCAGGGACGCGGCGTAGGGCAGTTCCGGCGCCTTGATCGTGGACGGCAACTGGGCGGTCAGCCGGTCCGGCATGCCCGCGCCCGCATGAGCCAGGAAGCCGACCATGATGGCCGGCGCCACGGTGGTGCCGATCGACCGGACCAGCGACATCGTCCCCAGCGCGGAGTTGGCCTGCCGGGGTTCGGTCAGCTGCAGCATCAGATAGTTCAGCGGCGAGCCGATCACGAAGCCCAGGCCGAGGCCGATCAGCACCAGCGTGCCGATCACGCTGGGATAGCCGGGATTCGGGATCAGCCAGGCCACCGCACTCACCGCGGCGGTCAGCGAGATCCCGCCGCCCAACGCCAGGACGCGTTTCGCGCCCCAGGCGTCGGTCAGCCGTCCGGACAGCGGGGCACCCACACCGGACGCCAGGCCGAGCAGGATGACCAGGTAGCCACCGCTGCCGCTGGGCAGTTCCAGGGCATTCTCGGCCAGCTGGGGGACGAACACCACCCCCATCAGCACGAACCCGGAGAGGAACGACAGTGTCAGGGTGAGGGCGATCGGACGGTGGGTGAAGTAGTCCAGGTTGAGCACCGGGTCGGACGCGCGCCGCTCGGCCAGCACGAACAGCGGCAGCAGCACCACGAAGCCGGCCAGGTAGGGATAGACCTCCACCGACTGCAGTGAGCCGGCGAGGTCGAAGAAGTCCAGATTGGTCAGCCCGTAGAGCAGCGCCATGATCATCGCGACCAGCAGCGCGATACCCAGCAGGTCCAGCGGGGCGACGGACGCCTCGCGGTGATTGGGCAGCACCAGCACGCCGGCGATCACGATCAGCGCACTGATCGGCACGTTCACGTAGAAGATCCACTGCCAGTTGTGCGGGCCGGCCAGATCGAGGATCAGGCTGCCGGCGGACGCGCCGAGCAGATTGGCGATCCCGAAGACGGCCCCGACCAGGCCCAACGCCATGCCGCGCCGTTCCGGGGGCACCTCGGTGCCGATCTCCGCGGTGGCGATCGGCAGGATCCCGCCGCCACCGATCGCCTGGATCACCCGGGCGGCGATCAGCATCCAGAAGCTGCCGGCGTCCTGGGCCAGCCCGCACAGCAGCGAACCGGCGCCGAAGAGCACGATCGCGGTCAGATAGACCGGTTTGCGACCCACCCGGTCGGCCACCTTGCCCAGCACCGGGATGGCCGCGGCGTAGGCCAGCGTGTACACGGTGATCATCCAGATGCCGAGTTGCTGGTTCACCCCGAGGTCGTCGGCGATGATCGTCCGGGCCGGTGTGACGATGCCGGTGTCGATGGCGCCCATGAAGATCCCGAGCAGGTACAGGCCGAGGCCCACGGTCCAGCCGCGCCGGGGAGTCACGAGGCGGCGTCCGGTGCTCATGGCCGGTCCTGCGTCGTCCGGCGCAGTTCGCGGTCGAAGCCTTCGAGGGCGTCGGTGACCACCGCCAGAACCCGGACGCAGGCGTCCAGCTCGGCGTCGCTAAAGCCGCGCAACGCCTCGGCGTGCAACGCGCCGAGAGGGGTGAAGAACTCGCGGGCCACCTGGCGTCCGTAGCTGCCGAAACGCAGCACCACGGTGCGCCGGTCGGCGACCCCGCGCTCGCGCCAGACGTGGCCCGCGGTGGCCAGCCGGTCGACCGCGTAGGTGACGGCGGCCGGGGTGAGGTCGAGCTCGGCGGCCAGTTGCCGGACGGTGAGCGGGGCGCCGGCGAGATCGGCGGCGTAGATCGCGGTCAGCGCCCGCAGGTCGGTGGGGTGCAGGCCCTGCCGCGAGGCGAAGCCGTGCCCGACCCGTTCCGAGGCCCAACCGACTTCGCGGACCCGCTCGGTCAGCAGCCGCTCCAGGTGTTCCCGATCGGTCACCAGGCCATCGTAGGCACATCGTTAAGCAATTTGACCATTAATCAACTGTCAGAGTTTCTGAAGCTCATCCCCAGGGCATCGCCTCATCGTCGTGTAGGGAGCTGTTCAGCCGAGGCTCCTCCCGAGGATCGACGACATCGTTGGCACTCAGGTTGAACGAGTGCTAACCCCGCGATAGATTCGCAGTTAGCACTCTCACCTTGCGAGTGCGAACGGCCGTCGGCGGCACCCGCGACGACGCCCCGGCTGAGAATCCGACAAGCAACGGGCTACGCGCCCAGCACAAGAAAGGGTTTTGACGTGGCAGTCACGATCAAGCCGCTCGAGGATCGCATCCTCGTCCAGCCGCTCGAGGCCGAGCAGACCACCGCCTCGGGCCTGGTCATCCCCGACACCGCCAAGGAGAAGCCGCAGGAGGGCAAGGTCGTTGCGACCGGCCCCGGCCGCATCGACGACAACGGCAACCGCGTTCCGCTCGACGTCGCCGAGGGTGACGTCGTGATCTTCTCCAAGTACGGCGGCACCGAGGTCAAGTACGAGGGCCAGGAGTACCTGCTCCTGAACGCCCGCGACATCCTCGCCGTCGTCTCCAAGTAAGGATCCCCAGACCATGCCCAAGATCCTTCAGTTCGACGAGGAGGCGCGGCGCTCCCTGGAGCGCGGCGTCGACATCCTCGCCAACACCGTGAAGGTGACGCTCGGCCCCAAGGGCCGCTATGTGGTGCTCGACAAGAAGTGGGGCGCTCCGACCATCACCAACGACGGTGTCACCGTCGCCAAAGAGGTCGAGCTCACCGATCCTTACGAGAACCTCGGCGCCCAGCTGGCCAAAGAGGTCGCCACCAAGACCAACGACGTGGCCGGTGACGGCACCACCACCGCCACCGTGCTCGCCCAGGCACTCGTCCACGAGGGTCTGCGCGCGGTCGCGTCCGGGGCCAACCCGGTCGGCCTGAAGCGCGGCATCGAGGCGGCCGTCGAGGCCGTCGGCGACCGCCTGCGCGAACTCGCCCGTGAGGTCCACGACACCGACGACATGGCCAATGTCGCCACCATCTCGGCCCGCGACGCCGAGATCGGCCGGCTCATCGCCGACGCTTTCGACAAGGTCGGCAAGGACGGCGTGATCACCGTTGACGAGTCGCAGACCTTCGGCACCGAGCTCGAGTTCACCGAGGGGATGCAGTTCGACAAGGGCTACCTGTCCCCGTACTTCGTGACCGACCCCGAGCGCATGGAGGCCGTCTTCGAGGATCCCTACATCCTGATCAACCAGGGCAAGATCTCCTCGATGAACGACCTGCTCCCGCTGCTGGAGAAGGTCATCGGCGCCGGCGGCACCCTGTTCGTGGTGGCCGAGGACGTGGACGGCGAGGCGCTTTCCACCCTGGTCGTGAACAAGATCCGTGGCACCTTCAACTCGGTCGCCGTCAAGGCCCCGGCCTTCGGCGATCGCCGCAAGGCCATGCTCGAGGACATCGCGATCCTCACCGGCGGCAAGGTGATCGCTCCCGAGGTCGGGCTCAAGCTCGACCAGGTTGGCCTGGACGTGCTGGGCCGGGCCCGCCGCGTCGTGGTCACCAAGGACAACACCACCATCGTCAACGGTGCCGGTTCCTCCGAAGAGGTCGCCGGCCGGGTTGCTCAGCTGCACGCCGAGATCGCCCGCACCGACTCCGACTGGGACCGCGAGAAGCTGCAGGAGCGGGTTGCCAAGCTCGCCGGCGGCGTCTGTGTGATCAAGGTCGGTGCCGCCACCGAGGTGGAGCTCAAGGAGAAGAAGCACCGCATCGAGGACGCCGTTTCGGCCACTCGTGCGGCCATCGAGGAGGGCATCGTCGCCGGTGGCGGCTCGGCCCTCGTCCATGCCGCGAAGGTGCTCTCCGGCGGCCTGGGCAAGTCCGGTGACGAAGCCACCGGCGTCCAGATCGTGGCGAAGGCGGTCGTCGAGCCGCTGCGCTGGATCGCCGAGAACGGTGGCGAGCCGGGTTACGTGATCGTCTCCAAGGTGTCGGAGCTCGAGCCCGGTCACGGCTACAACGCCGCCACCGGCGAGTACGGCGACCTGCTGGCCGCCGGCGTGATCGACCCGGTCAAGGTCACCCGCTCCGCGCTGGCCAACGCCGCTTCGATCGCCGCTCTGCTGCTCACCACCGAGACCCTGGTGGTGGAGAAGCCCGAAGAGGACGACGAGGACGGGCACAAGCACTGAGTGCCTGCTCGACCACGCCGAAGCCCCCGACCGTAGCGGTCGGGGGCTTCGGCGCTTCTGCGGACTGTTAGGGAAGCGCTGATTCTCGTTGGTCGAGCTTGTCGAGACCTTGGGACCTGGTGCTGGCAAGGGGTTTCGATGTAGCTCAACCAGCGGTGGTTGCGTTGATCAGCGCCCGGTCGCGCGATCCGCCAGAGCTTTCGGGTTCCGCGACTGCTTTCGCCATATTTCCCGAAAGTAGAGGGTCGAACCCGAAAGCTGTGGTCGATCGCGCGATCGACCGGCGGACGGACTCAGCCCTGGGTGGCCCGGGCGATCGCCTCGGCGCGGGTGTGGACGCCGAGTTTGGCGAAGATGGCGTTGATGTGGGTCTTCACCGTGGTGACGCCGACGAACAGCCGAGCCGCGATCTCGGCGTTGCCGAGCCCCTCGACGATCAGGGCCAGCACCTCGGCCTCACGCCGGGTCAACTCCGGAAAGCGGGTCGCGAGGAGGTCGGCGGGGGCGACCGGCTCGGCTGTGGCGGATGTGGTGGCGGCGGCGATCACCGTGGCACCCACCTCGGCGGCGAAGGTGGCCTGGCCGCGCGCCACCGAGCGGACGGCGGCCGCCAGCTCGGCGCGTCCGGCGTCCTTGGTCAGGTAGCCGGTGGCGCCGGCGCGCAGCGCGGCGAGGATCGATTCGTCGTCGGCATAGGTGGTGAGCACCAGAACTGCGGCGTCCGGGACGTCGGCGCGCAGCCGGGCAGTGGCGGCGACTCCGTCCAATACGGGCATCCGCAGGTCCATCAACACCACGTCGGGGCGTTCCAGGACGGCCAGCCGGACGGCCTCGGCACCGTCCGCGGCGGTGCCGACCACCACGATGTCGGGCAGGGTGTGAGCCAGGACGTCGTGCAGGTCGCGGGCCAGCGCCACCCGGATCGCCTCCTCGCGGATGGCGACCTCACGTTCGGCCAGCAGGGCCTCGCGCTGTTGCGCCTGCCGTCCCTGGCGCCGGCTGAGTCCCGCGAGCACCGCGATCACCGCCACGCCGAGCATGGTCGCCAGGGCAGCCGCTGGCAGCGGGCGGATCAGCGCGCCGATGCCGATCAGCCCCAGCGACGCCAGCGCGGCTGCGATGCCGAACCGCAGCGGCAGGTCCGGATCGCCGACCAGCACCAACAGGCACACCGCGGCAGGCACGAGCGAGTTGCCTTGGGTGGCAGACCCCGCCATCGAGCCCAGCGCGATCGCGCCGGTGGCGAGCACCGTGCCGGTGCGCCACCAACCCATCCGGGCCATCGTGATCCGGGCGACCCAGCACAGCAGCGCGAGGGCGAACAGGGTCAGCGCCCAGGTCGGCTGGTCGCCGTACTCGCGCAGCACCGTCCACCACCCGAGCAGCATCGCCCCCACCACAGTGAGAGCGATGCTGGTCAAGCCCGGGCGCCGATTCACGTCACCATCCTTGCGCAGCGGACCGCTCAGGCCAGGGTGGGCTGGCCGACCCGAGTGCCGGCGTCCAGCCGTCCGGCCCGGTTCAGGACGACCGTCACCCGGGCCAACCGGTTCGCGGCCACCACGATCAGGATCACCCCGGTCGAGGTGACATTGCCGGCGCCCAGCCGGACCGCGACCACGTCGATGCCGACCCGGACGGCGATCACCAGTACCCACATCGCCAGCCCCCACCAGCCGGTCCGGCTCTCCCACCGAGCGGTTCTGGTGTCGGACGGCGCGAGCGGCCGGAAGTGGGCCAACGCGCCCATCCAGGCTCCGGTGGCCGCCGCGACGACGAGTTCGATCACCAGAGCCGCCAGGTCGATTCCGTTGATCGGGGCCTTGGCGTCGAACATCAGGACGATGCCGATGACGCCGAGGATCAGCGGCAACCGCCACATCCGGGAGGCGTTGACAACACGCCAGGTGGTTTGCCGGTAGCCCATCCAGACCAGGACGAGGATGCCGACTCCGATACTTCCGAGAACGTTGAGATCCATGTCTCAAGGTTGGTTCGCCCGGGCGTGCCCGGACGCCCTCCCGCGGGTGGAGATCCGGGTGGAGATCGGTGCGCGCCGGGTGGATCGGCCGCCTCATCACGCGGCTTCGGTTCGCACCGGTAGGTCAGGTCGTCTACAGCAGCTAGCCTGCGAGCGTCACCGTTGGAGCTCGACGAAAACCCCTTGCCAGCGCACCTCTCGTCGGAGGTCTCGTTGAGCTCGGCCGTTGAGAAGCAGCGGTTCGCCTACGATGAGCCGGTGCGCGCCGTCCTCGATCCCGTGCGTCGACGGCTGGTCGGACGCCCCGTCCCGCTGATCGTGATCGGCGTCCTGGGCACGGCGCTGATCGGCTGGGGGAGCTGCCACCCCGAGTTCGCCCACGGGCCGGACGGCTGGCCGTCCGAACTGGTCAACGCGATCGGGCTGGTCCTGCCGCTGCCCTGGAACCGGGTGGCCATCGTGGTCGGGGTCGTGCTGCTGGTCGCCGCCTGGTGGCTGCTGCAGCCGTCCAGCGCCGGGCTGTCGGACGCCGAAGGAACCCACCTCACCGGCACCCCCATCCCCAATCGCCGAACCATGCTGATCGCACTGGCACTGTGGAGCCTGCCGTTGCTGCTGGTGCCGCCGGTGCTCTCGGCCGACGCCGTGCTGTACGCCGATCTGGGCTGGATCGTGAACCAGGGGCAGAACCCGTACCTGGTCGGGCTGACCGGGGCGGGCGGGCCGTACGCGCCGCACGTCGATCCGCTGTGGGCCGGCAACGGGGTGGCCTACCCGCCGTTGGCGCTGCTCACCGACGCGCTGGTCGTCCGGCTGGCCGGGTTCGCCGTTTACGGAGGCATCATCGCCATGCGCATCCCGGCGCTGCTGGCGCTGGGCGTGATCGCCTGGGTGCTGCCCCGGCTGGCCCGCGATCTGGGCCTGGACGCCGACCGCGCACTGTGGTGGGGCTTACTGAATCCCCTGGTGGTGGTGCATTTCGTGGGCGGTGCGCACAACGACGCATTGATGGTCGCGGGCGGGCTGCTGGCCGTCTGGGTCGCTGTGCGTGGCCCGCAATGGTCCTGGGGGTTGTTCGCCGGTCCGGTCGTGCTCGGGGTGGCGATGGCGTTCAAGCCGCAGGCCGGTCTGGCCGTACTGGCCTGCGCCGGGCTCCCGGTCGCGACGCGGCTGGCGTCCGAGACGATGCCGCGACGGCTTTGGCTGCTGGGCTGGCGCAGCGCGGTCGCGGCCGGCGTGGCGGTGGCGACGTTCGTGCTGATCTCGCTGGCGTCCGGGCTGGGATTCGGCTGGACGGCCTGGCTTTCCCTGATGGGCAAGGCCGGCACCGCCGCCCCGTTCTCGCTGCTCGCCCAGGCCGGTGAACTGGTGATCGGTGCGTTCGGCGGCGACCCCTCGGCCTGGCTGGCGGCGGTCGGGACGGCGTCCACCCTCACTCTGCTGGTCGTGCTGGGGTGGGTGTTGGTGCGGTTCGCCGACCGTCCGTTGCCCGCCGTCGCCTGGGGTTCGCTGGCGGTGAGCGTGCTCGGCCAGTCGATGCACCCCTGGTACATCCCGTGGTCGATCGCCCTGCTGTCCCTGGTGCCGTTGACACGACGCCAGTTCCGCTGGACGACCGGCTTCCTGGTCGCCTTCGCGGTCTGGAACGCCGTCCAGACCGTGGTCTGGCATTCCGTCCCCTGACCCCCCCCAAAGCCCCTCCCCAACTTCTTCTGGCCTGCCGTCGACGGGAGGCCAGAAGAAGTTAGGCAGGGGCCCATGGGCGTGGGCGCCGGGCCGCCAGGGGACGGGGGGGGCTCGGTGCGGGCCGGGCCGGAACGTCGGATCGGCTCGCTAGGATCGGAACCGCTCCATCAGCCCGTACCGAAGGTTTCTCATGCCCGCATCTCCCTGGCGTCTGCCGGGCGTGTGGATCGGCTTCGTCGGGTCGGTGCTTGTCGGTGTCGGTGCCTGCAGCAACGGCTTCTCGTTCAACCCGCTGGGCTGGGGGGTCGGGCCGATCGCGGCGCTGGCGACGACGATCAGCCATGACACCGGCAAGCTGCTGGTGATGTCCGGGTGCGTCCTGCTCTCGGTCGGCTGGCTGCTCCTGGCGCCGCGGCCCGGACGTGCCGTGCCCGCCCGCTTGTGGCTGCTGTGGGCCGCGCCCCTGGTCCTGGTGCCGCCGGTGATGAGTGGCGATCCGTTCCTCTACGCCGATCTGGGCTGGATCCTGGCGAACGGCGGCAACCCGTACGTGGACGTGCTGGGCAGCTTCGGCGGGCCGTTCGAACCCTTCGTGGACGGCTTCTGGGCCGGCAACGGGGTGGCCTACCCGCCGCTCGCGCTGGAGATCAACCGGCTGATGGTGCAATTGGCCGGCATGCATCCCTACTGGGGGGTGGTTGCGCAGCGACTGCCCGCGTTGCTGGGCGTCGCCTTGATGGCGACCTTCCTGCCCCGGCTCGCCGACCGGCTCGGCATCGACCGGAGTTGGACGATCTGGCTGGGGGTGCTCAACCCGCTGACCGTCGTCCACCTGATCGGCGGCGCCCACAACGACACCCTGATGGTCGGCGTGGTGGTGTTCGCGCTGTGGCTGAGCGTCCAGGCCGTCCCCCGGATCTCGGCCAGCCTGGTGCTGGCACCGATCGTCATCGGACTGGCGATGGCGCTCAAACAGCAGGCCGGCCTCGCTGTGCTCGCCGCCGCGGGCCTGCCGGTCGCCGCCCAACTGGCCCGGCTGCCCTGGCTGCACCGGGTCCTCGTGCTGGGTTGGCGGACGGCTGTCGCCACCGCCGTCGCGCTGGTCACCTTCGTCGGGGTCTCGCTGGCCACCGGGCTCGGGTTCGGCTGGACGCACTGGCTGTCGCAGATGGGCCGAGCGCGCACCATGACCCTGTCGGTGGCGATCGGGGACGCCTTCGCGTGGACCGGACGCGACCTGATGCCCCTGGCGAATACCGTGCTCGCGATCGGTGCGGTCCTCGGAATCGCGGCGCTGATCCTGTTCCGTCCCGAGCGTCCGCTGGAGGCGACGGCGTGGGGTTCGCTGCTGGTGCTGTTCATCGGCCAGGCGCTGCACCCGTGGTACTTCGGGCTCAGCCTGGCCCTGCTCGCGCTGGTCCCGCTCGGACGCATCGCCGCCGGATGGCTGGTGTTCGGCACCTTCGGCTATTTGACGGCGTACGCACTGACGAACCTGTACGTGCTCACCGTGCTGCAATCGCTGACAGGTGGCCTGCTGTTCGGCCTGGCGGCCTTCGCGGTATGGATGGCCACCGGCTCCGACTTGCTGCCCTGCGGCACCAGCCGCACCGAACGGCAGGGCGTCCCACGGGTCACTACGCTGGGCTGATGCGCATCGCCATCGCCGGGGCCTCAGGTCTTCTCGGACGCGCCGCCACCGCCCACCTGCTGGCCGAGGGCCACGAGGTGCTGGCACTCGTGCGCCGCGAGGCGTCCGGACCGGGGGAGCGGCGCTGGGACCCCGACGCCGGACGGATCGCAGCACCGGGCCTGTCCGACGTGGACGCGGTGATCAATTTCTCCGGCGCGGGCATCGCGGACGCCCGCTGGAGCCCGGAACGCAAGGCCGAAATGCGTAGCTCGCGGCTGAACAGCACCACCACGCTGGCCGTCGCGCTCGACCCGGCTGGACGCTGCCGGCGGCTGCTCAACGGTTCGGCGATCGGCTACTACGGCGATACCGGCGAAGCCATGGTCAACGAACGGACGCCGCAGGGCGACGGATTCCTGGCGCAACTGGTCGCCGACTGGGAGCGGGCCGCGCACGCCGCCCCGGTGCCCACCGTTTCGCTGCGGACCGGGCACGTGTTCACCACCGAGGGCGGTTTCCTGGGCAAGCAGTGGCTGCCGTTCCGGCTCGGCCTCGGCGGACGGCTGGGCTCGGGCCGCCAGTTCGTGTCCTGGATCCAGGTCAACGACTACACCCGGGCCATCGCCCACCTGCTCACCTCGACGTTGACCGGGCCGGTCAACCTGTGCGGACCGAATCCGGTGACCAACGCCCGGTTCACCACCGGATTCGCCCAGGTGCTGAACCGGCCCGCGCTGGTCCCTATGCCGCTGCTGGCGCTGCGGCTGATGTTCGGCTCCGAGATGGTCGACGAAGCGCTGCTCAGCGGCACCCGGGTGCAGCCCCGTCGGCTACTCGACGACGGCTTCACCTTCGATCACCCGGACGTCAACGAGGCGCTCGCCTCGGTCGCCCGGGCCTGATGGACGCGGCCCGGGCCTTCCGCACCCCGGCATAGACTGACGATCCCGTGCGAAGGAGTGGTGCCTCGATGTCCTCGTCCGATCTGACCCCGGCCGGCGTGCCCGCGCCGTTCGCGACGCTCGGTCTCACCTTCGACGACGTGCTGCTGCAACCCAACGCCAGCGACGTCATCCCGTCTCAGGCGGACACGTCCACCCAAGTGTCGAAACGCATCCGGCTCAACGTGCCGCTGCTCAGTGCCGCGATGGACACCGTGACCGAGGCGCGGATGGCGATCGCGATGGCCCGTGAGGGCGGCATGGGCATCCTGCATCGCAACATGCCGGCCGACGAGCAGGCGTCCCAGGTCAACCGGGTGAAGCGGTCCGAGGCCGGCATGGTCGATCAGCCGATCACCATCACCGCCGGCCGCACCATCGGCGAGGTGGACGAGTTGTGCGGCAAGTTCCGCATCTCCGGCGTCCCGGTGGTGGACGAGGACATGAAGCTGCTCGGCATCGTCACCAACCGCGATATGCGGTTCGAGGACGATCAGCATCGGCGGGTCGCCGACGTGATGACCCCGATGCCGCTGGTCACCGGCTGGCCGGGCATCACCAGCGAAGAGGCGTTGGGGCTGCTGGCCCGGCACAAGATCGAGAAGCTGCCGTTGGTCGACACCGACGGCACGCTGCGCGGCCTGATCACCCTGAAGGACTACGTGAAGTCCGACAAATACCCGCTGGCCTGTAAGGACGAGCAGGGCCGGTTGCGGGTCGGCGCCGCGGTGGGCTTCTTCGGCGACTCCTGGCAGCGTGCCATGCTGCTGGTCGAGGCCGGGGTGGATGCCGTCATCGTCGACACCGCGCACGGCCATTCCACCGGTGTGCTGGAGATGATCGCCCGGCTCAAGGCCGAGCCGGCCGCTGCCGGGGTCGACATCATCGGCGGCAACGTCGCGACCTACGCCGGCGCGTCCGCACTGGTCGACGCCGGAGCGGACGGCGTCAAGGTGGGCGTCGGACCGGGCTCGATCTGCACCACCCGGGTGGTGGCCGGGGTCGGTGTCCCGCAGGTGACCGCGATCCACGAGGTGGCCCGCGCCTGCCGTCCGGCCGGGGTGCCGGTGATCGGCGACGGCGGCCTGCAGTACTCCGGCGACATCGCCAAGGCTCTGGTGGCCGGCGCCGACACGGTGATGCTGGGTTCGTTGCTGGCCGGCTGCGAAGAGAGCCCGGGTGAACTGGTGTTCATCAACGGCAAGCAGTTCAAATCGTACCGGGGGATGGGTTCGCTGGGTGCGATGGCGGCCCGCGGACGCCGGGCGTCCTACTCCAAGGACCGCTACTTCCAGGGCGACGTCACCTCCGACGACAAGCTGATCCCCGAGGGCATCGAGGGCCAGGTGGCCTACCGCGGGCCGCTGTCCGCGGTCGCCTACCAGCTGATCGGCGGATTGCGGCAGTCGATGTTCTACACCGGCGCGGCCACCATCGATCAGTTGCACCAGCGGGGACGGTTCGTCCGGATCACCGCGTCCGGCCTGCGCGAATCGCATCCGCACGACATCCAGATGACCGTCGAGGCGCCCAACTACGCCTCTCCCAACTGACCCCTAGCTGCCTGACAAGGCGAAGGAGCCTGCCCCATGATCGAGATCGGCCGGTCCAAGCGTGCCCAACCGGTGTATTCGTTCGACGACATCGCGATCGTCCCGACCCGCCGCACCCGGCACATCGAGGACGTCCGGCTGAACTGGTCGATCGACGCTCTCACCTTCGACTTCCCGATCGTGGCGGCGCCGCAGGATTCGGTGATGTCCCCGGCGACCGCGGCCGCTTTCGGACGCCTCGGCGGACTCGGCGTGCTCAACCTGGAGGGCATGTGGACCCGGTACGACGACCCCGAGCCACTACTGCAGGAGCTGTCCGAGATCGAGGATCAGGTCACCGCCACGCGCCGGATGCAGCAGATCTACTCGGCACCCATCCGCGGCGACCTGATCACCCAGCGGCTCAACGAGATCCGCGAGGCGGGGGTGCCGGTCGCGGGCTCGCTGTCGCCGGAGAACTGCAAGGCGTTCGCTTCGGTGGTCGAGTCGGCCGGCGTGGACTTCTTCGTGATCCGCGGCACGACGGTCTCGGCCGAGCACGTGTCGTCCGCGGTCGAGCCGCTGAACCTGAAGGAGTTCATCTACGCCCTCGACGTGCCGGTGATCGTCGGCGGCTGCGCCACCTACCAGGCGGCGCTGCATCTGATGCGGACCGGCGCGGCCGGCGTCCTGGTCGGCTTCGGCGGCGGCGCCACCAAGCGCACCCGCAACGTGCTCGGCGTCGAAGTGCCGATGGCGTCCGCACTGGCCGACGTTGCCGAGGCCCGCCGCGACTACATGGACGAATCGGGCGGCCGCTACGTGCATGTGATCGCCGACGGCGCCCTGGGTCGCTCCGGCGACATCGCGAAGGCGATCGCCTGCGGCGCGGACGCCGTGATGGTCGGTTCGCCGCTGGCCCGGGCGTCCGAGGCTCCCGGCCACGGCTACCACTGGGGCCCGGAGGCCTGGCACCCCAGCCTGCCGCGCGGCGAACGGGTCCGGTTCGGCGCGATCGGCACCCTGGAGCAGGTCCTGCACGGCCCGTCGCACACCCCGGACGGCACCATGAACCTGGTCGGCGCACTGCGTCGCGCCCTGGCCACCTGTGGCTACACCGAGGTCAAGGAGTTCCAGCGGGTCGAGATCGTCGTCCACCGCTGAGTCCTCGTTGGTCGAGCTTGTCGAGACCCCTCCCGGACAACGGGCGTGCCGATTCCGGGCGGGCAGGCGGGCTCTGCCGTATGCGTTCTGCCGTCGGGTGGGTGTGTGTTTTGCCGCTACTGACGTGCGTGATCTGCCGCTATCAGCGTGTGTGATCTGCCGCGTCCGGCATCGGCAGTGAGGGTGTTGTTGCGGCCCGCAATCGGTCGGCCCTGGACGTCCGTGCCGCGCGGATGGCTACTGCGACCGCAACTGCCCCGAGGGCGATCATCGCGCCGAAGATGGCTGCCGTCACCTAGATGACCAAGTCCCAGGGGTGTTAGTGGTCGTAGGCGACCAGGTTCCTTCTGGCTAGGGAGTTTGCTTGGTGGTTGTGCCAGATGGCGGCAGTGAGGGCGAGGATGCGTTGCGCGACCCGGGCGGCGACACCGGCCGGGGTGCGTCCGCCGTGGGCTTCGAGGTCGAGTTGGCCTTTCAACGTGTCGTTGACCGATTCGATGATTTGGCGCAGCGGTTTGAAGAACCGCTGCCCGGGTCGGGGCTTCTCTCCTTTACGGGCCGGGCGGAGCAGATCAATCCCGACCTCGGTCAGTCCGGTTTCGAACTCGCGGCCGCTGTAACCCTTGTCCGCGATGAGGATCTGCCGCCGCCTGGTGGGCCGGTCCTGCAACGCCGCCGTGGAATCGAGCAGGTGCTCCACCACGTCACGTTCGTTGGCTTTCGCGCCGGTCAACGCCCACGCCAACGGCAATCCGTGCAGGGTGCACACCAGGTGCAGCCGGAGTCCCCAAAAGTAGCGGGAATGGGACGCGCAATAGCCGTACTCGGCCCATCCGGCCAAGTCAGAGCGTTTCGCGGTCTCCCGAGAGCGGCCACACTCCACCGGGGTGGAGTCCACCACCCACACATCATCAGTCGCGACCGGCACATGTTGGGCCAGCTCAGCAGCAAGCCATGCCATGGTGCCGTTCAGCTTCCGCAACCGTTTGTTGTAGCCGGATTGTCGCGGCAGATACGGAAACATGCCGGTGAGATGCCGGTGGGCGTACCGCAGCCAACGGGCCTCCGAGGTGTAACCCAGGAACGCCTGCATCACCGCCAACACGATCAGCTCAGCATCACTGATCCGCTCCACGAACCCGACCTCAGGCCGTTGCGGAACCTGTTCGGGATGAGCCTTCAACAGATCATCAGCAGTCACGTAGAGTGCAGTCGCGAGGGTGTCCAGATCGGTGTCCATCAAAGCCTCCAGAGCTTGACATGGGTTAGCAACACCGACTCTGCGACACCCTCCCCCTCAACCCCCAGACGCCACACCGACCTTGGACTTACTCATCTAGCGACTAACGGGCGACAGCGACGCCACGCTCGGACGCCGCCTTCGCCAGGGTGGCGTCGAAGGTGGCCAGTGTGGCGCCGGTCTCCATCGCGGCCGCCAGCACACAGCAGTCAGGCAGCTTCAGCGACGTGCTGGCTCGTAGCTTGGCGAGGGCGAGTGGCTGCTCGGTGGGGACGGGTAGCTGCTCGATCCCCATGGTGGCGATCCGTTCGCGATAGAGGTCTGCGCGACCGTCGCGGGCCGGGCGAGTGAGGACCTCCGCGAGGGTGATCGGGTGGATCGACAGTTCCTCGTCGGTATCGAGCAGTTCGAGCGCTCGGGCGCTGTGGGCGTCGCGGATTGCGAAGTGTGCGATCAGCACGTTGGCGTCGAGCACGATCATTCCGGCCAGTCCTTTCGGAGGTCTTCGAGGTAGCCGGGCGGGTAGTCGATGGTTCCCCTGGTCTCCTCGAGCACCTTGCGCCGCGCCGCCCGGCGCTCGGCGCGGGCGGTCTCGACCGACTGGGCTCCGGCGGTCATCAGCCGGGTGATGAGCTCGGAGCGAGGGACGCCGGGCCACTCCTTCGCGGCGATCTCGAGCGCGTGGGCGACCGGCGGGGTCTGGGTGACCTGGATCCGGGTCAGCGTCGTCGGCATAGACCGAAGTGTACCACTCGGAATTGCGGTGGTACAGATGGCCGGCATCGCTACGATGCCCCCATGAGCACGCCCCCGTCCGGATCGCCGGGCCCCGAGTTCGACCCGCCCGCGTCCTTCCCTGCGGGTCGTGCAGCCCCCGAACCGGACGGCGCGGCAGCTCCGTCCGCGGCGCCGGCCGCCGGCCAGCCGTCCCGCACTTCGGGAGACTCGTACTCTGGCTGCCAGGCTTCCGAGACTCCCTATCCGGCGGGAGCTCCCGGCTACCCGGCCGGCGGCACCCACTACTCGCCCGGTTCCGCCCAGTATCCGAATGCCGCGTCCCCTGACCCGACCGCGGGCCAGTATCCGAACCCAGCCGCCCTGTACCCGGGTGCCGGCGGCCAGCCACCGAATCCCGGCGCACCGGTGCCGGGCGACGGATACCCGGGCGTACCGGGTGCCCCGCAACCGACCGGTTACCAGGCGCCCGGTGGCGGGTTTCCTCTGGCGGTGCCCCCTGCCGCGCCCGAACGGGTCGGTCTCGGCCTGCTCGCGGCAGCGGTGGTCGTCCTGGTCTGCTGTGCGCTGACCGCGGCGCTCTACCACTGGGGTTTCATCGCCAGCATCACCGCCTGGCTGATGGCCATCGGCGCAGCGTGGGCGTACGGCAGGTTCGGTGGGGCTCCGGTGAAGGGTCGCGTCCCGCTGCTCGTGCTGATCGTGGTCGGCATCGTGCTGGGGTTCCTGTCCATGGTGGCCAATGCGGTCTGGGACTACTACTGGGACGAGATGGGCAGCGCCGGCACCACGTCAGAGGCGGTGGAACTGGTCCTCGGCAACCTGTTCAACAGTGAACTGTGGCAGGACCTGGGCGGTGACGCGCTGTTCTACTTCCTCTTCGCGGCGCTGGGCGCGTTCGGCGTGCTCCGCCGGATGAGTGGCATCGGAAAGGCGAAGGCATGACGCACCCCGAGCTCGCGCGGATGCGCGACAGCATCGACAACCTCGATTCGGCGCTGATCTACCTGCTGGCCGAGCGGTTCAAGATCACCCAGCGGGTGGGGGAACTCAAAGCCGACGTGGGCCTGCCGCCGGCCGACCCTGACCGTGAAGCCCGTCAGATCGAGCGGCTACGCACCGTCGCCAAGGACGCCCAACTCGACCCCGAGTTCGCCGAGAAGCTGCTGAACTTCATCGTGTCCGAGGTGGTCCGGCACCACGAGCGGATCGCTCGGGAGACCAGCTGACCGGCGTGCCGTACCGGATCCGGCCGGCGACGGCAGCGGACGGGGCTTGCCGAGTGCCGTGGAACGCACCGTTCTATCGCCGGCACGGGTCTGTCGACGCCGAGTTGCCGGTCACGTTGACTCCGCTGCTGGAGGCTGAAGAGCGGCTCGGGCTGTTGACAGAGCGGTCGGGATCAGGCACGGCTGTTGGTGCGTGATCCCGATGGTTGGTCCCACCACCCACCGCCGGTCGAGCTCGTCGGGACCTTCGCGCCTATTCGCGACGGCAGTGCGACCACGGTTGGTTGAGCCTGTCGGAACCTCGTACGGTGCCCGCCGACAAGGGGCTCCCCGCCCGATCGCGTCGACATGCTCATCCCGGCGAACCGCACTGGCACGCGCTGCTACATGCCATGTGCCTCGATGGTTGCCCGGGCCAGCCGCACCGCATCCTGACGCAGGTCGTCGGGGGCGAGTAGCCGGGCCTCGCCGCCGAAGGCGAGCACGATCGCCAATGCCGCCCGCCTGGCTCGGAAGGTCAGCTCCACGATCGGCCACCCGTCGTCCTCGCCGCGTTCGACCACAGTGGTGCCGGGTGCGAGCTGAAAGCGGGAGTAGGTGGTGAAGTACCCTACGGCCGCGGGCTGAACGGCCACCGTGATGGTGCAGCCGGCGCCGTAGTCCTCGAAGGCGGCCCGCTGCCGGGCCCAGGCCTCGGCGAGATTCAGGTCGTCGGGCACCTTGGCGGCCTCGTCCAGCACGGTGGCGGCGACGATCCGGGACACCCGATAGGTGCGCTGCTGGCCCCGGTGGGCGGCGAGCAGGTACCAGCGCCCGGCATTCTCGACCAGGCCGTAGGGGGCGACCGTCCGGGTGCCGGGTTCGCCGTTGTTCCGGGGCGATGCGTACCGCAGCCGGAGTCGTCGCTTGCGGGTGGCGGCGTCGCGCAGCACCGGCAGCAGCGGCACCTCCTCGGCTGCGGCGAACCAGCGGCGCCGGTCGACCATCACGACCGATGCCAGCGCCTCGGCCTTCTCCAGCGCCGGCCCGGGGACGGTGGCCGACAGCTTGGTAAGCGCCGAACTCAGCTCGCCGCTGAGCCCGAGGTCGGCGGCCGCGGTGCCCGACGTCCAGGCGAACAGCGCCTGCGCCTCGCCGGGGCTCAGCCCGCTGACCTCGGTGCGGTAGCCGTCCAGCAGTGCGCAGCCCCCGTTGCGTCCGCGATCGGTGTAGACCGGGACGCCGGCGGCCGACAGCGCCTCCATGTCGCGCAGCACGGTGCGTTCAGACACCTCTAGGATCCCGGCGAGCCGGCGCGCGGGCAGCCGCCCGTGTCGCCGCAACAGGGCGAGGATCTGCAGCAACCGGTCGGCACGCACAGTCGGAATCCTGTCACGAAAACATGACAGAAGATGTCTGGATACGGCGTGAGGATAGGAGACATGAACGAAACCCAGACCGTGCCGGACACCCGGCCCCTGTTCCACGCCGCCCTCGCCCAGATCGCGCCGTTGGTCGACGGACTCACCACTGCCGACCTCGACCGGCCCACGCCCTGCTCGGAATGGACCGTGCGCGACCTGCTCAGTCACCTGGTCGCGGTTGAGGACCGCATCGTGCACATCGCCGGCGGTGGTAAGCCGTTCGAGGTGCCGTCCATCGTCGAAGGCATCGCCGACGCCGACTGGTCGGTCGCTTGGAGCTCGCGGGTCGCTCCGCTCCAGGACGCGATCGCCGACGACGCCCTGCTCACCCGCGATTGGGTACATCCGGCTGGAACCATGCCGGGCTTCCAGGCGATCGCCGTCTATGCCAGCGAAGTGGCGGTGCACGCCTGGGACCTCGCCCGCACTCTCGGACGCGACGCCGACCTGAACCAGGACGTCGCCGCCGCCGTGGTCGGCCCGATCACCGGCGCACTGCCGTCCGAACCACGCGGTGCCGAGATCGGCATCCCGTTCGGCCCAGTCGTCCCCGTGCCCGACGACGCCTCGCCCTACGCCCGTCTGGTCGGCTGGGTCGGACGCGACCCCGAGTGGACGCCCCAGTCCTGACTCAGCACGTCAAATGGCGACCGATTCCGTGGGCACTTCGCCTCGTCCGCCTCGCAGAGGTGCCAAATCGGTCGCCAGCTGACGAAGCACCGGGACCCGAGGATTGAGCTTGTCGAAATCCGGACGCGACCGAGCCTGCCGGTCAATGTGAGTGAGCGAGGTACGAGAGATCCCGGCGTCCGCCGGGATGACGAGGGTGTCGCCAGGTTCGGCCCAGTGGTGCTCGGAAGGGTCTCGGCGGGTTCGACCGACAGTGCGGCCGGCAGTGACGCAACTTGAAAGCGGAGTGGGCCGCACCCCGTCCGGGCAGGTCGGGCGTTTCGTCGCTCCGCTCCTCAACGTCGGTCGCAGACCGACCTCGGATAAAGCGCGCGAGCCCCCGCCCAGGGTCCGAGGACGAGAGCAGAAGTAGGCGAGCTGCGCACGGGCGGGACGGGGTGCAGACCACTCCGCGGAACCCAACGCAACCACGGAGACTCGGCACAGCAAGAGGTCTCGACAAGCTCGACCGACGGAAGAAACTCAGGCGATGATGTCGCCGGCCGTCATATTGGCCGGGATTCCGGTCACCACCGTGCCGGGCGGGACGTCCTTGACCACCAATGCGTTGGCACCGACCTTGGAGCCTTCGCCGATGGTGATCGGGCCGATGATCTTGGCGCCGGCGCCGAGCAGCACGTCGTTGCCGATCGTCGGATGCCGCTTGAACCGGCCGCGGGAACGTCCGCCCAGGGTGACCTGGTGGTACATCAGGACGTCGTCGCCGATCTCGGCGGTCTCGCCGATGACCACCCCGTTGCCGTGATCGATGAAGAACCGCCGTCCGATCACGGCACCGGGATGGATCTCGACTTGCGTCAGGGTGCGCGACACCTGAGAGAGCAGTCGGGCCAGCGGACGCAAAGCCGGTCCGGCCGTCCACATCCGATGGCAGAGCCGGTGCACCCACACGGCATGAACGCCGGGGTAGGCCAGCGCCACCATCAGTTTGCTGTGGGCGGCCGGATCCTCCCGCAGTGCGGTGTCCAGGTCTTCGTTCACCCGGAACCAGGCCGAGGCCGCCAGATCGCGCAATGACATCAGCGTGCGAAGATCAGTCCATCAGATCCGAGTACAGGATCGTCAACAGGTAGCGCTCACCGAACGACGGGATGACCACCACGATCGTCTTGCCGGCGGTCTCCTCACGGGCGGCCAGCTCGGCGGCGGCGGCCAGCGCGGCGCCGGAGCTGATGCCCACCAGCAGCCCCTCCTTGGCGGCGGCCAGGCGGGCGTACTCGACGGCCGTCTCGGCGTTCTGCGGCAGGATCTCGTCGATGATCGAACGGTCCAGGATCTCGGGGATGAAGTTGGCTCCGATGCCCTGGATCTTGTGCGGGCCGGGCTGCCCGCCGGACAGGATCGGCGACTCCTTGGGCTCGACCGCGACGATCTTCACCGCAGGCTTGCGCTCCTTGAGCACCTGGCCGACGCCCGAGATGGTGCCGCCGGTGCCGATGCCGGCGACCACGTAGTCGACGGTGCCGTCGGTGTCGTTCCAGATCTCTTCGGCGGTGGTGCGGCGGTGCACGTCCACGTTCGCCGGGTTGGCGAACTGGCGGACCAGGACGGCGCCCTCCTCGGCACCGATCGCCTCGGCGCGGGCCACCGCGCCGCGCATGCCCTCGGAACCCGGGGTCAGCACCAGTTCGGCACCGAACGCGCGCAGCAGGGCACGACGCTCCTTCGACATCGTCTCGGGCATCGTCAGCACCACCCGGTAGCCGCGCGCCGCGCCCACCATGGCCAGCGCGATGCCGGTGTTACCGGAGGTGGCCTCGACGATGGTGCCGCCTGGCTTGAGCTGCCCGGACGCCTCGGCGGCGTCGATCATCGCCACGCCGATGCGGTCCTTCACCGAGTTGGCCGGGTTGTAGAACTCCAGCTTGGCGACCACGTTCGCCTTGGTGTCGCCGAAGATGCGGTTGAGGCGGACCAGCGGGGTCCGGCCGACCAGCGTGGTCACGTCGTCGTAGATCTGCATGTGTCAGGTCCTCACTGATGGATCGCGCGGCGGTTCCGCGTTCACGAATCTCGGTGCTCAATCATGTCACCATTCGCAATCCCTACACTGACGTCCCATGAGCCACGAGCACGAGTTGGTCCTCGTCGTCGACTTCGGCGCACAGTACGCACAGCTGATCGCGCGCCGCGTCCGAGAGGCCCGGATCTACTCCGAGATCATTCCGCACACGGCGTCCGTGGCCGAGATCGTCGCCCGCAAGCCGAAGGCCATCGTGCTGTCCGGTGGGCCGCAGTCGGTGTACGCGCCGGGCGCCCCGCAGGTCGATCCGGCGCTGTTCAGTACCGGCATCCCCACCTTCGGCATGTGTTACGGCTTCCAGGCGATGGCCAGCGCGCTGGGTGGCGAGGTGCGCCAGACCGGGCTGTCCGAGTTCGGCCGCACCGAGGTCCAGTTGGACGGCGGGGGCACCCTGCTGGGCGGGCTGCCCGCCGATTTCCGAGCCTGGATGAGCCACGGCGACGCCGTCTATGCGGCACCGCCCGGTTTCGTCTGCCTGGCCAACTCGGGTGGTTCGCCGGTGGCGGCCTTCGAGGACCTCGACCGCGGGTTGGCGGGCGTCCAGTGGCATCCGGAGGTGGGGCATTCCGAGTACGGCCAAGCGGTGCTGGAGGCGTTCCTGGTCGGCATCGCCGGTTGCAGCCAGGACTGGACCCCGGCCAGCATCGTCGAGGATTCGGTGGCTGCGATCCGTACCGAGGTGGGCGACAAGCAGGTGTTGTGCGCGCTGTCCGGTGGTGTCGATTCCGCGGTGGCCGCGGCTCTGGTGCAGCGGGCCATCGGCGACCAGTTGACCTGCGTGTTCGTCGACCACGGACTGCTCCGCAAGGGCGAGGCCGAACGGGTGGAGCGCGATTTCGTGGCGGTGACCGGGGTCGACCTGGTGGTCCGCAATGAGGTCGACCGGTTCCTCGGAGCGCTGGCCGGGGTGAGTGAGCCGGAGACCAAGCGCAAGATCATCGGACGCGAGTTCATCCGCACCTTCGAGGACGCCGCCCGTGCGCTGAACGACGAGAAGGACATCGAGTTCCTGGTCCAGGGCACCCTCTACCCGGACGTGGTGGAGTCCGGCGGCGGCGAGGGCGCGGCCAACATCAAGAGTCACCACAACGTCGGCGGACTGCCCGACGACCTGCAGTTCTCGCTGATCGAGCCGCTGCGCACCCTGTTCAAGGACGAGGTGCGCGCGGTCGGCACCGAACTCGGCCTGCCCGACGACATGGTCTGGCGGCACCCGTTCCCCGGCCCCGGGCTGGCGATCCGGATCATCGGTGAGGTGACCGCCGAGCGGCTCGACCTGCTCCGCGAGGTGGACGCCATCGCCCGCGCCGAGCTGACCGAGGCCGGCCTGGACCGCGACATCTGGCAGTTCCCGGTGGTGCTGCTCGCCGACGTCCGCTCGGTGGGGGTGCAGGGCGACGGCCGCACCTACGGGCATCCGGTGGTGCTACGTCCGGTCACCTCCGAGGACGCCATGACCGCCGACTGGGGACGGCTGCCCTACGACGTCCTGGAACGCATCTCGACCCGGATCACCAACGAGGTCCGCGAGGTGAACCGGGTGGTGCTCGACATCACCTCGAAGCCGCCCGGCACCATCGAGTGGGAGTGAGCTGCGGATGACCGACGGGTCGGCCGCCCCACCGAGGACCGGTGGCGCGCACTGGCCCGTTCGTCGCCGTGGCTGTGGCGCACCGCGCACTTCGAACTGGTGTGTGCCGGCGCGGACGCCGTCCGGCTGGAGGCGTGGCTGGACCGACGGCGGGCGCTTCGGGTTGCGGACGGCGACGGAGAGCGGCTGGTTCAGGAGTTGCGGCGCTCCACGTCCTCGTGGTTCGGCTGGGACGGGCGGGGTGAGCCGGTGAGTGGCACGACCTCCGACCCGTTCCCGTGGGAGGTCGCCGTCGATCTGGATTCCGACGGACTGGTTGCTGCCCGGCCGCCGGGGCTCGCGGCTGCCGAGGAGCTGATGTGGTGCGACTATCGCTGGGTGGCGATGCTCGACCCGGTCGAGCTTGCCGACGGATCGGATGAGCGGCCCGGCCCGGGACCCTGCTCAGCGACCTGAGCGCTGGTGACCGGCATCGCCGGCTGACCTGGTGGGCGATCGTCCGCGAAGGTTCCGGCTACGATCCGCGCTGCACCTGCTGCCCATTGCTGGACGGCGAGCTGGCCGACCGGCTCTACGACGACGAGGGTGGCCCGCGGGCGCCGGAGTTGCCCCGTCCCGCCGATCAGCCGACGCGGTGGTTGATCGGCCTCGACCGCGCCACCGGCATCGTGGTCAGCCTGCAAGCACTGGACGGCACCAGCCGCGCCGGCGGTTTCGAGCTGAGGTTGCACGGCGTCGACAAGGAACTCGACCCCGGTCTCTTCCGCGACGCGCTCGGCCCGTGAACCGAAAAGGGGACGGTTCGGTGAACCGATAGAGAACCGTCCCCTTTCGGGTTCAGGGGACGGTTCCGTTTCGGTTCAGGGGACGGTTCCGTTTCGGTTCACCCACCGTTCCCCGGTGTGCGGCGACCATTCCCCGGGTGGCGTCTCGACCGGCCGACACGCTGTCCACTAGGTTCATCCTCCACAGGCGAACTCGAAGGGGAGTGGAGTCATGTCGTCCGGACGTGTGTTGGTTGTTGGTTCCTTGAATGCGGATCTGGTGGTGCGTACCGCCCGGATTCCCGGACCCGGCGAAACGGTGGCGGGTTCCGACCTGGTGATCGTGCCGGGCGGGAAGAGTTCCAATCAGGCCGCGGCGGTGGGCAAGCTCGGCGGCGACGTGGCGATGCTCGGCTGCGTCGGCGACGACGGCAACGGCGCCATGTTGGTGACGAGCCTGAGGAACGCCGGGGTCAACGTCAGTCAGGTCAAGACACTGGACGGGGTCTCCACCGGTTCGGCGATGATCGCCGTCGACGATGCCGGCGAGAACTGCATCATCGTCAGCCCGGGCGCCAACGGACGCCTCAGCGCCGACGATGTGAACGCCGCCACCGACTTCTTCGCGTCCGCCGACTCCTCGTCGGTGCTGACGCTGTGCCTGGAGGTATCGCTGGACGCGGTCAAGGCTGCCGCCCGCAACGCCCGTGAGCGCGGCGCGAAGGTGGTGCTGAACATCTCGCCGTATATGAAGGTGGGTGCCGACCTGCTCGACCTGGTCAACATCCTGCTGGTCAACAACCACGAACTGGCCGACCTGACCGGGCAGGCCGAGTTCGACCCGCTGGGCGACTGGACCTCGGTGATCGAGGCCACCAACGCCGCGCTCGGCGCGTCCGGGCCTCGGACGGTGGTGGTGACGCTCGGTGCCAAGGGCGCCCGGATCGTCAACCTGGACGCCGGCACCGCCTCGGCGCAGATCCCGTCGCCGACGGTGAAGCCGGTCGACACCACCGGTTGCGGCGACGCCTTCCTGGCCGCCTTCTCGTTCCGGATCGCCGCCGGCGACAACCTGGAGCAGGCCGCGGCATTCGCCGTCCGGGTCGGTGCCTACGCGGCCACCGGTGCGGGTGCCCAGAACTCGTACCCCTCCGCCGAGCAACTCGCCACCTGGACTCCGTGACCTGGCGATGATTCGTCGGTCGAGCTTGTCGAGACCCTGGATAACCTGATGCTGACAAGGGATTTCGACACGCTCAACCGGCGGTGGTTGCGTTGAGCAGCGCGTCCGTGGGCGACGGGACGCCGACCACCGCACCGACCCGCGTACCCCGGCGTCCGTTGCGGCTCCGCGCCCGGCACGCCGTTGCGGTGTTCGTGGTGCTGGTGCTGCTCTCCTACGGCTGGTCGATGGTTGAGTTGTACGGCGGGCTGCCGACCCGGCCCAAGGACTGCATCGTCCGCCAGCTCGCCGCCGAATCCGGCGCACCGATCGTGGACGTCAACGCGGCCTATCCGTCCTGGCTGATCCAGCGCCGCGGCACCGTCAACGACGCCAGTTGCCTCAACCGCACCGACGTCCACGGCGTCGTCCGGCCCGGCACCGAAGGCGAGGTGCGCACCGCACTCGCCTTCGCACGTGAGCACGAGCTGGAGGTCTCGCTCTCCGGCACCCGACACAGCATGGGCGGTCAGGCGTCCACACCCGGTGCGCTGATCATCGACCTGACCGCGCTCGACCGCATCGTCGTCGACGAGTCGGCACGGTCGGTCCGAGTGGGTGGCGGAGCCACCTGGCGCCGGGTGCTCGAGGCGGCGCACGAGAGTGGCCTGGCTGTGTCGGCCATGCCCAGCATCGACGTACTGAGCGTGGGCGGCACCATCTCGGCCAATGCCCATGGCGTCAACTTCCGGATCGGCAGCCTCGCCTCGACGATCCGCAGCCTGCGGGTGATGCTGGCCGACGGTACAGTCCGCACCCTCGACCGCGACCACGGCGGTGATCTGTTCCAGGCGGTGATCGGTGGCTACGGGCTGTTCGGTGTCATCCTCGAGGCAGAACTGGATCTGGTGCCGGACGAGATGTACCGGCTCGAACAGCAGGTGATCGCCACCGACGACCTGCCGGCCGTCTTCGCTGCCGCCTTCGCCGACCAGGGACGCCGGCTGATGTACGCGCACCTCTCGACGATCTCCGGGTCGCTGTTCCGCGAAGCGGTGGTGTACACCCACCGCCGCATCGCCGAACCCGAGCCGATTCCGCCGCTGCGTCACGAGCCCGATTCGGACGCCGCCCGGCTGCTGTTCAACCTGGCCCGGCATCGCGGCCCCGGGCAGTGGTTGAAGTGGACGGCGCAGCGCGACCTGCTGCCCCGCGTCCGGCAATGCACCGAGTCGCGCAACGAGGCGCTTCGGGCGGCCGAGGCCTGCCTGGTCTCCCGCAATCAAGCCATGTACAACGACCTGGCGCTGCTACGGAACCGCATTCCGCAATACACCGACATCCTGCAGGAGTACTTCCTGCCGCCGGAGCGACTGGTTCGGTTCCTGCGGACCGCCGCCACCGAGTTGGACGGACGGCAGACCGTGCTGCTGAACGCCTCCGTCCGGGTGGTGCACGCCGAACCGATTCTGCTCGACTACGCCCAGGGGGAACGGTACTCGGTGGTGCTGTACCTGAGCCAGGAGGTCTCTGCCGAGGGCAACCGTGACATGGCCGACCTCACCCGCACCCTGGTCGCCCAGGCGCTGGACCACGGCGGAACCTTCTACCTGCCCTACCAGCAGCACTACACCCGCGCCGATCTCGCCCGCGCCTACCCGCGGATCGAGGAGTTCTTCGCGGTGAAGCGCCGCCACGACCCCGGCCTGCTGTTCATGAATGGCTTCTACCGGAGGTTCGGGTAGACCGTGGACCGCGGGGACGGTTCTTTTCGTACCGCTAGTGGACCGAAAGGAACCGTCCCTCCGTGCCGGGAGTGGACCGAAAGGAACCGTCCCTCCGTGCCGGGAGTGGACCGAAAGGAACCGTCCCTCCGTGCCGGGAGTGGACCGAAAGGAACCGTCCCTCCGTGCCGGGAGTGGACCGAAAGGAACCGTCCCTCCGTGCCGGTCAGCCGGCGTAGTTGAGTAGTCGCTCCAGTAGGACGGGGCCGAGCGGCTGGTCGGTTTCCAGCACCACCCGGACGTGGGCGCCCTCGACATCCTTCGGCCCGTTGCGCTGCCAGCGCAGGTCGCAGATGGTCTGGCCGCGTCCGGGCCCCTGGGTGTCGTCGATGACGACCGGCACGTTCGGGGCGCGGGTGGCGGTGATCTGGCCGGTGGCGATGGCCGCCGCCAGCGGATCGTGCAGGGCGCACATCCGCCGGTCGTACTCGCTGACATAGAAGTCGAAGTACAGGTCGAGAATGTCGGCGAGCGCCTGGTTCAGCGCCGAATCGGACGCCGCCAGCGCCAGCCGGTCGGACTCTTCGAAGGAGTTCTCAAGGGTCACGTCCAGCGGCACCATGACGACTTGCCAGGGTGCGGCCATGACCGCCTGGGCGGCCTCGGGGTCGTTCCAGATGTTCGCCTCGGCGGACGGTGTGAGATTGCCGGGCACCAGCGCGGCACCGCCCATGATGACCACCTCGTGCACCAGGCCCGCGATCGACGGATCCTGCTTGAGCGCGATGGCCAGGTTGGTCAGCGGGCCGATCGCGATCACGTCCAGTTCGCCGGGGTGCTGATGGGCTAGTCGGACCAGCATGTCGGCCGCCGATTCGGCCTCCGGCTTCCGGTCCGTGTGCGGCAGTTCGACCTCGCCGACGCCGTTGTGGCCGTGGATGTGCGGAACGCCGCCGCTGAAGCTGTGGGTCAGTGGGTCCATCGCGCCGACCGCGACCGGGACATCGCCCTTGCCGCCCATCGCCAGCAGATCGAGGGTGTTGACCGCGGCCCGTTTGGCGTCGATGTTGCCGCTCACGGTGCCGATGCCGGCCAGCCTGATCTCGGGCGAGGCCATCAGGTAGATCAGCGCGAGCGCGTCGTCGATCCCGGTGTCGCAGTCGAAGTAGACGGGACGGGGGGCCATGGCCCCTCCTTTCGGTGAGCGGGCTTCTCGGTGAAACAGACGGGGATCAGCTGCCGACGACGCCGACGATGGCGGCGTTCAGCAGGTTGGTCATGGTGGCGCCCAGCAGGGCGAGCAGGCCGTA
The DNA here is from genome assembly GCA_047602545.1 of Micropruina sp. Taxonomy (GTDB): domain Bacteria; phylum Actinomycetota; class Actinomycetes; order Propionibacteriales; family Propionibacteriaceae; genus Micropruina. Next base: position 774,475 of record JASGHC010000001.1, on the reverse strand, counting down.
CTTGGCCACCTCGGAACGACGCTCGGGGATCAGCGAGCCGAGCGAGCCGACCAGGATCGCGATGGAGCCGAAGTTGGCGAAGCCACACAGTGCGAAGGTGGTGATCAAGGTGGTCTTCGGGTCGAGTTCGCCGGCCGAGACCATCGGGCCGAAGTTCGAGAAGGCAACGAACTCGTTGAGCACCGTCTTCTGGCCGATGAAGTTGCCGGCGATGGCTGCCTCGTTCCACGGGACGCCGATCAGCCAGGCCACCGGGGCGAAGATCCAACCGAACACCATGTCGAAGGAGAGATCCGGCTTGCCGAACCAGCCACCGACCCCACCGAGCGCCCCGTTGAGCAGCGCGATCACGGCGATGAAGGCGATCAACAGACAGCCCACGATGACCGCCAGCTGGCCGCCGGTGAGGGCGCCGCGGGCGAGCGAATCGATGATGTTGACCGACTCGGTGTCGCGGACGTCGCGCACCGACGCGTCCAGGTCGGACTCCTCGGTCTCGGGCCAGATGCCCTTGGCCACCAGCAGTGAGCCGGGGGCGTTCATCACTGCGGCCGCCAGCAGGTACGGCATCGGCGCGCCGAGCAGCGAGTAGCCGACCAGCACGGTGCCGGCGACGGAGGCGAGGCCGCCGACCATGCACAGGAAGAGCTGTGACTTGGTCAGCCGCGGCAGGTAGGGCTTGATCACCAGTGGCGCTTCGCTCATGCCGAGGACGACCACCGTGGCGGCCCACACCGACTCGATCTTGGACGCGCCGAGCACCCACTTCAGCGCGGTACCGACGATCTCGATGACCCACTGCAGAACGCGCAGGTAGTAGAGCAGGCCGACGATCGCACCGAAGAAGATGATCACCGGCAGCACCTGTAGGGCGAAGACGAAGCCGAACTTCTCGGTATCGACCAGCGGCCCGAAGACGAATTCGGTGCCCGCGCTGGTGAAGCCGATGACGCTGGTCACGGCGTGCGCGAACTGCTCCAGTGCGTAGGCGCCCGGCGGCCATTTGATGACCAGGAAGCCGACGATGGCTTGGAGGGCGAGACCCGAACCGACGATGCGCCAGTTGATCCGGCTGCGGTGTTTCGAGATCAACACCACGATGCCCAGAATCAATGCGATTCCCAGTAGTCCCTGAAACCGCTCCATGCCAGCCTCCTGTCGCGCGTTCGGTCACCATAGGTTGGCACATCCGCCATGGCCAACGGGGGAATTTGTGCAACCGAATCGTTACGAACATGGAAAGGTCCGGACGCAGCAGCGTCCGGACCCCGTGGATTCGTTGGTTTCCGGCGGCCGAGACCGCGGACGGCATCACGCCGCCAGGGGTTTCGACACGCTGAACCAACGATGGCGGCCGTTGATCAACCCACCCGAGAGATTCCGTAGGCAGGACCGACGGCCGACGGGGTTGGCCTACCTGCGGAACCTCTCAGGTCAGCTCAGCGGAGGTCGTCGGGGTTGTGTTCGGGACGGTTCGAGGAACCTCCGTTGCCCTGGCTGAAGGCGTTCTTGGCCTGGTCGAAGCCGGTGGGTCCGCCGGCGTCGGTGGGCAGCACGGCCCACAACACCAGGTAGGCGATCCAGCCCACCTGGGTGAAGATCGCGAGCAGCACGGTCAGGATGCGGATCAGCCCGGAGTCCATGTTGAGGAAGCGGGCCAGTCCGCCGCAGACGCCGCCGAGGAATTTGTCGGTGGTCGAGCGGGTCAGGTTCTTTCCGTTCATCGGGTTCCTTTCGTCGAATTGCGGGAAAGTAGAAGGCCGGCCAGGCCGATCACGACCAGGCCGAGGGGCGCGACGATCGAGGTGAGTTTCCAATCCACCGTGCCGAACGCGGCGCATAGGGCGAGCACGGCCAGGCCGATGCTGACCAGGCTCACGTTGAAGGCGGCGACGTCGATGCGCTTCATGTCACGGTCACCTCGCCGAGACCGGTATGCAGCACCACGGTGAGCACCGGTGCCCTGGGATCGAGGATGCGCTGGTAGCGGCCGCTGATGCCGATGCCGTCGTGTGCGGCGTCCGGACCGTGGTACTCGCCGGCCCCGACCGACCATTCGACGACCACGTTGCCGGTGCGGGGCAGTGTCACTGCGAGCGTGCCGGCACCCTGGGAGAACCTGACCTGCCGGGTTTCGGTGATCTGCAGGTTGCTGAGGTCAACGGCCACGTCGCCGACCCCATGATTCTGGTCGGTGGTGGGCAGTTGAGCGATCGTGGTGTAGCTGACCTGCTCATCGCCGATGTGGCCCGGACGCGGCATCGGTGCCAGCATCGCGAGCGTGGCCAGGCCGGCGACGATGGCCAGCGGAAACAGGCCGCGCGGACGTCCGGCGAACGCGGCGATCAGCAGACCGAGTCCCAATGCACCGAGCACGGTGGCTGCGTAGGCCAGCGGCGGCACGATCACCCCGCACACCACCGACAGCACGGCCAACGCGGCGAGACCGCCGCCGAGCAGGCAGAGCACCAGCGGCCACAGCCACTTCGGCCGGCGGCGGAGGGTCCGGGGAGCCGGGGGGGTCCAGTGTGCGACAGCGGGAGGCGGCGTGGGCCGGTACTCGTACAACGGCAACGGGGTCTCCGGCCCGTTGCCGGACGGCGCCGGCGGCCCGGACGGGGTTGTGCTCCGCTGCTCCTGCGCGACCCGCTCGCGCCACGCTGCGGCAGCTCGTTCGAAATCGGTCTGCGGAGTGACCGCAGCGGTGGAGGCGGGGGTGCTGGCGATGGGTAGCGCGGGTGCATCGTGCGCCGTGGGGACGCCGTTCCCGGTGGGCAGCGCCTCGTCGCCGGACGCCGCGGCGGCATCCGGACGGCGCGGATGCCGCCGGCGGTGGAAGCCGAAATACCAAAGGAACCCGAGCCCGACCACGGGGGCCGCGCCGAACGGAAGCCAGGAGCCGACCGCCACGGTGATCAGCACGCCGAGACAGACCACGGCGCCGATCGCGGCGGCGGGGGACCACGAGCGGGTGAACGGTGCCAGCCGGTAGAGCGGGAACTCGCTGGAGCCGTCCTTGGGTATCAGCAGCAGGGCCCCCACGTAGAAGGCGATGCCGAGCCCGCCGAGCAGGGCGAGCAGCACCATCGCGATCCGCAACACGGTCGGATCGACCTGCCAGCGCCGGGCCAGCCCGGCGCAGACACCGCCGAGCACGGCGCCCGAGGACGCGCGGCGCAGCGGGGTGAGTTCCATGGCCACCACTGTTGTCGAGGCGTCCGGGCGAACCATCGGGGACCGTCCCTGAGCCGACCCCCAAAGCCGCCAGCGCGGCCCCGGCGCGGTGGCCGCACGGCGGCGCAGGCGCGAGACTAGGGGAGTCGGTCTCGTCAACCTCCGATTCCTCACTCATGAGTACACCTGTTCCCGCCGCCCCGGTCGTGCCGCATCGTGCCGACCGGCGGCTGGACAGCGCGTGGCTCGCCGGGGTGTGTGCCGGGCTGGCTGCCCATCTGGGCTGGCCGACGCTGGTGCTGCGGGTCGGGTTCGTGCTGCTGACCGCCAGCATGGGGACCGGCGTGCTGGTCTACCTGGTGCTGTGGCTGGCGCTGCCGCTCGCCGCCGAGGCGCCCAGGGCGCCGGGCCTGGACGCGGCGGGTCGCCGTGGGCTGCGTACGGTGGAGCGGCCGACCCGGGTGCCGGCCGATCTGGGCGTGATGTCGGCGGTTGCCCTGCTCGGTGCCGGTCTGTTGTGGTTCGTCCAGTCCACGGGTGCCGGGTTGCCGCCGGGTGTGCTGTGGCCGGCGCTGGCCGGCACCGTCGGGCTGATGCTGATCTGGTGGCAGGCCGATCACATCTCGAACCGGGCGATCCGGCGGCAGACCGGGCTGCGCCGCTGGTTCGCGCCACTGACCGCGCACTGGTCGCGGATCGTCCGGATCCTGCTCGGCCTGGCCGGGCTGGGCACCGCGATCGCACTGGTCGTCGTACAACTGCCGGCGATGTCCGAGACTGCCCGGACCTTGTTGATCCTCGGCCTGGTGGTGCTGACGCTGTTGCTCGCTGCGGCGCCCTGGATCATCCGGGTGCGGCGCTCACTGAGTGCGGCCCGCGAGGAGAAGATGCTGGCCGACGCACGGGCGGACATGGCCGCCCACCTGCACGATTCGGTGCTGCAGACATTGGCGCTGATCCAGCGGCAGGCGTCCGATCCCAAGGCGGTGACCTCCCTGGCCCGGCGGCAGGAGCGTGAGCTGCGGACCTGGCTGTACGGCGAGACCACCGACGCGGCATCGGTGAAGGCAGCGCTGGTGGCGGCCGCGGCCGAGGTGGAGGACGACCACGGGGTCGATGTCGAGATCGTGGTGGTCGGCGACCGCGATCTGGACCCTGAACTGAAATCGCTGGTGCAGGCCGCCCGCGAGGCGATGACGAATGCTGCCCGGCACGCCGGGGTGGCGAAGATCGACGTGTACGCCGAGGTGGACGGGCGACTGGTCGAGGTATTCGTCCGCGACCGTGGCCGTGGTTTCGTCCCGGCCGACGTGCCCCCCGACCGGATGGGTGTGCGCGGCTCGATCATCGAGCGATTGCGGCGTGCCGGGGGCAATGCAACGATTCGAAGCGTGCCCGAACAGGGCACCGAGGTACGACTGGAGATGAAGCGATGACCGAGCAGCAGACGAAAGCCCAGGCCGCCCGGCGGGTGGTGATCGTCGACGATCACGCCATGTTCCGCAGCGGCGTCAAGCACGACATCGGCGCGCGGGTGCAGATCGTCGGCGAGGGTGAGGACGTCGCGACCGCGGTGGCCGCGGTGCTCAAGGCGCAGCCGGACGTGGTGCTGCTCGACGTCCATCTGCCCGGTGGCGGCGGGGTCGAGGTGCTCAAGCAGGTGCACGCCACCGAACCGGAGATCAAATTCCTGGCGCTCAGCGTCTCGGACGCCGCCGAGGATGTGATCGGGGTGATCCGGGCCGGTGCCCGCGGCTATGTCACCAAGTCGATCTCGGCCGATGAACTGGTGGACGCCATCGGCCGGGTCGCCGAGGGTGACGCGGTGTTCTCGCCGCGACTGGCCGGCTTCGTGCTGGACGCCTTCTCGGGCTCGATCGACATCGCGGCGGTGGACGAGGAACTGGACCGGCTCTCCCAGCGCGAACGCGAGGTGATGCGGCTGATCGCCCGCGGCTACGCCTACAAGGAGATCGCCCGCGAGCTGTTCATCTCGATCAAGACCGTCGAGACCCACGTGTCCAGCGTGCTGCGCAAGCTGCAGCTGTCGAACCGGCACCAACTGACCCGCTGGGCCACCGATCGCCGGCTGGTCTGAGCCAAGGACCGACGAGTCACCCCAGCTCCCGTGGAAACGCCGATCAACGGAATCACCGCTGGTTGAGCTTGTCGAAACCCCTTGCCGGAACCAGGTCATTCCAGGGTCTCGACAACTCGACCAACGAAAGTCAGCGCTTCCCTATCGAGGTGCCCCGTGGGCGGGGACGGGTTGCCCGTGCGCGGGTGGGTTCCCTTGGGTCGATTGAGTCACCTTGGGTTGGCCGGGCTTGTCGAGACCCCTCGATTTCTGCGGGGCCAGATCCCTGTGGTGTCGGAGGCAGCGCTTAAGGTTAGGGACGCGATGACCGACACTCTGTTTCCCGACCTGTTCAACTTCTCCTCCGAACCGGCCGCACCGGCGCAGTCCGGGGCGGCGCCGGCGTCCGAGCCTGCCGGGGAGGGCCAGCCGCGGCGGCAGCGGATCACCGAGACGGAGTTGCTGTCCGACCTGAACCCGCCGCAGCGCGAGGCCGTGCTGCACGCCGGGGGGCCGGTGCTGGTGGTGGCCGGCGCGGGTTCGGGCAAGACCCGGGTGCTGACCCGCCGGATCGCCCATCTGGTCAGCTTCCGGCACGTCCATCCGGGCTCGATCCTGGCGATCACCTTCACCAATAAGGCGGCCGCCGAGATGCGGCACCGGGTGGTCGAGATGGTGGGCAACCGGGCCAAGATGATGTGGGTCTCCACCTTCCATTCGGCCTGCGTGCGGATGCTGCGAGCCGACATCCACCGGTTCGGGATCAGCCGCACCTTCTCGATCTACGACGACACCGACGCGAAGCGGCTGATGACGCTGGTGCTGCGCGCCGCCGAGGTCGACCCGAAGCGATACCCCGTCCGGACGGTGATGAACTGGGTGTCGAACTGCAAGAACGAACTGGTCAACCATGAGACCGCCGCGGCCAAGGCCGAGACCGCCAACGAGAAGACCTACGCCGACGCCTATCGCGAGTACCAAGGGCGGCTGGTCAGGGCGAACGCGCTCGATTTCGACGACCTGATCATGACCACGGTGCATCTGCTGCAGGCCTTCCCCGACCTGCGCGAACAGTACCGGCGCCGCTTCCGGCACGTCCTGGTCAACGAATACCAGGACACCAACCACGCCCAGTACGCACTGGTCCGTGAACTCTGCGCCGAGTTGCCGGTGCCGGACGGCATGGCCGCCGTCGAGCCGCCCGAGCTGATGGTGGTGGGCGATTCCGACCAGTCAATCTACGCCTTCCGGGGCGCCACGATCCGCAACATCCTGGCTTTCGAGGCCGACTTCCCCGGTGCCACCACCATCGTGCTGGAGCAGAACTACCGCTCCACCCAGACCATCCTGAACGCCGCCAACGCGGTGATCACCCGCAACCCGGGGCGTCCCGCGAAGCGGCTCTGGTCGGACGCCGGCGACGGCGAGCGGATCGTCGGCTGGGTCGCCGACACCGAGCACGACGAGGCCCAGTACGTCGCCGACGAGATCGACCGGCTCAGCGACGAGGGTGACGCCAAGCCCGGCGACGTCGCGGTGTTCTACCGCACCAACGCCCAGTCGCGTGCCTTCGAGGAGGTGTTCATCCGGGTCGGCATGCCCTACCGGGTGGTGGGCGGCGTCCGGTTCTATGAGCGGAAGGAGATCCGCGACGCCATCGCCTATCTGCGCGCGATCGCCAACCCGGCCGACGACGTGTCGGTGCGACGCATCCTGAACACGCCGCGGCGCGGCATCGGCGAGCGGGCCGAGGCGGCGATCGAGGTGCTGGCGGCGTCCGAGCGGATCCCGTTCGGGGCGGCGGTGGCACGGGCGTCCGAGGCGCCGGGGTTGGCCACCCGCTCACTCACCCAGATCCAGGGCTTCGCGACGATGCTGGGCGAACACCGCGCGATGATGGATGCCGGCAACGCGGCCGACACCATCCTCACCTCGATCCTGGAGAAGTCCGGCTACATCGACGAGCTGAGGAACTCCGACGACCCGCAGGACGCCACCCGGCTGGAGAACCTGATCGAACTGGTGTCGGTGGCGCAGGAGTTCGTCTCGGCCGCGCACACCATCGACCTACCCCCCGGCGGCGGCGAACTGGCCGCCGCCGCACCCGAACCGGACGACTCGCTGCCCGCCTTCCTGGAGCGGATCGCGCTGGTCGCCGACTCCGACCAGATCCCGGACGCCGACGGCGAAGGCACCGGCGTGGTCACCCTGATGACGCTGCACACCGCGAAGGGCCTTGAGTTCCCGGTGGTCTTCCTGACCGGCTTCGAGGACGGCATCTTCCCGCACCAGCGCACGCACGAGAGCAAGGAGGAACTGGAGGAGGAACGCCGGCTCGCCTACGTGGGCATCACCCGTGCCCGGCAGCGGCTGTACCTGACCCGGGCGGTGGTGCGCACCATGTGGGGGCAGCCGCAGTACAATCCGCCCAGCCGGTTCACCGAGGAGATTCCGCAGCACCTGTTCGACTGGCGCCGCCTGGGCGCGGCGCAGGTCGGCTTCGCGTCCCGGGCCAAGGCTCGCACCGAGCAGGCCTGGCGCAACACGGTCAGCTACGGCTCGAAACCGTCACTACCGAAGCCGATTCCCAGCGTGGAAGCGGGCGACCGGGTGCTGCACACCCATTTCGGCATGGGCACGGTGCTCGCCACCAGCGGACGAGGCGCCGACCTGAAGGCGGACGTCGATTTCGGTAGCCACGGGGTGAAGCGGCTCAGCCTGAAGCACGCCCCGATGGAGAAGCTCTGAGGGGCAGATTGAACTCGTCGTTGATTGAGCTTGTCGAAATCTGGGTCTCGACGGGCGCGGCCGGCGGTGGTGGGCTACTTCTTCTTCAGGTAAGGGTCCGGATCGACGCCCTTGCCGTCCTTGTAGACCGAGAAGTGCAGGTGGCAGGCGGTGGAGATGCCGGTGTTGCCGACGGTGCCGAGCAGTTCGCCCTTGTGCACATTCTGGCCGACCTTCACCACGATCTTGTCCATGTGCAGGTAGGCGGTTTCAAGCTCGGCGCCGTTGACCTTGCCGCCGTCGATCCGCACGTTGTGGCCGGAACCGCCGTTGTAGCCGTCTGGGGCCACCTTGGTGACCTTGCCGTCCTGCGCGGCCCAGATCGGCTGGCCGCACTTGCCGCCGATGTCCTGGCCGTTGTGCATGCGGTAGTAGTGCAGGATCGGGTGCAGCCGCATGCCGAAGCCGGAGCCGAACTCGCCGGCGGTCGGCATCAGGAACGTCAACTTGTCGGTGAGCGCCTTGGACTGCTCATGGATCTTCGCGACGGTGTCGTCCAGCGCGTGCGTCCGGGTGTCGAGCGCGGCGTCGCGCTGGCTGGTGGCCAACTCGCGAGCGGTATTGGCGAGTTCGGTGTTGCGGGCCTGAGCGAGCGCCTGCGGGGCCAGCGGACGGGTCGCGTTGCGGCTCAGCTGGCCGTCGCGGGCGTCCATTGCGGAGCGATCGAAGCCGCCCAGGGTCGGCTGCGGCACGGGGGCAGCCGAGGACGGCGTCGCGATGTGGGAAAGCCCCACCACGAGGGAGCCGATGGCCGCAGTGGCCAGCGTGCCGCGGAACACTCGAGAACGAATCCAGCTGGTCGCCGGGGGTTCAGCCTCGTTTGGGCGCACGCGGTCTCTCCTATCGCAACGGTGATGTGGCGTCCGAGAACCGGACACGGAAGTTACCTTAGCATTTCTTAGAGAGATCTCAGAATTGAGTCAGGTTGGGGTCCGCCGGAAGTGGGCGTGTGGTGCGATGCGTGGTGGCTCGCACTATCGTCGTCCTAGCCCTCGCGGGCTGAATCCCAGAAATTGCGGACGGAGTTGTCGGTGGATCTATTCGAGTACCAGGCACGGGACCTCTTCGAGGCCCACGGGGTACCGGTTTTGCGGGGCATTGTGGCCCGCACACCCGAGGAGGCGGAGCAGGCCGCACGGGCCCTCGCCACCCCTGTGGTGGTGGTCAAGGCCCAGGTCAAGGTGGGTGGCCGCGGCAAGGCGGGCGGCGTCAAACTCGCCCGCAGCCCCGAGGAGGCACGCGAGCGGGCGGCGGAGATTCTGGGTCTGGACATCAAGGGCCACATCGTTGAGCAGGTGATGGTGGCCGAGGGCGCCGACATCGCCGACGAGTACTACTTCAGCCTGCTGCTCGACCGGGCGAACCGGAGCTACCTGGCGATGTGCTCGGTCGAGGGTGGCATGGACATCGAGACCCTCGCCGAGGAGCATCCCGAGAAGCTGGCCCGCGTCGAGGTCGATCCGATCGTCGGGTTGGACGCGGCCAAGGCAGCCGAGATCGTGGCCGCGGCCGGTTTCGCCGAGGGCGATCGGGCCGAGGTGGCCCGGGTGCTGGTGCTGCTCGGCGAGGTCTACCGGGACAATGACGCCACGCTGGTCGAGGTGAACCCGCTGGTCAAGACCGGTGACGGCGCCATCGTGGCGCTCGACGGCAAGGTGTCGCTGGACGCCAATGCCGCCTTCCGGCACGCCGATTGGGCCGAGCTGTCCGACGAGTCGCGCGACGATCCGCTGGAGATCCGGGCCCGCGAGCGTGGCCTCAACTACGTCAAGCTGGACGGCAGCGTCGGGATCATCGGCAACGGTGCCGGCCTGGTGATGAGCACTCTGGACGTCGTCGCCAGCGCCGGCAAGGAGTTCCCCGGCAGCCCGACCCCGGCCAACTTCCTGGACATCGGCGGCGGCGCGTCCGCCCAGGTGATGGCCGACGGTCTCGACATCATCCTCTCCGACCCGCAGGTGAAGGTGGTCTTCGTCAACGTGTTCGGCGGGATCACCGCCTGCTCCGAGGTCGCCAAGGGCATCATCGCCGCCCTGGAGATCCTGGGCGAGAAGGCCACCAAGCCGATCGTGGTGCGGCTGGACGGCAACGCGGTCGAGATCGGCCGGCACATTCTGACCGAGGCGGCGCATCCGCTGGTGACGATGGAACTGACCATGGACTCCGCCGCCCGCAAGGCCGCCGAGCTGGCCAGCAAGAACTGAAAGGACATCAGTCGATGACGATCTGGCTGGACCAGAACTCCAAGGTGCTCGTGCAGGGCATGACCGGCTCCGAGGGCCGCAAGCACACCCAGCGGATGATCAGCTCGGGCACCCGCATCGTCGGTGGCGTCACCCCCGGCAAGGGTGGCCAGACGGTCACCTTCGAAGAGGACCCGGTGCCGGTGTTCAACTCGGTGGCCGAGGCGAAGGCGGCGACCGGGGCGAACGTGTCGGTGATCTTCGTGCCTGCCGCCTACACCAAGAAGGCCGTCTTCGAGGCGGTGGACGCCGGCATCGAACTCGTGGTGGTGATCACCGAGGGCGTCCCGGTCAAGGACACCGCCGAGTTCTACAGCTACGCCGCCGCCAGCGGCGGCACGCGGCTGATCGGCCCCAACTGCCCAGGCCTGATCAGCCCCGGGAAGTCCAACGTCGGGATCATCCCGGCGAGCATCGCGAACTCCGGCCGGATCGGGCTGGTCAGCAAGTCGGGCACGCTCACCTACCAGATGATGTTCGAGCTGGGTGACATCGGCTTCTCCAGTGCGATCGGCATCGGCGGCGACCCGATCATCGGCACCACCCACATTGATGCCCTCGCGGCCTTCGAGGCCGACCCCGACACCGACTGCATCGTGATGATCGGCGAGATCGGCGGCGACGCCGAAGAGCGGGCCGCCGCCTACATCGCCGAGCACGTCACCAAGCCCGTGGTCGGCTACGTCGCCGGGTTCACCGCCCCCGAGGGTAAGACGATGGGCCACGCCGGGGCGATCGTGTCGGGTTCCAAGGGCACCGCCCAGGCCAAGAAGGCCGCGCTGGAGGCCGCCGGCGTCAAGGTCGGCCGGACCCCCAGTGAGGCCGCCGGCCTCGTCCGGGAAATCATGGAGGGCCGGGACTGACCGCGTCCCTATCCCACTGAGTGACACCTTCGGGAGCCACTGCCGCGATGCAAAGCGGCAGTGGCTCCCGTTTGTGTCAGTGAGCGGCCGGCCACTCACCGGTCCGGACATTTCTGACCAGTTCCGCCGGCTTGGGCGCACACTGCGGGCGTGATCCCTCCTCATCTGCTCGCACTGACCATGTTCACCACTCAGCAGGCGCAGGCAGCAGGCGTCACCGACTTCGAGCTGCGGCAGTCCGCACGTGGTGGTGACCTGATCAGGCTGAAGCGGGGCTGGTACACGGGCTGCCGCCCGCAATGGCCGTCCGACCTGCATCGGCTGCGGGTCCGAGCCGAGCTGGCTGGTCGTGACGGTGTCCGGGCCAGCCACTATTCGGGTGCCGTCTTGATGGGGTTGCCGGTCCATCGGCCGGACTGGAACACGATCCACTTGATGCGGACGGCGCCGGGCCCGGCGGCCTGTCGGCGCAGGGTGGTCGTTCACGCCTATGTCGACGTGCCGGCTGAACTCGGGGCGGCGCTGGTGGTCGCCCAGACTGCACTCGACTCGCCGGAGTCCGGACTGATGGCACTGGATGCCGCGCTGGCCAGGGACGTGGCGTCCACGTCCCAGCTGCAGGAGGTGGCGGAGGCCCTGGCGGGATACCGGGGCTACGGGCACCTGGGCACTGTGCTTCGGCTCGGTGACGGGCGCAGGGAATCGCCGTTGGAGTCCCGGACGGCGTTCACCCTGGACGGCTGGGGCTTCGACATGGAGCCGCAGTTCGAGGTGCCGGGCACCCGGTATCGAGCTGACGGGCGGATCGTCGGCACCCGTGTGCTGGTCGAGAGCGACGGCGAGGGCAAGTACCAGGATCAGGCGGCGGTGATCGCCGAGAAGGTGCGCGAGGACGAGCTCCGGGCATTGGACTGGCAGGTGGTCCGGGTCACCAGTGACCTGCTGGATACACCGGTGAAGCTGAGGAGCCGGCTGCACGCCGCGCTGCTGCGGGCGGGGGTGCAGTGGCCGGGGCACGGACGCCGGCTCGGGTCGTGAGCCGTGAGCCGTGAGCCGTGAGCCGTGAGCGGTGAGCCGTGAGCCGGCTGATCCTCCGGGTCGTCAGCTGACTGACACCTTCGGGAGCCACTGCCGCCCTGCAAAGCGGCAGTGGCTCCCGTTTGTGTCAGTCAGTTGACGGAGCGTCTGGGGGCGGGCTGACGGCGGCTCAGGGGAACTGGGTGGCGCGCTGGGTGGCGCGTCCGACGATGGCCTTCCAGGCGTCGTCGCTGAAGTCGAAGCTGCTCGACGGGTTCGCCAGCAGGTAGACGAGGCGGTTCCCGATGGCGGCGATCCCGACCCGGAAGCTGGCGGTCTTGGAATCGCTGATCCGCTGGGTCACCAGGTAGCTGGTGGCGTTCAGGTCCTTGCCGTTGGCCGCGGGGGCCTTGACTCCCGCGGACTTCACCGAGGCGGTGCGGGTGCGTTCGCCACAGCCGTCGAAGTTCTTGGCCAGTTGTTTCGCCATCGCGCCGGCCCCGGATGCTTTCGAGAAGCTGTAGATCGCTTCGTCGATGCCGAAACCCTGGGGTGCCTTCGGATCATTGGTGAGCACGTAGGTCCGGTGGAGGGCGTCGGACGCCCCGCGCAGGTCGTTCAGGTCGACGTTCTCGCACTGGCTGCCGACCAGCTTCGGTGCTTGCGGGTCGGTCGCGCTCCACTTGCCGGTGCCGGCGGTGACTTGGGGCAGGTCGACCCAGGCTAGCCATCCGACGGTCTCGGTAGCCGGCGGGGTGGTGCCGACAACTTTGGGCGTGGCTGGGCAGGCGCCGGACGCCGGACCGCATTGCCGTCCCATCGACGCGGTGGACGCGGCGACCAGGGCATCGGTGGGAAGGTTCTTCGCTCCGGCCGGGGTGCCGCCGTCCACGATGGAGACGAAACGTCCGGTGCGGGCGAACACCAGGGTGTGGGTCCCGCCGTCCGCGGTCTGCACCGTCAGTGACGTGGCGGCATCGGCGAAACCGGTGACTCGCTCGGCGCTGCGTACCAGGCTGTCCTCGCAGGCACCCGCCTGGGTGACCAGGGCGGTGAAGGCGGTGGTGGCCGCGTTGTCGTCCGGCCATGCCTGCACGACCTGGACGACGCCGGCGCCGCCCTTGCTGGCGGTGAACGCGTGATTCAGCTCGGAGTCGGGGGAGCCTCCGCCGGTCGCGGACAGCTCGACGCACGCCGGCTGCTTCGGGACGCCGGGGCTGGCCGACTGGCCCTGCGGCGTCCAACGGACGCCCTTGCGCAGCTTCGCCAGCTCACCGGCGGTGATCAGCTGGGCGTCCACCAGAGCCGGTGCCGGGCTGGGCGACGCGCTCGTCGCGGGCGTCACCGGCTCGCTGGGCCCGGGTGCGGCCGTGCCGCCGGGACGGGGGAGCGCGAGCCAGATGATCAGGCCGACCAGGACGACGGCGGCGACGCCGCCGAGTACCCAGGTGAGCATCCGGCGCCGAGCGTCGGGTGCACCGGCTGCGGCCCCGGCACCGGGATCCCCGGGTGGGTCGTCGTCGGAGGCGGTGTCGTCGGAGGCCTCCGGGCGGTCGGCTTGCGTTCCGGCGGCCTCCGCGGTCGTGTCGTCGGACAGGGATTCGGCTGTGTCTGCTCCGGCGGTCTCCGGGCCGGTCTCGGCCCCGGTCTCGGCGGCCCCGACCTGGGCGGGTTCGGTTCCGGCCCCGGCCGCAGGTGCCCCGGCCTGGGCCTCGGCGGCCCCGGCCTCGGCGGGCTCGCCGTCGCCCGGCTCCTTGGACGACGGACCGTCACCTTCGCCGTCCGAGCGCGGTGGAAGTACTTCGCTGGGTGAGAAAGGGGGCGACGAGACGCTCACCGCAGAGCGGCGGGGTGCTGCGCCCTGCCAGCCCTCCGGCAGGTCCTCCGCCGAGAAGCGGCGTCCGGCCGGCGGCTGCGCGGGCTCGGGCAGCGCCGGAGTGGGCGGCGGGATCGGGGTGGTCACCTCGGGTGCGGCGTGCGGCTCGGGTCTTCCGGAGCCGTCAGCCTTCGCCCAGGACCGCTTGGATTGTCCCTGGGCAGGCCGGTCGCTGCCTACGCCTGCGCCCGCGTCGGGAGTCTCCCGCTCGAGCCCGCCGTCGGCGTCGTCCGCGACCCGGCGGGGGCCCTCTGAATCGGTGTCGCTCATCTTGTCCTCGTGTCGACCGGGGTGTGAACCTCGCCGAGTTTAGTGCGGTCGGGCGTGTCCGCCGCAGCAAGCCCCGCGGGCTCGGCGACCATGGGGAATCATGCCCACGAGATCCGAACGACGTCGCTCCCGCGTCCGCCTCACCGTGGCGGAGGTGACCGCCGAACGGGAGGCAGCTGCGGCAGCCCCCGAGTTTCCGCTGCTGCCGGTCGCCCTGATCGGCGGCGCGGCGTCCGCGCTGGCTGGGTGGCTGCTGGTGTCCGGGCTGGTGATGATCGGCTGGTTCACGGCGATGGCGATGCCGGTGCCGACCGCGCTCGGGTTCGCCGGGCAGCTGTGGCTGGCGGGGCACGGGGTGGGCGCGACGATCGGCGACCTGCTCGTCACCTTGACGCCGCTGGGCCTGAGCGCGCTGCTGGTCGTGGTGGCCCGCGTCGTGACCGGCCTCGGCCTGCGGGCGACGTCCGCGGACAATCTCGACGGACGCGGCGCGCTCCGCGCCTGGGGCCTGGCCGCGACCGGCTACACGCTGGTGGTCGTGGTGGTGGCGCTGGCCAGCGGCGCGGCGCCGCGAGCCGGGTCGGCTGTTCTCGGCGGACTGCTCGTCGGCGGCCTCGGCGCCGGCTGGGCGCTCGCCGGACGGCTGCGCGCACTCACCGCCGCACCGGTGGTCGTCCGCGGCATCGGCAGGGCCGTCCTGGCCGGGCTGGCCACGATGGTGGCGATCGCGGCGATCGTGCTGGTCATCGGCCTGGTCCGCGGCAGCGAACGGATCTCGGTGATCGAGGCGTCGCTCGCACCGGACGCCGTCGGCTCCTGGCTGCTGGTCGCGCTCCAGCTGCTGTACCTGCCGAACCTGCTCGCCTGGGCGGCCAGCTGGGTGCTCGGCGCGGGGATCAGCGTCGGGCTGGGCTCGTTGGTGTCGCCGATGCTGACCACCGCGGGACTACTGCCGGCGATCCCGGTTTTCGGTGCCGTGCCGGAACCCGGTTCCGGCGGTCCCTGGAGCTACACCTGGCTGCTCAGCGGCCTGCTGGTCGGTGCGGTGGCCGGATGGGTGGCCGCCCGGACGGCACCCGGCGCCCACCGCAGCCTGACCGTCTGGCTGGCGCGCGGTGCGGCTTCCGGGCTTGCGGTTGCGCTCGTCGTGATCCTGCTCGGCGTCCTGTCGCGCGGTGATCTCGGGATCGAGCGGCTGATCGGCATGGGGCCGATGCTGCTCAACCTGGTCTGGCTGGCGCCGCTGCCGATGCTGGTGGGTGGTGCGCTGGCCGCGCTGGTGCACTGGTTCGCCCGCGGACGTCTGGTGCCGGCGTCCGGGCCGGACGAGGACGTCACCGAACCGATCGAGGCCGTCACCGAACCGCTGGACGTTGACACCGTCGTGATCGGTCGCGACTGACCGGCCGCGGCGCAACCCGGGTCCGACTGACCGGCCGCGGCGCAACCCGGGCGCGGCTGGCTGAGCCTGGCGAAACGCTGCCAGCAAGCGGACGCACTGGTCTCGACAAGCCCGACAAGCTCGACCAACGAGGCCGAGTGAGCGCAGTAGCCCTCGACCAACGAGGCTGAGTGAGTGCAGTAGCCCCGACGAGTGAGCCCACGGGCGTCGTCCGGGCCGGGACCCGGCGACAGAGCGGGCGCGACAGGCCACTAGGCTGCCGCCATGGCCTTCCGCATCGCCGTGCTGATTTCGGGCACCGGCAGTCTCCTGCAGGCCCTCCTGGACGCCCAAGCGGCCGGCGAACTGGACGCCGAGGTGGTCGTGGTCGGTTCCGACCGTGGTGACGCCCAAGGTTTGCAGCGCGCCGGCGAGGCTGGGGTACCCAGCTTCGTGCACCCGTTCGCGAAGGGCTCCGACCGGAGCGCCTGGGACGCCGAACTCACCGAGTTGGTGGCGGCGTACCGGATCGACCTGGTGGTGCTGGCCGGCTTCATGAAGCTGGTCGGGCCGGTGTTCCTGGCCCGCTTCGGGGGCCGGACGATCAACACCCACCCCGCGTTGCTGCCGAGCTTCCCCGGAATGCACGGCCCGCGCGATGCGCTCGAGTACGGGGTGAAGGTCACCGGCACCACCGTGTTCGAGGTGGACGCCGGGGTCGACACCGGTCGCATCCTCGCCCAGGAGCCGGTCCGGGTACTGCCCGACGACACCGTCGATTCGCTCCACGAACGCATCAAGGTGGCCGAACGCGTCCTGCTCGTCCACACCGTCAACGAACTCGCCTCCAAGGGGAACAACGCATGACCGACCGGCTACCCATCCGCCGCGCCCTGCTCTCGGTGTACGACAAGACCGGGCTGCTTGAGCTCGGTCGCACCCTGGCCGAGGCCGGGGTCGAGATCGTTTCGACCGGCTCGACGGCCAAGACGCTGACCGACGCCGGCGTCGCAGTCACCCCGGTCGAGCAGGTCACCGGGTTCGCCGAATGCCTGGACGGCCGGGTCAAGACCCTGCACCCGCACATCCACGCCGGCATCCTCGCCGACCTGCGGCTGGATTCGCACCGGACGCAGCTCGACGAGCTCGGCATCGAGCCGTTCCAGCTGGTGGTCAGCAACCTGTACCCGTTCACCGAGACCGTCGCTTCGGGGGCGAGCCCGGACGAATGCGTGGAACAGATCGACATCGGCGGCCCGAGCATGGTGCGAGCCGCGGCCAAGAACCATCCCTCGGTGGCCATCGTCACCTCGCCCGAGCAATACCCGTCGCTGTGCGACGCGCTGGGCGCCGGCGGTTTCACCCTCGCCGAACGGCGAGCCCTGGCCGCCGTCGCCTTCCGGCACACCGCCGCCTATGACATCGCGGTCGCCTCCTGGATGGGCGCGGAGTTCAGCCCGGACGCCTGGCCGGCCTGGATCGGCGGCACCTGGCACAAGGTCGGCGGGCTGCGTTACGGCGAGAACTCGCACCAGCAGGCGGCGCTCTACCGCTACCCGGGCGGGCCGTCCGGGATCACCGGCGCGCAGCAGCTGCACGGCAAGGAGATGAGCTACAACAACTACACCGACGGCGACGCCGCCTACCGGGCGGCCTACGACTTCAGCGAGCCAGCGGTGGCGATCATCAAGCACGCCAATCCGTGCGGCATCGCGGTCGGAGCGGACGTCGCGCAAGCGCACCGCAAGGCGCACGCCTGCGATCCGGTGAGTGCGTTCGGCGGGGTGATCGCCACCAACCGGGGTGTGTCGGTGGAGCTGGCCGAGCAGATCGCCGAGATCTTCACCGAGGTGGTGATCGCGCCGTCCTACGACGACGGGGCGCTGGAGATCCTGAGCCGCAAGAAGAACATCCGGCTGCTGCAGGCGGCGCCGTACGAGCACCGCGAGCGGCAACTGCAGCCGATCTCCGGCGGCGCGTTGCTGCAGCAGCCGGACCGGATCGACGCCCCCGGCGACGACCCGGCGAATTGGACGCTGGCGGCCGGCGAGGCGGCCGACGAAGCCACGCTGGCCGACCTGGCGTTCGCCTGGCGGGCGTGCCGGGCGGTGAAGAGCAACGCCATCCTGCTGGCCTCGGACGGCGCGTCCGTCGGCGTCGGGATGGGCCAGGTGAACCGGCTCGACTCCTGCCGGCTGGCGGTGGAACGGGCAGGGGAGCGGGCGGCCGGGTCGGTGGCCGCGTCCGACGCCTTCTTCCCGTTCGCGGACGGCCCCGGCATCCTGATCGCGGCCGGCGTCCGGGCCATCGTGCAGCCGGGTGGTTCGGTGCGCGACCCGGAGACCGTCGCCGCGGCCGAGTCCGCCGGCGTCACCATGTACTTCACCGGTACCCGGCACTTCTTCCACTGAGGTGGCGGCGCCGCGTGGCACGATCGGGGCCATGACCACCGCCGGGGAACGCCCGCCGAAGACCTTCGTCCAGCAGGTGCTGGGCCAATGGCCGCTGGCCAGCGTGCTGCTCGGGGTGTTCGTCGGGCTGGTCGTGGTCGCCGCCAGTCATTGGCGCACCGGCAGCACCCTGATCGGGCTGTCGATCACCATGGGCGGGTTGTTCCGGCTGCTGCCGAAGCGCCGGGTCGGGCTGCTCGCCGTCCGGAACAGGGCTGTGGACACCACCGTGCTGCTGGTCATCGGCATCGGCATCACACTGCTGGCGTGGGCCGTCCCCGCGATGCGCAACTGACCGACAAGCCGACCAGGGCCGGGGCCCGGACCACTGACTGACACGAACGGGAGCCACTGGCGCTCTGCAGAGCAGCAGTGACTCCCCGAAGGTGTCAGTCGTCGTCAGCCGGGCTCCCAGACCCCTCCGCCGGCCTCTCCGGGTGCTCACGAGCGGCTGTCCGCCAGGCGGCTGGGCTCCCCGCAGCGCGGCGATGACCGCGGTGACGCCGACCGAGGCCGCCATCACCGATTGCACCAAGAACAGCGGCAGGTCGCGGGCGGCCACGATGTTGGCGACGAAGGCCGCCCCCGTCGGCCGCCAGCCCGAGCAGATAGGGCAGCTGCGCCACGATCGACGCAACCCCGGAGACGCCGGTCACCGCGGCGGCCCGTTTCGCGCCGACCGACTGCAGTACCGAGCCGACTCCATAGCCGAGACAACACACGATCGCGGCGACCCAGCTGACGACCGGCGTCCGGGTGGGGCGATCAGATCAGGCCGAGTTCGCTGACCGCCTGGGCCTCGTCCTGGAGTTCGGCGACGGAGGCGTCGATCCTGCCGCGGCTGAAGTCGTCGATCTCCAGGCCCTGGACGATGCTGTAGCTGCCGTCGGCCGTGGTGCAGGGGAAGGACGAGATGATGCCCTCGGGCACCCCGTAGGAGCCGTCGGACGGCACCGCCATCGACACCCAGTCGCCGGCCGGGGTGCCGTTGAGCAGATCACGCAGGTGCTCGATGGTGGCGTTCGCCGCGGACGCCGCGGACGACGAGCCGCGGGCCGCGATGATCGCCGCGCCCCGCTTGGCGACGGTGGGGATGAAGTCGTTCTCGACCCAGGCCTGGTCGTTCACCAGCGCCGCGGCGTTGGCCCCGTCGACCTCGGCGTGGAAGACGTCGGGGTACTGGGTGGCGGAGTGATTGCCCCAGATGGTCATCTTCGTCACGCTGGTCACTGCGACGCCGGCCTTGGCGGCGAGCTGGCTGATCGCCCGGTTGTGGTCGAGCCGGGTCAGCGCGTTGAACCGCTCGGCGGGAATGTCGGGGGCGTTCTTCATGGCGATCAGGGCGTTGGTGTTGGCCGGGTTGCCGGTCACCAGCACCTTGATGTCGTCCGCGGCCACCTCGTTGAGCGCCTTGCCCTGGGCGGTGAAGATGGCGCCGTTGGCGCTCAGCAGATCACCGCGCTCCATGCCCGCGGTGCGCGGCCGGGCACCGACCAGCATGGCCAGGTTCACCCCGTCGAACACCTTGCCCGGGTCGTCGCCGATCTCGACCTTGGCCAGGTTCGGGAAGGCGCAGTCGTCGAGTTCCATCACCACACCCTCCAGCGCCTTCAGTGCGGGGGTGATCTCCAGCAGCCGGAGTTCGACGCTCTGGTCGGGGCCGAGCAGGGCGCCGCTGGCGATGCGGAACAGCAGGCTGTAGCAGATTTGGCCGGCCGCGCCGGTCACGGCGACCTTCACGGGTGTGCTCACGGTGGTTCTCCTCAACGACGAGTGGTGACGGATTTCACGCTATCAGCGCTCGTGGTGGGCCGTCGGGTGATCCGTCCGGCCGCCGCTGCCGGTGAGTGACTCAGGCTGTTCGGCGAAGGCGCCCGCCGGGCAGCGCTAGGCTCCCGACCGTGCGATTGCTGCTGGCGCGACATGGCCGAACCGCTTCGAACGTGGCCGCTCTGCTCGACACCGCGCCGCCCGGGCCGGAGCTGGATCCGGTCGGCCGGGCGCAGGCGGTCGCATTGGCTGCGCGGGTCGCCGGGCAGCGGATCGGCGGCGTGTACAGCTCCGACCTGTTGCGCGCCGTGCAGACCGCGGCGCCCGCCGTCCGGTCCTTCGGGGTGGGGACGCGGGAACTGGTGCAGCTGCGCGAGATCGGTGCCGGCGAGGACGAGATGTCGGCCGACCTGCTGCGGTACGTGGCGGCGTTGCGGTCGTGGGGCGAGGGGGACCACGGCGTCCGGATCGCAGGTGGTGAGGACGGCACGGAGTTCCTGGAGCGGTTCTCGGACGGCATTCGCCGCGTCGCCGAGGACGGCCACGACGTCGCCCTGGTGGTCAGCCATGGAGCCGCGATCCGCACCTGGGCGGGTTTCGTGATGCCGCAGGTGCATCGGACGCTGGGCGCGGGTGGCATGCCCAACACCACCGTGATCGTTGCCGACGGCGACCCGGATTCGGGTTGGTCGCTGCGCGGCATCGACCTGCCGGCGTCCGATTTGCAGGACGGCTGGGCGAACCTGCGCTGACGCGGCTCGTGCTGCGCAGATTGAACTCGTCGAATGGTCTCGGCGCGCTCGACCGACGGTGGTGGCTCTATGCTGCGGTGCCATGACGGCCTACCATGCGGACGCGTCCGACATCGACGGAAAAGAGATCCTCACCTGGGCGGGCTTCGGCGACGCCAGCCGCGAGTTGGCCGAGCAGGTGGCGGCGAGCGGCTTCCGTCCGGAGGTGATCGTGGCGGTCGCCCGGGGCGGACTGATCGTCGGAGGCGCGCTCTCCTACGCCTTGGGTGTGAAGCTCGCCGACGCGATGAACGTCGAGTTCTACACCGATGTCTCCGAAACCCTGCCCGACCCGGTGTTGTTGGCGCCGTTGCTCGACATCGACAGCATCGCCGGACGCCGGGTGCTGGTCGCCGACGATGTCGCCGACTCGGGCCGCACCCTGCAACTGGTGGTGGACATCCTGCTCAAGCACGGCGCCGAGGTGCGCACCGCCGTGCTGTACACCAAGCCCACCTCGGTCTACCAGGTCGACTTCGTCTGGAAGGACACCGGCGACTGGATCGTGTTTCCGTGGTCGGCGCTCCCCCCGGTGGACGGCGTCTGATCGTCCACCTCCGTGCGCTGGGGGTCGGCGGAGGGCGTGCTTCAGCGGAAGATCACGGTGCGCTGGCCGTCGGTCATGATCCGGTGCTCGGCGAACAGCTTGACCGCGTCGGTGAGCGTGCGGGATTCCTGCTCCTGGCCGATCGCCACCAGCTCGGGGACGTCGATGGTGTGGTCGACCCGGCGGACGTTCTGCTCGATGATCGGGCCCTCGTCCAGGTCGGCGGTGACGAAATGCGCGGTGGCGCCGATCAGCTTCACCCCGCGGCTGTGCGCCTGCCGGTAGGGGTTGGCCCCCTTGAAGCCGGGCAGGAACGAATGATGGATGTTGATCGCCCGGCCGGCCAGCCGCTCACATAGTTCGGGCGACAGGATCTGCATGTAGCGGGCCAGCACCACCAACTCGATGTCGTGCTGTTCGACGGCCTCCAGCACGCGGGCTTCGAACGCCGCCTTGGTGTGCGGCAGCACCACATGGTCCTCGAACGGGACGCCGTAGAAGCCGGCCAGGTCACCCAGGTCGGGATGGTTGGCCAGGATCAGCGGGATTTCGATCTGCAGATAGCCGGAGCGGGCCCGGAACAGCAGGTCATTGAGGCAGTGGCCGGCCTTGGACGCCAAGATCAGCGTGCGCCGCGGGCGTCCGACGTAGTCCAGCACCCATTCGGCGTTCAGCGAGTTGGCGATCGGGGTGATCGCATGCTCGAACACCGAACGGTCGAAACCCGACTGCACCTGGACCCGCATGAAGAACCGGTCCGATTCCGACGAGCTGAACTGCTGCAGTTCGGTGATGTTGCCGTACGCCTGCGCGATCGCTCCGGTGACGGCATGAACGATGCCGGGCCGGTCGTCGCAGGCCAGGGTGAGCAGCCAATGGGTCGAGTCGATCACCGCGCAAGGGTACCGGCCGTCGAGCGAGGCCCGCGTGGTGTTCAGCAGCTCGGACGCCGTCGCTGCGGGGGTGGTGGATGGCTGTCGGCGAGGTGCGGGTGAGCCTTCATCTGGGCGTTGCGCGGCGATATGAGCGTTCTGGCTGACCGCCACTGACATCCATCCGTTCCCCGCGGGGAAACGTGCGTAATGGGCCGGTCCGGACCCACTCAATACGCTCGTTTCTCCGCGGGACCAGGTAGATGGGCGACTGTTCCCAGCGAATACGCTCGAATCGCCGCGACATCGGCCGAACCGACGGCGGTCGCGTGATCCAGCGTTTCTACAGAGCGTCGATCGCTGCGTTCAGCGTCGTCGAGGGACGCATCACCGCACTCGTCAGGGCGTCGTCGGGACGGTAGTAGCCGCCGAGGTCGGCCGGCGAGCCCTGCACTGCGAGCAGTTCGGCGTTGATCGTCGCCTCGTGCTCGCGCAACGCCCCGGCGAGCGGGGCGAACCGTGCGGCCAGCGCCGGATCGGCGGTCTGCCCGGCCAGCTCCTCGGCCCAGAACATAGCCAGGTAGAAGTGGCTGCCGCGATTGTCGATGGTGCCGAGCCGGCGTCCCGGCGACTTGTTCTCGTTCAGGAACGTGCCGGTCGCCCGGTCCAGCGTTTCGCTCAGGACCTGGGCCGAGGCGTTGCCGGTCACCTCGGCGTACTTGGCGAAGCTCTCGGCCAGCGCCAGGAACTCGCCCAGGCTGTCCCAGCGCAGGTAGTTCTCCTTGACCAGCTGCTGGACGTGCTTGGGGGCCGAGCCGCCGGCGCCGGTCTCGAACAGCCCGCCGCCGTTGATCAGCGGCACCACCGACAGCATCTTGGCCGACGTGCCGACCTCGAGGATCGGGAACAGGTCGGTGTTGTAGTCACGCAGCACGTTGCCGGTCACCGAAATGGTGTTCTTCCCTTGCCGGATGCGCTCCACCGACACCTTGGTGGCCTCGATGGGGGAGGCGATGGTGATGTCCAGCCCGGTGATGTCGCCGACGAGCTCGGCATCGCGCAGGTAGGTCTCGACCTTGGCGATCAGGTTGCGGTCGTGCGCGCGGGCGTCGTCCAGCCAGAAGATCGCCGGGTCGCCGGTGGCGCGGGCCCGGCTCACCGCCAGCTTCACCCAGTCGCGGATCGGGACGTCCTTGGTCTGGCAGGCGCGCCAGATGTCGCCCGGCTGCACCGCGTGCTCGAGCAGCGCGTCGCCGGCCCGGTTGACCACCCGGACGGTGCCGGCCTGGCCGATCTCGAAGGTCTTGTCGTGCGAGCCGTACTCCTCGGCGGCCTGGGCCATCAGTCCGACGTTGGGCACTGAGCCCATCGTCGCCGGGTCGTAGGCGCCGTTGGCCCGGCAGTCGTCGATCACGGCCTGGTAGACGCCGGCGTAGGACGAGTCGGGGATCACCGCGAGGGTGTCGGCCTGGTTGCCGTCCGGGCCCCACATGTGGCCACCGATCCGGATCATCGCCGGCATGGAGGCGTCCACGATCACGTCGGACGGTACGTGCAGGTTGGTGATGCCACGGTCGGAGTCGACCATCGCCAGGGCCGGCCCGTCAGCCAGTTCCTGCTCGAAGGACGCCTTGACGGCGGCGCCGTCGGGCAGCGCGTCCAGGCCGGCGAGGATGCCGCCCAGGCCGTTGTTCGGGCTCAGCCCGGCCGCGGCCAGGGCGTCGCCGTAGCTGGCGAAGGTGGCGGGGAAGAAGGCCCGCACCACGTGGCCGAAGATGATCGGGTCGGAGACCTTCATCATGGTCGCCTTCAGATGCACCGAGAACAGCACGCCGTCGGCCTTGGCGCGGGCGACCTGTGCGGCCAGGAAGCGATCCAGCGCCTCGGCATGCAGCACGGTGCCGTCGACGACCTCGCCGGCGAGCACCGGCACCGACTGCTTGAGCACGACGGCCGCGCTGCCGTCCGACGGCACTAGCTCGATGCGCAGCGCGTCGTCGGCCTCGATGACGACCGACTTCTCGTTGTGCCGGAAGTCGTCGGCGTCCATGGTCGCCACGTTCGTCGTCGAGTCCGGGCTCCAGGTACCCATCGAGTGTGGGTGGCGGCGGGCGTAATTCTTCACCGACTCGGGCGCGCGGCGGTCGGAGTTGCCCTCGCGCAGCACCGGGTTGACCGCACTGCCCTTGACCCTGTCGTAGCGGGCCTTCACCTCGGCCTCTGAGGCGTTCGCCGGGTCGTCGGGGTAGTCGGGCAGATCGTAGCCCTTGTCCTGCAGCTCGGAGATCGCCGCCTTCAGCTGCGGCATGGATGCGCTGACGTTGGGCAGCTTGATGATGTTGGCGTCCGGGGTCTTGGCCAGCTCACCGAGTTCGGCCAGGGCGTTCGGGAGACGCTGCTCCTCGGTCAGTCGCTCGGGGAACAAGGCGATGATGCGTCCGGCCAGGGAGATGTCGCGGGTCTCCACCTCGACCCCCGCGGCGGCGGCATAGGCCTGGACGATCGGCAGGAAGGAGTACGTCGCCAGCAGCGGCGCCTCGTCGGTGTGCGTGTAGATGATCGGACTCATCGTGACCCTTCGATGCCTCGAGGACTGGTGACGGCAGGAGACTATCAATCACGCTCGGCCACCTCCGACCAGGCGTGCTGCAACTGGGCGGTGCGGAAGCGTCGGGAACTGTTCAGCGCCGCGCGGTCAGTTTCAGCCGTTCGACGTCGACCAGGTCGATCGCCGAATGCACCTCGAAGGCCGTGCCGCCGTGTCCGGCGTGGAAGCCGGTCAGGTCCAGCACGACGAAGTTGACCGTCTGAAGCACCTCAGCACCGCCATCGCCGGCAGCCGCCAGGGCTCGAGCTGGCGACTCTTCAGACCGAAGCCGCGCAGGAACCGCACCGCGTCGTCGGCGTAGCTGGTCACCGCCCAGAACACGGCACCGGTCACCACGATCAGGAACGCGGTGCGCAGGGCAGCCGTCCGAACCTGGGCCGCAGCGGCAGCGGGTCCTCCCTGGTCAAGGTGGACCGAAAAGAACCGTCCCCGCGTACCAGGTGGACCGAAAAGAACCGTCCCCGCGTACCGAATCCGAGGGCAGCTGGTACGGAGGGGACGGTTCTTTTCGTACCGGTGCGGACCGAAAAGAACCGTCCCCGCGTACCGGTGCCGGGTCGGGCGAACATCGCGGCGGCAACCGTCATGGCGGGGACGCTCAGCTGTGGGCGCCCGGGCGGGTCACTGCGGGTCGTCGGGCACCGGGGCCAGACCGCGGATGTACTCGTCGGAGTAGTCCACCTTGAGGTCGATCCACATCGGCAGGTGGTCCGAGAGCTGATAGGTGCGCCACGTCCGGTAGTAGGTGCGCTTGCCCGAGTCCGTTCGCGGTGTGCCGGCGCTGGTGGTGGTGTAGGCGGCGCCCATGTCGGGGATGTACGGCTCCAGGTCCTGGTCGCGGAAGATGCTCTGGTAGTAGTCGAACACCCCGGCGGGTCCGGCCGGGTGGAACTGGTGGGCCCGCGACAGCACGGCGATCTGGTCGTAGAACTTGTCCTTGGCGACATTGCTGCCCGGCACCGATTGCAGCGGCTTCGGGATGGTCCAGCCGGCGTCGGTCAGGGCCAGCAGTGTCGCGTCGCCGCGGGCGAAGATGTTGAAGTCACCGAGCAGCACGAGATTGTCGCTGGTGCCGTCGGAGCCGCCGCGTCCGGCGAGCAACGTGGCGACGGCACCGATCTCGGCCACCCGTTCCGGGCTCACCGCGGCCTCCTCGCCGTAGATGATGTGCACCGTGGTCAGTTCGAAGGCCACCCAGCCGGACTGGAAGCTGGCGGTGAACGGGGTCCGGGCCACCTGGTCGGCAGGGATCAGCGCACCGCCGCGCCGGATCGGCGGCAGCACCAGTTCGGCGGCGATTCCGGTGAACCTGACCTTGCGCCGGTCGTAGACGAAGGCCATCCGCTCGTTGTTGCCCCGGGTGCCTTCGGTGGTGTCGGTGACCAGGTACTCCCAATCGCGTCCGAGGTGCGACATCAGGGTCTTCAGCGCCCGCAGATCGCGGCGCACCTCCTGGATCGCGACCAGGTCGAACCGGCTGATGATCTCGGCGATGTAGTAGTAGGCGTCCCAGGTGCGGGTGCCGTAGGAGGGCGCATCGAACTCACGGATGTTCCAGGTCGCCAGCCGCAGCGTCTTGTCCCGCGACCGGACGCCGACGTCGCGGTCGAGCTGCGCCCGCAACCGCAGCAGGCCGTCGATGATCCGGGCCTGATTCGGCTCATGGCGCAGCCGTTGATAGTTCGGCATCGGTTACCCCCTCTATCGACGACAACGAGTGTGACGCCGGGGGCGGCCCGGGAACAGGTGGCAGAACTGCTCCCGCCGTCCGGGGCGCCGGTTTCTGTCAGTGCCGGTTCCTAGGCTCCGGGGCATGATCACCACACTCGCCGTGCACGGCTACCGGTCACTGCGCGACATCGTGCTGCCGTTGGCGGGGCTGACGGTCGTCACCGGCGCGAACGGGGTCGGCAAATCCAACCTGTACCGGGCCTTCCACCTGCTCGCCGATACGGCGTCCGGGCGGCTGATCGGCTCGATCGCCGCCGCAGGCGGTTTGTCGTCGGTGCTCTGGGCCGGGCCCGAGCAGATCAGCGGTGCCATGCGGCGGTGTGACGTGCCGGTGCAGGGCACCGGGTCGCGCAAGGCGCCGATCAGCCTGCAACTCGGCTTCGCCACCGACCAGTTGAGCTACCTGATCGACGTTGGGCTGCCGGTTCCCGAGCACCCGCCCTCCCTGTTCGGACGCGACCCGCTGATCAAACGCGAACTCATCTGGGCGGGTCCGGTGCTGCGTCCGGCGGCCACCCTGCTGGAGCGGACGGCGCGCGGCGTCCGGGTCGCGGCGGAGGCGGGACGTGCCGCGAACCGCAGCACCGGCCACATCGAGGTCGGCCTACCGCCGTGGGCGAGCGTGCTCGACGAGCTGGTCGACCCGGTGCACCGACCGGAGGCGGCCGCCGTCCGTGAGGTGGTGCGTGGCTGGCGCTTCTACGACAGCTTCCGCGTCGATCCCGACGCCCCGGCGAGGCAACCCCAGGTGGGCACCCGCACCGAGGTGCTGGCCGCCGACGGTCACGACCTGGCACCGACCATCGCCACCATCCTCGAATCGGCCTGGGAAGACCCGTTCCGGACGGCGATCGCCGACGCCTTCGACGGCACCCGGGTCGGCGTCGCCGACCATGGCGGGCGGTTCGAGATCGAGCTCGGGCAGCGCGGTATGTTGCGTGCGCTGACCGGCCGGGAAGTCTCCGACGGCACGCTGCGCTACCTGCTGCTGGCCGCCGCGCTGTTCAGCCCGCGTCCGCCCCGGCTGACGGTGCTCAACGAACCCGAGACGTCGTTGCATCCCGATGTGCTGCCGGCGCTCAGCCGGCTGATGGTGCGGGCGGCGGAACGCAGCCAGCTGGTGGTGGTCACGCATTCCCGGCCACTGGTTAACGCGCTGGTCGCAGCCGGCGCACTGCACCACGAACTGGTGAAGCCGTACGGTGAGACCGAGGTTGAGGGCCAGGGACTGCTGAGCCGTCCGACCTGGCAGTGGGGGCGTCGCTGATCATCCAGATCGCGCGGCGCACGATAGCGGGGCTCCGGCTGCCCGCCGGGTGAGCCGCTGCCGGACATGAGTGAGCAGCGCTTCTCTAAGATGCGGAACATTGACGAGCGGACCATCGACGAAGGGAGCCCCGTGAGGATCACGGTTGTGGGCGCGGGATACGTAGGTCTGTCCAACGCCATCCTCCATGCCTATCGGCACGAGGTGGTGCTGCTCGAGGTCGACCCGGCCCGGGTCGAGACCATCAACGCCGGGCGGTCACCGATACACGACCCGGAGATCGAGAAGGCGCTGGCCGGCGACGACCTGAATCTGCGGGCAACCTCGGATGCGGCAGCGGCCTACCGGGAGTGCGATTTCGTCGTGGTGGCGACCCCGACCAACTACGACCCCGACACGAACCTTTTCGACACCTCCTCGGTGGACGGTGTGGTCAGGGCGGCATTGGCGATCAACCCGCTGGCCACGATCGTGATCAAGTTGACCGTTCCGGTCGGTTTCACCACCGAACTACGGGCACGGCATTCGGGGGCGACGATCTTCTTCTCGCCCGAGTTCCTGCGCGAGGGCCGGGCGCTGTACGACAACCTGTATCCCTCGCGGGTGGTCGTCGGGGATGACTCTCCCGCCGGGCGCAGGTTCGCCACCCTCATGG
Organism: Micropruina sp.; assembly: GCA_047602545.1. Classification (GTDB taxonomy): domain Bacteria; phylum Actinomycetota; class Actinomycetes; order Propionibacteriales; family Propionibacteriaceae; genus Micropruina. The sequence goes on along the minus strand of JASGHC010000001.1, from coordinate 746,096 downwards.
TGGAGGGGGCGGCCAGTGCCGACGTGCCGATTCTGACCATGACCTCCACCGAGGCCGAGGCCCTGAAGCTGTTCGCCAACGCGTATCTCGCCCTGCGGGTCGCCTATTTCAACGAGTTGGACACCTACGCCGCGGTGCGCGGCCTGGACTCGTCCAAGATCATCGAAGGAGTCGGGCTCGATCCGCGCATCGGGACGCACTACAACAACCCGTCGTTCGGTTACGGCGGCTACTGCCTGCCGAAGGACACCAAGCAGCTGCTGGCCAACTACGCCGATGTGCCGCAGAACCTGATCGCGGCGGTGGTCGACGCGAATACGACCAGGAAGGACTTCATTGCCACTGACATCCTGGGCCGCAAACCCGCGGTCGTCGGGGTGTACCGGCTGGTGATGAAGTCGGGCTCGGACAACTTCCGATCATCCTCGGTGCAGGGCGTGATGAAGCGGATCAAGGCCAAGGGGGTCGAGGTCATCGTCTACGAACCCACGCTCGCCGACGACTACTTCTTCCACTCCGAGGTGGTGCGCGACCTGGATGAGTTCAAACGGCGCGCGGACGTGATCGTCAGCAACCGGCAGGCACCGGAACTCGAGGACGTGGCGGCCAAGGTGTACACGCGCGATATCTACGGACGCGACTGACGCGCCCGGTTCGGTCCCCGTCCCGTCCATGACAGGATGACCGGGTGCAGCATCGGACGACAGCCCAACGGCGGACGGGGTGATCTCCGCCCTCCTCGGCCGGATTCCCGCGTTGCCGGTGCCCGGCCACTACGAGGTTCATTGGGCGGCCCAGCACCCGGGATCGGTGGCGCGCCGCCCCCACGAGTGGGCGCTGCTCGGCTATGCCGTCGAGACGATCCTGCTTGTCGCCGCGGTGGTGCTGGCCGGGTTCGGCCCGCAGGCTGCGTGGCCGGCGGCCGGGTGCTGGCTGCTGGCCGCCCTGGTCGATCGCGCGTCCGGCGCATTCGATTCGGTGCCGACTCGGCTGCTGGTCGCCGTGGGGGTGACGGCTGCGCTCCGCTCCGCACTCCGGGCGGCGGTGGGCCTGGTCATCGTGGCCGGTTCGGCCGCCTGGGCGGCGACCGTCTGGTTCGTGGTCGTCGTGGTGGCGGTCCAGGCGACGCTGGCCGCACTGAGCGCTGTCGGGCAGTGGCTGTTCGCCGCCCAGCCGCCGCTGCTCTACCAGGTCGGCGCCCAGCGCCAAGGCCCCGTCTTCCGCCGGTACGCGGCGGTCTACGCCGCATCGGCCGGAGTGCCGCTGCTGCTCACCGTCGCGGAGGCCCTGGTGCTCGGCGGCGGCCTGCTGAACCTGCCGTTCTGGACCGGCCCGGCCGGGTTGCTGATCGTCGTCGGCGCCGCGGGAGGCGCAGCGCAGCCGGCGCGCCGGCTGCGGCGGTCGGCAGCCGCCGACACGCAACGGGTGGTCGACGAGTTGAGCGCACGCCAACCCCGCTACATCGTCTACGCGGCAGCCTCGATGGGGATGTCCCGGCACATCACCAATCAGTGGCTGCCGGTCTTCGACCGCGTCCCCACCCCCGGTTTCGTGATGGTGCGAGAAGCAAGCGAACTGCCCTCGCTGATGCCGTCCGGACTGCCGGTGGTCTATGCCCCAGGGGCCCGGCAGGTGGAACGGCTCACGCTCCCCGAGGTGCGCGCCGCCTTCTATCCGTCGTTCGCGCTGAAGAACGCCAACCTGCTGCGCAACCCCAACCTGGTCCACGTGATGCTCAACCACGGAGACTCGGACAAGGCCAGCTCGTTCAACGGCCAGGCCGCCGGATACGACGAGCTCTGGGTGGCCGGGCCGATTGGGGTCGAGCGCTACCGTGCCGCGGGACTGAACATCGCCAGGGACCGGTTCGTCATCGTGGGCCGGCCACAAGCTGCCGAACTGACGACCGGCCCGCTGCCGCACAGACCGGGGGAAGCGCCCGTCGTGCTGTACGCGCCGACCTGGGAGGGCTACTACGACGAGACCGACTACACCTCGCTGGATCGGATGGGCGAGGAGTTGGTGCGGTGGCTACTGGCCCGGCGGGAGCCGGTGCGGGTGTGGTTCAAGCCGCACCCCGCATCGGGACGGCTGCGCCGGGGCGTGCAGGCGGCAGCCGAGCGCGTCAACCGGCTGCTGGCGGCGGCCGGCTCCCAGCATGTCGCGGTCGATGAAACCGGCATCAGCCTGACCGAGGCACTCAGTTCGGCCGACGTCCTGGTGACCGACGTCTCCTCCGTCGCGTCGGACTACCTGGCCACCGGACGGCCGCTGGTCGTCACCGATCCGCAGCGACTCGGGCCGGAGCGGTTCGCGGCGGCCTACCCGAGCCTGACGTCGGCCTATCTCCTGGACGCCGATCTCAGCAACGCCGCCGAGGTCTTCGCCGCCGCGCTCGGCGACGACCCGTTGGCGCCCGCCCGGAAAGAGACGCAGCTGCGTGTGCTGGGCGACCATCCGGACGGCTCCCAGCAGACCTTCAACCGCGAGGTCGCCCGACTCGCCGCCCGTCCACTGGGGGCTCCGGCGGCAGCGCGAGGCTGAGGCGCCGGCCCCGGTCTGCCGACGCGCCCGACGTGGCCGCGCGCGTCCAGGGCCGAACCGCGCGATAACCTCGCCGGGTGAGCGAGCATCCCAACGCCCAACCCGACAGCACAGCGACCGGAGAGTTCCGGCTGTTCGGCCCGTTGCCCGACTCCGCGGGGGTGTCCTACGTGATGCCGGTGCTGAACGAAGCCGGACACCTGGCCAACGCGGTCGCCGCCGTCCTCGCCCAGGACTACGACGGCGAGACCGAGCTGATCCTGGCATTGGGCGCCTCCACCGACGACACCGACGCCATCGCGGCCGGACTGGCCGACTCCGACCCGCGCGTCCAACTGGTCGCCAACCCGGCCAGCGACGTCTCGTCCGGCCTGAACAGGGCCATCCGGGCCAGCCGGTTCCCGGTGGTCATCCGGGTCGATGCCCACTCCGATCTGTCGCCGGGCTACACCCGGGCGGCTGTCGCAGCGCTGCGGCGGAGCGGGGCGGCGAACCTGGGCGGGGTGATGGTGGCGCAAGGGTCCGGACGGGTCCAGGCCGCGATCGCTCGCGCCTACAATTCGCCGTTCGGGCTCGGCGGAGGTGTCTATCACCACGGTGAGGAGGAGGCTCCGGCCGACTCCGCCTACCTCGGCGTCTTTCGCCGCGAGGTGCTGTTCGAGGTCGGCCTGTTCGACGAGTCGCAGCGTCGCGGACAGGACTGGGAACTCAACTCCCGGATCAGGGCCGCCGGCTACCTGGTGTTGTTCGTGCCGCAACTCACGATCACCTACTGGCCGCGCTCGAGCCTGGATGGTTTGCGGCGACAGATGTACGCCACCGGCGTCTGGCGGGGGCACCTGACGCGCCGTCAGCGCACGAGTCCGCTGCGCTACCTGCCGCCTCCGCTGGTTGCGGTGATCATGCTGGCGTCGGCCGTGTGCCTGGGGCTGCGGCCGTTGGGTGTCGGTGGACGCGCGGCCGGCATCGTCCACACCGGAGCCGTGGGTTACCTGGCCGGGGTCACCGTGGTTGGGATGACCCGGCTGGGCGGCGAGGACCTGCTCGACCGGCTGCTCAATGCCGCGGTGCTCGCCATCACCCACCTGAGCTGGGGTTTCGGCTTCCTGCGCGGCGTCATCTTCGGTGCCGAGCGGACGGTGGACCGCTCGCGGGTGCGCTGAACCGGTCGGCCACCAACGCTGCCGCCGCTGCCACCACCCGCTCGGCGCTACGTCCGTCGGTGTAGCGGTGGAACCGCTCAGCCAGAACGCGACTGTGGGCCTGCGCCGCGACCAGCGCACCAGGGTCGCCGAACAGGCTGCGCAGCCGTCCGACCACCTCGGTCCAGTTGCGGTACCAACCGTCTCCGGCCAGTTCCTCGTAGTCGATGTACATTCCGCGGGTGGCCCTGTAATGCTCCAGATCCGGGGCCAGCAGCACCAACGGCTGCCCGGTCACCGAATAGTCGACCAGCATCGACGAGTAGTCGGTGATCAACACCGACAACCCCCACAACAGCGGCATCGACTCCATCTGCACGTCGGCCGGCAACAACCGCACCCGTTCGCTGGTGTAGGTGTAGTCACCGATCCCGAGCCGATGCGGACGCACCACGAGCAGACAGTCGTGCTGCTCGCAGAACTCCTCGATCAGCTGCCATTCGTGCTCACTCGGGATGGCCGGATCGGGCTCGCCGTTGCGCCAGGTGGGCGCGTAGAGCACGACCCGGCTCGTACCCAGGTCGCCCAGGTGTGCGGCGAACGCGGCTCGGGAGGCGGCGACCCGCTCCGCCTCCGAGCCGGTGAAGAGCCGGTCGCTGCGCGGTTCGCCGAGCACCCGGACCCGGCTGTCGTCCAGGGTGAAAGCACTGATCAGTGAGGGTTGGAAGACGGCCGAGGAGGTGGGGAGCAGCGAGATCCGGCGGTTGCTGCGCCGATAGGCCCGGCGCATCGCGGCGCTGAGGCCGGGGATGCGGGCCACGCCGGCGCGGAACACGGCGGGCGAATCGGCCTGCACCTTCTTCAGTGGAGCGCCATGCCACAGCTGCACGGTGACCGCGCCGTCAACGCCGTAGCGATTGACATCGCCGAACCCGTGGGTAATCAGGATCAGGCCCGCGTGCAACGTGAGCCGAAGGCCCTGTTTGCTCGACTTGAGGTGGGCTTCCAGGCCCTCCCGCTCAGCCGCGGCGAGCTCGTCCGGGTCGTTCGCCAGCCAGACCAGTCGCGGCGGCGCGGGCAGTGCCCGCGCTGCCCGGGCGAACGCCAACGCGCCGTCCGCGACCCCGAACGCGCTGCCCAGCACCCACAGGGACGGGTCTCGCTCGACCGTCATCGCCCGTAGTCGCCCCGTCAAATAACGGGGTGCGGCGAGCAGTTTGTGTAGATTCCCGCGGGCGAAATTGAATCCGGGGGCAGCGGGCATGGGGCGAATGCTACTGCACCGCCGACGACGCATCGGAGGCGCCGGATCGGCGGCCGGCTCGTCCGGATCGCGGGCTGTGGGCGGTCCGCTATCGACAGGGGGCACTAGCGATAGGCTGGCGGCCCCATAGTGAAGGGATCCGATGAATCCGATCGTCAGCAATATCCTGCTGATCCTCCTATTCATCATCATCGGCGGGGTATTCGCCGCCGCTGAGATGGCCCTGGTGTCGCTGCGCGAAAGCCAGGTCAAGCAACTCTCGACGCGCGGCCAGCGAGGCCGGATCGTGGCGTCCCTGGCGGCCAACCCGAACCGGTTCCTGTCCGCGGTGCAGATCGGGGTCACCCTGTCGGGCTTCCTGTCGGCGGCCTTCGGCGGCGCCACCCTGGAGGAGCCGACGTCCGAGGTGCTGATCGGCTGGGGCGTCCACGAGAACGTCGCGGGGCCGCTGTCGCTGGTGCTGATCACGGCGATCATCTCGTACTTCTCGATCGTGATCGGCGAACTCACCGCGAAGCGGCTGGCGATGCAGAGCGCCGAAACCTTCGCGATGGCCCTGGCGCCGCTGGTCAACGCGATCGCGACCGTTGCGCGTCCGGTGATCTGGTTCCTCGGCGTCTCCACCAACGCTCTGGTGCGGGTGCTGGGCGGCGATCCGAAGGCCGGCCGGGAAGAGGTCACCGACGAGGAGCTGCGGGCCATGGTCACCTCGTCACCCACGCTCGGTGATGAGGAGCGACAGATCCTCGACGAGGTGTTCGCGGCCGGGCAGGTCAGCCTGCGCGAAGCCATGGTGCCCCGCACCGAGGTGGACTTCCTCTCCGGTGACCTGCCCGCCCACAAGGCGATTCGCAGCTTTCAAGAGCACGCGCACAGTCGTTATCCGGTGATCGGCGAGGACGTCAACGACGTGCTGGGCTTCGTGCACGTGCGCGACATGTTCGACCTCGATCCCGCCGCCCGCAACGCCCCGGTCCGCCAACTGGTGCGGCCGGTCGTCTCGCTGCCGCACACCATGAAGATCCTGCGCGCGCTGACCGAGATGCGGGCCGCGAACGCGCATCTGGTGATCGTCCGCGACGAGTACGGCGGCACTGCCGGCATCGTCACCATGGAAGACCTGGTCGAGGAGCTGGTCGGGGACATCTCGGACGAGTTCGACGGCCCGAGCGACGCGTCCGCGGCACCGGGCGGCGCGGAGGTGGACGGCCTGGAGACGTTGGAGGAGTTCGGCGAGGATCACGGCTACGTGCTTCCCGAGGGGCCCTACGACACGGTCGCCGGTTTCGTGATGGCGCACCTGGGCCGGCTGCCGGAGGTGGGTGATGTGATCGAGGTCGAGCTGGATCCGGTGGAGGCCGGCGACAGCGAGCCGGAGCGGTTCGAGTTCACGGTCTCCGAACTGGACGGACGGCGCGCCGCACGGCTGCGGCTGCGTCGGCTCGGCGCGACGCCGGCGGCTGAGTAACCTACCTCGCGAGCGGGCCGAAGAGGAGGGATACGGTGACCGAAGAAGATCCGGACGGCTACCGGCTGCTGACCTCGTCCGAGGTTGGCGAACTGCTGGCCGCGGCCGTCACGCATGCCGGCGGCACCCTGCTCAACTGGGCACTCGACCACATCGACGCGCACCCTCGGCAATCCACCACCGCCACCTATTCGGCGGCGGTGCGGTGGCCCTACGGCGAGCGGGACGAACTGCTCGGCGTGAGCGCCCGGGCCGGCGGCCCGGCGCAGTCCGACAGCCTGGCCGAGATCTTCGCCGACGGTGACCGCGAGGTGGCGGTGTGGATCTATCCCAACGACCCCGATCTGCCGGGCCTGGCCAGGGCTGCCTACACCGAGCGGATGGCCGAGATCCTCACCGAGCACCAGGTGGTGGGCAGGCCGGTCGGAGCCGCCGAGGTGCGGCTCCGGATGATTGGCTACCGACCCCGGCGACGGGCGGTGCTGCGGGTCGACATCGCGTCCGATGTGCCGACGACGGTGTACTGCAAGGTGCTGCGGGGCCGGGTCTTCGGCGATGTGGTGCGGCGCCACGAGTTGCTGCTGGACGCCGGGGTGCCGGCTCCCGAGGTGGCTGCGACCACGTCGGACGCGCTGATGCTGCTGCGCAACCTGCCCGGACGTCCGCTCGCCTCGGCCGTCTTCGACGCGCAGGATCCGTGCACCGCTGAGCAGATCATTCACCTGCTGGACGCGATGCCGACGAGCGTCGCCCAGTTGGACCGGCGGCCGCCCTGGTCGGACGCCGTCGATCACTACGCGCGCATGGTCGTCGCCGCGGTGCCGCGGACCGGTGGCAAGCTCGCCTGGCTGACCCAGCAGATCAGCGCGGGTCTCGGATCGATCCCGCTCGGCGACGAGCCCACCCATGGCGACTTCCACGAGGGACAGGTCCAGGTCGACAATGGCCGGATCGTCGGCGTCCTGGACGTCAACACGGTCGGTCCCGGGCGCCGGGCCGACGACCTGGCCTGCCTGATCGCCCATCTCTCCACCATTCAGCGGATGAGTCCCAGCCAGGAGGCCCGGGTGCACCGGCTGATCCGGGCCTGGGTGCCGGTGTTCGACATCCGGGTCGACCCGACCGAGCTGCGGCTGCGGGCGGCGGCGGTGATCATCTCCCTGGCCACCGGCCCGTTCCGTGGCCAGGAGCCTGACTGGGAGTGGGAGACGCTGCGGATGATCGCTTCGGCCGAGGCCCTGGTGCGCCAGGTGAGCTAGGCAAGCGCCGATCAACCCCGACCCCCGCTGGTTCAGCTTGTCGAAACCCTTGCCGGCGAGCGCACGCCAAGGTCTCGACAAGCTCGACCGACGAAGACCAGCGATTCCCAGTGCCCCGTCCCGAATCACGAGACCCGGGGGTTCAGTCCGCGACCCATTGTGACGGATGGCCGACGGCGCCGAGGCATGAATACTACGCTCCGTAGTATGATCGAATCCCCGCTGACCCTGGCCGGTGACTTCGTCGCGCCGAGCCGCCAGGACTGGGAAACCGAGGTCCTCCGGGTGCTGAACCGGCGCCGTCCCGAGGGCAAGGAACTCTCCATCGAACAGGCGATGAAGCGGCTCACCACGACCACCGTGGACGGCCTCGTCATCGACCCGCTGTTCTCACGCGTCGACCGCGACGTCGGCCATCCGGGGGTCACCCCGTTCACCCGTGGCACCAGCCTGCGCACCGGCACCATCCATGCCTGGGACATCACCCAGCTGCACGAGGATCCGGACGTCTCGTTCAGCAATGCCGCGGTGCTCGCCGACCTGACCCGCGGTGCCGTCTCGTTGTGGCTGCGGGTCGATCCCGACGCGATCGCCGCCGACGATGTCGCGGGCGTCCTGGCCGGGGTGTTGCCCGAGCTGGCCCGGCTACGGGTCAGCAGCCGCACCGATCAAGGTGCTGCCGCGGCTGCGCTGGCAGCGTTCTGGCGGGCCAGCGGCAAGTCCGCCGAGGTCGGGGGGAGTCTCGGCCTGGACGCTCTGGGCCACGCCGCGCTGACCGGCGAGGCACCCGAGTTCGGCGTCCAGCGCGACTGGGTGGCCGCCACCCTCGCCGAGTTCCCGAAGGCCCGGGCGATCGCCGTCGACTCGCTGGTCTACGACGACGCCGGAGCCGGCGACGTCGACGTGCTGGCCTTCGCCATCGCCACCGGTGTCGAGCACCTGCGCGACCTGGAGGAGGCCGGCATCGCGCCCGCGGATGCCTTCGGTCAGATCGCGTTCCGGGTGCCGGCCAACGCCGACCAGTTCATGACCATCGCCCGGCTGCGCGCGTTGCGCCGGCTCTGGGACCGGGTGGGTGAGGTGAGTGGCGTCCCGGCTGGTGCGCGCGGCGCCGTCCAGCTCGCCGTCACCTCGTGGCGGATGATCACCCGGGACGACCCGTGGGTGAATCTGCTGCGCGGCACCATCGCCACCTTCGCGGCGGCGGCCGGTGGCGCCGAGTCGATCACGGTGTTGCCGCACGATACGGCCTGGGGACTGCCCACCGACTTCTCCCGGCGGATGGCGCGCAATATTCAGCTGCTGGCCGCCGAAGAGTCCAACCTGGGCCGGGTCGCTGATCCGGCCGGAGGATCCTGGTACGTCGAGAGCCTCACCGATCAGCTGGCCGGACGGGCCTGGGCCCGGTTCGGCGAGATCGAGGCGGCCGGCGGCATGGCCGCAGCGCTGGCCGACGGCAGGGTGGCCGGATGGATCGACGGAACGGTCGCCGCGCGTGGCGTCCGGTTGGCCAACCGGCGGCAGCCGATCACCGGGGTGTCGATGTTCCCGTCCGTCAACGAGTCCCCCTTGGACGTCCGGCCCCGGCCGGAGCGCCCGGTGCTGGGCGGGCTGGCGCCGCGCCGCGACAGCGAGCTCTTCGAGGCGCTGCGCGACCGGGTGGCCGCCGCCGATCCCACGCCGCAGGTGTTCCTGGCCTGCCTCGGCGCCCGGCGTGACTTCGGTCCCCGGGAGCAGTTCACCGCCAACGTGCTCCAGGTCGCCGGCCTCGCGCACCCCTCCAGCGAGGGCGGGACGGCGTCCGAGATCGTCGCCCAGGTGAGTGCTGCGGGCGCGCGCATCGTCATCCTGTGCTCGTCGGCCCGCGTCTACGCGGCCCAGGCCATGGAGGTGGCCACCGCGCTCAAGGCCGCCGGGGTGGCGACGGTGCTGATCGCCGGACGCCGCACCGAGACCGGCGCCGACAAGGCCGCCGAGGTCATCGACGGCGAGATCTTCGACGGCATGGACGTGGCCGGCTTCCTGGCCGGCACCCTGGACGAGTTGGGAGTAGAGCGGTGAGCATTCCGCGTTTCGACACGATCGAGCTGGGCGAGACCCTGCCGCCGGCGGATTCCGCGCAGCAGTGGGAGGACCTGATCGACCAGGTGCCTTCGTACAGCAAGGGCTGGCAGACCCCTGAGCACATCCTGGTGCCGCCGGTCTACGGTTCCGACGCCTTGGCCGACCTCGATTTCCTGAACACCTACCCGGGCATCCCGCCGTTCCTGCGCGGGCCGTACGCCACCATGTACGTCAACCAGCCGTGGACGATCCGGCAGTACGCCGGGTTCTCGACCGCGGCCGAGTCCAACGCGTTCTACCGGCGCAACCTGGCTGCGGGCCAGAAGGGTCTGTCGATCGCCTTCGACCTGGCCACCCACCGCGGCTACGACTCCGACCACCCGCGGGTCACCGGTGATGTCGGCATGGCCGGGGTCGCGGTGGATTCGATCCTCGACATGCGGCAACTGTTCGAGGGCATCCCGCTCGATCAGATGAGCGTGTCGATGACCATGAACGGCGCGGTGCTGCCGGTGCTGGCGCTGTACGTGGTGGCCGCCGAGGAGCAGGGGGTGCAGCCGGCGCAGCTGGCCGGGACCATCCAGAACGACATTCTCAAAGAGTTCATGGTCCGCAACACCTACATCTACCCGCCGGCGCCGTCGATGCGGATCATCTCCGACATCTTCGCGTTCACTTCGGCGAATATGCCGAAGTTCAACTCGATCTCGATCTCCGGCTATCACATGCAGGAGGCCGGGGCGACCGCCGACATCGAGATGGCGTACACGCTGGCCGACGGCGTCGAGTACATCCGGGCCGGCGAGTCGGTGGGCCTCAAGGTCGATCAGTTCGCTCCGCGACTGTCGTTCTTCTGGGCGGTCGGGATGAACTTCTTCATGGAGGTCGCCAAATTCCGCGCAGCCCGGATGCTGTGGGCGAAGCTGGTCCGCGATTTCGGCCCGAAGAACCCCAAGTCGATGTCGCTGCGGACGCATTCGCAGACGTCCGGCTGGTCGCTGACCGCGCAGGACGTGTTCAACAACGTGGGCCGCACCTGCCTGGAGGCGATGGCCGCCACCCAGGGACACACCCAGTCGCTGCACACCAACGCCTTGGACGAGGCGATCGCACTGCCGACCGACTTCTCGGCCCGGATCGCCCGCAACACCCAGCTGTTCATTCAGCAGGAGTCGGGCACCTGCCGGGTCGTCGACCCGTGGGCCGGCTCGGCCTACGTGGAGCGGCTCACCTACGAACTGGCGAAGAAGGCCTGGGGGCACATCCAGGAGGTGGAGGCGGCCGGCGGCATGGCCAAGGCGATCGAGGCCGGCATCCCGAAGATGCGCATCGAGGAGGCCGCGGCCCGCACCCAGGCCCGGATCGATTCCGGACGGCAGCCGCTGATCGGGGTCAACAAGTACCTGGTCGAGAACGACGAGCCGCCCGAGGTGCTGAAGATCGACAACAAGTCGGTCCGGGCCGAGCAGATCGCCAAGCTGGAGCGGTTGCGTGCCGAGCGTGACCCGGCGGACGTCCAGGCGGCGTTGGAGCATCTCAGCTGGGCGGCGGCCAATCCGGATCCGAGCGACCCGCGCCGCAACCTGCTCAAGTTGAGCATCGACGCGGCGCGCGCCCGGGCGTCCGTCGGTGAGATCTCCAACGCGCTGGAGGCCAGGTTCGGCCGGTTCACGGCGCAGATCCGTACCATCAGTGGCGTGTACCGCAGCGAGACGGGGGAGTCCCAGGGGGTGGAGGAGGCCCGACGGCTGGTCGCCGAGTTCGAGACGATCGATGGACGGCGTCCGCGCATCCTGGTCGCCAAGATGGGCCAGGACGGCCACGACCGTGGCCAGAAGGTGATTTCGACCGCGTTCGCCGACCTCGGCTTCGACGTTGACGTCGGTCCGCTGTTCCAGACCCCCGGTGAGGTGGCCCGGCAGGCGGTCGAGGCCGACGTCCACGTGGTCGGGGTGTCGTCACTGGCGGCCGGCCACCTGACCCTGGTGCCCGCGCTGCGTGCCGAACTGGACGCGCTGGGCCGCGACGACATGATGATCGTCGTCGGTGGCGTGATCCCGGCCCAGGACTTCGACGAGCTCAGGGCGGCCGGTGCCGACGCGATCTACCCGCCCGGCACGGTGATCCCCGATGCCGCCGTGGAGTTGCTGGAGAAGCTGCAGGACCGCCTCGAAGAGGACTGAAAGGTGTCCACGGGACGGTTCCCGCGGTACGCGGGGCACCGGTACGCGGGGACGGTTCTTTTCGGTCCACTGGTACGACGAAATGGACCGAAAAGAACCGTCCCCCGGGGTCCATTCCCCTGCCCTTGGAAGCGTGGGTGGACCGAAAAGAACCGTCCCTCCGTACCGGAACTCCCCGGACGTGCGGGTTTGAGAGGGTGGTGGCATGCGTAGGTTGAGCCCGGACGAGTTGGCGCAGCGCGTGCGTGAGGGGTCGCGTCCGCACATCGCGCGGGCGATCACCCTGGTCGAGTCGTCGCGTCCGGCCCATCGGGAGCGGGCCAAGGAGTTGCTGCACCTGCTCGCCCCCGACAGCGGACGGTCGGTGCGGGTCGGTATCACCGGGGTTCCGGGAGCCGGCAAGTCGACGTTCATCGACGCGCTCGGGGTGCGGCTGATCGAGGCCGGGCACCGGATCGCCGTGCTGGCGGTCGACCCGTCGTCCTCGCGCAGCGGCGGCTCGATCCTGGGCGACCGGACGAGGATGGCAGCCCTGGCCTCCTCCGCGGACGCCTACGTGCGGCCGTCGCCGTCCGGAGGTCATTTGGGTGGGGTGGCGCGGGCCACCCGCGAGTCGATGATCGTGATGGAGGCCGCCGGGTTCGACGTGGTGCTGGTGGAGACGGTCGGCGTGGGGCAGTCCGAAGTGGCGGTCGCCGGCATGGTCGACACCTTCCTGTTGATCGCCCTGGCCCGGGCTGGCGACCAGCTGCAGGGCATCAAGCGCGGCATCCTCGAGATGGCGGACGTGATCACGGTCAACAAGGCGGACGGCGACCACGAGGGCGAGGCCCGGGTGACTGCTCGCGAGCTGACCATCGCGATGAAGTTGATCAGCTCCGATCCGCACGCTCGCCGCCCGCCCGTGCTGACCAGTTCGGCGCTCACCGGCAAGGGCCTGGACGAGGTGTGGCAGGCCGTCCTCGACCACCGCGCGTACCTGGACGCCCACGGCGGGCTGGAGCCGAGAAGGGCCCGGCAACAGGTCGACTGGCTGTGGTCGCTGGTCGAGGGAGAGGTGCTGGACGGCGTCCGGGCCTCGGCCAGGGTCCGCGGCGAGCAGGACGCGACCGAAACCGCGATCGCTCGCAACGAACTCTCGGCGCTGGAGGGGGCCGAGCAGCTTGTGCGGGCGTTCGTCGCGGATGTCCCGACGCTGTGGCCGGACGCCCCGGTGGACTAACCCCTGATCGTGGCCGGTCGAGCGTGTCGAGACCCCTGGCCGCCGAGCACACGTCCAGCTCCGACAACCTCGGCCACCGATGATCTGCGAACGCCGTCCGCGGCCGACTATCGCTACGGGAGGGTCACCTCCGCAGGGGGGTTCGATGCCGTGCCCTCGACATTGTTCTCGTGTACGGCCGTCACCACGTAGGCAAAGGTGCCCTGGCCGGGTGCCTCGTCGACGAACTCGAGAGTCGTGCTGGTGCCGATCTGGCGCATCTCGACCTCGCCCCGCCCGCGGCGATGGATGCGGTACTCGACGATCGTCTCGCTGTACCGGGGGGGTGACGGTGGGTGCAGGCGGGGTCCGCCAGGTGAGGCGCACCGACGTGCCGGACGTGACCACCGCCCGCACCGCTGTCGGCGCCGGCGGATGCATCGCGTCGTTCTCCTGCTGGGTGAGCCCTCCGGTCGAATGGGGACTCGACACCTGCGACGGTGTCGGAGAGGTCGCAGGCGATGAGCCGGGCCCGGTCTGGCACGCCGCCAGGACGGTGGCCAGCACCAGCAGAGCGAGCGGACGGGCGGCATGGCTCTTGGTGCTCATGATTCCCTACCTTCCGAACGGGCGGTGGCCGCCCTCCACAGGGAGGACGACCGCCGCCGGTGGTGCGTTTCGAGCCGCTGGGTCAGCGACGCTGGTGCTTCTGGTGCTTCTGGTGCTGCTCGAAGGTGAGCTCGTCCATCACCGTCACCGAATCCCGCATCGCAGCCGGGCCGCCGCCGATGGCGCCGCCCCCGTACACGATGTGGCCCCAGTTGTTGTGGGTGCCGAGCTTCGACAGCTGCCCGTCACCGTTGAGGTCGGCCTTGGTCTTCGTGGACAGCTTGCCGTTGCAGGTCCAATCCAGATTGCGGTCGGCGCGACCGCCGATCCTGAAGAAGTAGTTCGGGCAGACCCACTTCGTGAGGTACGGCTTGGCCTTGCTGCTCAGCAGCCCCTTCTTCTCGTTGAGCTTCTTCTCGTTCAGGCTGGGCAGCGTGAACGACGAGTAGCCGAAGTACTTCGACCCGTTGGTCTTCAGCACCCCTGAGGTCTGGAACGAGTAGTTCATCACGCTCAGGTAGTTGGGCTTGTAGTTGGCGTGATCGTTCCCACCGTGCTTCTGGCCCAGCGCGTGGCCGAATTCGTGGATGAAGGTGCCGACCCGTTGATCCGGGGTGCCGCCGCCGGGCCAGCGTCCCAGGGTGACCAGGAAGCTGTCGCTCGGGATGGCGAAAGCGTTGCCGCTGCTGGTGTCGCCGTCGTAGCCGTTGCCCCAGATCATGTAGTAGAAGATCTTCGCCCGCGCCGTGGATTTGAAGTGGGCGGCCTTGAGGGCCTTGAACCCGGCACCACTGGATTCAGGTCGTAGGTGAACGGCACCTGGTTGCCGCCACCGAGGTTGTACGCGGCGCCGCGAGCGGCTCCGGCGTCGAGGTGCAGGTTGATCCCGGTCGAGCCGTCCGGGTTGTTCGCCTGCGGTGCGGTGGCGAACACATTCACGATCCGGTTCAGGTCGGTCGCGGCCGGCAACAGCGCGTCGCTCATGTAGTCCATCTCGACGAACAGGTCCTTGCGCACCACGCTGGCGCCCATCGCCGGCAGGTTCACGTCGATGATCCCGTCGCTGTTGGCGTCGTAGCCGTTGGCTTCCCAGCCGTCCAGCAGCTTGTCGCCATCGGTGTCGGCGGCACCGTTGACCCCGATCGAGAACGCCTGGCCGACCCAGACCAGGCAGTCCGGGCCGCCGGAGACGGTGATCTGAGCCGAGGTGTCCCCGGGCTTGACGAAGTTCGGCAGCTTCGCGGTGTCGGTGTCCCACAGGTTGCCCTGGGAGTACAGCGGCTTCGGGCCGTCGGTGCCGTCCCAATCGGCTTCGGGGACCGGGACTCCGTTCACCGTGCTCGGCGGCTCATTGAGCGACTGCCCGTCGGCACCGATGAACGTGGTCTTCACCGCACCGACCGGGTTCGTCGCCGCGAAACCGAATTTCACGGTGGCGGTCGCCGAGCCGGTGGTGAGGCCGGCGTACCCGTTGGAGAGGATCACCTTGGTCATCGGATAGCTGGACTTCTCGAAAACGACCACCAGCGAGGCACCTTCGGCCAGGGGCGCGACGGCTGTCGTGGTGAACGGGTCGGCGCCGTTCTTGGTGCCGGAGGCGAAGCCCTTCAGCGCGAACGTCCCGTTGCCCTTGACCTTCTTGGTGACGTCGGCACGGTAGGCGTACCCGGGGTAGGCGTTGGCCGAGGTCGGCCAGCAGGGGCCGGCGCCGGAGCCGATCTTGGTGCCGGTGATCGCCTTGCCGGCGAAGCTGCCCTTCTTCAGCGACGTGGACTCGGACGGGCTGAGCACCGCCCAGAACAGGTAGGCATTCTTGATCTTGGCGCCCTTCGGGATACCGGAGATCTTGATCGTGCCGGAGCCTCGGTTGCGGAGGCTGACGCCGCTGGCGACGTAGTCCCCCTTCAGTTGGTAGGTCTTGAACGCGGCGGGCGCGGCGCCGCTATTCGCGGGCTGGGCCGGGCCTTTGCCGTTGGTGCCGACGGTGCCCGGCGTATCGCCGGACGGGGGTGGGGTGGGGCTGGCGGCCGCTGTCGGTGGCAAGCCACCCATGGTGCCGATCAGTGCAGCGACCATCACAACCGCGGCACCGACTCTCGCTCGAGTCGGTTGTCGCCTCATCACTCTCCTCATGGTTCTTGGAACGGCGTGGTCTCCTGAGTAGAGCAGGTTTTTCCGTTATCTGTGTCCATGATTTTCTAAGGAACCGCTGATTTTCGCTGGACAATCGTGTCAACGCCCTACTTGGTCTTGCCTTGGCAAGGGGTTTCGCCGTCCAGCCCGATCAGGGTGGTCCCGTTGGCGAGTGCGTAGCCAAAGAATTCGTGGAGAATTCTGGAGTGTGCACTATCTGGAGATCCAGCGGGCCGACGCCCCATTCGTATGTAGTGCAGTGCAACGAAAGCGCAAGCGCAGCATAGTCAAGAATGATACTCAATTCGCTGAGCGCGGCACTGCGGTGACGCCCATGCGCAAGGTGTTCATCGACGTCACCGCCCGGGCCCAGGTGCACCGGGTGCGGGCCTGGCTGGACACCGGCCGGTTCCGGTTCGACGTGTCGGTGTGGCCCCGACGGCGTTTCGTCACGCGATCAGGATGCGCACCGGGTCGGCGACGTCGTCGCGCTCGCCCAGGGCCGTCCAGGCGATTTGCAGCACGTCGACCGCGGCCAGCAGGTCGGACTCGGCGCGGGTATAGGGCAGCCGGACGAATGACGCCAGGCCGCCGTCCGGGGCGAATACGGAGCCGGGAGTGATCACCAGGCCGCGCCGCTCGCACTCGACGGCGAGCGCGGCGGACACCGGACGGGGCAGCCGGCACCACAGCGACAGCCCGCCGTCCGGGATCCGGAAGTTCCAGTCCGGCAGCCGGTCGCGCAACGCCCCGGCCAGAGCGTCCCGCTGGCGGCGCAGTCGTTCCCGCTGCTGGTGGGCGTCGCGGTCCGGGCCGGTCAGTAGTTCGGTGAGCACCAGCTGCTCCAGGATCGGCGCGCCCAGGTCGAGCCCGAGCCGGGCGCGGGTGAAGAGGCCCTGCCGGCCGTCCGGCACCCGCAGCCAGCCGACCCGCAGCCCGCCCCAGAACGCCTTGGACGAGCCGCCGACGGTGATCGCGGACGGGCTGTGTGCCGCCATCGGGGCCGGGATCGGTGCCGTCCCCAGGTGCAGGTCGGCATGGCTCTCGTCGATGATCGCCACGGTGCGCGAGCGGGCCAGTGCGGCGCCGAGCCGGTGACGCTGGGCGTCGTCCAGCAGCAGCCCGGTCGGGTTCTGGTAGTCGGGAATCAGGTAGGCCGCGCGCGGTGCCGCCTGACGCAGCGTCGCCCCCATCGCGTCGAGGTCCCAGCCGTCGGGGTCGACGGGAACCGTGACCACCCTGCCGCCGGCCCGGCGCAGCGAGGTCACCGCGTTCGGGTAGACCGGCGATTCGACCAGGACGCGGTCGCCCGGCTCCAGCAGCGCCTGCGCCGCCGCGGCGATGGCGGCGATCGCACCCGAGGTGACCAGCACCTGATCGGACGTGGTGGGCAGCCCGCGCCGCCGGTAGCGCTCCGCGATCGCCTCGCGCAGCTCGGGCAGGCCCAGCGGGAAGTATCCATGGCCGGTGAGGTAGGCCGGCAGGGCGGCGGTCGCAGTGGCGTAGGCGCTTGCCAGGCCCGGGACGGCAGCGGGCGCCGCGCAGCTCAGATCCATCATCGCGGCCCGGTCGGGCTGGGGCAGCAGGGCCCGGTCGCGACCCCGCGTCGCGCCGCCGGGCACTCGCGTCCAGGTGCCGGAACCCTGTCGGGCGGCCGCGTCGCCGGCTTCGCGCAGCAGGCCGTAGGACCGGGTCACCGTCGTCCGGGACAGCCTCAGCGCCGTGGCCAGGTCGCGTTCGCTGGGCAGTCGTTGGCCGAGCGGCAGCAGGCCATCGGCGATCACGGACGCCAGCCGCGCGGCCAGGCCGCTGAAGGCTGGCGGGGGCACGTCGCCCACCAGATTGGCCACTCTGCTGACGGGGATCGTGCCGCTCACCGGGCCACTGTGTCAGGATTGGCTCTTTTGTACAAGGCCATTGGCTCGGCACGATGAGGGTGTGAGCACGAGCCGTCCGATCGAGATCTCCAACCTGGGGCCGCTGGGACAGTTGCGTACCGGTCAGCTGCCGCGCCGCGTCGTCCAGTTGTTCGCCGGCCTGGTGCTGTTCGGTTTCTCGATCGCGCTGATGCTGCGCGGCAATCTCGGCGTGGCTCCTTGGGACGTGCTGACCATCGGCCTCACTCATTGGCTGCCGCTCAGCTTCGGACAGATCACCATCGCGCTCAGCTTCGTGGTGCTGCTGCTGTGGATCCCGGTCGGGGAGCGGCCCGGCGTCGGGACGCTCGCCAACGCGATCGTCATCGGCCTGGCCGTGGACGCGTCCCTGGCCTGGCTGCCGGTGACCGACGACTGGGCGTCCCGGATCGTCCTGATGCTGGCCGGGGTCCTGCTCAACGGGGTCGCCGGCGCGGTCTACATCGGCGCCCAGCTGGGACGCGGCCCGCGGGACGGCCTGATGACCGGCCTGGCGCGCCGCACCGGCCGCAGCCTCCGCCTGGTCCGGACCCTGATCGAGGTGGTGGTGCTCGGCATCGGACTGCTCCTCGGCGGCACCGCCGGCCTCGGCACCGTGGCCTTCGCCATGTCAGTCGGCCCGCTCACCCAGTTCTTCCTCCCCTGGACCCTGGTCCGCGCCGCCCCCGCCGACCAAAGCCCTGCCTGATGGGAAAGTGGAGCGTTCCTGCTCTGACTAGCGGGAACGCTCCACTTTCCCATCAGGGACGGGGGCTACTGAGGGGTGAGGGAGCGCTGGGCGGCGTCGGCGAGGGCGGCGGCGACCTGGAGCTGGAAGGCCTTCGACCTCAGCAGGGCGAGGTCGGCGGGGTTCCGCATGTTGCCCATCTCCAGCATGATGCCCGGCGTCCTCGTGAGCAGGTTCAGGGTGGCGATGTCCGAACGGGGGCTGAGGGCGGTGCCGCCGCCGATGTAGGTGGAGCGGGGCATCGTGGTGTGCTGCTCCAGTTCGGCCCGGGCCAGGGTGGCCAGCCTTTCGGAGCGCCGTTCGAGCGTCGATCCGCCGGACATCGTGGTGGACACGATGATGTGGAAGCCGCGGGCTCCCGCGGAGTAGTTGCCGTCGGCGTGGATCGAGATCATCAGGTCGGCCTTGGCGTCGTTGGCGGCCTGGGCCCGCTTGTTGACGCAGGGGCCGAGGCTCGTGTCATTGGTTCTGGTCAGCAGCACCCGGGCTCCGCGGCGTTCGAGTCCAGCCTTGAGCGCCTGGGCCTGGGACCAGGTGTAGGCATGCTCGGTCAGCCCCTTGCCGGCGGTGCCTGACGTATTGCAGGCCTTCGTCCTGTTGTTGCCGGCCGGGACCTTCCGGGTGTTGAACGACTTCTCGTAGCGTCCGTTGTGCCCGGGGTCGACGACGATGGTGCGTCCGGCTAGGGGTTTCGCCGCCGGCTTCGTGGTAGCGGTCAACGCGGGGCTGCTGGCCGGAGCCGAGCCGGGCGCGCTGGCAGAGGCTGAACCAGGGGTGGTGGCAGGGGCCGAACCGGGCGTGCCCGCGGGGGAAGGGACGGCACTGGTGGCAACCGGCATCCGCGACTGGGGATCGGCCGGCACCGGTGGCGTCGTCGTGCAGCCGGTGAGCAGGCAGGCGATCGTGACGACCCAGCCGGCCAGGTGCAGCCGCGCGCCGCGGCGTGCCGCGCCAGCTGGGCGAGTGTGAATGGAGGTGGTCACCGCGGTCACCTTAGCCCGGATCCACCGGGGGGCCGCTCGCTACGCCGCCCATCGGTGGATCGAGGCCGAGCGGCATCCGGTCGCTGGGGTGGCGAGCGCAGCAGCCGTCATGGTTCAGCGTTTGACGATGCTCGGCAGCACGCCGTCGAAGGTGAGCGTGTAGCCGAAGCCGTGGGCGACGATGTAGCTGATTCCGAAGGCGATGGCGAGTAGGACGACGGTGAACAACAGGACCGCGACGACCCGGCCCAGCGGGTTTCGCCGGGTATCAGGCAGGTCACCATTGGCCCAGGCGATGGACTTCACGCCGAGCGCGAACAGGATGGGCAGGCCCGCACCGAGCACCAGCCCGGCCACCAGGATCCGCCAGGCGTCATCGAGAGCGGTGAGCCACATCAGACCCCCACCTCCTTCTTGTCCGCCTTGGGTGCGGGTGCCCAGTCGTCATTGACGTTGTGGTGGCCGATCGGCTCCTTGCGCGAATGCAGCCACATGTAGCCGCCGGCGGCGCAGAGCAGGAGGAACACCACGCTGGCGCCCACACCCGAACCCAGCCCGTTGCCGATCCAGAACATCACTGCACCGATGGCTGCGGCCGCCGGAAGCGTGGTCAACCAGGCCGACGCCATCCGTCCGGCGACGTCCCAACGCACCTGTGCGCCGGGACGTCCGACCCCGGAGCCCAGGATCGAACCGGTGGCCACGTGGGTGGTGGACAGCGCGAAACCGAGCTGGCTGGAGGCGAGGATGACCGAGGCGGACGCCATATCGGCGCTCATCCCCTGCGGCGGCTCGATCTCGACCAGGCCCTTGCCCATCGTCCGGATGATCCGCCAGCCGCCCAGATAGGTGCCGAGTGCGATGGTGACGGCGCAGGCGAGCTTGACCCACAGCGGCACCTCGTGGGTGCTGTCCCAATGCCCGGAGGCGATCAGCGCCAGGGTGATCACGCCCATCGTCTTCTGCGCGTCGTTGGTGCCGTGCGACAGCGACATCAGCGAGGCGGCGCCGACCTGACCCCAGCGGAAGCCCTGGGTGCGGTACTTCTCGGTGAGCCGGGCGGCCACCTTGAACACCAGGCTGGTGCCGACCAGGGCGACGATCATCGCGATCGCGGGTGACATCAGGCCGGGCAGGATCACCTTCCCGACCACGCCGTCCACCTTGCTGCCCTCGCCGACCCACTTGACGCCGCCCCAGCCGAGCCCGGCCAGGGTGGCGCCGACCAGGCCGCCGAACAGCGCGTGCGACGAACTGGACGGCAGGCCCCACAGCCAGGTGGCCAGGTTCCAGATGATCGCGCCGGCGAGCCCGGCGAGCAGGATCATCAGCAGCCGGCCGCCGCCGTCGGCGAGCAGTTCGGCGCGCGGTGAGCCGTCCGGGTTCTGCAGGTTGATCACCGCATTGGTCACCGTCAGGGCCACTTCGACCGACAGCAGAGCGCCCACCAGGTTCAGGGATGCGCACAGCACGACAGCGGTCTTCGGGGTCAGCGCCTTAGTGGCGATCGACGCAGCCATCGCGTTGGCCGTGTCGTGAAATCCGTTCGTGAAGTCGAAGGCCAAAGCCGTGACGACGACGAGCGCCAAGAGTATGAGCTCGGGGGACACGTGTTCATCGTAGGGACATTCTTGGCACCGCGGAAACACTTGGTTGAGAGTCCACCGTAACCCCTTGTTAACGCCTAGTTCATCTGGTCCGCACCGGCCACTGGTGGGCGCCGGAGAGGGTGTCGAGCGCGGAGCCTTAGGATGCCGGTCATGAGTTCTCCCATCCTGACCGCCGTGGCCTGGCCGTATGCCAACGGTCCGCGGCACATCGGCCACGTCTCCGGCTTCGGCGTTCCCTCGGACGTCTTCTCGCGCTACATGCGGATGGCCGGCAACGACGTGCTGATGGTGTCGGGAACCGACGAGCACGGCACCGCGATCCAGGTGCAGGCCGAGAAGGAGGGGCTCACCCCGCAGCAGACCGCCGACAAGTACCACCGGGTGATCGCCGAGGATCTGGCCGGACTCGGCTGTTGCTACGACCTTTACACCCGCACCACCACGCTCAACCATCGCGCCACCGTCCAGGAGATGTTCCGGACGTTGCACGCCAACGGCTACGTCGTCGCGCAGCGGCAACAGGGCGCGATCAGCCCGTCCACCGGCCGCACCCTGCCCGACCGGTACATCGAGGGCACCTGCCCGATCTGCGGCTTCGACGGCGCCCGCGGCGACCAGTGCGACAACTGTGGACGCCAGCTCGACCCGATCGACCTGATCAACCCACGCTCCCGGATCAACGGCGAGGCCCCCCAGTTCATCGAGACCGAACACTTCTTCCTCGACCTGCCGGCACTGGCCGGGGCGCTCGGTGAATGGCTGGAGACCCGGACGGATTGGCGTCCGAACGTGCTGAAGTTCAGTGAGAACCTGCTCGCCGAGCTCCGCCCCCGGGCGATCACCCGCGACCTGGACTGGGGGGTGCCGATCCCGCTCGAGGGCTGGGAGGACGCCCCGATGAAGCGGATCTACGTCTGGTTCGACGCGGTGATCGGCTACCTGTCGGCGTCCATCGAGTGGGCCAAGCGGTCCGGCGACCCGGACGCCTGGAAGCGCTGGTGGAGCAACGACGAGGCCCGCTCGTACTACTTCATGGGCAAGGACAACATCACCTTCCATTCGGTGATCTGGCCCGGCATCCTGCTCGGTGCCAACGGCCAGGGCGACAAGGGCGGCGAGCCGTCGGCGTTCGGGCTGCTCGACCTGCCCACCGAGATCGTGTCGTCGGAGTTCCTGACCATGTCGGGCTCGAAGCTGGCGTCGTCGCGCGGGCACGTGATCTACGTGCGCGATTTCCTGCGCGACTTCGGCCCGGACGCGCTGCGCTACTTCATCGCCGTCAACGGCCCGGAGAACCAGGACACCGACTTCACCTGGGAGGAGTTCGTCCGCCGGATCAACTTCGAGCTGGCCAACGAGTGGGGCAACCTGGTCAACCGGTCGATCTCGATGGCGCACAAGAACGTCGGCGCGATCCCGGTCGCCGGCGAGCTGACCGAGGCGGACGAGGCGCTGCTGCAGGCGGCGAAGGACGCCTATGCCGTGGTCGGCGACGCCTGGAGCCGGTGCAAATTCAAGCTCGCCACCACCGAGGCGATGCGCGTGGTCGGGCTGGCCAATAAATACATCTCCGACCAGGAGCCGTGGAAGCTGAAGGACGACCCGGTCCGCCGCGACACCGTGCTGCACGTCGCGCTGCAGGTCGTCCAGGACTGCAACACCCTGCTCACCCCGCTGCTGCCGCACGCCGCGCAGAAGGTGTTCGAAGCGCTGGGTGGCGAGGGCATCTGGGCGGCCCAGCCGGAGCTGACCGAGGTCACCGAGCCGGGCGCCGAGGCGCCCTACCCGGTGCTGCGCGGCGACTACGTCAACCAGGCCGCGACCTGGGAGTCGCGTCCGCTCGCCGTCGGGACGCCGCTGGCGAAGCCGTCCCCGATCTTCACCAAGCTCGATCCGAAGCTGGCCGAGACCGGCCCGGAGTGGGCGCCGATCGCCTGAGGTTACTGCCCGTTGGGGGTTAGGATGACCTTCAGCGCTTCACCGGTCCGGGTCATCTCGATGGCCCGGTTGATCTCGCTCAGCGGCAGGACGTGCGACACGATGCGCTCGGCCGGGAATTTGGGGTCGATGGCCAGTTCGAAGGCTTTCTGCACCTGGATGGTGTTCGAGCCGTAGTGGCCGTAGATCCATAGTCCGCGGTAGTGGATCAGGTTGCTGTCGACCTCGGTCAGGGCACCCTTGGGGACGCCGCCGAAGAAGACCATGGTGCTGGCGCGCTTGGTCATCAGCAGCCCCTGCTGCTGGGCGATGGTGGACGGGTTGGCCGAAATCACCTTGTCGGCGCCCAGTCCGCCGGTGAGCCGCAGCACCTCCTCGACCGGGTCGAGTTCGCTGGAGTTCACCCGGTGGTCGATCTCGTCGAAGGCCGCCGACTTCGCTAGCCGGTCGGCGTTCACGTCGACCAGGATGATGGTGCCGGCGCCGCGCATCCGGCACAGGATCGCCAGAAACACCCCGATCGGGCCGGCGCCCAGGATCGCCACCGAGTCGCCGATGGTGACGTTGATGTTGTCGACGCAGGCGTAGGTGGACGACATCGGCTCGGCCAGCGCGGCGCGGACCGGGTCAACGCCGTCCGGCACCGTGAAGGTGGCGCCGCGCTCGACGCGCTTGGGGCCGTAGGCGATGTATTGGGCGAAGCCGCCCGGCTGCTCGGTGTACTCCTCGACGTTGGGGCACTGTTCGCTGTGCCCGCTGCGGCAGAAATCACACCGCAGGCAATGTGCGACGGGGTAGACGTAGATCATCTCGCCGACCTCGTACCCGGTGACGCCCGGTGCGACCTGGTCAACCAGCCCGACCACTTCGTGGCCGTAGATGTGCGGGTAGACGCCCTTGCGGGAGTCGGTGGTCAGGTTCCGGATGTCCGAACCGCACATGCCGACCGCCATGACCTTCACCACGAACCCGCCCGCGGGACAGGCCGGCTTCGCCACCTGCTCGACCCGGATATCGCCGGGGCCGTACATCAGCGCGGCGTCCATCAATTCGGTCATGCTGCAAGCTCCTTCGAACGAGGCCCCCCGTTGGGCGATATCGCGAGTGTTGCCGAGAGAGTGAATCGTCGCAAGCGGCGTCGGGCCGCGCTGCGTGCGGGCCTGCCCAGGCAGTGGAGTGTGTCGCCCGCCGACACGCCTGGCCAACCAGAGTCAGCGCTTACTCGGCCCTCTCGTGATCGGCTGTGGGATCGCCGACGTGCTCGTCGTCCCCGTCCTGGTCGTCGATCGGACGCAGCCCGAACGTCCGGCGGTCGGTGCGGCGGGGCAGCTGGGCCACCAGCCAGACCAGTGCGAATCCGAGGCTGAGCCACATCACCGACTGCGCGGCGGGCAGCAGCCCGTCCAGGCCGAGCAGCAGGCCGACGGCCATCCCGGCCACGCCCAGCACGCAGGCCGCGGCCGTCGCTGCGAGCACGACGCGCGTCGCCCGATTCAGGGTGGGCAGCGTGCCGGCGAGGTGCACCACACCCAGCGCGAGGGCGCCGGACAGCGGCACCGAGTACAGCTGCAAGAGGCGCTGCTGCAGCAGGGTCTGCTCAGGCAGGCCGAGAGCGATCATCAGCACCGCGGTCAGTGCCAGGACGCCGCACAGCACCGTGAGGGTGAGCAGCGAACGATCTCGGGGCACCCGATGAGCCTAGTGGCCCGTCGCCCCTGAGGCTTGGGCCCTGGTGGTTGCGTTGATCAGGGTTTCCCTGGTGCTGCTGGTCGTCATCTTCGGATGGAAGAATGCCGCTCGTGATGGACGTGGTGATCATCGGCGGCGGACCGGGCGGCTACGAGGCGGCGCTGGTGGCCAACCAGCTCGGCGGGCGGGTGACGCTGGTCGAACGCCACGGCGTCGGCGGCGCGGCGGTGCTGACCGACGTGGTGCCGTCCAAGACCCTGATCGCGACCGCCGAGGTGATGACCACCCTGCGCCGCGCGCAGGATCTCGGACTGCGGCTACGTGGTGGTGCCGACCTGTCGGGCGCGTTCCGGGTCGATCTGGAGGCGGTCAACGAGCGGGTGTTGCGGCTTGCCGCGGCCCAGTCCGAGGACATCCGGAGCCGGCTGCAGACCGAGGGCGTCCGACTGATCGAAGGCGCCGGACGTCTCGACGGCACCGAGTACGTGGTCGCAGCCACCGCCGACGGTGAGGAGCGGCTGCGCGCCGACATCATCCTGGTCGCCACCGGAACCACGCCCCGCGAACTGCCCGCCGCGCGTCCGGACGGCCACCGCATCCTGACCTGGACGCAGCTCTACGGCCTGCGCGCACTGCCCGAGCGGCTGATTGTGGTGGGGTCCGGCGTCACCGGCGCCGAGTTCGCCAGTGCTTACCACGCGCTCGGGGCGGACGTCGTCCTGGTCAGCTCGCGCGATCAGGTGCTCCCCGGCGAGGACGCGGACGCCGGACGCGTCGTCCAGCAGGTCTTCGAACGCAGCGGCATGACGATCCTGTCCCGTTCTCGGGCACAGGCCGCCCGGGTGGAGGGGGACGAGGTGGTGGTCGAGTTGGCCGACGGCCGCACGGTCACCGGCTCGCATTGCCTGATGGCGGTCGGCTCCACCCCGAACACCGACGGTGTCGGCCTCGAATCGGCCGGCATCGACCTCGACGAGCGCGGCTACATCAAGGTCGACAAGGTCTCCCGCACCGCGGCGCGCGGCGTGTACGCGGCGGGGGACTGCACCGGAGTGTTCCCACTGGCGTCGGTGGCGGCGATGCAGGGCCGGATCGCCATGTGGCATGCCCTCGGGGATGCCGTCGGTCCGCTCGATCTGCGCACCGTCGCCGCCAACGTGTTCACGGCACCCGAGATCGCCACCGTGGGCGTCAGCCAGGCCGAGCTGGATTCCGGCGTCGTCACCGGGCTTGCGGTGATGCTGCCGTTGCACACCAACCCGCGGGCCAAGATGCGCGGCATCGTGGACGGCTTCGTGAAGATCTTCTGCCTGCCCACCACTCGGATCGTGATCGGCGGCGTGGTGGTCGCCCCGATCGCCAGCGAGCTGATCGAAGCCCTGTCGCTGGCCGTCCGCGAGAAGCTGACGGTCGACCAACTGGCCCAGAGCTTCACCGTGTACCCGTCGCTGACCGGTTCGATCGCCGAGGCCGCCCGCCGCCTGCACAACGGCTCCGTCGAGTCCGTCACCTACTGACCCCCGGCGCCGACTACCTCGCAACGAAGGCCTAGCTAGTGCGGTTACCGGTCAACGCGGAGACCGTCGCGGGAGGCGTCCAGGGTAGGTTTGAGGGGTGCGGCGGTGTCCGGCAGGTAGCTCAGGTAGGCGTAGCTGTCATCGCCCGCCTGGAGGACGATGACGGTCTGGACCTCGGTGGTGGCGCGGATGCCGGGCACGGTGAAGCGGAGATCGGTGATCCGGATCCAGCCGGGATGGCCGTCGATGGTGAACTTCTCGTCGCGGCGCACTTCGGGTTGGTAGTCGATGCCGCGCCAGGTCATCGACAGTGAACACTGGCCGACCATCTCGGCCGCAGTCTGGCCGCCCCAGGCGCCGTCCACCGAGTTGAGCCTGGCCAGCGCGATCACGGCGTCCCAGCCCATCGAGGTGGCGGTGGCTGCTTCGACCGAGGCGTGCTGCGAGCCGATCAGATTGCCGAACGCCATGTACTCCACGTTGGACGGCGCCGAGAAGGGTGCCGGGGCGATCGGGTAGGAGACCGCGCCGACCCGGACCCGGCCGGACGTCACGTCCGGCCGGGGTGCTGCCGCTGCGGGCCGCTGCAGCGGCGGACATGGAAAACCGGCCGGGCTCGCCTTCGTCGTGCTGTCGAAGCCGACGATCGGCGACGTGCACCCGCCAAGCAGCAGGCACAGCACCACGAGCGTCGCAGCCCAGGCCGCCAGTGGCGACGAGCGGTGGTCCGACCTGCGGTGGAGAGGCGTGCGGTGGAGAGGCGTGCGGCGGTGAGAAGGCGTGCTGCGGGACGCCGTCCGGCCCATCACGCCGTCAGATGTTGTTCGGAGCGATATCGGCCACCCGCCGGTCATCGCGCCAGGACGCGTAGTAGCCGTCGGCCCAACCGGCGTAGGCCGGCCCGCCCTCCCAGTACGGCACCCGGTGGTTGTCCCGCTCCACGGTGCGGATGTACGGGTCGGCGCCGGACTCGACCCGGGCGGCGTCCGCGGAACAGGCGGGCACGCTGCGGCGCTGCCAGCGGATGTTTCGCTCCGAGGGTCCGTGGCCGGGGTTGAAGAAGCACGGCGGGCGACGCGCCGGTGTCGGCGGCCGGCGGCGCAGGCGGACAGCCGGGCCGCCGCCAGGCGGCCCTCGGCGAGCATCGCGGTGACCCGGCCGAAGTCACCCGGACAACTCGCCTCGTGGAGGGCTTCCCGGGCTCCGGCATGCAGAGCGCTCACCAGTGCGTACATGGCGGTGGCACGCGGGTCGTTGTCGGCCAGCACGGCGAGCCGGCTCATTTCGTCCTCGAAGCTGTTCACGTCGGTCTCGGCGGCGCGCCGGGCCAGTCTCAATTGGTTGGCCTGCTCGGTGCGCGCGCGCCGCGCCTGGCTGACGGCGGCGCGGGCGATCACGACGAAGGTGGCGGCCACGACGGCCACCAGCAACACCACGCCGAGATAGTCCACCGGCTCATTGTGCACACAAAAGCTGCTATGTCATCAAGAAAATTCGATGAATTCCTCTCGTGCGACACAAGATCGGGCCGTCGCGGGCTCCGGACGGCTCCGACCAGGCCGACGGGTGCCCCCGCGGCACGAGCCGAGCGAAGGAATCGGCGCTCAGCGGCTGGACGTCGGCCGCCGGCACCGGTCGCGTTGACGCGCTGATCGTGGGACCGGAATGCCGGGTGGCGTGACGACCCGCGTCACTCGTCCACGATCGTGCACAGCACCGCACCGCTGGTGACGGTCGCACCCGTGGTGGCACGCAGATGGCGGACGATTCCAGCGCGGTGCGCGGCGATCGGCTGCTCCATCTTCATCGCCTCCAGGACCACCACCAGATCACCCTCGGCCACCTGATCGCCCTCGGCGACGGCAACCCGGACGATGGTGCCCTGCATGGGTGCGGTGAGATCGCCGGACGCCGCCGCTGCCGGCCGGGCAGCACCACCGCGGCGTCCCGGACGCGAAGCGGACCCAGTCGCCGGACGGGCCGGTGGGACCAGGTCGGCGGGCAGCCGGACCTCGAGCCGGCGTCCGTCCACCTCGACCACGAAGCTCTGCCGTTCGGCGGCCTGCGGGTCGGCCGCGGCATCGGTGTAGGGGGCGATCCGGTTGTCGAACTCGGTCTCGATCCACCGGGTGTGGACGCCGAACTGCCCGTCGGCGGCGACGAACGCCGGCTCGTCGAGCATGGCGGCATGGAAGGGCAGCACCGACGGCATCCCCTCCAGCACGGTTTCGGCGAGCGCCCGCCGGGCCCGCTGCACCGCCTGCAGCCGGTCGGCGCCGGTGACGATGATCTTGGCGACCAGCGAGTCGAACGACCCGGGCACCGTCATCCCGGCCAGGTACCCCTCGTCGACCCGGACGCCGGGCCCGGTCGGCGGTCGCCACTGGGTCAGCGTGCCCGGCGCCGGCATGAAACCACGGCCGGCGTCCTCGGCGTTGATCCGGAACTCGATCGAATGCCCGCGCAGCACCGGGTCGTCGTAGCCGAGCGGTTCGCCGGCGGCCACCCGGAACTGTTCCCGGACCAGGTCCAGCCCGCTGATCTCCTCGGAGACGGGGTGTTCCACCTGCAGCCGGGTGTTCACCTCCAGGAAGCTGATGGTGCCGTCGGTGCCGACCAGGAACTCGCAGGTGCCGGCGCCGACGTAGCGGGCCTCGCGCAGGATCGCCTTGCTGGCGGCGTACAGCTCGTCGCGCTGGGCTTCGGTCAGGAACGGGGCCGGCGCTTCTTCGACCAGCTTCTGGTGCCGGCGCTGCAGCGAGCAGTCCCGGGTGGAGACCACCACGACGCCGCCGTGGGCGTCGGCCAGGCACTGGGTCTCGACGTGCCGGGGCCGGTCCAGGTAGCGCTCCACGAAGCACTCGCCGCGGCCGAAGGCGGTGATCGCCTCGCGGGTGGCCGACTCGTACAGCTCGGCGACCTCGTCCAGGTTGCGGGCCACCTTGAGGCCGCGTCCGCCGCCGCCGTAGGCCGCCTTGATCGCGATCGGCAGGCCGTGCCGCTCGGCGAACGCGACCACCTCGTCCGCGCCGGCTACCGGATCGGACGTGCCGGGCACCAGCGGGGCGCCCACCTTCGCCGCGAGGTGCCGGGCCCGCACCTTGTCGCCGAGTTCGTCGATGGCCTCGGGCGGTGGGCCGATCCAGGTCAGCCCGGCGTCGATCACGGCGCGGGCGAAGTCGGCGTTCTCGGACAGGAAGCCGTACCCGGGGTGGACGGCGTCGGCACCTGACCGCGCGGCGACGGCGAGCAGCTTGTCGACGTCCAGGTAGGTCTCGGCCGGCGTGCTGCCGCCCAGCGCGAACGCCTCGTCGGCGAGCCGGACGAACAGCGCGTCGGCGTCCGCGTCGGCGTAGACGGCGACGCTGGCCAGCCCGGCGTCCGCGGCGGCACGGATCACCCGAACGGCGATCTCGCCCCGGTTGGCCACCAGGACCTTGGAAAACTCGCCCATCACCAGGCGTCCTTTCTTATCGTCGAAGTCAGGCGCCGTCAGTGCCGGAGCGAGGCCTGCCACGCCCCGGGACCGGGGGGCGGCGCGAGCCGAAGCCGGTCCCGCGGTGAACCCCACCGCCGCTCCGGCCGGGCCGGAGCGGCGTCGCCCTCGGCCGCCGCACGCCGTCCGAGCAGGACGGCGGTCAGCGCGGCCAGCTCGGCGTCGGTCGGACGTCCGCGGACGACGATCAGTGCGGTCACAGCGGGATGTTCCCGTGTTTCTTGGGCGGCAGCTGGGCGCGTTTGGTGCGCAGCAGCCGCAGCGCCTTGGCGATCTCGGCGCGGGTGTCACGCGGGGCGATCACCCGGTTGACATACCCGCGTTCGGCCGCGATCCACGGGTTCGACAGCTCGTCGTTGTAGGCCTCGACCAGCTCGGCCCGGCGCTCGATGGGGTCGGACGCCGCGGCCAGGTCGCGGCGGTACAGGATGTTCACCGCCCCCTCGGCACCCATCACCGCGATCTGCGCGGTCGGCCAGGCCAGGTTCACGTCGGCGCCGAGATGCTTGGAGCCCATCACGTCGTAGGCGCCGCCGTAGGCCTTCCGGGTGATCACGGTGACCAGCGGCACGGTCGCCTCCGCGTAGGCGTAGAGCAGCTTCGCGCCGCGCCGGATGATGCCGTTCCACTCCTGGTCGATGCCGGGCAGGAAGCCAGGCACGTCGACGAAGGTGAGCACCGGCACGTTGAACGCGTCGCAGGTGCGTACGAACCGGGCCGCCTTCTCGGAGGCGTCGATGTCGAGGCAGCCGGCGTAGACCATCGGCTGGTTAGCGACCACCCCGACCGGACGTCCCTCGACCCGGCCGAAGCCGCAAATCATGTTGGCGGCGAACCGGGCGTGCACCTCGCAGAACTCGGCGCCGTCCAGCACCCGGGTGAGCACTTCGTGCATGTCGTAGGGCTGGTTGGGGGCGTCCGGGATCAGGGTGTCCAGGTCGGCGCAGTCGGCTTCGGCCTCCGGGTCGGGTTCCAGGGCCGGCGGCTCGTCGAGGTTGTTGGCCGGCAGGAAACCGAGCAGGTGCCGGACGAAGTCGAGCGCGTCATGCTCGTCGGCGGCCAGATAGTGGGCGTTGCCCGAGCGGGTGTTGTGGGTGCGGGCGCCGCCCAGTTCCTCCATCGTCACCTCCTCGCCGGTGACGGTGCGGATCACGTCCGGGCCGGTGATGAACATCTGCGAGGTCTGGTCAACCATCACCACGAAGTCGGTCAGCGCGGGGGAGTAGACGTGCCCACCGGCCGCCGCGCCGAGGATCACCGAGATCTGCGGGACGACGCCGGAGGCGTGAGTATTGCGTTTGAAGATCTCGGCGTACAGCCCGAGGCTGACCACGCCTTCCTGAATGCGGGCGCCGCCGCCCTCGACCAGGCCGATCACCGGGATGCCGGTGCGCAGCGCCAAATCCATCACCTTGCAGATCTTCTCGCCGTACACCTCGCCGAGCGCGCCGCCGAAGAGGGTGACGTCCTGGGAGAACACGGCCACGTTGCGGCCCTCGATGGTGCCGAAGCCGGTGATCACCCCGTCGGTGTAGGGCCGTTTGGCGTCCATGCCGAAGGCGGTGGTGCGGTGCCGGGCGAACTCGTCCAGTTCGGTGAAGCTGTCCTCGTCGAGCAGCGCCAGCACCCGCTCGCGGGCGGTCATCTTCCCCTTGGCGTGCAGCTTCTCGACCGCCGCCTCGGACGCCGGATGCTTCGCCTGCCGATCACGACGTTCCAGCTCGGCGAGCTTGCCGGACGTCGTGTGCAGGTCGGATTCCATGACGGCAGATTAGCCCGTGCCGCAGGCACTTCGGAATGCTTCTCCCTCGGCCCCGTCGAGCCATCGAATTGGCCGATGACTACAGCCGATTCACGGCTCGGCAAGGCTGGCCGGTCAGGCGGCGCCCAGCTTGTCCAGGCGTTTGGCGACCCCGGCGGACGGCTGCCACCGCAGGTGCTCGGTGCCGATCGTGAACACGAACATGCCCGGACAACCATCCGATGACGGCAGTCTGTCACGACGACGCGGCGGTGTGGGCTTGCCCGGCCGATGGGGTCGCTGTGTGCGAGATCGGAGGGCTGCTGACGCCGTCGGAGCCGTGGTCAGCCGGGTGAGCACTGCACAGCGCTCAGACTGCAAACAAGGATCGGGAACCGGCCCGGTAGTCCGTGCTCGATCCCGATCCTTGTTTGCGGTCCGAGGCGGGTCAGTGCACGAAGATGCCGATGCCGAGCGGAATCAGCCAGAGCACGGCGAGGGCCTGGAGGATGCGGTCGTTGAGCACGACGTCCTCAGGCTCACCGGCGTTGCCGGCGTCGATGTCCATCGCGTAGCGCAGCAGGGCCAGGGTGAACGGCACGATGGAGATCGTCGTCCAGGGCACACCCCAGAGCTGGTTCTGGTGGTTCTCGAAGGTCCACAGGCTGTACGACATGATCACGATCGAGCAGGAGATCGCCCAGACGAAGCGCAGGTAGCTCAGTGAGTACCGCTCCAGCGAGGCGCGGGTGCCGGCTTCGGAACCGAGTTCCTTCATCTCCGAGTAGCGCTTGCCGGCCACCATGTACAGCGATCCGAAGCAGGCCACCAGTAGGAACCACTGGGACAATTCGATCCCGGACGCGACGCCGCCGGCCACCGCGCGCAGCAGGAACCCGGCCGCCACCATCGCCAGGTCGATGATTGGCTGATGCTTGAGGAACATCGAGTAGCCGACCTGCAACACCCAGTAGACCGCCAAGGTGATGCCGAGCATCGGCGCCACCCAGAATCCGATGGCCAGGCTGATCGCCATGGTGATCGCGGCGAGCGCGACGGCCGGGCTCTTGCCGAGCTCACCGGCCGCGATCGGCCGGAACCGCTTCTTGGGGTGCAGCCGGTCGGCGTCGACGTCGCGGACGTCGTTGATCAGGTAGATGGATGCGCTGATCAGCGAGAACGCCACGAACGCCCACAGGGTGTTGACCAGCACCCGGGGATCGAACAGCGCCCCGGCGGCGACGGGGGCGGCGAACACCAGAATGTTCTTGACCCATTGTTTGGGTCGCATCGCCAGCAGCCAGGCTGGCAGGGTGGACCGCTTGACTTCCACGACAGAGTTCTGCGACATCACCGAACAGGCTATCGCAGCGCCTCGTTCCACAACGCCGGCCACGCGACGCCGAGCTCGAGCAACAGTGTTCGCAGCAGCGGCAGCGATAAGCCCACCACGTTGTGATAGTCGCCCTCGATCGCGGTGACGAACGCGCCGCCCAGGCCGTCCACGGTGAACCCGCCAGCCACCCACAGTGGCTCGCCGGTCGCCACGTAGGCGTCGATCTCGGCATCGTCGAGATCGGCGAACCGGACCACGGTCGACGCCACCGCCTCGGTCGCGCGGTCGTCGCCGTCCTCGCTGACGATCACCCGGTGGCCGGTGTGCAGCACCCCGGTGCGTCCGCGCATCGCCCGCCAGTAGGCGACGGCAGTGGCGGCATCGGCTGGTTTGCCCAGGGCCCGTCCGTCGAACTCGAGCAACGAGTCACAGCCGATCAGTACCCGTCGCTCGCCCGGTGCTGCCGGCAGCTGGTCGGCGACCGTGTCGGCCTTCATCCGGGCCAGGGTGAGCGCCAGCGCCGCCGGATCGTCGACGCGGACCGACTCTTCCTCGACGCCCGAGACGATCACCTCGGGGCTGATCCCGGCGCTGCGCAGCACCTGCAACCGGGCCGGGCTCGCCGACGCCAACACCACCCTGATCGCGGCCGGTTCTGCTCGGTCCACAGGACTGCTCCTTTCCGCTCGAAGGTCGGATCCTATTCGGTTCAGGGGACGGTTCTCTTCCGGTTCAGCGGTCGGTTCCTTTCCGGTTCAGGGGACGGTTCTCTTCCGGTTCGGCGGTCGGTTCCTTTCCGGTTCAGGGGACGGTTCTCTTCCGGTTCGGCGGTCGGTTCCTTTCCGGTTCAGGGGACGGTTCTCTTCCGGTTCTGCGGTCGGTTCCTTTCCGGTTCAAGGGACGGTTCTCTTCCGGTTCGGGGGACGGTTCGCCTCCGTCCGCCTCCTTCCGGGCGATTGCGGCTACCCGGCTTTGGTGACCGTGGGAACAGTCCATGGTCACCGTGGGAAGAGTCCGTGGCGACCGTGGGAACAGTCCCTCGTGACCGTGGGACCGTCCCCGGTGATCGCGTCACTGTGTCCTGACTAGGCTGGGCGCCGTGACTCGAACCGCTGTGGATGTTAACGTCCTGCGTGCCGCACTCACCGGGCCCGGACGGCTGTGGGCGACGATCAACGCGGTCCCCACCACGGGCTCCACCAACGCCGACCTGGCGGCCGCCGCGCAGGCCGGGGCGGCGTCCGGGACGGTGCTGGTCGCCGAGCATCAGAGCGCCGGGCGGGGCCGGTTCGCCCGGCGCTGGGAGACGCCGCCGGGGGCGTCGGTGGCCATCTCGATGCTTGTCCGGCCGGACGGGGTCGCGCCGGAACGCTGGCTGTGGCTGCCGCTGATCACCGGCATCGCCGTCGCCGACGCGCTCGGTGCGCTCGGCGTCCGACCCGAGGTGAAGTGGCCGAACGACGTCCTGGTCGACGGACGCAAGCTGTGCGGCATCCTCTCCGAACGGGTCGGCGGTGCGGCCGTCATCGGGGTCGGCATCAACACCGCCCTGGACGCCGGCGAGCTGCCGGTGCCGACCGCCACCTCGCTGCGGCTGGAGGGCTGTGACGCGTCCGCGACCACGGTGGTGGCCGAGGTACTGGCTGCCTTCGAACCCGCCTACCGGCGCTGGGCCTCGGGTGCCGAACTGCGGCACTGGTACGGGGAACGCTGCGCCACCGTCGGACGCCGGGTGCGGGTGCTGGAATCCGAGACCCGGTCGGTGGAGGGCACCGCCACCGGCGTCGACGCCCTCGGACGCCTGCTCGTCCACACCCCGACCGGCGAGCGCGCCTTCGCCGCGGGCGACGTCCTGCATCTGCGCTGAAGCGGACGCCGAGGATCACAGCTTGTCCAGACAGACTTCGGACCTGCGCTTGCCGGCACGGGATTTCGACACGCCCCACCAGTACTGGTTGCGCTGGTCAGGGACTGCTGGTTGTCCTCGGTCGAGCTTGTCGAGACCTCGGCTGGCCTGGCGCTGGCAAGGGGGTTTCGACACGCTCAACAAGCTGCTCTGATGGCCGGCCACTCATGGTCGCGCAACGGGCGAAGGTGGGTGGCAGAGGCCCTCGCTCGTCCGGGCCCTCATTGCTCCCCGCGGCGCTAGGCTGAGCCGTTCGATCGAGCCAACCGTTCGATCGCCCTAACCTGAGGTGGTGACCGGGTGAGCGGAGGCTTCTTCGCCCTGCTGGACGACATCGTCGCGATGGCGAAGCTCGCTGCGGCGTCCCTTGACGATGTGGCAGCCGCCGCCGGCAAGGCCAGCGCGAAGGCGGCGGGCGTGGTGATCGACGACACCGGCGTAACGCCCCGCTACGTGCACGGCTTCAGCCCCGACCGGGAACTCCCGGTGATCAAGAAGATCGCCATCGGTTCGCTGCGCAACAAGTTGCTGATCATCCTGCCGGCTGCGCTGCTGCTCAGTCAGTTCCTGCCGTGGCTGCTCACCCCGATCCTGATGTGCGGCGGCACCTACCTGTGTTACGAGGGTGCCGAGAAGCTGTGGGAGAAGTTCGGCCACGGCCACCACGAGCCGGCACCGGTGGTGGGCGGCCCCGACGAGAAGGCGATGGTGGCCGGCGCGATCCGGACCGACCTCATCCTGTCCGCCGAGATCATGGTGATCGCACTCAACGAGGTGGCCGCCGAGCCGCTGCTGTCCCGCACCGTGACCCTGCTGATCGTGGCGCTCGCGATGACCGTGCTGGTCTACGGCGTGGTCGCGGTGATCGTGAAGATGGACGACGTGGGCCTGCATCTGGCCTCGGAGCGCTCCGGGGCGGTGGCGTCGCTCGGACGCGGGCTGGTCGCGGCAATGCCGAAGGTGTTGGCCACACTCTCCAATGTCGGCATCGTCGCGATGCTCTGGGTCGGTGGCCACATCCTGCTGGTCGGCATCAACGAGCTCGGCTGGCACGCCCCCTACGAACTGGTGCACCACGCCGAAGAGGCGATCATCCACGCTGTCCCGGGCTTCCTCGGTGCGACGCTGGCCTGGTTGACGAATACCGCGGCGTCCGCCCTGCTCGGTGTCATCGCCGGTGCCATCGTGCTGCCGATCGTCGCGTGGATCGGACGCCTGCGCCACCGGAAATCAGCGGCGTAGCGGGGACGCACAGACCACCGCAACCACCGCTGGTTGAGCCTGTCGAACCCGTTGCCAGCGCCAGATCGGCCCAGGTCTCGACACACTCGACCAACGAGAATCAGCGTTTCCCCGGGTCATACGGCGCAAGAGCTGGGGGTTCCAGATCGCCCACCGAGTGCGCCACAGCCGGGACATGATTGATCAGCGTTTCCCTAACCCCGCAGATCGTCGGGTTGAGCGGCGAGCGCGCGCAGCAGCGCGCCGCGTCCACCGAAGGCGATCACCGCTGCCAGGACGCCGAACGCGCCGACGCTCGCCAGGCCTCCCGGATAGTCGGCATGGTCGATCACCTGCCCGGCGATGCTGGAACCGATCGCGACGCCGATCCCGATCCCGGTGCCCATCCAGGACAGTCCCTCGGTCAGCCGCTCCCGGGGTACCAGGCTGCCGATCAGCGTGTTGGCGTTGATCAGCGTCGGCGCCACGGTCACTCCGACGAACAGTCCGCCGAGGCACAACAGCAATACGGAATGGGCGCCGATCAGGGCGACGCAGGCGGCGCACAGTACCGCGACGCCGCCCAGGAAGCGCGCGGTGACGGTCGAACCCCAGCGCCGGGAGCCGTAGTAGAAGCCCGCCAGGCCCGAGGCGAGCGAGAAGACCGCGAGCACCAGGCCGGACGCCTCGCGCACCCCCCATTGAGTGGCGGCGGCGACCACGGAGACGTCGATCGAGCCGAAAATGCAGCCGATCAGCATGTTCACGGCCACCACCGCAGCCACGCCCGGCACCAGCAGCAGGAATTGTTGGCGGACACGAGGCGTGTCCGGATGCCGGAGCCGCGACGAGACCGGCGGTTCGGTGGAGCGCTGGCCGTAGAGCAGGTGGGCACCGAGCAGCGACAGCACCACCGGCGCGATCAGCCCGGCCGCCGGATGGACGCCGGTGGACAGTGCGGTGGCCAGCACCGGACCGACGACGAAGGTCACCTCGTCGAGGGTCGACTCCAGTGAGAATGCCGTGTGCAGCTTGTCGGGATCGTCGACCAGATGCGTCCAGCGGGCGCGAACCAACGCACCCGGCGCACCGCC
Organism: Micropruina sp.; assembly: GCA_047602545.1. Lineage (GTDB taxonomy): Bacteria > Actinomycetota > Actinomycetes > Propionibacteriales > Propionibacteriaceae > Micropruina. The sequence continues at coordinate 709,055 of JASGHC010000001.1, read as the reverse complement.
GGTCGCCCCGCACAGGATGGACGGCGCGAACAGCGTCCAGGCCGGCAATTGCAGCATCGCGAAGACGATCAGCAGGGTGAGCGTGGCGGCCGAGACGATCGCCGCCGGGTACATCACCCGGCGCTGCCCGTAGCGGTCCACCAGGTTCGACAGCGCCGCTGTGCCGAGCGCCCAGGCCACCGCATTGGACGCGGCCAGCGCCCCGGCCAGGCCGTAGCTGCCGTACAGGGCGGAGACCATCAGCACCAGGCCGATGCCCATCATCGCGCCGCCGGAGCGGGCCAGCAGCCCGGCCGCGCTGAACTGCCAGGCGCCGGGAATCGTCAGAATCTCCCGGTAGGCGCGCATCGGATCATTCTCGCGCAATCGAGCCCGAACTCTGAAATCCACGGCTGAGGAAATCTTGCCCCTCCGGGACGGCGGCTTCGTCGCACGCCGATCCGGGTCTCGACGAGCCCGACCAACGGCGGTCAGGGCGGGCAACCGGAGCGGTGGGGACGGTTCTTTCGGTCCACTTCTGCGGTAGGCGGTACGCCGGGGCCGGTTCTTTTCGGTCCGCCCACGCCTGGATCGTGGAACGCAGGGACGGTACGCCGGGGACGGTTCTTTTCGGTCCACCTTCGGCGAGGGGCGGGACCTCCCAGGCGTTGGGTCAGTCCTGCAGGAAGTCGTAGAGCAACCGGTTGTACTGCTCGACGGCCTGGGTCGGCACCGGCGAACCCACTCCTGGGACGACCTCGACCCGGACGCCGTCCAAGCCCGCGGCGAGCTCCCGCGCCGCGGCGGTGCCTGCGGCGTCCGAACCGCCGGAGATCAGCAGCGTCCGCGCGGTGATCGCTCCCAGCCAGGGCCGCAGGTCGATGCCGCCAACCGCCTTCACCAGCCGCAGCATCCGGGCCCGGTCCAGGCCGGCGTCGGCCAGCCGTCCGGCCGGCATGGCGCGGACGGCCAGCCGCTGCGCCAGCCCGGCCAGCTTCGGCGCGCGGGGTTGCAGGTCGGAGAGCACCAGGTGCGACACCGCGTCCGGCGACCGGCCCGCGGCGACCACTGCGACGGCCGCGCCCAGCCCGGTTCCGGCCAGCGCCACCGAGTTGACGCCGAACCGGTTCAGCTGCGCCAGGACGGCGTCCGCGGCCCGTTCCAGGTCGAAGTCGGCGGGTTTCCCGGGACGCAACCCCTCCAGCCAGGGTGCGACGGCACGGGTGCCGGCGGGCAGCGCGGTGACCTGGTCCTGCCACAGCGGCGGCGTCTGGCCCAGGCCGTGCAGGAACACCAGAAGGGGTACGGACATGGGCTCATCGAACCACGGGAATAATGGTGCCCATGGGATTGCCCGCAAAACTGCTCGGAGATGGTGAACACGAACTGTTGCACCTACGTTCGCACGGCAAGACCATGATCAAGCCCACGCTGTGGCTGATCGTGGTGGCGGCGCTGTGCGGCGTCGTGTTCGCCATGCTGCCGGTGTCGTGGCGGCCCGCTTCGGGCTGGACGGTCACCATGATCGCCCTGCTGCTGGCGATCCCGGTCTACCTGACGCCGCTGCTGCGCTGGCGCACCACCACCTACACGCTGACCAACCATCGGCTGATCACCCGTTCGGGCATCGTCAACAAGGTCGGCCACGACGTCCCGGTGGCGCGGATCACCAACGTCGCCTACGAGCGCGGCCTCACCGACCGCATGTTCGGCTGCGGCTCGCTGGTGTTCACCACCTCGGCGGAGGCCCCGGTGGTGTTGCACGACATTCCCAAGGTCGAGGACGTCGGGGTCGCCATCTCCAACCTGTTGTTCGGGGTGCGTGCATGACCGAAGCAACCGCCCAGTTGGGCCTGCGCACCCAGCTGTTCCGGTTCGTGCTGACCGGCGGGCTGTCGGCGATCGTCGACTACGGACTGCTGGTGGTGCTGATGGCGTTCGGCCTCGACCACACGCCCGCCAAGATCCTGTCCTTCATCGCCGGCACCACGACGGCCTACCTGATCAACCGGCGCTGGACCTTCAACTCCGACGGCTCGCGCCGCAAGTTCGCCGCGGTGATGGTGCTGTATGCCGTCACCTTCGTGCTGCAGGTCGGCATCTTCACCCCGCTCTACCCGTGGCTGGTGTCGCTCGGCCTGGACGCCGAGTTCATGCCGAAGATGAACTGGGCGCAGCTGTTCGGTTTCGTGGTTGCCCAGGGCGTGGCGACCGCGGTGAACTTCGTCGTGCAGCGGTCGCTGATCTTCAAGCGCTGAGCGGGCGGGACGCGGCTCGCCCCACGGGTCTCGACGCGTTCCACCAACTGCTGCCGGCGTCCGGCAAAGTGCGGCAACCGCCCGTTAATACACCTTTTGTAAATAACGTGCGGTACTGTGGTGGGATGAGTTCGGCGGGGATCGAGCCTGTCCGCTACGAAACGCTGCCCTGGCAACCGGTCGGCGATCTCGATCTGCTGTCCCGGCGACGGCGGGCGATGATTCCTGGCGAGTACCGGGCGGCGGTGCCGGCCCAGATCGGCGGCAGCCGGCCCAGCGTGCCGAGCTGGCTGGCCGCGGAACTGGACGATGCGTCGGCGGCGATCGTCCGGCTCGATGCTGAACTCGGCAGCCCGCGGGCCGGCGAGATTGCCCCGTTGGCGACGGTGCTGCTGCGTTCGGAGTCGGCCGCGTCATCCCGGATCGAGAACCTCACCGTGGGCGCTCGGCAGTTGGCGCTCGCCGAACTCGGGGCGGAGGCAAGCCGCAACGCCCTGGAGGTCGCCGGCAACGTCGCCGCGATGGAGGCGGCGGTGGCGTTGGCAGGAGGCCTCGATGAGCATTCGATCCTGGTCATGCACGAAGCGCTGATGCGTGTGCATGACCCTGCGACGGCCGGACGGTGGCGCACCCAGCAGGTCTGGATCGGCACGTCATCGGACAGCCCGGCCGGGGCGGAGTTCGTGCCGCCGCACCACAGCCGGATCGAGGCCGCGATGCGTGACCTGGTCGAGTTCCTCGCGCGCGACGACCTTCCGGTTCTGCTCCAGGCCGCGCTCGCGCACGCGCAGTTCGAGACCGTGCACCCGTTCGCCGACGGCAACGGACGTACCGGCCGGGCCCTTCTCCACGCGCTGCTCAAGGGGAAGGGGTTGGCCACACGTCTCACCGTGCCTATCTCGGCCGGTCTGCTCACCGACACCTCGGGCTACTTCGCCGCACTGGGTTCGTATCGTGATGGGGATGTGGTCCCGATCGTCGATCAGGTGGCACGGGCCGCGTTGCGAGCCGTCGGACATGGCCGCTGGCTCTCGGAGCGACTCGCGGAGGTCAAGGACGGATGGCTGGCATCGATGCGTTTCCGGACGGGTTCGGCAGGCCGTCGGCTCATCGACGTGTTGGTCGGCCAGCCCGCGGTGAATCTCCGCTTCGTGGAGCAGGAGTTGGACGTCTCGCAAACAGCCGCACGCCGCGCCATCGATCAGCTGACGGCCGCGGGCGTCCTCAGCGAGGGCACCGATCGGCGGCGCAACAGGGTCTGGATCGCCCGCGACGTTGTCGAAGCCCTGGACGACTTCGCCCTGCGTGCTGGCCGACGGGGGCCGTCGTAAACCGAGTCCATGGAAGGGGATGGGCTTTCCGGCTCAGGACGGAAGGACGGTCATCTCCTGCGGTTCGCGGATCACGGCCGGGCCGGGGACGTCGTTGGGTAGCACCCGGTAGACGTTCTGCCCGGGCCGCTCGGACAGGAAATGTGCCGGGACGCCGTCCACGTAGTGCACGCCGGCACCGTCCGCGGCGGCGTAGCCACCGGGCAGGTCGCCGGACGCCACCGCCGCGGTGTAGATCGGGTCGCGTTCCGGCTCGCCGTCCAGATGCGGGCAGAAGCTGCCGCGGACCAGGCCGAGCCCGCCCGTCCAGGGCCGCAGGTCGCCGAACGAGTCGGTGACGCAGCCCTGGTACCAGCACGCCGCACCCGCCGAGATGCCGGCCAGCACCAGCGCACCCGCCTCGAAACGCTGCCGGACGACGTCGGTCACCCCGTGCGCCTGCCACAGCGCGACCAGGTTGACCGTGCTGCCGCCGCCGACGAACAGCAGATCCGCCTCGGCGAGCCGGTCCACCGCCTCGGCCGCGCCGGTCCACAGGGTCAGCACCGACGTCCGGACGCCGAGCGCGCCGTAGGCGGTGAGGAAGCGGTGGATGTACCCGGCGTCATCGCCGGACGCGGTCGGCGCGAAGCACACCTGCGGGTGCGCGGAGCCGGTCAGCCGGACGAGGTAGCGGTCCAGTCCCGTGGGTTCGCCGAACTGGGACATCGAGAAGCCGCCGCCACCCATGGCCACGAGATGCCTGGTCATGGTCTAGTGGCCTCTCGTCGTGGAGGCGTCTGTTCCGGCGGTGTCCGGGTGCCGCCGGGGCATGAGACTGAGGGACGACATGCCACTAGATACTAAGGTTCATCCGGTGACCGTGCGTACGATCGGCATCATCGGCGGCGGCCAATTGGCCCGGATGATGCACGCTGCCAGCATTCCCCTCGGAGTTCGCGTCGCGCTGCTCGCCGAGGGCCCGGACGTCTCCGCCGCCCAGGTGGTGGCCGATACCGATGTCGGCGACTACACCGACGCCGAGACGGTCTACGCGTTCGCTGCGCGCTGCGATGTGATCACCTTCGACCACGAGCATGTGCCGCCGCCGATCCTGCGCGAGCTTCAGGCCCGTGGCAAGCAGGTTCACCCCGGTCCGGACGCCCTGCTGCACGCCCAGGACAAGGTGGTGATGCGGGAACGGCTGACCGGGCTCGGCATGCCCTGCCCGGCGTTCGCGGTCGTGGCGGACGCCGGCGAGCTGCTGGCGTTCGGCGAGCGGACCGGCTGGCCGGTGATCGCCAAGACGTCCCGCGGCGGCTACGACGGCAAAGGGGTCTGGAAGGTTGACGGTCCGGACGGCGCCGACGAGCCGTTCGCGAACCTGAGGCCCGGCGTTCGGATCCTGGCCGAGGAGTTCATCGACTTCCGCCGCGAGCTGAGCGTGCTGGTGGCGCGGCGTCCGTCCGGGGAGGAGCGGGTCTACCCAGTCAGCGAGACCGTGCAGACCGACGGGATCTGCACCCACACCTTCACCCCGGCGCCCGAGCTGAGCGACGAGCAGCGTGACGCGATCGAGGCGATGGCGCTGCGGATCGCGGCCGAACTGGGCGTCACCGGCATCCTGGCCGTCGAGCTGATGCAGCGCGCCGACGGCTCGGTGGTGGTCAACGAGCTGGCGATGCGACCGCACAACACCGGGCACTGGAGCATCGACGGGGCGTGCACGTCCCAGTTCGAGAACCACCTGCGGGCGGTCGCCGACCTGCCGCTCGGACCGACCGAGGTGCGGCAGCCGCACGCGGCGATGGTGAACGTGCTGGGCGGTGCCCGCGACGACCTGCTGGAAGCGCAGGCCGAGGTGCTGGTCGCCGAGCCGGGGGCGCGGGTGCAGCTCTACGGCAAGAGCGTCGTCCCCGGCCGCAAAGTGGGCCACGTCACCGTGGTCGGCGACGACGCGGACGACGTCCGCGCTCGCGCGCAGGCAGCCGCCGATCACCTGATGGGAGTCCAGCAATGAGCGAGCAGCCTTTGGTCGGGATCGTGATGGGCTCCGATTCGGACTGGCCGGTGATGAAGGCCGCCGCGGACGCCTGCGCCGAGTTCGGCGTGGGCTACGAGGCGGACGTGGTCAGCGCGCACCGGATGCCCGAGGACATGGTTGCCTGGGGCCGTGCGGCGCACACCCGCGGGCTGAAGGCGATCATCGCCGGCGCGGGGGGTGCGGCCCACCTGCCCGGCATGCTGGCCGCGCTCACCCCGCTGCCGGTGATCGGCGTCCCGGTGCCGTTGAAATACCTCGACGGCATGGACTCGCTGCTCTCCATCGTCCAGATGCCCGCCGGTGTCCCGGTCGCCACCGTCGCGGTCGGCAATGCCCGCAACGCCGGCCTGCTCGCCGTCCGCATCCTGGCGGCGTCCGACGAAACCCTGCAGGCGAAGATGCTGCATTTCCAGGAAGAACTCCGCGACATCGCCCGCGCCAAGGGTGCCGTCGTCCGGGGCAACTGAGGCCGGCCTGCCGCTGACGGCGAGCCGAGACCGGCGCGTTCGGAACGGCCAGCCATACTGGGTCGGTGACCGCCCTCGAGACTTCCCCGCTCCCGGACGCGCAGACCCGTAGCCAAGGCATTGCGCTGCGCCGTGGGCTGGCGATGCTCGGCATGACCCTGATCGTTCCGGGATCCGCTCAGCTGGCCGGCGGCAACGAGCGACTGGGACGGTTCGCGTTCCGGGTCTGGCAGGTGCTGATCGCGCTGGTTGTGCTGTTCGTGATTCTGCTGCTCGCCTTCCGCGCCTTCGCGATCGGTCTCTATGCGAACCCGATCACCCTGCAGCTGCTGCGCTGGGCCACCCTGGTGCTCGGCTTCGGTTGGGCGCTGCTGTTCGTCAACGCCTGGCGGATCGCGAACCCGTCCGCGCAGGGTCCGCGGGCCAAGATCGTGATTCCCGGGATCGCGTTCGCGATGGCACTGATCGTCGCCTTCGGTTCATGGACGCTGGCCGGCGCATTCAACGCGCAGAGCCAGCTGTTCGGCACGGTGTTCACCGGTGGCGGCAAGGCTGACAGCAGTAAGGGCCGGTACAACGTGCTGTTGCTCGGCGGGGACGCCGGCGCAGACCGCACGGGCCTGCGGCCCGACACGATGATGGTCGCCAGCATCGACGCCAATACCGGCCGCACGGTGCTGTTCAGCCTGCCCCGCAACCTGCAATGGGCGCCGTTCCCGGACTCGTCGCCGTTGAAGAAGCTGTACCCGAACGGCTACTGGTGCAAGGACCAGTCCTGCCTGCTCAACGCCGTTTACACGCTCGCCATGAACCACAAGGACCTGTATCCGGGGGTGAAGGATCCGGGCGTCCAGGCGACCAAAGAGGTCATCGGGAACATCCTCGGCCTCGACATCAATTACTGGGCGCTGATCGATCTGAAGGGCTTCAAGACGCTGATCGACGCGGTCGGCGGGATCAACGTCGATGTGGCGCGCAAGGTCCCGATCGGTGGCGGTACCGACCTCACCACCGGCAAGAAGTTCCCGATCAAGGGGTACATCGGCCCTGGCAAGGATCTTCATCTGGACGGCTACCATGCGCTGTGGTTCGCGCGCTCGCGGGAGGGTTCGACCGACTACGAGCGGATGGCCCGGCAGAAGTGCGTGCTGAACGCGATGGCCAAGCAGTTGAACCCGCTCACGGTGGTGACGAAGTTCCAGGAGATCGCCAAGGCGGGTGAAGAGATCGTCGCCACCGACCTGCCCACCTCGCAGATCGGCACCATGCTCGACCTGGCCCAGAAGGGTCGGTCGCTCCCGCTGAGCAGCGTGAGTTTCACGCCCCCGCTGATCCTCCCGCTGAAGCCCGACTTCGCCAAGATCCGCGAGGTCGTGCAGCAGAAGATCGCCGCGTCCGAGGCTGCCGACGCCAAGCCCGCCGACAACAAGCCCACCACCACGGCCCCGGACGGCACCCCGTCCGGTTCCCCGAAAACGTCACCGAGCACTACCAAGGTGAAGACCCAGACCGACGACCTGGACGAGGTCTGCACCGTCAGCTGACCCCCCGGGCGCCCCGCCCGCCCAGGCCCTCCCCAAGGGAGCGCCGATTTCGTTGGTCGAGCTTGTCGCGACCTTGGCGGTGCTGGTGCTGGCAAGGGGTTCCGACGTAGCCCAACCAGCGGCGGCATTGGGTTGATGGCTGAGTCGGGGCGGCCGACAGGACAGGGGTCAGCGGAGCTCGCCGGTGCCCAGGATGCGGAAGACCCAGTCGCCGATCGCGTCGCAGTAGGCGCGGCCGAGGTCGAAGGTGGCTACCCGGGTCATGACGGTCAGCAGGTAATCGCGGCCGTCGCCGGCGACGTGGCCGATCGAGTTCACCGCCCAGAGGTTGTCGGTGGACTCGAACAGCACCCAGCCGTTCTTCATCGCCACCTTCACCGTGGCGCTGCGCGGCGCGCCGACGCCCCAGGCCTGGGCGTCCTCGACCTGGCCCATCAAACCCAGCAGGTAGCTCCGTTCGGACGCCGTGAGCGCCTTGGTGTCGCCCTTGACCAGCTGGTGCAGGAAGGAGCGCTGGTCGTTCGGCGTGGTCCAGGTCCAGCTCCAGAAGTCCTTCTCGGGGGCCGAATGGGTGTCCTTCAGCCCCAGGTCGGACGCCAGCGCGTCATAGCTCGGACGCCGTCCCGCCCAGTCCCACAGGGCGTCCGCGGAGTCGTTGTCGGAGTGCTCGATCGCCTTCTCGGCCTGCCCGGCCTGCTCGGGCGGCAGCGGCTGTTGCAGCTTGTCGGCATGCGCTTTACGCATCGCCATCGACACGATCATCGGTTTCGCCATGGACGCGCTCTGGCTCGCCCAGCCGCCGCGGAAGTCCCAGCTGGCGCCGCTGCGCAGGTCCTGGACGGCGACGCCGAGCTTGTCGTTGCCGGCGGCGATGGTGCCGATCGCCGACTCCAGCTGGTCGCGGATCGGTCCGGTCGGCGAGACGGACGGCGTCGGCACGGTCGGCGTGTTGCTGCAGCCGGCGAGCGCCGAACCGCCGACGACGAGTCCGCCGAGTGCCAGCAGTCCGGTGCGGCGGCTGAACGCCGGGGTGGTCAGGGGGCGATAGGTCACCGCGCCATCATTCCACGCAGCGCTCCGACGTCCGGATCCTCGCCAGCACCGCGTCGTCGGGGGTGCCCTCGACCACGACGGACGAACCGCCGCCGAGCAGCGGCCCGAGCACGGCGTCCCGCAGCGTCCCGAGCGGGTCGGACGGCACCACCAGCACCCGCCCGGCGACAGCGGAGGTCGCGGCCAGGTCGGCGTGGCTGAACACCTGCGAGCCGCCGTCCGGTGCGCCCTCGATCCAGGCCGGCCCGGACGGCGCACTGGGCAGCGTGCCGGCCTGATCGGGCTGGCTGAGCGCTTCGGTGCTGAAGTCGAGGACGCCGTCCGGCAGGTCGCGCAACCCCAGGCCGAGCGGATGCAGCGAGCAGGCCAGCGTCGCCCCGGGGATCACCGGACGCGGATCCGTCGGCCCGACCACCACCAGATCGGCGCCGGCGGCGTCCAGGGTGATCGCGCATTCGCGCTGCCAGGCGGCCAGCGGCCACAGCAGTGTCATCCAGTGCCCGGGCCGGTCCACGGCAAGGGGCAGGCCGACCAGACCCGAGTCGGCGCCCAGGTCCTCGATCAGGTTGGCGGTCTTGGCGACCCAGTTGGCGAAGGTGGCGACGCTCAGTTCGGTGCGCCCGCCGGCGTCCAGGTCGTAGTGGGTGAGCAGCGGCTCGGCGCCCGCCGTCCGCGCTCGTCTTTGCAAAGCCGTCAAGACCACCGGAATGTCCATCCCCGAATCGTAGAAGCTGGGCCGATATCGTCATCCCATGCGGTTCGCGGTGATCATGGCCGGCGGTTCGGGGACACGGCTGTGGCCGTTGTCCCGCAAAGGCACCCCCAAACAACTTCTTCGGCTGATCGACGGCACTTCGCTGCTGCGCATCGCCTTCGAGCGGCTGGGCGATCTGGTCCCGCCGGAACGGGTGCTGGTCTGCACCGGCGCCGCCTATGCCGACCAGGTGGCCGCCGAGTTGCCCGAGGTGCCGGCCGAGAACATCCTGGGCGAACCCGAGGGGCGCGATTCGCTCAACGCGGTCGCCTGGCCGGCCGCCGTCATCGCCGCCCGCGACCCGGACGCCGTGATCGCCCAGGTGACGGCCGATCAGCTGATCGAGCCGGCGGCCGTCTTCACCGCCTCCCTCGGCGAGGCCTTCGCGGTGGCTGAGGCCGATCCGCTGGCCCTGGTCACCCTCGGCGTGGTGCCGACCAGCGCACACACCGGCTACGGCTATCTGCATCGCGGCGAGGCGGTGCCCGGCTTCGAGCACACCCACCGGGTGCTGGAGTTCCGGGAGAAGCCCGATCTGGTGACCGCCGGCGACTACCTTGCCTCGGGGGAGTACTGGTGGAACGCCGGCATGTTCGTCTGGCGGGCGCGTACCTTCCTCGATCAGCTGGCGGCGCTGCATCCGGCCAGCCATGCCTCGGTCGTCGAACTCGCCGCCCATCCGGAGCGGCTGGCCGAGATCTTCCCGACGCTGCACAAGACGTCGGTCGACTACGGAATCATGGAGCCGATCTCAGCCGGCGCCGGTACGGCTCACGTGGTCTCGGTGGCGCTGCCGGTGCAGTGGCGCGATGTCGGCGGCTACGCCTCACTGGCCGAGACACTCGCCCACGATGCCGCCGGCAACGCGCTGATCGGTGCCTCGGTGCGGCTGGACGCCGCCGACAACGTGATCATCAACACCGCCGGCGACGACCATCTGATCGGCGTGCTGGGCTGCACGTCGATGGTGGTGGTAGCGACGCCGACGATCACCATGGTGGTGCCGGTGGACGCTGCGGAACGCGTCCGCGAACTGGTCGCGCTGGTCCGGGCGGAAGCAGGGGAGAGTCATGTCTGAGGCTGGCGAGACGCAGGCCTCGAAGGGCCGGGCGATCCTGGACAACGTCAAGCGGATCCGGCAACCGGTGACCTGGGCGGTGCTGGTGATCATCTGCGCCAGCCAGATCCTGGGCATCGTCCGGTTGGTCCTGCTGCTGGTCCGCGAGCAGACGCCGCTCTTCGAGGCGTTCCAGGAGATCGGCGTCTCGATCATGAACCTGTCCCTGGTGATTCTGCTGGTCGGACTGGTCTGCGCCTGTTTGTTCGTTCCGCCGGCCGCCCGCAACGCGATCCTGCTGGCGAGGCTGTCGGCCTGGGCGATCGCGATCGGCACCGCCCTGCAGCTGGTCTGCCTGGTGATGGGCCTGGCCGCGTCGGCGAACGCCTTCGGCGTGATCATGGAGATCCTCGGTGGCCTGCTCGACATCGCTCTGAAGGCGGTCGCGGCCGGGGTGCTGTGGGTCGTGGTCCGCGGTGTCCGTTCGGGACGGCTCGATCTGGCCCCCGCTCCGGCCGTCCCCGAGGTGAGCGCGCCCGAGCAGCCCCGCACGCCCCCGGTGTGGCAGCCGGAACAGGCCAGCGGCACCGCCTGGCGCAGTGCGCGGGACGCCGCCGGCGGCGCCCGGCCCGACGTCGGTGCCGCCGGAGCGGACGAATCCGAGGCATCTTCCGCACCGCAGCCTCAGAGTAAGTGGCGGCGCCGTCCGAGCCCGGAGGAACCCGGCTGACCTGCACGTTCGGTGCGTCGTCCGCTGGTTGAGCGTGTCGAAACCCGTTGCCACAGAGGTCTCGACAGGCTCGACCAGATCATCGTCGATGAGCCCCCACTCCCTCGGCGTAGCTGCGACACAAGCTCCATCGCAGCGATTTAGTCAAGTTAGACGCGCCCGTTACCACAAGATTCGGGTTGACTTACCTGAACAACAGGCATGTAATTTCCTCCATGTAGTTCAGCTGGGCTGCACTGGGTCGAGGAGGCATGCCATGCATGAGTTGGTGGCGCTGGAGTTTGATGACGGCGACGAGGGAGCGCTGGGCTGGCAGGAGCGTGCGCTGTGTGCCCAGACCGATCCCGAGGCCTTCTTCCCCGAGAAGGGCGGTTCCACCCGCGAGGCCAAGCGAGTCTGCCTGAGCTGCGAGGTGCGCAGCGAATGCCTCGAGTACGCGCTCAGCAACGACGAGCGGTTCGGCATCTGGGGCGGGCTGTCCGAGCGCGAGCGGCGCAAGCTGAAGAAGCAGGCCGTCTGACCAGACGCCGCTACCCTAGGGCAACGTGACTGATCCCTGGGCGTGGCTGCATGCCACCGAGGAGGACTCAGCGGTCGACCTCGGCACCCACACTGTGACAGCGGTGGTGCTCGCCGACGTCGCCGACACGCTGGAACCGCTGCTGGAACAACAGAGCCTGGTGCCGACCGAGGTGATCGTGGCCGACACCCTCGACGAAGGAGCCGGCCGCGCGAGCGGCGAATGGCTCTGGCTGCTGCCGGGCGTGATCCGTCCGGCCCCGGACGCCCTGGAACAACTGGTGCGAACCGGAATCGACTCCGAACAGATCGCGTTGGTCGGTCCGCTGATGGTGCAGTCCCGGCGCCGGGCCCGGGTCGACCTGATCGAATCCTGCGGCCTGACCGTGACTCCGGCCGGACGCGTCGTTCCGGCCGTCGAGGGCGGGGAACCCGACCAGGGTCAACTGTCGACCATGCCGGTGCTGGGGGTCGACCTCTCCGGTGCGCTGGTGCGTCGCGACGCCTGGGAACAGGTGGACGGCGTGGTCGCCGAGCTGCCCGACGGGCTGGCCGGCGTCGAACTGGGCGCCCGGATGAATGCGCTCGGGCTGCGGGTGGTCGCTGAACCGCAGGCCCGCATCCACCGCACCGCCCCTGCTCAGCCGGACGCCGCCGACTCCCGAGCCTGGGAGTTGCGGGTCGCCTCAGCCGGCCGCTCGTGGTGGACCCGCGCCCGGCTGCTGTTCGGCAGCCTGCTCGGTGCCCTCGGCTTCCTGCTCGGCAAGGACGCCGCCCGCGCCGGCGCCGAACTGCGTGCCCTCGGTGCCTGGATGGGTGACCGGTCCGCCAGCGCCGTGCTGGCCGGACGAGGGCTGGACGCCGCCGCGCTGGACGGGCTGACGCCGACCCGGCGGGCCCTGACCGGCCGTGCCCTGGACCGTGCTGCGGGACGTCTCGCCGAGGCCTGGGCCGACCTGGCCGACACCGCTGGCGAGACCTCGCTGGACGAACTCACCGGGGACGACTTCGCCGAGCGGGGCCGGCTGCGACACGTCTCACCGCTCACCATCGGTTCCTACGTGGTGGGGGTTCTGGCGGTGGTCGCCGGCTGGCGGCTGCTCGGCGAGGGACGCCTCACCGGCGCCGGCCTGCTGCCGTCACCCGAGGGCTGGACCGATCTGTGGCACGCCTGGCTGGATCCGATCGCGGGCCAGCCCGCCTTGACCGGCCCGCCCTGGCTGGGCTCGACGGCGCTGGCTGCCCTGGTGACCTTCGGTGAGGTCGAGTGGCTGGTCACGATCGGCTTCCTGATCGCGGTGCCGCTGGCCTGGATCCTGGCGTTACGGGTGTTGCGGCACGCCGGGGTCGAAGGCCCGGCGGCGGTGGTCGCGGCGTTCGGCTACGGCCTCGCGCCGGTGCTGGTCGGCGCGCTCGGCGGCGGCTGGCTGGGCCTGCTCACCTGGGCCGTGCTGCTGCCGCTGCTGGCCCACGCGCTGGGCGCCTGGGCGTCCGATCAGAGTTGGCGCGCGGCCGGTGCGATCGGCCTATGGCTTGCCTTCGCCGTCGTCGAGGTGCCGCTGACCTGGCCGCTGGTGGTGCTGGCGATGGCGGCGATGCCGGCCGTCCGACGCTGGCGCGGGCTGGGGCAGTTGGCGCTGGTGGCGGCATCCGGCCTGGTCGGGCTCGGGCAGAGCCTGCTGGGCTGGTGGTCGTACCCGGGCCGATGGCTGACCGGGGCCTCCCCGGCGCTCGCCTCCGGCGAGGTCGCCGACGCCTGGCAGCTGGCGCTGGCCCACCCGCCCGGTCCCGGGGTCGCGCCGCTGTGGGTGTGCGCGACCGTGGCCGGCGTCGCCTGGCTGACGGCGCTGCTGGGGCTGTACCGGCGTCCGCGTGCCGCCGCGCCGGGCGTCGCCGCCGCCCTGGTCGGCCTGCTGGCCGCCGTGCTGCTCAGCCGGTTGGTGGTCACCGTTCCGCCCGGCGTCGAGGTGCGGCCGCAGACGTTACCGTGGCTGATCCTGATGCTGGGCGGCCTGGTCCTGGCTGCGGCCCGCGGCCTGGCCGGGTTGTCCGCGGGTTTGCGGCACCGCACCCTGGGAGCCTGGCATGCGGCCGCGCTGGCCCTGGCGGCGATAGCGATCGCCGCCGTCGGCATCGGCGGGGTGTGGTGGGCCTGGGCGGGCACCGCCGCCCTGCAGCGGACCACCCTGGACGAGCTGCCGCCGTTCGTCCGGGTGGCGATGACCTCACCCACCGCTGTCCGCACCCTCGCCATCGACCGTGCCGACGGCGAGATCCGCTGGTCGCTGCTCCAAGACGACCTGCCCCGGCTGGGCGACGACGAGCGGGGCCTGCCCGGCACGGTCGAACCGCAGCGCGGGGTGGCGGCGTCCGTGGTCAACCGGCTGCTGTCCGGCGGCGCCGACGATCAGCTGAGCGAGGATCTGGGCCGGCTGGGGGTCGGCTACATCTGGCTGAAGGGCGGCGATTCCGACCTGCGGACGGCCATCGACAACGTGCCCGGGCTGGGCGTCGGAACCGGCGTCGACGACGACACCACCTGGCCGGTGCCGGGCTCGGCGCGTGCCACCGTCCAGGACGGCGGAACACAGCCGACCGGCGACGGCGAGACGGTCGCGGCCGGAGCACAGTCCCGGCTGCTGGTGCTGGCCGAACCCGCCGACGCCCGCTGGTGGGCCAGCATCGACCAACGTCCGCTGACCTCCCACCCGCTGCCGGACGGCCGCCAGGCGTTCGACCTGGGCGTCGAGAGCGGGGTGCTGCGCTACGGGCTGCGCGACGACCCCGGCCCGTGGCCGCCGCTGCAGCTGGCCGGGCTGATCGTGCTGGTGATCATGGCGGCACCCCGAGTCGGGAGGCGGCGATGAACCGCACGACAACCGTCCGCGCCGCGTCCGTGCTGGCCACGATCGCGGTGCTGGTGCTGACCCTCCTGGGGGCCTCCTCATTGCCGGTGCAGCAGCCGGCGCCCGTCGCCGGCCCGGACGACGACCGGGCCCGCGTGGCGGTGGTGTGCCCAACCTCGGACGCCGACACGACGGTGGCGTTCGGGTCCCCGCAGCGGCGGGTGGCCACGGCGCCGCTGACCGACCCCGGCCAGACCACCAACCTGGCGGGCGTGTTCGGTTCGGCATCGGAGGTGACGCAACCACTGGTGGTCAGCGCACCCCGGCAGGACGTGCTGTCGGCGACCGTCCGCGCCGCGAACCCCCCCGGTCCCGGCCAGGGGCTGTCGCTCGCGTCGTGCGATCGGCCGAGCAGCGCCGCCTGGTTCACCGGGGTGCTCTCGTCCGAGACGAGCACGGCCGATCTGGTGCTGCTCAATGCGGACTCCTCGGACGCCTCCGTCGACCTGGCCGTCTACGGACCCGAGGGCCGGCTCGCCGCGCCCGGGTCGCGGGGCATCGTCGTGGCGGCGCACACTCAGCGGGTGGTGCCGCTCGGCCCGCTGTTCAGCAACGAACAGTCCGTCTCAGTGCAGCTGGCGACGTCCGCCGGCCGGGTCGCGGCGATGGTGCGGCAACGGTTGCGGCGGGGCGACAAGCCCGCCGGCAGCGACTGGCTGCCGCCGACCGTCGCACCGACCAATGACCTGATCATCCCGGGGTTGCCGGCGGCAAGGGCGCCCGCGACCTGGTCGTGCTCAACCCCGGCGATCGGACGGCCGCCGTGGCGCTGCAGGTGCTGGGCGCGAACGGGCCGATCGCCCTCCCCGGGTTGGAGACCATCGACCTGCCGCCCCAAACCAGCCGCCGCATCCCGCTCGGCAACGCTCTCGCCGCAGCCGCGGTGGGGCTGCGGCTCAGTTCGGAACAGCCGGTCACGGCCGGTGTGATCAGCGACAACGGCGCGGACGCCGCGGCGTCCGATAGTGCCGTCCAGGTCGCGACGCCGGCGTTGACCGGGCCGTCCGCGCTCGCGGTGTCGCCGGGGGCGAAGGTGGCACCCACGCTGCAACTGGCCAGCGGTGTCGCCGACGCGAGCCGGGTCCGGGTGGTGGTCGTGGACGTCTCCGGGAAGCGGTTGTTCCGGCGCACCGTCACCGTCCCCGGACTGGCCGACGTCGCGGTGCGGCTGCCCAAGGCGACCGATGTGCTGGTGACGGTGCAGCCCGAGCGGCCGGACGCCATCCACGCGTCGGTCGGTGTGCGACGCTCCATCGTCGACGTAGACGGCATCGCCTCGGCCGCGGTGTTGCCCAGCACCCCGCCGAACGTGCTGCCGACGATCCGTCAGGACCCCCGGCTAGGCTCCTGAGCCATGGTTCCCACGGCTTCGATAGTCGGCATGGTGGTCAGCTTGCTGATCTGCCTGGTGGTCCCGCTGGGCGGGTTGATCTGGATCGCCACCCGGCGACAGAACGGCGTCCGCCGCTATCCCAAGGTGGGGCGTGCGTTCGCGGCCGGCGTGCTGGCCTTCCTGCTCGCTCAGGTGCTGACCCGCATTCCGCTGATGGCCTGGCTGTCCAGCCAGGACGGGGCCTGGGCGCAATGGCTGGTGTCGGCGCCGGTGGCCAGCTTCACGGCGGGCCTCTTCGAAGAGACCGGCCGGCTGCTGGTGATGCTGTGGCTGCTGCGCCGCTTCCACCGCTGGATCGACGGCGTCGCATTCGGCTTGGGTCACGGCGGCATCGAGGCGGTGCTGCTGGTCGGGGTCGGTCAGCTGGCGAACCTCTCCCTGTCGCTGCTGATCAACTCGGGCCAGACTGCGGCACTGGCGCAGTTGCCGGCCGGTGGCCGCGGCCAGGTGCTGGCCGCGCTCACCGGCACCCCGTCGCTGCAGTTCTACCTGGCCGGAGTCGAACGGATCTCTGCCATCGGCCTGCACATCGGGCTCAGCGTGCTGGTGCTGTGGGGGATCGTGGTGGGACGCCGCGCGCTCGCCTGGGTATCGGCGGTACTGATCCACGGGGTCTGCAACCTGGCGACGGTGCTGCTGACCGCGTCCGGGCTGCCGAACGCGGTGCTGATCGCGGAAGGGGTGCTGATGGTCATGGTGGCCGCCTTCTGGGCGGTCTTCGTGCTCCGCGTCCGACCCCGATTCCCACTTGAGATCCTGCCGCCCACCCGCTGATCGAGACCACGCACCCCTGATCGAGCTTGTCGAGATCCACGCTCGCGCGGCTGGCTCCCCCCTGGCCGGCAACCACGGATAGCCTTGCTCTCATGGCACACCGCAGGGAACGTCACGGCCGCGGCCTGCGCGGACCGCTGGCGCTGCCCAACCCGCTCACCGGCAATCCGGTCCCGCTGCGGGCTCGGGCGGCCGGTGCCGAGTACTTCACCGCGTGTGTCCAGCAGGGCGTCGCGCGAGTGTCCGCGGCCTGCCCACGGGCCTTGGTCGGGATCGACGTCGGCGTCGAGGACGTGCCCGGCGCGGTCAGCGGCTGGAGCCGTGACCGGGTGCCGCTGGCGGCCGCGGTCGGCCCGGTCCCGCCCTACCACGGGCAGGTGGTGCTGTACCGGCGTCCGCTGGAGCACCGGGCCCGGACCCGGAAGGGTCTGCGCATCCTGGTGTTCCGCACCCTGGTCGAGCAGCTGCACGCACTCACCGAGATTCCGCTGGAGGAACTCGACCCCGAGGGCTGGGCGACCGACGACGACTGGGAGTGACGGCGAGCAGCTGGTCGCCGAGATACCGGTCGGCGGCTCGACCGCACCGACCACCGGCTCGCTGCCCGCACCGGCGAGCCATCCCGGTCCGTCTACCCGCCGGCCCGCGGCAACCCTGGAGTTGTGCTGGAGGATCCGGCCCGGGTTCGCGACGATCCCGGATCGAGCGGGTAGTGTCACGCCGGTGAGGTCACGGATGTGTTCACGGACGGGGTGCGCGACGCGCGCCATTGCCACGCTGACCTATGTGTACGCCGACTCCACGGCGGTACTCGGGCCGCTCGCACTGCGCGCCGAGCCGGGCTCCTACGACCTGTGCGCCGCGCACAGCGCCGGCCTGTCCGCGCCCCGCGGCTGGGAGGTCATCCGGCTGCCCGAGGCTGAGATCGACACCGGCCCCTCCACGGACGACCTGATGGCGCTGGCCCGCGCCGTCCGGCTGGCCGGGTTGGGCTCCGACGGCCCCGAGGCACCCGAGCCCGCGGTGAGTCGCCGCAAGGGCCACCTGGCGGTCATCGCCGACCTGTGACGGCTGGGCCGCTGCGGCGACGATGATCAGCGCAACCACCGCTGGTCGAGTTCGTCGAAACCCCCCTTGCCCAGCGAGCGGCACCTCCGAGGTCTCGACAAGCTGTGACCACCTCAATGGCCGGTCGTCGGCCACTCGTGCGAATCCGAGTCCGCTCCGACCGCTAGGCTTCCGATCGTGCTTACCCCGTCCATCTTCAAGGCCAACGACATTCGCGGCGTGGTCACCGGCGATCATCCCGAGTGGGACGCGGCGGGAGCGCGCGCGGTGGGCGCCGCCTTCGTCCGCGTGCTCGGTCTGGAGGGCGCCGAGTTCGTCCTCGGCCGCGACATGCGCACCACCGGCGTCGAGTTGGCCGCGGCCTTCATCGAGGGGGCGTTGGCGCAGGGGGCCTCGGTGATCGACATCGGGCTGGCCAGCACCGACCAGCTCTGGTTCGCGTCCGGGCTGTTCGGGGTGCCGGGGGTTCAGCTGACCGCCTCGCACAACCCGGCCGACTACAACGGCGTCAAATTCTGCCTCGCCCAGGCCGCGCCGATCGACCCCGCGATGCTGCGGCAGATCGCCGCACTCGCCATGGGGCCTGAACTGGCCCCGGCCGCCGAGCCGGGCACCCGCCGCAGCCAGGACGTGCTGGCCGACTACGCCGCGCACCTGCACGCCCTGGTGCCGCTGGACGGCATGCGCCGGCTCACCGTGGTGTATGACGCCGGCAACGGGATGGCCGGGCACACCGCACCCGCCGTGCTCGGCCCGCTCGACGTCGAGACGATCGGGCTGTTCACCGAACTGGACGGCTCGTTCCCCAACCATCCGCCGAACCCGCTCGAGCCGGCGAACCTGGTCGACGCCCAGCGGGCGGTGCTCGAACACCGGGCCGACTTGGCGCTGGTCTTCGACGGCGACGCCGACCGCTGTTTCATCGTCGACGAGCGGGGCGAGGTGGTCAGCCCGTCGCTGGTCACCGCGCTGATCGCGCAGCAGGAGCTGGCCCGGGAGCCCGGCGGCACCATCGTGATCAACACCATCACCTCCCGCGCCGTCGACAAGGTGGTCGCCGAAGCCGGGGGAGCGCTCGTGGTGTCCCTGGTCGGGCACACCTCGGTGAAGGCCAAGATGGCTGAACACAACGCCATCTTCGGCGGCGAACATTCGGCCCACTACTACTTCCGCGACTTCTGGGGCGCCGACACCGGCATGCTTGCCGGTCTGCACGTGCTGGCCCTGCTCGGCCGCAGTGGCGGCACCATGTCCGAACTGGTCGCCGGTCTGCCGGCCTTCGCTGCGTCCGGCGAGATCAACTCGACCGTCGCCGACGTGCCGGGCGTGCTGGCCCGGCTGGCCGACGCGTTCGCCGGCCGGGGCGTCCAGAACACCGACGACGGACTCACCATCGCCGGCGACGGCTGGTGGGTGAACGTCCGGGCGTCCAACACCGAGCCGTTGCTGCGGCTCAACGTCGAATCCGCCGACGCCGCCCAGATGCCGTCCCTGCGCGACGAGGCGCTGGCCATCATCAGAGGAGAAGCAGATGCCTGACCTGACCCACGACGTTCTCGAGTTGCTGGTCTGCCCGGCCTGTCACGGCACGTTCACCTGGGACTACGAGGCGTCCGAGCTGGTCTGCACCGGCGCCGACTGCGGCCTGGCCTACCCGCTGCGCGGGGGCATTCCGATCCTGCTGATCGACGAGGCCCGGCGGCCCAGCCGCGACTGACCGATGTTCGACTTCGACGACTCCCGGCTGGAGAACCCCGACGTCCTGGCCGCCGCCGCGCCGCTGCTGATGAACCTGGCCTCCTCAGGCGCCCGGGTGCGCCGCGAGGCCGCGATGGCCGAGGGGCCGCTGGCCGTCCTCGACGACCTCGACCGCCCCCGGGCCCTCATCGCCTACGGACCGGAGGCGCGGCTGCTGCGGGCGGTGCTGGAGCCGGTCTGCCCGGTGCCGTTCGTGGCTTGGCCGGCACTCGGCCTGCCCGGATGGGTGGGTCCGCTGGACATCGTGCTGCTGATCGGACGTCGCGGCCCGGAAAGCCTCGCCGTCGCCCATGAGGCGGTCCGGCGGGGCTGCCGGCTGATCGTCGCCTGCCCGCCGGATTCACCGCTGGCCGTGCAGGCCGCCTCGCGGGCGACCACGGTGCTGCCGGTGAACACCGGCGACCCGCTCGCCGCGGCCGTGGTCTGCCTCGTGGCGCTGCACCGGCTCGGCCTGGGCCCGTACCCGAACCCGGACGCCGTGGCGGCCGCCATGGACACCGTGGCCGAGAGCTGTTCGGCCCGCACCGATGTGTCGGTCAACCCGGCGAAAGCGATGGCGCTCGACCTGGCTGACGCGTCCCCGCTGGTCTGGGGCGGCTCGGTGCTCGCCGCCCGGGCCAGTCGGCGGATCGTCGAGGCGCTGCGGCTCGCGTCCGGGCGCGTGGGCCTAGCCGCCGACGCGTCCGACCTGCGAACGCTGCTGCACCAGGCGCCGCCGCGCGACCCGTTCGCCGACCCGTTCGAGGAGGGCCCGCAGGAGCGGCGTCCGGGCCTGGTGCTGATCGACGACGGTCTGGACGACGCCGCGGCCGCCGAGGCGCGGCGACGGCTGGAGCGGACGGCGCAGGCCGCCGACATCCGGATCACCCGGCTGGAGCATCTGGCCGATTCGGTGATGGAGCGCTATGCGACGGTGCTGCTCACCGGCCTGTTCGGTGCCGCCTACCTGCAGATCGGGCTGGGCCGGATACCGTCCTGACCCGACCGTCGGCGCTGATTCTTCGTTGGTCGAGCTTGTCGAGACCTATTGGACCTGGTGCTGGTTTGGGGTTTCGACAAGCTCAACCCCCGGTGGTCGGGTTGAACAGTGCTTCCTCGGGAGAGCGGGTACCGAGTCAGCCGCGGGGGATCTCGAAGCGGGTCACCCGAGCCCGGCCGGGAGCGAGCGCGGCCCACGCGCAGTCGAGCTCCAGCACGGCCAGCGCACTGGTCGGGTAGTGCCGGACGGCCTCGTCGGCCAGCTCGGACGGCTCCGCCAGCAGTTCGATCAAAGAGCTCATCGTCGGTTCGTGGCCCAGCACCATCACGGTGCCGGCCGTCTCGCCCAGTTCGCGCAGCAGGTTGACGATCGAGTCCGCCCAGGCGCCGTAGAGGGCATCGGTGAAGGTCACCTCGCCGGCCCGCGCGCCGGCCGCCTCGGCGGCCCGCCAGGTCTCCCGGGTCCGGGTCGACGACGAAGACAGCACCCTGTCGATGGGGTATTCCGACAGGATGGCACCGGCAACCGCGGCGTCGCGCAGTCCGCGAGCGGCCAACGGGCGGCGATGGTCGGGGTCGTTCGTGCTCCACGACGATTTGGCGTGGCGCATCACGATCAGGGTGTGTGGCATCACGGGTCCTACGCGTCGTCGTCGGGGCGCATCGATGACCAGATCTCCTTGCATTCCGGGCACACCGGGAATTTGTCGGGATTGCGGCTCGGCACCCACACCTTCCCGCACAACGCCACCACCGGCGTCCCCATCACCATGGCCTCGGTCAGCTTGTTCTTCGGCACGTAGTGACTGAACCGCTCGTGGTCGCCCTCGTCGATGCGAAGGTCGGTGCGTTCGTCGAGGATCGTCTGTGCGCCGGGCGCCATCTCGGTCATAGCTCCACACTGTAATCGGCCATCGCTGTGGTGAGTCGCCGATCAATGCGGACTCTCGCTGGTTGGGTCTGCTCGGCCCGTCGCCACGGTGGACAGGCCGAACCAACGAGGCCAGCCGGTCCCTTCTCCTGCCATCGGCGTTCGCTGCGGAGAAATGGCCGTTGTGCGCGGCCGTGCAGGCCGGGCTCGGCCAACTCGCGGCGATATGAGCGTTATCGACCCGGCCGGTGGACGGCATTGCGCACGTTTCTGCGCGGCGGCGCCGTGGGCCCGCCCCGCGGTCCGGCGTAACGCACGTTTCGGCGCGGGGTGCCCCAGCTTGGGTGGCCGGCATGCCTCGTGGTGGGATTGCGGGGTGGAGGCGCTCGCAGTGGTCGGTGGACGGCTGGCGACCGGCCTGCGCGATGTCACCGCCGACCTGACGGCGCTGGACTCGTCCGGGTTCTGGGCGGTGGTGCTGCCTTTCGAGGGCGACCCGGTGTGCGCCCGGTTCGAGCGGGTCCGTCCCGCGACGCCCTGGCGCGGACGCCCCTGGCTCGGCCCGGCTCGGGGTGCCTGGAGCACCTCGCTGGACGAAGCCGCCTTCACCGCCGGCGTCGCCGCGATCCGGGACGAGATCGCCGCCGGCGCGGTGTATCAGGTGAACCTGACCCGGCGACTCAGCGCACCGCTCCCGCCCGGATGGTCGATCGCGGCGCTGGGCGCGGCGCTCGCGCAGGGCAACCCGGCCCCGTTCAGTGCCGTGGTGCAGTTGCCCGAGCAGGGCATTCACGTCGCCTCGGCGTCACCCGAACTGTTCCTCGGACGCCGCGGCAGCACGGTCTGGTCGTCGCCGATCAAGGGCACCGCCTCCACCGCCGACGGTTTCCTGGCCAAGGATTCGGCGGAGAACGTGATGATCGTCGACCTGGTCCGCAACGACCTCGGCCGGGTCTGCGTCACCGGTTCGGTGGAAACCCCGGCGCTGCTGTCCGTCGAGGCCCACCCGGGACTGTTCCACCTGGTCTCCACCGTGCGCGGACGGCTCCGGCCCGACGCCGGCTGGCCGGAGCTGGTCGAGGCGACGTTCCCGCCCGGCTCGGTCACCGGCGCCCCGAAGCTGGCCGCGCTGGAGGTGATCCGCAGGCTCGAACCGGTGCTCCGTGGGGTGTACTGCGGCGCTGTCGGATGGGTGGACGCCGACCGTGCCGAGGGCGAGTTGAATGTGGCGATCCGCACCTTCTGGGCCGCCGAGGGACGCCTGCATCTCGGCACCGGTGGCGGCATCACCTGGGATTCCGACCCGGCCGGGGAGTGGGCCGAGACCCAACTGAAGGCGTCCAACCTGCTCACGGTGGTGTCCGGCGTCCCGGCGCGTACTGGCCACGGTGGTGGAGCGGGGTCGTAGACTCCGAGCCGTGCAGAAGGTGGCCCAGTGAGTGGGAAGACCGATCGTCGGTGGCTCACGATCGGCCTGATGATGTGCGTGATGGCCATCTCGTTCGAGTCCTACGCCGTCCTCACCGCGATGCCCGCGGCCGCCCGCGACCTGGGCAACCTGGAGTTGTACGCCTGGACGTTTACGGCGTTCGTGATCGCGATGACCTTCAGCATCGTCGCGTCGGGTCAGTTCAGCGACCGGTACGGGCCCATCCAACCCATGGTGTGGGGTTTCGGCATCTTCGCCGGCGGCTTGGTGCTGGCGGCAGTGGCGCCGACCATGTGGGTGCTGCTGCTGGCCCGGTTCACCCAGGGCCTCGGCGCCGGCACCATGAACGTCGCCGTGATGGTGCTGATCGCCCGCGCCTACGACGAAGCTCAACGGGCCAAGCTGATGATGTGGTTCTCGGCCTGCTGGATGCTGCCGGCGTTCGTCGGGCCGCCGCTGGCCGGCTGGATCGTACAGGTCAGTTCGTGGCACTTCGTGTTCTGGTCGGTGCTGCCGTTCATGGCCGTGGGCGGCGTCCTGGTGTTGCGGCCGCTGCGGCACATCGAGCTGACCCCCGAGGAGCCGCACGAACTCAAGAAGCGGCTGATGGTGCTGGCCGCCGCCGTTGCGGCCGGGCTGGCGCTGATCCAGTGGGCGATGCAGGAGCTGGACCTGTGGTCCGCGCTGTGGGCGACCGTCGGATTGGCGGCGGTGGTGTTCGGCCTGCCCCCGCTGCTGCCGAAGACCATCGACTGGACCGGACGCGGCATTTCCGGCGTGGTGGGTGCCCGGCTGTTCAGCGCCGGCGCGTTCTTCGGTGCCCAGTCGTTCCTGCCGCTGATGCTGACTGAGGCCCGTGGGCTGGAGGCCGTGATGACCGGCGTCACGCTGACCGTCGGTTCGGTGGGCTGGATGTTGGGGGCGTTGCTGCAGTCGCAGAGCCGGCTGTCCTGGCGGCGTGACCAGATGATCATCGTCGGCGTGGCCGGCATCGCCCTGGGTGTTGCGGTGCTCGCCGTGGCGTCCTTCTTCCCGCAGTCCTGGCTGGGACTGGTGATGATCGCCTGGATCATCGCCGGCTTCGGCATGGGCCTGCAGAACCCGAGTACCTCGCTGGCCGTGATGCAGCTCTCCGATGAGGCCGAGCTGGGTCGCAACACGTCCTCGCTGCAGGTCGGAGAGTCGCTCGGCAGCAGCCTGTTCACCGGCCTGGCCGGCGCCTGGTTCGCACACTTCCACCTCACCGCCTCGCAGCCGGTCACCTTCGGCGGGCTGATGGCGATGATGGTGATCGTCGGGCTGGTCGCCGTCCTGATGGCCTTCCGGATCGGGCCCGTGCCCAGCGCAGTGGCCGAGGAATAGCCGCCGGCGATGGACGAGGTCGATCGCATCATCGCCGCCTGGCAGGCCGAGGCGCCGGGGCTCGATACCGTGCCGTTGGCCGTGTTGTCGCGGGTGAGCCGGCTGGCCCGGCACCTCGACCTGGCCCGGAAACGCTGCTTCGGAGCGCACGGGCTCGAGGTGTGGGAGTTCGACGTGCTGGCTGCGCTCCGCCGCGAAGGTCCGCCGTATGAGCTGTCACCGGGGGAGCTGATCCACCAGACGCTGTCCTCCAGCGGCACCATGACCAACCGGGTCGACCGGCTCACCGAGCGGGGACTGGTGGAACGCCAGGCCAACCCGGCCGATCGTCGCGGGGTGCGGGTCCGCCTGACCGCCGCCGGTGCGGACGCGGTGGGTGCGGCGATGGACGACCTGGTGGCGTTCGAGCGCGGCATCCTGGAGCCGCTCAGCGAACCCGTCCGGGATCAGCTGGCCACCGCGCTGCGGACCCTGCTTGTCGATTTCGAGGCGCCGGACGTCGATTGAACCCAGATCCACCGCTGGGCCCGCAGTAGCCGCTGATCGGGGGATCCGGGTTGAACCCGGAGCCCACCAGCGGCGCCGCACCCAACCGTCCATCGCTGGTAGGACGTCGAAACCCCTTGCCAGCATCAGCTCGGACGTGTTTCGGTACGGCTCGGCCGACGATGCTCCGCGTTTCCGTTGTCGATCTGACGGGTGCCCCCACTAGGGTTGGGCCGTTCACCGACCGCAAGGAATCCAACGATGGCCCTGTCGAACCCGTATCTCGTCGAGCTGGCTGCCGAGTTCGGCATCGCCACCGAGTTTCTGGGATTGGAAGGGCCGGCTCACCGAGATCTCCGACGAGACGGTGATCGCCGTGCTGGCGGCGATGGAGATCGACGCCAGCACCGCCGAGACCGCGGCGGCCGCGGTGCGGGAGCGGCAGCTGCGCGCCTGGCGGCGGGCGCTGCCGGCCTGCACGGTGATGCAGCAGGGGGCGCCGCAGGTGGTCCTGGTGCATGTCCCCGACGGAGCCTCGGTCGAGGTGTGGGTCCGGCTCGAGGACGGCGGCACCCGCGAGCTGCGGCAACTGTCCAACGACGAACCGGCCCGCGAGGTTGACGGTGCCATGGTCGGCGAGGCCAGCTTCGAGGTGCCCGGCGACCTTCCGCTGGGCTATCACCGGATCGGCTGCCGGACCGCCGAGTGGACGGCTGAGGCGACTCTGATCGTGTCGCCGCACTTCCTCGGCTTTCCGCCGGCGATGGGTGGCAAGCGGGTGTGGGGGTATGCCACCCAGCTGTACAGCGTCCGGTCCGCCGATTCGTGGGGGATCGGCGATCTGGCCGACCTGGCCGACCTGGCGACCTGGTCGGCCACCCAGCAGTTCGCGTCCTTTGTGCTGGTCAATCCGCTGCATGCGGCACAGCCGATGACCCCACTGGAGCCATCGCCCTATCTGCCGACGTCGCGGCGCTACGTGAATCCGATCTACATCCGTCCGGAGGCGATCGCCGAGTACGCCGCGCTGGACGAGCGGCAACGGGCTCGGGTCGCCCAATTCCGCGGCAAGCTGGCCAAGAAGCTGGCGAATGAACCGCTGATCAAACGGGACGAGGTGTGGCGGGCCAAGCTGAAGGCGCTCCGGGTGATCTTCGACGCCGGGCTGAAGCCGACCCGGCTGATGAGCCTGAACGACTTCGTCCGCACAGAGGGACGCCCGCTGTCGCAGTTCGCGACCTGGTGCGCGCTGGTCACCAAGTACGGGATGAACTGGCGGGAGTGGCCGCTGGAATTGCGCCGTCCGTCCTCGCCGGAGGTGGCGCAGTTCGCGGTCGACCACGTCAGCGAGATCGTCTTCTTCACCTGGCTGCAGTGGGTCGCCGACGAGCAGCTGCGCGATGCGCAGTCGGCGGCGAAGGCGTCCGGCATGCGGGTGGGGATCATGAACGACCTGGCCGTCGGGGTCAGTGGCCACAGCGCCGAGGCGTGGATGCTCGGCGACACCTTCGCCCGCGGCGTCTCAGTGGGGGCGCCGCCGGACCATTTCAACCAGACCGGTCAGGACTGGGGCCAGGCGCCGTGGCGTCCGGACCGGCTGGACGAACTGAGCTACGCCCCGTTTCGCAACATGGTGGCCGGCATCCTGCGGCACTCCGGCGGCATCCGGGTCGACCACATCATGGGCCTGTTCCGGCTCTGGTGGGTGCCGGAGGGGATGGGTCCCACGCACGGCACCTACGTCCGGTACAACCACGAGGCGATGGTCGGTATCCTGGTGCTCGAGGCGCAGCGGGCCGGCGCGGTCGTGGTCGGCGAGGACCTGGGTGTGGTCGAGCCGTGGGTGCGGGTCTACCTGCGTGACCGGGGCATCCTGGGCACCTCGATCGCCTGGTTCGAGCGGGGCGACGACGGCCAGATCCTGCCGCCCGAGTCGTGGCGCGAGTACTGCATGGCCTCGGTCACCACCCACGACCTGCCGCCGACCGCCGGCTATCTGGAAGCCTCGCACGTCAAGCTGCAACACGCCCTCGGCCTGCTCACCGAGGACCTGGACGTCGAGCTCGCCGGAGCGGCGCGCGAGCGTGACGACTGGCTCCGGCTGCTGCGCGAACGCGGCCTGCTGACCCAGGATGAGCCGACCACCGAGGACATCGTGCTCGCCATGCACCGCTTCCTGGTGGCGACCCCGGCCCGGATGCTGTGCGCCGCGCTGCCCGACGCAGTGGGCGACCACCGCACCCAGAACCAGCCCGGCACGGTCGACGAGTACCCCAACTGGCGGGTCCCGCTCTCTGGTCCGGACGGCGAGCCGATGAGCCTCGAGGACGTCTTCCACTCCGAGCACGCCCTGCGCCTGTCGGCGGTGATGAACGGTTTCGTCGTCCCGCCCACCGCGCACCGTTCCACGTCCGAGTTCATCATCGGCCACGACTGACCGCCGGCCCCGTCCGGTTCAGGGGACGGTTCCGTTTCGGTTCAGGGGACGGTTCAGGGGACGGTTCCTTGAACCGTTCAAGGAACCGTCCCCTGAACGGGTCGCCGTCGCGCGGGGTGCGTTCAGCCGGCGTCCGGGGTCATCACCTCGACGCGGTTGCCGAAGCCGTCCCAGCAGTGGAAGCGCTGGTAGCCGGCGAAGGTCGTCCGCTGCGCCCAGCTGAGTTCGAAACCGGCGGACGCGATTCGCTCGCCGAGTTCCGCAAGCTCGGCCACCGAGTCGACCAGGATCGCCGGGTGGGCGAGCCGGGCCGGGACGAAGGCCTCGTCGGCCAGGACGTGGACCTCCAGGGTGATCGCGCCCGAGCGGTCGAAGGCCCGGAACCAGCGCACCGGACGCCCGGCCAGCTCCGGCGGGGGAGTCACCTCGGTCAACCCGACCGCGTCGCGCCAGAAGGCGCGAGCGCCGTCGTCGCCGCCGACCGGCATGATCACCTGCACATGATGGAGCTTCATCGCGCCTCCTCGAGTCCGGACCATTGTGGCAACAGCGGCGCCGGTGTGGCTCACGACGTCTCTGCCCGTCCGCCGATCTCGCCATCGGTTGCCGATGCCCCGCAGCGTGGCCACCTTCATGCAATAGCACGACATCGGCCACCGACCGGATCATCCGCTCCCGATGGTGAGATCGGTGCTGCCGAAGCCCGCCCCGGCAAACTTTTCCCGTGGACCGGGGGTGGACCGGGGGGACGGTTCTGTTCGTGCCGCTGAAGCTCGGAGTGGACCGAAAAGAACCGTCCCCAGCGGTCCACTGACCGAAAAGAACCGCCGCCCCGGTCCGCCCCGGTCCACTCGACCCCGCGACACGCCGAAACCGGACGCCGAAGCGCCCCGGATTTGAAGCTGCCGGACGTCCTGTGACAGAATCGTCAGGTTGCTCCGCGGCGGTATGCCGTGGCGCCCCCAGGCGGATGAGTCGTCAGCCGGGCCCTACCACGAACGAATTTCTGATCGTGTGCGGCCCTGAACGGCGCGACACGCCCGACCGCGGGGGTCGGAGCAGCAGTATCCGACGAGAAGAAGGAAAATCAGTGGCGGGACAGAAGATCCGGATCCGACTCCGGGCCTACGACCACGAGGTCATTGACTCCTCGGCGAAGAAGATCGTCGACACCGTGACCCGTACCGGCGCGAAGGTGGCGGGCCCCGTGCCGTTGCCCACCGAGAAGAACGTGTTCTGCGTGATCCGTTCTCCGCACAAGTACAAGGACAGCCGCGAGCATTTCGAGATGCGCACGCACAAGCGGCTGATCGACATCCTCGATCCCACGCCGAAGACGGTCGATTCGCTCATGCGACTCGACCTGCCGGCCGGTGTCGATATCGAGATCAAGCTCCCCTGAGGTCGCCGAACATGACTAACGAACGTAAAGTGAAGGGCCTGCTGGGCACCAAGCTCGGCATGACCCAGACCTGGGACGCCAACAACAAGGTCGTCCCGGTCACCGTGATCCAGGCCGGGCCGTGCGTCGTCACGCAGGTCCGCTCGCCCGAGAAGGACGGCTACTCCGCCGTCCAGTTGGCCTTCGGTGCCGTCAAGCCGACCAAGGTCACCAAGCCCGCCGCCGGCCACTTCGATGCCGCCGGGGTCACCCCGCGCAAGCACCTCGTCGAGTTGCGCACCGCCGACGCCGCCGAGTACGTCCTGGGCCAGGAGCTGCTCGCCGACGTCTTCGCCGCCGCTGATGTGGTCGACGTGACCGGCGTCAGCAAGGGCAAGGGCACCGCCGGCGTGATGAAGCGGCACGGCTTCCACGGCCTGCGCGCCTCCCACGGTGTGCACCGCAAGCACCGCTCGCCGGGCTCCATCGGCGGTTCGTCCACCCCTTCGAAGGTCTTCAAGGGCATGCGGATGGCCGGCCGGATGGGTGTCGACAAGGTGACCGTCCAGAACCTCACGATCCACGCCGTCGACGCGGAGCGCGGGCTGATCCTGGTCAAGGGCTCCGTGCCCGGCCCCAAGGGTTCGCTCGTCGTGATGCGCACGGCCGCCAAGAAGGGTGCTGCCGAATGAGCGAGAAGCAGACCGTCAAGGTGCTGGGCTCGAAGGCCACGGCCGACCTGCCGGGCGACTACTTCGACGTCCAGACCAATGTGCCGCTGATCCATCAGGTTGTGGTGGCCCAGCAGGCCGCCGCCCGCCAGGGCACGCACGCCACCAAGACCCGCGGCGAGGTCGCCGGCGGTGGCGCGAAGCCGTGGCGCCAGAAGGGCACCGGACGCGCCCGTCAGGGTTCGCGCCGCGCCCCGCAGTGGACCGGTGGCGGCGTCGTGCACGGCCCGCAACCGCGCAGCTACGCCCAGCGCACCCCGAAGAAGATGATCGCCGCGGCGCTCCGCGGTGCGCTGTCCGACCGGGCCCGCAACGGCAACGTTCACGTGATCGAGTCCATCGTCACCGGTGAGGTTCCCTCCACCAAGGCCGCCCTGCAGGCGCTGGCCGAGGTCGCGGGCAGCAAGATCCTGGTGGTGCTGAGCCGTGACGAGGACGTGGCCTGGCTGAGCCTGCGCAACGTCGCCAGCGTGCATGCGCTGGCCGCCGATCAGCTGAACGCCTACGACGTGCTGAACAGCGACGACGTGGTGTTCACCACCGCCGCCCTGGCCGCCTTCACCGGCGCCGAGGTGACGGAGTCCATCGAGTCCGAGGCCACCGAGGCCGCGTCCACCGAGGAGGGCCAGAAGTGAGCGACCACAAGATCCGCGACCAACGCGACATCCTGCTCGCGCCCGTCGTGTCCGAGAAGAGCTACGGGCTGCTGGACGAAAACAAGTACACGTTCCTGGTGGCACCGGGTGCGAACAAGACCGAGATCAAGATCGCCGTCGAGGCCGTCTTCGACGTCAAGGTCACCGGAGTGAACACCATCAACCGCCAGGGCAAGAAGCGCCGCACGCGGGCCGGTACGGGCAAGCGTCCCGACACCAAGCGGGCCATCGTGACCGTCGCCGAGGGCCAGCGGATCCACATCTTCGGCTCGGCCGGCGTCTGAGCGAGGGGAAGACCACATCATGGCTATTCGCAAATACAAGCCGACCACCCCGGGCCGTCGCGGCTCGAGCGTGTCCGACTTCTCCGAGGTCACCCGCTCGACGCCCGAGAAGTCCCTGGTGGTGCCCAAGCCGAAGACCGGCGGTCGCAACAACTCCGGCCGGATCACCACCCGGCACATCGGCGGCGGCCACAAGCAGGCCTACCGGCTGGTCGACTTCAAGCGCTACGACAAGGACGGCGTGCCGGCCAAGGTCGCGCACATCGAGTACGACCCGAACCGCACCGCGCGGATCGCGCTGCTGCACTACGCCGACGGCGAGAAGCGCTACATCATCGCGCCGAACGGTCTCAAGCAGGGCGCTCCGGTGGAGGCCGGCGAAGGTGCTGACATCAAGCCCGGCAACAACCTGCCGCTGCGCAACATCCCGGTCGGCACCACGGTGCATGCCGTCGAGCTCCGCCCCGGTGGCGGCGCCAAGATGGGCCGCTCTGCCGGTGCCCGCATCCAGCTGGTGGCCCGCGAGGGCAAATACGCCACCCTGCGTCTGCCCTCGGGCGAGATGCGCATGGTGGACGTCCGCTGCCGCGCCACGGTCGGCGAGGTCGGCAACGCCGAGCAGTCGAACATCAACTGGGGCAAGGCCGGCCGCAACCGCTGGAAGGGCATCCGCCCGACCGTCCGCGGTGTGGTGATGAACCCGATCGACCACCCGCACGGTGGTGGCGAGGGTCGCACCTCCGGTGGCCGTCACCCGGTGAGCCCGTGGGGCAAGCCCGAGGGTCGCACCCGGGACAAGAACAAGGCGAGTTCTCGCCTGATCATTCGTCGCCGGAAGTCCGGCAAGAAGCGCTGATTGGAACAGGTGAGCTAGACAAATGCCACGCAGCCTCAAGAAGGGTCCCTTCGTCGACGACCACCTCGCCAAGAAGGTGGACGCGCAGAACGCCAAGGGCACCAAGCAGGTGATCAAGACCTGGTCCCGCCGGTCGATGATCACCCCCGACATGATCGGGCACACCATCGCGGTGCACGACGGTCGCAAGCACGTCCCGGTCTTCGTCTCCGAGTCGATGATCGGGCACAAGCTGGGCGAGTTCGCCCCCACCCGCACCTACCGCGGGCACATCAAGGAAGACAAGAAGTCCCGCCGCCGCTGAGCGAGCGAGAAAAGGAAGAGATATGAGCAACAAGGAGAACCGGCCCAGTCGGCGTTCCCGCCTGCTCGGCGATCGTCCTGGCTCGTACGCCATCGCGCGTGGAGTCCGGATGTCGCCGACCAAGGTGCGCCGGGTAGTCGACCTGGTCCGGGGGATGCCCGTGACCGATGCCCTGACGGTGCTGAAGTTCGCCCCGCAGGCGGCGTCCGAGCCGGTCTACAAGGTGGTGGCGTCCGCTTCGGCGAACGCCCAGGCCACCGAGGACCTGCGCGCCGACGAGCTGTACATCAGCGCGGCCTTCGTGGACGAGGGCATGACCCTGCGCCGGATCCGTCCGCGGGCCAAGGGCTCCGCGAGCCGGATCCTGAAGCGGGGCAGCCACATCACCGTCGTCGTCGAACCGAAGGAGGCCTGAGCATGGGTCAGAAGATCAACCCGAACGGCTTCCGGCTCGGCATCACCACCGACCACACCACCCGGTGGTACGCCGACAAGGGCTACGCCGAGCATGTCGCCGAGGATGTGAAGATCCGCGCGTATCTGCACAAGACGCTGGAGCGCGCCGGCATCTCCTCGGTCGAGATCGAGCGGCGCAGCGAGCGGGTCACCATCTTCCTCTACGCCGCGCGTCCGGGCATCGTCATCGGCCGTAACGGCGCCGAGGCGGAGCGGGTCCGCAGCGAGCTGGAGAAGCTGACCGGCAAGCAGGTGCAGCTGAACATCCTCGAGGTGAAGAGCCCCGAGACCGACGCCCAGCTGGTCGCCCAGGGCATCGCCGAGCAGTTGAGCGCCCGGGTGGCGTTCCGCCGGGCGATGCGCAAGGCGCAACAGACCGCGATGCGCTCCGGCGCCACCGGCATCAAGATCAAGTGCTCCGGCCGTCTGGGCGGAGCCGAGATGAGCCGGTCGGAGTTCTACCGCGAGGGCCGCGTGCCGCTGCACACCCTGCGTGCCGACATCGACTACGGCTTCTTCGAGGCCAAGACCACCTTCGGCCGGATCGGCGTGAAGGTGTGGATCTACAAGGGTGACCTATCGGGCAACCGCGCCGAGCGCGCCGCCCAGCGGGCCGCTCGCGCCACCTCGGGTGGTCAGCGCCGTCCGGCCCGTGGGCCGCGTCGCGACGACCGGGGCGGCCGTCCCGAGCGTGGCGGACGCCGTCGCGCCGAGGCTGCCGAGGCCCCCGTGGCCGAGGCTGTCACCGAGAATGCAGGAGCCTGAGCAATGTTGATTCCCCGTAGGGTCAAGCACCGCAAGCAGCACCATCCCCGGCGGGACGGCGCCGCAAAGGGCGGTACCAAGCTGGCGTTCGGCGATTACGGCATCCAGGCCCTGGAGTCCTCGTACCTGACCAACCGTCAGATCGAGAGCGCCCGTATCGCGATGACGCGCCACATCAAGCGTGGCGGCAAGGTGTGGATCAACGTCTACCCCGACCGTCCGCTGACCAAGAAGCCGGCCGAAACCCGGATGGGTTCCGGCAAGGGTTCCCCGGAATGGTGGGTGGCCAACATCAAGCCGGGCCGGGTGCTCTTCGAGCTCTCCGGCGTGGCCGAGGAGACCGCGCGCGAGGCGATGCGCCTGGCGATTCACAAGCTGCCGTTCAAGGCACGGTTCATCAAGCGGGAAGCAGGTGAGATCTGATGGCGAAGACCAGCACCGCAGCCGACCTGCGCGGCCTGAGCCGCGATGAGCTCAACGCCAAGGTGAAGGAGTTCAAGGAGGAGTTGTTCAACCTCCGGTTCGCCGCCGCCACCGGTCAGCTCGAGTCGCACGGACGGCTCCGCGAGGTCCGTAAGGACATCGCGCGGGTCTACACCGTGCTGCAGGAGCGCAACCTCGGCATCGTTCCCGATCCCGATCAGGACAAGTGAGAGCAATGAGTGAGAGCAATCGCGCCGAGACGACTCGAACGGCGGCCCGCAAGGTCCGTGAGGGCGTCGTGGTTTCGGACAAGATGGACAAGACCGTGGTGGTCGCCATCGAGCAGCGGGTCAAGCATCCGCTGTACGGCAAGGTGATGACCAAGACCGAGCGGCTGAAGGCCCACGACGAGGCGAACGATGCCGGCGTCGGGGACCGTGTCCGGGTGATGGAGACTCGTCCGACCTCAGCGACCAAGCGCTGGCGTCTGATCGAGATCCTCGAAAAGGCCAAGTGAGGCATAGATGATCCAGCAGGAATCGCGGCTGAAGGTCGCGGACAACACCGGTGCGAAGGAACTCCTCTGCATCCGGGTGCTCGGTGGCTCCAAGCGTCGCTACGCGGGCCTGGGCGACAAGATCGTCGCCACGGTCAAGGACGCCATCCCGGGCGGAAACGTGAAGAAGGGCGAGGTGGTCAAGGCCGTCATCGTCCGCACGGTGAAGGAGACCCGTCGTCCGGACGGTTCCTACATCAAGTTCGATGAGAATGCCGCCGTGATCCTGAAGGGCGACGGGGAGCCCCGTGGCACCCGCATCTTCGGACCGGTCGGCCGTGAGCTGCGCGAGAAGCGCTACATGCGCATCATCTCGCTGGCACCGGAGGTGCTGTGACATGGCGAACTCGTTGCATGTGAAGAAGGGTGACCGGGTCAAGGTCATCGCCGGCAAGGACAAGGGCCTGATCGGCGACATCATCGAGGTGCTGCCCGAGCAGGGCCGGGTGGTCGTCGAGGGTGTGAACGTCGTCAAGAAGCACACCCCGGATCGCTCCGCCCAGGGCGGCAAGGACAAGGGCGGGATCATCACCACCGAGGCCCCCATCGACGCGTCCAACGTGCAGTTGGTCGTGAAGGTGGACGGCTCCGAGGTCGTGACCCGCGTCGGCTACGAGCGTCGCGAGGTGACCAAGCGGCGTCCGGACGGCTCCGAGTACGCCGCCACCCGCAGCGTTCGGATCGCCCGCAAGACCGGGAAGGAAATCTGATGACCGCGACGACCGCAGAGAAGACTCTGCCGCGGCTGAAGCAGAAGTACCGCGAGGAGATCGCGCCGGCTCTGCACAAAGAGTTCGAGTACGGCAACGTGATGCAGATTCCCGGGTTGACCAAGATCGTGGTCAACATGGGTGTCGGCGACGCGGCCCGCGACTCCAAGGTGATCGACGGCGCGGTTCGCGACCTGACCGTGATCACCGGCCAGAAGCCGTCGGTGACCAAGGCCCGCAAGTCGATCGCGCAGTTCAAGCTGCGCGAAGGCATGCCGATCGGCTGCCACGTGACCCTGCGCGGCGACCGGATGTGGGAGTTCGCAGACCGGCTGCTCACCCTGGCGCTGCCCCGGATCCGTGACTTCCGCGGCCTGTCCGCCCGGCAGTTCGACGGCAACGGCAACTACACCTTCGGCCTGACCGAGCAGGTTATGTTCCACGAGATCGACCAGGACCGGATCGATCGCGTGCGCGGCATGGACATCACCTTCGTCACCACCGCCACCAACGACGACGAGGGTCGGGCGCTGCTGAAGCACCTCGGGTTCCCGTTCAAGGCTCCCGAGAACGATCCGAAGAAGGCCGTCGCCAAGAAGCGGCGTCCGCAGGGTGCTTCCAAGAGCGCCCAGAAGAAGTCCCTGAAGAGGAAGTGACGCAGGAATGGCCAAGACAGCGCTGAAGGTCAAGCAGGCCCGCAAGCCGAAGTTCGGCGTCCGCGCCTACACCCGGTGCAATAAGTGCGGCCGGCCCAAGGCGGTCTATCGCAAGTTCGGCCTGTGCCGGGTTTGCCTGCGGGAGCTCGCCCACGCGGGTCAGCTGCCCGGCGTGACCAAGTCCAGCTGGTGAGTTGATCACCTCCACCCGAACAGGTCAGGCGCCTGGGACACGGCGACCTGAAACCGTCCGAGAAAGAAGAAACAAGTCATGACCATGACTGACCCGATCGCAGACATGCTGACGCGTCTGCGCAACGCCAACCAGGCATACCACGACTCGACGTCGATGCCGCACAGCAAGATCAAGGTGGGCATCGCCGAAATCCTGAAGGCCCAGGGCTACATCAGTGGCTTCGAGGTGAAGGAGCCCGCGGCGGGCGAGGTCGGCAAGACGCTGACCGTCACCCTGAAGTACGGCTCCAACCGGGAGCGCTCGATCGCCGGCGTCCGCCGGATCAGCAAGCCCGGCCTGCGGGTCTACGCCAAGTCCAACCAGCTGCCGAAGGTGCTGGGCGGCCTGGGTATCGCGATCATCTCGACGTCGCAGGGTCTGTTGACCGACGCCGAGGCCAACTCCAAGTCCGTGGGCGGCGAAGTGCTCGCCTACGTGTGGTGAGAGAGGAGTACTGACATGTCGCGTATTGGCAGGCTCCCGATCGCCATCCCGGCGGGCGTGGAAGTGAAGTTGGACGGCCAGCAGGTCGAGGTGAAGGGGCCGAAGGGCGCACTCACCCACACCGTGGCCGAGCCGATCAAGATCGGCCGCAATGAGGCCGGCGAGATCGAGGTGACCCGTCCGGACGACGAGCGGCTCAGCCGCTCTTTGCACGGACTGACCCGCACCCTGGTGGCGAACATGGTCACCGGTGTGACGGCGGGCTACGAGAAGAAGCTCGAGATCGTCGGCGTCGGTTACCGCGTGATCGCCAAGGGCCCGACCCAGCTCGAGTTCAACCTCGGCTTCAGCCACCCGGTCGTGGTGAACGCGCCCGCGGGCATCACCTTCTCGGTGGAGCGGCCGACGGCGTTCACCGTGTACGGCATCGATAAGCAGGCTGTCGGCGAGGTTGCGGCGAACATCCGCAAGATCCGCAAGCCCGAGCCCTACAAGGGCAAGGGCGTGCGCTACGCCGGCGAGCGGGTTCGCCGCAAGGTTGGAAAGGCTGGTAAGTGATGGCTATCTCGCTGTCGAACAACAAGGCGACGGCCGACCGGGTCGCGGCGCGGTTGCGCCGTCAGGTCCGCGGTCGCAAGAAGATCGCCGGCAGCCCGGAGCGTCCGCGGCTGGTCGTCACCCGGTCGGCGCGGCACCTGTTCGTGCAGGTGATCGACGACACTGCGGGCAGCACGCTGGCCTCGGCGTCCTCGATGGAGGCCGACGTCCGCACGGTGAACGGCGACAAGACCGAGGTGGCAAAGAAGGTCGGCACACTGATCGCCGACCGGGCCAAGGCCGCCGGGGTCTCCACTGTGGTCTTCGACCGCGCCGGCAACAAGTACCACGGACGGATCGCCGCGCTGGCCGACAGCGCACGCGAAGCCGGCCTGGGATTCTGACGGACTCGAAAGGACAACAACGATGAATGGAAACCAGCGCCGCGGAGGCGGTGCCGCTGGTGGCGAGCGTCGTGGCCGCGAGGACCGTCGGGGCAACAACGCCGATCGGGACAAGAGCAACTACCTCGAGCGGGTAGTGGCGATCAACCGGGTGGCCAAGGTCGTCCAGGGTGGCCGCCGGTTCAGCTTCACCGCGCTGGTCGTGGTGGGCGACGGCGACGGCACCGTGGGTGTCGGCTACGGCAAGGCCCGCGAGGTGCCGGCCGCGATCGCCAAGGGCGTGGAGGAGGCCAAGAAGTCCTTCTTCCGGGTGCCCCGCATCCAGGGCACCATCCCGCACCCCGTCCAGGGCGAGAAGGCGGCCGGCGTGGTCATGCTGCGCCCGGCGTCCCCGGGTACCGGCGTCATCGCCGGCGGCTCGGCCCGCGCCGTGCTGGAATGCGCCGGCGTCCACGACGTGCTCGCCAAGTCGCTGGGCTCGGACAACGCGATCAACGTGGTGCACGCCACGGTTGCCGCGCTGAAGAGCCTGGAGGAGCCTGAGCAGGTCGCCAAGCGCCGGGGTCTTCCCGTCGCGGACGTCGCTCCGGCCGCGCTGCTGCGCGCCCGTGAGGAGGCGAAGCACTGATGAGCAAGATCAAGGTGACCCAGGTCAAGTCCGGCGTGGGTCGCAAGCAGAACCAGCGCGAGACCTTGCGGTCGCTCGGTCTCAAGCGGATCGGTGACTCGGTGGTGATCGAGGCCCGCCCCGAACTCGTGGGCATGGCCAAGTCGATCCAGCATCTGGTCACTGTCGAGGAGGTCGACTGACATGCCGCTGAAGTTGCATCACTTGCGCCCGGCTCCGGGTGCGAAGACTGAGAAGACCCGGGTGGGTCGCGGTGAGGGCGGCAAGGGCGGTAAGACCGCGGGCCGTGGCACCAAGGGCACCGGGGCGCGCAAGAACGTGCCCGAGAACTTCGAGGGCGGGCAGATGCCGCTGCACATGCGGCTGCCGAAGCTGCGTGGTTTCAAGAACCCGTTCCGGGTCGAGTACCAGGTGGTGAACGTCGCCAAGCTCGGCGAGCTGTTCCCCGACGGCGGTGAGGTCGGCGTGGTCGATCTGGTCGCCAAGGGCGCCGTCCGTGACGGCAACCTGGTCAAGGTGCTGGGCAGCGGGGAGCTCTCCGTCGCTCTGCAGGTGAGCGCGCACGCGTTCTCCGCCTCGGCCAAGAGCAAGATCGAAGCCGCTGGGGGCACCGCCACCCAGCTGTGAGCTGAACAACACCGCGAGGGCGGGGCGACCACGGTCGTCCCGCCCTCGTGCTGCCCGGCGCCGCTATCCTGACCAGGCACTAGGACCGAGAGGGACACCGCCAGATGGCCACCGCGCACCTTCACCACGCTGCTCTCGACGCGATCGGGCAGGAGATCGTGGACGGCGTCCGGCCGGTCGGCTCGGTGCTGACCCTGGCCGACCTGGAGCATCGGTTCACCGTGTCCCGGACGGTGGCGCGCGAGATCATGCGGATCCTCGAGTCGCTCGGGATGGTCCGCTCTCGCCGCCGGGTGGGCATCACCATCCGGCCGCGGTCGAGTTGGAACGTGCTGGATCCGCTGGTGGTCGGCTGGCGGCTGCGCGGGGACGAGCATGACCGCGTCCTGCTCGACGTCACCGAGTTGCGGGCCGCCCTGCAGCCGATGGCGGCCGAGCTGGCGGCCCGTAACGCCAGCACCGAGCAGCGCGAACGGTTGATCGAGGTGGCCGACGAGATCGTCCGGGACAGCCGGCGTCCGGAACTGGGCGACGCGCTCGCCGAAGCCGAACTGGCCTTCCACATGCTGTTGCTCCGCGCCACCGCCAACGAGCTGTTCGCCGGCTTCTCCGGGGTGGTCCGGCTGGTGGAACGCCAGGACCGCCCGCAATCGCCCGAACCCAGGCCGGTCTGGGCCGAGCGCTACCGCCGGATCGCCGCCGCGGTGGCGGCGGGCGACGGTGAGACCGCGCGGATCGCGTCCCGGGCGCAGGTGGCCCAGGGGCTGGCCGGCATGACGGCGCGGGTGGGGGAGCGGCCCTCGATCACCGAGCCACCCAGCTCCGACCACTGGTCGGTGTAGGGACGCGGTTTCCTTCATCGCGCCGCCCGTCCGCGTGCGGGCGGTCCGGGCCGGTTGGCCACCGATCGCCACCCGGTCGGGGCAAGGCGTGGAACTTGGTAGAGTCTGTCAGGTTGCGCGCGGATCTCGCGCGCTGTGACCTGAGGGTAGAGGAGTACTGGTCGGATGCTGTCGGCCTTCGTCAACGCGCTGAGGACGCCAGACCTGCGCCGCAAGATCCTGTTCACCCTCGGCATCCTCGCCGTCTTCCGGCTCGGCTCGGTGATCCCGACCCCGAACGTGAACCTGGTGAATGTGGACGCGTGCCGGGTGGAGGCGACCACGGGCGCCAACGCCGGGCTCTACTCGATGATCAACCTGTTCTCGGGTGGGGCGCTGCTGCAGCTGGCCATCTTCGCGCTGGGCGTGATGCCCTACATCACCGCGAGCATCATCCTGCAGCTGCTCACCGTGGTGATTCCGCGGCTGGAGACGCTGAAGAAGGAAGGCGCCTCCGGAACCGCGAAGATCACCCAGTACACCCGCTACCTGACCCTGGTGCTGGCCGTGCTGAACGCCACCGCCTTCGTGACGCTCGCCGTCAACGGCCAGCTCTTCCAGGGCTGCACCCGCGACCTCGTCTACGACAAGGGCATCTTCGCCATCATCGTGATGGTGCTGACCATGACCGCGGGCACCGGCCTGATCATGTGGATGGGTGAGCTGATCACCGAACGCGGCGTCGGCAACGGCATGTCCATCCTGATCTTCACCCAGATCGCCGCCCAGTTCCCGGCGTCGATGTGGGGGATCAAGGAGAGCCGCGAGGGCGCCGCCGGCTGGCTGGCGTTCTCGGTGGTGCTGGCCGTCGGGCTGCTGGTGATGCTCGGCGTCGTCTACATGGAGCAGGCGCAACGCCGCATCCCGGTCCAGTACGCCAAGCGGATGGTCGGGCGCCGACTCTTCGGCGGCACCACCACCTACATTCCGCTGAAGGTCAACCAGGCCGGCGTCATCCCGGTCATCTTCGCCTCGTCGATGCTCTACCTGCCGGTGCTGTACTCGCAGTTCCAGCCGGACAGCCCGGTGTCGGCGTGGATCCAGACCCACCTCGTCCGCGGCGACGGCGTCTGGTACAACACCATCTTCTTCGTGATGATCATCGCGTTCACCTACTTCTACGTGGCGATCACCTTCGACCCGGTCGAGGTGGCCGACAACATGAAGAAGTACGGTGGGTTCATTCCGGGCATCCGGGCCGGCAAGCCGACTGAGGATTACCTGGCCTTCGTGCTGTCGCGGCTCACCGCACCGGGTTCGCTCTACCTGGCGTTGATCTCGCTGCTGCCGGCGATCGCGTTCATCTTCTTCAACGCGCAGAACAATTTCCCGTTCGGTGGCACTAGCATTCTGATCGTTGTCGGCGTGGGGTTGGACACGGTCAAGCAGATCGAGAGCCAGCTCCAGCAGCGCAACTACGAAGGTTTCCTCAGGTAACTCAACGGTGAGGCAGGACGATGCGACTTTTGATCATGGGACCCCCCGGAGCAGGTAAGGGGACCCAGGCCGCCATCATCGGCGAGCACTACCAGATTCCGGCGATCTCCACCGGAAACATCTTCCGGATCGCGATCACCAACCGGACGCCGCTCGGCGAGCGGATCAAGCGGATCATTTCCGAGGGCGGCTACGTGCCCGACAGCCTGACGTTGAAGGTGGTCGCGAATCGTCTCGAAGAGTCGGACGCCGCCAATGGCTGGCTGCTCGACGGCTTCCCGCGGACGGCCCGACAGGTGAACGCGCTGGACGCGGAGCTGGCCAAGAGTGGCGCCGCGCTCGACGCCGTGGTGTCGATCACCGCCGACGAGGAGGCGATCATCCAGCGGATGCTGAAGCGCGCCGAGATCGAGGGCCGTCCGGACGACAACGAGGAGACCATCCGGAACCGGATGGAGGTCTACCACGAGCAGACCGATCCGCTGCTGGACATCTACCGCGAGCGCGGCATGCTGGTCGAGGTTGACGGCATGGGCACGGTCGAGGAGGTGTCGGCCCGGGTTCTGGCCGCGCTGGCCGAGAGGCTCGGTCGCTGATCCGTGGCACGCGGCATCGAGATCAAGACGCCCGAGCAGGTGCGCGTCATGCGGCGCGCCGGCTTGGTGGTCGGACGGACGCTGGCGGCCGTGCGGGACGCGGCGGCTGCCGGGGTCACCACCGGCGAACTGGACGCGCTGGCGCGTGACGAACTCGCGCGGGCCGGGGCGACGTCCTCGTTCCTGCACTACGGCGGCGGCTGGGGGGTGCCTCCGTTCCCCGCGGTGACCTGCATCTCGGTCAACGACGAGATCGTGCACGGCGTCCCCGGCGAACGGGTGCTGGCCGACGGTGACCTGGTCTCGGTCGACTTCGGCGCGATCGTGGACGGCTGGCACGGTGATTCGGCGATCAGCTTCAGCATCGGCGAGGCCCGACCGGAGGATCAGCGGCTCAGCGACGTGACGCGCGAGTCGATGTGGCGCGGCATCGCGGCGGCTCGGCTCGGCGGCCGGGTCGGTGACATCTCGGCGGCGGTCGAGGGCTATGTGCGCAGCCGCCGTCCGAAGCGTTACGGGATCATCCGCGAGTTCACCGGGCACGGCATCGGTTCAGACATGCATCAAGCCCCCGACGTTCCCAATCACGGACGGCGCGGCCGCGGCCCGCTGCTCAGCGAAGGCATCTGCCTGGCGGTCGAGCCGATGCTCACCCTCGGCGGTGAGGGAACCGCCACCCTGGACGACGGCTGGACCATCGTCGCTCGCGACGGCTCCCGGGCCTGCCACTGGGAACACACCATGACCATCACCAAACACGGCCTATGGGTGCTCACCGCCGAGGACGGCGGCGAGGCCGAGCTGACCGCCTTGGGTGCGACGTTCGGCCCGCTGGCCGACTGACGGCTGAGATGGTCGCCGACCCGGTCAGCTGGCTGGCGGGGCTGACGTGCGGTGGCGGCGCCCGGGGTCTGGGGTCAGCGGTGTTGCTCCATCTGGCCGTGGCCGGCGTGGGGGACCCTCCGACCGGAGTTGCGACGGATCGACTCGTCGGCCTTCGCCGACCCTGCTGACTGGTTGCCTAGGTTTGGCTTCGTTGCGCGGGTTCAAACCTGTGCAACCAAACCAAACCTGCGCAACGTCGGACGGGGGGCTCGGTCGGACGGGGGGCGGAGGGGGCGGAGGGGGCGTCAGCGGGGGGTGAGGTGGACCCCGGCGATCATGCAGCGCACCGATCCGCCGGCGCGTTCGATGGTCGGGATGGGCAGCGGCAGCAGGGTGGCGGACTCCTCGATCACCGCCCGCTGGGCGTCGCTGAGGGCAGCGGCGGCCCGCGCGGACAGTGCCAGGACGCGCCCGTTCGAACCGGTCAGCTCGATGGTGTTGCCGGCGAAGTCCGCGACCTGGTCGAAGCTCAGCTCCAGCACGGCGCGTCCGCTCTCGGCCAGCCGCCGGGCCACCTGGTCGCGGCGCCGGGCGTCGCTGATCGCGTCCAGGCAGATCAGCACGTACTCCGAGGCGATGCCCATCATCACGTTGGTGTGGTAGACGGCGCGGCCGTCCGGGCCGGCGGTCGGGAACGCCATCGGCTCATACCCGAACGCGGTGCAGAACCGCTCCAGGATGACGGGGTCGGCGCGATGCGAGTTGGCCACGTAGGCGAGCCGTTCGGCGTGGTCGAGCACCATGGCGCCGGTGCCCTCCAGGAACAGCTCGTCATACTCCAGACCTGAGTAGTCGATCACCTCCTGGACCCGGTAGGTGCTCTTCAGTAGCTCGATGACGTCCGGACGCCGCTCCCGGCGCCGGTTCGGTGCGTACATCGGGTAGATCGCGATCCGTCCGCCGTGATGGGTGGAGAACCAGTTGTTCGGGAAGACCGAATCCGGGGTGTCCAGCTGGCCGAAATCGTCGAAGACGTGGACGGTGATGCCGGCCTTCGCCAGCTGCTCGACCGCGGCGTCGAACTCGTTCCGCGCCGCTGTGGTGATCGCG
This sequence comes from Micropruina sp., assembly GCA_047602545.1. Classification (GTDB taxonomy): domain Bacteria; phylum Actinomycetota; class Actinomycetes; order Propionibacteriales; family Propionibacteriaceae; genus Micropruina. The sequence continues at coordinate 666,376 of JASGHC010000001.1, read as the reverse complement.
TCCGAGGCCAGCTCGCCGGTGGGCAGCGCCTGGAAGGCGTTGTCGGCCAGCGTCTCGGCATTGACCCGGAACCGGTGCGGACGCACCATCACCACGGCAGTCGGGGCCTGGACGTTGCGGAAGTTCATCGGAACCCTTCTGATCCGGCTGTCTGAGACGCGCGGGCCCGACCTCGAACCGAGCATCGGTGAACCGGCCGGCGCGGACTGCCTGAACGCACCGGGGACGCGAGAGCACCGTACCGGACCAAACCCCACACGTCCGCGCGAGTGACACCACGATGAAACATTTCAGCAATACTCTGAGCGACGTGACCGCATTGTTCTCGGATTACCAGGCATCGGGGCCGGCTTTCGACGAGATGATCGCCGAGGAAGGCGTCCGGACCGCGTACTCCTCGGCGCTGCGCCAGCTCGGCAAGCTGGAGGCCGCCGAGGTCCGGTCCCGGGCGGACTACCTGAAGAGCACCTATCTCGACCAGGGCGTCACCTTCGACATCGGGGGCGAGGAGCGGCCCTTCCCGCTCGACATCGTGCCGCGGATCCTGCTCGCCGACGAATGGGCCGTGGTCGAGTCCGGCGTTGCGCAGCGGGTCAAGGCGTTGGAGGCGTTCCTGGCCGACGTGTACAGCGACGGCAAGGTCTTCGACGACGGTGTGATCCCGCGCCGGGTCGTGACCAGTTCGCCGCACTTCCACCGGGTGATGCACGGCATCGTGCCGCCCAACGGCGTCCGGGTGCACGTCGCCGGCATCGACCTGATCCGCGACAACGAGGGCACCTTCCGGGTGCTGGAGGACAATGTCCGGGTGCCGTCCGGGGTGTCGTACGTGATGACCAACCGGCGGGCCATGTTCTCGGCGCTGCCCGAGGTGACCAGCCGGACACCGGATCAGGCCCGTCGAGCAGTACCCGCTGCAACTGCTGGCCGCGTTGCGGGCCGCCGCGCCGCACGGCATCCCCGACCCCAACGTGGTGGTGCTCACTCCTGGCGTCTACAACTCCGCCTACTTCGAGCACGCACTGCTGGCCCGGATGATGGGTGTCGAGCTGGTCGAGGGTCGCGACCTCATCTGCCAGGCCGGACGCGTCCGGGTGCGCACCACGCAGGGCCTGCGTCCGGTGCACGTCATCTACCGCCGGCTGGACGACGAGTTCCTCGACCCGGCGACCTTTCGGGCCGACTCGATGCTGGGCTGCGCCGGTCTGATCAACGCCGTCCGGGCCGGCAACGTGACGCTGGCCAACAGCGTCGGCAACGGTGTCGCCGACGACAAGCTGGTTTACACCTACGTGCCCGACCTGATCCGCTACTACCTCTCCGAGGAGCCGATCATTCCCGGTGTCGACACCTGGCGGATGGAGGATCCGGATTCCCGCGAGGAGGTGCTGGACCGGTTGGACGAACTGGTGCTGAAGCCGGTCGACGGCTCCGGTGGCAAGGGCATCGTGATCGGGCCGGTGGCCAGCAAGCGCAAGCTGGACAAGCTGCGATCCACCGTGCTGGCCAACCCGCGCGGCTGGATCGCCCAGCCGGTGGTGCAACTGTCCACCGTGCCGACGATGATCGACGGCTCGATGCGGCCCCGGCATGTCGACCTGCGGCCGTTCGCGGTCAACAACGGCAGCAGCATCTACGTGCTGCCCGGAGGGCTCACCCGGGTGGCGCTGCCCGAGGGCGAACTGATCGTGAACTCGTCCCAGGGCGGCGGCTCCAAGGACACCTGGGTGCTGGCCCGCGACGGCGTCCGGGCGCAACGGAAGCGGACCCGGCCCACGACGATGCCGATCGGGGTGCCGCGCGTCGACATCGCCGAGGAAGGCGTCCAGCAGCAACAGGAACAGCAGCAACAGCAGGGCCGGGGAACGGAGGCGTCATGCTGAGCCGGATCGCCGAGTCGCTGTTCTGGATCGGCCGCTACCTGGAGCGGGCCGAGTACACCTGCCGGATCGTCGAGGTGCATCTGCAACTCCTGCTGGACGACCCGAGCGTCGACCAGGAGGCGGCCGGCCAATCCCTGCTGGAGGTGATGGGCTATCCGCCCCCCGACGGCAAGACCGCCGACGCCCAATATGTGCTGACCTCGCTCTGCTACGACTCCGAGTCGCCGGCGTCGGTGGCCGCGGCACTCGGCGGTGCCCGCGAGTCGGCCCGCCGTGCCCGCGAGACGGTGTCCACCGAGATGTGGGAAGCGATCAACACCACCTGGAACTCGGTGCGCGGCGGACGGCTGCAGCGGATGCGTCCGGCCACTGCGTTCAAGCTGATCCGGGAGCGCTGCGCCGTCATCTCGGGTACCGCCGATTCCACCATGAGCCACGACGAGGGCTGGCGGTTCCTGGTGCTCGGCCGCTCCATCGAACGCGCCGACATGACTGCCCGGTTGATCCAGTCGGCATCGCTCACCTCGGGTTCGCAGAGCGCCTGGAACAACCTGCTGCGCGGCTGTGGCGCGCATCACGCGTTCCTGCGCACCTACGGCGGTGTCACCACCGACCGGGACGCCGCCGAGTTCCTGCTGCTCGATCGGCTCTTCCCACGCTCGCTGGTGTTCACCCTGACGGCCGCCGAGGATGCGCTGGCCGACCTGGGCCAGACCGAGCGGCGGGCCGGTATCGAGGACGCCGCCCAGCGACTGCTCGGCACTGCGCGGGCCGAGTTGGAATACCGGCCGCCCGGTGAGGTGCTCCATGACCTGCCCAGCCGGATGGCCGACCTGCAATGGGTGTGCAATCAGGCGAGCACCGCGATCAGTCAACGGTATTTCGAGGGCGCCACAGCCGCCGTGTGGCGGGGAGGCGAACAGTGACCAGGCAGATCCGGATCGTCCATCACACCGGGTACGCCTATCGCGAGCCGGTGCTGGGGTCCTACAACGAGGTGCGGATGACGCCGCGCACCAGCCGGGAACAGTGGGTGCTGTCGTCCCGGATCGACATTCAGCCGTCCCCGTGGGTGCTCGGTTACCGGGACTACTGGGGCACCAAGGTGACCTCGTTCGAGATCCGCGAGCGGCATTCCCGGCTCGGGGTCACCTCCACCGCCACCGTCGAGGTGACCCGATCCGCTGAGCCGAGCCCCGGTGCCAGCTGGGAGGAACTGCGTGATCCCCGGCTGGAGGACCGCCTGGTCGAGATGCTGACCCTCACCGAGCACATCGACCCGGGCACCGAACTGAGCGAGTTCGCCGCCGCCGTGGCCCGTGAGGCTTCCCCTGCGGAGACCGTCGCCGCGGTGGTGGCGACGATCCGGGACCGGGTGCGGTATGTGCCGGGTGCCACCCACGTGCAGACCCGGGCGCGCGACGTCTGGGCCGCAGCGGCCGGTGTCTGCCAGGACATGGTGCACGTCGCACTGGGTGCGCTGCGCAGCGTCGGCATCCCGGCGCGTTACGTCTCCGGCTACCTGATGCCGGCCGCCAACCCGGTGCCGGGGGAGGCTCGCAAGGCCGAGTCGCATGCCTGGCTGCAGTACTGGGACGGCGCCTGGGTCGGCCTCGACCCGACGAACGATTCGGCACCTGGTGAGTTCCACGTCGAGGTCGGCATCGGACGCGACTACTCCGACGTCCCCCCGTTGCGCGGCATCTACTCCGGTGCCGCCGAATCGGAGATGTACGTCGAAGTGGAGATGACAGTCCTCGACTGACCTCAGCCATCTCCCGCTGGTCATCCGTCCGGTGGTCCTGTACAGCGTGTCGCCGGCCCGGGCCCACCTCGACGGAGCCCGCTCCATTTCCCGCTGGTCATGTTGCAGCAGGTTTTTCACCGGGTCGGCGTTCTCGGCAACGTCGTCCGATGGAGGATTGCTTCGCGGGTCTCGTGTTGTAACGCGAGATCGCCGAGGCAACTCACCATCGCAGAGGGATCTCGACAACGCCCACCCAGCCAGCGCGGGCAGCGTGACGGGGGCCGACCGGGGATCTCCTGGACGGCGTCGCCGGCTGCGAACCCGGACAGTGCCCCGGCCACCAACCTTCGCCCGCTGCGCGACGCCCGGACGGCGCCTCGCTGCGTTCTCCTCCGTCGGCGGACAACCCGGTACGACTCCCTCGTCGGCCCTTGCGAGCGGCATCCGACCGGACGCCGCTCGCCGGGGCGAACGTTGGTGGCCGGCACTAGCCTGGACGGGTGGACAACCTGCCGATCTCGTCGAAGTACCGCTCGCGGCCGCTGGAGCCGCTGGGGGACACCGAGCGCGAGGAGCTGACCGAGCGGCTGAATGAGGAGTTCGCCCGCGGAACGATCGATACCGACGACTACCGGACGATGCTCGACCAGGTCTTCGCCGCGCACACCCTGGGTGACGTGGCCGGGGTGGTGGCCGCACTACCCGCCAAGGAGACCTTCGCCGTGCCGGCCGTGATCGAGACCGGAACCGCTGCACCGGGCGAGTTGCTGCCCACCAAGGACCCGGGCCGCAAGGGCGCGATCATGCTGGCCGCCGGGCTGGGCACCGGCATCGCGGTGGCGATCCTGCTGCTGGTGCTGCTCCTGCTCTAACCAGCTCGACCAACGAGAATCGACGTTCTCTCTAGCGGACCTTGACCGCCTTGTTCGTCGGCCGGATGTCGGCCCCGGTGAGGTTCTCATGGGTGACGTAGGTGGCCAGCGCCGCCGACAACAGCTGCGCCCACGGATCATTGCCACCCCGGCTGGATGCGTTCGCCAGGGTGACGGTCGGGGTCTCGGGACGTAGCGGCGGTAGCCGCAGCCAGGTGCGCGGCGACGCCCAGCGGGTGCCGAAGGCCGGATCGGGGGCGCCGGCCGCGAAGTCGTGAACGACGAGCTGCGCAGGCTCACCTGGCAGCCGGTATTCGACCCGGACGCCGGCCGCGCTGTGGTGGACGTGTTCGGTGATCCCGGTGACTGAGGTGACGGTGGGCGCCGGCTCCGGCGTCAGCGTCACCTGCGGCGCCAGCGCGGGCCGGGTCCAGGCGGTGCGGCGGCGCAGCAGGGGCTCGCGTCCACCGGTCAGCTGCAGATACTCCCACGGGTTCACGGTGGCCACGATGGCGTCCACCTCGACCGAGCCGGACGCCGTCGTCACCCGATTCGGTGCGAGGGCGGTGACCGGCTCGCCGGTCCGCACCTCCACCCGGCGCAGCGTCAGCCGTTCGGTGGCTAGGCCGATCAACTCCGCCGACGCCACCGGCGCGCCGTCCCGGGTCAGTTGCCAACGTCCGAAGGTGCGCTCCAGGGCGAGCCGGACGGCGACGAACTCGGGTGTCCGCTCCGGCTGCGAACCCACCCGCCAGGCGGTCGCCCGGAGCAGTGCGGCCGCTTGCGGATGGCCGAACCCTCGGGCCAGCGCGGCCACCGTGCGATTCAACCCGAGAACCTTGCGGCGACGCGGGGTCAGCGCGGCCTCGGTGAACTCGTCCTCCAGGCCGAGCCGGCGCAGCACCTGCCAGCGGTCGTCGAGATCGTCCAGCAGGTCGCGCCAACGGGTGGCCGCCGGTGTGCCCCAGGCTTCGGTGAGCGTCGTCCACTGGTCGCCCCGATCGGCCGGTAGCGTCAGCGAGCCCCCGTCCGCGAAGTGGTGGGCGGCGGGAGGCGCCGGCACCAGGGCGTGCCCGGTGCGGGCCAGTTCGGCATCGAACGGACGCCCCGACTTGCGGAACAGGTCCCGCCACGGCGCCGGGAAGGTGAACACCGGCGGCAGCACCCCCGGATCGGCCCAGCGCCCACCCAGCCGCGCCCGGGACTCGAACAGCAGCACCCGATGCCCGGCCTTCGCGAGCCGGGCCGCCGCCGCCATGCCCGCCAGCGACCCGCCGATCACCGCCACTGTGCTCATGCCGGCCACCCGGACGCCGCGCGCCGCAGCATCAGCGCGCCAGCTCGATCAGCTTACGGACGGTGTTGAGGTTCCGTGCCGTCCCGGCCACGCCCAGGGCCTGGCCGAGGGCGGTCTGGTTCAGCTCCGAGCGTCCGGCGCCGTTCGCGAAGCGTAGGTGCAGCTCGGTGCCGATCACCTGCCAGCGGTCGTCGCCGGTCTCGGCCTCGCCGGCCTTGGCGATCGCAGCGCGGGACGGTGCGCCGGCGAGGAAGCTGATGTAGGAGAACTTCGGCTCGACGATCTCGAACGGGTACGCCTCGAGCGCGGCGATCATCTCCTCGCGCGAGCGGCTGATCACCTCACGGAAGAAACCGTACTGCTGCTCGACGGCCGTCTCCAACGCCCGCTCGAAGGCGTCGCCGTCGTCGGGAGGTGTGCACACCATGTTGCCCGAGGCGATGTAGGTCGATACGTCGCGAGCACCCAGCGACTCGGCCAGCCCGCGCCACTGCGCCATCGGCAGCGTGCCGGTGCCGCCGACGTTGACGGCCCGGATCAGCAGGATCCGACGGCTCACCACGGCCCCCGGCCCCGGTTCGGCGTCGATCCACCGGCCGGCGGTGTGCAGCGGGCGCTGGTCGGTGGGTCGAGGCTCACAGCGGGGTCGCTCCTCATGGCGTCACCCTACGACCGTGCGTTGCCGGCTGCCCACCGCCACCCCACTATCCGTGCGCACCATTTCTGCCGGTCGCCCCGGTCAGGGTTGACGTGGACCGGCGGCGGGGGGCGATGCAGGCACAGGTCGAACGAATATTCGATAAAGGAAGCGTTGATTTCGTTGGTCGAGCCTGTCGAGACCCGAACGTGGGCACGATCCTGCATGTCGACATGGACGCGGTGCGCGAGAAATTCGGCCCGCGCTGCCTGGAACGCACGGTGTTGACGCGACGCATCGCCGCTTCCGGGTGAGGGGTTTGCGATCCTTGTTCCGTTTAGTGGGTCGCCAGCCTAGACTTGGCCTGCGGCTCAGCCGCGCGTCCCCCATTGAACCGAAGGGAGGTTGGCATGGCTCTTTCCGAGGACGAACAGCGACTGTTGTCCCAGCTGGAGGAGGCACTGGCAGCCGAGGATCCCAAGCTCGCCAGTACCCTGCGCGGAACCACGACCCGGCGGCTGCATCGCCGCCGAGCCGCGTTGGCCGGCGTCGGTTTCCTGATCGGCATCGGGTGCCTGATCGGTGGTATGCAGCTGAGCCCCGCACTGAGCATCGTCGGCTTCGTGATCATGCTCGCTGCCACCATCGTTGCGATCACCTCATGGCGTCACGTCGGCGATGCCGCCGTCGTCAGCCCGTCGCCTCGCTCGCCGCAGGGCGAGAAGGCGTTCATGGACAAGATGGAAGAACGCTGGCGCCGTCGCCAGGACGAAGGCCAGTAGCTCCGCACTAACCGCGCCAGCGCAGGCGTCGCCACAGTGACCGTGGCAGCAACTCCCGCCCCAGTTTGCGCGGGCCTGTGGCGCCCGCTGCCAGGCCGGCCCGCACCTGTTCGACGTCCACGCTGACGCCGGTGACCTCACCGAGGTCATCGGCGTAGCGGGCCTGCTCGACCAGCAGTGCCACACGGGTCAATGCCGCGCCCGCGCCCGCCGGCAGGTCGGCGGCCAGCGTGGCGGCGATCTGCCGCGCCGATCCGCGTGGCCACTCCCGCCCGGCGTCCCAGACGCTGTCTCTGATCTCGTCCCACGCCCCGGCCACCGCTGCCCGTGACGGCCCAGCCGCCAGTCGATGGGCGCGCCGCCGTCCGCGCAGCACCGAGGGGACGGCGGCCAGCGCCGCGACGCCCAGTGCGCTGGCGCCCCAGCCCGGCCAGCCGGCGTCTGCGGCGGGCTCCGGGGTGCCCGCGTCCGGCTCGGGCGCCGGTGCCTCCGGCTCGACGCTGGGTTCGTCGTCGTCGCCGGCGGTCTGCGTCGGGGTCGGCGTCACCGACGGCTCGACCTGGGTGGTGCCGCCCGCGTAGCCGGGCGGCTCGGCGATCGCCGGCGTCGGTTCGAACGCCACCCAGCCGAGCCCGTCGAAATAGAGCTCGGGCCAGGCATGCATGCTGCGGACGTTCACCTCCCACGCTTCGCCGGCGCGGTTGCCGGGCAGGAAGCCGACCGCGACACGGGCCGGGATGCCGACCGCGCGGGCCAGCACCGCCATCGAGCCGGCGAACTGTTCGCAGTAGCCGATCCGGTCCTCGAACAGGAACCGGGTGAGCGCGTCGTAACCCGATCCGGGTGCAGGCTCGGTGCTGTAGCTGAACGCCGGCGAGCGCAGCCAGTTCTGGATCAGCACCGCCCGGCGCCCGTCGGTGGTGCCCTTGCGGGTGATCTCTTCGGCCAGGGCTCGGATTCGCGGCGGCAGGTCGTCGGGCAGCGCGACGGTCAGGCCGCCGTCGGCCGGGGTGCCGGCGTGCGCGGCCGCGACCTGCGCCGCAGTCGGTGCGGCATTGACGATCGTCGCTCGGTAACGCAGCCCGTTGGTCGCAGACGTGCGCTGGTCACCGACCGCAATCACGCTCAACGAGAGCGGATCGTGCCGCCACGTCCCGGCCGCCTCGAACGCCGCGGGCGCATAGGGAAGCGGCAGCCATTCCGACGTGAACGCGTCGACCGTCACATCGATCTGATACCGCGGGCGTCCCGGCGGAGCGCCCGGCGGCGCCGGCAAAGCCCCCTCATCCAGCTTCACCGAGGTGAGGTGGAAGCCGCCGGCGTCGAAGACCGGCAGCGCGGTGAGCCGCAGCTGGGCCGGCGATCCGGTGTCGGTGGTGTAGCTGAGCACCCGGCGGTCCTCGGGCTGCTGTAGGTTGCGGCGCAGGTCGAGCGACGGGTCGCCCATCTGGATGGGTCCGCGTCCACCGAACGGGGTGCCCCGTTCGGTGTCCACGCCGGGGGTGGCCAGGCCGACGACGACTGCGACCGACATCCCGGCCAACAGGCAGGCCAGCCCGCCGGCCAGCAGCCGCAGCCCGGGCCGGGTGGACGTCGCGGCGCGGGGCACCCGCCCCGCGGTGTCCGCCAGCAGCACCAGCAGGTACCCGGCGGCCACGCCGAGCAGCCCGCCGAGGGAGGCCAGGTCGGGCAGCGCCATGGCGGTGAGCAGGTAGGGCACGCCGAACGGCAGCAGCGTCCAGGCTGCGTAGCCGTGGGTGACCGCCAGTTGGTCGGCGAGGAAGGCGAGCACCCCGATGGCGGCGGTGGCGATCAGCCGGACGCCCAGATTGGGCTCCATCGGCGCGGTCGAGGTCATCGTCCAGGCCAGGCCGTCGGCGAGCACCGTGGCCAGCGCGGACGGGCCGGGCAGGCCGGCTGCGAGGGCCAGCCCGGCTAGTGTCAGCAGGCCGATCGCGGCCTGCGCGGTGGCTGCCAGCAGTTCGTTGCGGAGCAGCCGGCGAGTCAGGATGCCACTGCCGCCGATCACGCCGATCAGTGCCACGCAGTTGACGAGCAGGCCCCGGTCGGCGGTCACCGGCTGAAGTGCCGGCAATGACAGTGCCATGCCTGCGGCTACGGCCGCGCCACGCAGATCGGCCGCCCTCACCGGCCCGTCCCTTCGCCGAGGGCGGCCCAGGTGTCGGCGATGCTGCGCAGGCCCGCGTTCGGGATCACCCGCCAGCCGTTGGCGACCAGGATCTCCAGCGGGTCGTCGGGGCCGGGTTCGACCGGGTGCAGCACGATCGCCCGGCACAGTGCGCCGTGCCGGCGGGCGGCGGTGAGCGCGACGGCGTCCGCGACCGACAGGCGTCCGATGATCGCGATGAACAGCTGGGCGCGGCCGCCGACGCCGGTGTGCAGCGCGCCGTCCAGGTCGCCCGCCTCGGTCAGCGTGCTGTCGGTCAGGTGGTCGAGCAGCGACTCGCGGAGGGTCTCGCTGTCGGCGTCCAGGCACTGCCCGCCGGCGTCGACCAGGCCGATGTCGTAGCCGGCGTCCAGCAGGTGAACGCCGATCGAGGCCGCGGCGGAGACCGCCCATTCGAAGCTGGAGCGCGGCCCACGACCGGTGTGTCCGGCGCGGCGGTTGTCCAGCAGGATCGTGGCGCTGGGCTCCCAGGCGTGCTCCTCGCGGCGCACCATCAGCTTCCCGGTCCGTGCGGTCGAGGGCCAATGGATGCGGCGTAACTCGTCGCGGGGCCGGTAGTCGCGGATCAGCACGTCGTCGGGGCCGAGCACGATGCTGTGCTGCCGGGCCGCCTCGCCGACCAGGCCGGCGCCGACGACCGGTGCGGCCTGGTCGAGCCGGTGGACGGCGGGCGTGACGGTGAGCAGGCTCAGGCCGCCCAGGCGTCGCTGCAGCGTGGTCAGGCCGAGCGGATCGATCGTCGTCCACCGGCTCGGGCCGATCCGGTACCGCCCGCGCACGACGGTGGCCAGTTGGTAGCGGTGCCGACTGGTCAGCCTGCCCCGTCCGGACGGCACCGGCAGCATCGGTCCGGCGCCCAGGCCCTCGGGCACGGTGTCCTCGAGGAAGCCCCAGGCGCCCAGGTTGACGCTGGTGCGTCCGAGTTCGAGGGTGGCGCGCACGGTCAACCCGGCTGGCACCCGGTCGGGTGCCAGCGAGCGCCGCAGCGCCGGCTTGCGGGCCGATCGCCAGGTGAGCAGGGCGGCCGCCGCAACCAGGCCGAGCAACAGGCCGCCCGGCCAGGCCAACGGCCGCAGGCCCGAGGCTCCGGCGGCGATCAGCAGTATTACCGCGGCCGTGGTCAGGCCGAGGCCGCGGGCGGTGAGCCGAGGCATCCGACTAGTCGCGGTCGGGGACGGCGACGCTGAGCACCGCCGCCCGGACCACCTCGTCGACGTCGCGGCGGGCCAGCTGGGCGGCGGGGCTGAGCAGGATGCGGTGCGCCAGCGCCGGCACGGCCAGCGCCTGCACGTCGTCCGGGATCACGTAGCGCCGGCCGTGCAACGCGGCCCGGGCCTTGCTAGCCCGGAGCAACTGCAGGCCGGCCCGGGGTGAACCGCCCAGCCGGACGTCGGGGCTGGTCCGGGTCGCCTCGAGGATCGCCACCAGATAGTCCTTGACCGTGGCGTGCGCGAAGACCGCCCGCACGCCGGCCGCCAGTTCCGCCACTGTTTCGGCGTCGGTCACCGGGCGCAGGTCGCCGAGCGGATCGCCGCCACCGTGATGGTCGAGCATCGCGACCTCGGCGGACCGTACCGGGTAGCCCATCGAGATGCGCAGCGCGAACCGGTCGCGCTGCGCCTCCGGTAGGGGATAGGTGCCCTCCATCTCGACCGGGTTCTGCGTGGCCACCACCAGGAACGGATGCGGCAGCCGATGGGTGACGCCGTCCACGGTGACCTGATGTTCCTCCATCGCCTCGAGCAGCGCCGACTGCGTCTTCGGGGACGCCCGGTTGATCTCGTCGCCGATCACCACATTGGCGAAGACACCGCCCGGCTTGAACTCGAAGACCCGCTGCTCGGTGTTGAAGATCGAGACCCCGGTGATGTCGCTGGGCAGCAGGTCGGGGGTGAACTGGATGCGCTGCGCGGTGCCGCCGATGGCTCGGGCCAGCGCCTTGGCCAGCATTGTCTTGCCGACCCCGGGAACGTCCTCGATCAGCAGGTGACCGGACGAGAGCAGTGCCACCAGAGCGAGCTCGATGGCCTCCGGCTTGCCTTCGATCACGCTCGACACGGCGGACCGGATGTCGTCAGCGACAGCCCGCAACTCATCGACGCCGCTCGCTGCGATGCGTCCCATGGCTTCCCTTCGTCAGGCCCGGCACTGCGGCCACCCTACCGGGCGGCGCCGACGCCCCGATGGGCGTGCTGTAGTGGGCCAGTGGTGGAAAGTGGAGTACAGTGGGGCCAAGTGGAGGACAGAGTCGAGGGGGTGGGTCCCGGTGTTCTTGGGAACCCACACGCCGAAGCTCGATGACAAAGGTCGCTTCTTCCTCCCCGCGAAGTTCCGTGAGGAACTCAACGGGGGCCTGGTCATCACCAGGCAGCCCGACCGCTGCCTGGCGATCTTCACCCCAGCCGCCTACCAGGCGGCTGCCGATCGGATGATCGCGGGATCGTCCAGCCTGGCGAAGGTGCGCTCCGTGCAGCGGATGTTCGCCTCCGGTGCGGATTCGTCTACGCCGGACAGCCAAGGCCGGATCACCGTGGCGGAGCATCTGCGGAACTACGCAGGGTTGCGCCGGGAGATCGTCGTGATCGGCGCATTGGACCACATCGAGGTGTGGGACGCGGAGGCTTGGGCCTCCTACGCCGCGGCGCAGGAGGAGGCCTTCGCACAAATGGACGAAGAGGTATTCGGAGCGGGGTGACCCGCCGAAGCAACGCCGTCGCGTGCGGTGCGGCTTCAATCCGAGGGACGACGCTCCCTGGCGCACCTTCCCCGGTGCCAGGCGGCACCCACGGATTGAAACCACGGCGCACGCGAGGGCGTGTCATCCAGGGCTGATGAAGGGGTCGAGATGGACGGGCGGCAGGCCGAGCACGTGCCGGTGATGTGCACGCGCATCGTCGAGCTGCTTGCCGTGCCGCTGCAGGCTCCCGGCGCCACCTATGTCGACTGCACCCTCGGCCTCGGTGGTCACGCCGAGGCGATTCTCACCGCGTGCCCGCAGGCCCGGCTGATCGGCATCGACCGTGACCGCCACGCCCTCGACGCGACCGCGTCCCGGCTGGCCCGGTTCGGCGACCGGGTCGCGCTGTTCCAGGCCCGCTACGACGAACTCCCCGAGGTGCTGGACGAGGCCGGAGGCCGCAGCGTGCAGGCGATCCTCGCCGACCTGGGCCTGTCGTCGATGCAGATCGACCGTACCGAGCGCGGCTTCGCCTACCGCACCGACGCCCCCCTCGATATGCGGATGGACGACACCCAGTCGCTTACCGCCGCCGACCTGCTGAACACCGCGGACGCCGCTGAACTGGCCCGGATCCTGCGCCGCTTCGGCGAGGAGCGGTTCGCCGACCGGATCGCCCGCCGGATCGTGGCCGAGCGGGCGACGGAACCGTTCACCGGCTCGGCTCGGCTGGTTCGGGTGATCGAGCAGGCCATCCCTGCCGCGGCCCGGGCGTCCGGTGGCGGGCACCCGGCCAAGCGCACCTTCCAGGCGCTGCGGATCGCGGTCAACGACGAACTGACCGCGCTGGCCGGCCTGCTGCCGGCGGCCATCGACGCGCTGGCACCCGGCGGACGCCTGGCGGTGCTGGCCTATCACTCCGGTGAGGACCGGCTGGTGAAGAACGCCCTGCGGAACGCGGCCACCGACCGGGCGCCGCGCGGACTGCCCGAGGTGCCCGCCGCGCTGCGGGCCCGGCTGGTGCTGCTCACCCGCGGCGCCGAGCGTCCCGACGAAGACGAAGTTCAGGTCAATCCGCGCGCCGCCTCGGCACGGCTGCGCGTGGGGGAACGAATCAACGAGGTAGCAGCATGACAGCACTCCTGGCCCCGAAGCCCCAGCCCGGACGGCGCGCGCCCGAGCAACCCTCCTCGCGGGAGAGTCTCCGGGAGGTCCGGCGGCCGCAGCGCACGATGGCCAGCATCCCGTTCGTCCTGAGTCTGGGGGTGCTGTTGGTGCTCGGCATGGTCGGGTTGCTGCTGCTCAACACCTCGCTGCAGGAGCAGGCCTTCGCGGTGCGCGATCAGCAGAAGGCGGCCACCCAGCTCGGCTACCGGATGGCCGCGCTGGAGACCGAGGTCACCCAGGCCCGGTCCAGCGCCGGGCTGGCGGCCGCGGCGGCCAAGCTCGGCATGGTGCCCAACCCCTACCCGGCGTACCTGAAGCTGCCGGGCGGACAGATCGTCGGCGACCCGACCGCGATGACCGGGCACGAGGTGCCCGACGTCCGCTATCGGACGCCGGATGAGCTCGCCGCCATCGCCAAGGCGCGCGAGGAGGCCGCGGCCAAGCAGGCTGCGGAGGTCAAGAAGAAGGCCGCGGAAGCCAAGAAGGAGGAGGCCGCGAAGAAGGCGGCCGAAGCCAAGAAGAAGGCCGCGGAGAAGAAGGCGGCTGAGGCGGCCAAGAAGAAGGCCGCGGACAAGAAGGCCGACGCGGCGAAGAAGAAGACGAATGGGAGCAGCCGATGACGGCACCGAAGTCGACCGTGTCGCGCCGGCTCTCGCGGCTGAGCCGCGCCCGGCTGCCGCTGGCCTCCCCGGTGCGCCGGCTGCGCGTGTTGCTGATCGCCATCGCCGTGATCTTCTCGCTGTGCGCCGGACGCGCCCTGCAGGTGCAGGCGTTCGACGCCAAGACCTACGCCACCGCCGCTGCCGACCAGATGCAGCAGACTCAGGTGCTGCCCGCCTCCCGCGGTGAGATCACCGACCGCTACGGCGACATTCTGGCCTTCACCGAGGACACCGTTCAGGTCGTCGCCGACCCGAAGATGATCCGGACCAACGGCAAGATGTCCGAGGACATGATGACTGCGCTGGACCGCCAGGTGGCCGCGGCCGCCCCGCAACGGCTGGCCGAGATCCTGGCTGCGCACCTGGGTAACACCCCGGAGTTTTACCTGCCGCAGCTGACCGATCCGAAGTCGTCCTACAAGGTGATCGCGAAGCGGGTGCCGGCTCAGACCTTCGCCGACATCCAAACCGAGATGAACGAGGCCAAGCTGCTCGGCCTGCGCCGGATCACCGCGCCCACCCGGCGCTACCCGAACGGGGCGCTGGCCTCGAACCTGATCGGCTGGGTGAACGAGCAGGGCGAGGCGGCCGGCGGCCTGGAGCTGTCGCTGGAGAAGCTGCTCAAGGGCACCGACGGCAAAGAGGTCTACGACTCCTCCCCGAACGGCAAGATCCCGCTCGGCGACAATGTGCTGATCCCGCCGCAGAACGGTCACAACGTCGGCCTCACCCTGGACAATTCGCTGCAGCTGCTGGCCGATCAGCGGCTCGCCAAGGCGCTCGCCGACACCGGGGCCGACGCGGCCGCCGTGGTGGTGACGAATCCGAACACCGGCGAGATGCTGGCGATGGCCAATGGGCCGTCCTTCGACAGCAACGACCCTGGTAAGAGCTCACCCGACGACCTGACCAACCGGATCACCACCAACGCCTACGAGCCCGGTTCGGTGCAGAAGATCCTCACCTTCGCCGCGATGCTCGACTCGGGCACCGTCGATCCCGACGAGAAGGTCAAAGTGCCGAGCGTGATCAAGTACGACAAGGTCAACTCGGTGCACGACGCCTGGAGTCACGGTGACATCACCCTGCGGGCCCGCGGCGTCTTCGCCAAGTCGTCCAACCTGGGCACCATCACCCTGGCCCGCCGGATGCCCAAGGATCAGCTGTACGCCTACTACAACGCGTTCGGCCTGGGAAAGCGCACCAACATCGGCGTCGGCGGCGAGTCCGCTGGCCTGTTGCCCAAGGGGAACATCGCCGACTACACCCGCGACAGCAACTCCTTCGGCAGCGGCCTGTCGGTGACCGCGGTGCAGAACGCGGCAGCCGTCGGCGCGATCGTCAACGGCGGCGTCTACCACGCGCCCACCGTGATCTCGACGATGGACGGCCAGCCCTACACCTCGCCCAACCAGGACACCACGCCGCGCCGGGTGGTCAGTGAGAACACCTCGGCGCAGGTGCGTTCGCTGATGGAGCAGCAGGCGCTGAACCAGACCAGCCCGGCATTCACCATCGACGGCTACCGGATCGGCGCCAAGACCGGCACGGCACGGCTCTTCGATCCGGGCTGCAACTGCTACTCGCGGAACCGGTTGGTGGTCTCCACGGTGGGTGTCGCCCCCATCGAAGACCCGCAGGTGTTGGTTTACGTGGTGGTGTGGAACCCGAAGCGGGGCGCCTCCGGTGCGGCCGTCGCGGCCCCGATCATGCACGACGTGATGCAGCTGGCGCTGCCCCGCTACGCCGTCCCGCCGTCGTCCTCCAAGGGCGTCAAGCTTCCGCTTCAGTAATAGGGTCGTCACCATGGCTGAGCGTGCAACTCGCCTGTCCGGCCTACTGCCCGGAGCGGGGGACGCAGACGTCACCGGCGTGACCCTCGATTCGCGGGCGGTCCGGCCGGGCGATGTCTATGCGGCGTTGCCGGGGCAACGCACCCACGGCGCGCGGTTCGCGGCCGAGGCCGTCCGGCGTGGCGCCGTGCTGGTGCTCACCGATGCTGCCGGGGCCGAGCTGTGCGAGGTGAGCGTGCCGGTCGTGGTGGTGGACGATCCGCGCGCCACCCTGGCCGAGGTCGCGGCGGCGGTGCACGGCCATCCGGCACGCGCGATGCGGATGTTCGGGATCACCGGCACCAACGGCAAGACCAGCACGCTGTTTCTGCTCGAAGCCGCGCTGACCGCGATCGGCGAGCGGGTCGGCACGCTCGGCACCATCGGTTTCCGGCTGGCCGGCGCGGCGATCGACCGCAGCCGCAGCACCATCACCACCCCGGAGTCGCCCGACCTGCAGGAGTTGCTCGCCCAGTTGCACCAGGCCGGTGCCAGCAGCGTTGCGATGGAGGTCTCTTCACACGCCCTCGCGCTGCGCCGGGTCGGCGGGATCGTCTTCGACGTCGCCGGCTTCACCCAGCTGGGTCGCGACCATCTCGACTTCCATGGCGACATGGAGAGCTACTTCGCGTCCAAGACTGAACTCTTCCTGGACGGCCGCTCGCGGGCCTGCGTGGTGAACGTCGACAGTGAATGGGGACGCCGGCTGGCCGGCCTGATCCGGGCCCAGGGCACTCCACTGTTCACCACCGGACGGGCGGCCGAGGCCGACGTCCGGCTGCTCCGGGCCGAGCCGGACGCCGCCGGACGCACCACGGTGCGCGCCGCCACCCCGGACGGCGCCGTCGAGTTCACCGTGGGCATGCCCGGGGCTTTCAACGTCGCCAACGCGCTCACCGCCGCCGCCATGGTGCGGGCCGCCGGGCTGGACGTCGGCACGGCCGTCGCCGCCTTCGCCACCGCCGCGGTGCCGGGGCGGATGGAACGGGTCGAACTGGGGCCGGGGGCGCCGTCGGTGGTGGTCGATTTCGCTCACACGCCGGAGGCGGTCACGGCGGCGCTGGCGGCCCTGCCGGCACCCAGGATCGCGGTGCTCGGCGCCGGCGGCGACCGGGACGCCAGCAAGCGGGGTCCGATGGGCGCCGCGGCCGCCGGGAACGCCGAGCTGGTCGTGGTGACCGACGACAACCCCCGCTCGGAGGATCCGGCGACGATCCGGGCCGCCGTCCGAGCGGGGGCCGAGCGGGCGGCCGGCCGCACCGTCGAGGTGCTGGACGGCGGCGACCGGCGCTCGGCGATCGCCCTGGCCCTGCGCCGCTCGGGCGGCACGGGCTGGGTGGCGGTGCTGGGTAAGGGGCATGAGACCGGCCAGGAGGTGGCCGGGGTGATCAGCCCGTTCGACGACGTCGCGGTAATTCGCGAAGAATGGCAACGACTGGTGGGGGAGAACAACAAAGGTGCGTGAACGGACGATTCGAGACGTCGCGGCGCTGGCCGGTGCCGCGCCGATCGACAGCGACCGCCCGGCCGGCCCGGACGTGGTGATCGATTCCCGGCTGGCGACGCCCGGTGCGGTCTTCGTGGCGTTGCCCGGGGAACACGTTGACGGCCACGATTTCATCGCCGCAGCCGCCGATCGTGGCGCGGCGGCCGCGCTGTGCACCCGGGCCACGGACGCGCCGCTGGCGCATCTGCTGGTGGACGACGCCGAACAGGGTTTGAGTGACCTGGCCCGCGGCGTGGTGGCGCAGGCGACGGCGTCCGGGCTGGTCTGCCTGGCGATCACCGGCTCGTCGGGGAAGACCAGCACCAAGGACCTGCTCGGGCAGGTGCTGGCCGCCGCCGGTCCGACGGTGAGCCCGGAGGGTTCCTTCAACAACGAGATCGGGGTGCCGCTCACCGCGCTGCGGATCGACGACGGCACCCGGTACCTGGTCAGTGAGATGGGCGCCCGCGGCGACGGCCACATCGCTTGGCTGTGCGGTATCGTGCCGCCCCGGATCGGGGTGGTGCTCAACGTCGGCCACGCCCACCTGGGCGAGTTCGGCTCGGTGGCCGGCATCGCGGCGGCCAAGGGTGAGCTGGTCGAGGCGCTGCCCGCCGACGGCTGGGCGGTGCTGAACGGCGACGATCCGCTGGTGCTGGGCATGGCCGCGCGGACCTCCGCCCGGCTCGCGACCTTCTCGCTGGCCGGCGAACCGGCGTCCGGTGAACTCCGGGTGTGGGCGGCTGACATCGTCCCGGACGACTTGCAGCGGCACGCCTTCACCCTGCGCGCCGCCGGTACGGTCGAGGCGGCGGTGCCGGTGCGGCTGCTGGGTTCCGGACGGCACCAGGTCGCCAACGCGCTCGCCGCTGCCGCCGCCGCGCTGGCGGCCGGCCTGCCGGCCGCCCTGATCGCCGAGGCCTTGAGCGGCGCCACCGCCCGCTCCCGGTGGCGGATGCAGCTCAGTCCCCGCCCGGACGGTGTGCTGATCGTCAACGACTCCTACAACGCCAACCCGGATTCGATGCGGGCCGCGCTGACCACGGTGGCCGCGATGCGGCGGCCGGACGGCCGGCTGATCGCGGTGCTCGGCGACATGCTCGAACTCGGCCCGGAGTCCGCCGCCGAACACTATCGGCTGGGGGTGCTGGCCGCCGGTCTCGGCTTCGAAGTGGTGGCGCTGGGCGAGTTCGCCGACGACGTCGCGGCAGGCGCGCGGGCGGCGTCCGGGACGGTGCGGGTGGTCGCTGACCGGGCCGCGGCGGTTGCGGTGACGGGGGCAGATCTGCAACCGTCCGATGTCGTGGTGGTGAAGGCATCCCGGGGACTGGCCCTGGACACGGTGGCCGACGCGCTGGCGTCCGGCGCCGGCGACGACGCGGGGAGGACGGCGTGAGAAGCATCCTGCTGGCCGGCGGGCTCGGCCTGCTCGGCACGCTGATCGGTACCCGGTTCGCGATCCGTGTCCTGGTCAAGAACGGCTACGGCCAGTTCATCCGCGATGACGGCCCGACCGCGCATCACACCAAGCGCGGCACGCCCACCATGGGCGGCATCGTCATCATCGGAGCGGTCATCTTCGCCTACGCGGTGTCCCATCTGGTCACCTGGTCGCCGCCCACGGCGTCCGGGATTCTGGTGCTCTACCTGGTCACCGGGCTGGGCCTGGTCGGGTTCGCCGACGACTGGACCAAGATCTCCAAGGCCCGTTCGCTGGGCCTGAGCAGCCGGGCCAAGCTGGCCGGACAGTCGCTGGTCGCCATCTCGTTCGCGATTCTGTCCTTCCAATTCCCCGACGACCAGGGGCTCACCCCGGCCAGCAACGCCATCTCGTTCCTGCGCGACATCAACTGGCTGCAACTGCCGATCTGGGCGGCGGTGATCTGGATCGTGCTGGTGATCGCCTCCTGGTCGAACGCCGCCAACCTGACCGACGGCCTGGACGGCCTGGCCACCGGGGCGGCGGCGATGGTGTTCGCCGCCTACGCGGTGGTGAACATCTGGCAGAACAACCAGAACTGTTCCACGATGTTGACCTTCGGTCCGCAGTGCTACTGGGTGCGCGACCCGCGCGACCTGGCCCTGGTCTCGCTGGCCCTGGCCGGCGCCTGCTTCGGCTTCCTGTGGTGGAACGCCAGCCCGGCCAAGATCTTCATGGGCGACACCGGATCGCTGGCCATCGGCGGCGGGTTCGCCGCACTGTCGGTGTTCACCCGCACCGAGCTGCTGATGCTGATCATCGCCGGGCTGTTCCTGATCATCACCCTCTCGGTGGTGCTGCAGGTCGGCTGGTTCAAGGCCACCAAGGGCAAACGACTGTTCAAGATGGCCCCGCTGCAGCACCACTTCGAGCTCCTCGGCTGGGCCGAGATCACCATCGTGATCCGGTTCTGGATCATCTGCGGGCTGTGCGTCGCGCTCGGCCTGGGCATCTTCTACGCCGAATGGACGGTGGGCCTGCCGTGATCGACTGGTTGCCGGACGCTACCCGGCTCTCACCGTGGGGGCAGGCCCGGGTGGTGGTGGCCGGGCTGGCCGCCTCCGGCTACGCGGCCGCCGACGGGCTGCTGGAACTCGGCGCCACGGTGCTGGTGCTCGACGACGCCGACACTGCCGGCAACGCGGCGAAGGCGAAGATCCTGGAGGTGCTCGGTGCCGAGGTGCGGCTCGGCCCCGGTTCGACGGCCACCCTGCCGGACGGTACCGACCTGCTGGTCGTCTCACCGGGCTGGACGCCGCGGGCGCCGCTGATCGCGCAGGCCCGCCGGCGCGGTGTGCCGGTCTGGGGTGAGGTGGAGTTGGCCTGGCGGATGATGCAACCCGACCGGGTGGTGCCCTGGCTGGCGGTCACCGGAACCAACGGCAAGACCACCACGGTGAACATGCTCGAGTCGATGCTGACCGCGGCGGGGCTGACCACCAGCGCCGTCGGCAACGTGGGGCGTCCGATCGTCGAGGCGATCCTCGACGAGGTGTCCTACGACGTGCTGGTCGTCGAACTCTCCAGCTTCCAGTTGCATGCCACGAACTCGCTGGCGCTGCACTCGGCGGCGGTGCTGAACCTGCACCCGGACCATCTGGAGTGGTACGCCGACCCGGCCTCCTGGGACAGCGACGCCCCGGACGCGATGGCCGCCTACGCCGCCGACAAGGCGATGATCTACTCCCGGGTCACCCACAGTTGCGTCTACAACGTGGCCGACGAGGCGACCCTGCACATGGTCGAGGACGCCGAGGTCACCGAGGGCGCCCGGGCGATCGGCTTCACTCTCGGCATCCCGGCCATCGGACAGCTCGGCGTGGTCGACGACCTGCTGGTCGACCGGGCGTTCGTCGCGCAGCGGCGTGATTCGGCGATGGAGCTGGGAAAGCTGTCCGACGTCCGGCCCTACGCCCCGCACAACGTGGAGAACGCGCTGGCCGCGGCGGCACTGGCCCGCTCCTTCGGTGTGCCGGCAACGGCGGTGCGCGACGGCCTGCGGAACCTGGAGCTGGGCGACCATCGGATCCAGACCGTCGCCGAGGCCGGCGAGGTTCGCTGGGTGGACGACTCCAAGGCCACCAACCCGCACGCCGCGGCCTCCTCGTTGCGCGCCTTCGACTCGATCGTGTGGGTCGCCGGCGGGCAGGCCAAGGGAACCAGCTTCGACGAGCTGGTGCGCAGCTACGGCGACAAACTGCGTGCCGCGGTGCTGCTGGGGGTTGATCGAGCGGTGATCGCGGACGCACTCGCCCGACACGCGCCGCAGGTCCCCGTGACAGTCATCGATTCGGCCGACACTGGTGCGATGGCGCAGGCGGTGGCCGCCGCGCGCGGATTCGCCCGACCGGGCGATGTCGTGCTGCTGGCTCCCGGCTGTGCCAGCAAGGACATGTTCACCGGTTACGACGCGCGCGGCGTGGCGTTCGCCGAGGCGGTCCGTGCGATCACCGGAGTCGAGGAGAAGGGCTGAGGCACAGTGGCGATCCTTTCCTCCCCGCTGGATCGAGGACGAACCACGAGAGGCGCCGCACGACGTCGCACCCGCTCCACCCCGATCGCCGACGCACTGGCGCATCCCCGGGCCAGCTTCTATCTGGTCCTGGTGCCGACCATCCTGCTGCTCAGCCTGGGCATGATGATGGTGCTGTCGGCGTCCAGTGTGCTCGGCAGCGTCCGGTTCGGCGACGCCTACTACTTCGTGAAGCGGCAGGTCTTCTTCCTGGCGGTGGGCGGCGTCGCGGCCTTCGTGCTGTCCCGGCTGCAACCCCGCTCGCTGAAGATTCTCGGCTGGGCGCTGGTGATCGCCGCGCTGATTCTGCAGATCCTCACCTTCACCCCGCTCGGCTGGGGTGAGGCGAAGGGCAACCAGAACTGGGTGCAGTTCGGCACCTCGTTCTTCCGGATCCAGCCCTCCGAGCTGGCCAAGCTCGCGATCATCATGTGGGGCGCCGACCTGCTGGCCCGCAAGCAGAAGCTGCTCGACCAGCCCAAACACCTGCTGGTGCCGTTCGTCCCGGTCTCGGCGCTGCTGATCGGCCTGGTGGTGCTGCAGCACGACCTCGGCACCGGCATGATCATGGGCGCCATCGTGGTGGCCGTCCTGTGGTACGTCGGCGCCCCGTGGAAGATCCTCGCCTCGATCGGGGTCGTCGTCGCCGGGGCCGTGCTCCTGCTGGTGGCCACCTCCGGCAACCGGATGGGCCGGATCCTCGGCTTCATGAATGCCGACCACGACACCATGGGCGTCAACATGCAGCCGCTGCGCGGCGTCTTCGCGCTGGCCTCGGGCGGCTGGTGGGGCCTCGGGCTGGGGGCGTCCAGGCAGAAGTGGGGTTCGCTCGCCGAGGCGCACACGGACTACGTGCTGGCGATCATCGGTGAGGAGCTCGGCCTGATCGGCACCCTGGTCGTGCTCTCGCTGTTCCTGGTGCTGGGCTATGCGGGGTTCCGCATCGCATTGCGCTCCGACCTGCCGTTCTGCCGCTACCTGGCGGCCGGGGTGACCTCCTGGCTGATGATCCAGGCGCTGGTCAACGTCATGGTGGTGCTGCGGATGATCCCGGTACTGGGCGTCACCCTGCCGTTGCTCTCCTACGGCGGCTCCGGCCTGATGGCGAACCTCGCCGGCATCGGCCTGCTGCTGGCGTGTGCCAAGCTCGAGCCACAGGCCCGTAGGCTGGCCGAACGCAAGAAGCGCAAGGGCGGCAAAGCGGTCACCGTGGTGGAATCGCACCGCCGCTAAGGAAGTGCTGGTCAATGTTGTTCCGGGCGTGGACGTGCCCGGCGGGAGGAGCAGTTCGCTCGCCGGATGTGCGCCGCAGCCCGGACATGATTGATCAGCGTTTCCCTCACCCCTCGATAAGGAGGACCATGGCTCACGTCGTGCTGGCCGGTGGAGGGACCGCTGGGCACACCTCCCCGCTGATCGCCACCGCCGAACGGATCACCGGCTCCGACCAGTCGGGCAGTGTGGTCGCGGTGGGCACCTCGAAGGGTTTGGAGACCACGGTCGTCCCGGCCGCGGGGCTCCGGCTCGAACTGATTCCGCCGGTGCCGCTGCCACGCACTCTCACCGTCGACCTGCTCAAGGTGCCGTGGCGGCTGATCGATTCGGTGCGGCAGGCTCGCCGCATCCTCAAACGGGAGGGCGCCGACGTGGCGGTCGGGTTCGGCGGCTACGTGTCGCTGCCGGTGTACCTGGCCGCCCGGACGATGGGCATTCCCGTGGTGATCCACGAGCAGAACGCCCTGCCCGGACTCGCCAACAAGGTCGCCGCCCGGTTCGCCCGGCTGGTGGCGGTCTCCTTCCCGGACACTCCGCTGCCACACGCCGAATACCTCGGCCTCCCGCTGCGCAGCGGCATCGCCCAACTGGACGTCGAGGCGCGCCGCGCCGACGCCCGCACCGGCTTCGGCCTGGACGCCGACCGTCCGACCCTGCTGGTCTCGGGCGGCTCGCAGGGGGCGCAGAGCATCAACACCGCCACCCTGGGCGCACGCGACGAACTGCTCGCGGCCGGCGTCCAGATCCTGCATGTGCTCGGCCCGAAGAACATCGCCGCATCCGACGTCGTGGTCACTGACGACGTCAGCGGAGCCCGCTACGTCCCGCTCGGCTACGTGGACGCCATGGAGGACGCCTACGCCGCCGCCGACCTGATGGTCGGCCGGTCGGGGGCCGGGACGGTGATGGAGACCGCCGCCGTCGGCCTGCCGGTGCTCTTCGTGCCACTGCCGCACGGCAACGGTGAACAGGCCCGCAACGCCACCTTCCTGGTGGACGGCGGCGCGGCCCGGCTGATCGACAACGCCGACTTCGACGCGGCGCGGATGGCGCGCGAGGTACGGGCCCTTTTCGACGACCCGGACGCACTGCCGGCGATGCGCCGGGCCGGCCGTGACCTGGTGCCCCCGGACGCCGCCGGACGGCTCGCCGAGCGGGTGCTGGCCATTGCGGCGCCGAGCGGCGCTGCGGCGTCCGGCCCGGGAAGGTCCGGGCAGAAGTCCAGCCCAGCACGGTCTGGTTCGGGGCGGTTCACGAAGGGACGGTCCTGAGATGGCGTTGGTAGAACCCGTCGGACTGAGGCCCACCGACGAACTGGGCGGCGTCCATTTCATCGCCATCGGCGGCGCCGGGATGAGCGGCATCGCCGCCGCCTACGCGGCGCTCGGCGTCCCGGTCTCGGGCAGCGACCAGGCCGACTCGGCCACCCTGCGGCACCTGGAGCGGGCGGGCATCGAGGTGCACGTCGGTCACGATCCGGCCCACCTGGGTGGGGCTCGCACCGTCGTGGTCTCCTCGGCGATTCGGGAGACCAACGCCGAACTCGCCGAGGCCAGGCGGCGGGGTCTGCGGGTGTGGCACCGCAGCGCCGCGCTGGGTGCGCTGATGCTCGGCCGGCGCGGGGTGGCGATCACCGGAACCCACGGCAAGACCACCACCACCGGGATGACCGCCGAGATGCTCACCGCACTCGGCGCCGACCCGTCCTACGTGATCGGTTCGCCGCTGGCCAGTACCGGCAACAGTTCCCGGCTGGGGGCGGGGGAGCCGTTCGTCGTCGAGGCCGACGAGTCGGACGGCTCGTTCCTGCAGTACCCGGCCGAGGTGGTGGCGATCACCAACATCGAGGCCGACCACCTGGACAACTGGGGTACGCCCGAACGATATTTCGACGGGTTCGTCGCGCTGGCGAGCCGCCCCGGCGTCCGGACCGTGGTGCTGTCCGCCGACGATCCGGGCACCCGGGCGCTGCGGCCGCGGATCGAGGGCGCCGGGCGCCGGGTGCTCACCTTCGGTGAATCCGCGGAGGCCGACGTCCGGTTGACCGACCTGGTCGTGGACACGCCGACCGCGTCGGCGACGCTGACCGCCGGTGGCGACGCCGGGCCGCTCCGGCTCGCCGTGCCCGGCCGCTACAACCTCGCCAACGCCGCCGCCGGCTACGCCATCGGCCGCGCTCTCGGCCTGGACGGCGCGGCGCTGCGGGAGTCGCTGGGCGCGTTCCGTGGCACCCACCGCCGGTTCAGTTACGTCGGTGAGGTGCACGGCGCCCGGATCTACGACGACTACGCCCACCATCCGACCGAGGTGCGGGCGCTGCTCACCGCAGCGCGGCCGCTGGCCGGCGCCGGACGTCTGGTGGTCTGCTTCCAGCCTCATCTGTTCAGCCGGACCCGCGACTTCGCGGACGCCTTCGGCGCGGCGCTGGCCGCCGCCGACGAGGTCGTCGTCCTCGACGTCTACCCGGCCCGGGAGGACCCGATTGCCGGGGTGACCGGCGCGTTGGTGGCCGACGCCGCCCGTGCCGCAGGTGCGGCGTCGGTGCATTATGTGGCCGACAAGACCGCGGCCCCAGGGGTGCTGGCCGGACTGCTCCGGACCGGCGACCTGGCGCTCACCGTCGGCGCGGGCGACGTCACTGCGGTCGGACCCGCCGCCGTGGAGGCCGCTCGATGACGGTGACCGGGGTCAGCGACGCCACCAGCAGGCTCGACCTGCGCCGCCGGCGCGGACGCCGCCGGCGGGTGCTGCTGCTCGTGATCGTGGTCGCGGTGCTGGTGGCGCTGGGCGGCCTGGCCTGGCTGGTGTTGGGCTCGTCGGTGCTCGGCGTCCGGAACGTCACGGTGGAGGGCGCCAAGCTGGTTTCCACGTCCGACGTCGAGCGGATTGCCGATGTGCCGGCCGGCCAGTCGCTGGTCACGGTCGACCTGGACGCCGTCGCCACCCGGGTGGCGGGGCTGCCGCCGGTGGCCACCGTGTCGGTGGCCCGGCAATGGCCGGACACCCTGCTGATCCGGATCACCGAGCGGACGCCGGCCTTCGCCATCGAAACCCCCGGCGGCTATTGGATCGCCGACGACCAGGGGGTGGTCTTCGACTCCGCCGCGCAGCCGCCGAAGGGCGTGCTCGTCGCCCGGGTGCCGTCCAACGACACCCGGCTGATCGGTGACCTCGGCACCGTGCTGCGTGCCCTGCCGCCCGAGGTGCGCACCAAGCTGCGGGTGTTGTCGGCGCAGACCCCGGACAGCATCACCCTGGAGCTGCCCGGCGGGGTGCAGGTGATCTGGGGCAGCGCGGAACAGTCCGAACTGAAGGCCCAGGTGCTAAGCCGGCTCATGGAGCACGAGCACCGGGTCTACGACGTCTCGGCACCCTCCAACCCCACCACGCGGTGAGAGCCTCGGCGAGCCCTCGAGCAACCCTGAAGTAGTACTTGAGGGACGCGCCGATGAGGCACCCCCCGTTGGACGCGGGTGTTCGTCGCTGCGTAGCCTTGCATCCGACGTGACCGAGTTGCCTTCCCTGGGGTCTCCACCGCAACTTGAGACTTGTCTTCGGCAACCGCAAAAGCGCTATTGAGGTGGGAAATTTTCGTGGGCAGTGCATCCCAGAACTACTTGGCGGTCATCAAGGTCGTCGGCGTCGGTGGCGGCGGCGTCAACGCCGTCAACCGGATGATCGAATCCGGCCTCCGCGGGGTTGAGTTCATCGCCGTCAACACCGACGCGCAGGCGCTGCTGATGAGCGACGCCGACGTCAAGCTCGACATCGGCCGTGACCTGACCCGCGGCCTTGGCGCCGGAGCCGACCCCGACAAGGGGCGTCAGGCCGCTGAGGACCACGCCGAAGAGATCGAAGAGGTGCTCAAGGGCGCCGACATGGTCTTCGTCACCGCCGGTGAGGGCGGCGGCACCGGCACCGGCGGCGCGCCCGTCGTGGCCCGGATCGCCCGCTCGCTGGGCGCGCTGACCATCGGTGTGGTCACTCGGCCGTTCTCCTTCGAGGGCAAGCGCCGCGCCACCCAGGCCGATAACGGCATCACCGGGCTGCGTGAAGAGGTCGACACCCTGATCGTCATCCCCAACGACAAGTTGCTGGAGATGACTGACCACCAGGTGGCGATCCTGGACGCCTTCAAGCAGGCCGACCAGGTGCTGATGCAGGGTGTCTCCGGCATCACCGACCTGATCACCACGCCGGGCCTGATCAACCTCGACTTCGCCGACGTCAAGGCGGTGATGAGCAACGCCGGTTCGGCGCTGATGGGCATCGGTTCGGCACGCGGCGAGGACCGCGCCCGGGCTGCCGCCGAGATGGCGGTCAGCTCGCCGCTGCTGGAGGCCAGCATCGACGGCGCCCACGGTGTGCTGCTGTCCATCGCGGGCGGTTCCGACCTGGGTCTGTTCGAGGTCTCCGCCGCGGCCAACCTGATCGAGGAGGCGGCCCACGAGGACGCCAACATCATCTTCGGCACGGTGATCGACGACGCCCTGGGCGACGAGGTGCGGGTCACCGTGATCGCCGCCGGCTTCGACGGCGGGCAGCCGCCGCGGCGCCAGCCGGGCATCACCCGGGCGCCCGATCTGCGCCAGCAGAGCCGTCCGGCCGCCCCGGTGAGCCGGCCGGAACCGACCTTCAGCCGCCCGGCCCCGACGCAGCAGGCTGCGCCGGTCCAGCCCGCCGAGCAGGCCCCACGTCCGCCGCAGCAGCCCGCCGAGCGTCCCGGGTACGCGCCGCGTCCGGTCCAAGCGCCGGCCGACGACGATCTGGACGTGCCCGACTTCCTGAAGTAGGAGTGTCCGGAACCTCAGCGATGTACGACTTCTACCGTGACCCCGGCGCCGACGGCGTCGGGGTCGCCTTTTCCGACGCCCTCACGGGCGACGGCGGCGTGCTCAGCCTCGGTGGTGCGCACGGTGCCACCGGGCGGGCACCCGGCCTGGCCGTGGTGGAGGCCGACCTGGGGCTCCCGCTGGCGGTGGTCGGGCAGGTGCACGGCACCCGGGTCGCCGTGGTCGACGAGACCACCGACCTGGCCGTGCTCGCCGCCAGCAGCGCCGACGCCCTGCTCACCACCCGTCCCGGCGTCGGGCTGGCGATCCGGGTCGCCGACTGCGTGCCGGTGCTGTTCGCGGACGCGGCGGCCGGGGTCGTCGCGGGCGCACACGCCGGCCGGGTCGGCTTGGCTGGGGGCGTGCTGCAGGCGACGGTGGCGGCCATGCGCGCCGCCGGAGCAGGGACGATCACCGCCTGGATCGGTCCGCACATCTGCGGCCGCTGTTACGAGGTGCCCGAGGCGATGGCCGACGAGGTCGAGCACCAGGTCCCGGGCAGTCGCAGTACCACCGATCGCGGTACACCCGGGCTCGACCTGGGCGCCGGCGCCCGCGGCGTCCTGACCGGTCTCGGGGTGCGGGTGAGTGACGTCAGCCGCTGCACCCTGCAGACGCCGAGCCTCCATTCGTACCGGCGTGACGCGGCCGCGGCCGGACGGCAGGCCGGGATCATCTGGCTGACCGGCTCCGCACCTTCGCGCCCCGCGCGTGTCGGACGGAGATAGCCACGGAACCGCCTGTCACCATGGTTAGGTTGCAGGTGTACGCGCGGACGAGGGATGGGAAATGGCTGACACATTGAAGAAGGCGGCCGTCTGGCTCGGGCTGGTCTCGGACAACAACTACGCACAGTCCGAGTACGGCGTCGACGACGTGACCCAGGAGGTGCCGCGCGAGGCGGAGCGCCCGCAGGCCGCGGCGGCCACCAACCACCCGGTGCCGGCCGCACCCGTTCCGGCCGCCGCGACCGTCACCGAGTTGGAGTCCCGCCGCCCCGCCTCCCCGGCGCAGCGCCCGGCCGACCTGAGCCGGATCATCACGGTCACCCCGCGCACCTACAACGAGGCCCGCACGATCGGTGAGAACTTCCGCGACGGCGTCCCGGTGATCATGAACCTCGGCGAGATGGAGGGCGAGGATGCCAAGCGGCTGGTCGACTTCGCCGCGGGGCTGATCTTCGGACTGCATGGCAGTATTGATCGCATCACCAGCAAGGTGTTCCTGCTCTCGCCGCCCAACATCAACGTGACCGCCGAGGACAAGGAACGACTCGCTGGGGGTTTCTACAACCAGAGCTGACCAGATCGCCCTGATCTGAGGCTCCTAGACCCGGTGAGGAAGTATCCGTGCAACTGGTCGGATTGGTCCTGTGGTACGTGCTGTGGGCCTACCTCGCGATTCTGATGGCCCGGGCGGTGCTCTCGTTCGTCCCCCTCTTCGTCCGAGACTGGCGTCCGCGCGGCTTCATGCTGATCTTCGCCGAATTCGTCTACACCCTGACCGACCCACCGCTGCGGTTCATGCGCAAGATAATTCCGCCGGTGCGGCTCGGCTCGACGAGTTGGGATCTGGGCTTCCTGGTGCTCTTCCTCGCCCTGTCGTTCGTGCAGCGGCTGATCCCCTTCGTCTTCGTCTAGAGAAGCCCGACCGACGATGATCGGCCGCCGTCAGGGGCCGTCCGAGTTGGCCAACCCTTTGTGTTCGGCAGTGCGCACCGATAGCCTGACCGAGGTTCCCATCCTTCCTTCGTGAGGTGAAGCATGACCTTGACCCTGGAGCAGGTCCGTCAGACCCGGTTCCATCTGGCTCGCCGGAATGGCTACGAGCCGGTGGACGTGGACAACTTCGTCGACAAGGTCGAGGTCACGCTGGCGCAGCTGGGCGAGGAGAACGAGACCCTGACCAAGCAGGTCGAGGCGCTGACCGCCGGCGGCGGCGCGTCGCTGCCGCAGGCCGACGGCGGAGCGGAGGCCGACGAACTGCGCCAACGGCTGGCCGACGCCAATGCCGAGGTGGAACGCCTCCGTGGCGAACTCGACGGCCGCGCCGCCGAGTTGGATCGAGTCCGCTCCGACCTGGACGCAGCCAAGGGGTCGCTGACCGAGGGCGACCAGGGCGAGTTGGTCGGCCGGCTGCAGGCCGAGCTCGACCAGGCCAAGGGCGAGATCGCCGGCCGTGACGAGCGCCTCACCGGCCTGCAGGCCGAGCTGGAAGGCGTCCGCGGTGAGCTGTCGGCCGCCCAGGAGGCACAGGCCGAGCGCACTTCCAAGATCGAGAGCATCGAGGTCACCGCCGCTGCGGACGCGGCGCCCGCGGTGACCAAGCTGCTGCAGATGGCCACCGAACAGGCCGAGCGGCTGGTCGGTGAGGCCGAGGAAGATGCCCAGCGGATCAGTTCCGATGCGTCCGCCAAGGCAACCTCGACCGTCGAGGAAGCCGCCGCCCAGGCCCACGAGGCGCTGACCGGTGCCCGCGCCCGCGCTGCGGAGATCGAGCAGCAGGCGAAGGCCGCTGCGGAGGCGCTGGAGGCCGAGACCACGGAGAAGTCCGAGGCGCTGAAGGTCGAGCTCGCCGAGCGCCGCACCGAGCTGTTCTCGGTGCTCGAGTCCGAGCGTGACGAACTGCGTGGCAAGGTCGACCACCTGCGGTCGTTCGAGGAGCGGTTCCGGGGCAGCCTGCGCAGTCAGCTGCAGGCGCATCTGGATTCGCTGTCGGGCAAGGCCCGGCCCGAGGATGAGCCGGAGCTGCTCGACCCGGCGGTCGCCGAGCGGTCGGCGACCCCGCGGCTGGACGCTTTGCTCAACGAACAGGGCTGAGTACCTCCCGGCGATTGCGGCGTGAGCCGGCCTCCTCCAACGTCGCGTGCTTCCTCGGGCCTGGCCCGAGGGCTTGCGTCGCCGGCTCCGTGCTGCCTCACTGTCTGGTCTCCGCGACAGTGGGCCCTTCGGTCGGGCCGGGATGGGTGGTACTCTCTGCGCTCGGACCATCAGCTGAAGGAGTTCCCCGCCATGCCAACGGCTCGAAAGACCGATCCTGCCGCGGACGGTCCGGCCACGATTCCGGTCGCCGAGGGCGAGGAGCCGTGGACCGCAGAGGAACTCGCGGAGGTGCGCGAGGAGCTCAACGATGAGATCGTCCGCCTGGAGCGGACGATCGCGGTCGCCGAAGCCGGTCTGCAGGACTTGTTCGCGGACGGCAGCGAGGGCGCCGGACGCGATGCGGCCGATGTCGGGTTGACCAACTTCGAACGCGATCAGGAGCTGTCGCTGGCGCAGAATGCCCGCGACATGTTCGACCAGGCCCAGCTGGCACTGCGGCTGTTCGACTCGGGCAACTACGGCAGCTGCGAATCCTGTGGACGTCCCATCGGCAAGGACCGGTTGCAGGTGTTTCCCCGGGCCACGTTGTGCATGGGCTGCAAGAAGCGGGAGGAGCGGCGATAGCCGGCGCGTCTCGTCGCTACGGACTGGGGGCGGTGCTGCTCGGGCTGAGCGGCTTCGCCCTCGACTGGGCGACCAAGGAATGGATGCTGGCCAAGCTGAACCCGATGGTGGCCGTGCAGGTGATCCCGGGACAGTTGTACCTGCGGCTGCTCCGGAACCCGGGCGCCGCGTTCAGCATGGGTGAGAGCTTCACCGTCGTGCTCACCTGCCTGGCCATCGCGGCGCTGCTCTTCCTGCTGTTCTGGATGGTGCCGCGGATCGGGCACCCGGGCTGGGCGGTGGCCACCGGGCTGCTGATCGCCGGCGTGTCCGGCAACCTGTTCGATCGTCTCTTCCGCGAGCCGGGAGCGTTCCACGGCCATGTCGTCAACTTCCTCCAGGTGCCCTGGTTCGCCGTCTTCAACGTGGCCGACATCTGGATCACCTTCGCCGCCGTCACGGTGATCTGGCTGACCCTGATCACCGGTGTCACACTGGCCGGTGACAAAACCGAGCGCGGCGGGGCTGTTTCCGAGAAAGTGCGCCCGTGAGTATCCACCTGGTGCCGGACGGCCTGGCCGGCCAGCGCATCGACAGCGCCGCGGCCCGGATGACCGGGCTGTCCCGCAGCCGGATCGACGATCTGATCGCCGCGGGCCACGTCCAACTCGACGGTCGCGAGGTCAGCAAGTCGAGCAGGGTCAACGGCGGCGAAATGCTCGAAGTGACCCTGCCGGAGCCGGCGGCGACCGTCCCGGTCACCCCGCGCGAGGTCGCCGGCGTCCGGATCGTGCACGACGACGCCGACATCGTGGTGGTCGACAAGCCGGCCGGAGTGGCGGCCCATCCGTCGCTGGGCTGGGACGGCGGGTCGGTGACCGAGCACTTGGCCGCTGCCGGCTTCCGGATCTCCACCTCGGGCGCGGCCGAGCGGCAGGGCGTGGTGCAGCGACTGGATGTCGGCACGTCCGGGCTGATGGTGCTGGCCAAGAGTGAACGGGCCTACACGCTGTTGAAACGGGCCTTCCGCGACCGCACCGTTGACAAGGTGTACCACGCGCTGGTCCAAGGCTTCCCCGACCCGCATGTGGGCACCATCGACGCTCCGATCGGACGCCACCCCGGCCACGACTGGAAGATGGCGATCATCGACGGCGGGCGGCACAGCGTCACCCACTACGACACCCTGGAGGTGTTCCGCGGCGCCACCCTGCTCGAAGTGCACCTGGAGACCGGGCGCACCCACCAGATCCGGGTGCACTGCCAGGCGATCGGCCACCCCTGCGTCGGAGACCCGCTGTATGGCAGCGACCCGGTGCTGGCCCGCCGGCTCGGGCTGGAGCGGCAATGGCTGCACGCCGTCGAACTCGGCTTCGAGCACCCGGGCAGTGGCGAGCCGGTCCGGTTCACCTCGCCCTACCCCGACGATCTGGCTGCGGCGGTGGACCGGCTGCGCGAGCTCTGATCGACGCCAGGTTCCACTGATCGCCTGATTCTGTCACCCCGCTGTTAACAACACTCCGCTAGGGTTTCGGACGTGCGTAGAGCGAAGATTGTGGCAACCCTTGGTCCGGCGACGGACAGTCTGGAAAAGGTGATCGGCCTGATAGAGGCCGGCATCAACGTCGTCCGCTTGAACATGTCCCACGGCGATCATGTCGAGCACATGAGACGGCTGAAGCTGGTCCGGGACGCGTCGTACGAAGTGGGTCGCCCGATCGGCGTGTTCGCCGACCTGCAAGGCCCGAAGATCCGGCTGACCCGGTTCGAGAACGACTTCGCGATCCTCGAGGCCGGGCAGCAGTTCGTGATCACCACCGACGAAGTGCTGGGCACGGCCGAGCGCTGCGGCACCACGCTGAAGACCCTCACCCTGGACGTCCGGCCCGGCGATCAGGTGCTGGTCGACGACGGCCGGATCCACCTGCGGGCCGTCGAGGTGACCGATACCGACGTGGTCACCGAGGTGGTCGTCGGCGGCCGGGTGTCGAACAACAAGGGCATCAACCTGCCCGGCGTCGCCGTGTCGGTGCCGGCGCTGAGCGAGAAGGACGAGCACGACCTGCGCTGGGCGTTGCGCCACGGTGTCGATATGGTGGCGCTGTCCTTCGTCCGCAGCGCCGCCGACTACGACCGGGTCCGCGAGATCATGGACGCCGAGGACCGCCACGTCCCGGTGATCGCCAAGATCGAGAAGCCACAGGCGATCGACAACCTGCACGACATCATCGACACCTTCGACGCGGTGATGGTCGCCCGCGGTGACCTGGGCGTCGAGCTGCCGCCCGAGCAGGTGCCGTCGGTGCAGAAGCGGATCATCGAGGAGGCCCGCAAGTGGGCCAAGCCGGTGATCGTCGCGACCCAGATGCTGGAGTCGATGATCAACGCGCCCCAGCCGACCCGGGCCGAGACCTCCGATGTCGCCAACGCCATCCTGGACGGCGCTGATGCGGTGATGCTGTCCGGAGAGACCGCGATGGGTGAGTACCCGACCGAGGCCGTGCAGGTGATGAGCCGGATCATCAACTACACCGAAGAACAGGGTATGCACAACATCCGGCACATCGACTGGGACCCGCACACCCACTCGGGCGTGATCTCCAAGGCCGCGGTCGACATCGCCGAACGGGTCGGTGCCAAATACCTGGCCGCGTTCACGGTGTCGGGCGACACCCCGCACCGGCTGGCCCGGCTGCGCTGCGAGATCCCGATCATGGCGTTCACCCCGAAGCCGCGCACCGCGCTCGAGTTAACGCTGTGCTGGGGCGTCCAGTCCTGGGTCACGCCCGAGTTCGTCTCGACCGAATCGATGGTCCAGTCGGTGCAGGACGCCCTGATGGATACCCGCTGGGTCAAGCCCGGCGACCTGATCGTGATCGTCGCCGGCAACCCGTCCGGGTCGGGCGGCCAGACCAACTCGGTGCGGATCTACCAACTGCACGACTGAGCTTCACCGGCCTCAGGGCGTTGACGTGAAGACGCGGCCACCGTCCGGTGGCCGCGTCTGTTGGTGTGCTCGCTACAGGATCAGTCGGCGAGCTGGTGGTCGGCCAGGAAGTGCGCGATGTCCTGGGTGGCCGGGTAGAGCTCCAGGTAACGACCGAAGAAGTCGTCGTAGAGGCCCTTGTTCTCGCTGTTCGGCTGGACGTGGGCCGAGACCTTCATCCAGCTGGTGGACTCGTCGGCCTCGCCGACGTTCTGCGCCGAGATCAGCGCGTCGCCGTAGCTGGCACCGATGGCGAGCTTCGGCAGCACCTGGTCGATGCCGCAGACGTCGGACATCACCTGGGTCCACAGGCCGCCCTTGGTGCCGCCGCCCACCGCGACGAACCGCTTGCCCTCGCCGCCGGCCTCCTTGATGGCTTCCAGCAGGTGCCGGGTGCCGTAGGCGGTGGCTTCGAGCAGCGCCCGGTACAGCTCGCCGCGGGTGGTGCTCAGGGTCAGGCCGGCGATCACGCCGCGGGCCCGCGGGTCGCTGATCGGCGTCCGCTCACCGGCGAAGTAGGGCAGTGCGAGCAGGCCGTTCGAACCGGGCGCGACGTCGCCGGCCTCCTCCGACAGCACGGCGTACTCGGTGCCGCCGCTGATGTCCTTGAGCCAGGTGGTCAACGCACCGGACGCCGACAGGCCGCCGGCCAGCGCGAACGTGTTGCGGTACAGGCCGGTGATCGCCCACAGGTTCGGGTGCGCCATGAACTGGCTGGCCACCAGGTTGGCGACGATCGTCGAGCCGTACATCAACATCACGTCGCCGGGATCCTTCACCCCGACGCTGAGCGCCTCGCTGAACGCGTCGGTGGTGCCGACACCCACCGGGATGCCCTCGGGAAGGCCGGTGAGGGCGGCGCCCTGGGCGGTGATATAGCCGGCGATCTCGTTGGAGTACTTCAGCTCGGGCAGTTCCAGGCCGGGGGCGACCATCTCGCACCACTCCGGGATCCAGTCCTGGGTCTTCGGCGAGTACATCGGGTCGAACATCGACGCCGACAGGTGGTCGAGCACGTAGGCGCCGGTCAGCTTGAACGCCACGTACGACTGGGCCATGAAGAAGTACTTGGTCTTCTCCCACACCCAGGGTTCGTTGCGGACGGTCCACAGGAACTTCGGGCCCTGCGATTGCGAGGTGAGCACATTGCCGCAGCGCTCGATCAGCGCTTCGGTGCCGAGCTTGTCGGTCAGCTCGGCGACTTCCTTGGACGCCCGGGTGTCCACGCCGTACAGGATGGCCGGACGGAGCGGCTTGCCGTCGCCGTCGGTGAACACACTGCACGGGCCGATACCCGAGGTGGTGATGCCCACCACCGGCCCGGTCGCCTTGTGCAGCAGGTCGGCGGTGATGGCCAGGAAGTCGGCCCACCAGACCTCGTCGGCGTCGTGCTCGACGTGGCCGGGCTTCGGCATCGAGGTGCGGTGCGGCTTCTCCGAGGTGGCGATCACCTTTCCGTTCAGCCGGGCCAGGACGCCCTTCGAGCTGCCGGTGCCGAAGTCGATCCCGATGACCAACCTCTTGTCCTTCGCCATGGTGGCTCCTTTCTGCGAGCAGCATTGCTCTCTTGGGAGGATGCGGCGTTGCTGCCTCTCCACGCCGAACGGTATTGGATCAAGCCCGCGGCTGGGAGGGGGCATCCGCGGAAAAGGACAAACTTCGTGTGGTAACCCACAGTTTCTGTGGGATTCGCGGTGATTTTGACCGTCGGTGTGCCTTGTGGGCCGCCGCCCGATCGTCGTTCAGTCGGGAACCACGGCGACCTTCAGTCCCTCGCGGGTGGCGACGAACTCGATCGCCTCGCTCGCCCGGGACAGGCCGAAGGTGTGGGTGAGCAGCGCGCTGGTGTCGATAGCCCCGCTGGAGAGCAGCCGGATGGCTCGGGCGAAGCTCTGCCGGCCCGAGTTCGACGCGCCCACCACAGTGAGCTCGCGATAGTGGATCAGGTTCGCGGCGATCGTCGACCAGCCCTCACCGGCCAGCCCGGCGAAGATGCTGACCCGGCCACGCTTGCGCACCAGGGCGAGGCACTCGTTGACCAGTTCGGGCAGCCCGATGCACAGCACCGCCACGTCGGCGCCGGCACCGCCGGTCACCTCCCGGACCACCTCCTGCAGATCGGCGGTCGCCGGATCGACCACGGCGTCGGCGCCGAGTGTGGCGGCGCGGCCGCGGCGTCCGGGGTGCGGCTCCGACACGATCACCGTCTGGGCGCCGGCCAGCCGGGCCAGCTGCAGGTGGATCATCCCGATCGGGCCCGCGCCGAGGATCACCACGACGTCGCCGATCTCGACCCGGTAGTTGTCCAGCCCGTTGAGGCAGCAGGACACCGGCTCGGCCAGCGCGAGCTGGGCCGGCTGGAGATCGGGGGAGCCCTTCATCAGCAGCCCGTGGGCGAGTGCGGCGCGGGGCATCAGCATGTAGTCGGCCAGGCCTCCGTTGACGTCGTAGCCGACCAGGTGTGCCCGCTCGCACAGGTGCTCATGGCCACGCCGGCACGGCCCGCACAGCCCGCAGATCAGCGACGGCGGCATCGCCACCAGATCGCCCGCCGCGAAGCCGTGGACGCCGTCGCCGACGGCGTCCACGTAGCCGGCCACCTCGTGACCCAGCACGACGCCCAGCTGGACGCCCTTGGTCTTCTCGCCGCGCAGAATGCGCAGGTCGGTGCCGCAGACGGTGTTCGCGCCGACCCGGATCACCACCTCGCCCGGCCCCGGCTCGGGTATGGCGATCGCGGTCAGCCGGGACGGCGCGGACGGGCCCGCGAAGGTGAATGCGCGCATCGTGGCGGGCGAACCGGCCGACATGTGACCTCCTCGTCGAGTTCCGCGCCGGGCCCCCTACGAGGGCATGCCGGGCGGGCGGGCTTACCGGTCATCATCGCGCCGAGTGCCGGGGCCGGGGTGTCGTGTCCGCCGCGCGTCCATGGAGTGGGATGGTCGATCCGGGTCCGCACCTCGGGCCGAAACACGGGTCGGCCGCCAGGCGCGGGAGTGCCACACTGGCCCCAGCGAGTTCCGTGAGGGAGACCGATGACGATCAGCCTGGCAGGCCGGACCGCGCACTGTGACGGCCGATCGGCGCCCGCCTGCTGTGCGACACGACGGCAGGAGCGGCGACGATGGCACCGATGACGGCGGCCGGAGGCACGGTGCGAGTACTGCTTGCCCCCGACAAGTTCAAGGGCACGCTGACCGCACTGGAGGTGTGCCGGCACCTGGCTGTGGGCATCGCCGAGGTGGCGCCCTGGGCATCGGTCGACCTGGTGCCGGTGGCGGACGGCGGCGACGGCACGCTCGCAGCGGCCATCGCGGCCGGATTCGACGAGGTGCCGGTGACGGCGCCGGGCCCGACCGGGCTGCCGCTGGACACCTCGTTCGCGCGCCGGGGTGCCGAGGCCGTGGTCGAGCTCGCCCAGGTCTCCGGCCTGGTCCAGCTCCCCGAGCGGGTGCCGGCTCCGATGACGGCGACCAGCGAGGGCACCGGGACGCTGATCGCCGCCGCACTGGACGCCGGCTGTCGCCGGATCGTGGTGGGCATCGGCGGCAGCGCCTCGACCGACGGAGGGGCCGGGCTGGTCGCCGCGCTCGGTGCGGTGATCCGCGACGCCGACGGCAACCCGGTCGGCCCCGGCCCGCAGGGTCTGGCGCGGGCCGCCGGACTCGACCTGAGCGGCCTGCATCCCGCCCTCGCCGAGACCGAGCTGATCGTCGCGTGTGACGTGGACAACCCGCTGACCGGCCCGTGCGGCGCGGCAGCGATCTACGGGCCGCAGAAGGGTGCCACCCGGGAACTGGTCGCCGAGCAGGACGCGATCCTGTCACATTGGGCCGACCTGGTCGCCGCCACCACCGGCGTCGATCACCGCGACCTGGCCGGTGCCGGTGCCGCCGGGGGCGTCGGGTTCGCCCTGGTGGCGTTGTGCGGGGCCGCGCTGCGTCCGGGTGCCGAACTGGTGTTCGCGTTGACCGGCTTCTATCCCGCCCTTGCCGAGGCCGACCTGGTGGTCACCGGCGAAGGGTCGCTCGACCGTCAGACGTTGCAGGGCAAGGCGCCCGCCGCGGTCGCGGCCGCCGCGCGGGTCCGGAGCCTGCCCGTGCTGGCGGTCGCCGGGCGCGTCGCGCTGTCCGAGGCGGAGTGGCGG
Organism: Micropruina sp.; assembly: GCA_047602545.1. GTDB lineage: Bacteria > Actinomycetota > Actinomycetes > Propionibacteriales > Propionibacteriaceae > Micropruina. The sequence continues at coordinate 628,489 of JASGHC010000001.1, read as the reverse complement.
GCCGCCGGAATCCGGGCCGCCTACGCTCTCCTCGACGAGGGGACCCTGACGCAGGCGATGACCGAACCGGGGCCGCTGCTGGAGCGCATCGGACGCCGGATCGGCAGTGAGCACCTGACGCGCCCCCGCAGCCCCGCCTGATCAGCACCGCGTCCGCGGTGCCTCAGCCCATGTGCGGGTAGCGGTGGTCGACCGCGGGCACGAAGGTCTCCTTGATCACCCGTGGGCTCGTCCAGCGGAGCAGGTTCTGCGGTGCGCCGGCCTTGTCGTTGGTGCCGGACGCCCGGGCGCCGCCGAACGGCTGCTGACCGACCACGGCACCGGTCGGCTTGTCGTTGAGGTACAGGTTGCCGGCGGCGAACCGCAGCGTCTGGGCGGCGGCGGCGATCGCCGTCCGGTCCCTGCCGATCACCGAACCGGTGAGCGCGTACGGCGAGGCCGACTCGGCTTGCCGCAGCACGGCATCGAAGTCGGCGTCCTCGAAGACATGGACGGCCAGGACCGGGCCGAAGTACTCGGTGCGGAACACCTCGTCGGTCGGGTCGTCGCCGAGCACGATCGTCGGCCGGACGAACCAGCCCACCGAGTCGTCGAGTCGGCCGCCGGCGGCGACGGTCAGGTCAGGGTGAGCCTGGGCCCGCTCGACGGCGGCCCGCTGCTTGGCGAAGGCACGCTCGTCGATCACGGCGCCGAGGTAGTTGCCGAGATCCCGCGGGTCTCCCATCGGGAGCGCCTCGGTGGCGTCGATCAGATCGCCACCCATCCGGTTCCAGATGCTCCGCGGCAGGTAGGCGCGGGACGCCGCCGAGCACTTCTGGCCGGCGTAGTCGAAGGCACCGCGAATCAGGGCGGTGCGCAGCACGTCGTCGTCGGCGGACGGGTGGGCGATCACGAAATCCTTGCCCCCGGTCTCGCCGACCAGCCGCGGATAGCTGCGGTAGCGGCCGATGTTGCCGCCGACCTCGGCCCAGAGCCGGTGGAAGGTGGCCGTCGATCCGGTGAAATGGATGCCGGCCAGATCGGGGTCGGCAAGGGCGACCTCGGAGACCGCCAGCCCGTCGCCGGGCAGCATGTTGATCACCCCGGCCGGCAACCCGGCCTCTTCCAGCAGTTCCATGGTCAGGCTGGCCGCGAGCTGCTGGGTGGGGGACGGCTTCCACAGCACGGTGTTCCCCATCAGCGCCGGAGCGGTGGGCAGGTTGCCGGCGATCGCGGTGAAGTTGAACGGGGTGATCGCGTAGACGAAACCCTCCAACGGGCGGTGATCCAGCCGGTTCCAGACCCCGGGGCTGTTCGCGATCGGCTGCTCGGCCAGGATCTGAGCGGCGTAGTGCACGTTGAACCGCCAGAAGTCGATCAGCTCGCAGGCGCTGTCGATCTCGGCCTGATAGGCGGACTTGCCTTGGCCCAGCAGCGTGGCGGCGTTCAACCGCTGCCGCCACGGGCCGGCCAGCAGGTCGGCGGCGCGCAGGAAGACGGCGGCCCGGTCGTCGAAGGACAGCTCGCGCCACCCGGGAGCGGCGTCCCGGGCGGCGGCGACGGCGTCCGCGGCGTCGGCCGTGGTGGCGTTGCGCAGCACCCCCAGCACGTGCTGGTGGTCGTGCGGCTGGGTGACGGCGATCTCGTCACCTCCGCCCGGCCGGTGCCGGCCGCCGATGACGGCGTCCAGCGGGTACTGGTCGGCCTGCAGCCGATCGATCTGGGTGAGCAGTTCGGTCCGTTCGAGCGACCCCGGCGCATAGTCGAGCGGGGTCTCGTTGACCGGGTTCGGGGGCGTGGTGGTGGCGTCCATGGCGGTTCCCTTTCGGTTCGGAGCAGCTGGGTTCGTCAGTGCGTGCCGGGTGCGGACGCCGTGCTGTCGCTGGTGCGTCGCACCTCAAGCGTCACTCCGGCCTCGGCCCGGGTGTCGAAGTAGGCGAAGCCGGAGCCGTCGGCCCGGCGGCCCTGCGCGATGACGTCCAGGCCGAGCTGGCCGCCCTGGGTGACGGCCGCGGCCAGGTCGGGAACTTCGAAGCCGAGGTGGTAGACGCCCTCGCCGTTGGCGTCCAGGAAGCGCCGCTGCGGAGTGTCCTCGGGCCCGGGCTGGCACAGCTGCAGCTGGACGTTCTCGAAGTCGTAACACTTGTACTTCATCGCCGCCGAACCGGCCGGGTCGGGCACCTCGTAGCTGACGTAGGCAGCGCCCTTGGGGTAGTCGAACCAGGGGCCCACTCCGAGCCTCTGATAAGCGGAAACGGCGCGATCGAGGTCGTGGACGACGATGCACACGTGGTGCAGCCGGGTGAACAGTTCGCTCATCTCGGGATCCTTTCTGGCGGACACGCGCGGTCCGGTTCGGGGTTGACGGCCAGGGTGCGGAGGCCCTGAGCGGGCGCCCGCCCTAGGCAATGTATACCAACTCGTGTACGGTGCACCATACAGATGACGCAGGGTGCGTCGTCGGGAGGAGACCCGTATGTATTACTTCGGCTACTGCACGTACTTGCTCGACTCCGAGCTGCGTAAGTACCTGCCGGAAGCGGTCGCAGTCACCAAGGCCACCGCGCCGAATCACCAGATCCAGTTCCGTGCGGCGGGCGAGCGCACCGACCGTGGCTGGTGCCACCTGGCCGATGTCGGCACGCTCGGCAAGACCGCGCGCGGCATCGTCTTCGAGGTGAACGACGATCGCGTCAACGACGATTTCGACGACTTCGACATCATCTTCCTCACCGTCCGCGGTGATGACGGCGAGACCTACGACGCGTTCACCTACGTGCTGACCCAGCCCGGCATGCCGATGCGCCCGCCGCGGTTCTACTGGCAGCGCGTCCCCGACGGCCTGATCGAGCAGGAGTTCCCGCTCGACTACCGGCATGAGGTGCAGGCGATCTTCGACGAGGCCGCCGACTGCCCCGATTTCGACCGTCCGGCACCGGCTGTGGCGCCCGGGCGCTCGGCGGATACCCGGTGACCCGCTCCACCCGTCCCTACCACGAAAGAGCAAACCGCCTATCTGGCTCAAAGAAAGAGAGCATCATGTTCCGCACACTTCGAACCGGCCTCGCCGCGGCGGCTGCCGTGGCCAGCGCTTCCCTCATGCTGACGGCCTGCGTCGGCCCGAGCGGCGGCACCAGCGCATCCCCTTCGGGCTCGACGTCCGAGGTCCATACCGTCACGCCCGGCGTCCTCAAGGTCGGCTCCCAGCAGTCGTACATCCCCGGTGAGTTCTTCGAGGAGGGCAAGGACAAGGTCCAGGGCTTCAGCGTCGACTTCATCGACGAGATCGGCAAGCGGCTCAACCTCCAGGTCCAGTGGCAGCAGGTCGACTACTCGGCCATCATCACCGGCCTGCAGTCGAACCAGTTCGACATGGGCTCGGGCGGCATGAGCCCCAACCCGGAGCGGCTCGCTCAGGTCGACATGGTCGGCTACTTCCAGTCCGGCGCCACCTACATCCTGCGCAAGGAGGACGAGGGGAAGTACAAGAACTCCCAGGACTTCTGTGGCAAGAAGATCGGCATGCTCGAGGGCTCCAGCACGCTGCAGGCGGCGATCGACAAGGAGAACGAGAAGTGCGGGGGAAATCCGATCCAGGTCGAGCCCTACACCAACACCAACCTCGGTGTTCAGGGCCTGCTGTCCAAGCGGATCGTGGCCTACACCCCGGACGTCGCGCAGAGCCAGTACATCGTCAAGCAGGACCCGAACAACCTGGTCACCATCGGTGACTACGTGCTGGTGGACTACCTGATCAACTACACGTTCACCAAGGAGAACACCGCGCTCCGCAATGCGGTGTACAACACGCTGCAAGAGATGATGACCGACGGCACCTACGACAAGATTCTCGCCAAGTGGGGCATCGACCGTGGTGGGCTGAAGAAGCCGGCACTGAATGGTGACCTCAATGCGAAGCCGTGATCGGTTCGTGCGGACGCGGGTGGTCATGCCATGACCGCCGTGACTGAGACGTCCAAGGACGTCTATTTCCCGGTCCGGGCGAAGTTCCCCTGGGGTCAGTTCATCCAGGCCGGCATCGTCATCGTGATCGTCGGCTGGGTGATCGTCAGCTTCGGGGTCTCAGGAGTCTTCGACTTCACCACGGTGGCTCGCTACCTGTTCGGCCCACAGATCTGGGCCGGCCTGTGGGGCACAGTCAGCCTGGCCACGCTGTCGACGGCGATCGCCCTGGTGCTCGGCACCCTGGTGGCGCTGATGCGGATCTCGAGCAACCGGGTGCTGTCGGGAGTGGCTTCGGCCTACGTGTTCTTCTTCCGCGGAACACCGATGCTGGTCCAGCTGCTGATCTGGTTCTACGCCATCCCGCGGATGATCGGCCAGGTCCGGATCGGCATCCCGTTCACCGACGTGGTGTGGGTCGACCAGCCGGCGAGCGTCTTCTTCACGCCGTTCGTCGCCGGTCTGTTCGCACTCTCGCTGGCCGAGACCGGCTACATGGCCGAGGTGGTCCGTTCGGGCATCCTCGGCGTTGACCAGGGCCAGCGGGACGCCGCCACCGCCCTGGGGTTGCCGCGCCGGAAGATCACCACCCAGATCGTTCTCGTGCAGGCCTTCCGGATCATCCTTCCGTCGGCCGGCAACCAGTACATCATGATGATCAAGAACACCTCCCTGGCCTACACCATCGGGTACATGGAGCTTCTGCTCACCGTGAGCCGCATCTACTACTCGAACTTCAAGTACCTGGAACTGCTGCTGGTAGCGGCGTTCTGGTACCTCGTGCTGACGGCGCTCATCACGGCCCTCCAGCAGTTCCTCGAGCGTCGATACCCAGCGAGGTAGGGCCATGTCTGAACCAACACTGAAAATGGAATCCCAGCACGTCTACAAGTCGTTCGGGGAGGTCAAGGTTCTGCACGACGTCTCGGTCAAGGTGCATTCCGGTGAGGTGGTGGCTCTGATCGGGCCGTCCGGTGCCGGCAAGTTCGACCTTCCTGCGCTGCGTCAACAACCTGCAGCCGATCGACTCGGGAACGATCGAGGTGGACGGCGAGCTGATCGGTTACCGCAAGGTCGGCGACTACCTGGAGCCGCTGCCCGACAAGGAGGCTGCCGCGCAGCGTGCGCGGATCGGCATGGTGTTCCAGAACTTCAACCTGTTCCGGCACATGACCGCGGTCTCCAACGTCATGTACGGGCAGATCGAGGTGCTCGGACGGCCCAAGGCCGAAGCCCACGCGAACGCGATGGACGCCCTCAAAAGGGTCGGCCTGATCGGACGCGAAGACCGTTACCCGGCCCAGCTCTCGGGCGGCCAGCAGCAGCGTGTGGCGATCGCCCGCGTGATGGCCATGAATCCCACCATGATTCTGCTCGACGAGCCGACCAGCGCCCTCGACCCCGAACTCCGGGTGGAGGTCGCCAACGTCATCAAGGGAATGGCCGAGAACAAGGCCACCATGCTGATGGCCACGCACGATATTCCGTTGGTGCACGACATCGCCGACTACATCATCTTCATGGTGGACGGCCGCGTCGTCGAGGCGGGGACGTCGGAGAAGATCCTCAACAACCCCGAGCACGAGCGCACTCGCAGTTTCCTCACCGCGATGGAGTCCTGACACCACAGTGACTGCTTCGTCCCAGCCTGGCGTGGTGCGGACCGACCGTCCGCACCACGCCGCGACCGGCCCGGTGACCCCGGGCCGGATTGCGCTGTACGCACTGATGACCACCGTGTGGGGGTCGAGCTTCTTCTTCACCGCGCTCGCCCTGAGGGCCTTCACGCCGTTCCAGATCGTCTTCGTGCGGATGTTGATCGCGACCCTCATCCTGGGCGGAGTCGTCGCGCTGCTCCGGCCGCGGTGGCCGCGCACCGCCGCACTCTGGGGGCATTTCGCTCTGCTCGGCCTGATGAGCATCGCGCTGCCCTACACCCTGCTCACCTGGGCTCAGGTGTGGGTGAGTTCGTCCACGGCGATCGTGTTGTCGTCGACGACGCCCGTCTTCGTCTTCCTGATCGCCACCCTCGGGCTGCGCACCGAGACATTCGGCGTCACCCGGCTGGTGGCGGTCAGCATCGCTTTCGGCGGCGTGGCTTTGCTCACGCTCGCCAACCCGGCCGGCTCCAGCAACCTGTTCTGGTCGGTGATCATCGTGGTCACCTCGGCCAACTACGCGGCGGCGAACGTGTACACCAAGCGCTTCGTGTCGGATGTCCACCCGTTGCTCGTCGCCTTTCTGCAGATCGGCTTCGGCACGGTGTGGCTGCTCCCGGTCCTGCTGTTCACCGGAGAATGGCAGCTGCCCACCGACGCCGGGTTGATCCCTTGGCTTTCGCTGCTCGAGCTGGGGGTCCTCGGCTCCGCCTTCGGCTACGTCATGTTCTTCTACTTCATCGGCACCTGGGGATCGACGATCACCAGCCTGAACACCTATCTGCAGCCGCTGGTCGGAATCGCGCTCGGCGTGCTGGTGCTGGGGGAGCGACCGGGCTGGCAGGCCTGGCTCGGGATCGGGATCGTGCTGGCCGGCGTCGCGCTGTTCGGTATATCCACGTTCCGGACGGCGGTGGGCCGCCGATCGGTCAGGGCAGGCGAGGTCCGAGCCGCACCGTGAGTGGGTTGACGGTTACCTGGCCTCCAGTCGCAGCGCGCGGGTGATGATGTCGGCCGTCCGCTGGACGTGGGTGCGGGCGATGGCGGCGGCTGCCTCGCCGTCGCCGGCGGCGAGCGCGGCATGGAGCGCACGGTGTTCGTCGTTGACCAGCTGGATGTCGGCCTCGGTGAACACGATGGGGGCGTTGAAGTTCCAGTAGTTGATCATCGTGCCGCGGGCGGCGTCGGTGAGCACATGGTTCTGCGAGGACTGGGTGATCAGCAGATGGAACTCGTCGTTCATCTGGTTCACCTCGGCCCGGGAGTCGGTGTGCTCCATCTGTTCCATCAGTCCGCGCAGTGCCGCCAGGGTGTCCGCAGTGATCCGCGCGGCAGCCAGCCGGGCTGCGGACGACTCGAACTCGACCCGTGCCTCGAGTAGTTCGACGATCTCGTGCGGTGCATGGTCGCGGACCACCCAGCCCTTCTGCTGCACGACCAGGCCCTCCTGCTTGAGCCGTAGCAGTGCCTCGCGGACGGGGGTGCGGCTGACGTGGAGCTGGTCGGAGAGCTCCTGCTCGACGAGCCGATGGTTCGGCCGGTACTCGGCGCTCAGGATCGCGTTGCGCAGATGTTCGTGGACCGCGTCGGCCGCGATCGTCTGGGTCGACCGTTGTTTGGCCACCGGGTCTCCTTCGACAGGTATACCGGCGAGGATACAACGCCGGGTCTCCGGCGGGTTTCATCCGGTCGGTGCCGAGGAGGGGAGTCGAACCCCTATGCCCTTGCGGGCAGACGGGTTTGAGCCGTCCGCGTATGCCATTCCGCCACCCCGGCTGGAGCCCTACGATCATGCCACATTCTCGGGGAGTGTGCCCGTCGGAGTAAGGTGCTCCCTGTGCCCGACCGGTCACCCGTCCCCACGACAGAAGAGGGCAGACAATGACGTCCGAAGCCGCATCGCCGAACGATCGCGCACGAGTGCTCGTCGCCGAGGACGAGGCCCTGATCAGGCTCGACCTCGTGGAGTTGCTGACCGCCGAGGGCTACGAAGTCGTCGGTGAGGCCGGTGACGGCGAGCAGGCGCTGGCGATGGCCCGCGAGCTGGAGCCCGATCTGGTGGTGATGGACGTCAAGATGCCGAAGATGGACGGTATCTCCGCGGCGTCCGTGATCGCTGAGGAGCGGATCGCTCCGGTGGTCATGCTGACCGCCTTCTCGCAGCGCGAACTGGTCGAACGCGCCCGCGAAGCCGGGGCGATGGCCTACGTGGTGAAGCCGTTCGACGCGTCCGATGTGGTGCCGGCGATCGAGGTCGCGATGGCCCGGCACGCCGAACTGAAGGCGCTCGAGGACGAGATCGACGACCTGCAGGAGCGGTTCGAGTCCCGCAAGATCGTCGAGCAGGCCAAGGGGCTGCTGATGGAGGGTTTGGGCCTCACCGAGCCCGAGGCGTTCCGCTGGATCCAGAAGACGGCGATGGACCTGCGCAAGTCGATGCGCGAGGTCGCCGAGGGTGTGATCGGCCACTCCAAGGGTGGCCAGAAGCCCAAGCGCTGAGCCGGCAGTCGTCGGCGCCGCTGGCCGAGCTTGTCGAGAGCCTTCTGGTGCGTTCTCGACCAGACCTGCCCGTTCATTCGCGCTCCCGCACACAGGTTGGTATACTGATCCGTATCCAATCGCAAGGAGTGAGGGAAAGTGAACAGCGCAGAGGCATACGATTCCGTTCGGGATGGGCGCTTCTATCAGAGCATCAAGGGCGCCATCTGGCACGCAGTTGCCGGCGACGTCGACCACGCGCAGGGCGGTGACCCCCGGGTCCTCCGCCGACTCATCGCGGCCAGGTTCGACGGTCCGGGCGCCTGACCTTTCAGATTCAGAACTGCGCCGGCCCACCGCATCGTCGGTGGGCCGGCGCAGTCGCATGTCCGGGTGGTGCACCGGGGACGATTCCCTCGGTTGCCTCGTGCTGTCAGAGGGGCAGGGTGCCGACCACCGCGGTGGCGTCCCAGTCGTCGTCGGTGTGGACGGCGGCCCGCAGTCCGGCACGCTCGAACAGAGTCACAGCCTGGCCGGCCTGGGCTCGTGCCACCTCAATCAGCAGGCGTCCTCCTGGCGCCAGCCACTCGTGGGCGGCAGCGGCGATCCGGCGATGGACGTCCAAGCCGTCGCCGCCGCCGTCCAGGGTGAGCCGGGGCTCATGGTCACGGGCCTCTGCGGGCATCAGCGCGATCGCTGCGGACGGCACATAGGGAGCGTTGGCCAGGGCCACCCGGACCCGGCCGTGCAGCCGGCCCGGCAGGGCGTCCCACAGATCGCCGTGCCAGACCGCCGCGCCGGGCAGGTTGCTGCGGGCGCAACCCACCGCGCCCGGGTCGAGGTCGGCGGCATGGAGCTCCAGGCCGGGGACGCGGTGGCACAGTGCAGCGCCCAATGCGCCGCTGCCACAGCAGAGATCGACCGCGACATCGCCGGCGCGGACGCCGTCCGCGGCCAGCCGCACCAGTAACTCCGAACGCCGGCGCGGCACGAACACGCCTGGCCGGACGGTGATCCGCAGCCCGTCGAACGCGGCCCAGCCAAGCACCTGTTCGAGGGGTTCGCCGGAGATCCGCCGGGCGAGCAGTGGCGCGACCGGGCCTGGGGCTGCCAATAGCAGAGCGGCCTCATCCTCGGCGAACACGCAGCCGGCCTCGCGGAGTGCGGTCACCAGCGCGGCCCGGGACGGAGCGCCGTCCGGGGTGCCCGATCCCGATGCCTGTCCTCGGCGAGGGCCGGGCACCTCGTCCGGGCTCACGCGCTGCGCGGCCGGACCAGCGCGCAGGTCACCCGGGCGGTGCAGATCCGTTCGCCGGCGTCGTCGGTGAGCACCACCTCCCAGCTGCCCAGCCGTCCGCCGATGTGCAGGGCGGTGGCGTCGCCGTTCACCCAGCCCGACGTGGCCGGTCGATGGTGGGTGGCGTTGATGTCGACCCCGTAGGCGCGACCGGCCGGGGCGACCTCGGCGTAGGCGGACAGCGACGCGAGGGTCTCGGCCAGCACACAGGATGCGCCGCCGTGCCACAGCCCGAACGGCTGGGTGTTGCCCTCGACCGGCATCCGGCCACGGGTGCGCCGCGGGCCGATCTCGAACAGTTCGATGCCCATCTTGTCGTCCAGGGCGCTACGGATGTCCTCGGCCCACTCCGGCAGACTCATGGCGCCCACGATTCCACATCGCCGCGGCGTCCGGTCGCGACCGCTCCCGGCGGCGCAATGTCGGCGGGCTCCGCTACCCTCGCTGGGGTGAGCGACTCCCCGGGCACCCTGCTGCTGATCGACGGCCATTCGGTGGCCTATCGGGCCTTCTTCGCGCTGCCGGTGGAGAACTTCTCGACCACCACGGGGCAGCACACCAACGCGGTCTACGGCTTCACCTCGATGCTGATCAACGTGCTGCGCGACGAGCAGCCCACCCATCTGGCGGTGGCCTTCGACGTCTCCCGGCAGACCTTCCGCAGCAACCTGTACAGCGACTACAAGGCGAATCGCTCCCAATCACCGCAGGAGTTCACCGGTCAGGTGGCGCTGATCAAAGAGGTGCTCGACGCCCTCAACATCAGCCATGTCGAGCTGGACGGCTTCGAGGCCGACGACATCATCGCCACCCTTTCCCGGCAGGCCGAGGAGCAGGGGCTGAAGGTGCTGATCTGCACCGGTGACCGCGACACCCTGCAGCTGGTCACCGACGACGTGACCGTGCTCTACCCGCGCAAGGGGGTTTCCGACCTGGCTCGGATGACGCCGGCGTCCGTGCTGGAACGCTATTTCGTCCCGCCCGCCCAGTATCCGGAGCTGGCCGCGCTGGTGGGGGAGACGTCCGACAATCTGTCCGGCGTGCCCGGAGTGGGGCCGAAGACCGCCGCCAAGTGGATCGGCACCTATGAAGGGCTGGAGAACATCGTCCGGCGGGCCGCCGAGATTCCCGGTAAGGCCGGCGAATCGTTCCGTGCCCATCTCGACGACGTGGTCCGGAACCGCGAACTGAACGCTCTGGTCCGTGACCTGGAGTTGCCGGTGACGGTGGCCGAGCTGGAGCGCCGGGACTGGAACCGCGAGGCGGTGCACACGGTCTTCGACGGCCTGGAGTTCCGGGTGCTGCGCGACCGGCTGATCGAGACCCTGCCCGCCGAGCAGACCGGCCCCGAGGGTGGCTTCGAGGTGGTCGGCGACGTGCTCGAGCCGGGTGCGCTGGGCGATTGGCTCGCCGAACACGGACGCGGTGAGCTCACCGGGCTGGACGCCACCGGCAGCTGGCGGGCCGGGGCCGGTGACCTGAGCGGGCTGGCGCTGGCAGCCGCCGACGGCGCCGCGTGCTGGCTCGACGTCACCGAACTGACCGCTGAGGACGACAACGCCCTGGCGGCCTGGCTGGCCGACCCGTCCGCGGCGAAGGCGCTGCACGACGCAAAAGGCCCGCTGCTGGCGATCTGGTCGCGCGGCTGGGAACTGAACGGGCTGGCCAGCGATACCCGGCTGGCCGCCTACCTGTTGCGGCCCGACCAGCGGGTCTACGACCTGGGCGACCTGACCGCCCGGCACCTGAAACGCGAACTCAGCGCCGAAGGGCCGGGCGGGGGGCCGTCCGATCAGCTCACCCTCGACTTCGAGGACGCCGACGAGGGCAAGGACTCGATGATCCGGGCCCGGGCGGTGATCGACCTGGCGTGCGCGCTCACCGACGAACTGGACGGCCGTGGCGAGGGTTCGCTGCTGGCCGACGTCGAGCTGCCGCTGCTGCGCACCCTGGCCACCATGGAACGCGACGGCATCGCGGTCGACGCCGACTACCTGGACACGTTGCATTCCGAGTTCGACACCGCCGTCCGGACGGCCGAGTCGGACGCCCTCGCCGCCCTCGGGCACCCGATCAACCTGGGTTCGCCCAAGCAGCTGCAAGAGGCGCTGTTCGACGAGCTGGGCATGCCGAAGACCCGGCGCACCAAGACCGGCTGGACGACCGACGCCGAATCGCTGGAGACGTTGTTCGCCAAGACCGAGCACCCGTTCCTGGCGCACCTGCTGCGGCACCGCGACCAGATCCGGCTACGCCAGACGGTGGAGGGGCTGCAGAAGTCGATCGCCGACGACGGCCGGGTGCACACCACCTACATCCAGACCATCGCCGCCACCGGACGGCTCAGCTCGACCGACCCGAACCTGCAGAACATCCCGATCCGCACCGAGGAGGGCCGGCGGATCCGGCGGGCCTTCGTGGTCGGTGCCGGCCACGAGACCCTGATGACCGCCGACTACAGCCAGATCGAGATGCGGATCATGGCGCACGCCTCGGGCGACGTCGGGCTGATCGAGGCGTTCCATTCCGGCGAGGACTTCCACACGGTGATGGCAGCCCGGGTGTTCGGCGTGGCGCCCGACGATGTCGACACGGGCATGCGGGCCCGGATCAAGGCGATGAACTACGGGCTGGCCTACGGGCTGAGCGCGTTCGGCCTCTCCCAGCAGCTCAAGATCACCCGCTCCGAGGCCCAGGGGCTGATGGAGGAGTATTTCGAGCGCTTCGGCAACGTCCGCGACTACCTGCACGACATCGTCCGGACGGCCGGCAGGACCGGCTACACCGAGACGATCCTGGGTCGCCGCCGCTACCTGCCCGACCTGACCTCGTCCAACCGGCAACGCCGCGAGATGGCCGAGCGGATGGCGCTGAACGCCCCGATCCAGGGCTCGGCCGCCGACATCATCAAGGTGGCGATGCTCGATGTCGAGTCGGCGCTGGCCGAGCAGGGCCTGCGCTCGCGGATGCTGCTGCAGGTGCACGACGAACTGGTCTTCGAGATCGCCCCCGGTGAGGCCGGCACGATGGACGCCCTGGTTCGCGAAAGGATGGGCCACGCCGTCGAGCTGACCGTGCCGTTGGAGGTTTCGGTCGGCACCGGCCGGTCCTGGCACGACGCGGCCCACTGAATCCTTGGGCAGCTCGTGGGTGTGGCCGCGGCCACGTCCGGCGTTGAGCCGCTGGTACCGGTGGGTGCCGGTCAGCGCAGGGTGGCCAGCACCTCGGTGCGTTCCGCGCCGTCCTGGGTCCAGGTGCCGGTGAGCGTGCCCAGCGGCTGGGCGGTGTGGACGTGGCTGCCGTCCAGTACGCGCACCAGCCGAGCGGCCTCCATCGAGGCGTTCGACACCGCGGTGATGCCGCTGCCGCGCACCGTCATCGACTTCTCGCCGCGCGACAGCGCTGCCTCGTTGTCGGCCTCGTGGATCACCCGGATCAACTCGGCGACGTAGATCGGGTCGGAGGTCGCGTCGTAGCAGTACCGGGTACCCAGTGCGCCATGCTCCAAGGTTCCAACCAGGTTGGCGAACTCGTCGTCCAACGGCTCGGCGCGGTAGGTGAGCGGCACCTGGTAGGTGGCGCCGGCCGACGAGACCAGCAGCGTCTCGATGCCCACCTCGCCGTCCGGGTCGACGAAGCGGTAGGCGGCCACCCGGTGCAGATCCTCGCCGGTGCCTTCGAACCATGACTGGCTCGGTAGCCAGTCGGCCAGCAACTCCAGCTTGGTGGGCTTCAGTTCGACGTCGTGAATCGTTGCGGTGCCGGTCATCGGTCTCTCCTCCGGTGGTCTGTGGAGCGGGTCTGTGGAGCGGGTCTGTGGAGCGGGTCTGTGGAGCGGGTCCGTGGAGTGGGCCTCCGCCCTGTCGGGCATTTATGGTGCGCTCCACTAATAAAGTTACTACGATTCGTAGTACTACGTGATCCGTTGATGGATTCTCGGCATCACGATCGTCCCACTCGCAAGGAGGGCGCATGCTTCAGGTCACCGATCCGGCCCGCCGCCGGTTCAAGGTCGCGACGCTCGTCGGCTTCATCGCCGGCGTGTTTTCGGCCATCGTCAAATTCGGCTGGGAAGTTCCCTTCCCGCCCCGGACGCCCGAGCGGAACGCGGTGAATCCGCCGCAGACGTTGCTGGAGCAACTCGGCTTCCCGACCTCGGTCTCCCGGGCGACCGTCGAGTTCAACGGCTGGGATCTGCCGATCTCGTCCTTCGTGGTGCACTTCGGATTCGCCATCGCGGTCGGCGTGGTCTACTGCCTGGTCGCCGAGGTGTGGCCGACGATCAAGCTGTGGCAGGGGGCAGCCTTCGGTCTGCTGATCTGGGTCTTCTTCCACCTGCTGCTGATGCCCGCGATGGGCACCGTGCCGGCGCCGTGGGATCAGCCGTGGCAGGAGCATTTCTCCGAGGCGCTGGGGCATGTGGTGTGGATGTGGTCGATCGAGATCGTCCGGCGCGATCTCCGCAACCGGATCGCCCATGAGCCGGACGCCGAGGTGCCGCCGACCGCCGTGGATCGCGCGGCGGTGCCGGTTACGGTCTGAGGCCGGGCAGGTTTGCGCCGGCGGTCAGCTGGCGCGGTGGGAGCGGGCGGAGTCTCTCCGCTCGCTTCCGCGCGTTCTGCGGCCGACGATCGGCCGTCCGGATGTCGAGACGATTTGACGGGAATCCATCCCTGATCGAAACTCCTATTAATCCTGTGGGCAATGCAGGGTAAAGAGAGTCCCGTGCCGACCGGGCACGGGATGAAACGAGAAGGAGTCGTCTGATGACCCACGCACGCAGAGCCGTTCTCACCGCTGTCGCGGCAACCGTCGCCCTGGCGATGGCCGGCTGCGCCGGGGGTGGGGCCAGCGACGTCAGCGGCGCTGCCAGCTCCGCCGCGGCGGGCTCGAAGGTGCTCAACCTGTACGCCTACGCCGTCCCCAAAGTTGGCTTCGACAAGGTGATTCCCGCCTTCACTGCGACCCCGCAGGGGGCCGGCGTCAGCTTCCAGCCCTCCTACGGCGCCTCCGGCGACCAGTCCCGCAAGGTGGCCGCGGGGGCCGAGGCCGACGTGGTGAACTTCTCGGTCGCCCCGGACATCACCCGGCTGGTGGACGCCGGCCTGGTTGACGCCAACTGGGCCGCGGGCGAGCACAAGGGCATCCCGTTCGGCTCGGTGGTCACCGTCGTCGTCCGGAAGGGCAACCCGAAGGGGATCAAGGACTGGGACGACCTGCTCAAGCCCGGCGTCGAGGTGGTCACCCCGAACCCGTTCTCGTCCGGCTCGGCGAAGTGGAACCTGCTCGCCCCGTACGCCACCAAGAGCGAAGGAGGCAAGCACCCCGCCGCCGGCCTGGCCTTCATCTCGAAGCTGGTCGGCGAGCACATCAAGGTGCAGCCGAAGTCGGGCCGCGAGGCCAGCGAGACGTTCCTGCAGGGCACCGGTGACGCCCTGCTCAGCTACGAGAACGAGGCGCTGTTCCTGGAGGGCCAGGGCGAGAAGGTGCAGCACGTCACCCCGCCGAGCACCTTCAAGATCGAGAACCCGGTGGCGGTGCTGGAGGGCAGCAAGAACCTCGATGCGGCGAAGTCGTTCGTCGACTACCTCTACACCCCGGCGGCGCAGCGGCTGTGGGCCGAGGCCGGATTCCGTCCGGTGGACAGCGCTGTGGCCAAGGAGTTCGCCGCGAAGTTCCCGAAGCCGGCCACGCTGTGGACGATCGACGACCTGGGCGGCTGGCCCACCGTCGACGCCGACCTGTTCGCCAAGGACACCGGGAAGATCGCCGTGATCTACGACAAGGCGACCTCATGACCGCCGTCACCGAATCGGCGAAGGGCGCCGCCACCGTGGCGGCGCCCACCGCGTCCTGGCCGGGCCGCCGCCCGCCGCGGTCGCGTCCGGGATCGTCGGGACGAGTGAGCGGCCTCACGTTGGGCGTGGTGGTCACCTGGCTCAGCCTGATCGTGCTGCTGCCGCTCGCCGCGCTCACCGTGACCTCGTTCTCGGACGGCTGGAGCGGCTTCTGGTCAGCGGTGACGGCGCCGGTCGCGCTCGCCGCGCTCTGGACGACCATCCTGGTCTCTGCCGTGGTCGCCCTGCTCAACGTGGCAGTCGGCACCCTGATCGCCTGGGTGCTGGTCCGGGACGAGTTCTGGGGCAAGCGCTTCGTCGACGCCCTGATCGACCTGCCCTTCGCGCTGCCGACCATCGTCGCCAGCATCGTGCTGCTCTCGCTGTACGGCCCGAACAGCCCGATCGGCGTGGAGTTGAACGCCACCCGGTGGGGGCTGATCGTCGCGCTGGCGTTCGTCACCCTGCCGTTCGTGGTGCGTTCGGTGCAGCCGGTGCTGATCGAACTCGACCGGGACGTCGAACAGGCCGCGGCCTCACTCGGCGCCGGGAACTGGACGACCTTCCGCCGCGTGGTGCTGCCCACCCTGGCGCCGGCGATCATCTCCGGCGGCGGACTGGCCTTCGCCCGGGCCATCGGCGAGTACGGCTCGGTGGTGCTGATCGGCGGCAACATCCCCCGGGAGACACAGGTGGCCTCGCAGTACATCCAGCAGCAGATCGAGATCGATCGCCCGGTGAACGCCGCCGCCGTGTCGGTGGCGCTGCTGGCGATCTCGTTCGCCACGCTGCTGGTGCTGCGGTTCTTCGCCTCGCGGGGCCAGGAACGTGAGGAGCGGTCGGCATGAGAGTCTCCACGTCCACTCGGATCACCCTGCGGGTCGTCGCCCTGCTCTACCTCGGCGTGCTGCTGGCGGTACCGATCGTCGCCATCCTGTGGCGGACCTTCGAGCCCGGGCTCGGCGCCTTTTGGGCCTCGATCCGGACGCCGGCGGCCATCTCGGCGTTCAACCTGTCGCTGCTGATCGTCGCCATCACCGTGCCGATCAACGTGATCTTCGGGGTCGTCACGGCGCTGGTGCTGGTCCGGGGCCGGTTCCCCGGCCGGCGCCTGCTGTCCGGCATCGTCGATCTGCCGTTCGCGGTCTCGCCGATCGTGGTCGGCGTCTCGCTGATCCTGCTGTGGGGCGTCCATGGCTGGTTCGGCGGCCTGGAGAACCTGGGTATCCGGGTGATCTTCGGACTGCCCGGCATGGTGATCGCGACCATCTTCGTGACGTTGCCGTTCGTCGTCCGCGAGGTCGAGCCGGTGCTGCACGAGATCGGCACCGATCAGGAGCAGGCGGCCGCCACCCTGGGGGCATCCCGCTGGCAGACCTTCGCCCGGATCACCCTGCCCGCCATCCGCTGGGGCCTCACCTACGGCATCGTGCTGACCGTGGCCCGCGCGCTGGGCGAGTTCGGCGCGGTGATCATGGTCAGCTCCGGCTTCCCCGGGGTGTCCCAGACCCTGACCCTGCTGGTGCACAGCCGCTACATCGACGACCACAACACGCACGGCGCCTACTCGGCGGCCACCCTGTTGATGTTCCTGGCCCTGGTCACCCTGCTGCTGATGACCGTGCTCGACCGCAAGCGGCCGACCACGCACACCGAGGCGACACCGACCGGGTCGCCGACCGACGCTGCGGCGGCCGTGGCCACCGAAAGCCCACGGGCAGCCGTGGCCGATCCCGCCGAACGACCTACCGCCGAACGACACCACGCAAGGAGCCTGTCATGATCTCCGTCACCGACGCCCGGAAGGCGTACGGCAACTTCCAGGCCCTCGACGACGTCTCACTCGAGATCCCGTCGGGCACCCTGACCGCGCTGCTCGGGCCGTCCGGTTCGGGAAAGTCGACCCTGCTGCGGGCGATCGCCGGGCTGGAGGATCTCGACTCCGGTGCGGTGCTGATCGCCGGCGAGGACGTCACCCGGCTACCGCCCCAGCGGCGCGGGATCGGCTTCGTGTTCCAGCACTACGCCGCCTTCAAGCACATGACGGTGCGGGACAACGTCGCCTTCGGACTGAGCATCCGCAAGCGACCCAAGGCCGAGATCGCCACGAAGGTGGACGAACTGCTCGAGGTGGTCGGGCTGGCCGGTTTCCAGCACCGCTACCCGGCGCAGCTCTCCGGCGGCCAGCGGCAGCGGATGGCGCTGGCCCGGGCGCTGGCGGTCAACCCGCAGGTGCTGCTGCTCGACGAACCGTTCGGCGCCCTGGACGCCAAGGTGCGCGACGACCTGCGGCGCTGGCTGCGCCGGTTGCATGACGAGGTCCACGTCACGACGGTGCTGGTCACCCACGACCAGGAGGAGGCTCTCGACGTCGCCGACCGGATCGCGGTGCTGAACCAGGGTCGGATCGAGCAGGTAGGCACCCCCGACGAGCTGTACGAGAGCCCGGCCAATCCGTTCGTGATGTCCTTCCTGGGTTCGGTCTCCCGGCTCAACGGCGAGATCGCCCGGCCGCACGACCTGCGCCTGGAGCGCGATGCCCGGACCGCCGAGGAGATCGCCCGGGCGACCGGCGTCCGGGTCACCGAGGCCGAGGTCGAGCGTCTGGTCCGGCTCGGATTCGAGGTGCGGGTCGAGCTGCGGCACACCCACACCGGGGAACGCTTCTTCGCCCAGCTGACCCGGGCCGAGGCGGCCGTGCTGCATCTCGAAGTCGGCCACCTGGTCTGGGTGGTGCCGACCCGGACGCTGCCGAGCGAGGAGGAGTTCCCGGCACTCGCCGTCTAGGAATGTGCCGGTCGACCGTGTCGGGGTCGCAACGGGTTCCGACAGGCTCAACCAGCGAGCGGACCTGCTGACAGGTGCTCCCCGCCCGTCGGTCGAGCTTGTCGAGACCCCTGTTGGCTAGGGGTTTCGACACGTTCACCGGCGGGCTTGGGGCATTGATCGGTGGTTGCCCAGCAGCCAGAATGAGGTCCGTGGAGATCACCGCCAAGACCGAGTACGCCGTCCGGGCGATGTTGCAGCTGGCCGAGGCCGACGAGCCCGACCTGCCGATCTCGGTGGACGCGCTCGCCCAGGCGCAGGAGTTGCCGCGCAAGTTCCTGGAATCGATCCTGGCTGACCTGAGGCGTGCCGAGCTGGTGATCAGCACCAAGGGCGCCCGAGGTGGTTACCGGCTGGCGCGGCCGGCGTCCGACATTCCGGTGGGAGCGGTGTTCCGGGCGGTCAACGGACCCCTCGCCGAGGTGCGCGGACGCCGTCCGCACCAGACCTCGTACGAGGGGGTCGCCGAACACCTACCGGTGCTCTGGGTGGCGGTGCGGGCCAGCCTGCGGCGGGTGCTGGACGACACCTCGTTGGAGCAGCTGCGCACCGGCAGCCTGCCCGACCACGTCCGCAGGTTGGCCGACGAGCCGGACGCCTGGCTCAGCCGCTGACCCTTTCCTGGCAGTCCCGTCGGACGGTGCGTTGCGGGTCGGGTGAGCGCAGGGACGCCGCGAGATCGATCAGCGCGAGGTCGCTGCCGCGTGGGCCGACCAGACAAATCCCGAGCGGTCCGCCGGCGGTCTCCAGCAGGGGAGCGCTGACCGCGGGGCGTCCGGTGATGCCGGCGATGCAGGTGAGCCGGAGAGTGGCCTGGCGATGGGCGTCCACCGCCGCCGCCGACGCCCACACCTTCGGTGCCGGACCGGCGGCCGAGGGCAGCACCAGCACCGTGTCGCCGAGTGCCGCATCGAGTTCGACCCGGAGTCCGGCCAGGGCTGCGCGCGCGGCCTCGTCGTCGGCGTCGGTGATCGCGGACGCCGCCGCGAACCGGTCGCCCGCGGCGCCCTTCAGTGCGCCCGGATTCGCGTCCACCCAGGCGCCGTGGCGCTGCCAGGCCTGGTAGGCCTGGTGGACGCGGAACGCCTCGGCCGCCGCAGCCAGGTCGGGCAATCGGACGCCGGTCGTCCCCGCCGGCCGGCCGTCCGCTACGACGCCGCTCAGCCGCTGTTCGACGAAGGCCTGGAAAGCCTCCGCGACACCGGGCTCCAGGGTGGGAAGCGACTCGGCAGGACGGATCGAAGGAATCGTCCCCGCGGGCCACGCCCCGGCGTCCAGCAGCACGGCCGCCGCTCGCCGCAGCAATCCGGGCTCCCGGGTCAGCAGGCCGATCGTGTCGAAATCCGAGGCGAGCGGCAATAGGCCGGCGGCATCCACCCGGCCATGCGTGGAACGCCAGCCCCACAAGCCCTGATAGCTGGCCGGCACCCGAACCGATCCGCCGGTGTCGGTGGCCAGCCCGATGGACGCCGCGCCGAGCGACACCGCGGTCGCGCTGCCGCTGGACGAGCCGCCGGGCAGTCCGCCCGGCACCACCGGGTTCACCGGCGTCCCGTAGTGCGGGTTGTCTCCGGCCAGGCTGTAGGCGAACTGGTCGGTGCGGGCGATGCCGGCCACGGCCGCGCCGGCGGCTCGCAGCCGCCCCACCGCGGCACTGTCCACGGTCTCGACGGCGGCATTGGCCAGGAAGGCGGGGACGCCGGCGCCGATCGGGTGGCCGGCCACGGCGAACAGATCCTTCACCGCGACGGTTTCGCCGTCCAGGATTCCGCTGCCGGACGCCTCCACCAGCGGGTCGCCGGCCACCCGCCACACGGCCCGGTCGAAGGTCGGCGGGGGAGGGGCGACGTGCGCCGCGCGGACCCGCCAGGCGCCGTCGGTGCCGCGCTGCCACAGCTGGGTCTGCAGCCCACGGCCGCCACGGTGGGGCGCGGTGACCGCCACCACGCCGGCGGAATCGTCGGACAGAGCGAACACCCGGACGTCGGCCAGCCGGCGCGGCGGCGCACCCCGGCGAACCGCGCGGAAGTCGTGGATGGCGGTGTGCCCGACCAGCAGCCCCCCGGGATCGCCGCGGAGGGTGTCGGGTGCGTCGGCGAAGAGCTCGTCCATGGCCGCCAGATCGTCGGCGCCGAGGGCCAGTTCGTAGGCGGCGAAGGCCTCCAGGAGGCCCGAGGGCGCGTCGGTGACCATCGCGTCCAGGGTCTCGACGAGCTCGACCAGCGGGTCGGACTCGACCGGCTCGACCTGCGGTGGGGTCTCGACAGGCTCGGCCGGCGACGGATCGGGCTCAGTCACCGAAGTCCGCCTTCCGGATCCGGGCATGCGCACCCTTGACCAGGTCGACCACCTGGGAGATGTTGAAGTCGGTGGCGGCACTCAGGTAGGCGTAGGCCAGGTGCCGATCCATCCCGTAGCGCGCCTGCAGCAACCCCAGCGCGGCCCGCACGCAGTTGGCGGTGGCGACGTCCAGGTCGGCGTCCAGGCCGGTCGGGATCAGGAACTCGCGGGTCTCGGCGAGTGGTCCGGTGACGTCGCCGAACCGCTCGACCGCCTCGGACGCCGCCACCACCTCGAACCGGACGGTCGCCCGCAGCGACGCCTCCAGCGCGGTCAACGCCACCTCGCCGTCGCCCTGGGCGAAGTGCGGGTCGCCGACATAGGCGAGTGCCCCGGCGACCTGCACCGGCAGGTACAGCGTCGAGCCCTCGACGAGCAGATTGATGTCGATGTTGCCGCCGTGCGGCCCCGGGGGCACCGAATGGGGCCGGACGTCGCCCGCGGCCGCGACCCCCATCACACCCAGGAACGGACGCAGCGGGAATCGCACCGCAGCCGGTCCGCCCTCGACCAGCGGC
Source organism: Micropruina sp. (assembly GCA_047602545.1). Taxonomy (GTDB): domain Bacteria; phylum Actinomycetota; class Actinomycetes; order Propionibacteriales; family Propionibacteriaceae; genus Micropruina. Next base: position 607,593 of record JASGHC010000001.1, on the reverse strand, counting down.
AGTTCCCCGAACGCGCCGTCAGCCGTCTCGGCCACCGGGGCGAATACGCTCACATTGCCCGGCCCGGACGGCATCTCTCCGGGCAGCGCGCCGCGTCCGTGCCGGTTCGAGATCACGCCGTAGGGCACCCGGCGGTCCAGCCGCAGCACGGTGATCGCCAGCAGGTCGCCGACCGCGGCGCCGCGCACCTCGATCGGCCCGGTGACCAGGTGCGGACCGTCCACCGTCGGATCGTGCGGACGCGCCGACCTGGCCAGGTCGACCGCTTCAGTCAGCACCTGGTCAGGGCGGACGCCGTGGCGGCCGAAGAAGCCGACCGGATCGCGGCCCTGGTCTTCGAGCACCCCCTCGTGGGACAGCGTGTCGATGGTGACGGTCTCCCCGGAGGCCACGCTGAGCACCGCGGCATCGGACGCGCACGGCAGCCGTCCCCACAGCAGATGATCGGGTTCGGCGCTCAGGTAGTGGTCGCCGGCCAACTCGCCGGTGCCACGCTGCAGCACCGGGCCGGCCACGCCGTGGGCGAGCGCGGTCACAGTTCCGGCTCCGAGCGCAGCAGGTCGTCGAGGCCGGCGATGAGTTCGCCGACCTCGCCGAGGTGGGCGTGCATGGCCAGCCGGGCCGCCTCGGGGTCACCGGCGGCCAGCGCCGCGTACAGCCGTTGGTGTCCTTCGATCGAGTTGCGCCGTCCCTCGCGGGCGAGGTGGGAACGCAGCCGGACCTCGTGCACCAGGTTGTTCATCGCCTCGCAGACCTCGACCAGCAGCGGGTTGCCGGTGGCCACGGCGAGCCGGCGATGGAATTCCACGTCCAGCCGCAGCGACTCTTCGGCGGTCAGCCCGGCGTGGCTCTCCCGGAGGATGTCGTCGAGCTGGACCAGGTCGAGTTCGGTGGCGCGCTGCGCCGCCAGTGCCGCGACGTGCGGTTCGACCAGGCGGCGCAGTTCGGCGGCCTGGGCGAACTCGTCCGGTCCGGCTTCGGCGAACGGCGTGAAGTCCAGGGTCAGCGCCGGCTCGGGTGGCACCCGGACCACCGTGCCCCGGCCAGGGCGCCGCTCGATCAGCCCGCGGTCCTCCAGGGCGCGGAGCGCCTCACGGAGAGTGGCGCGGGACACTTGGAGGGTCGCGCAGAGTTCCCGCTCGGGCGACAGCTTGTCGCCGGGCGCCAGGTTGTCGGTGATGTGTCGTTCGAGGCTGGCGGCGACCTCCGCACTGATGGTGCGCGGTCGCGGGACGGTGAGGTTCATGCCTGTCCTTGCTTGTCGATCGTCGGTTCTGCCGGCGGCGGGGACCGGTTGGCGCACGTGGAGGAGCATTGGTATGTTGGTCTGACCAAGTCCCGACTGTAGCGCACCGAACCCCGGTCCGGCGCGTTCGGACGGGAGCAGCCATCGGTCGCAACGCCGCTACCGCCCGAGGCCGGACGCCGTCCGGACGCCAGGAGGTCGTTGTGCCAGTGACCGGATCGCCGCAGCGCGTCGCGTCCCCGGCGGCTGGGGCGGCGTCCTATACCGGCCTGATGCTGGCACTCACCTTCTCCACCGGAATCGTGGACGCCGTGGGCTACCTCGGCCTCGATCGCGTCTTCACCGGCAATATGACCGGCAACGTGGTGATCCTGGCGATGGCGATCACCGGGGCCAACGGGCTGCCGGTGGTCGGGCCGGTGCTCGCCCTGCTCGGCTTCGCCGGCGGCGCCGCGCTCGGCGGGCGGCTGCTGCGGCGCTTCTCCACCGGCTGGTCGGTGGCCACCACGCGAGTGCTCGCCGGGGTGGGTGTCTGCCTGGCCGCGCTCACCGTCCTGCTGGCAGTGCCCGGTCTGGACGAGCCCCGCCGGCTGGTCGTCACCACCCTGCTCGGCGCCGCGATGGGCGCCCAGGCCGCAGCCGCCCGGCAGGTTGCCGTCAAGGACGTGACCACCGTGGTGGTCACCTCGACGATCACCGCGTTGGCGGCGGATTCGTTCCTGGGCAATGGTTCCGGGTCGCACTGGCGCCGCCGCGGCACCGCAGTACTGATGATCATGCTCGGCGCGCTGGCCGGTGCCCTGCTGCTGCGCGTGCATCTCGCGCTGGGTCCGGCGCTCGCCGCGCTGGTCACCTTCGCCGTCACCTGGTCGGGCCAACGCGGCCGGGCCGTTCCACCAACCGAATGAGGACCGCATGAGCGTCGCTTCCGTCAACCCCCCGCACCGGCTGCTGATGGGGCCGGGCCCGATCAACGCCGACCCGCGGGTGCTGCGGGCGATGTCGGCCGGCCTGGTCGGGCAGTACGACCCGGTGATGACCGGCTACATGGCCGAGACCCAGGAGCTGTACCGGCAGGTGTTCCGGACCACCAACGAGGCCACGCTGCTGGTGGACGGCACCTCGCGGGCCGGTATCGAAGCGATACTGGTGTCGCTGCTGGAGCCGGGGGACCGGGTGCTGGTTCCGGTGGCCGGACGGTTCGGGCAGCTGCTGGCCGAGATCGGCGAGCGCTGCGGGGCGCAGGTGCACACCATCGAACGCGAATGGGGCACGGTGTTCACCGCCGAGGAGATCGAGGCGGCGCTGGACCACGTCCAGCCGAAGGTGCTGGCCATCGTGCAGGGCGACACCTCGACCACGATGTGCCAGCCGCTGGCCGATCTCGGTGCGCTGTGCCGCGCCCGCGGCGTCCTGCTCTACTCCGACGTCACCGCGTCGCTGGGCGGCAACGCCTTCGAGATGGACGCCTGGGGCCTGGATGCGGCGTCGGCAGGGCTGCAGAAGTGCCTGGGCGGGCCGTCCGGCAGCTCGCCGGTCAGCCTGTCCGACGCCGCCGTGCAGCTGATCCGCGGCCGCCGGCACATCGAGGCCGGCATCCGCGAGGACGACGACGTGGCGCTCGGTACCCGGATCGGGTCCAACTACTTCGATCTCGGCATGGTCCTCGACTACTGGGGTCCGCGTCGGCTCAACCACCACACCGAGGCCACCTCGATGCTCTACGGCGCACGGGAATGCGCCCGGCTGTTGGTGGCCGAGGGGATGGACGCCGCGGTCGCCCGGCACGAACTGCACGGCCGGGCGATGACCGCCGGCCTGGTTGCGCTGGGCCTGGAGCCGTTCGGCGACCAGCGGTACAAGATGCACAACGTCGTGGCCGTCCACATCCCCGACGGGGTGAACGGCGACGCCGTCCGGGCCGGGCTGCTCAGTGACTTCGCGATTGAGATCGGCACCTCGTTCGGACCGCTGCACGGCAAGGTCTGGCGGGTCGGGACGATGGGCTACAACGCCCGCACCGACACCGTGCTGACCACGCTGGCGGCGTTGGAACAGGTGTTGCGCGCCGCCGGCACCAACCCGACCGGCGGTGCCGGCGTAGCGGCCGCCAAGGAGGTGTACGGCCGATGAGGGCGGACGCGGCGAGTGGGCCGGCGCTGACCGGGGTGCCGCAGGCGAGCAGCGAGCGGATGCTGGCGGCGGGTCGGCGCGCCTACGACCGATGCGACGAACTGGCCACGCTGAGTGCGGTCAAGGGCGGCATCCACCGCTTCCATCTGACCTCACAGCACGCCTGGGCGAACGCTCTGGTCGGGCGCTGGATGGCCGCGGCGGGGTTGCGCACCCGGATCGACGCGGCCGGGAACCTGGTCGGCCGGATGGAGGGCCGGGAGCCGGGATTGCCGGCGGTGATGCTCGGCTCGCACATCGACACGGTGCCGGACGCCGGACGCTACGACGGCCCGCTGGGCGTGGTGCTCGGCATCGAGGTCGCCGAACTGTTGCGCGAGGCGATGCCCGAGATGCCCTGCGCGCTGGAGGTGGTGGCGTTCAGCGACGAGGAGGGCACCCGCTTTCCTCAGACGATGCTCGGCAGCAAGCCGGTCGCGGGCGAGTGGCAGGACGAGTGGCTGAGCCAGGCCGACGAAGCCGGTACCACGCTGCGCCAGGCCTTCAAGGATTTCGGCCTCGACCCGGCCAAGGTCCGCAATGCTGCCCGTCGCCCCGATGAACTGGTCGCCTATCTGGAGGCGCACATCGAGCAGGGTCCACTGCTGGAGGCGCAGGCGCGTCCGCTCGGCGTGGTCACCTCGATCGCCGGCGCCCGCCGCATCTCACTGACCATCACCGGCGAGGCCCGGCACGCCGGAGGCACCCCCTACGACCGCCGGCGCGACGCCCTGGTCGGTGCCAGTTTCGCCGTCCTGGCCGTCGAGTCGATCGCTCGGCGGCGCGACATCATCGGCACCGTCGGCGAGATCGAGGCGTACCCGGGCGCGGTCAACGTGGTGCCCGGCCGGGTCGAGTTCAGCCTTGACCTGCGGGCCGAGACCGATGCCGAGCGGGACGCCGGCTGGGACGAGATCCGGGACACCGTCGGCCGGGTCTGCGCCGAGCGGAACCTCAACTTCCACTGGGTGGAGGAACACCGGGCGCGCGCGGTGGTCTGCGCCGACTGGCTGATGGCGGCCATCGACGACGCGGTGATCGCCACCGAGCCGGCCGCTGCGGCCGTGCCCCGGCTGTACAGCAGGGCTGGACACGACGCGATGGTGATGGCCGACGTGACCGACGTCGGCATGCTCTTCATTCGTTGCGAGGACGGCATTTCGCATGCCCCGGCCGAAGCGGTCACGGTCTGGGACGTCGCGCTGGCCGTGGAGGCGTTCGCCCTCGCAACCCGTAACGTCCTGACCGCAGATCGGAGCCCTCATGCGTAAGATCTTCCGCTCCAGGCAGACCCTGATCGGGTCCGCGCTCGTGCCGGCCGACGTCGAGGTGGACACCGACACCGGCCTGATCACCGCCGTCCGGACGGGCGCGGAGCTGCAGTCCGCGCTGGCCCTGGACGCCTCCTGCGATGCGGGGCACTCGGCGTCCGGGACGTTGGTGATCAACGTCCCGGACGAGGTCATCCAGCTGCCCGCCAATGTGGACTGCCACGTGCACGTCAACGAACCCGGCCGCACCGAGTGGGAGGGCTTCGCCACCGCCACCGAGGCGGCTGCCTACGGCGGCATCGGCACCATCGTCGACATGCCGCTGAACTCGATCCCGCCGACCGTCGACAGCGACGCACTGGCTGTGAAGCGGGCGGTGGCCTCCGGCAAGATCTTCGTCGACGTCGGGCTGTGGGGCGGCGCCGTACCCGAGAACCTGGGCCGGCTGGAGGAACTCTGGGAGCAGGGTGTCTACGGCTTCAAGTGCTTCCTGGTCGACTCCGGCGTCCCCGAGTTCGCGCCGTTGGACGGCGCCGCGTTCGCCGCGGCGATGGCCGAAGTGGCCTCGTTCGGTGGCCTGATGATCGTGCATGCCGAGGACCCTGAGGTGCTGGGCGCCATCCCGTCCTGGTCGAGCCGGCGCTACACCGACTTCGTCGACTCCCGTCCGCCGGAGGCCGAGGTGCGCGCCGTCGAGACGGTGATCGAGCAGGTTCGCCGGCACGGTACCCGGGCGCACATCCTGCACGTGTCGAGCGCCGGGGCGTTGGAGCCGATCGCGGCCGCCCGGGCCGAGGGGCTGCCGCTGACCGCGGAGACCTGCCCGCACTACCTGATCTTCGACTCCGAGAACGTCCCGGACGGCGCCGCCGAGTTCAAGTGCTGCCCGCCGATCCGCGACCCCGGCAACCAGCGTGAGCTGTGGCAGGGGCTGCTGGCCGGCGTCCTGGACTGCGTGGTGTCGGACCACTCGCCGTCCACGGTGGAGGAGAAGGCCAAAGGCGGCGGCGACCTGGCCCAGGCCTGGGGTGGCGTCTCCAGCCTCCAGGTGACGTTTCCGTCCATGGTGGACGCCGCGGCCGAGCGGGGCATCGGGCTGCCGCAGGTGAGCGCGTGGATGTCGGCCGGCCCGGCGCGGGTGGCGGGTCTCACCGGCAAGGGCGTCATCGAGCCCGGCGCCGCCGCCGACCTGATCTGGTACCAGCCCGGACGCGAGATCGCGATCGACGGCAGCCGCCTGGCGCATCGCAACAAGCTGACCGCCTACGCCGGCCGGGTGCTGTCCGGCAGCGTCCGGCGCACCGTGCTGTCCGGGCGGACGGCCTTTGACGGCCACGACCTGGCCGAGCCCGCCGGACGGCTGCTGCGGCGGGACGGCTGACGTGGTCGCGCGGAGCCGCGCGGCAGTCGAGATGGTCTCCCAGCTGCGACCGGCCGGCACCAGCCAGGAGGCGGTGCTCAGCGAACTGCGCCGGGTGCTGGCGTCGGGCCGGGTGCGGGCCGGCGCCGTGGTGCCGCTGGACCAGATCGCGGCCGCCTTCGGGGTGAGCCGGACGCCGGTGCGCGAGGCGTTGAAGTCGCTGATCGGCGAGGGACTGATCCGGCACAACCATCGGGGCGGCTACCTCGTCCACGCCCCCACCCGGGACGAGTTCATCGAGCTGTACACCATCCGTTCAGCGCTGGAAGGGGCCGCGCTGGCGATCGCCGTGCCGCGGGCCGGCGAGGCCGAGCGGCGGCTGCCCCAGGAGATCCTGGAGCGCCAACGGATCGCCCTGGCAGCCGGTGACGTCAGCGCGTGGGACGCCGAGGGCCGAGCCTTCCATGAGGCCCTCGCGATGCCGTGCGGCATGCCGCGGCTGCGCCGGCTGCTCCGTGACGCCGCGAACTCCTCGGCCGCCGCCCGCCCGATGCTCCGGCTGCGACAGGCCAGGGTGCGGTCCCTGCACGCCGACCACGAGGCGCTGGCGCAGGCGTTTGCTGAGGGCGCCACCGAGCGGGTGGTGAGCCTCGCCGAGCAGCATCTGTCCCGCGCCCGGTCCTGGGTGCTGGCCAGCTTCGACGCGCAGTCCTGAGGAGAGATTCCGGAGACGCCAATCGGCGGGGGCCGCCCGGAATGGGCGACCCCCGCCGTTGCCGTGAACAGCTCAGTGGCCGGACGGCTCCTTGGCGCGGGTGCCGTCGACATGGATGTCGGGCTCATAGGAGTCGGGGCCCAGGGTCCCGCCACTCTCCAGCGTGCGGGCCTCGGTTTCCTGCACCTGAAGGGGCGGTGCCGCGGCCAGGTCGGACGGCTCCTCCGGAGTGCCGGGCATGAACACGTTGAAGAACAGGTTCAGGGCCACCGCCATGATCGCCGACGCGCTGATGCCGGAGTGGAAAATGGTCACAAACCAACCCGGGAAGCTGTGCCAGAAGTCCGTCGAGACGACCGGGATCAGGCCGAAGGCCACCGAAGCAGCCACGATCACCAAGTTGTTGTTGCCCTGGTAGTTGACCTTCGACAGGGTGCGGACGCCGGACGCCGCCACCGTGCCGAACAGCACGATGCCGGCACCGCCGAGCACCGGGCCCGGAATGATGCTGAACAGCGCGGCCGCCATCGGCGAGAGGCCGAGGACGATCAGCAGTGCACCGCCGGCAGCCACCGCGAAGCGGCTCTTGATGCCGGACAGCGCGACCAGGCCGACGTTCTGGGCGAACGCGGTGGCCGGGAACGAGTTGAACACCGGCGCGATCATCGAGGACGCCATATCGGCACGCAGGCCGTCGCCGACGCGGCGGGAGTCGACCTTGCTGCCGACGACCTCACCGACGGCCAGCAGGTCGGCGGTGGTCTCGACCATGATCACCAGGATCACGATCAGCATCGAAATGATGGCGCCGACCTCGAAGATCGGCATGCCGAAGGCGAACGGCTGCGGCAGCGCGATCGGAGCGGCGCTGCCGACGGGTGCCAGGCTGGTCTGGCCGGTGAACAACGCGACGATGGTGCCGATGGCCAGACCGAGCAGCACCGCCATCCGGGAGAGGATCTCGATCTTGCTGAGCACGATGACCACGGCGAAGGTGAACATCGCCAGGCCGACGCTGGGCAGCGAGGCGAAGTTCGGGTTCGTAACCCGCGCCCCGTTGACCATGATGGTCGCCTGACCGGTGATCCAGCCGGCGGCGACCGGCATCAGGGACAGGCCGATGACGGTGATGATCGAGCCGGTCACCACCGCCGGGAAGAACCGCACGATCCGTGCGAAGAACGGCGTGATGAGCAGGCCGATCGCCGACGCGGCGATGACCGCGCCGTAGGCCGACTGCAGCCCGACGCCGGCCCGGTCGCCGATGATCGCCAGGATCGTTGAGACCGCGGCGAACGACGTGCCCTGGACGAGCGGCAGCTGGGCGCCGAACCAGCGCACACCGAGCGTCTGCAACAGGGTGGAGGCGCCGCTGACGAACAGGCCGCAGGCGACCAGCAGCGCCTTCTCCGTGGTGTCCAGACCGGCGGCGCCGCCGACGATCAGGGGGACAGCGATGACGCCGCCGAACATGGCCAGGATGTGCTGGACGCCGTAGCCGACGGTGGGGCCGACGCCGAGCTTCTCGTCCTCGGGACGGCTGCCGACCGGGAGGTCGGAGAGTTCTACTTCTTTGACTGGGGAATCGGTGTCGATCATGGCCTGAGGCCTCTCTGGGTCGGAGTCCGAGAGTCCGGCGGAGCGCCGGGGCTGGTCTGCCCCGGCGCCTCGCCGGCTTGGTGGGGCCGGACGGCGTGCGCCCGGTCGTTGCGGGGTGGGCGAATCAGATGAAGGTCGGGAGGTCGACCCAGGCGTCCGGTTCGGCGGTGACGCCGTCGCGGATGATGGTTCCCTCGATCAGGCCGTAGGGACGGTCGGCGGCGTAGAACACCTCGTTGGGGTTCTCCAGGCCGAACGGGCTCAGGTCGACGACGAAGTGATGCTTGTTCGGCATCGCGAACTTCACCTCGGCGATCTCCGGGAAGGCCTCGATGGCGGCCTTGCCCATCTCCCAGAGGGTCTGCTGCAACGCCAGCGAGTGCACCGTGGCGAAGGTCAACATGAAGACCGCCGAGACGCCCTCGTAGACCGCGTTGTAGTCGATGCCGGCCTCGACGGCCTCGGGCAGGTAGCGCCAGCGGCCGGTGACCGAGGTGGCCATGATCCGGTCGTCGGTCTCGACCAGGGTGGTGTACTTGTCCCGCGGGAAGCCGGCGAACTCACTGCCCGTCAACTTCAGCACGGTCAGGTCCTTGAGGCCTGCGGTGACATGGGTCTTGCCGTCGATCTTCTGCACGGCGGCGAGGCGGGTGGCCTGGCCCTTGCGGACGAACGAGTGGTCGTGCTCGGAGCCGTCCACGAGGATGCGCTCCCAGGCGAACTGCTCGGCCTGCCACAGGCCGCCCTCGATCCAGTCGAACGACGACACGAAGTGATCGCCCAGCTTCAGCAGGAACTCCTCGGGCGAGCCGACCCCGTGCTCCTTGGCGAAGGCGTACACCGTGTTCTTCTGGGTGTCGGTCGCGACCACCAGCGCGTTGTCGCCGACCAGGTACGAGTCGAACGAGTGCGGCGCCGCGCAACTGGCTGGTGACGTTGAGATCCTCGATCTCGTGACGGGCGGTGTCCCGGGTGATGCGAACAACCCGGTTCTCGGCCTTGCCGTATTTGTTGGCGCCAAGGCTGACGGTGACGGACATGTACTTCAACTCCCTCGATAGGTGGAATAGGCGAAAGGCGAAAGCAGGAGCGGCACGTGGTAATGGGCCGCGCCGGAATCGATGGCGACGGTGATGGTCACCGACGGGTAGAAGGTGGGGATGCCGAGTGCGGCGAAGTAGTCGCCGGTGCCGAAGGTGACGTGGTAGGTGCCGCTGGGCAGTGCGTCGGGACCGAACGAGGGCACCCGGCCGTCGGCGTCGGTGACGCCCTCGGCGACCACGGCGAACTCGGCATCGGTCATCCGGACGGCGATCCCGGAGGCCGGGACGCCGCGCGAGCCGTCCAGGACGTGGGTGGTGACGAAGCTCATGCGACGACCTCCCGCTCCAGGCGGAGCAGCGCGATCTCGCGGAGTTGACCGGCGACGACGGCAGCTTCCGTCGCGTCGTCGTTGGCCAGCCGCTCGTTCAGCGCGGCCAGCATCTCGTCGGCCGAGCGCCCGGCGGCGCGGATCAGAAAGACCCTGCCGAAGCGTTCCTCGTAGGCGACGTTCCCGTCGGCGAGGGCTTGCTGGACGGATCCACTGGCGTTGCCCATGCCGGCCTGCTCGCCGGCGGAATGGGCGGCGTTGGCGGCGCCGATCGCCTCGACCCGGGGTCGCTCACCGATCCGTGGATGGTGCGCCAACGCCCCGTCGACCTCCCCGGCGGTCCAGTTGCGGGCCGCCGAGTCGGCCCGCTCGACCAGTGCGTCACGCGACCCGAACGGCCGCTCGGCGACCAATCCCGCGACCCAGGAATCGACGTCGGCGCAGGCCGCCAACACCGCCGCGGCCGCCGCGGCGTCCAACTGATTGAATTCCTCGACTGTCATCTGCTCCCCGAATCGCGTGGTCTGACCACCTGTTCGGGAATGACGCTAAGTGAGCTCTTTGTGCGCCAAATGTCGCGGTTGTGACGGTTGGGTAACGCCGGGAAATATCCGCCCCGAGACCGCTGCGGTGTGCCAGCGCGGTTCTCGGGCAGCCGGACGCCGACGGCCCCGCACCGGGGTGAGCGAAGGAGGGCCGTGGCGGGTCGAGGGCCCGGACGCCTGAATCAGTCGCTGAGCAGGCGGTTCGCGGCGCTCAATCGATGGTCGTGTCGGGTCAGGTGAGTGCCCGGACGGCCTCGCGCGCCGCCTCGGTCAGGCTGCGAGCCTGCCCGCGGAGCCGGGCCGCTCGCACCGCGTCGGCGTCCAGCCCGGTCCGGGCGGACGCCTCGACCGAGCGCAGGGCGTCCGCCTCATCGCCCCAGGAGGGCCGCTGACCGGCGGTCACCTCCAGCGCCGCCAGCAGTTCCAGTGCGGCGGCGTGCTGCCCGCGGCTGCCCAGCAGGCTGGCCAGGTTGCGCAACAGGGTCACCAGGAGGTTCCGGTTGCCGGCGGCGATCAGTGCCTGCACCGTCGCGGCCAACCGGGTCAGGTCAGTCTCGGTGGACGCGTCCGAGCGGCTGACCAGGGCCATCAGCGCCGTGGTCGCCACCGAAACGACCAGGGTGCAGCCGGCCTGCTCGGCGATTCCGACGGCTTCGGTCAGCAGGTCGACGGCAGCTGCCGGATCGCTGCTCGCCCAGGCCTCGCCGACGCAATAGAGACTGAGTGAGCGGGCGGTCGGATTGGTCACCGCGGGCAGCGCGTCCAGCACCCGGCGCACCTGGCCGGCGACCGGAGCGCCCGACCAGGCGAGCGCCAGCAGCACGCCGTCAGCGGCCATCAGCGGATCCGACGGATGCCCGGCCGCCGTGGCGGCGCGTTCCGCGCGACGGTACGCGGCGGCGGCGGCGTCCAGGTCGCCCAGCGCCAGCCACAGGTCGCCCGCGGCCTCGTGGCCGCGACCCTCGAGCAGCGGCGATCCGACCTCGCGGGCGGCGCGTACCGCGAGGTCGGCCAGTTCCAGCCCGTCCCGCGGGTTGCCCTGCATCCAGGCGTGCGTGGCGGCCGCCAGGTAGACCCCCGGCGGCCAGCAGTCGCGGCGGCGAACCAGCAGCTGCGCGCTCCAGCCCAAGACGTCCGGGCGCACCCGGTAGTCGCCCCAGCGGTGCAGGCAGCCGACCAACGCCGCGGCCAAGTCGGTGTCGTCGGCGGCGAGGGCGTTGCCGAAGGCGGCCGCCAGGTCCGGCAGCGCCGCGTCCACGACCTCCGCCCAGTGCGCCTCGTCGGGTCCCTCCAGGCCGGACGCCGCCCGCTCGGCGACCCCGAGCGCCCAGGTGCCGTGCGCGGCCTCCCCGTTGCGCCGCTCCCGGTCACCGCTGGCACCGGCGGCGAAGCTGCGGATGGTCACCAGCATGCGGTACCGGCTGGTTCCGCCGTCGGCCTTACGGACGAGCAGCGAGCGCTCCACCAGATCGGGGACGATCGCCGCCGCGTCCGTCCCGAGCACGGCGTCCACCGCAGCCAGGTCGAACCAGCCCGCGAACACCGCCAAGCCCCGGAACACCTCCTGTTCGGCGTCCGGCAGCAGCCGGTAGGACCAGTCCAGGGTCGCGGTCAGCGTCCGGTGTCTGGACGGCAGCCGGGGTGCGCCGGACCGGATCAGGTCAAGGTGGCCGGACAGCCGCTCTCGCAGTTCAGCGAATCCGATCGCGGCGCTGCGCCCGGCGGCCAACTCGATGGCCAGCGGCAGTCCGTCGAGTTCGATCACCAACTCGGTGACGTCACGGACGGCGGCGGCGTCCCAGACCAGTCCGGGATCGGCCGCGGTGGCCCGCTCGACGAAGAACGCCACCGCCGGCGAACCGGCCACGGCTTCCTCCACCGACGCCGGCGTCCGGGCAGGGCCGGGCAACTGCAACGGCGGCAGCGGGAACGCCTGCTCGGTCGAGGTGCCGAGGCGCTCCCGGCTGGTGGCCAGCACCGCGACCTCCGCGTCGGGCGCCAGCACGGTCTCGACCAACTCGGCGACGGAGCCGAGCAGGTGTTCGCAGTTGTCCAGCACCAGCAGGCCCCGGGTGCCGCGCAACGCGGCCAGCAGGCCGTCGCGCTGATCGCCGCCCAGCGTCCGGACGCCGACCTGGCCGGCCACCGCCGGCACCAGTTCCGACTCCGACCGCAGTTCGGCCAGATCGACCCACCAGGCCGGGCCCGGCGCATCGGCGCACAGCTTCGCCGCCACCGCCGTCTTGCCCACCCCACCCGGACCGACCACCGTCACGCAGCGGCCGGGTTCGAGCATGCCGGCGAGGGCGCGCAGGTGCGCGTCCCGTCCGTGCAGCCGCCGTGGACGGGGCCGAGCGGACGGCACCGGTGCTGGGAGGGCGTCGGTCGCGGTCGGCCGTGGTGCCGCACCGGGTTCCCCGCGCAGGATCTCTTGCTGGAGGGAGAGCAGGACGGCCGACGGGTCGAGGCCCTGCTCGTCGGCCAGCCGCCGGCGGTGCTCCCGGAACGCGGCCAGGGCCTCGGCGACATCGCCCGAGGCCGCCAGCGCGCGCATCAGCACCGCCACCGGTGCCGACGCGAGCGGCGCCTCGGCGACCAGGTCGCGGGCCTGGGCGACGGCGTCGGGGTGCCTGCCGTCGCGGAGCAGCAGGTCGGCTCGCGTCGTCCGGGCCCTGTGGGCGAGAGTGCGCAGCCGGCGTACCTCCTCAGCCGCGGCGTCCGAAGCGAAACCGCCCCAGGGCTCGCCACGCCAGCCGGCCAGGACGTCCTCCAGTTCACCCAGGTCCTTCGAGCCGATCGCCGCGGTGAGGGCAACAGCGAAGTCCTCGGCGTCGACGCTGACCGACTCCCGGGGAAGCGCGTAGCCGGGCGGGCGTTGGACGATCAGCCAGGCCTCCCCGAGTGCCCGGCGGAGCCGTCGGACGATGGTGTGCAGCGCGGCGCGCGGCTCGGCGGGAATGTCGTCGTCGGACCAGATCCGGTCGATCAGCGTCCCGGTGGAGACTGTCCGCCCTCGGGCCAGCAGCAGCACCGCGAGCAGTTCACCCGGGCGTCCGGCCGGGAACGCGGTGGCGACGCCTCCGACCACGACCGTCGGCTCGCCGAGCACCAGGGCCCGCAACGTCGGCTGTGCCGCATCCGCCATTCGCTCACCCTGCCGCAGCGAGGTCCGCCCGTCCAGGGGTCAACGGCGGCGCGACAGCCGGCTGTCAGGGCGGTGTCAGGCGTGGTCAGGACGGCGTCAGCGGCCGTCACCAGGCTGGTCGCAGCGGTGGGGGAGGGCTCCACCGGAACAGAGGAGCAACCATGAACACCGACACCCTCGCCGAACGCATGTTCGGTTCGGCGCTGGGCGCCCTGGACGCGCTCACCGTCACGGTCGGCAGCCGGCTCGGCCTGTACTGGGCGCTGCACCAGGCCGGCCCAGCACCGCCGGCGAGCTGGCCGTGCGCACCGGGACCGACGTCCGCTACTTGCGCGAGTGGCTGGAGCAGCAGACGGTCGCGGGACTGCTGGACGTCGCCGACCCGGCGCTGGACGCCGCCGACCGCCGGTTCAGCGTGCCCGCCGACCACGTCCCGGTCCTGGTCGACACCGACGACCTGGCCTATTTCCCGCCCTTCCTGAACGCGATCTGTGCGGCGGCCACGCAACTGCCGGTCGTGGTGGACGCCTTCCACACCGGTGCCGGAGTGCCCTGGTCCAGCTACGGCCCCGAGATGCGGATCGGTCAGGCCGAGGGCAACCGAGCGCTGTTCCTCACCGTGCTCGGCCAGCATTGGCTGCCGTCGATCCCCGACGTGCACCGCGCGCTGTTGGCCGGCGGACGGGTCGCCGACATCGGCGCCGGCGAGGGTTGGTCGTCGGTCGGCATCGCGCTGGCCTATCCGGACGCCCGGGTGGACGCCTTCGACATCGACGCCGAATCGGTCCGGGCGGCGAACCAGCATGCCGCCGGCTATCACCTCGCCGACCGGGTCCGCTCGCACCTGCTGGACGGCTCCCGGATCGACCGTCCGGGCGCCTACGACCTGGTCGTGGCCTTCGAATGCGTCCACGACATGAGCGACCCGGTCGCGGTGCTCGCCGAGATGCGGGAACTCTGCGCACCCGGCGGTGCCGTGATCGTGATGGACGAGCGCGCGCCGGAGACCTTCACCGGAGCGGGGGACCCGGTCGAGCAGTTGCTCTACGGCTACTCGGTGATGATCTGCCTGCCGGACGGCCGCTCGCACCCGAACTCGGCCGCGACCGGCACCGTGCTGCGCCCGGCCATGCTCCGCGAGTACGCCTCCCGGGCCGGTTTCGCCGACGTCGACATCCTCCCGATCGAGCACGACATCTTCCGGTTCTACCGCTTGCACGGCTGACACCCGGTGCTCCGCGACCCGCCCGCTACCCAACCCCTCCCTAACTACTTCTGGCCTCCCGTTGACGGGAGGCCAGAAGTAGTTAGGGAGGGCCCTGGCGGCCCGGGCGCCGGCGGGGGCCTCCGGGGCGCCGTGGAAATCCTCGCCGGATCGGGAATAGGCCCCGGTACGTGCCGGTTGTCGCGAAGTGGAAAGGACAGGTGTCTGGATGCCGCTGTTGTGGAGTTGCCGGGTGGTTGACCACCGGCTTGACGCCAGCTGCCTGTGTTGATGCGCGGTTGAGCGGACGTTCCCGCGCGCCCTTCCACATCCCCGAAACCCGAAAGGCTTCTTCCCTCATGTCCTCATCCGCAACGGCGGCCGCTCCGGCGCGCCCCAAATTCCCTTTCTGGGCCCAGGTCCTGACCGGCCTCGGCGCCGGCATCCTGTTGGGCTTCCTGGCCCGTAGCCTCAGCCTCGGCTGGCTCACCGAAACCATGGCCACCATCGGCACCATCTTCGTCCAGCTGCTCCGGGTGCTGGTGGTCCCGCTGGTCCTGACCGCGCTGATCGTCTCGATCACCCAGCTCCGCAAGGTCACCAATGCCGCCCGGCTCGCCGTCCAGACACTGCTCTGGTTCGCGATCACTGCGCTCATCTCGGTGCTGATCGGCATCACTCTCGGACTGCTCACCAACCCGGGCGCGAACGCCTCCATCAGCACGTCCGGCGCCGAGGCGGTCGCGACCCAAGGCAGCTGGCTGGACTTCCTCAAGTCCCTGGTGCCGGGCAACATCCTCGGTCTCGAGGTGAGCAGCAAGGCCACCGAGACCGCCGGCGGCATCGCTGTGAGCAGCTCGCTGTCGTTCAACGTGCTGCAACTCGTGGTCATCGGCATCGCGCTGGGTGCCGCCGCGCTCGCCGCGGGCGAGAAGGCCGCCGCGTTCATCGGCTTCGCCGAGAGCCTGCTCGCCGTCTCGCAGAAGCTGGTCTGGTGGGTGATCAAGCTGGCCCCGATCGGCTCGGCCGCACTGATCGGCAAGGCGGTCGCCAGCTACGGCTGGGACCTGCTCGCCCCGCTCGCGGTCTTCACGATCGACGTGTACGTGGGCTGCGCCCTGGTGCTGTTCGGTCTGTACCCGGCCGTGTTGAAGCTGAACGGTTTGAGCGTCCGACGGTTCTTCGCCGGTGCCTGGGAGGCGATCGTGTTCGCCTTCGTCTCGCGCTCCTCGATCGGTACCCTGCCGCTCACCCAGAGCGCCGTCACCGACAAGCTCGGGGTGTCGCGTGAGTACGCGTCCTTCGCCGTCCCGCTCGGAGCCACCACCAAGATGGACGGCTGCGCCGCGATCTACCCGGCGCTGGCCGCGATCACCGTCGCGCAGCTGTTCGGCGTACCGCTCGATCTCACCGACTACCTGCTGATCGCCTTCGTCGCCGTGGTCGGTTCGGCCGCCACCGCCGGCCTGACCGGTGCGGTCGTGATGCTGACCCTCACCCTGTTCGACGCTCGGCCTGCCGCTGGAGGGCGTCGGTCTGCTGCTGGCCATCGATCCGATCCTGGATATGGCCCGGACGGCCACGAACGTGGCCGGGCAGGCTCTGGTGCCGACCATCGTCGCCAAGCGCAACGGCATCCTCGACCAGGATCGCTACGACGGTGTCGATAGCTCGACGCCGGTCCGGACGTCCGAGCCCGTCGCGGTCTGAGCCCGTCGCGGTCTGAGCAGACCCACCGTTGGTTGAGTTTGTCGAAACCCGTCACCCGGGTGCTTCATCGCCCGGGGGTTCGGCAGGCTCGACCAACGGCCGGCGAGCCGCGCCGGCCTCGTCCGATTGCGCGGCGACGGCACACCCGACGGCGGAGTGGGCGACCTGCCGAGCCCGCGGATCGGCCCTAGTCGCGCTCTGGGACGGGAAGTCTTCCGGATCCGGTCGAAATTGACCCGTTTCGGGGGCGCTCGGTAGTCTGGTGGAGCATCGCAATCTGTGGGCCTACAGACCTAGCAGGTACCGCGCGCCCCATGGATGAAATTCTCGGGATTCCCCGGCGAAGCGAGTCTGACGGAGCAGGGTTGCGGCGCGCCCACGACGTCCCATCATCAATCGGAGCCCTACTACATGACCTCCTCTCCCGAGGCAACCCAGATCGCCATCGACGACCTGGGTTCCCCCGAAGCCTTCATGGCTGCGGTGGATGCAACCATCAAATACTTCAATGACGGCGATATCGTCACCGGAACCGTCGTCAAGGTCGATCGGGATGAGGTCCTGCTCGACATCGGTTACAAGACCGAAGGCGTGATCCCTTCCAAGGAACTCTCCATCAAGCACGACGTCGACCCGTTCGAGGTCGTCGCCGTCGGCGATGAGATCGAGGCCCTGGTCCAGCAGAAGGAGGACAAGGAAGGCCGCCTGATCCTGTCCAAGAAGCGGGCTCAGTACGAGCGCGCCTGGGGCACGATCGAAAAGGTCAAGGAGTCCGACGGCGTCGTCACCGGCAAGGTGATCGAGGTGGTCAAGGGCGGCCTGATCATCGACATCGGCCTGCGCGGCTTCCTGCCCGCGTCGCTGGTGGAGATGCGCCGGGTGCGCGACCTGCAGCCGTACGTCGGGATGGAGCTCGAGGCCAAGATCATCGAGCTGGACAAGAACCGCAACAACGTGGTGCTGTCTCGCCGTGCCTGGCTGGAGCAGACCCAGTCCGAGGTGCGCCACACCTTCCTCAACCAGCTCGCCAAGGGCCAGATCCGCAAGGGTGTTGTCTCCTCGATCGTCAACTTCGGCGCCTTCGTCGATCTCGGCGGCGTGGACGGCCTGGTGCACGTCTCCGAGCTGTCCTGGAAGCACATCGATCACCCGTCCGAGGTGGTCACCGTCGGTGACGAGGTCACCGTCGAGGTGCTGGACGTTGACATGGATCGCGAGCGCGTCTCGCTGTCGCTGAAGGCGACCCAGGAAGATCCGTGGCAGACCTTCGCCCGGACCCATCAGATCGGCCAGATCGTGCCGGGCAAGGTCACCAAGCTGGTGCCGTTCGGTGCGTTCGTCCGCGTCGAGGAGGGCATTGAGGGCCTGGTGCACGTGTCCGAGCTCGCCGAACGTCACGTGGAGATCCCCGAGCAGGTGGTTTCCGTCAACGACGAGGTCATGGTCAAGATCATCGACATCGACCTGGAGCGCCGCCGGATCTCGCTGTCGCTCAAGCAGGCCAACGAGGGTGTCGACATGCATGCCGACGACTTCGACCCGGCGCTGTACGGCATGAGCGCGTCCTACGACGAGCAGGGCAACTACATCTACCCCGAGGGCTTCGATCCGGAGACCCAGGAGTGGAAGCCCGGCTACGAGGAGCAGCAGGCTGCGTGGGAGCGGCAGTACGCCGAGGCCCAGGCCCGCTGGGAGGCGCACAAGCAGCAGGTCAAGGACGCCGAGGCCGCCGGGGTCGAGGCCGCCGTGGCCGAGGCCAGCACCGCCGCGTACTCCGCGGGCAGCACGACCACCGACGACGCCGAGGGCTCGCTCGCCTCGGACGAGGCGCTGCAGGCGCTGCGCGATCGGCTGACCGGCAACCGCTGAGTTCCGACTCACCGTTCGATCGGCCCGGTTCTCCGTTGGGGGAGCCGGGCCGGTCGGCGTTTCCGGCCGATGGACGCCCGCCGGGACGACGGGGCATGCTGGCTCGATGACCTCCCGAGCCGTTCCTCCCGGTGTGCTGCTGGTCGGGCTGACCGGCGGGATCGCGTCCGGGAAGTCGGCGGTGGCCGACCGGCTCGCCGAACGGGGAGCGGTGGTGATCGACGCCGATCTGCTGGCCCGCGAGGTGGTCGCGCCCGGAACCCCGGGACTGGCCGCGGTGGTGCGTCGTTTCGGCGCCGGCGTGCTGAGTTCCGCGGACCGCGCACCCGCTGAACTCGACCGGGCCGCGCTCGGCGCGATCGTCTTCGCCGACCCGGACGCCCGCCGCGACCTGGAGGCGATCGTGCACCCCGCGGTGCGGGCCCGCGCGGGGGAGCTGACCTTGGCCGCCGAGCCCGGTTCGGTGGTGGTGCAGATGATCCCGCTACTGGTGGAGACCGGGCAGCAGGACGCGTTCGACGTCGTTGTCGTGGTCGATGTCGAACCCGACATCCAGCTGGACCGGCTGATCGCCCGCAACGGACTGACCCGCGAGCAGGCGCTGGCCAGGATCAACGCCCAGGCCGGACGTGAGCAGCGGCTGGCCAGCGCCGGCGAGGTGATCGACAACAACGGCGATCTCGCCGGATTGCGGGCGTCCGCCGACGCGCTGTGGCACCGATTGACCCGGCGACAAGCGCGACCCGCGAGTTGACCGGTCGCCGGCCAGCAGCTCCACGGTTCGACCAGCGACGATCAGCACTTCCTCAGGTGTCGTTCCTCGTCGCGGTGGGCGCTCGCATGGCACCCTGGCGTGATGAGCACGCCGCCCCCGACCTTCGAGAACTACCCGCCGGCCGTGGACGCCGGGGTGGGGTCTCGGGACGGCGCCGACCCGATCGAACCGTCCCGGGCGCAGCCGCGTCGGGTGGTGTTCGCCCCGCCGAGCGGTCCGCCCCCGCCACCGCCGGGACCCGATCGGCGTCACGTCCTGCGCTGGATCAGGTCGCGATCGATGCCGAGGAGCGGGCCGCGCTGGCGGTCATCGCGCTGCTGGCGTCCGGCATCTCTGCGGCTCGGCGCGAAGAGGTCGACCGGATGCGCCGCGACTTCCTCGGCCAACTGGTCTGATTTCGGCTACTGAAGAAGGAGCGGCGGCGGTGTATCTGCCGGCGCTGTCCCGGCCCTTTGTGTTGCGAGACTGATCCGATGCGGCCCCCGTTCCGGCCGCCCAACCGACCGGAAGGAAGCTCAGTCGTGCAATGTACCCGTTGTCACGCGGACGTACCCGAGGCGGCACATTTCTGTCAGGTGTGCGGGCTGGACGCCCACACCGACGACGCCGCCCGCAAGGCGTCGTTCGCCGCCAAACCGAACGAATCCGTGGTGTCCCTCAGGCTGGTGTCGACCATCATGCCGCGCGGTGCCGCGGTGCGGCCGATGACCTATCAGTTCGCCCTCGGCCTGGCGCTGCTGGCCACCGTGATCGTGGCGGCCACCGGTGCACTCCCGGTCGCCGTCCTGATCGCCGCCTTCGCCATGCCGCTGGTCTACATCGTCTATCTCTACGACGTGAACATGTGGGAGGACGAACCGGTGCTGGTCACCGGCCTGGCTTTCCTGCTCACCGCGGTGCTCGGCGGAGCGTGGACCTGGCTGTGGCTCACCCTGCGAGGACCGATCGACCCAGCGCCCACCCTGGGGGACGGCGGCGTCCTGGCGCCCGCCGTCGGCGGCTTCCTGATCGCGGCGGTGCTGGCGCCGGTGGCCGGTGAGGCGATCCGGCAACTCGGCCCGGTGATACTCGCGGCCCGTCCCGAGTTCGACGACCTGATGGACGGCCTCACCTTCGGCGTGATCTCCGGCGTCGCGTTCGCCACCGCCGACACCTTGGTGAAGCACTGGCCGTTGATCACCGGCGGGTACGCAGGGATCTCCGACGCGCCGACCTGGATCTCGCTGTTGGTGCTGGAAGGCTTCGTGAAGCCGCTGCTGATGGGCACCGCGACCGGCATCGCCTGCGCCGAGTTCTCCGGCCTGGGTGAGGGCTACGACGGCCTCACGCCACGGTACTTCCGCGGCGTCGCCGAGGCGATCGGGGCCAACGTGCTGTTCGCCGGAGGCCTCTACCTGCTCGGCTTCCTCAGCAATCCCGTGCTGGGCCTGATCCTCTCCATCCTGTGGGGCCTGGCCATCCTCGCCGTGCTGATCGTGAGGATCCGGACGGCGCTGCACCGCGGGCTGATGGAGGCCGCGCTGGAGTCGACGGCGCGGGCCCGCGCCGTCGGTCCGGGTCTGGCGTTCTGCCCCGCCTGTGAGATGCCGCTGCTCCCCGGGGCGCTTTTCTGCTCCAACTGCGGGGTCAGCGTCCGGGCGGCCGGCAAGGTTCCGCACACCCAGGTCGAGAACACGGAGGCCCAGGCATGAGCGAGAACCAGTTCCCCGGTCAGGGCGGACCGCAGTACCCGCAGCAGGGCGGCGGTCAGCAGTTCCCGCAGCAGGGCGGCGGTCAGCAGTTCCCGCAGCAGGGCGGCGGTCAGCAGTTCCCGCAGCAGGGCGGCGGTCAGCAGTTCCCGCAGCAGGGCCGGCCCTACCCACAGCAGGGGCAGCCTGGTTCCCCAGGTGGACAGTTCCCACCGGGCGGCCAGCCCTACCCGCCGGGCGGTGGATACCCGCAGCCCGGCTACGGGCCGGCCGAGTACCCACCGGCCGGGGCGTCCGGACCCTTCGGTGGCGGATCGCAACCCGGCTACCCGGGGGGCGGGTACCACCCCCGGCCGCCGGAGCCGAAGAGCAACGGCATGGTCATCGGGATTGTGGTGGCCGGTCTCGCCGTGGTGGCGCTGGCCGGATGGCTGCTGATGACTCTGTTCGGCCCGAGTGGCGGCGACCCCACGCCGACCGTCTCGCCGACGGTGTCGACGCCCTCGAACCCGTCGTCCCCGCAGCCCAGCCCGGACCCGTCGACTGACCCGTCCACCGATCCGTCGCCGGATCCGAGTCCGTCCACCTCGACGAATCCGCCGTCCTCCGGCGGTCTCGAGGTCGGTCTCGGCGTCTCGGTGGCCCCGGCGAGCGGCTGGCAACAGAGCAGCCGGAACGAGCTGAAGAACTACACCGAGCTGAGCAACGGGAAGGCCCTGCTCGCCACCCAGGCGTTCCGGGTGGAGGGTCAGGTGTCCGGGACGGATGTGGTCGCGTCCTATATGAAACAGATCACCTCCACCATGACCGGAGTCAGCACCAAGACGCCGTCGGTGATGGACCTGAAGAACAGCCGGCTGTCGGTCGGTATCGGCAGCTGGAGCGGAACCAGGGCAACCTCCCAGGGTTCGGTGAAACTCTCCTACGTGACGATCATCTCCGTCCGGGACGACGGCCTGGCCGTGATGTCGACGCTGATCGTGCCCTCCGGGACAACGGTGGCGTCGGTGCAGAGTGACTACCTCGCAATGACCAACTCGTTGCTGTACAGCCAGCTGCGGGCCTGATCGAACGACGGCGCGCGCCGGTGTCCTCGGGCCCGGCGCGCGCCGTTCGTGCCTGTCCAACCCTTTGCCGGTCGGCCGCCCGCGTCGACCACTACGGCGCCGCTGATTCGTGGGTGGGCGCCGCGGTCGGGGTCGCGTTGTCGAGATCGCCCGCCGCTGGTGGAAGGGCTCGCCGATCTCGGGTCGTGACACGAGATCGGCGAGGTTTCCCTGCATCGGAGGACGTTGTCGAGATCGCCGCCCCCGCCGGGCCGAGGGCGCCGTCCGGGCAATCGCGATCCGAAACTGTCAGAGCGGACGCCTACGCTGATGGTCATGCGTCCGACAACCGATCTGCAGCGCCGGGTGGCGCCGTTCAAGGTCCAGGCCGATTTCGTCCCCGCCGGCGATCAGCCGGCTGCGATCGACGAGTTGGAACGCCGGGTCACCGCCGGCGAGAGTGACGTGGTGGTGCTGGGGGCCACCGGTACCGGCAAGACGGCAACCGTGGCCTGGCTGGCCGAGCGGCTGCAGCGCCCGATGCTGGTGATGCAGCCCAACAAGACCCTCGCCGCCCAATTCGCCAACGAGTTGCGCACCTTCTTCCCCGACAACGCCGTGGAGTACTTCGTCTCGTACTACGACTACTACCAACCCGAGGCCTACGTGCCGCAGACCGACACCTACATCGAGAAGGACTCCTCGCTCAACGAAGAGGTCGAACGGCTCCGGCACTCGGCGACCAGTTCGCTGCTGACCAGGCGCGACGTCATCGTGGTGGCCACCGTGTCGGCGATCTACGGCCTGGGCACCCCACAGGAATACGTTGACCGGATGGTCCGGTTGCGGGTCGGCGACGAGTTGGACCGCGACACCCTGCTGCGCGCGCTGGTCGACATCCAGTACGCCCGCAACGACCTGGCCGGTACCCGGGGCACCTTCCGGGTCCGCGGCGACACCCTGGAAATCTTCCCGATGTACGAAGAGAACGCCGTCCGGGTCGAGTTCTTCGGCGACGAGATCGAAGCGCTGTCCACGCTGCATCCGCTCACCGGCACGGTGATCTCGGTCGACACCGAGGTCGCGGTGTTCCCGGCGTCCCACTACGTCGCCGGCCCCGAGCGCATGGAGCGGGCCATCACCGGCATCGAGTCCGAACTGGAGGCCCGGCTGGCCGAGCTCGAGGGCGAGCACAAGCTGCTCGAAGCCCAACGGCTGCGGATGCGCACCGGCTACGACATCGAGATGATGCGCCAGATCGGCACCTGCTCGGGTATCGAGAACTACTCCCGGCACATCGACGGCCGCAGCCAGGGCAGCGCCCCGAACTGCCTGATCGACTACTTCCCGGCTGACTTCGTGCTGGTGATCGACGAGTCGCACGTCAGCGTGCCGCAGATCGGCGGCATGTACGAGGGCGACGCCTCCCGCAAGCGCACCTTGGTCGAGCATGGCTTCCGGCTCCCCAGCGCCCTGGACAACCGGCCGCTCACTTTCGAGGAGTTCAGCGACCGGATCGGGCAGACGGTCTACCTGTCAGCTACCCCGGGGCCGTACGAGATGGCCCGGTCGGGCCCGCCGGTCGAACTGCTGATCCGGCCCACCGGTCTGGTCGACCCCGAGGTGATCCTGAAGCCCACGAAGGGCCAGATCGACGACCTGATCGGCGAGATCCGGTTGCGCGCCGAACGCAACGAGCGCGTTCTGGTCACCACGTTGACCAAGAAGATGTCCGAAGACCTCACCGACTATCTGATGGAGAACGGCATCCGCACCCGGTACCTGCACTCCGAGGTCGACACCCTGAAGCGGATCGAGCTGCTTCGGGAACTGCGGCTCGGCGAGTACGACGTGCTGGTCGGCATCAACCTGCTGCGCGAGGGCCTCGACCTGCCCGAGGTCAGTCTGGTCGCCATCCTGGACGCCGATAAGGAGGGCTTTCTGCGATCGGAACGGTCGCTGATCCAGACCATCGGACGCGCTGCCCGTAACGTCAACGGTCAGGTGCACATGTACGCCGACTCGATCACGGCATCCATGGCGGCCGCGATCGACGAGACCAACCGCCGTCGCGCCAAGCAGGTCGCCTACAACCTCGCCAACGGCATCGATCCGCAGCCGCTGCGGAAGAAGATCGCCGACATCACCGACATGCTGGCCCGGGAGGATGCCGACACCGCCGGCCTGATGACCCGGACCGGCGGGCGCCGGTCGGTGTCGCCGGTGCCGATCGGTTCGCATGAGCACCGCAACACCGAGGGCATGCCGGCCAGCGAGCTGGCGAGCCTCGTCCAGGAGCTCACCGAGCAGATGCACGGCGCGGCCGCCGAACTGCAGTTCGAGCTGGCTGGGCGGCTGCGCGACGAGATCGCCGACCTGAAGAAGATGATCCGCCAAACACTCGCCGCCACCAAGTAGCCAGCAGTGATGGCGCCGGTTGCGGTCGGGTCGAGACCGCCCGACCCTCGTCCCGGACGGCCGTCCGGATTGGCAGGGCTGGTCTTCAGGTGGGAGAATGGTCGGCGGAGGGGAGTACTCCCTAGCGATAACGTCGTCATCACGGTTCGGAATCCGAGCCCGGCGCCTCGGCTGGAAACAGTGGCGGAGACCTCCGATGCTGAAGCCTGAGGAGGCGCTCCTTTGCATGTCACTCCCACCGTCTGGCTGATCACCCTCCTGGTGACGGTCGCGATTCTGGCGTTCGACCTGTTCATCATCGGTCGGCGCCCGCATGTGCCTTCGATGCGGGAATGCAGCATCGCGATCAGCGTCTACGTCGCCCTCGCGGTCGTCTTCGGCCTCGGCGTGTGGGCGGTCTCGGGTCCGCGGTTCGCCGGCGAGTTCTTCGCCGGCTGGCTGACCGAATACAGCCTGAGCATCGACAACCTGTTCATCTTCGTCATCATCATGAGCAACCTGCGGGTGCCCAGGAAATATCAGCAGTACGCGCTGATGTTCGGCATCGTGCTCGCGTTGCTCTTCCGGGCCACCTTCATCGCGCTCGGCGCGGCTGCCATCGAGCGGTTCTCCTGGGTCTTCTTCCTCTTCGGTGCCTTCCTGATCTGGACGGCGTGGAAGCTGTTCATGGACTACCTGCATCCCGAGGACGACGACGAGAAGACCGAGAACTTCGCGATGCGCTGGGTGAAGCGGACCTTCCCCTCGACCGACGAATACCACGGCACCCAGCTGACCGTCGTGCAGCAGGGCAAACGGCTGATCACCCCGATGTTCTTCGTGGTCGTCGCCCTGGGCAGCACCGACCTGTTGTTCGCGCTGGACTCGATCCCGGCGATCTACGGCCTGACCCAGGAGCCGTTCCTGGTGTTCACCGCGAACGTGTTCGCCCTGATGGGCCTGCGCCAGCTGTACTTCCTGATCGGCGGACTGCTGCAGCGGCTGGTCTACCTGTCGGTCGGGTTGTCGTTCATCCTGTTGTTCATCGGCGTCAAGCTGGTGCTGCACGCCATGCACGAATACCACCTGGACGAAGCATGGGGTTTCAGCGTCAACATTCCGATCTGGCTCTCGCTGCTGGTGATCATCGGCACGTTGGTGATCACGACGGTGGCCAGCCTGATCAAGTCCCGCCACGACCTCCGCAAGGAAGCCGAATACCACTCGTAGGGACTTGTGCTGCTGCTCCTACCCGGGGAGATGGCCGACGCTGCGGCCGCGGGAGTTCGCTTTGCGCCTCGTCCAGCTGATTCAGGACGAGGTGGAGCGAACGCCCCATCGGGCGTTCACCAGCGGCGAGCGCGCCACTCGTCCAGGTGCGGACGCTCGACGCCCAGCGTCGTGTCGGCGCCGTGCCCGGGGTGGACGATCGTGTCGTCGACGAACTGTTCGAACAGCTTGCTGGTGACCTCGCCGAGCAGACTGTCGAAATCGACGCCGCTACGGGTTTTCCCGACACCTCCCGGGAAGAGAGCGTCTCCGGTGAAAAGCCGGTCGGGTGCATCGGACGGCCTGTGCGCCAGCGTGATCGAACCCGGGGTGTGGCCGACGAGGCCGATCACGGCCAGTTCGACGCCGCCCACGGTGAGGATGTCGCCGTCCCAGACCCGGCGGCAGGCCACGCCGGTGGCCTGTTCGACCGGGCCGGCGTCCGGTGTGCCGGCATAGGCGGGTGCTCCGGTGGCGGCGACGACCGCGGCCAGCGCCTGAAGGTGATCGGCGTGCTGATGGGTGGTGACCACGCCGACCAGGTGCAGCCCCGCCACCAACTCGAGCAGGACGCGAGCCTCGCTGGCGGCGTCGATCAGCAGGGCGTCCGTGCCGTCGGTCAGCAGGTAGGCGTTGTTGTCCATCGGGCCCACCGACCGCTTGGTCAGCCGCAGGCCGGCCCCGATCGCGACGGTTGTCATGCGCGCAAGGCCGGGTTCAGCCCGTCCGACCCCTCGATCTCGTCGTGGCGGGTTCGGCCCATCAGCCAGCCCCACAAGGCGGCGTCGCTCCCGGTCACCGTGCGGCGCTCGCCGTCGGCACCCAGCTCGGCGGTGAGACCCGAGGTGCTTTCCAGGCGGACGGCGGGCAGCTCGGCGTCGTCGGCGTAGCGGAGTTCCGCCCACTGCAGCAGCCAACGCGCGGAGGAGGAGTCGAGGCGTCCGGTGTCGAAGCCGCAGTCGAGATCGAGATGATGGACGACGACTTCCGACAGCCGGGCCATCGGCACCTGCGCCAGCGTCAGCCGGCGACCGAGGAGCGACACCGGGGCCGACCAGTCGGTCACCGCGTCCATCGCCCGTTCGAGCCGTCCCGCGGAGGTGTCGAGGCAGATCTGCAACTCCAGGCCGGTCATGCACGAGCCGCGTTCAATGCTCTCGGCACGTAGCTCGTCATCGGCGTACAGAGCGGCCTCTCGTCCTTGAGCCGCCTCGTCGATCAGCTCGGCGAGGGCATCCGCATTGGCCGAGATGTGCGCGGCAATATTCGCCCGGGACCAGCCCGGCAACAGGCTCGCCCGGTTCCAGTCGCCGTCGGAGATCCCGATGGTGTCACCCAGCAGCCGCTGGGTGGCTTCCTGGATCCGTTTCCGCAACGTCTCCAGCGGCGCCGTGAACGTCTGCTCGGTCATGGCTGCCACCCTACGGGGTGGGACCGGACCGAGGGCGGGCAGACCGCGTCGGAAACTGTCAGGGTGGGCGTCTAGCATGATCGCCGTGAATGAACGGCTGATCGTCAGAGGCGCACGCGAGCACAACCTGCGCAACGTGAATCTCGACCTGCCGCGCGACGCGATGATCGTCTTCACCGGGCTGTCGGGCTCGGGTAAGTCGTCGCTGGCGTTCGACACCATCTTCGCCGAAGGGCAGCGGCGCTACGTCGAATCACTGTCCGCCTACGCCCGGCAGTTCCTCGGCCAGATGGACAAGCCCGACGTCGACTTCATCGAGGGCCTGTCGCCGGCGGTGTCCATCGACCAGAAGTTGACCAGCCGCAACCCGCGCTCCACGGTGGGCACGATCACCGAGATCTACGACTACTTGCGGCTGCTGTTCGCCCGTGCCGGCCGTCCGCATTGCCCGGTCTGCGGCGAACCGATCGCGCGGCAGAGCCCGCAGCAGATCGTCGACCGCCTGCTCGGCCTGCCCGAGGGCACCCGGTTCCAGGTGCTGGCCCCTGTGGTGCGCGGTCGTAAGGGCGAATACCACGATCTGTTCCGGCAGTTGGCCACCCAGGGCCTGAGTCGCGTCCGGGTCGACGGTGAGACCCATCAGCTGACCGATCCGCCGACGCTGGACAAGCAGAAGAAGCACAACATCGATGTGGTGGTCGACCGGCTCGCCGTCAAGGCGTCCGCCAAGCAGCGGCTCACCGACTCGGTCGAGACCGCACTCGGCCTGGCCGGGGGAGTGGTCGCGATCGATTTCGTCGACCGGCCGGCCGACTCGCCCGATCGCGAGCGCCGCTACTCCGAGAAGCTGGCCTGCCCGAACGAGCACGACATCGCGATCGAGGAACTCGAGCCCCGGCAGTTTTCGTTCAACGGGCCGTGGGGCGCCTGCCCGGCCTGCTCCGGTCTGGGCACCACCAGCGAGGTGGACGTCGAGCTGATCGTCCCCGACACCGGCAAAAGCCTGGCCGACGGGGCCGTCTCGTGCTGGACGTCGGTGTACGTGTCCGGCTACTTCCAGACCCTGTTCAAGGCGCTCGCCGAAACCCACAAATTCTCCCTGGACGCGCCGTGGGACACCCTGCCCGAGCGGGTCCGCACGCTGATCCTGCACGGGATCAAGGGCACGCTTCAGGTGCACACCCGGTCGCGGCACGGCCGCGAGCACTCCTTCCGGGCCAAATTCGAGGGCGCCGTGCCCTACATCAAGCGGCGTTACAACGAGGCCGAATCCGAGAACTCCCGCGAGCGGTTCGCCGGTTACATGCGCGAGGTGCCCTGCCCGACCTGCAAGGGTGCGCGGCTCAAGCCGTCCTCGCTCGCGGTGACGGTCAGCGGGCGCAACATCGCCGAGGTCTCCGGCATGTCGATCGACGAGGTGGCCCGCTTCATGGGCTCGCTGGAACTCACCGAGCGCGAGGCGCAGATCGCCGAGCGGGTGGTGAAGGAGATCAACGAGCGGCTGCGGTTCCTGCTCGACGTCGGGCTCGATTACCTGAGCCTGTCCCGATCGGCGGGCAGCCTGTCCGGCGGCGAGGCGCAGCGGATCCGGCTGGCCACCCAGATCGGCTCTGGGCTGGTCGGGGTGCTGTACGTGCTCGACGAGCCGTCCATCGGCCTGCACCAGCGCGACAACCGCCGGCTGATCGACACCCTGGTGCGGCTGCGCAACCTGGGTAACACGCTGATCGTGGTCGAGCACGACGAAGACACCATCCGCACCGCCGACTGGGCGGTCGACATCGGTCCGGGCGCCGGCGAGCATGGTGGTCACGTGGTGGTCTCGGGCCCGGTCAACGAGCTGCTCGCCAGCACCGAGTCGCTGACCGGCGCCTACCTGTCCGGACGCCGCAGCATCCCGATGCCGGCCAGTCGCCGGCCGCGCACCGGTCGGGCGATCACCGTGCACGGCGCGCGCGAGAACAACCTGCGCGACGTGACGGTGTCCTTCCCGCTCGGCCAGTTCATCGCGGTGACCGGGGTGTCGGGCTCCGGCAAGTCGTCGCTGGTCAACGGCATCTTCTACCGAGCCCTGGCGAAGCACCTGTACAGCGCCCGCACCGTGCCCGGCCGGCACCGGTCGATCACCGGGATCGACGACATCGACAAGGCGATCCACGTCGACCAGTCACCGATCGGCCGGACGCCGCGCTCCAACCCGGCCACCTACACCGGGGTGTTCGACAACATCCGCAAGCTGTTCGCCGAAACACCCGAGGCGAAGGTGCGCGGCTACCAGCCGGGCCGGTTCTCGTTCAACGTCAAGGGCGGACGCTGCGAGAACTGTTCCGGCGACGGCACCATCAAGATCGAGATGAACTTCCTGCCCGACGTGTACGTGCCGTGCGAGGTGTGTCACGGCGCCCGCTACAACCGCGAGACCCTCGAGGTGCACTACAAGGGCAAGACCATCGCCGAGGTGCTCGACATGCCGATCGAGGAGGCGGTCGAGTTCTTCGCCGCGATCCCGGCCATCGCCCGGCACCTGCGCACCCTGGTCAACGTCGGCCTGGGCTACGTCCGGCTGGGCCAGCCGGCCACCACGCTGTCCGGCGGCGAGGCGCAGCGGGTCAAGCTGGCCAGCGAGCTGCAGAAGCGCTCCACCGGGCGCACGGTGTACGTGCTCGACGAGCCGACTACCGGCCTGCACTTCGAAGACATCCGCAAGCTGCTGGGTGTGCTGGGCCGGCTGGTCGACGCCGGCAACACGGTGGTGGTGATCGAGCACAACCTCGACGTGATCAAGACCGCCGACTGGGTGATCGACATGGGTCCCGAGGGTGGTTCCCGGGGTGGTCTGGTGATCGCCGAGGGCACTCCGGAGCAGATCGCGGCCACCCCCGGCTCGCACACCGGCGAGTTCCTACGCGATGTGCTGCGCGGCCATGAGGTGCCGGTCGCCGAACCGGCTGAGCCGCTGGTGGAGGTGCCCGCGCGTGCGCCGGCCAGGCGGCGACGCAAAGCCGGCTGAGCCGGGCTGGCCCTCGTGGGTGTACCCGACGCGGCGGTCTCGGCGAGCTCGACCAACGGCTCGCCGCGAGCGTGACCAACCGGTGGACAACCGGCGCCGATTCTTGTCGGTGACGCGACCTATGCTGGCCGCCATGGCTGATCCGGAGTCCTACCGCCCGGCGACCGGCACCATTCCCACGCAACCGGGCGTCTACCGGTTCAGCGACGCCGCCGGGCGGGTCGTCTATGTGGGCAAGGCGGTCAACCTGCGGCAGCGGCTGACCTCCTACTTCGCAGACCCGGCGCTGCTGCACTTCCGCACCCGGACGATGGTCCGCACCGCGGCCAAGGTCGAATGGACGGTGGTCCGGAACGAGCTCGAAGCCTTGCAGCTGGAGTACACCTGGATCAAGCAGCACGACCCGCGGTTCAACGTGAAGTACCGCGACGACAAGTCCTACCCGTGGATGGCGGTCACCTGGTCGGAGGAGTACCCGCGGGTCTTCGTCGGCCGCGGCAAGAAACGCAAGGGCACCCGCTACTTCGGCCCCTACGCCCACGCCTGGGCGATCCGCGAGACCCTCGACCCGCTGCTCCGGGCCTTCCCGATGCGCTCCTGCACCAACGGGGTGTTCCGCTCGGCCGCCGCGTCCGGACGGCCGTGCCTGCTCGGCTACATCGGCAAGTGCGCCGCCCCGTGCGTCGGCCGGATCGGTCCGGACGAGCACCGTGCGCTGGCCCAGGACGTCTGTGACTTCCTCGCCGGACGCACCAACGCCCTGCTGAAGCGGCTGGAACGGCAGATGCAGGAGGCGTCCGGCAATCTGGAGTTCGAGAAGGCCGCGGTGCTGCGTGACCAGCTGCACGCGCTGCGCCAGGCCACCGACTCCAACGCCATCGTGCTCGGCGACGGCACCGACGCCGATGTGATCGCGCTGGCCGAGGATCCGCTGGAGGTCGCCGTCCAGATCTTCCACGTCCGCGACGGACGGGTCCGCGGCCAGCGGGCCTGGGTGGCCGACCGCACCGACGACACCGAGACCGCCGGGCTGATCGAGACCTTCCTGCTGCAGCTCTACGCCGACGTCGACGGCACCGAGGTGCCGCCGGAGATCCTGGTGCCCGAGGTGCCGTCCACCGCCGGCCTGATCGCCGAGCTGTTGACCGAGTCCCGCGGCTCCCGGGTGGTCGTCCGCACCCCGCGGCGCGGCGACAAGAAGACCCTGATGGAGACCGTCGCCCGCAACGCCGCCGAGGCGCTGGCGCTGCACAAGACCCGCCGGGCCAGCGACCTGTCCACCCGCAACCAGGCCCTGGAAGAGATCCAGCAGGCGCTCGGGCTGCCCACCGTTCCGCTGCGGATCGAGTGTTACGACGTCTCCCACCTGCAGGGCACCGAGATCGTCGCCTCCATGGTGGTCTTCGAGGACGGCCTGGCCCGCAAGAGCGACTACCGCCGGTTCGTCATCCGCGGTATCGACGGCTCCAACGACGTGGCGGCCATCCACGAGGTGATCACCCGGCGGTTCCGCCGCTACCTCGACGAACAGGCACCGGCCACCGAGGATGGGCCGCTGCTGGTCGACCCGACCACCGGCGCCGCCCGGAAGTTCGCCTACGCGCCCGGGCTGGTCGTCGTCGACGGCGGCGCGCCGCAGGTCGCGGCGGCGGTGCAGGCGCTCGGCGAACTCGGCATCGACGACATCGCCGTGATCGGGCTGGCCAAGCGGCTCGAAGAGGTCTGGCTGCCTGAGGAGGAGTACCCACTGATCCTGCCCCGGACCAGCGAGGGGCTGTACCTGTTGCAGCGGGTCCGCGACGAGGCGCACCGGTTCGCGATCACCCACCACCGCGGACGCCGCAGCGCTTCCATGGTCGAGTCGGTGCTGGACGCCGTCCCCGGGTTGGGCGAGGTGCGGCGGCGGACGTTGTTGAAGCACTTCGGGTCCTTGCGAAAGCTGCGCTCGGCCACCCCGGACGAGTTGGCGGCGGTTCCGGGGATCGGTCCGACCATCGCCGCCGCGATCGCTGAAGCCCTCGCCGGCCCGGCGCCTGAGGCGGTGAACCTCACCACGGGCGAGGTGCTGGGCGAAGCCCAGGTGCTGGAGGGAGCCGAGGTGCTGGACGGGGCACCCACTGCCGCGCCCTGTGCGGATCGTGGATAATCTCCCACCATGAGCACACCCGCCTCCGCACTCCGCTTCGTGATCGTGACCGGAATGTCCGGCGCCGGTCGCCGCACGGCGTGCCACACCCTGGAGGATCTGGGTTGGTACGTGGTCAACAATCTTCCCCCGCAACTGCTCCCCGGCCTGGTGCAGATCGCGAAGGAGCGCGACTTCGTCAAGGTGGCGGTCGGCCTCGACGTCCGCACCCGGTCAGCCTTCCAGCAGATCCCGTCCATCTTTGACGCGCTGGGCCGGGCCGGCGTGGTGCCTCAGATCCTCTTCCTCGATGCCGACGACGCGGCGATCGTGAGGCGCCAGGAGTCGGTGCGGCGTCCGCTCCCGTTGCAGGGCGAGGGCGGTCTGCTCGACGGCGCTCACAAGGAACGGGAGATGCTGGCCAGCCTGAGGGCCTCAGCCGACATGGTGATCGACACCTCCGGCCTCAATGTGCATCAGTTGTCCGATCGGGTGGCGCACGTGTTCGGCTCCGATCAGGACGCCGACCTGCTGGTCACCGTGATGTCCTTCGGCTTCAAGAACGGCATTCCGATCGACGCCGACATGGTGTTCGACGTGCGGTTCCTGCCGAACCCGCATTGGGTCCCCGACCTGCGACCGCAGACCGGGCTGTCCCACGCGGTGTCGAGCTATGTGCTCGGCCAGGACGGCGCCGACGCCTTCCTGGGTCACATCAGCGACCTCCTCGCCCTGGTCAAGCCCGGCTACCTGAGGGAGGGCAAGCGGCTCGCCACGGTCGCGGTCGGCTGCACCGGCGGCAAGCATCGCAGCACCGCGATGGCCGTGGAATTGGCCGGGCGACTGCGTGACCGCGGCGTCGCCAGCCAGGTCATCCATCGAGATCTGGGCAAAGAATGAGTGGCCGGCGACGTCCCCCCTCCGTGGTGGCATTCGGCGG
Source organism: Micropruina sp. (assembly GCA_047602545.1). Lineage (GTDB taxonomy): Bacteria > Actinomycetota > Actinomycetes > Propionibacteriales > Propionibacteriaceae > Micropruina. Next base: position 574,724 of record JASGHC010000001.1, on the reverse strand, counting down.
TGGGCACGGACTCTCCGCCGCGCTGAGTGCGTTGCGCTATGTGACGCCGGAGCTGACCGCGGTGGTCACCGTCGCCGACGACGGCGGCTCGTCGGGCCGGCTCCGGGCCGAGTTCGACATTCTCCCGCCGGGCGACCTGCGGATGGCCCTGGCGGCGCTGTGCGCCGATGACGACCTGGGCCGCACCTGGGCGGGGGTGCTCCAATCCCGCTTCGCGGGCAGCGGGCCGCTCGCCGGCCACGCCATCGGCAACCTGCTGATCGCGGGCCTGTGGCAGCGCCTGGAGGATCCGGTGGCCGGACTGGACATGGTGGGTGCGCTGCTGCGCATCCAGGGTCGCGTTCTGCCGATGGCCGCGGTGCCGCTGACCATCGAGGCGGACGTGGTGGGTTCCGACCAGGCGTGTCCCGACGACCTCGCGGTGCTCCGCGGCCAGGCGACCGTCGCCAAGACGGGCGGCGACGTCCGCGCCGTGCGGCTGCTGCCGTCCGATCCGCCGGCCTGCGCCGAATCCGTGCAGAGCGTCCTGGACGCCGACCACATCGTGCTGGGGCCGGGCTCGTGGTTCACCTCGGTGATCCCGCACCTGCTGGTGCCCGATCTGGCCGATGCGATCATCTCGACCAGGGCGCAGCGCATCCTGACCCTGAATCTGGTGCCGGCCGATGAAACGGACGGTTTTCCGGCGTCGCGGCACCTGGAGGTGCTCGCCGACCACTGTCCGGCGCTGCGCCTCGACGCCGTGATCGTCGACCCCACTTTCGCCGCGGACGATCCGCCGCTGGAGAGCTTCGCCCGGTCCCTCGGGGCCCGTCTGGTGGTAGAGAATGTACGGATGCGCGACGGTTCACCCCGGCACGACCCCCATCGGCTGGCCGCCGTCTACGCCGAACTCATGCAGTAGCGGCCCGGCACCCACCACCCCAGGACTCGAAGGACGACACCCATGGCAATGACGCAGCAGGTCAAGGCGGAACTGGCCACGGTGGCGGTGACCAAGCCGGCCTGCCGCCGGGCCGAGGTCGCCGCCATCCTGCGCTTCGCCGGCGGCCTGCATCTGGCCGGCGGCCGGATCGTGGTGGAGGCCGAACTCGACACCGGCGCCGCGGCGCGACGGTTGCGGACGGCGATCGCCGAGCTGTTCGGTTTCACTTCCGAGTTCGTCGTGGTGACCTCGTCCGGGCTGCGCCGGGGCACCCGCTACATCGTCCGGCTGATCCGCGACGGTGAGTCGCTGGCCCGGCAGACCGGCCTGATCGACAATCGCGGACGTCCCGTCCGCGGCCTGCCGACCGCGATCGTCAGCGGCGGGCTGGACGTCTCGGTCGCCGGCTGGCGTGGTGCCTTCCTGGCCCACGGCTCGCTCACCGAGCCCGGGCGTTCGATGGCGATGGAGATCACCTGCCCCGGTTCCGAATCCGCGCTGGCGCTGGTCGGGGCGGCGCGCCGGCTCGGCATCGCGGCGAAGGCCCGCGAGGTGCGCGGGGTCGACCGGGTGGTGATCCGTGACGGAGACGCGATCGCGGCCATGCTGACTCGGCTCGGTGCGCACCAGTCCCTGCTGGCCTGGGAGGAGCGTCGGATCCGGCGCGAGGTGCGGGCCTCGGCGAACCGGCTGGCGAACTTCGACGACGCCAACCTGCGCCGGTCGGCGCGGGCCGCGGTGGCCGCCGGGGCCCGGGTGGAGCGCGCCCTGGAGATTCTCGGCGACGACATTCCCGAGCACCTGAAGGTCGCCGGGTTGCTACGCCTGGAGAACCGGCAGGCGTCGCTGGAAGAGCTCGGCCAGCTGCATCAGCCGCCGCTCACCAAGGACGCCGTGGCCGGCCGGATCCGCCGCCTGCTGGCCACCGCCGACAAGCGGGCGGCCGAGCTGGGAATCCCGGGCACGGAAGCCAACCTGTCCCGCGAGATGCTCGAGGACCACGACTGAGTCCTCGATCCACCCGGACCGCGCGTTGTGCAGCGCGGCACCAGTGCTCCGCTGGTGCCGGCAGGCTCGTCGCGGGCCTCCCAGCGACCCTGGACCACACCCTGCGTTCACCCGCTGTTCACATGCTTTGTTCAGCTTCCGGTACCGGGTTTTCGGAACACCTTCCTAAGGAAGCCTTTTTCTATAGAGTGGCCACGTCCACCCTTGCCTGTGCCTGAGAAGCGGGCAAAAACTCAACGAAGGGGAACCATCACATGACGGTGAAGGTTGGTATCAACGGTTTCGGCCGGATCGGCCGCAACTACTTCCGCGCGCTGACGGCGTCCGGAGCCGACATCGAGGTCGTCGGCGTCAACGACCTGACCGACAACAAGACGCTGGCCCACCTCCTGAAGTACGACTCGATCCTGGGCCGCTTCCCCGGCGAGATCAGCTACGACGACGAGTCGATCACGGTCAACGGGCACAAGATCATGGCTTACGCCGAGCGTGACCCGAAGAACCTGCCCTGGGGCGAGATCGGCGCCGACGTGGTGATCGAGTCCACCGGCTTCTTCACCGACGCGACCAAGGCCAAGGCCCACGTCGAGGCGGGCGCCAAGAAGGTCATCATCTCCGCTCCGGCGAAGAACGAGGACATCACCGTGGTCGTGGGTGTCAACGAGGGCGATTACAACCCCGAGACCGACACGGTCATCTCCAACGCGTCCTGCACCACCAACTGCCTGGCCCCGATGGCCAAGGTGCTGAACGACACCGTCGGCATCGTCCGTGGCCTGATGACCACGGTGCATGCCTACACCGCCGATCAGAACCTGCAGGACGGCCCGCACGGCGACCTGCGTCGCTCCCGCAACGCCGCGCTGAACATCGTGCCGACCAAGACCGGTGCGGCCGCGGCCGTGGCCTTGGTGCTGCCCGAACTCAAGGGCAAGTTCGACGGGTACGCGCTGCGGGTTCCGACCCCCACCGGTTCCGCCACCGACCTGACCTTCCAGGCCGGCAAGGAGACCTCCGTGGCGGAGATCAACGCCGCGATCAAGGCCGCCGCCGAGGGCCCGCTGAAGGGCATCCTGTCCTACACCGAGGATCCGATCGTGTCCAAGGACATCGAGACCGACCCGCATTCCTGCATCTTCGATGCCGGTCTGACCAAGGTGATCGGCGACCAGGTGAAGGTGGTCGGCTGGTACGACAACGAGTGGGGCTACTCCAACCGCCTCGTCAACCTGACCGTGCTGGTCGGCGACAAGCTCTGAGTCCGCTAGTCACCCGATAGATCGACGAGGAAAGGCCGAAGGTGAAGTCAGTACAGGATCTTGGTGATCTGAAGGGTAAGCGGGTGCTCATCCGCTGCGACTTCAACGTCCCGCTCGACGGCGACACGATCACCGACGACGGAAGGATCCGGGCGGCGCTGCCGACCCTGACCCAACTGAAGGACGCCGGCGCGAAGGTCATCGTGCTGGCTCACCTCGGCCGGCCCAAGGGCGCCCCCGAAGCGAAGTACTCGGTGGCTCCCGCGGCGAAGCGGCTCGGCGAACTGATCGGAGCCGAGGTCAAACTCGCCTCCGACACCGCCGGGCCGGGCGCCGAAGCAACCGTCGCCGGACTCGCCGACGGCGAGATCGCGCTGCTCGAGAACGTCCGCTTCGAACCGGGTGAGACCTCCAAGGTCGACGCCGAGCGCGAGGCGCTGGCGCAGAAGTGGGCCGCTCTGGCCGACGTCTTCGTCTCCGACGGCTTCGGCGTCGTGCATCGCAAGCAGGCCAGCGTCTACGACGTGGCCAAGCTGCTGCCGCACGCCGCCGGCACCCTGGTGAAAAAGGAGGTCGACGTCTTCTCCAAGGTGCTTTCCGACCCGGACCGTCCGTTCGTGGTCGTGCTCGGCGGCGCGAAGGTGGCCGACAAGCTGGCCGTCATCGAGAACCTGCTGAAGCTGGCCGACACCCTGGTGATCGGCGGCGGCATGGCGTACACCTTCTTGGCGGCCAAGGGCTACCAGATCGGTACGTCGCTGCTCGACGAGGCCAGCATCGAGACCTGCAAGGGGTACCTGGCGACCGCGGCGGCCGAAGGTAAGCAGATCCTGCTGCCGGTCGACGTTCGGATCGCCTCCGGCATGGATTTCGCCGCCCGCACCGTCGGCGGTGACGTCAACGTGGTCGCGGCCGACGCGATTCCCGCCGACAAGATGGGCCTCGACATCGGGCCCGAGACGGAAACCTTGTTCGCCGACGCGATCAAGGCGGCGAAGACCGTGGTCTGGAACGGCCCGATGGGCGTGTTCGAGATCGCCGAGCTGGCCAACGGCACCGCAGCGGTGGCCCAGGCTCTTACCGAGGTCGACGGGCTGAGCGTCGTCGGTGGTGGCGACTCCGCCGCCGCCGTGCGCGAACTCGGTCACGACGACAGTGCCTTCGGGCACATCTCCACGGGCGGCGGCGCCTCCCTGGAGTACCTGGAAGGCAAAGAACTGCCGGGCATCGCGGTGCTCGAGGAAGGCAACTGAGATGACCCGTACACCCATCATGGCCGGCAACTGGAAGATGAATCTCGACCACGTCGAGGCCACCGGACTGGTCCAGAAACTCGCCTGGACGCTGGACGACATGAAGTACGACGCGAGCAAGTCGGAGGCGGCCGTGATCGTGCCCTTCACCGACCTGCGTACCGTGCAGACCCTGATCGAGGGCGACAAGCTGCCGCTGGCCTTCGGCGCGCAGGACGTCTCGACGCACACCTCCGGTGCCTACACCGGTGAGATCTCGGCGGCCATGCTGGCCAAGCTGAACTGCAGCTACGTGGTGATCGGCCATTCCGAGCGCCGCGACTACCACGGCGAGACCGACGAGTTGATCAACGAGAAGGCCAAGGTCGTGCAGGCCGCCGGGATGACCCCGATCGTCTGCGTCGGCGAGAAGCTCGACGTCCGCAAGGCGGGCGACCAGGTTCCGTTCGTGCTGGCCCAGGTGGACAAGTGCCTGGCTGGCCTGACCGCCGACGAGGTCGGTGCCCTGGTGATCGCCTACGAGCCGGTCTGGGCGATCGGCACCGGTGAGGTCGCCACGCCTGAGGACGCCCAGGAGGTCTGTGGCGCGATCCGCGTCCGGGTCGCCGAGCTGGTCGGCCAGGGTGCCGCGGACGCCGTCCGGATCCAGTACGGCGGCTCGGTGAAGTCCAGCAACATCGTCGACATCATGGCCCAGCCCGACGTGGACGGCGCCCTGGTCGGCGGTGCCAGCCTGGACGCGGCCGAGTTCGCGAAGATCGTCGCCTTCTACCAGCAGGCCTGATCGCGTTCCGGCGTCCGCCGGAGACGTGGTGCGGGTAGGTTAGGATTCACCCTGTGATTGTTGTGCCCATGTTGACGTGGCCGATTCTGACCCTGTCGATCGTGCTGATCCTGACCAGTGTCGTGCTGTCCCTGTTCGTGCTGCTGCACAAGGGTCGCGGTGGCGGCATGTCGGATCTGTTCGGCGGTGGTATGTCAACCTCAATGGGTGGAGCGTCGGCGGCAGAGCGCACGCTCGACCGGTTGACGGTGATCATCGGTCTGGTCTGGCTTGCCACGATCTTCGGGCTGCTGGTGTTGTACCGGTTCTTCCCCGAGTACGGCACGCTCTGATCTTCCCTGCCCTCTGTAAGGCAACTCGACAAGGAGAAACACGTGGTTGGTGGTAGCGCGATCCGGGGTAGCCGGGTTGGTGCCGGGCCGATGGGCGAGGCCGAGCGCGGTGATTCCGCACCTCGGTTGTACGTCTCGTACTTCTGCTCGAACCAGCATGAGACCCGCCCCGCCTTTGCGGCCGACGCCGTCGTCCCGGAGACCTGGGACTGCCCGCGCTGTGGGCTGCCGGCGAACCTCGACTCCGAGAACCCGCCGCCGCCGCCGAAGATCCAGCCCTACAAGACGCATCTCGCCTACGTGAAGGAACGGCGCAGCGACGCCGAAGCCGAAGCCATCCTCACCGAGGCGCTGGAAGGCTTACGTGCCCGGCGGGCTGCCGGTGAGGTCATCTACTGACCTCGAGCTGAACCGAAAAGGAACCGTCCCCTGACCCGTTCAGGGGACGGTTCCTTTTCGGTTCAGATCGGCTGATCGCACGACCGGGGACGGTTCTTCCGGATGCGAATTCCGTCCCCGGACGTGCGAAGCCGCGGCGGTGCTACAGGGCGCAGCTGAACCAGGGGAGTTGGGCGGCGGCGTCCCGGTCGATGAACCACAGGGTGTCGTCGGCACCGCGGACGACGCCGGCGGGAATCTCTGCCGAGCCGGCGAGGGCGCGGACGGCGACGTCGGCCTTGTCGAGTCCGCTGAGCAGGAACCAGACCTCGTGCGAGCGGCTGAGCGCAGGCACCGTGAACGAGATCCGGTCGTCCCTGCCCTTGGGTGAGTTGGTTAGCCCGATCACCGTCTGGCTGCTCTGGGGGTCGAACGACGGGTGGTCCGGGAAGATGCTGGCGACGTGCCCCTCGGGGCCGATACTCAACAGGCAGATGTCGAACACGACGTCGCCGAGTTCCTTGGTGTAGGTAGCCGCCGCCGCGTCGGCGTCGGCCACCCCGTCGGCGGCGGGCATCGGGTGGGTGCGCGCCGGATCGAGGGCGAACTGGCCGGCCATCATCGCCAGCGCCACGCCGGCGTGACGTGCCGGATCGTCGGTCGCGGTGAATCGCTCGTCCGTCCACCACAGCTCGAGCCGGCTCGGGTCGACAGCGGAACCATCGATCCGACGGCCGAAGGACTCGTAGATACGCTGGGCGATCCGGCCGCCGGTGAGACACAGGTGCACGATCCGCTCCGGGTCGGCCTGGATCGTGACGATCCGGGCGACCAGGAGAGCCGCGGCCTGCTCGGCGAGGTCTTCGGCTCCGGAGAACCGCAGAACCTGATCGTTCACGCGTTCGTCGCCTTCTGCGCATCCCGCCGCTCGCAGCGATCGACGAGCACCTGCATCGCCGACGCGAAGATGTCGTTGACGTCCAGCCGGCGCAGTTCCTCGGTGATCAGGGCGCTGATCTCGCGACGGCGCAGCGCCACCCGGCGACGGGGCAGGCCCGGCGCCGAGAAGGTGGCCATCCGGCCGTCCTCGCGGGCGATCACGATGTCGCCCTTCTTGCTGGTCAGAGTGACCTTCGTGATGCCGATCCCGGTGCCGTCGCCGTGCTCCACCGGCACCTTGAGGCGATCCTCCAGCCAGGCCGACAGCAGCATCCCGGCCGCGTTGTCGGGGGAGGCGGACTCCACCGAGGCAGCAGTGATCGTTGCCGGATAGGAGTCGAGAGCGGACGCCAGCAGCGCCCGCCACGGGGTGAGCCGGGTCCAGGTCAGGTCGGTGTCGCCGGGGGAGTAGTTGCGCGCCCGGCGCTCGATCGCGGCCAGCGGACGGGACGATCCGACGGCGTCGGTGATCCGGCGAATGGCCAGCTTGCCGAGTGGGTCCTCACCCGGCTTGTCCGGCGCACTGCCCGGCCACCAGGTGACCACGGGCGAATCGGGCAGCAGCAGGGCCAGCACCACCGACGCCCGGTGTTCGGTCAGTTGGCCGTGGAAGCGCAGCAGAATGATCTCGCCCGGAACTTCCTCGCCGAGCCGGATCTCGGCGTCCAGGTGGTCGCTGTCATCGTCGCCGTTGGTGACCAGGATGATCCGGGACGGGTGCTCGCGCCCGGCGTCCTCACAGGCCGCGAGTGCCCGGCCGTAGTGTTTCCCGTCCGCGACCACGATCATGGTGAAGACCATGGATGACGCGACGCCGATGTTGTGTCTGGCCTTGACCAGGGCCATGTGGATGCCGGTGGCAGTGGTGTCCGGAACGTTGATGATCATCGAGATTCTCCTAGGGCCGGCGCCAGACGAAACCATCGCTGGCGAGCATCGCCTTGCCGCACGGCGGACCCCACGAGCCGGACGGGTAACCCTCCGGCTGGGTGTCCTGTTCGGCCCAGAAGTCCAGGATCGGATCCAGGATCTTCCAAGCCAGTTCGACCTCTTCGTGCTGTGGGAACAGCGGCGGATCGCCCAACAGGACGTCGAGGATCAGCCGTTCGTAGGCTTCGGGGCTGGACTCGGCGAACGAACTGCCGTAGGCGAAGTCCATGGTGACGTCGCGGATCTCCATCAGGGTGGCCGGCACCTTGGCCCCGAACCGCAGGGTGACGCCTTCGTCCGGCTGGATGCGCATCACCAGGGCGTTGCTGCCGAGGGCCTCGGTGTCGGTGTGGCTGAATGGCAGGTGCGGCGCCGGGCGCAGGTTGAGCGCGATCTCGGTCACCCGCCGCGGCATCCGCTTGGCCGAGCGCAGATAGAACGGGACGCCGGCCCAGCGCCGGTTGTCGATGTCGACCCGGATCGCCGCATAGGTCTCGGTCTGCGACTTGGGGTCGATGCCTTCCTCTTCGAGATAGCCCAGAACCTGCTGGCCGCCGGCCCAACCGCCCAGGTATTGGCCGCGCGCGGTGTGCGCAGCGATGTCCCTGGGGGGACGGGCCGCCGCCAGCACCTTCTTCTTCTCGGTGCGTAGCTGTTCGGCGTCGAAGGAGGTCGGTTCCTCCATCGCCGTCAGTGCCAGCAACTGCAGGAGATGGTTCTGGATCACATCGCGAGCCGCGCCGACGCCGTCGTAGTAGCCGGCCCGGCCGCCGATGCCGATGTCCTCGGCCATCGTGATCTGGACGTGGTCGATGTAGTTGCGGTTCCAGATCGGCTCGAACAGCTGATTGGCGAAGCGCAACGCCAGCATGTTCTGGACGGTCTCCTTGCCCAGGTAGTGGTCGATCCGGAACACCGACTGCGAGTGGAAGACCGAGGACACCCGGCGTTCCAGCTCGATCGCGCTGGCCAGGTCGTGGCCGAACGGCTTCTCGATCACCACCCGGCTCCAGGCGTCCTTGGTGTCGCGCTTGGCCAGGCCGTGCTTGGACAGCATCGAGACCACCTGATCGAACGCCTTCGGCGGGATCGACAGGTAGAAGGCGTGGTTGCCGCCGGTGCCCTGGCTCTCGTCGAGCTCCTTGAGGGTCTCCTTGAGCAGCAGGAAGGACTCGTCGCTGTCGAAGGTGCCCGATACGAACCGGATGCCCTCCAGCAGCTGTTTCCAGACTTCTTCGCGGAACGGCGTCCGGGCCCGCTCCTTGACGGAGTCGTGGACGATCTTGGCGAAGTCCTCGCCGTCCCAGTCGCGCCGGGCGAACCCGATCAGGCCGAAGCCCGGCGGCAGCAGGCCGCGGTTGGCCAGGTCATAGATCGCCGGCATCAGCTTCTTGCGGGCCAGATCGCCGGTCACCCCGAACAGCACCAGGGCACAAGGCCCGGCGATGCGGGGCAGCCGGCGATCCTGTGGATCGCGAAGAGGATTGGCGGACGTTGTCGGCTCGCTCACCAGCACATCGTGGCGCGAATCACTTGACGGAGGCAATTGCCTTCTCGACCGATGCGACGAGTTCGTGCCAGGAAACGATGAACTTCTCGACGCCTTCGTCCTCCAGCACCTGGTAGACGTCGTCGAGATCGACCCCGGCGGCGGTCACCTCGTCGAGGACGGCCTGGCCGGCGGCGGCCTGGCCGACGATCGAGGTGCCGAGCTCGCCATGGTCGCCGTAGGCGTCCATGGTCTTCTCGGGCATCGTGTTGACCACGCCGTCGGCGATCAGGTTGGTGACGTAGAGGGTGTCGGGCAGGTTCGGGTCCTTGGTGCCGGTGGACGCCCACAACGGGCGTTGCACGTTGGCGCCCTTGGCCTGCAGCGCCTTGAACCGGTCGGAGCCGAACACCTCTTCGAAGGCACCATAGGCGACCAGCGCGTTGGCGATCGCGGTCTTGGACTGCAGATCGTTGCGGCCGGCGGCGGCGAGCCGCTTGTCGACCTCGGCGTCCACCCGGGACACGAAGAACGACGCCACCGAGTGGATGGTGGACAGGTCGCGACCGGCCTCGGCGGCCTGCTCGAGACCGGACAGGTAGGCGTCCATCACCTCCAGGTAGCGGGCCTTGGAGAAGATCAGGGTGACGTTGACCGAGACGCCGGCGGCGATGGTGGCCTGGATGGCGGGCAGACCGGGCTTGGTGGCCGGGATCTTGATCAGCACGTTCGGCCGTCCGACCAGGTCGTGCAGTTCGGCGGCCTGGGCGACGGTGCCGTCGGTGTCATTGGCCAAAGTGGGTGCGACCTCGATTGAAACCCGGCCGTCGTACCCGCTCGACGCGGCGTACACGTCGGCGAACAGGTCGCAGGCGTTCCGGACGTCGGTGGAGCACAGCTGCTTGATCGCGGTGTCGGTGTCGATATCGCCCAGTGAGCGCAGCTGTTCGGCGTAGTCGGCGCCGTTGGTCAGGGCGGCGGCAAAGATCGTTGGGTTGGTGGTCACGCCACTCACCGAGTCCTCGGCGATCTTCTGCGCCAGGTTTCCGCTGGTGAGCCGGGCGCGCGACAGGTCGTCGAGCCAGATGCTCACCCCTGCGTCCGCCAGAGCCTTCAGACGATCATTCATGGTCGATCAACTCCTGTTCGTAGGGTTGTCCCTCGGTCGTGAGGGGCGACGGTCCCGAGGAACTCTAGTGGGGGCCGTAGTTCCTGATAGGTGGGAAGGGCTAGACTGCTCGCGATCCGAGCGAGGAGGAGACGACGGGGATGCACTCATCGGCGCCGACGGTTGCTGCCACGCCTTCTGGCTCGCTGCGAGCCTATGTCGCGCTCACCAAGCCACGGATCATCGAGCTGTTGCTGGTCACCACCGTACCCGCGATGTTCCTGGCCGCCGGCGGCGTGCCGGAATGGCAGAAGGTGGTCTGGACGCTGGTCGGCGGCACCTTGGCGGCAGGGTCCGCCAACGTGTTCAACTCGGTGCTGGACGCTGACATCGACTCCGAGATGCGGCGCACCCGGCGCCGTCCGATGGCCTTGCACAGTGTGCCGCCCGCCCGGGCCTACATCTTCGGTGCGGTCTTGGGCGTGTTGGCGGCGCTCACCCTCGGTTTCGGCGCGAACTGGCTGTCGGCGTCGCTGGCCATGACGGCCAACGCCTACTACGTCTTCGTGTACACGATGGGGCTAAAGCGGCGCACCTCGCAGAACATCGTCTGGGGCGGCATCGCCGGCTGTTTCCCGCCCCTGATCGGCTGGACGGCGGTCACCGGCAGCGTCGACTGGCCGCCGCTGGTGCTGTTCGCCATCGTCTTCTTCTGGACGCCGCCGCACACCTGGGCGCTGGCCTTCCGCTACCAGGAGGACTACCGGCAGGCGCACGTGCCGATGCTGCCGGTGGTGATGGCGCCCCCGGCCGTCGCCTGGCGGATTCTGATCTACACGGTGATCACGGTGGCCGTCAGCCTGGTGCTGTGGCCCGTGGCGCACACCGGCTGGCTGTACCCGGCGGTGGCGGTGATCGCCGGCGTGCTGATGATCATCGAGTCGATCCAGCTGCTGCGCCGGGCCCGCGCCGGAATGACCGAGGCCGCACTGAAGCCGATGCGGCTGTTCCACCTGTCGAACTCGTACCTCGCGGTGGTCTTCCTCGCCGCCGCGGTCGACCCGCTGATCTTCTAAGGCGACCAAGCGCCGTCCGCTGAACCGGAAAGGAACCGTCCCCTGAACCAAAAGGGGACGGTTCCTTTCCGGTTCAGGGGACGGTTCCTTTCCGGTTCACCCGGGAGACTCAGCGAAGCTCCGGCTCCGCGGTGGCAGAGAGCCACAGGTTGCTGATCGCCACGGTGTACAGGGTGGTGCCGACCATGTGGGCGAACACCACGCCCATCGGCAGGTGGTTGAAGTACTGGGTGTAGCCGATGATCGCCTGGAGGACGGCGGCTCCGATCACCAGCAGAGTCGCCTGCTGGAGCTGCCGGACGTCGCGCGCGGCGAAAGCCAGCCACAGCGTGATCGCCAAGGTGATCCACATCGCCACCGAATGCAGCCGAGCCACCTCGCTCAGGTCGAAGCCGTTGCGCTGGGCGGCGCCGTCCCCGGAATGCGGTCCGGCGCCGGTGACCACGGTGCCGAGGTACATCATCACCAGCGACAGCCAGAACACCGCCTGGGCGGGAAGCCACAACCGCCGCGGAACCGCCACCGGGCGCAACTCGAACGCGTCGTGCACCACCGTCACGCAGGCCACGATCAGGCCGACCGAGAGCACCATGTGCAGCCCGACCACCCATGGGTTCAGCTCGGTCAGCACGGTGATTCCGCCGATCACACCCTGGAATCCGATGCCGAGACCGATCACGATCGTGAGCATCCGGATCCGACGCGCCCTGGTGGTGCGGAACGCGGTGATCGCGGTGCCGAGCGCGATGATGATGAGCACGAAGGTGAGTGTGCGGTTGCCGAACTCGATGAACGCGTGCCATTCCGCCTCCGGCTGCGGTACATACGAGCCGCCGTCGCACTCCGGCCAGGTGGAGCAACCCAGCCCCGACTTCGTCAGCCGGACCAGCGCCCCGGTCCAGACGATCACCATGTTGGCGATCAGGTTGGCCACCGCCCAGCCGCGAAGACTCCGCCGGCCGCTCAGGACGTCCATCGGAACACCTTTCGTGCGATCAGGGTGAGCGCGGCCGCCCAGGCGGCCAGGATGGCCAGCGCGAGTGGGGCGAGCGCACCTTCGGACGCCGCCCGCAAGGCCGATCCGAGCGCGGCGGTGGGCAGCCAGGGCGGCTGGTCGGCGATCAGCCCACCCAGTGCCAGGCCGGCGAGATAGACCAGGTTGGCCAGCGCCAGGGTGACCTCAGCCTTGAGCGTGCCGGCCAGCAGCAGGCCGAGCCCGGCGAAGGCGGCGATGGCGAGCACGGACGCCAGCAGTGCGCTCAGCGTGCCGGCCGCCGTCCACACCGGACGCCAGCCACTGGCCAGTGCCACGGCGATCAGCAGGACGGCTTGGATGGCGACCAGGGCCGTCGCCGCCAGCGCCTTGCCGGCGATCAGGTCGGTCCGGGTGAGCGGGGTGGCGACCAGCCGCTCCAGGACGCCGTAGCGGCGTTCGAACCCGGTGGCCACCGCCAGCGAGGTGAACGCCGTCGACCAGGTGGCGACGGCCACCACCGAGGCCGGGAACACGGTCGGGTCCAGTCCGAAGCTGCGCCCCCAGGCGAGTCCGCCGAGCAGCAGCCCGAGCGGAATGACGAAGGCCAGCAGCAACTGTTCGCCGTTGCGCAGCAGCATGCGCAGCTCCATCGCCGCATGGGCCACGACCCGGGTAGGGTTCACGCCGCACCTCCGGTGTGCCGCAGGAAGACGTCCTCCAGGGACGCCTCCGCGGTGAGTTCGGTGACCGTGCCGGCGACGGTGACGCGTCCGGCGTCCATGATCCAGACCCGGTCGGCGAGCCGGGCCGCCTCGTCCATGTCATGGGTGGTGAGCAGCACCGACACGCCCCGCTCGCGTAGCCCGGCGATGACGTCCCAGGTGCGTCGCCGGGCGTGCGGGTCCATTCCCGCCGTCGGCTCGTCGAGCAGCACCAGTGCGGGGCGTCCGACGAGTGCGCCGGCCAGGTTGACGGCCTGTTGTTCGCCCCCGGACAGCCGGCGGTAGGGACGGTTCAGCAGCGGGGCCAGGGCCAGCGCCTCGATCAGCTCGCCGACCGGCACCGGGTCGGGGTAGAGGCCGGCCAGGTAGCGCAGCATCTCGCCCGGCCGGACGGCGGACCAGGCGCCCACCGACTGCGGCATCAGGCCGAGCCGCTCGTTGGCACCGCCTGGCGGGCCGCCCAGCACCAGGACCCGTCCGGACGAGGGCCGGATCAGGCCGGTCACGCACCGCAGCGCGGTGGTCTTGCCGGCCCCGTTGGGTCCGAGCAGCGCGGTCAGCTCACCGGTGGCGGCCGTCCAGGACAGCTCGTCCAGCACCCGGCGGCCGCCGAAATTGACGGTGACCCCATGCAGCTCCAGGGCGTACGACGGGATCACCGGCTCAGCATATGCCGCCGCCCCGTCCGGCACCGCCCGGTTCAGGCGGCGTGCCGTTGCCCGCCGTCCGCGACCGCCGACGTACCGCGGCGCACCGCTCACCAGGGCGAACGTTGGTGGCCGTTGCTCCGCTGGCCGTCCCGCTCGACTCCGACCAGCACCGCATGCGGGCCGGGCTCGGTGCCGGTTCCGATGGCTGCCGGCGGCTTCTCGGCGGGCAACGGACGGGCGAAGTCGTCGGCGGTCGGCATCTCGCGGTCGATCAGCATGCTGTAGAACGACCGCCACACCATGACGCACAGCGCGACGAAGAACACCGCGGCCAGCGTCCAGGTCAGCAGCTGATAGCCCTGGGCGTTCAGGCTGACCGCCAGCTCGACGGCGAGCAACCCGAACAGGGTGGTGAACTTGATCACCGGGTTGAGCGCCACCGACGAGGTGTCCTTGTACGGGTCGCCGACGGTGTCGCCGATCACGGACGCGTCGTGCAGCTCGGTGCCCTTGGCGGCCAGGTCCGTTTCGACGATCTTCTTGGCGTTGTCCCAGGCGCCGCCGGCGTTGGCCATGAAGATCGCCTGGTACAGCCCGAACAGGGCGATCGAGACCAGGTAGCCGATGAAGAAGTACGGCTCGACGAAGGCGAAGGCCAGCGTGGCGAAGAAGACGCCCAGGAAGATGTTCAGCATGCCCTTCTGCGCGTACTGGGTGCAGATCTCGACCACTGTGCGGGAGTCCTCCACAGAGGCCCGCGTCGAGCCGTCCAGCCTGATCGTGTGCTTGATGAACTCGACGGCCCGGAACGACCCGGTGGTGACGGCCTGGATGGACGCGCCGGTGAACCAGTAGATGATCGCGCCGCCGCTGATCAGACCGAGCAGGAAGGGGGCGTGCAGCAACGACAGCTTGTCCAGATTGTCGGTCATGCCGTGGGTGAGACCCATGATGATCGAGAAGATCATCGTCGTGGCGCCGACGACGGCGGTGCCGATCAGCACCGGTTTGGCGGTCGCCTTGAACGTGTTGCCGGCACCGTCGTTGGCCTCCAGCAGCGCCTTCGCCCGCCCCCAGTGCGGGGCGAAGCCGTACTCGGAGGTGATCTCCTCGGCGGCGCCGGGCTGTTCCTCGATGGTGCTCAGTTCGTAGACGGATTGGGCGTTGTCGGTGACCGGCCCGTAGGAGTCGACGGCGATCGTGACCGGCCCCATGCC
Organism: Micropruina sp.; assembly: GCA_047602545.1. Classification (GTDB taxonomy): domain Bacteria; phylum Actinomycetota; class Actinomycetes; order Propionibacteriales; family Propionibacteriaceae; genus Micropruina. The sequence goes on along the minus strand of JASGHC010000001.1, from coordinate 559,678 downwards.
CAGGAACCCGAAGGCGACCAGGCCGAAGGCGAACACCGCGGGTGCCACCATCAGGGCACCCACCCCGAGGCTCGAGATCAGGAACGCGGCCGCCATCAGCACGATGATCGCCATGCCCAGCCAGTAAGCCGAGAAGTTCCCGGCGACCAGCCCGGACAGGATGGTCAGCGAGGCGCCGCCCTGATGCGAGCTCTTCACCACTTCTTCGGTGTGCACCGAGTTGGTGGAGGTGAACACCTTGACCAGTTCGGGGATCAGTGCCCCGGCCAGGGTGCCGCACGAGACGATGCTGGCCAGCTTCCACCACAGCGTGCCGTCGCCCAGATCGGCGATCAGTAGATACGAGGTCAGGTAGGTGGCGGCGATCGAGACCACCGAGGTGATCCAGACCAGGTTGGTCAACGGACGTTCGAAGTCCATCGTGCGCAGGTGGCGGTACTTGGCGGTGGTGATCACCGCGTTCACCTCGTAGGACGCCGCGGACGCCAACACCATGATCGCCCGGACGAAGAACACCCAGCACAGCAGCTGGACCTGCACCAGCGGTTCGTGGACGGCGAGCAGGATGAAAGTGACCAGGGCGACGCCGGTCACTCCGTAGGTCTCGAACCCGTCGGCGGACGGGCCGACCGAGTCGCCGGCGTTGTCACCGGCGCAGTCGGCGATCACGCCGGGGTTGCGGGCGTCGTCCTCCTTGATCCGGAAGACGATCTTCATCAGGTCCGAGCCGACGTCGGCGATCTTGGTGAAGATGCCGCCGGCGATCCGCAGCGCGGACGCCCCCAGCGACTCGCCGATGGCGAAGCCGATGAAGCACGAGCCGGCGATCTCGGCAGGCAGGAACAGCATGATCGACAGCATCATGAACAGCTCGACGCTGATCAGCACCATGCCGATGCTCATCCCGGCCTTCAGCGGGATCTGATGCAGTGCCAGCGGACGCCCGCGCAGCGCGGCGAACGCCGTCCGGCTGTTGGCGTAGGTGTTCAGCCGGATGCCGAACCAGGCGATGCCGTACGAGCCGGCCATGCCGACGATGCTGAACGCCAACACGATCGCCACCCGGCCCCAGCTCAGGTCGGCGAGGAATTTGAAGTAGGTCAGGATGACGGCGCCGATGAACGCCCACAGCACCAGCAGGAATTTGCCCTGCTGGATCAGGTACGCCTTGCAGGTTTCGTAGATCAGTTCGGAGACCTCGCGCATTGCGGTGTGCACCGGCAGTCGCCGGACCTGGACGAAGCGGACGATTCCGAAAGCCAGTCCGGCCAGCGCGATCAGCAGCCCGATGCCGAGCAGTTGCTTGCCGCTGATCTGGCCGAGGAAGGTGGCTTGGTCGAGGTCGGGCAGGCTCAGATTCGCCTCCCCCCCACCGGCCGGTGGGGGAGGGGCCTTGGCGCTGCCGGAACAGCCGGCGAGGGTCAGGCCGAGCAGGCCGGTGAGCGAGATGAGAGCGGCACGCGTCCGCTGAGAGAAGGAGGGCAGAGCCGCGGTCACAAGAGATCCTCACGGGATGGTCACGGCGACCGGCGATGGCCGCCTGTTCAGCCAAGCTACTACCGGGCGTCGTAGGTTTCCGGGGGTTCGCTGGGAGGTCACCAGGTGGTCACTGACGTCTCACAAGGCGGCCGTCCGGCAGCCGAGCGTCTCGTCCCCGTCGCTGGTTGAGCTGGTCGAAACCACGATCCCAACGTGGTTCGGTCAACGGCCGGAGCTGAAACTCGCCCTCAGTACAGCCCGAGTTCGTAGGCCCGGATGGCGAGCGTCACCCGATTGGTCGCCCCGAGCTTCGTCATCAGCGCGTTGACGTGATACTTCACCGTCGAGGACGACAGATACACTTCGCTCGCGATCTGCTCGGTGGTGCGGCCGTCCCGGATCAGCATCAGGATCGTGCGCTCGGTCGGCGTGAGCAGTTCAGCAACGTCGGGACGTTTCCGCCGCTCCACCAGTTCGGCGGCGGCGCCGCCCAGTACGGCCAGCCCGTGGCGGGCGGACTGCACGGCGTGGATGATCGCCTCCGGCGCCAGGTCCTTGGGCAGGAACCCGAGGGCGCCGGCGTGGAGCATGGCCGCCGCGGCCTGCGGGTCGGTCAGTGAGGTGAGCGCCAGCACCTGGGTGCGCGGGGACGCGGCGCGCAGCAGCCGGGTGGTCTCGGGACCGTCCGGGTCGGGCATCACGATGTCGACCAGCGCGACATGCGGCCGGTCGCGGCGCAGCGCCTCGACGGCGTCCACTCCTGACGCGTAGGTGCCGCGGACGACAAGACTCGGCGCCGCGTCCAGGCAGTTGGCGAGCATCGTCCGGACGAGCGGGTCGTCATCGACCACGATGACCCGGGTCATGTTCGGCTCTCCGGCAGCACCGCGAGTTCGAGGGCTCCACCGAGGAGCGATCGATGAACTCGCGAGGGCCGCATGTGGCTTATCAAACCGTGTCTGCGGGCTCGGGCCAAACGCGGTGACCATCGTGGGTGCCGTCGGACTTTCGTCCGCGGTCTGCCCAATTGCTTCGGACAAAGGTTCAGTCGAGCTGTTGTCGGACGGCGTGTCGCGTCCGGCGGATGTGATTGTCGAGAGTGCCGCAACCTGAACCGCGCCGCACCCGCAAGCCGCCCCGTGCCTGTCCCCACGTGGCCGCAGCCGTGCTCGCGGCAACGGTGAAGGTGAGAGCAGTGTTGAACCGGACCAGTGACTTGCGCCGGTGGACCTGTTCCAGCGGTGGCCGGGTTGCCGCGCGAGCGAGCCCGGGCAGTAACGAAGTCGCGATGGCGCCGACAGCGGCATCGGTCATCGAGGAGGAAGATGACTGAGGTCGGTTTCTGGCCGGCGCCATCGCGCTCGGACTCACCCTGCTCCTGGTGAAGGCGGCCCGCAGCGTTCACGCCGAGGCGTTCCCCACGGCTACCCACGTTTCCGGATCTCCAGTGCGCTCGACGACCTCGAACCGCCGCGAACGGTCCTGACGGCGAGGCTCTGCCCGATCGTCAGCCAGGTACCCGGATCATTTCAGCGCTCGCATCGGCACGGTCGCACGGGTGATCCAGTGCGTGCCTTCTTGACGGGCCTGCAATTGCCCGCCGACCAGCGCCAGCCGTTCGGCGGCTCCCAGCAAGCCCAGTGGACGGTCGGAGCCTGCTCGGCTGCCGCCGTCGACCACCTCATTGATCAAGGCGAGGTCGGCAGCCAGGTCGTCGACGCTGACGATCAGCATGCATGGACGATTCACGGCGCCATGTCGTTCGATGTTCGCGGCGGCCTCTTTGACGATCTCGGCCAGGACCGCCCCAGGCTCCGGCGGCACGTCGTCCAGGCTGCCCTCGATCGACGTGGTGACCTCGAATCCGTGCGCCCGCAACTGCTGGACGCTCTCCCGGACGGCGGTCGCCAGCGAGCCACCCGTAATCGGTGCAGCGTCCGGATCGCTGCTCCGCAGCGAGCCGAGCACCCAGCGGAGTTGCGCTGCCGCCTCCCCGAGTTGATCGGCCACTGTGCGCATCTGCGACGGGTCATCCTCACTCGCCGCTTCGTAGGCCTGCCGGGAGATGCGAGCCAGGCTACGGGCGACGGTGTCGTGAAGGTCGCGGGCCAGAGAGAGTCGCTGCTCTGCTAACGCCGCGAGGCGTGCCTGTTCCTCAGCCCGCTGGAAGGCCGCGAGCGCACCACCGAGCAGCCACATCAGGGCAAACAGCAACGCCCAGACCAGTGAAGAGGTCGCCCCTCTCAGGAGATCGGGGTAGGCGATGAGTTGCCGAGCCGAGAGGATCAGCCAATAGGCCAGGGTGAGCGCCAGCCGCTCCCGCCGTTGACCCCGGATGCCGGTGCCGAGCACAGGAATCAGCGCCGCGTATTCGCCGGACTCCGCCCACCCCGGCGGGCTCGACAGGTAGACCAGCAGGATCGCGGCCAGGGCCCCGCCCGCCGCGCGAGGCCAGCGGACGGCCAGCGCGGCGGCCACGCACGCAGCCAGGTCGACGATGACGCCGAGTGGTTCGGTGGAGGTGAGGCCGACCAGCAGGCTGAGGGTCGCGACGAACGCCGCCAGCACCAGATCGAGCGCACCACCGTGCAGCAGTCGATGGATTCGAGCCGGCCGCATGACCGACATCCAACCCTGCGCTGCGGTCATTCGGGCTCCGCAACTGCCGTTCTGGACAGTCTTTGGCGGCCAGCGATTGACCGAAAGTCCGAACTGTCAACAACTGGTTCGAACGAGTGGCCACGACCCACCTCACTCCTGGTGTGTCCGCGAGCCGGAATGGGAAGGTCTGCGCATGCCCACACCTCACCGACGCCGACGCGTATTCGTCTCTCATCTGGTCGCCGCAGTGATCGCCGTGTCGCTGGCTGCCGGGCTCGCTCACAACCCGTCCTCCGACGCAGGTTGGTGCGATCTGTTCCCCCACTGGCCGACCTGTCACGTGTAGGCCGACCCAGTACGTACACGACAGCCACGGCAGGGTGCCAGGGCTGCGAGAGAAGGACGATGTAAGTGACCCCATGGCTCGTTGCCGCCGCTGTTGTGGTCGGCCTCCTCCTTGTCCTCCGCAAGGACGCGCAACGGCGCGTTTCGTTGATCGTCGGCCTCCTGGTGCTGAGCGCCATCGTCGTCCATCCCACCGTGTCCACGGCGGAGCCGGACAAGCCAAATGACCTGGCAGCCGCAGACGCGATGCTGGAGGCACGTCGTTCCGGCAAGCAGGTGGAGGTGACCGCGCTCGCATCTCCGACCACTCGTGTGATGGCGAATCCCCGAACCGGCGGGTTCGAGGCGGACGTGACGGCTCAAGTGTCTCGGGTCAGAACCTCGGCCGGTTGGCGAGACGCCAGCGCGAATCTTGTGCCGACCGGGGACGGGTCTTGGCGGACCGAGGCGAGCCCGGCGGAAATCGAAGTGGGCGGCGCAGGCAATCAGCTCTACAGATTCGGTCGCGATAACCGGTCTGTGAGTTTGTCGTGGTCGTCGCCCCTGCCCCGGCCCTCCATAGATGGGGCGTCCGCAACCTATGTCGATGTCCTTCCTGGCGTTGACCTCGTGGTCAGGGCCGAGATCACTGGTGTCGGTAGCTACCTGGTCGTCAAGGACGCCGAAGCGGCTCGGAACCCGGCATTGCGCACGGTCCGCTTCGGCCTCCGGACTGCTGGGGTGCAGGCCGCAGATGCCGGTGGTGGGCTGAGCTTCATCGGTGCTACCGGCGAGCGGTTCTTCCAACTCGCCGAGCCGCTGATGTGGGACTCGCGTGGGCGCAAGCCACCGGTTCGTTCCGCAGATGCCGCTGACGCGGGGCCTGAGTCCAAAGTCGCGCGGATGCCCCTGGCCGTGCGCGGTGACCAACTCGAGATCGCGCCCGACCTGGCGATGCTGAATGACCCCGATACTCAATTCCCCGTTGTGATCGATCCGTACGTCCACGACGATCCGACTTACGTCGTTCGAGTCTTCTCGAGCTCGTACGACCCGCACTACAACAAGTGGAGCGAGGACGCGAAGGTCGGCTACAACGGCTGGACGTCGCCGTTCTACAAGTCGCGCATGTACTACAACTTCACCCTGCCGTCACTGACAGTGGCAGATGTCGCGTCGGCAAAGTTCTACGCCAAGCAGATCCACTCTCCGCAGCATGACTGCAACGACACCGACTTCGGGCCATCGGTGACCGCCGGCGTTACCGGAACTGTGTCGTCGAGCACCACATGGTCCAATCAGCCGACCTGGAAACCGGGCACAGTCAACAATGACTACGCCGTCGGCAGTCAATCCTATTGCGGTGCGTCCTATGTCCAGAAATTCGATCTGACCGCGGCGATAAAGACCGCGTGGAGCTCCAATCCGAAGCTTGGTATCGGCATGAAATCGTCGAACGAAGGTAACGAGGACGGGTGGCGCCATTACAAGCAGGTACAGGGGGTCAGCACGACGAACCCGGACGGGTCGGTGACGTCCACCTGGTATCCGAGAATCGTCGTCGACTATCAACCGACACCGCTGGCGCCGACCAATGTTGTGGTGTCGAATGGAAAGCTGAACGGCGGCACCTGGGCGACGTCCAACCCGAGCCCGTCGCTCACCGCGAAAGTGACCTCACCGAGCGGCTTCCCGTGCGGTTCGGCGCTTACCAACTGCATGGTGGCCGAATGGACGCTGCCGTCGGGCGCCGTGGCGGCATCACCCGGAGTGGGCAGTGGCAATGTGAGCACGTTGGCATGGCCAACCACTCAGGCTCCGCTCACAGACCACGTGCCTGTGACATTGAAGGTGCGGGCCAAGAACCTCACGAATGGCAAGGCCTCCGCCTGGGTGAACGTTCCGGTCATGCATGACGCGTTACCAACCGCCCCCGTGCTGAGCGGCGTGACTCAGCCTGGCGCCCACCCACTCGATACCGACATCACGGTGAACGCCTCGTCGAGCAGCGATGTCGTCGCATTCTGCTGGACGGCCACACCCGCCTATGCAGGCAGCCCGGTCTGCCAGCCGGTCACCGCGGGCAGCGGCGCGATCACCGTCCGGCAATCGGCTCGTCCCGAGACCGTCATGACCTACACCACCTTCCGTGTGGTCGCGAAGGACGGGTCGGGGATGGAAAGCCCGCCCACCAATCTGACGCTCTTCTTCACCACGGCGCCCTGAGGAATCGGCGCACACCCAAACAGGTTCAGCACAGGCAAGGAGCACGCCATGGGTCGCTTGTGGCGAGTCACGATTTCCACGTTGGTCACCGCCGGCCTATTGGCCGCGTCGATGACCGGTGCGACACCGGCGGCGGCAAAGCCGTGGGACGCTCCTGACCCTCAGCGGGTCAAGAGCACTCCCGTCCGCTCGGTGAGCCCCCGGGAGAAGGTGCGGAAGGCGCCGTCGGAGACGCAGGTTCGGGCGCCGCGGTGGCCGGCACGCCAACAGGCGAGCACCGAGCCGTTGAGTGCCTCGCGGAAGCACCGGGCCGGGGATGCTCCCGTTCGGGTCGGTGTCGCCAAGGGTGGCAAGTCGACGACCCCCGTCCAGGTGACCATGGCGGGCGCTGACGCGTCGGAGTCGGCGGTCGGTCTCGGCGTCGTCTTCAGCGTCGCCGGCGAGCCAGGCGCCAAGCTTGATCTCGAGCTGGACTATTCGCAGTTCGCTCCCGAGGTGGGCGGTGGTTGGGCCTCACGTCTCGAACTGTTCAGCCTGCCCGACTGTGCCCTGACAACACCCGAGAGAGCCGAGTGTCAGGATCGAACGCCTCTGGTGTCGCGCAACGACCAGAAGACGGAAACCCTGGCTGCCTCCGTGGCGCTGCCCGCTGCCGCGACACCCGGAACGACCGCGCCGTCGTCACTGGTGGTGGCTGCCGCCGCAGCCGCCTCGGGAGCCACCGGCTCCTTCACGGCGACGTCTCTGCAGGTATCATCGACCTGGTCGTCAGGCACCTCATCGGGCACCTTCAACTGGTCGATGCCGTTGCGCGTCGCACCGGTCCCGGGTGACCTGACACCCGAGCTGACCCTTTCGTATTCGTCGGGCGCCTCCGACGGCAAGACGGCGTCCGAGAACGCCCAGGCGTCGTGGGTCGGCGAGGGATTCGATCTCAGTGCGGGTTTCATCGAACGCACCTACATCAGCTGCGGTGACGATAAGTCGGGTGGCAACAACTCCGCCACGACCGGAGATCTGTGCTTCTTCACCGACTCGAAGAAGAACAACGACGAAAAGTGGGACAACGCCAGCCTGAGTTTCGGGAACCACAGCGGCGAACTGGTCCGGATCGGCAACACCGCCCAGTGGAGACTGCAAAACGATGACGGAACGCGGGTCACAAAACTCGGTGGACTGTCGGACGAGCACTGGGAAGTCACCACCACCGACGGCACGAAGTACTACTTCGGCAAAGGCAAGGCGCACGCATCCAGCGCGGCCACCAACTCACGCTGGGCAGTCCCGGTGGCCGGCAACCAAACGGGAGAACCTGGCTACAAGTCGAAATTCGCCGACTCGTTTGCTTCGCGCACCTGGCGCTGGAATCTCGACTATGTCGTGTCACCCACCAACGACACGATGACGTACTACTACGCCAAAGAGACGAACTACTACAAGAAGAACCTCTCCACCAAGACCATCTATGACCGCGGCGGCTACCTGAATCGTATTCAGTACGGCGAGCGAGCCGGCAGTGAGGGAACGTCGCCCGCCGCCCAGGTTGATTTCGTGGTCAAGGAACGCTGCATCGTCGGGGGCAAGGTCACCAACTGCGAAACGGCAACACCGACGGCGGCAACGGCCGGCAACTGGCCCGACGTTCCCGTCGATGTGATCTGCGCGTCGACCAGTTGCAGCACCGCAACCACCTCGCCCACCTTCTTCACCCGCAAGCGGCTGACGCAGATCAACACGAAGGTGAAGAACGCCTCGAACACCTACGACGCGATCGACACCTGGGATCTGACGCAGTCGTGGCCCTCGGGCAGCGACACCTCCATGCCGGCGATGTGGCTCGGACAGATTCGGCAGACCGGCAAGGCCGGCACCGCGATTCAGATGCCCGCGATCACCTTGACCCCGGTCGTTCTCGACAATCGTGTGGCCAGTGCCAGTAGTGGCGAGTTGTTCGGCAAGCCACGAATGTCGCAGATCAAAACCGAGACCGGCAGCCTGATCTGGGTCAACTACCTGCCCCAGGAGTGCAGCAGCAGTAGCCTGCCCACTCCGGAGACGAACACGAAGCGGTGCTTCCCCTCCTATTTCAGCGAGACCGGGGCGACCACGCCGACCAGGCAGTGGTTCCACAAGTATGTGGTTGATTCGGTCGTCGTGCAGGACACTGCGCAGCAGACCGACCCGAACCCGGTGAACGGCTTTGACCTGTCGAGCCAGGTCGTCACCAAGTACAGCTACAGCGGCGGCGGAGCCTGGCACTACAACGATTCACCGCTGATCAAGCCGAAGCATCGCACCTGGGGCGACTGGCGAGGCTTCCAGACCGTCACCACGATCGAAGGAAACGCGGGTTACCCGCAGGCCGTGGAGGAGACAACCTACTTCCGCGGAATGAACGGCGATCGGCTCAACAGCGGCGGCGGCACCAAGAGCGTCCAGGTGCTCGGCCGCAACGACGACGACGAACTCAACGGCACCGTTCGCCGGACCCGATCCCTGGACGGCGTGGGTGGCGCCGAGACCACCACCACGACCTCCGACCCGTGGGTGGGTCCCATCACGGCCAATGACGGCCGGACCAAGGCCCGGGCGTTACGGGAAGGCGAGTCACGGGGAACGTTCAAGCTCGCCAACGGCTCGCAACGCGAGATCAAAACCCGGACGATCTCATGGGACGCCTACGGGCAGCCTCTCGAGGTGGAGAACGCCGGCGACCTTTCGACCCCCGATGACGACACCTGCACCCGGAACACCTACGCGGTGAACACCACCGCCTGGGTGCTCGACAAGATTTCCGAGACCTCGGTCATGCCGGGCCTGTGCTCAGTTCCGCTTGACCAGAGCAAGGTTCTGTCCTGGATCCGGAACTACTTCGACGGATCGAGCACCCTCGGCTCAGTCACCAAAGGCCTACAGACCAAGGCAGCCGGGCTGCAGGACGGCGCATCCGGCCGGGCGTGGGTCACGACCAGCACGATGACCTACGACCAGTTCGGGCGTGTGCTGACCAACACCGACGCGATCGGGTCGACGACGACCACCGCCTACACCCCGGCGACCTCGTCGCCATTGCGTTCGATCGCGGTGACCAGCGACGACCCCGACGGGTCGGGTCCGAACCCGAAGCAAACCACGACCACCACCTACGACCCGCGCTGGGGACTCGTGGTGAAGAACGTGGAGCCCGCGGGACAGACCTCCGAGTCCGAACTCGACGCGCTGGGCCGGGTGACCAAGGTGTGGTTGCCGGGCCGTGCCCGAACCGACACCCCGTCGGCGAAATACGCCTACACGCTGAACAGTTCGGGATTCAACGCGGTCAAGACCGAAACGCTGCGATTCGACGGTTCGTACTCGACCTCCTACGAAATCTCGGACTCGCTGTTGCGCGTCCGTCAGAAGCAGACACAGGCACCCAACACGGGTCGGATCATCGACGACACCCGCTATAACTCGCGCGGCCAGGCGGTCGTCACCGACCACTACTACAACGCCTCCGAACCCTCACTTGCGCTCGTCCAACCGGTCAGCGCGACCGAGATTCCGTCGAGCACGCGGACGAAGATCGACAGCCAGGGCCGCCCGACGGCCACGATCTTCGCTGCCTACGGCACCGAGAAGTGGCGCACCAGTACCGAGTACAACGGCGAGAAGGTCAAGGTGACCCCGCCGGGCGGCGGAACCCCGACCACGACAACCAGCGACGCCCAGGGGCACGTGGTCGAACGCATCGATCACCTCGGCGCCGACACCACCGCACCCGGTGTGAAGACCACCTTCGGCTACACCGCCGGTGCCGGTCTGCGGGCGTGGATGAAGGACGCTCAGGGCAACACTTGGCGATTCAGCTACGACATGCAGGGCAACACCGTTCGGACCGAGGACCCGGACAAGGGGGTCTCTACCTCGACCTACGACGTGATGGGCCGCCTCGCCAGCATGACCGACGCCCGCGGCAAGGGCGTCGTCTACAGCTACGACAAGCTGGGTCGGGTCACCAAGACCGCCGATCTCGACGGCGCCACGTTGACCACGGCGACCTATGACAACCTCAGCGACGGCACCACCAAGCCCGGCGTGCAGGCCTCCAGCAGCCGCCACGCGAGTGGTGGACAGCTGACCGCCAGCACCGACAGCGTCAACGCTGCGGGTCGGCCGACGAAGCAGACCACCACGATTCCCGCGATCAGCAATCTGATCAGCAGCCAGCTGGCGGGCAGCTACAGCACCACAACGGCCTACCATCCGGACGGCACCGTCAAGTCGGCGCAACTGCCGGCGATGGGAGGGATCGGCGCCGAGACGCTGACCTACGGCTACACGGCGCGGGGTGACGACTACACGCTGACCGGCACGATCGGCGGCACTGCGAGCACCTACGTCACCAGCACCCGCTATCGCGATCTCGGCGGGGTCTCGATGATGACCCTGGGCTCGGTAACCGGCAGGAACGCGTACGTCAACTATCTGCGCGACAACAGCACGGACCGGCTCACCACCATCCGTCTGGACCGGCAGGGGGTGACCGGTGCGGCCGACATCTCGACTCTCAGCTATGACGATGCCGGCAATGTGCTGAAGGTCGCATCCGATCTTCCGGGCAGCGATGACGACACGCAGTGCTTCGTCTACGACTATCAGCGGCAGCTGACGGAAGCCTGGACGCCGGCCGCAGGTGACTGTGCGGCGGCCAGGTCCCAGGCGGGTCTGGGCGGCCCGGCCGCGTACTGGACGAGTTGGACCCACGACACGATCGGTCGCACCTCGAAGCGGGTGGACCGCACGGCGACCAGTTCGGCGACGACCACTCTGAGCTATCCGGCTGCTGGTCAGCCGAAGCCGCACTTTGTGACGGGGACGTCAACGGTGTCGTCGTCGGGGACGGTGTCGTCGAGTTACGGCTTTGATGCGGCGGGGAACACGACGGCCCGGCCGGTTGCGGGTGGGGGTAGTCAGGCCCTGGCGTGGTCGGTGGAGGGGAAGCTCGCTTCGGTCACGGTGGGTGGCACGGTGTCGGCGCAGATGCTGTATGACGCTGCGGGTGCCCGGGTGCTGCGTAAGCAGGGGTCGACGACGACCCTGTACGTGGGTGATACCGAGTTGGAGCAGAACGGTACCGGTGCGGTTACTGCTCGCCGGTATTACAGCCTGGCTGACCAGCCGGTGGCGATGCGGTCGGGCAACGCGGCTGCCGATGTGCAGTCATTGGTGGCTGATCATCAGGGCACGATTCGGCATCAGGTGAACCACTCCACAGGTGTGCTGGCGACGACATGGACCGACCCGTTCGGGAACCCGCGTGGCACCGCCGGTACGGGGTGGGCTGGTGAGCGGGCGTTCGTGGGTGGAACCAAGGACGCGTCGGGCCTGATTCATGTGGGGGCTCGGGAGTACGACCCGCAGCTGAACCGGTTCATCTCGGTCGATCCGGTCCAAGACATGGACGACCCATTGTCGTGGAACGCCTATGTGTACGCGAACAACTCACCGGTGACGTTCTCGGACCCGACGGGTGAATGGATCGGCGGCTGGCGGTTCGATCTGGGCGGCTCCGGTACCAAGCCGAAGCCGAAGAAGCCGTCGTCGAGGCATCATGCGCCGAAGGCGCCGCCGCGGTATCACCCGGGCTCGTCGTATGTGCCGCCGCCGTCGGGTCCGTCACCGGCACCGGCCGGTACCGGGCAGCACGGCCCGACGAATAGTCCGCCGGCGAATCCGTTGGCGAACTTCATCGGCGGGTTCGTGAACGGTTTGGTCGACAGTGTCGCCGACACCGTGTTCCAGGCCGCCCGGGGTGCGGGGCTGTTGGCGCAGGCGACCCCGTGGGGTCACCAGGTCAACCAGTTCGTCGATAACGCCGAGAAGCAGTACCAGGCAACAACCCGCAGTATTGCGACGTCGATGGGGTTGAACCCGGACAGTGCCGCCTACGGGGCAGGCAAGATCACCGGCGAGATCGCCGCCATGGCGATCCCGGGCGGCGCCGTCCTGAAGGTCGCCTCGAAAGCAGCGAAACTCGCCAAGGGCGCCAAGACGGACAACCTGGCCGGCGTGGCGTGCCGGATCAACTCCTTCGACGACGACACCCCGGTGCTGATGGCCGACGGTGCACATAAACCGATCGCCGACATCGCTGTAGGCGATTCGGTGTGGGCGTCTGATCCTGACACGGGTGTGGCGGGGCCGAGGCCGGTGACGGACCTGATCCGGCACGGCGGACCGCACCTGATGATCGACATCGACTTCACCGACGGTAGTCAGGTGGATGCGACCGATCGGCATCCGTTCTGGAACGTCGATCGCGAAGCCTGGGTGGATGCGATCAGCCTGCACCCCGGCGACACCGTCCTCACCGCCCAGGGAGCAACCCTGACGGTGCGGCACACCCGCATCACGACCCGGACCCTGACCGCCTACAACCTGACCGTCGCCGACCTGCACACCTACCACGTCACCAACAGCGATATCCTCGTTCACAACTGCGGTACGAGACCACCCAACTTGACACCGCCGGGCGGCGGACGCTCGGCGGCCTTCAAGCAAGCCAAGCGAGATTCCGGGGTGCCCACATCAATGTCGCCAAACAGGACAACGGTGAATGTGGACAGGCGCGGTAATAGGCAACCCGGACGTGTATATGAGTTCGACGTCCCTGCCTCTGGCGGAGGTACTCGTACAGTAAGAATTCGAGACGACTCGGCCGGTCACAACTTTGGACCGAGCGATCCGCAGAACCGAGGCCCCCATTTCAATACGGAAAACGGAGGGCACTATGACTACTAGAAGGGCTATCCTCTCTGAGGAGCTAGTCGCAGATTGGCCAATATTCGCCGGTCTGGACGTTTCCGGAGTGATCGCAGTTGCGGCCGTCAGTAGGCGGATGCCCCACCAGTCCATTAGCGAGGCCTGTCAAGTGGCCGTCCGTGACCTTCTCGCAGATTCACGGGTTGCGAGGGCGCTAAGTGACGTTGATCTGTTTCTCTATTCGCGATCGCGGTGCGCTGATGCCCAGAATCGGTTGGGCCGCTTGCGGGTTGCGAGGGAGCGACTCTGGGGCCAGCATGCCGACGCGCGGTTGCCGCGAGGAGAGCGCTACGAGCGGAGGATCCCAGGGGTCGAAGATGAGTTCGTCGGTCGGATTCGCGTCCCACCCGCGGATCTGGATTTAGCTATCGAATTTACAAGAGACCATGCCGCAATTTGTATAGTGGCCCCGCGTTCGGCAACCCCAGAGTCATTGATGAGCGGTCTAGAGATGGCTCCACCGAAGGTCGACCTTGTCAGATGGGCGGTTCAGGTCGCGAAATCTGACGGACTGGCTCTGCATTCGTTTGGCCAGTTCGATGATGTCGAAGTAGGCGCAGAGATTTTTATGGATCAAGGTCGTTGGCTTAGCCTCCAAGCGGTTGGTTGAGCGAGGTGGGGCCCGAGGGTCCCCGACTACATCGACGGCCGGCAAGCTGGCGAAGGCCGCGAAGGCAGCCGAACTTGGCTGGTCTGGCTTTCGGATCAACTTCTTTGATGACGACACCGGTGTTGATGGACGACTGCCTCGATGCAGAGCCAGCCTCCTGCTTGGACGGCGTCCTCAAGCCGTCACAACCACCCAAACCCACAGACGAAAGATCGAGGCTGGCGGGCAAGTGATGTACCCCCCGAATGTCTGGCGAAGGGCAACGCGCGGCATGAGTGCCGAAGTCGGGATACTGGCCCACGGCGAGATTGCCACTGCCGTGGACGCCCTGAATTCGGGCTGGCGACCCTACGCGATGGTCAGCGTGGCTCCCCATAGGCTCCGCTCGAAGAGTTTATGGTCAGCGGATTGAGTTGGTCGACATCGCGACAGTGGCGGATCTTGCGAAAGCTGGCGAATGGCAGTTCTATTTATGGAGTAGAGTATTGTCGCCATGGGTCGAAGGCATGTATGGCGTGCATTCAATCGAACGTCGTGCGGTCCAGACGCTAACTGTCAATGGGTTGATATCGATAAACTATCAGCACGCCACCAGGTCTTCGGTAGATCCCACTACCGTAGGTTGCGTTAACTGCATCGAAACCGTGGGTGGCTTACGAGTGAAGCATAGTGAGTATTCGTCAGCCTATCGGTCGCTGGTTAGACGGCTTCGAGCTGGATCGGCGAGGGGCTCTGATGACACTGTACCTGCGGAAGGAATCGACTGATCTCAAAATTCCTGAATCTTCCGTCCTGGGGGCATTGAATATGACTATTCGATCGTTGGGTGTTCGAGGCAACTTCCAACTTGTTCAAGACGAGGTGCGGCGATTCCCCGCGCTGATGGTCCAAGGAGATACCCTCCTATGTTTGATCGAAGAGCTGGAGGAGGAGGCGCCAGGCTCTTATGCTCTCCGAACCGCGCAATCGTGGCTGGTGGCGTACGAAGAGATGATGCATGAGCGCGGGATGGAGTTGCCATACCGTTGCTGAGGTCGGGTGATGCGCTGGCCATTGGACTTGCTTACCGCCACACGGCCTGCATGTGCTCGACTTCTAGAAGAGGCGAAGTTCCGCTGTTACCTTCCTTTGCAGATGGCCAAAGGTTGGCGGATTGGGCGAGTTGGCTGGCGTGGAGATCTACGGCGACGGAGTGTTAGGATTTTTGAATAGCAGATTATGATCTTCCCAATGTCCCCATGTTGGCGTCGGATGTCATTAGGTTGAAGGAGGAGATGCTTCAGAATAATCCCGCATATCTCCGGTGCTGGCTGATTCCGGCTTCCGCCGCAGGTCGCGGCGCTCACAAGAGTGGACGAGGAACGCGCAGATTCAGGTGCGCGTTCAGCGAGATTCGAAGGCCAACGATCCATGCAGCGGCGGATCATTCAAGCTGGAGCTCGAAGTCTCCTCCGACGGGCGCTTCGAGCACAAGCTCGCGGGACGCGTACTTGCTGAGCAACTGCTCGATGACCGTCAACGCGCACGGTTCCTCGATAAACGAAACGAACTCGCCGAGCGGTGGGGCACCCCGCCCGCAGAGCACATCGCCATCATCCCAGAGTTCCTGCGTGAACAGTACCTCAGACACTTCACCGCGGCTACGGAACTTGAACGCCAGTTCGGGATGCGTTTCCGGACTCAAGCTGAGGCCAACGAATGGATTGAACTCCTCGCGCGGGAAATGCCAACCCTGATCGCTCGGGCGGAGGCGTTGTCTCCCCGTTTGATGTACCTGGGTCGGACATTCGAGTGGTGAGTGAGGTCGCCGTCCAGAGCTCAGCGCTTCGCCTCGTGCCGTGATCGTCGCTGTCGCCGCGGCCAAGTTCGAGCTACGCCAGGGGTGTCAGGATTCAGCCACTGCTCCACATCGCCGCACGGCCAGGAAGTGTCGGGGCCGTTCAGCGGTGTGCATTGGCGTCCCGCCGGGCGCAGAAGCGGAGCCGATACTCGGACGCTTCGGTGCCGGTTCCGAACGGGCTCAGATCTTGAGGTGCGCGGCTCCCGCTGTAACGGCTGGTTGCGTGGTTCTCCGTTCGTTCGGAGCGTTTGACGATGTTGACGTGGCGGCTGAGCTTTTTCGTCTCGGAGGCCGAGTGGAGGACGGTGTCCGGATGACCGTGGGAGCGCTCGCCTAGGCGGAGGGGCTGCCCTCGGCGGGCTGTGGGTGCACCTGGGTCTCGACAAGCTGTGAGAGTTGGTGGTGGCTGGCCTGGGGCTAGCTGGCAGGGTGGTCGGACCGGTTGTTCGTGTTCGTGTCGTGGCCCTTCGACAAGCTGATCTCCGCCCCTTTCGGGTGGGGTGTCTAGTTCGAGACTTGTCCGGCTCGTGCATGGGGAACCGGCCGACCATCCCGGCCCACTCGTTGGCCTGATAGAAGCCCGTCCCACCGCGTTGCGGTGGTGACCGATCACAGTGACGCCACGGGTGACTCTTCCCCGGGATGGCCGTGCCGGTTCAACCGGGAGCTTGTCAAGTTCTCTGTGTAAGTAGTTTCCGGTTTTAGTGGTTGTTGATGGCGTGTTCGAGGCCGAAGGCGATGCCGTCGGTCCAGTTGGCGATGGTGATGGGGTCGTCGGTTTCGTTGAGGCTGAGTGCTTCGGCGCAGGCGGGGGCGGCGGGGTCGCCGCTTTCGAGCCAGGCGGTGAGGCGTTGCATGGCCAGGAGCGCGTCGCCGATGGCTCGGCGGACGAGCTGCTCGGTCTGCTCGGTGTGCCCGGTCTGGTTGGTCATGAGGGGGCCGTTCATAGGTAGCGGGTGAGTCGGTCGGGGTAGGCCAGGGCGAGGGCGCCGAGTGCGGCTTTCCAGCCGTGTACGCCTGCTCCTTCGACGAGTCGGCCGGGGGCTTTGCGTTGGTTGCGGGGCAGGCCGGCTTCTTTGGCGCGTTGCCGGGCTCGTTTGTCCTCGATGTCGCGGATGGCGAGCCAGAGCAGCTTGATCACGGCGTCGTCGTTGGGGAAGTGGCCGCGGTTCTTGATGATCTTTCGGAGTTGGTAGTTCAACGATTCGATCGCGTTGGTGGTGTAGATGATCCGGCGTAGCTCGGGTGGGAAGGCCAGGAACGGGATGAACCGTTCCCACGCGTTCTCCCAGGTCGCGACCGTGGCCGGGTACTTGCGGCCCCACTCGGATTCGGTGAAGGCGAGGAGTTCGAGCTCGGCGGCCTCGCTGGTCGGGGCGGTGTAGATCGGTCGCAGCGCGGCGGCGACCTTCTTGCGGTCGGTGTAGCTGATGAACCGCATCGAGGCCCGGATCAAGTGGACAACGCAGGTTTGCACGGTTGCTTGCGGCCAGGTCGCCTCGATCGCTTCGGGGAAGCCGGTCAGGCCGTCGCAGCACACGATCAGGACGTCACGGATGCCGCGGTTACGCAGTTCGGCGCATACCCCGGCCCAGAACTTCGCGCCCTCGTTGGCCTGGACCCAGATCCCGAGGACGTGTTTCACGCCGTCGAGATCGACCCCGACCGCGACGTGAGCGGCCTTGTTGCGGACCTGGTGGCCGTCGCGGACCTTCACCACGAGCGCGTCGAGGTAGATGATCGGGTAGATCTCCTCCAACGGCCTGGCCTGCCACGCTTTGACCTCCTCGGCGACCGCGTCGGTGATGTTCGAGATGGTTTCGTGGGACAACTCGGTGCCGATCGTGCGGGCCAGGTGATGCTGGATGTCGCGCACCGTCATCCCGCCGGCGTAGAGGCTGATGATCATCTCGTCCAGGCCGCCGGCGCGGCGGGCGCCCTTGGGCACCAGGCGCGGCTCGAAGCTGCCGGTCCGGTCCCGCGGCGTCGCCAACGCGACGTCACCGACCTCGGTCGCGATCGTCTTCGGCGTGGTCCCGTTCCGGGCATTCGTCCCGTCACCGCGTTGGTGCTTGGCATAGCCCAGGTGATCGGTCAGCTCGGCCTGCAGACCGCGCTCCAGCACCGCCTTGATCATCTCCGGCAACAAGCCACCCTCACCGGTCAGCTGGAGATCACCGGTCTCGACACGGTCGAACACCGCATCCAACAGACCGGCCTGCACCATCTCCTCGACGGTCTCCCGCGCCGACGCCGGCGCCACCGGCGATCCGAACGGACCCGGCGCTGCCGCCTGCTCGTCCTTAGTCATAGTCATGGTCATACCTCTCATCGTTCGAGGAATCACTTACACAGACCATCTGACACGCCCTCAACCGGCTCAATGCCCGACCCTTCCCGGATATGGAGGCTCAGACACCTGTGGCCATCGTTGCAGATACCTACACCTATGTCGTGGGCGTGGACACCCACGCCGCTACTCACCACTACGCCATCATCGACACCGCACGTGGCGCGCAGATCGCGCACGGGAAGTTCCCGACCCACGCGGCCGGGCTGGTGCGGGCGGCGGACTGGGTCGCCCGTCACACCTCCACCGGTGCCGATCAGGTCCTGGTCAGCATGGAAGGCACCGGCAGCTACGGCGCCCAGGCAGCCGCGCTGCTGGCCGAGCACGGCTACCGTGTCGTGGACGCCCCCTCACCCAAACGAGACCGCGGCAGCGGTAAGAACGACCACATCGACGCCGTCACCGCCGCTCGTGGCGCTCTGCACAAGGACAGCGACCGGCTCGCCGATCGCCGCGCCGGAAACATCCGTAGCGCGTTGCAGATCCTGCTCACCGCCCGCGACAGCATGCGCCGCGACCGGACCCGCTCCAAGAACGCACTCACCGCCCTGCTGCGCACCCATCCCCTCGGCCTGGACGCCCGCACCGGCGTCACCCGTGCCCAGATCAACCAGATCACAGCCTGGCGTCAGCGTCCCACTGACACCACCACGATCGGTGTTGCCCGCGCCGAGGCCCGACGCCTCGCCAGCCACATCCACAACCTCAACACCGAGCTCGACAACAACGAGCGCACCCTGCTGACCCTGGTCGAACAACTCCAACCCACCCTGCTCGACCTGCCCGGCATCGGACCCATCAACGCCGCCACCGTGCTCACCGTGTGGTCCCACCCCGGACGCATCCATACCGAAGCCGGCTTCGCCAAAATCGGCGGCGTCTGCCCCTTGGAAATCTCCTCCGGCAACACCAAAAACCACCGACTCAACCGAACCGGCGACCGCCAACTCAACAGCGCCCTCGAGTCCATCGCCAACAGCCGCATGCGACACCACGAAACCACCCGCGACTACGTCAAACGCCGCACCAAGCAAGGCCAAACCAAACGCCGCATCCGACGCTGCCTCAAGCGCTACATCGCCCGCCAACTCTTCCGACACCTCACCCAAGCCACACTTGACAAGACATAGAAGCGTCTCGACCGGCGGTGAGGGGTCTCGACAGGCTCGGCCGGCGATGGCCCGTATCACCGTGCGGGACGCGAAACCAGCCCTGACGCCGTGGCCAGGGTTAGGCGATCCTAAGAAGTTTGACCCTAGCGGAGATTCGACAAGAATGATCTTGTGAAAAAGGAAGCGGTCAGCAAATCCGGCGTCTCGCCGGTGGCCGAGTCCGACGCGTCCACCCGGGCTCGCGTCGCCCGGTCCATCCTGCAGCACGGCCCGTCCACGGCGTCCGAACTGGCCCAGCGGCTGCACCTCACCCCCGCGGCCGTCCGGCGGCACCTGTCGGTGCTGATCGGCGTCGGCCACCTGAGTTCACGCCAGCAGCGGGTCTACGGTGCCCGCGGCCGGGGCCGTCCGGCGATGGTGTTCGAACTCACCGACGCGGGGCGTGCCGAGTTCCCGCACGCCTACGACACGCTTGCCATCGATGCGCTCGAGTTCGTCCGCAACTCGCTCGGCCCGGACGGGGTCCAGCGGTTCGCCGAAGAGTTCGTCGCCGGCATCGAGACCCGATTCCAGGAGATCCGCGGGGAATACGACAACCCTGCCGACGCGTTGGTGCAGGCGTTGAACGATGCCGGCTACGTGGCTTCGGCTCACCCCGTCGCCACCGGCAAGCAGCTCTGCCAGCATCACTGTCCGGTCGCCCTGGTGGCGGCCGAGTTCCCCGAGTTGTGTGAGGCCGAGACTCGCGTCTTCGCCCAACTCCTGGACAGCCACGTCCAGCGGCTGGCCACCATCGCCCACGGCGACGGGGTGTGTACCACCCACGTGCCGCGGCCGGTGAAGCCGTCCGACCATCCGAATAGAAAGGCCGCCTCATGACGACCACTGCACCGCAGGCCCCCGGCCTGGGGGCAACCCAGGAAGAGCACCTGCAGGCGCTCGGCAACTACCAGTGGGGCTGGCACGACTCCGACGTCGCCGGCGCCGCCGCGCAGCGCGGGCTGAACGAAGCCGTCGTGCGCAACATCTCCGCACTGAAGAGCGAGCCGGAGTGGATGCTGAACACCCGGCTGCGCGGGCTGAAGCTATTCGACCGCAAGCCGATGCCGACCTGGGGTGCCGATCTGGGCGAGATCGACTTCGACAACATCAAGTACTTCGTCCGCTCGACCGAGAAGCAGGCCCAGACCTGGGACGACCTGCCGGCCGACATCAAGGACACCTACGACCGGCTCGGCATTCCCGAGGCTGAGAAGGCCCGGCTGGTGGCCGGCGTCGCCGCCCAGTACGAGTCCGAGGTGGTCTACCACAAGATCAACGAAGAGCTCGAGCGCCAGGGTGTCATCTTCCTCGACACCGACACCGGCCTGAAAGAATACCCCGAGCTGTTCCAGGAGTACTTCGCCACGGTCATTCCGGTGGGCGACAACAAATTCGCATCGCTGAACACCGCCGTGTGGTCGGGCGGCTCGTTCGTCTACGTGCCGAAGGGCGTCCACGTCACCATTCCGCTGCAGGCCTACTTCCGGATCAACACCGAGAACATGGGCCAGTTCGAGCGGACGCTGATCATCGCCGACGAGGGCTCGTACGTGCATTACGTCGAGGGCTGCACCGCGCCGATCTACTCGTCCGATTCGCTGCATTCCGCGGTGGTCGAGATCATCGTGAAGAAGAACGCCCGGGTGCGCTACACGACCATCCAGAACTGGTCGACCAACGTGTACAACCTGGTCACCAAGCGCGCCACCTGCGAAGAGGGCGCCACGATGGAGTGGATCGACGGCAACATCGGCTCCAAGGTCACCATGAAGTACCCGGCCGTCTACCTGATGGGCGAGCACTCCCGCGGCGAGACCCTGTCCATCGCCTTCGCCGGCGAGGGCCAGCACCAGGACGCCGGCTCGAAGATGGTGCATTGCGCGCCGCACACCTCGAGCTCGATCATCTCCAAGTCGGTCGCCCGCGGCGGCGGTCGCTCCTCCTACCGCGGCCTGCTGCAGGTGCAAGAAGGTGCGCACCATTCGGCGTCCTCGGTGAAGTGCGACGCGCTGCTGGTCAACACCATCAGCCGCTCCGACACCTACCCCTACGTCGACGTCCGCGAGGACGACGTGTCGCTGGCCCACGAGGCCACCGTGTCCAAGGTGAGCGACGACCAGCTGTTCTACCTGATGCAGCGCGGAATGGGCGAGGACGAGGCGATGGCGATGATCGTCCGTGGTTTCGTTGAGCCCATCGCCCGCGAACTGCCGATGGAGTACGCGCTGGAACTGAACCGCCTGATCGAACTGCAGATGGAAGGAGCCGTCGGCTGATGGCCGCACCCGTGATGGAGGCCGTGGAGGCTCTGGAATCGCACCTCCACCCGACCCCGTCGTTCACGATCGACGATCACCCCTACCCGAAGGGTCAGGAGGAGATCTGGCGGTTCAGCCCGCTGCGCGCGATCAAGCCGCTGCTGACCGACGAGCCCAGCGACGCCCACCTGCAGTGGGACGAGTCGCTGCCGGCCGGCGCCAGCAGCCGGACGGTCAGCGCCGAGGAGGCCCGCCAGCTGGTCGTCGAGGCGCCGATCGACCGGGTCTCGGTGCTGGCGGCGAACCGCTCCGGCGGCGCCACGGTGGTCGAGATCGCGGCCGGCGTCGAGCTGACCGAGCCGGTCAGCATCACCCTGACCGGCACCGGCCAGCACGTCTGGGGCCACATCGTGTTCAAGGTGGGCGCCCACGCCAAGGGCACCATCCTGCTGCGCCACGAGGGCTCCGCCAGCTACGCCACCAAGGTGGACGTCCTGGTCGGCGACGGCGCCAAGGTGAACTTCGTGTCCATCCAGGACTGGGCCGACGACGCCGTCCACGGCGGTCACCACAGCGTCCTGGTCGGCCGCGACGCCGAGGTGCGGACGGTCACCGTCAGCCTCGGCGGCAAGGTCGTCCGGCTCGCCGAGACCGCGCGGTTCGCCGGCCCCGGCGGCTCGCTGGAACAGTTCGGCCTGTACTTCGTGGACGGCGGCCAGCACATCGAGCACCGCCTGTTCGTCGACCACAACGCGCCGAACACCCACTCCAACGTGGACTACCGCGGCGCGCTGCAGGGTGAGGGTGCCCGGGCCGTCTGGATCGGCGACGTGCTGATCCGCAAGGTGGCCGAGAAGATCTCCACCTACGAGTCGAACAAGAACCTGGTGCTGACCGACGGCTGCCGAGCCGACTCGGTGCCGAACCTGGAGATCGAGACCGGCGAGATCGAGGGTGCCGGGCACTCCTCGACCACCGGACGCTTCGACGACGAGCAGCTGTTCTACCTGCGCTCGCGCGGCATCTCCGAGGCCGAGGCCCGGCGGCTGGTGGTGCGCGGCTTCTTCGCCGACATCGTCCGCCGGATCGGCGTCCCCGAGGTCGAAGAACGAATGATGGAGGCCGTCGAGCGCGAGCTCTCGGTCACCATGGGCGCCTACGCATGACCTTCCGGCACGCCGCCACCTTGGCGGAGATCCCGCTCGGCTCTGCGATCGCGGTCGACCTCGGCGGCGACGCCGAAGTGGCCGTGGTCAACACCGACGCGGGCGTCTTCGCCATCAGCGACGTCTGCAGCCACGCCGAGGTCCCGCTCAGCGAGGGCGACGTCGACGACTGCACCCTGGAGTGCTACATGCACGGCTCCCGCTTCGACCTGCGCACCGGCTTCCCGCTGGAGTTGCCCGCCACCCAACCCGTGCCCGTCTACCCCGTGCGGCTGGACGGCACCGACATCTACGTCAACATCGACAACCCGATCAATCAGGAGAACTGAAACCGAATGTCCACTCTGTCCATCACCGATCTGCGCGTCAACGTCCAGACCGAGTCCGGCCCGAAGGAGATCCTCAAGGGGGTCAACCTCACCGTCAACTCCGGCGAGGTGCACGCCATCATGGGCCCCAACGGCTCCGGCAAGTCGACTTTGGCCTACGCCATCGCCGGCCACCCGAAATACACCATCACCGGCGGTTCGGTGACGCTCGACGGCGTCGAGCTGACCGAACTCACCGTCGATGAGCGGGCCCGCGCCGGGCTGTTCCTGGCCATGCAGTACCCGATCGAGGTGCCCGGCGTTTCCGTGGCGAACTTCCTGCGCACCGCCAAGACCGCCCTCGACGGCGAGGCGCCCAAGGTGCGCACCTGGGTCAAGGACGTCAACGCGGCGCTCGACCGGCTCGGCCTCGACCAGACCTTCTCGGCCCGCTCCCTCAACGAGGGCTTCTCCGGTGGTGAGAAGAAGCGCAACGAGATCGTCCAGCTGGAACTGCTCAACCCGGGCTTCGCGATCCTCGACGAGACCGACTCCGGCCTCGACATCGACGCGCTGCGGATCGTCTCCGAAGGGGTCAACCGGTTCCACGCCCAGGGTGACCGCGGCGTCCTGCTGATCACGCACTACACGCGCATCCTGAACTACATCAAGCCCGACTTCGTGCACGTCTTCGTGGACGGCCGGATCGCCGAGGAGGGCGGCCCCGAGCTGGCCGAGAACCTCGAGATCGAGGGCTACGAGCGGTTCGTCAAGGCTGCCGCCGCCAACTGAGGCCCGGCGCCCCAGCGGCGCCGACGACAGGAGAGCCGTGAGCTACGACGTCGAACTGATTCGCGGAGACTTCCCCATCCTGGACCGCAGGGTGGGGGAGTACCCGCTGGCCTACCTCGACTCGGCCAACACCTCGCAGAAGCCGCAGGTGGTGATCGACGCGATGGTCGACCACTACGAGCGGCACAACGCGAACGTGGCCCGGGCCATGCACGTGCTGGGCGCCGAGGCGTCCGCCGCCTATGAAGGTGGACGCGACAAGGTCGCCGCCTTCATCGGTGCGGCGCGCGCCGAAGAGGTGGTGTTCACCAAGAACGCCTCCGAGGCGCTCAACCTGACCGCCCATTCCCTGGGTTCGAGCATGGGGGACGGCGGACTGAAGCCGGGCGACGAGGTCGTCATTTCGGTGATGGAGCACCACTCCAACATCGTCCCGTGGCAGCTGCTCTGTGCCCGCACCGGCGCCACGCTGCGTTGGTTCGACATCACCGACGACGGCCGGCTCGACCTGGCCAAGGCGGCGGCCGAGAACCTGATCAACCCCAACACCAAGATCGTCTCGCTGGCCTGGGTGTCCAACGTGCTCGGCACGGTGAACCCGATCACCGAGATCGCCGCCCAGGCGCACGCCGTCGGTGCGGTGATGGTGGTGGACGGCTCGCAGGCGGTGCCGCAGCTGACCACGTCCGTGGCCGAGCTGGGCGCCGACCTGGTCGCGTTCACCGGTCACAAGATGGTCGGCCCGACGGGCATCGGCGCGCTCTGGGGCCGCTACGACCTGCTCGCCGAACTGCCGCCGTTCCTCGGTGGCGGCGAGATGATCGAGATCGTGAAGATGACCGGCTCGACCTTCGCCCCGCCGCCGTACCGGTTCGAGGCCGGGACGCCGCCGATCGCCGAGGCGGTCGGGCTGGGTGCCGCCGCCGAATACCTGCACGAGCTGGGCATGGCGGACGTCGCCGCGCACGAGCGGGCGATCACCGGCTACGCGCTGGAGGCTCTGGGTCAACTCGACGGGGTGCGCATCCTGGGTACCACGGAGGTCGGGCCGGAGGGCCGGGGCGGTGCGGTGTCGTTCACCCTGGCCACCGCGGACGGTCTCGACATCCATCCGCACGACGTGATGACCTTCCTCGATTCCCGCGGCGTCGCCGTCCGGGGCGGGCACCACTGCGCTCGTCCGTTGCACGATCGGCTGGGAATAACCGCGTCCACCCGGGCGTCGTTCTACCTGTACACCCTGGAGCGCGAGATCGATCAGTTGGTCGACGCGCTGGTCTACACCCAGAAGTTCTTCGGGAGGGCGGCGTGAGCGTCGAGGCGATGTACCAGGAGATCATCCTGGACCACTACCGCGCCAAGCATCACAGTGGGCTGCGCGAGCCGTACGGCGCGCAGGTCACCCACGTCAACCCGAGCTGCGGCGACGAGGTGATGCTGCGGGTCGCGCTGGAGGGTGACCGGGTCGTCAACGTCTCCTACGAGGGGGTCGGCTGCTCGATCTCGCAGGCCTCCACCTCGGTGATGTCCGAGCTGGTGATCGGTAAGACGGTGCCCGAGGCGCTGGCCCTGCACGAGGAGTTCACCGAGATGATGCACAGCCGCGGTGAGATCGAACCGGACGAGGACCGCCTCGAGGACGCCATCGCGTTCGTCGGCGTGGCCAAATTCCCCGCCCGGGTGAAATGTGCCCTGCTGGGCTGGTCGGCGTTCAAGGACGCGGCCGTCCAGGCGCTGGGCCATACGAGACTGGGCTGAACAAAGGAGTCCTGATGACCGAATTGCGACCGTCCGACCTGGTGGACGACACCTTCCCGGACAGCACCGCGCCGCCCTCGGCCCGTCCCTCGCTGGAGGACCTGACCGAGGCGATGCGCGACGTGGTCGACCCCGAGTTGATGGTGAACGTGGTCGATCTGGGGCTGGTGTACGGCATCCACCTCGACGACGACAACAACTGCACCATCGACATGACGCTCACCTCGCCGACCTGCCCGCTCACCGACCGGCTCGAGTTCGACACCGAGATGGCGCTGGACGGCCTGGTCAACTCGGTCGAGATCAACTGGGTGTGGCTGCCGCCGTGGACGCTGGAGAACATCACCGATGACGGCCGCGAGCAACTGCGGGCGATCGGTTACAACGTCTGAGGCCCTCGCCGGTTGAGCCTGTCGAAATCCGAACTTTCGTCAACGTCAGCCCTACCCTCCGAACCTTGCAAGAGGCTCAGAGGGTGGGCGAAGTCGATTGGGCGCCGCCCCAGCACGCACCTGAGCACCTTCTCCTCGGTCGCCGTGGCTCCGCCACGATTCCCTCGTCGGCGGCACTCATGCACGCACTGGAACGACGTCCAACTCGACAGCCCTACCCTCTGACCCTCTAATCTGATATCAATTAGATATCGGATTTAGAGGAGGTGTCGGCGATGCGTGAGTATGACGAAGACCCGATGATGGGCACGGGCGAGCAAGCGGCTCCGGATGTCGAGCCAGC
This sequence comes from Micropruina sp., assembly GCA_047602545.1. Lineage (GTDB taxonomy): Bacteria > Actinomycetota > Actinomycetes > Propionibacteriales > Propionibacteriaceae > Micropruina. The sequence goes on along the minus strand of JASGHC010000001.1, from coordinate 533,273 downwards.
CGGGGTGCCGGTGGGTCACGCCGGGGCGCGGGTTGATGTGGCTGAGCGGCGGGCCTGGTCGGTCAGTGGGTTGATCGGGCTGGCCGTCGTGGTGGCCCTGGTCCTGGGCGGCGGGTTCTCTGCGATGACCGTCGGCTGGGCGATAGCCGAGGAGCGGGAGAACCCGGGCGCGGTGATCCTCGCCGTTGTGCTGTGGCTCCTCGCCGGGGTGCTGGGTAGCGCGCTCACGGTGGTCGATCCGGGGGAGACCCGGGCCGTGCAGCTGTTCGGACGCTACATCGGAACCCTGCGCGCCGACGGCCTGCAGATGACGTTCCCGCTGGTCACCCGGCGCAAGGTGTCGGTGAAGGTGCGGAACTTCGAGACCAACGAGCTCAAGGTCAACGATGCTGACGGCAACCCGGTCAACATCGCCGGGATCATCGTCTGGCAGGTGGCGGATACCGCCAAGGCGGTCTTCGCGGTGGAGAATTTCACCGAGTTCGTCGCGGTGCAGTCCGAGGCCGCGTTGCGGCACGTGGCCAGCAGCCACCCCTACGACAACGCGGCACCCGGTGAGGAGTCGCTGCGCGGCTCCACCGAGGTGGTCGCCAAGGAGTTGGCCGAGGAGGTGGCGGCGCGGATCGCGATCGCCGGTCTCGAGGTCGTGGAGGCCCGGATCTCCAGCCTGGCCTACGCCCCTGAGATCGCCCACGCGATGTTGCAGCGGCAGCAGGCGGCGGCGGTGGTCGCGGCCCGCGAACAGATCGTCGAGGGTGCGGTGAGCATGGTCGAGGGCGCGCTACGACAGCTCGAGATGCAGGACGTGGTGGTGCTCGACGAGGAACGCAAGGCCGCCATGGTCTCCAACCTGCTGGTGGTGCTCTGCGGCTCCACCTCGGCCACGCCGGTGGTGAACACCGGATCGCTGTACACCTGAGGCGATGTCCGAGCAGATTGACGACGCCGCGGCAACGACCGGACGCGGCAGGCGGGCTGAGCGAAAGCCCGTCCTGCTGCGGCTGGACCCTGCCGTGCATGAGGCGCTCACCCGATGGGCCGCGGACGATCTGCGCTCCCTGAACGCTCATGTCGAAATGCTGCTCCGGGAGGCCCTGAAGCGAAGCGGACGGCTGCCCCGGGACGCGGGACCGTTGCCGCGGCGGGGCCGTCCGGCCAAGGAGACCTGACCCGCGGGTGGCCCGACGACCGGAACGCTCTGGGGCATACCTGCTCCGGTGGCCTACGATCACCGCTGTGGATGAGGTGCGCTGGCTGTCCCAGGATGAACAAGCCCTGTGGCAGAACTTCATGCTGACCCAGCAGGATCTCGACCGGGTGATCTCGGCGGACCTCACCGGCAGCGCCCTGTCCCACGCCGACTACGCCGTGCTGGTGGGCCTGAGCGGCAGCGGCAGTGCCGGCGTCCGGGTCGGCCGGCTGCGCGAGTGGATCGGCTGGGAAAGCAGTCGGCTGGCGCACCAGTTGCGCCGTATGGAGAGCCGCGGGCTGGTGGCCCGCAGCCCGGCCGCCGAGGACGGCCGGGGCACCGTGGTCGCCATCACCGAGGAGGGACTGGCCCGGATCAGGGCTGCGGCCCCCGGGCATGTGCGCACCGTGCGGGCGAACTTCCTGGACTTGATGACACCCGAGGAGCAGGCCGTGCTGCGCGCCGTCTTCGAGCGAGTGGCCCAGACCATCACCCCCGACCGGCCACCGCTGTCCGGCCTGTCCTGAACCTGGCGCCGTCGGTCGAGGTCGAGACCACCGTCAGGGCCGGTTCTCGAGAAACCGTTGACCTCGTGGCTGCGCAATTGTGCGTAGCCCGTCGATGGAGGTTGTTGCACAGCAACCGTTGACCCGCGCCACAGCCCAGACACAGGATGGCCGGGAGGCCCCGGATCGGGGCCAGCGGACGGCCCGGCAGGACGTGGGGATCGTCGCCGCCGTCCGTCCGAGTTCGGTCCGGGTCAACCGGGCACGAAGGGGGAGGCATGCGTACCCGAACATTCGTCATGGCCGCCGGCAGCTTGTCGGTGAGTCTGCTTCTGGTCGCCCAGGGCGTCGCGAACGCTGGACCTGCGGCGCAACCGACGTGGAAACCGGCGATCAAGTCACGCGCCCTGCTGGCGCCGTTCAACCTGGACATCCGGGGCGGCACCGTCCGGGTCGCCGACGGCTTTCTCAACAAGGTCGGCCGGCTGAAGAAGGACGGCTCGATCGCCACCATCGCCGCCAAGCAGCCGGGCGCGTCCGGTATCGCGACGTCCCGCAACGGCAAGTGGCTGGCCTTCACCACCACGGTGACCAACCCGGAGACCTACCAGAACACCGCGAGCGGCCTGCACCTGTGGGGACCGATGGGCACCCGGATCTACGCCAACACCCACGCTTTCGAGGCCAAGTACAACCCGGACAAGGTGTACAACTACGGCATCAAGAACCCCAGCAAGTGCGTCTCGGACGCTTTCAAGGCGCTCGGAGCACCGGTCAGCTACAAGGGTGAGGTCGACTCGCACGCCTACTCGGTTGCCGCGGTGAAGAACCACCGCTGGGTGGTCGCGGACGCCGGAGCCAACGCCCTGTTCTCGGTGTCGGCAAGCGGCAAGGTGAGTACTCTCGCCGTCCTGCCCCCGCAGCCGTTCACCTTCGACAAGGCGGCTGCGGACGCGCTGAAGCTGCCCGACTGCGTCGTCGGCGTCACCTACGCCTTCGAGTCGGTGCCCACCGACGTCGAGGTCGGACGGGACGGCTACCTGTACGTCACCACGCTGCCCGGCGGTCCGGAGACTCCGGCGCTCGGCGCGCGCGGCAAGGTGTACCGGGTCCACCCGCGTACCGGTAAGGCCACGGTGGTGGCGTCCGGATTCCTGGGTGCCACCAACCTGGCGATCGGAAAGCACGGCGCGATCTACGTCGCCGAGTTCTTCGGTGGCAAGATCACCAAGCTCAGCCTCGGCAAGCGTTCCACGCTGGTGTCGTTGCCGGGTGTGCTCGCCGTGGAGATCGGCCGGGGTGGCAGCGTCTGGGCGGGCACCATGGGAGACCCGGATGCGCATGTCCCCGGTACGATCGTGAAGATCGTCAAGGGCAAGGCGAAGATGCAGGCCACTGCCGTAGCCACCAGGTGGTGACTGATCCCGGCCTCTCGATGGTTGAGCTTGTCGAAACCCCCCTCGTCAACCGAGAGCTCCGGGGTCTCGGCAAGCTCGACCAGCGGCATCAGCGATTCCTTGAGTCTGGCGCCTGCCCGGTAGAGTGGTCCCTCGTGCTGGTTGCGAGGGAAGTCGAAGTCCGGGCGGGCGCCAGGCTGCTGTTGTCGCCGTCGTCCTTCCAGGTCTCCGCCGGCGACAAGGTCGGGCTGGTGGGCCGCAACGGTGCCGGGAAGACCACTCTCACCAAGATCCTGGCCGGCGACGCGCTGCCGGCGGCCGGCCAGATCACCCGATCGGGACAGATCGGCTACCTGCCGCAGGATCCCCGCACCGGCGACCTGGACACGCTCGCCAAGGACCGCATCCTCTCCGCCCGCGGGCTGGACTCCATCCTGACGCGGCTGGCTCGCTATTCGATGGAGATGGCCACCGAGACCGGCGATGCCCAGGACGCCGCGATGCAGTCGTATGCGCGTGCCGAGGCCGAACTGGCCGCCGCGGGCGGTTACGCGGCCGAGTCGGAAGCGGCCCGGATCGCAGCCAACCTCGGACTTCCCGACCGGGTGCTGGGCCAGCCGCTGCGCACCCTGTCCGGCGGTCAGCGGCGGCGGGTCGAGCTGGCCCGCATCCTGTTCTCCGGGGCCGACAACCTGCTGCTCGACGAGCCGACCAACCATCTGGACGCCGACTCGATCGTCTGGCTGCGCGACTATCTCAAGGCCTATCCCGGCGGCGTGATCCTGATCTCGCACGACGTCGGACTGCTCGAGGCGATCGTCACCAAGGTGTTCCACCTGGACGCCAACCGTGCCGAACTCGACCAGTACGCGATGGACTGGAAGCGCTACCTGCTGCAGCGCGAGACCGACGAGAAACGCCGCAAGCGCGAGCGGGCCAACGCCGAGCGGAAGGCCGAGCAGTTGCTCGCCCAGGCCGACAAGATGCGGGCCAAGGCCACCAAGGCGGTGGCGGCGCAGAACATGGCGAAGCGGGCGCAGAAGCTGCTGGCGTCCGTGGAGGGCGAGCGGACGTCCGACCGGGTCGCGAAGATCCGGTTCCCGACCCCGGCGCCCTGCGGCAAGGTACCGCTGCGCGGTGAGGAGCTGTCCAAGAGCTACGGTTCGCTGGAGGTGTTCACCGACGTCAACCTGGCCATCGACAAGGGCTCCCGGGTGGTCATCCTGGGCCTGAACGGCGCCGGCAAGACGACGCTGCTGCGCATCCTGGCCGGCATGGAGCCGTCCGATACCGGCGAGGTGCAGCCGGGGCACGGGCTGCGGCTGGGCTACTACGCGCAGGAGCACGAGACCCTGGACGTCTCGCGCAGCGTGCTGGAGAACATGATGACCGCGGCGCCCGAGGACATGACGCCGACGGATGCCCGCAAGATTCTCGGGTCGTTCCTGTTCACCGGCGACGACGTTGACAAGCCGGCCCGGGTGCTGTCCGGTGGTGAGAAGACCCGGCTGGCGCTGGCCATGCTGGTGGTGTCGGCGGCGAATGTGCTGCTGCTGGACGAGCCGACCAACAACCTCGATCCCGCGTCTCGCGCCGAGGTGCTGGCCGCGATCCACTCCTTCGCCGGCGCGATCGTCCTGGTCACCCACGACGAGGGCGCCGTCGAGGCCCTCGAACCCGACCGCGTGGTCCTCCTCCCCGACGGCGACGAAGACCTCTGGACCCCCGACTACGCCGACCTGATCTCGCTCGCCTGACCTCGCTGACCCCACTAGGCCCTCCCTAATCAGTTCTGCCCTCCCGTTCAACGGGAGGGCAGAACTGATTAGGGAGGGCCCAGTGGTGGTGAGCGTCCGGGTCAGAGGGCGCCGGCCAGGTGGGCGCCGGCGAGGTAGCCGGAGGCCAGGGCGATCGCGACGGTGCGGACGGCGTCCTCGTCGGGCAGGTAGCGGGCGTGGTGCAGGCCGGTGTCGTGCCGGGTGCCCGCCTCTTCGCCGGTGCCGACGAACATCATCACGATCGGTACGTGCTGGCCGAAGTGGCTGAAGTCGTCGGCGCCGAGGGAGCGGAAGGGCTCGGCGGCGACCGGCAGGCCGGCTGCGTGCAGCACCGGGTCGAGCGCCTTCACCAGGTCGTGGTCGTTGGCCAGCACCGGGTCGCCGCGCAGCAGGGTCACCTCGGCGGTCGCGCCACGCGCCGCGGCGGTGTGCTCGGCGAACCGGCGCACCTCGGCGTGCAACACCTTGCGGTCGGCTTCATGCATGGTGCGGATGATGCCCTGCAGCATCGCCGAGTCGGGAATGATGTTGTGGGTGGCGCCGGCCTCGATCCGGCCGATGCTGATCAGCGCGGCGTGGGTCGGGTCGATCAGGCGTCCGACGAGCTCGTACAGCCCGGACGCGATGCTCGCCAGCACCGGAACCGGGTCGATGGTGACGTACGGGTAGGCGCCGTGCCCGCCGTGGCCGCGGACCACGATGTCGAAGGCGTCGGCAGCGGCGTTCACGCCGCCGATACCGCTGCTCACCAGCCCGGACGCCACCCGCGGCTGCACGTGGGCGCCGATCACGGAGCGGACGTCCTGCTCGGCCAGCAGGCCGGTGCGCAGCACGTCCGGGGCGCCGGACGGCTGACACTCCTCACGCGGCTGATAGATGCCCACGAGCCCGGTCGGGAGTTCGATCGCCTGCGCGGCCTTGAGCACCGCCCAGGCGGCCGCCATGTGGACGTCATGTCCACAGGCGTGCATCGCGCCGTTGTGGGACGCCCAGTCGACCCCGGTGTCCTCGACGATCGGCAAGGCGTCCAGTTCGCTGCGCACCGCGACCGACGGCCCGGCCGGTCCGACCCGGGTCCAGAAACCGGTGCCGGCCACCGGGGGGCTGGGCAGCTCGAGTGCGGCCTGCAGCAGGTCGGCGGTGGGCTGTTCGGAACCGCCGATGTAGGGCTCGGCGTGAATCGCGCGCCTCAGTGCCTGCGCCTCGCGCAGATGCCCGTCGATCCCGGCGATGAAGTGCTCCAGCAGGGTGTGAGCACGGGGATTCGGCCAAGCAGACGTCACGGTCGGGCAGTTTACGGCCTCCGCGTCACAGTGTCGGGAACCGGCCCGGATCTGATCGCCGGGAATCGCGGATCGAGGTGCGCCGAGTCGCCCCGAGCGGCGCCGAACTGCGCCTGGGTGATCCTTGGCCGGGCAGAGCAGCTGGCTCACCCCGTACACACAACACCCTTGCCGCACCGGCCTTTGCCGAACGCCCTCCTTGCCGGACCGCCCCTCGCAGTACCCGTTCAGCCTCGGTTGCGCAGCCGGTAGAAGTGCGCGGGCTGGGGGACTGGACGGTAGGCGTCCGGCATCAGGTCGTCGGAGATGAGCGTCCAGCCCGGCAGGACCGCGACGATCTCGTCCAGCGTCGTTCCGGACGGCACGTTCGGCGGCATGGGCTGCCCGGACGGCCACGGGTCGAACGCGACGATCTGCATCGTCGCCCCGGGCGCGGCGAGGGCGACGACACCGCGTCCCCAGCCGGCGCGCTCGTCGGCGCTGAGGCCGTGGAAGCAGCCGCCGTCCAGGAAGAAGTCGAACGGCCCCGTGACGCACGCGGTGAGGTCGGCGGCGTCACCCACGACGAAGTCGACCCGGTCGGCGCCCGGCAGTCGGCGGGCCGCCTCGACCGCCTCGGAGACGAAGTCGACACCGGTCACCCGCCAGCCGCGCTCGGCGAGCATGAGGGAGGCACGGCCCCGTCCGCAGCCGATGTCGAGAGCGCGGCGGTCCGGCGCCGGGTGGGCGGCGTCCTCGAGATCCAGCAGTGCCGACTCCTGCTCGGCGCCGGCGGCGGCGGCCCGCTCCCACGGCACGAAGCCGGTCCGGTAGGCCTCCGTGAAGAACGCGTGGGCGTCCTGGTGAACGTCGAACATGACTGCCCCCTATTGGATATGTTTCAAACATAATCAATATGCACTAGGGTCAGTCCGTGGTCAAGAGGTCCTATGACGCGAGCCGGCGGAAAGCCTCGGCGCGCCAGACCAGGCGCGCGATTCTGGACGCCGCCGCCGCGCTCTTCGTCGAGCCCGGCTACGGAGGTGCCCGGATGGCCGACATTGCCGAGGCGGCTGGCGTGGCCGTGCCGACCGTCACCGCGCACTTCGGTTCGAAGAAGGGCCTGCTGTCGGCCGTGCTCGACGTCTCGATCGCCGGTGACGACGAGCCCGTCCCGATGGCCGGCCGCTCGTTCGTTGACGACATCGCCGCCCTGCCCGCCGCCCGCGACAAGCTGGGCCGGTACGCCGACGAACTCTGGGCGACCATGGGCCGGGTGGCCGGTGTCCTGCTCGCCCTCGAAAGCGCGGCGGCCGTCGATTCCGACGCGGCGGCGATCCTGGCCAAGAACGCCGACGAGCGGCTCGCTGCGATGACCATGTTTGCGGCCGGGCTGACCGCTACCGGTGAAGTGCGTACCGAGTTCAGCCGGGACGCGGTGGTGAGCATTCTGGTGCTGGCGATGGACGTCCGGAACTATGACTGGCTGGTCCGGCGGCGCGGCTTCGACGCCGCGGCCTTCCGGGACTGGTACGTCGGCAGCGTCGCGGGGGCGATCCTGACCGCCGAGTGAGGGGAAAGCGCTGGCTGACGCAGGCGCCGCCTGCGGTTGAAAACCCTTGCCAGCGCCATCTCGTCCGAGGTCTCGACAAGCTCGACCAACGAACAGTCGGCGGTGGCTTCGGTCGGGGTCAGGCGCGGAGCGGCGCGAAGACGTCGATCCGCACGGCCAGTTCCACCTGCTCGGACGCGGTGGCCGGGGCCGGGGCGTGGAAGGCGTTCGGCCCCATGTCGATCAGGTCGCCCACCAGTGCGGCGTCCGCGAGGGCGGTGCTTTCCGCAACCCTGCCGACCCGGTGGACGAGGTGTCCGGCGGCGGAGGAGAGCAGGCGCTCCTGCTTGTCGGTCTCGACCCCCAGCAGTCCGTACTTCTTCCGCAGGCCGGCGAGATGCCCCGGCCCGGGGGTGACGATCACCACCAGTCCGTCGTCGGTCAGCACCCGGGCGAACTCGGCGAGGTTGCGCGGCGCGAACACGCACAGCACCACGTCCGCTGAACCGGTGCGGATCGGCACGCCCTTCCAGACGTCCGCGACCACCGACGCGACCCGCGGGTGTGCCCGGGCCGCCCGCCGGGCCGCCGCCCGGGAGACGTCCAGCGCCACGCCCTGCGCAGCCGGACGGGTCTCGACCAGGCCGGCCAGGTAGTGCCCGGTGCCGGCCCCCGCCTCGACCAGTCGCCCGGCAGTGTCCGGCACCACCTCGTCCAGCGCTGCGGAGAGGAAGCCGAACAGTCCGGACGCGTGCACGCGCGCCCTGGCGTCCAGCATTGCGGCGGTGTCCGCGTTGGCGGGCTCGGGTCCGCTCGCCAGGTTCAGGTAGCCCTGCCGGGCGACGTCGAAGCTGTGGCCGTTCGGGCAGACCCAGCGCCGGCCCTCGGCGCTCAGCACGTCAGTGCAGTGCGGGCACCGCAGCAGCCCGCCGGCGGCGTCCAGGCTCATGCCGGGCCCCCGCGCGACGCTCCGGTAACGATCACAGCGCCCGCAAGGCGCCGCCGTCGACCGGTATCACCGAGCCGCTGACGTAGGACGCCGCCGGCGACAACAGGAAGGCCGCGACCCGGCCGAACTCGGCCGGTTCGCCCAGACGGCGCAGTGGGATCCGCGACTCGGCGTCGGTGCGGGCGGCGGCGGGATCGCCGCTCTGGCCGTGCAGGAAGCGGATCCGCTCGGTGAGCACGGTGCCCGGCATCAGCCCGAAGAGCCGGTGGCCGTCGGGGCCGGCCTCGTCCGCGAGCTGCTTGATCAGCATCGCCAGGCCCGGCCGCAGTCCGTTCGAGATCGCCAGCCCGGGAATCGGAACCTTCACCGAGGTGGACAGCACCACCCCGATCGCGGCCGGCCCGGTGGCGGCCGTGAGCACCGCACGGACGGTGCGCAGCGCGGCGAGGAACACCGAGTCGAAGGCGGCCAGCCACTGCTCGTCGGAGTTGCTCAGGGCTCCGCCCGGCGGCGGCCCGCCCACGCTGATCAGGGCGCCGTCCAGCCGTCCGAACGTGCGGATCGCCAGTTCGGCGGCGGCCTGCGCGGTGCCGGGATCGGCCAGGTCGGACGCCAGCGCCACCGCGTTCGCACTACCCAAATCGGCAACCGCGTCATCGAGGACGTCCGCCCGCCGGGCCACCAGCACCACCCGGGCGCCCTCGGCCACCAATTGCTCGGCGCTCGCCCGTCCCAGCCCGCCGCTGGCGGCGGTGACCGCGAACACCCGATCGCTCAGTCCCAGATCCATGCCAGCAGATTAGTGGCCCGTCGCCCCTGAGGCTTGGCCTTGGCGACTCTCGGGCCAGCACCTCGCGTTGTTCTCTCAACCGGGCTACCACCCGGTAGCAGCCTTTCAAGAGACGCTCCATGAGCAAGGATGTTCGGATATCCATGCGTGCAGGCCGTCAAGCGCAAGGTTGTGGGCATGCCGTCCACGCAGGAGCGGGGGTGGTGGTCCAGATCAACGGATGTTGGCGACGACGACCCATCATTTGACGAGAACGATTCTCAATACGTATTGTGGCACGGCGGCCCGCGGGCGCCGGGGTCGGAACGGCGCGCCGGCGGCGGGCCGCACCAATCCGTCCCAGCGAGGAGTTTCACCCGATGGCCAAGAAGAGCAAGATCGCCAAGGACGCCCAGCGTCGGCGGATCGTCGCCCGCTACGCGGAACGGCGCGCCGACCTCAAGCGGCGCAGCGTTCGACTTCTCGCTGCCCGACGCCGAACGGGAAGCCGCGATGGCCGCCCTGCATGCGCTGCCGCGTGACGCAAGCCCCGTCCGGCTGCGCAACCGCGACGCGATCGACGGACGCCCGCGTGGCCACCTGCGGCAGTTCGGGCTGTCCCGGATCCGCTTGCGCGAGCTGGCCCATCGTGGCGAGTTGCCCGGCGTCACCAAGTCGAGTTGGTGACGGACCGGAAGGGAAGGGGAGTCCGATGAAGGTACGTGCCTCGCTTCGCGCGCTGAAGCTGAAGGAGGGCTCGATGGTGGTGCGCCGCCGGGGGAAGACCTATGTGATCAACAAGCGCAATCCGCGCTGGAAGGCGAGGCAGGGCTGATGGCTGTTCCCAAGCGCAAGAAGTCCCGCAGCCGGACCCGCTCGCGTCGAGCCCAGTGGAAGGCGGAGGCGGTCGAGCTGGTCCCGGTTCGGGTGGACGGGAAGACCGTAAAGGTTCCACGCCGCCTGGTGCGCGCTGTGCAGACCGGGCTGATTCAGCCCTGAGTAGGCCGGCGTTGACAAGCCGAACCGGCGCGCGTGCGTCGATCAGGTGTGTGCGTCGGCGTCGGTACGCGAGGCTTCCGCTGCCGGGGTGGGCGGGGACCCTGCGACTCGCGCCGCCCGGCGCCGGTCGCGCAGGTCGGAGCGGATCAGCACCACCAGGCCGACGGCGGCGATGATCGCGAATGCGAACCACTGCAAGGCGTAGGAGAAATGGTTGCCCTCGGTCAGCTCGGGCGGGTGGACCGGAACCAGGCCGTCCGAGGCCGGCGGGGTCAACTCGACCGCGCCGATGTAGCCGTTGACCAGGGGATACGGCAGGGTGCCGGCGACCGCGTCCGAGTTGATCAGCCGCATCTGGAAGTCCACCGGCGTGGTGGCGTCGGCATTGCCCTGCTCGTTGCGCCGGACGTAGCCCACCACGGTGACCTCACCGGACGGCGGCGGGGGTGCGGTCCGCGGGAAGTCCTGGTTGGCCGGACGCTGTGCGAAGCCGCGGCTGATCAGCACGTTGCCGTCCGGCGTCCGCAGCGGAGTGACGATCTCCCAGCCGGTCTGATTGTCGTTGGACCGGTACCGGACGACATAGGAGCGTTCGGTGTCGAAGGTGCCCCGGATGCGCACCCGCTGCCACTGGTCGGCATCGGTGATCGGACGGTTGAAGATCGTCCGCCAGTCCACGATCGGGGCGTTCTCGTGAGCCACCACCACGCCGTTGTTGTCGCGGCGCTGCTGCAGCCGGTCGAGTTGCCAGCGGCCGAGGTTGACGAACGCCACCGCCAGGCAGACCACCGCGATGCCCATCGCCACCCAGCGCAGCCACAGCCGACGGCCCTGCGGGGCTTGCCCCATCGTGCCCAGCGTCGGCACCTCAGCGGCCCTCTGCGGGTTCGTCCTCGTCGGCGACCGATCCGGGCACCACAGTCTGCGGGCTCAGCTCTTTGAGGTCGACCGGTCCTTCATCGGTCTCCTCAGGGATGCGGCGCAGGTCCACCGCGTTGGCCAGCGCCACCGCGATCGGCGGAATCACCGCGGCGCCGACGAACAGCACCCAATTCCACGGGGTGGGTGACAGCACGCCGCCCAGGAAACAGGCCACCCGGACGGCCATCGTCCACAGGTACCGCTTGTTGCGCTGACTGGCGTCGAGCGAGCGGGCGGGACGGGCACTGGTGATGAGGGCCGGACGGCCCTGTGCGTGTGCCCGACTGTTCACCCGGCCACTCTAGTCCGGACGGCACGCGTCGTCGGCCTCGATCGGCTCCCCCATCGCGCTGGTATGCCGTCCTCCGTGCTGGGTGGCGCGGCGGTTCGCGATGGCGGCACGGCACATGGCTGCTGTGTGGCAGCATGGCACCATGTCCCCAGCCAGCACGAACAGGCCTCTCTATGAGGTCATCGAAGAGTGGCTGGTGGCTCAGTGCGAGGAAATCGGTCCCGGTGGCATCCTGCCTAGCGAGACTGCGGTGGCCGAGCGGTTCGGAGCCAGTCGGATGACCGCTCGCCGAGCGTTCCAGAATCTTGCCGAGCGGGGACTGATCGAGCGGCATCGCCGTATCGGGAGCCGCGTGCGTCCCGCGCCGTTGCACCGGCAGGATTCGATCCTGCGCCCGTTCACGGACGAGATGCGGCGCCGGGGCCTGACACCCAGTTCACGGCTGATCCGGGCTGAACTCGGCGCGAGCCCGCTCGCCGCGCAAAAACTCGGACTGTCGCCCACCGAGTGGGTGGTGACCATTCAGCGGCTGCGTTTCGCCGATGGCACGCCGGTCGCGCTGGAGACCACGAATCTTCCGAACGATTTCGCGGGAGTGCTCGACGAGGATCTCGAGCTGCGATCCCTGCATGCGGCACTCGCACGGCTGGGCCGGACGTTGGCGTGCGCCACCGGTCATGTGACCGCCCGGCTGGCGACCGACGAGGAGGCCGCGCTGTTGGAACTGACGACGCCGGCGGCTCTCCTGGTTGAGTCGCGGTTGATCGTCGATACCAGCGGCCGGCGGGTGGAGAGCACCCAGTCGGCGTATGTCGGCTCGCGCTGGGTGCTGGACACCGGGGCCTATGTTGCTCCTAGCTCGCTCACTCCGCCAGCAGGGGACGCCGAACCCACGGGCTGAGTTGACTACCGATCAGACCGAGGTCATCACCGTTGAACTCGTCGAGCATCATCGGCGCCCCCATCTGGGCCTCGGCAGTTCGAGTAGTGGTGATGAGCGGTTTGCTGAGCGCCCTGCGGGAGGGCTTAACCGACCGCCTTCGGGCGGATCTGCAGCATTTCGACCACTGCCTCGTCGCCGGCCTCCAAGGCGTACTTGACGGCTCGCGCGACAGAGCTCGGGGCGAGGTGATCGGCTGGATCGTATCGACGTCCCTCGGCCTCGTAGATCTCCTGCTGCATCTCGGTGTCGATCCGTCCGGGATGGAGCGACGTCACCTTGATCGTGCCGCGCTCCTCTTCCCTCAGGGCGTCGGTGAATGCCCGTAGTCCGAACTTCGACGCGGCGTATACCGCCCAGCCCGCGCCTGAGTGCAGTCCAAGGCCGCCGTTGATCGTGACGACGTGACCACGGCTCGCCCGCAGCTGTGGCAGCAGTAGCCGGGTGAGCTCCGCCACGCCGACAAGATTGAGGTTGAGGACGCGGAACCACTCCTGGGCCGTCAGATCTTCGACTCGGTCGCGATTGGTCACGCCGGCCGAATGGACGACGGCGTCCAACCGGGCGAGCTGTGTGACAGCGTGCTTTGTCGCCTCCGGGTCGGACAGATCGCAGGCGAACGGACGCGCCGACGGGAAACCGTCGGCGACCCGCTGGGTGGTTCCGAGATCACGCCCGCCGATGAGCAGGTCGTAGTCAGGGGCGAGGACCTCTGCGATCGCGAGACCGAGTCCGCGGGTTGCGCCGGTGATGAGGACAGCTCGACGTTCCATGCCGCCGGACACTATGTATAGCTCATGAACCATGTCAACTCCCTTGTCGAGCCCCTGGCAGGATAGTATGTATATACGTAATAGCGGTCGGGTCAGCAGCATCGGCCCGGTCATGGTGGAGCTGGCCAAGCGATCCAGCGCCCCGTGCTCGATCATCAGTCGGCCTCGGTGTTCGACCCGATGTACTCACCCAAGACGCAGAGCTGGATTCCGGAATGGTGCGAGATCTGCGCTCCGGGCCTACCGCTGCCCGAACTGAAGTACTCCAACGAGATTGCCGGTTACATCACCGCCGAAGGCGCCGCCCTCACCGGCCTGCCTGAGGGCATTCCGGTAGGTGTCGGCAGCACCGATGCGTTCAGCGAGGCGCTCAGCGTCGGAGTGAAGGACCCGGGCGACGTGATGCTGATGTACGGCTCCACGCTGGTGACGGACCTGATCGCGAGTCAGTATATGGTGCATCCCAACCTCTGGGCCTGCACCGGGTCCTATCGCGACACGTTCACCCTGGTGGGTGGCATGTCGGCGTCCGGTGCGTTGACGACTTGGCTGAAGGACATCACCGGCGGTGTCGAGTACGCGGTGCTCACCGAGGAGGCCGAGGATGTCGCACCGGGTTCGAATGGTCTGTTGGCGTTGCCCTACTTCGCCGGTGAGCGGACGCCGATCAGTGACCCGCGGGCCCGCGGCGTGATAGCCGGCCTGACCCTGAGCACGTCACGCGGGGAGCTGTACCGGGCGCTGTTGGAGGCAACCGCGTTCGGGGCTCGGCACCTGCTGGAATCGATCAACGAGGCCGGCGGCGAGGGCAAGCGGTTCGTTGCGGTCGGCGGTGGCACCAAGGGTGGTCTGTGGACGCAGATCGTCTCCGACGTCTGCGGCATCGAGCAGGTGTTGCCCAAGTTCGCCATCGGCGCCAGCTACGGCGACGCCCTGATCTCGGCGCAGAACGTCGGTGAGGCCGACGAGTTGACCAGTTGGATGAAGCCGGCGGCGACGGTCACCCCGAACGCGGAGAACAAGCCCATCTACGACGAGTTCTTCGGCAAGTACCTGGAGCTCTACCCGGCGACCCAGGAGATCGCACATTTCCTGGCAGACCGGCAGCTCGCCGAATAACGCGACCGTTCGGTGTGGCTCTGGCTTCGTCGGCTCATTCCAAGCCGATGCCGCTCCTCTTGGCCAGCAGTGCGGCACCGACCGCGGCTCCGGCAGGCCCCAGTCCTGCCGGAGCCGCCACCACAGCGTCCGATCGGCTGACGACGACCGCCGGCAGAGCAGTAAGGCCGGTCAGCATGTCTCGGACGCGGAGCCCCTGCCACTGGTTCGCCAGTTCCGCGCTGGCCCCTGTGACGCCGGCATCGACGGCGCCCGGGAAGGCGATGCCCAGCCCGGCGACGCCGCGAGACCTCTCGCTGTATTCGTAGGCGAGCTGGGCGATCCGGGCCAGCAGGTGGTGCGGGGTGCTGCCCATCGTGGGCCACTCATCCGAGTCGAGGATCACGACCCGGCCTTGCTCAAAGGCGATGAGTGCCGACCTGATCAGGCCGGCGCCGATGTCGACGCCGATCCATGTAGGCGTAGGCGTGTTGCTCGCGAGACGGCCGGGAGCGGGATCCATCGGAAGTCGTCTCCTCGTGCTCGCTGCGGAAGCGTCGGTGGAGGATGGCGCGCGCATGGAAGCGCCGCGGCCGGAGGGGCGCTAATAGCCGGAGGCGCCGACGTCCGGGGCACTCTCGGCGAGGCGGAGGACGACCGGGGTCGTCCGGTAGCCAATGCCCATCCGGTCGATGCCGGCGTCGATCAACCGCAGGAAATGTGCCCGGTCGCGGATCGATCCGGAGCCCTTGACTCGGCATCGGCCGGCCGCGGCATCCATCATGATCTGGACGATCGCATCGGACGCCCCGGTCTGCTCGTACTGGTTGGTACCGGTATAGAAGCCGGTGGACGTCTTCACGAAGTCGGCGTCCGCGGCGACCGCGGCCTCCACGCCGGCTCGGATCTGCTCCACGGTCAGTGCGTCGGTCTCCAGGATCACCTTGACCGGAACTCCGGCGGCATGGCATTCGGCGATCACCTCGCGCACGTCCTGCTCGACCAGGTCGGCGCGCCCGCTGCGGAGCAGGCCGTAGTTGGCCACGATGTCCACCTCCTGAACGCCGGCGGCGAGCACATCCCCGGCCTGGGCCACCCGCGAGGCCGTCGTGGACAGGCCGAAGGGAAAGTCGACCACCACGCAGAGGCCGGTGTCGGTCCCCTCGCACAACGGTGCGGCGACCGCGATCGCGGCGGGATTGATGCAGACGGTTCGACAGCCGTACCGCACCCCGTTGGAGACCTCGCGGCTGACCTCCTCGGCATTGAACTCGGGCTTCAACACGGAGTGGTCGATGTATGCCGCAAGCTCGGCGACGGACATCGCTGCGGCGGGCCGGTCGGGGGTCATGGTGGGTCCTCTCCTGATCGTCGGCTCGCGGTGGGGTTCACCCGGCAGCGTCGCTGCCGGACGGGTGCCCGTGGGCCTCAACGATCGATTATTTGTATATACTTATGATGTCGCGCGATCGGTTCCGACGCAACCTCAGACGTTCTTGCCGTGCTCCGCTGTGAACGGGCAGTCGCCGGGTCGGCTATCGCCAGGACGGCGACCCGGTGAGCAGAGCTCATCCGGCCCAACCCGACGTATATGAAGGCAGAGAGATGACGATGACAGGAGCGCCGCGCGCTGGTGCGGCGACAGTGGCGCTGTTCGACTGCGATGGTCTGCTGGTGGCAACCGAGAAGCTCTTCACCGTGGCCGAGACCGAGATCTTCGCCCGACGAGGGCGAACCTTCGAACCGAAGCACAAACAGGAGATCCTGGGGCAACCCATCCTTGAAGTGGGACGCCGGATGGCGGTGATGCTCGGCGTCCCCGGCCAGGGTGACGTGATGGCGGATGAGCTTCTCGCGCGAATGGAAGAGTTGGTCTCGATGCCGATGGATCCCCTCCCGGGGGTGGACGCACTGATCGATTGGTGCGCGGGTCGGGCAGCGAAGGTCGTCGTCAGCAACAGCCCGCGCCGACTGGTGGAGGCGACCCTGCGGTCCGCGCGGCTGGATGGCAGGCTGGACGCGGTGATCACCGTCGAGGAAGCGGCCAGGCCGAAGCCCTCCCCGGACCTGTACCTGCGGGCCGTCGCGGCCGTCGGGGCGGATCCGCAGGACTGCGTAGCCTTCGAGGATTCGCCCACAGGCGTGCGGGCGGCGCAGGCCGCCGGCGTCCGGGTGATTGGGGTGCCCTCACACGCGGGGGCCGATATCGGCGCCGACTGGCATGTGTCGTCCCTCGATCATCCCGAGGCGCGTGATCTGGTGACGTGCTTGTTCAGTTCCCAATCTCTCTGAGCACTCTCGCTGCGTCGAAGTCCGACTGGTCCTGTCGATCGCTCTCGCCGACAGCGGGTCGGGGCGGCGCCGTCCGGACGCCTGCACTAGGTTGTCCACCGTGACGGATACCGAACACGTGGACGGCCGCAGCGCCGTCGTCACCGGTGGGAATAAGGGGATCGGCGTCGCGATCGTCGCGGCATTGCTGGAGCAGGGCCATCGGGTGGCCAGCTTCTCCCGCAGCGGGGACGCCCCGGAGGGTGTGCTCGGCATCGCCTGCGACGTGACGGACGGCGCCCAGGTCGACGCCGCGTTCAAGCAGGCCGAGGAGGCGCACGGGCCGACGGAGATCCTGGTCGCCAACTCCGGGGTGACCAAGGACACCCTGGTGCTGCGGATGAGCGAAGCCGACTTCGACCTGGTGCTGGACACCAACCTCAAGGGTGCCTTTCGCTGCGCCAAGCGGGCCAGCCGTTCGATGCTGCGCCGGCGCTGGGGCCGGATCATCTTCACCGGTTCGGTGGTCGGCCTGTACGGCTCGCCGGGGCAGGTGAACTACTCGGCGTCCAAGGCCGGACTGGTCGGTATGGCCCGCTCGTTGACCCGCGAGATCGGCGCGCGCGGCATCACCGCGAACGTGGTCGCGCCCGGATTCATCGAGACCGACATGACCGCCACGCTGGCGGACGACGTCGTGGCGAGCTACAAGGCGTCCATTCCGGCGGCCCGGCTGGGTGCCACCAGCGAGGTGGCCGCCACGGTCGCCTTCCTGGCCAGCGAGGGCGCCGGCTACATCTCCGGCGCCGTCATCCCGGTCGACGGCGGCCTGGGCATGGGCCACTGAGCACCGCCATCGCGCACTGAGGAAGGAAAAGGAATTGGGAATCCTGGAAGGCAAGAACATCCTGGTCGCGGGCGTGACCATGAACACCTCGATCGCCTACCGGGTGGCCGAGATCGCGCAGCGCGAAGGAGCCACCGTTCTGGTGTCGAACTTCGGCCGGGCGCTCAGCCTGACCCGGCGGATCATCAAGCGGCTCGACCCGGAGCCGCCGCTGCTCGAACTCGACGTCACCAATGACGAGCACCTGGCCGGCCTGGCCGACCAGGTCCGTGAGCATGTCGATCACCTGGACGGGGTGGTGCACTCGATCGCCTTCGCCAACCCGGAGACGGCACTGGGCGGCAAATTCCTGACCACGCCCGCCGAGGACGTGAAGACGGCCATCCATGTGTCGGCCTATTCGCTGGCCAGCCTGACCATGGCCTGCAAGCCGCTGATGAGCAGCGGCAGCTCGGTGGTCGGCCTGACCTTCGACGCCCGGCAGTCCTGGCCGACCTACGACTGGATGGGTGTGGCCAAGTCGGCGCTGGAAAGCACCTCGCGCTACCTGGCCCGCTACCTCGGGCCGGAGGGCATCCGCTGCAACGTGGTCGCCGCCGGACCGCTGTCGACGATCGCCAAGAAGGCCATCCCCGGCGCCGAAACCTTCGACGACATCTGGGCCGAGCGGGCCCCGCTGGGCTGGGATCCGAAGGATCTCGACCCGACCGCCCGGGCTGTGGTGGCGCTGCTGTCGGACTGGTTCCCGGCCACCACGGGCGAGATGGTGCACGTCAACGGCGGCCTGCACTCCACCGGCGCCTGACGCGCTCGCGCCGGTTGAGCTTGTCGAAACCCCTCGTCAGGGTCGCGGCAAGCGCGTCTGGTGGTTGCTCGTTTCACGGGCTGCGCGTCCCCGCTCACCACACCGCCGCCAGCCGGTAGGTTGGCCCCCATGGCGGCAGTTGTTGAGTTGACCGATGTGTCGATCGTGCGTGGCGAGGCCACCCTGCTCGACCGGGTGAACTGGCGGATCGACGAATCCGACCGTTGGGTGATCATCGGGCCCAACGGTGCCGGCAAGACCACGCTGCTGCAGATCCTGGCGGCGCAGCTGCACCCGTCGTCCGGGGTCGCCGAGATCCTCGGCGAACGCCTGGGTGCGGTGGATGTCTTCGAACTGCGGCCCCGGATCGGAGTCGCGTCCGCCGCGCTTGCCGACCGCATTCCCCGCGGCGAGCGGGTCGCGGACGTCGTGGTGTCGGCGGCGTACGCGGTGATGGGCCGCTGGCGCGAGAACTACGAGCAGGCCGATTTCGAGCGCGCCGTGTCGCTGATGGCGCAGCTGCGGGTGGGACATCTCGCCTACCGCACCTTCGGCACCCTGTCCGAGGGGGAGCGCAAGCGGGTGCAGATCGCCCGGGCGCTGATGACCGACCCGGAACTGCTGCTGCTCGACGAGCCGGCGGCCGGCCTCGACCTGGCCGGACGCGAGGGCCTGGTGGCGACGCTCAGCGAACTCTGCGTCGACGCCTTCGCGCCGGCGACGGTGCTGGTCACTCATCACGTCGAGGAGATTCCGGCCGGCATCACCCATGCGCTGCTGCTGAAGAGTGGTTCGATCCTGGCCGCCGGCCCGATCGGCGAGGTGCTGACGGCCGACCGGCTCAGCGAGACTTTCGATTTCGCGCTCGAAGTCACCCATACGAACGGACGTTGGAGCGCCCGGGCCCGGGCATGATGGATGCATGTGGGAGTGGCTGGGTGACAATTGGTGGGCGGTCTGGCTGATCGCCGCCGTCCTGCTGGCGCTCACCGAATCGCTCACCCTCGATTTCACCCTGCTGATGCTGGCCGCCGGCGCCCTTGCCGGCGCGGGGATCGCATTGCTCTTCCCGGGCATGATCCTGGTCCAGGTGATCGTGGCGATCGCGGTGGCGTTCGCCCTGCTCTTCCTGCTGCGTCCGACGCTGCTCGAGAAGGTGCGTGCCGCGCCGGGCTACCGCTCGTCGCTACAGCGCATGGTCGGCAGCACCGGTCAGGCAACGACTGCGATCACCGGCAACTCCGGCGAGGTGAAGGTGGACGGCGAGGTGTGGCGAGCCCGCAGTTTCGGAGATGTCGAGATCGAGGCGGGCGCCTCGGTGGAGATCTTCGAAGTTGACGGGATTACCGTCGTTGTCTACCCCAAGGAGCCCTGAAGCCATGGAATTCATCGCCCCGATCGTCATCTTGGTGTTGGCGGTCGCACTGCTGACCCAAGCGTTGAAGGTGGTCAGGCAGCAACAGGTGGGGATCGTCGAGCGGTTGGGCAAGTTCCGCCGCACCCTCGACCCCGGCCCGCACCTGCTGGTGCCGCTGATCGACAACGTCCGCTACACGATGGACATGCGTGAGGCGGTCGTCCCGTTCCCGCCGCAGGGTGTGATCACCGAGGACAACCTGATGGTGAGCATCGACTCGGTGATCTACTTCCAGGTGGTCGACCCGGTGCGCGCCGCCTACGAGGCGCAGAACTACATCCAGGCCATCGAGCAGCTCACCATGACCACGCTGCGCAACATCATCGGCGGGCTCGACCTGGAGCAGACCCTGACCTCACGTGAGGAGATCAACGCGAAGCTGCGTGCCGTCCTCGACGAGGCCACCGGCAAGTGGGGCATCAAGGTCAACCGGGTTGAGTTGCGGTCCATCGAGCCGCCGGCCACCATCCGCGACGCCATGGAGAAGGGTGCCCGGGCCGAGCGCGACAAACGGGCTCAGATCCTGCTCGCCGAGGGGCAGCGTCAGTCGCAGATCCTCTCCGCTTCGGGTGACCGTGAGGCGTCCATTCTGCGAGCCCAAGGCGAGCGTGAGTCGGCGGTGCTGCGGGCGCAGGCCGACCGGCAGGCGCAGATGCTGCGGGCCGAGGGTGAGGCGCAGGCCATCACCACCGTGTTCGGTGCCATCCATGCCGGCAAGCCGGATCAGTCGCTGCTGGCGTACCAGTACATGCAGATGTTGCCGAGCATCGCCCGCGGCGACGCCAACAAGGTCTGGATCGTGCCGTCCGAACTCAACGATGCGCTGAAGGGACTCGGCCGGACGGCCGGGGACCTGCTCAAGGGCGTCGGCTACGGCCAATCCGACGGCGAGTTCGAGGCGCCCGAGAAGGTCGACGTGTTCGCCGAGATCGCCCAGCAGAAGATCGAAGCCGAGGGTGAAGCCGGACGTGCCGTCGAGCAGGCGATCGCCGAGGCTCAGCAGATGGAGAACAACCGGGTGGCCCGGCGGGCCAGCATCAACACCCCGCCGGCCGAGCTGAACCCGGGGATGCCCGGTCCCGCGTCGGCGCCGCAGGACGTCGCCGTGCCGCAGAGCGAACCGGAGCAGTAAGTCGACCTCGCGCGCTAGTCCACCTGCTTGGCGTAGCGCGCGGCCAGCGATCCGCAGGCCATCAGCTGGGCCTGGTGGAACAGCATCAGCGGCAACACCAGCAGGCCGATCGGCGATCCGGCGAACAGCACGTTCGCCATCGGCAGGCCGGTGGCCAGCGACTTCTTGGTGCCGCAGAACTGGATCGCGATGACGTCCGCGCGGTTGAAACCGAGCCGTTGGGCGATCCAGTGGCTGAACCAGAGCATCACCGCGAGTATCACCAGGCACACCACGAGCAGGACGACCAGGTCGGTGGCGTTGACCTGCTGCCACATGTGCTCGCGCATGCCGGCGGAGAACGCCGAGTAGACCACCAGCACCACCACACCCTGATCGAACAGCTTCAGGCGCGGCCGGGCAGCGACCCAGTCCGCCGTCCAACGCCGGGACAGCTGACCCACCAGGAACGGCACCAGAAGTTGCCCGACGATGTCGAGGATCGACGACGGGTCGATGGTAATCCCGCCCGAGGTGGTCATCAGCGCCCAGCAGAGCACCGGGGTGAGGAACACCCCCAGCAGGTTGGACGCCGAGGCGCTGACGATTGCGCCGGCGATGTTGCCCTTCGCGATCGAGGTGAAGTTGATCGAGCTCTGCACCGTCGACGGCAGCAGGGTGAGGTAGAGCACACCGGCGTACAGCGCGGGACTGAGCGGCCATGGCGACAGCACCTGCAGCGACCATCCGATCAGCGGGAACAGCAGGTACGTGAGCGACAGGATGGTCAGGTGCAGCCGCCAATGGGCCAGGCCGGCGAGTGCCTGCTCGGGCTTGAGCCGCACGCCGTAGATGAAGAACAGCACGGCCACCGCGACCTTGGTCGCCCAGTCCACCACCGTGACAGCCCCGCCCTGAGCAGGCAGCACACTCGCGACCAGTGCGGCGCCGACAATAGCGAGCAGGAAACGGTCGATTCGCTTCAGCCAGCCCATGGTGAAGACCCTAGTGCCCCGGCCATCACGCTTCGTCCGCTGCGCGGCGCCCGGACGGTGCCCCGTCGGATGCGTCAGACTGTGGCGGTGCCCGATCCGATCGACATCGACGACCCGAACGATCCCCGGCTGGCCGACTACGTGGCGCTGCGGGATTCATCGCTGCGCCGCCACCTGGAGAGCGAGCAGGGCCTGTTCATCGCCGAAGGGGAGAAGGTGATCCGGCGGGCGATCGAAGCTGGTTACCGCCCGCGGTCGTTGATGTTGGCCGCCCGCTGGCTGCCGTCGTTGCGGGACGTGATCGGCGACGCTCCGGTCTACCGGGTGAGCGAGGAGACCGCCGAGCGGGTCAGCGGCTTTCACGTCCACCGGGGTGCGCTGGCGTCGCTGCATCGGGAGACCCGGCACACCATGGCCGACCTGCTCACCGCCCGCCGACTGATGGTCTGTGAGGACATCGTCGACCACACCAATGTGGGGGCGATCCTGCGCAACGCCGCCGGCTTGGGCTGGGATGGGGTGCTGCTCGCCCCGCGCTGCGCCGATCCGCTGTACCGGCGGGCGATCAAGACCTCGATGGGTGCGGTGTTCTCGCTGCCCTGGGCCAGGGTCGATGACTGGGGGAGCGCGGTGCCGACGCTGCAGGAGTCCGGCTTCACCGTGATCGCGCTGGCGCTCAGCGATGACGCCGTCCAACTGGGCGCGGCTGCCGCGGCCTTGCCGCCGGACGCGAAGGTGGCGGTGCTGCTCGGCACCGAGGGAGCGGGCTTGTCCGCACGCTGGATCGACCAGGCGGACGTGGTGGCGCAGATCCCGATGCGCGCCGGCATCGACTCGCTCAACGTGGCCGCGGCGAGCGCCATCGCCGGCTACGTGCTGCGGGACGATCCGGAGAATCCCGATATATAGTTGGCTATATAGCAAGGGGAGGTTGCGTCATGGCGTTGACGAGCGTTGACCTGGATCCGAAACTGATTGAGCGCGCCAGGGCCCTCACCGGCGAGAAGTCGAATCGCGCCGTCCTTGACCTGGCACTGCGTCGCCTGATCGCTTCGAAGCAGAAGGCGGCGATGATCGAAGGAATTGCTTCCCTCCCCGACCTGGAAGCCGAACTCGCGGGCTCGGCTGAATGACCGACTATCTGGTCGACAACTCCGTCTGGGCCAGGCTGGCCTCGGGCGACGCCAGGATCACCGCGCGGCTGCGGCAGATCGAACGCGCGCCGTCCGATCTCTTTGTCACGTGCCCGCCGCAGATCCTGGAGTTCTGTCACAGCGCGCGGACGCCTGGCGAGCATGCGCATTACCGGGAGCAGATCTCGATGGGGTTTCCACTGGAGCATGCACCCGAGGAATCACTGGTCCTCGACATCCAGAGTGCCTTGTGGAACTCGGGTCTCGTTCGCGCGGCCGGACCTCTCGATATCCTCATCGCCGGCTACGCGCTTGTGAATGATGCGACGGTGTTGACCGCCGATCACGACTTCGACCACATCGCTCGCGTCACCGAATTGCGGCATGAGTACATCGTGCCCTCATTGCCCGCCAACTGACGGACTCGCCCCGTCGGAGGAGCTGCGCCGCGTTACGGGTCGGACGGCGCTAGGTTGGCGCCATGACGATGCCGCGCAGCACGCCCGCGTCCGAGGGTGTGGACGGACGGGGCCTGCTCGGGCTGCTGGACGCCATGGAGTCCGACGGGCACGGCTTCCATTCGCTGATGATCGCGCGCCACGGCCGGGTGATCGCCGAGGGCTGGTGGGCGCCGTACCGGCGCGACCGGATGCACCTGGGCTACTCGCTGACCAAGAGCTTCACCGCGACGGTGCTGGGCGACCTGGTCGGCCGCGGCATGATCGACCTGGACGCGCCGGTGCTGTCCTACCTCGGGGCATGGGAGTCCGCCTCGCCGAAATGGCGGCGGGTGACCGTCCGGCATTGCATCACGATGACCGTGGGGCACACCACCGATGCCTGGGAATGGCGCGGTGATTCCGCACCGCCGCTGCCGGCCACCGACGGCGACCCGCTGCTGACGCTCATCCTCGCCCGCGACCCGGACGGCGAACCCGGCGAGGTCTGGGCCTACAACCAGGTGGCCACCTATCTGGCTGCCCAGGCGATCGCCGCGGCCAGCGGTGAGCCGCTGTCGACGCACCTGCGGCGGCTGTTGCTCGACCCGTTCGGCGGTGCTGCCGCAGCCGTGCAGCGCACCCCGCAGGGCCGCGACCTGGGCTTCAGCGGCCTGCAGTTGACGACGCCCGCCATCCTGGCGTTGGCGCAGACCTGGCTGGACGGTGGGGTCTGGCAGGGAACCCGGCTGGTGCCGGCCGACTACGCGGAATGGGCGCCGCAGCCGAGTCCGGTCTCGCTGGCCGCCGAGGGAGCGGGCGACTGGGCGTGCGGCTACGGCAGCTCGTTCTGGGGCGAGCGCCACGGGTATCGCGGCGACGGTGCGTTCGGCCAGTTCGCGATGGTGCTGCCCGCGCAGGATGTCGCTGTGGCGATCACGTCCGAGGTGGAAGTGATGCAGGATGTGCTCGACCAACTCTGGGAGCATCTGCTGCCGGCGATCGACGGCGAACCGGACGCGCACGCCGACGAGCAACTGGCCCGCCGACTGGCGGAACTGGCGCATCGGCCGTTGTCGGGTGCCGAGCGCCGTATCCCGGTGCGGGCCGTCCGGGACGAGGCGTCCCAGCTGCCGGAGAGCTATCGGACGGCGAGCCTGGAGACCACTCCGGGCGGCCACCATCTGCTGGCCATCGATCATCCCGCCGGTGAGTTGGTCACCGTGATCGGGGACGGCCAATGGCTGGAGTCACGCTGGGCGACACCTGCCGGCTCGGAACTCGCGGTCATGGCCAGCGGCGCCTGGCGACGAGGCGCCTTCCACGCGCAGCTGCGGCTGGTGGAGACTCCGCACATGATCCTGGTGGAACTCGATCGGGACACGGGCAGGGTCCGGCTGGACTGGCGGCTGGTGCCGCTCACCGGCACCGACCCCCTGGCCCTGGCGGCTTTCCCGATCTGACGCCGCTACTCTTCCCCGGCGTTGAACCAGTCCTTGGACTCGGGGAACTGCTCGGCCAGGTACTCGTACATCTGGCCGGAGGTGCCGACCATGCAGCGCACCTGCTGGCGTAGGAAGTCGTCGGTGACACCGGTCTCGACATCGATCACCAGATCGCCGAAGACGCCGAGGTGTTCCTCGCCGCGCACCACGCTGGCCTTCGGCCAGAAGTGGTCCCGGTTCCAGCTGTTCACCGACTCCAGGATGAAGTCGTACGACGCCACCGGTGGCCGGACGTCCCACATCGAGCGCATCGCCATCAGGTCGTTGTCGTTGCCCTCGACCAGGAACCACAGCCGCATGGTCTCCCAGTCGGCGAACCGGTCACCGTCGTCGTCCATGCCGAATTTGATCTCCAGGCTGTTCAGCACCGTGTCCCAGCGTTCGCGGTTGAACGGCTGCGGACCCTGCGGCGGGTTCGGCGGCTGGGTCGGACCCCAGTTGAACATGGTCATCGGCTGTCCTTTCGCGTGGCCTGCGCCGGGCTCGTCGTCATCCACCCAACCAGGCGGGGGCGGGCATCACAAACCCTACGCGGGCTTACTCGTCGGCCGAGGTGCGGCGCGGAGTGACCGGCCAGTCGTCGGGGTACAGGTGCGCAAGTTCCTCGTGCTGCTTGCTGAGCAGCCGGCGTCCCCGGGTGGAGAGCCGATCGCCGAACACGGTGCCGCCGAGATGGTCGGTCTCGTGCTGCAGGCAGCGGGCCAACAACCCGGCGCCCTCGATCCGGATCGGGTTGCCGTCGGCGTCTTGGCCGGTGCAGACCGCGGTGTCCGGGCGGGCCAGGATCTGGTAGGCGCCCGGGTAGGACAGGCAGCCCTCCTCGGCGGATTCCAGGGTGCGGCCGCGGGCATCGGGAACCGTCACCTCCGGGTTGCAGACCACGCCACGATGAATGACGTCGTCGGCGTCCGGGCATTCGAAGACGAACACCGCCAGGTCGAGGCCGACCTGGGTGGCAGCCAGGCCGACGCCGTGTGCAGCCCGCATGGTGGCGAACATGTCCCGGGCGAGGCTGCGCAACTCGTCGTCGAACGCCTCGACCGGCCGGGTCTGGTTGTGCATCACCGGGGTGCCCCACCGGGTGATCGGAAGCACCGTGCCGCCGCTGGTCAGATCGTCGCTCATAGCCACCCTTCTCTCGGCCGACACGGTACTAGATGAGTAAGTCCAAGGTCGGTGTGGCGTCTGGGGGTTGAGGGGGAGGGTGTCGCAGAGTCGGTGTTGCTAACCCATGTCAAGCTCTGGAGGCTTTGATGGACACCGATCTGGACACCCTCGCGACTGCACTCTACGTGACTGCTGATGATCTGTTGAAGGCTCATCCCGAACAGGTTCCGCAACGGCCTGAGGTCGGGTTCGTGGAGCGGATCAGTGATGCTGAGCTGATCGTGTTGGCGGTGATGCAGGCGTTCCTGGGTTACACCTCGGAGGCCCGTTGGCTGCGGTACGCCCACCGGCATCTCACCGGCATGTTTCCGTATCTGCCGCGACAATCCGGCTACAACAAACGGTTGCGGAAGCTGAACGGCACCATGGCATGGCTTGCTGCTGAGCTGGCCCAACATGTGCCGGTCGCGACTGATGATGTGTGGGTGGTGGACTCCACCCCGGTGGAGTGTGGCCGCTCTCGGGAGACCGCGAAACGCTCTGACTTGGCCGGATGGGCCGAGTACG
Source organism: Micropruina sp. (assembly GCA_047602545.1). Lineage (GTDB taxonomy): Bacteria > Actinomycetota > Actinomycetes > Propionibacteriales > Propionibacteriaceae > Micropruina. The sequence continues at coordinate 506,653 of JASGHC010000001.1, read as the reverse complement.
GCTATTGCGCGTCCCATTCCCGCTACTTTTGGGGACTCCGGCTGCACCTGGTGTGCACCCTGCACGGATTGCCGTTGGCGTGGGCGTTGACCGGCGCGAAAGCCAACGAACGTGACGTGGTGGAGCACCTGCTCGATTCCACGGCGGCGTTGCAGGACCGGCCCACCAGGCGGCGGCAGATCCTCATCGCGGACAAGGGTTACAGCGGCCGCGAGTTCGAAACCGGACTGACCGAGGTCGGGATTGATCTGCTCCGCCCGGCCCGTAAAGAGCTTGTCAAGTTCTCTGTGTAAGTAGTTTCCGGTTTTAGTGGTTGTTGATGGCGTGTTCGAGGCCGAAGGCGATGCCGTCGGTCCAGTTGGCGATGGTGATGGGGTCGTCGGTTTCGTTGAGGCTGAGTGCTTCGGCGCAGGCGGGGGCGGCGGGGTCGCCGCTTTCGAGCCAGGCGGTGAGGCGTTGCATGGCCAGGAGCGCGTCGCCGATGGCTCGGCGGACGAGCTGCTCGGTCTGCTCGGTGTGCCCGGTCTGGTTGGTCATGAGGGGGCCGTTCATAGGTAGCGGGTGAGTCGGTCGGGGTAGGCCAGGGCGAGGGCGCCGAGTGCGGCTTTCCAGCCGTGTACGCCTGCTCCTTCGACGAGTCGGCCGGGGGCTTTGCGTTGGTTGCGGGGCAGGCCGGCTTCTTTGGCGCGTTGCCGGGCTCGTTTGTCCTCGATGTCGCGGATGGCGAGCCAGAGCAGCTTGATCACGGCGTCGTCGTTGGGGAAGTGGCCGCGGTTCTTGATGATCTTTCGGAGTTGGTAGTTCAACGATTCGATCGCGTTGGTGGTGTAGATGATCCGGCGTAGCTCGGGTGGGAAGGCCAGGAACGGGATGAACCGTTCCCACGCGTTCTCCCAGGTCGCGACCGTGGCCGGGTACTTGCGGCCCCACTCGGATTCGGTGAAGGCGAGGAGTTCGAGCTCGGCGGCCTCGCTGGTCGGGGCGGTGTAGATCGGTCGCAGCGCGGCGGCGACCTTCTTGCGGTCGGTGTAGCTGATGAACCGCATCGAGGCCCGGATCAAGTGGACAACGCAGGTTTGCACGGTTGCTTGCGGCCAGGTCGCCTCGATCGCTTCGGGGAAGCCGGTCAGGCCGTCGCAGCACACGATCAGGACGTCACGGATGCCGCGGTTACGCAGTTCGGCGCATACCCCGGCCCAGAACTTCGCGCCCTCGTTGGCCTGGACCCAGATCCCGAGGACGTGTTTCACGCCGTCGAGATCGACCCCGACCGCGACGTGAGCGGCCTTGTTGCGGACCTGGTGGCCGTCGCGGACCTTCACCACGAGCGCGTCGAGGTAGATGATCGGGTAGATCTCCTCCAACGGCCTGGCCTGCCACGCTTTGACCTCCTCGGCGACCGCGTCGGTGATGTTCGAGATGGTTTCGTGGGACAACTCGGTGCCGATCGTGCGGGCCAGGTGATGCTGGATGTCGCGCACCGTCATCCCGCCGGCGTAGAGGCTGATGATCATCTCGTCCAGGCCGCCGGCGCGGCGGGCGCCCTTGGGCACCAGGCGCGGCTCGAAGCTGCCGGTCCGGTCCCGCGGCGTCGCCAACGCGACGTCACCGACCTCGGTCGCGATCGTCTTCGGCGTGGTCCCGTTCCGGGCATTCGTCCCGTCACCGCGTTGGTGCTTGGCATAGCCCAGGTGATCGGTCAGCTCGGCCTGCAGACCGCGCTCCAGCACCGCCTTGATCATCTCCGGCAACAAGCCACCCTCACCGGTCAGCTGGAGATCACCGGTCTCGACACGGTCGAACACCGCATCCAACAGACCGGCCTGCACCATCTCCTCGACGGTCTCCCGCGCCGACGCCGGCGCCACCGGCGATCCGAACGGACCCGGCGCTGCCGCCTGCTCGTCCTTAGTCATAGTCATGGTCATACCTCTCATCGTTCGAGGAATCACTTACACAGACCATCTGACACGCCCCCCGTAAAGGAGAGAAGCCCCGACCCGGGCAGCGGTTCTTCAAACCGCTGCGCCAAATCATCGAATCGGTCAACGACACGTTGAAAGGCCAACTCGACCTCGAAGCCCACGGCGGACGCACCCCGGCCGGTGTCGCCGCCCGGGTCGCGCAACGCATCCTCGCCCTCACTGCCGCCATCTGGCACAACCACCAAGCAAACTCCCTAGCCAGAAGGAACCTGGTCGCCTACGACCACTAACACCCCTGGGACTTGGTCATCTAGGGATCGCCGTCCTCCGCGTCCGGCGGTCGTAGGCTCCCGGCATGGCCGCGGACCTGACCGAGGAATGGGTGCGGCACCTGAGGGCCGAGCGCAACATGTCGGCCAACACGGTGCGCGCCTATGCCGGTGACCTGGCCCACCTGGCCGACTACCTGGACCGCACCGGGTCGGGCGAACTCGCCGACGTCGACCTGCGGACGCTGCGTCGATGGCTCGCCGGCATGCATGCCGCGGGTGCGGAACGAGCGACGATGCAGCGTCGCGCGGCCGCCGCCCGGGTGTTCTTCGCCTGGGCGCACAGCACCGGACGCCTGGCCACCGACCCGGCCACCGGGCTGCGGTCGCCGCGGGTGGATCGGAGACTGCCCGCCACCGTCGAGGTCGATCAGGCCCGGCAGATGCTGGAGGCGTTGGCCGACCGGGCGAGCAGCGAGACCGACCCGGTGCTGCATGCCCGCGCACTGCGGGACGTGGCGATCGTCGAGGTGCTGTATGCCGGTGGCGTCCGGGTGGGGGAGCTGTGCGGCCTGGACGCCTCGTCGGTCGACGCCGACCGTCAGGTGCTGCGGGTGCACGGCAAAGGGAACAAGGACCGTACGGTGCCGATCGGTGACCCGGCGCTGCGCGCACTGGAGGCTTGGGGTTCGGTGCGTCATCTGATCGCAGCCCCGCAGGCGGGTGAGGCGTTGTTCGTCGGAGACCGTGGCGCCCGGATCGACCCGCGGGTGGTGCGCCGACTGGTCCACCGGGCGCTGGCGAGCGTGCCGGACGCGCCCGACCTCGGACCGCACGGCCTGCGGCACGCGATGGCCACCCACCTGCTGGAGGGCGGAGCCGACCTGCGCAGCGTGCAGGAGATCCTCGGTCACGCCTCGCTGGCCACCACCCAGATCTACACCCACGTCAGTGCCGAGCGGCTGCGCACCGCCTATCTGCAAGCGCACCCGCGGGCGTGACCCGACGCCACTCACAGCAGCCTGGCCGGGTCGACGAGGCGTCCGTTGATCTTGGTGGTCAGGTGCAGATGGCAGCCGGTGGACCAGCCGGTGCTCCCGACCAGGCCGACCGCCTGGCCGCGTTTCACCTTCTGCCCCGCACGCACCTGGTAGCGCCGCAGCGCATGCAGGTAGTGGGTGGTAAGCCCGCCGGCGTGGGCGAGCGCCAGCCGGTGACCGCCGGAGGAGCCGTAGGACACCGACTGCACCACGCCGTCGGCGGCGGCCCGGATCGGGGTGCCGCAGGAGGCCTGCAGATCGACCCCGGCGTGCAGCCGCCATTCGTGGAAGATCGGGTGGAACCGGCGTCCGAAGGGGGACATGATCCGGCCGCCGACCGGGTTCAGCAGCATCCCCGACCCGGTGACCGGAACATCCCCGGACGGCAGCGCAGCCGCCCGTTCGGCGGCGAGCTTCCTGGCCTGGGCGACTGCGGACGCCGGCAACAGCCGGACCTCAGAACCACCGAGCGGGTCCAGGTACTCGTCGCCGCGCTTCAAGCCGAAGTGGAGACAGCCGGTTGCACAGTGCCCGGCCTCGACCGTCCCGATCACCTCACCTGCCGCCACCTGGTCACCGACCCGAACGCCGGCCCGAACCGGCTCATAGGTTGTCCGCAGCTCGCCGTGCACGATCGTCACCACGCCGCGTCCGGCGATCACCTGGGCCACGCTGACCCGTCCGGCGGCCGCCGCGCGCACGCTGCTACCGATCGGCGCGGCCAGGTTGACGCCGCGATGGCCGGGCAGCCAGTCCTGCGCCGGCGGGTCGAAGCCGCGCACCACCGGGCCCGGAACCGGGCGGGCCGAGCCGAACCCCCAACTCGGTGGCGCAGCAGCCAGCACCACCAGCCAGGCCAGCGCCAGCACCGCTGCCATCCGGGCCACCGTGCGAACCATGCCCCTCACCTCCACCCCTATTGAGCGCCCGGCGAGGAGAAAGTGTTCAAAATCGGCGAGCCCGGGGTTTGAACTGCCGACGGCCGGGTGGGGTCTCGACAAGCTCGACCAACGGTGAGGCTGAGCGATTTCGACAACCCCAACCGGGCGGCATAGAATCACCCTCAGCGATCCGGCAGATCCGGGTCGACTTCGCATGCACCTCGAACCGTCGCGCACGACGGGTTGCTTTCCGCGGTCCCCACCAGGGGAGGAAGGCAGCGGTCGCATCAGGCGGACCGAAAAGCTCGGTCCGAACAACCTACAGCGGGCTCCGCCCGGTCTCGGCACCACGACCGAAGACCCAGGGCCGCGCCTGCGCGGAAAGGAACGGCAATGGCCGTCGTCACCACCCGTCAGCTGCTCGAGAGCGGCGTCCACTTCGGGCATCAGACCCGCCGCTGGAACCCGAAGATGAAGAAGTTCATCTTCGCCGAGCGCAACGGCATCTACATCATCGACCTGCAGCAGTCGCTGAGCTACATCGACTCCGCCTACGGCTTCGTCCGCGACACCGTCGCGCGCGGCGGGCAGATCCTGTTCGTGGGCACCAAGAAGCAGGCCCAGGAGGCTATCGCCGAGCAGGCCACCCGGGTGGGCATGCCCTACGTGAACCAGCGCTGGCTGGGCGGCATGCTGACCAACTTCGCCACCATCAGCAAGCGGATCGGCAAGATGAAGGAGCTCGAAGGCATCAACTTCGACGACGTCGCCGCGTCCGGGCTGACCAAGAAGGAGCTGCTGCAGCAGCGCCGCAAGAAGGACAAGCTGGCCAAGACGCTGTCCGGCATCCGCGACATGGGCAAGCTGCCCCAGGCGGTGTGGATCGTGGACACCAAGAAGGAGCACCTGGCGATCGACGAGGCCCGCAAGCTGCGGATCCCGATCGTCGGCATCCTCGACACCAACTGCGACCCCGACGAGGTCGACTACGCCATTCCGGGCAACGACGACGCGATCCGTTCCGTCGCACTGCTCACCCGGGTGGTCGCCGACGCCGTCGCCGAGGGCCTGCTGGTCCGTAGCCGCGGTGCCGCCGCCACCGGTGAAGAGGCTGAGCCGATGGCCGACTGGGAGCGCGAGCTGCTGGGCGCCACCGATGAGGCCCCCGCCGCCGAGGTGTCCGAGGCGCAGGCCGTCGAGGGTTCCGACGTCCAGGCCGCCGAGTTGGCCGATGCTGTCGAGGCCGCCGTGACCGGTGCCGCCGAGGAGTCCGTCGAGGTTGCCCAGGACGTCCAGGCCGCCGAAGAGGCCGTCGGCGAGAGCGTCGAGCCGGCCGTCGAGGCCGAGGCCGCCGCGTCTGAGACCAAGTGACCCACACCACGAACACCACGAAGAGAGCAGACAATGGCAATCACTGCCGCTGATGTGAAGAAGCTCCGCGACGCCACCGGCGCGGGCATGATGGACGCCAAGAAGGCGCTCACCGAGGCTGACGGCGACTTCGACGCCGCGGTCGAGATCCTGCGGGTGACCGGCCAGGCGAAGATGGCCAAGCGCTCCGACCGCGAGGCCTCCAACGGCCTGGTCGCAGCGTCCGGCAAGGCCGTCATCCAGCTCGGCGCCGAGACCGACTTCGTCGCCAAGAACGCCGAGTTCGTCGCCCTGGCCGACGAGATCGCCAAGGCCACCGACGCCGCCGGCGCCACCGACGTGGCAGCCGCGAACGCGGTCCAGCTGGCTTCCGGCAAGACGGTCGCCGAGACGGTGGCCGAGTTGGCTGCCAAGATCGGCGAGAAGCTCGAGGTGGCCAACGCCGCCAGCTACGACGGCGACGTCACCATCTACCTGCACAAGCGGTCCTCCGACCTGCCGCCGCAGGTGGGTGTGATGGTCGAGCACGAGGGTGGCTCGGACGAGTTCGTCCGCGGCATCGCGATGCAGATCGCCGCCATGTCGCCGCAGTACGTGTCCCGCGAGGAGGTGCCGGCCGACGTGCTCGATCACGAGCGGCACATCGCCGAGCTGACCGCCAAGGAGGAGGGCAAGCCCGAGAAGATCATCCCGCGGATCGTCGAGGGTCGCCTCGGTGGCTTCTTCAAGGATGTCTGTCTGATCGAGCAGCCCAGCGTTTCCGACGACAAGAAGACCGTCGGGCAGCTGCTCAAGGAGAACGGTGTCACCGTGAAGCGTTTCGTGCGCTTCGCCGCGGGCGCCTGACCCCGACCCAACCCAGGCATTAACATGACGTGCGCCACGAGCCATCCCTCGTGGCGCACGTCGCTATAAGCCCCGAACCCACCCCGAACGAGGAGAACCATGACCTACCACCGCATCATGCTCAAGCTGTCCGGCGAGATGTTCGGGGGTGCGCGCGGCATCGGTGTCGACCCGGACGTGGTGGCCAGCCTCGCCGGTCAGATCAAGGCGGTGGTCGATGCCGGCGTCCAGGTGGCGGTGGTGATCGGTGGTGGCAACTTCTTCCGGGGTGCTGAGCTTTCCGAACGCGGCATGGACCGTGACCGGGCCGACTACATGGGCATGCTCGGCACCGTGATGAACTGCCTGGCGCTGCAGGACTTCACCGAGAAGGCCGGGGTGCAGACCCGGGTGCAGACCGCGATCGCGATGGGCCAGGTTGCCGAGCCCTATATTCCGCGGCGCGCCGAGCGGCACCTGGAGAAGGGCCGGGTGGTCATCTTCGGCGCCGGCTCGGGCATGCCGTACTTCTCCACCGACACCGTCGCCGCGCAGCGCGCGCTCGAGATCGGCGCCGACGTGCTGCTGATGGGCAAGCAGGGCACCGACGGCGTCTACGACTCCGATCCGCAGAAGAACCCGGACGCCGTCCGTTTCGACGATCTCAGCTATGACGACTATCTGGCGCGCGACCTGAAGGTGGCCGACGCCACCGCGATCAGCCTGGCCCGGGACAACAATCTTCCGATGATCTTCTTCGACCTCGGTGTGGAGGGCAACATCCTGCGGGTGGTTCAGGGTGAGAAGATCGGAACCACTGTCCACGCCTGACCTGCCACAACTCACCGAAAGGATCACGATGATCCCCGACATCATCAAAGACGCTGAGCAGAAGATGAACGGCGCGGTCGAGCATGCTCGCGAAGAGTTCGCGGCGATCCGCACCGGCCGCGCGCACCCGGCCATGTTCAACAAGCTCATGGTCGACTATTACGGCGCGCCGACCCCGTTGCAGCAGCTGGCCACCTTCCAGGTGCCCGAGGCGCGCACCGTGCTGATCAGCCCGTTCGACCGCGGCTCGATGGCCGGCATCGAGAAGGCAATCCGTGACTCCGACCTGGGTGTCAACCCGGCCAACGACGGCAACGTCATCCGCGTGGTGATGCCGCAGCTGTCCGAGGAACGCCGCCGCGACTACGTGAAGCTGGCCCGGTCCAAGGCGGAGGAGGCGCGGGTCGCCGTCCGGAACATCCGCCGGCATGCCAACGACGCCGTGCACAAGCTGGCCAAGGACAAGGAAGTCGGCGAGGACGACGCCCGTGGTGCCGAGAAGCAGTTGGACGGCGTCACTAAGAAGCACGTGGAGACGATCGACGAACTGCTGAAGTCCAAGGAAGCAGAGTTGCTGGAAGTCTGATGGCGGGGGAGCAGGAAGCATCAGCAAGCGACCCGGCAGTCCGGAAGTCACGCGCGGGACGCAACCTTCCGGCGGCGATCGGGGTCGGCGTCGCGCTTGCGGCGACGGTGGTGCTCACCCTGCTCTACTGGCACTGGGGCTTCGTGCTGCTGGTGACCGCCATGCTCACGCTGGGGGTCATCGAACTACACGATGCACTGAAGCGGATCGGGATGAACTCGGCGGTGATCCCGATCGTGGTCGGCACCATCGCCGTGATCTGTGGCTCGTACGCTGCGGCCACCCAGGAGGGTAACGCGGCGCTGCCGTGGCATTCGGTGCTGCTGGGTTTCCTCGGCGCCACTACCTTGGCCGCCCTGATCTGGCGGATGCCGGGTGGTTCGGCCGGCTACGTCAAGGACGCCGCCGCCAGCCTGTTCACCATCGGCTACATCGCGCTGCTCGGTTCGTTCTCGGGCCTGATCCTGGCCTCCGAGCACGGCGGCGCCAAGATGGCGACCACCCTGCTGATCGTGATGGGCACCGACACGGGCGGCTATGTGATCGGGGCCCGCTGGGGCAAGCATCCGATGGCGCCGCTGATCAGCCCGAAGAAGACCTGGGAGGGAATGGCGGGCTCGGTGGGTCTGGCCAGCGCCGTCGCCATCCCGCTCACCGTGTGGTGGCTGCACGCCGCCTGGTGGATCGGCCTGCTGCTCGCCTTGGCTATCGTCGCCGCCGGCACCTGCGGTGACCTGATCGAATCGCTGGTGAAGCGCGATGTCGGCATCAAGGACATGTCGTCGTTCCTGCCCGGGCACGGCGGTGCGATGGACCGGCTGGACTCGATGCTGGTCGCCGCGCCGGTGTCCTGGCTGATCATGTTCCTGCTGATCCCCAACTGACGAGGCCTGATGACCGACGAACCGAACGCGACCGGCGACGGCCTGCGGCCCGACGAGATCAGCGCCTATTCGGCGCTGGAGGACCGCGTCCGCGCCGGCGCCACCGTGCCGCTGACCATGGCGGCACCACGGCGCGGCAAGCCGCCCAGGCATTGGCTGGATCTGACCCGCGACGAACGCCGGGACGCCGTCCGCGGGCTCGGCCTGCCGGCCTTCCGTGCCGACCAGATCACCCGGCACGTCTTCGAGCATCTCGACCTGGACCCGTCCGGCTGGACGGACCTGCCGGCCGCCGACCGGGCGCGGGTCGCCGAGGCTTTCCTGCCGTCCCTGCTGACCTCGGTGCGGCCGCTGTCCTGCGACGGCGGCACCACGCTGAAGACGCTGTGGCGGCTGTTCGACGGTTCGCTGATCGAGTCGGTGCTGATGCGTTACGGCGTGCCGGGCATCCGGGCGTCCGGCTCGGGACGGAACCGGGCCACCCTGTGCATCTCGTCGCAGGCCGGCTGCGGCATGGCCTGCCCGTTCTGCGCCACCGGTCAGGGCGGCCTGCAGCGCAACCTGACTGCCGCCGAGATTCTCGCCCAGGTGGTCGCCGGTGCCCGCTCACTGCGTGACGGGGAGATTCCCGGTGGGCCCGGACGGGTGAACAACATCGTCTTCATGGGCATGGGCGAGCCGATGGCCAACTACAAGGCGATCATGGCGACCATCCGCACCCTGACCGCCGCCGCGCCGCAGGGGCTGGGCATCAGCGCCCGCGGCATCACCGTCTCCACCGTCGGGCTGGTGCCGCGGATCAACCAGCTGGCCACCGAGGGACTGCCGGTGACCCTCGCGGTCAGCCTGCACGCCCCCGACGACGAGCTGCGCGACGAGCTGTGCCCGATCAATACCCGCTGGAACGTCGCCGAACTGGTGGACGCCGCCTATCGGTACTTCGTGGCCACCAAGCGTCGGGTGTCGATCGAGTACGCGCTGATCCGCGACGTGAACGACCAGGTGGAGCGGGCCGAACTGCTCGCCGACGTGCTGCGCCGCGACGGTGGACACGGCTGGGTGCACGTCAATCTGATCCCGCTGAATCCGACTCCTGGTTCGAAGTGGACGGCGTCCCGCCGCCGCGACGAGGCGGCTTTCGTCGCCGCCCTGGAGCGCCGCGGGGTCGCGGTCACCGTGCGGGACACCCGGGGCCGCGAGATCGACGGCGCCTGCGGCCAGCTCGCCGCCAGCGTGGCCGCCGAGTAGGTCCCACGGAGCCGCAGCACCGAAACTGGAAAACTCGGCCTACAGTGTGCCGGTGACATTCGCAGTGCTGGCCCTGATCTGCGCGGTCGCCATGCTCGGCCCGGTGGTCAGCTTGAACCGGATGGTGCACATTCCGGTGGTCATCGGCGAGTTGGCGGTCGGCATCGTGTTGGGCCATACCGGCGCCGGCGTGATCGACGCCGACGATCCGACGTTGTCCTTCATGGCGCAGATCGGCTTCGCCCTGGTGATGTTCGTCGCCGGCAGCCATGTGCCCCTGCGGCAGTCCGCGATGCGCAGCGGACTGCGCAACGGCGTGTTGCGGGCACTCGGCGTCGCCGTGATCGCGGCACCGCTGGGATTGCTGATCGCGTCCTTCTGGGGGACTGGGCATGGGCCGCTGTACGCGGTGCTGATCGCGTCGTCGTCGGCGAGCATCATGATGCCCGCGCTGGGCGGTGCCGCGGTCACGGCCCGATCGGGACTTGAGATGCTCGTCCAGCTCGCGATCGCGGATGCTGCCTGCATCGTGGTGTTGCCGCTGGTTCTCGACCCTTCGGAGGCACTGACCGCAGGGCTGGGTGCGCTGGGTGTGCTGGCGGTGGCTGCGGTCTTCTTTCTCTTTCTGCGCTGGTCCGAACGCACCGGACGGCGCGAGCGGCTGCATCAGCTGAGTGAGAAGCGCGGCCTGGCGATGGAGCTGCGGATCACCCTCACCATGCTGTTCACCCTCGCCGCGCTGGCCGCCACCGTGCACGTCTCGGTGATGCTCGCCGGGTTCGCGATGGGCCTGGCGGTGGCCGCGGTTGGAGAACCCCGCCGGATCGCCAACCAGACCTTCGCCCTCACCGAGGGCTTCTTCGCGCCGATCTTCTTCGTCTGGCTCGGTAGTTCGCTCGACCTTCGTGAGCTGGCCAGCAACCCGCAGGCGATCGGACTCGGCGTCGCGCTGGGGGCTGCCGCGGTGCTGGCCCACGGCCTGCTCACCTTCACCCGGCAGCCGTTGCCGATCGCGGTGGCCACGGCGGCGCAACTCGGCGTCCCGGTCGGGGCTGCGGCGCTCGGCAAGACGATGGGCGTCCTGCAACCGGGCGAGGCCACCGCGATGCTGCTGGGTGCGCTGATCACCATCGCGGTGGTGGCGGCGTTCAGCGGACGGCTGGTGCAGGCGGTGACCGCGCCGACGACGAGTCCGTCCGGCAGCTGACGGATTCCGTCGATCCGACCCGTATCCGGCCCGCTCGCGACTACATTGTGCCAATGCATGCGGCGGTCACCGAGACGGACTTCATCCTTCCGTCCGCCCGCGTCGCTGCCCTCACCGCACTGGTGGTGTGCTCAGCCAAACCCGATCGCACCACAGTGATCAGCCCGCTTTCCGGACGTCCGCTGGCGCAGATCCCGCAGTCGAGCAAGGCGGACGTGGCGGGTGCCGTCGGCGCCGCGCGTTCGGCGGCCCGGCAGTGGCGTGAGCTCAGCCCGCGGCGGCGGGCGGCGATCGTGCTGTCCTTCCACGACCGGTTGCTGGCCGGCCGTGACGAACTTCTCGACCTGATCCAGCTGGAAACCGGCAAAACCCGTTCGGACGCCTTCGAGGAGGTGGCCGAGGTTGCGAACGTCGCGCGGTACTACGCGCGCACGGCGGCTGCTTTGTTGGAGCCGCGCCATCGGCGTGGCGTGCTGCCGGTCGTCGGGCACGCCACCCAGACCCGGCTGCCGCGCGGGGTGGTGGGTGTGGTCACTCCGTGGAACTACCCGTTCGCGCTGTCGCTCGGCGACGCGATCGCCGCGCTGCTGGCCGGCAACGTGGTCTTGCTGCGTCCCGACGCGCGCACCGCACTGTGTGTCCTGTGGGGTGTGCAGCAGCTGGTCACCGCGGGGTTGCCGGCGGGTGTGCTGCAGGTGGTGGTCGGCGAGGGCGACACGATCGGCAACGCCGTCGTCCGTTGTGTCGACTTCATCAGCTTCACCGGCTCGACCCGCACCGGGCGGGCGGTGGCGGCCGTCGCGGCCGAGCGGATGGTTGGCTGCTCGCTCGAACTCGGCGGCAAGAACGCGCTCTACGTGCGGGCGGACGCGGCCCTGCCGATGGCGGTCGACGTCGCCCGGCGCAGCGCCTTCACCGCGGCCGGGCAGCTCTGCGGTCACACCGAGCGTTTGATCCTGCACGACGACATCGCCGACGAGTTCCTGCGCCGTTTCCTGGCGACCGTGGCTGAACTGCGACTCGGAGTCGGCCTGGAGTACGGCTACGACATGGGTTCACTGTTCGGCCCGGAACAGCTGGACCGAGTGGCCGGTCATGTCGAGGACGCCCGCCGGCGTGGCGCCCGGGTGCTGGCCGGGGGCCGGCATCGTCCTGAGATCGGTCCGTGGGTGTACGAACCCACCGTGCTGACCGACGTCAGTGCCGCGATGGAGTTGCGGGACGCCGAGACCTTCGGCCCGGTGGTCAGCGTCTACCGGGTGCCGGACGACGACGCCGCCGTGCGCCTGGTGAACGACTCCGACTACGGCCTGCACGCCACCATCGTCAGCGGCGACCGGGCGGCGGCCCGGGCGCTGGCGCCACTGTTGCGCACCGGCACTGTCAGCATCAACGAGAGTTACGCGGCCTCGTGGGGTGCGGTCGGCGCCACCATGGGAGCCCGTGGGGATTCCGGGAACGGCTATCGGCACGGCCCCGAGGGCCTGCTCGGCTACACGGTGGTGCAGAGCGTCGCCGAGCAGCGCGCCGGACGGCTGGGGGCGCGTGGCGCGGACGGCCAGCGGCGGTTTGCGGACTGGTTCAGTCGCGCGCTGGCGGCGGTGCGGCGGGGGAGGCTGCGCTGAGGGGCACGACTGCCGGTGGTCGAGCCGTGGTCGGGACGATCGGAGTCTTCAGGGCCGCGATCGCTTCCTCGGTCGAATCCACCAGCCGGATCGCGTCGGCCATCCGGCGTCCGTTCGCCAGGCTGCGCAACAGCGGCCACACCGGCAGCACCTCCGTCCAATACTCCGCGCCGACCAGCACCAGCGGCGCCACCGGGTCGGACGCCGCCGCGTAGTAGTTCGGGGTGACCGCCTGGAAGACCTCCTGGACGGTCCCGGCGGCGCCGGGCAGGTAGATCAGGCCGCCGCGACACATCCGCAGCAACACGTCCTCACGCAGTGCGTTGGTGAAGAACTTGGCGATCCTGGTGGCGAACAGGTTGGGCGGTTCGTGCCCGTAGAACCAGGTCGGAATGCCCAGTGACAAGCGGTGACATTGGTATCGGTGGATCACCTCCTGGGCAGCGCGGGCCCACCCGGTGATGTCGGTCGACCAGGGCGCGCCGGTGGCCAGCTCGTCGATCGCAGCCTGCAGTTCGGCGTCCGTCCCGGTGAAGGAGGCGCCCAGGTTGGCGGCCTCCATCGCGCCCGGACCGCCGCCGGACAGGACGACGTGGCCCTCATCGGCCAACCGGTGCGCCAGCTGGGCGCAGGACCGGTACGGACCGGAACCGCGAGGTTCGGCGTGACCGCCCATGATGCCGACCACCCGTGACAGGTCGACCTCGGCCAGGGTCTGCTGCAGCGCTTCAATGATTGCGTGGTCGTGCAGCGCCGCCGCCAGGTCGGCGGCCAACCCACCGGGGCGCAGCTGGGCCGACTGCCAGGCGAAGATCGCGGCGTCGGTGGTCGCGGAGTAGCCGTCCGCGAGGTGGTCGTAGAGTTCGTCCGGGGTGTACAGCTCGGGCCGGTACGGGTCGAACGGCAGATCGGGCAGCCGCGGAAAGATCAGCGCGCCGCGTCGGGCCAGGTGGGAGGCGTCCGCGGGTCGAAGCGCGCAACCCAGGAAGACCGCACCGGTCACGTCCGCCGAGCGGAGGTCGGTCGAGCGCCCGGTCAGATCGACAGACTGGACGAACACGCCGGCCAGTGAACCCCCGGACGCGAGGTGCGCGTCGAAGGCATCCAGCGATTCCAGGTCGATCCGCACCGGATCACCCTACGGCGCGAGCAACGCCAAGGGGATGACCGCCACATCATCGGGTCGGCGGTACGCAAACTGACCGGCATGGATGACGATCCGCTCGATCACTCGGTCGCCGAGCCGCTCGCGCAGCCAGTTCAGATCCCTGACGACAGCGGGTACTAGCGTGGAGCCGAATGAGAGGAGACCGGGATGCTCCATCAGGCTCCACAGCCCGGCCCGGAGCGGATGACACCGTTCGGCGGCGGCGCGCTTGTGGTCGGAGTCCGGCCGGGCAGCAACCCGTTGGTGGTGCTGACCGCCGCGGCGCTGGCCCGGACCACCGGCGGCGAGCCGTTCTTCGCTTACGTGGACGAGCAGCGCTACATCGAGCGTGAGTTCCCGGACGGCACCGTGCAGCACGCCGACATCAACCCGGACGCCGCCGACGACTCATGGCACCTGGTCGAGGCCCGACTCAAGGCCGAACTGGCCGGTCTGCTGGCCGATTCGGACCTGTCCTGGCAGTTCCGCTATCTGGCTGGACGTCCGGACCGTGCCTTGACCCACCTCGCCCGCGCGGTCGATGCGGCGGTGATCGTGGTCGGTAACCGGGCGCCGGAGCGCGGGGCGAAGGTGCGCGAGTTCCTGGACGGCGCGCTGGCGCTGAAACTGGCCCAGCATCAGCACCGGCCGGTGCTCGCGGTGCCGCTGTCGGTGGTCAACTGGAAGGCGCCGACGCCGTGGGCCTGACACCGTTCCGCGGGCTGTCCTCGACGGTGGTCCTGGTCGGGGGAGCGGTCGGCACCGCCGTCCGGGCCGCGCTGGAGTCGGCGTTCCCGGCGCAGGCGGCGGATGGCCGTGGACCACGTTCGCCATCAACGTCAGCGGCTCGTTCCTGCTCGGCCTGTTACTGGAGACGCTCAGCCGGCGCGGTCCGGACGCCGGCCTGCGCCGCTACCTGCGGCTCGGTCTGGGTACCGGCGTGATGGGCGGCTACACCACCTACAGCACCTTCGCGGTCGAGACCGTGCGGCTGCTCGGCCTGGGTGGGGGAGCGGTGTTCCTCGGGCTCGGCTACGCGCTGGGCAGTGTGCTGCTCGGTCTGGCGGCGGCGTTCGCCGGCATGTGGCTGGCTGCGAGGTGGTCGCGATGATCGCGCTGCTGGTCGCGCTGGCCGGCGGACTCGGTGCGGTCGCCCGCTTCCAGTCGGACGCCGCGATCGCCCGGCTGCATTCGGTGCGGCTGCCGCTCGGGACGCTGACCATCAACACCGTCGGCTCCGGGCTGCTCGGCCTGATCACGGGGTACGTGATGTTCCATACCGGGGCCCCGGCATGGGCCGCAGTCGCCGGCACCGGTTTCATGGGCGGGTTCACCACCTTCAGCACGGCCAGTGTCGAGGGCGTCAGGCTGGTCCGCGCCGGGCGTCCGGTGGCTGCGGTGGTGCATGCCGGCGGGGGACTGCTGGCCGGGCTGGTGGCCGCCACGCTCGGGTTGTGGGTGATGTCGCTGTAGTGGTCGGCGGGTCACGCTTCGTTGTTGCCGGCGCGTTCTTACCGCTCGGCGAATGCCTGATGTCCTGAGAGAGGCGCAGATTTCGTTGGTCGGGCTTCGCGAGATCTCGGACGGCATCGTGCCGCTAAGAAGCCCTGATCAACGCAACCACCGCTGGTTGAGCCTGTCGAACCCCTTGCCAGGGTCAGGCGCCCAAGGCCTCGACGAGCTCGACCAAAGATAACCAGCGCTTCCCTACCAAAGGGGTTTCGACAAGTTCAACCGGCGATAGCGTCCTGGGCGGCGTCTTCTTAGCTTCGTAGTCCAGGTCGGAAAATGGCGATTGGCTGCCCTCCCAAGCACGCACCGGAACGCCGCCCAACTCGACAGGCCTGCCTACGGAACTGCTTACGGTTCCGTAGGTGTTGTCCGATTGTTGTCAGCTGCATTCGCGGCCCGGATTTTGTCAGTGGGGCCCACTACGTTGTGGGTATGGGAATCCAGGCGGCGGAAAGGGTGACACCGGCAGCGGTGTTGGCCGAGTTGTCCGCCTGCGACCACGCCGAGCGCGCGGCGTCCGCGCGACGTCTGGAACTCGCCGTGGCCTGGGCCGGACTGCACCCGGGGATTGCCGCTCAGCCGTACGACAAGGTCGTCGAGTCGCTGATCGATGACGCCACCGGCGTTGCTGTGGGGGCGATCGCAGAGTTCGCCGCTGTGCACGGGGTCTCCATGAACGCCGGGCGGCAACTGATCGGCGACGCGGTCGCCCTGCATGACCGGTTGCCGCGGTGCTGGCGACAACTCAGCGAGCTGAACCTGCCGGCGTGGAAGGCGCGGCTGCTCGCCCAGGCTTCTCACGGACTCGGCGAGCGAGCTGTGGGCTGGCTTGACACTCAGGCCGCACTGCTCGGCGCCAAGCTCGGCGTCCGGACGATCAAGAGGCTGGTGCTCCTCGCCCAGGCACGATTCGAACCCGAGAAGCTCACCGACTCCGCCGAGAAGCGCTGGGTGCGGATCGGCGCCGACACCGACGATGCGACCGGACGCAGTTGGCTCGACGGCTGCCTCGACACCCCGGACGCACTCGACCTGGACGCTGCACTGCGGCAGATTGCGGCCGATCTCGCCGACGACAGCGCCGATGCCGACCTGGACCGGCGGAGGGCGCTGGCACTAGGGGTGATGGCTCGCCGTGCGCTCGGCCAGCCGGAACTGCCCGATTGCGGAATGCCGGCTGCCCGCACCGGTGCCGATGACTCCAACAACGAGGCCGCCGATGGTGTTCGGGAGGAGAACCCAGCCGCGTTGGCCTCATCAAGTGCATCGTCCATGCTGCCCGGTGGAGGAGCGGCGGAGTCCCACGGCGACGATGAGGAACATGCAGCGTCTGGCGGGTTGCCCTCCACGGACGTACCGAACCTCGCTGGCTTGGCTGGAGGGCGAGGCCAGCCCCTCGGCGATGACGCTGAGCAAACTCCGTCCGTGGGGTTGCCGACCGATGCCGTCGGCATCCGCGGCCGGCCCTCCGGGGCGCGGGCGGTCCGGGGGCTCGGCCGTCCGATCATGATCTATCTCCACTTCGACGCGGCCCAACTCACCGACGGCTGCGGAGGCTTGGCCGAGGTGGGCACCACCGGCCAGCTGGTCACCATCGACGAGATCCGTCGGTGGTGCGGCACGGCCGACAGCATCACCATCCGTCCCGTCATCGATCTGAACGGCACCCGGGTGACCCGCGGCTACGAACCGACCGACGTGATGCGCGAACACATCGCGCTCCGCGACCGGAGTTGCGTGTTTCCGTGCGGCCGTGCTGCCCATCCGGTTCGACGGCCTGTAAGCGGCAATTTCAGTCATGACGCCGATCACATCGTGCCCTACGATTCGGGCGGTGAAACCTCCACCGGTAATCTTGCCTGCCTGTGTCGATTGCATCATGTGCTGAAAACGCACACCGGTTGGCGTTACGAAATGATCGGTCCCGGCGAATGTCTGTGGAAATCGCCCGCGGGTCAGCAATACCTGCGCACCGATAGTGGCACCACCCGGCTCGGAGCCCGGCGAAGAGGCAGACCCGAAGCTGCGTGAGCTACAGCCGGAACCAGGCCGTCCAGGTCTGGCTGCCGGCGTCGTCGCTGAGCCCGAGCCGCACCAGCGACCCACGCCCCAACCCGGCTGGGACGGTCAGGTCGAACCACCCGGACGCGTCCAGTTCGGCGGTGGCGACCATGGTGCCCTTGTCGTCGTGCAACGCCAAGGTGCGGGCGTCCGGGGCGAGGACGAGCCCACGCAGGTGGCCGTCCAGCAGTTCGAGGTCGATGCCCACGCCTTCCGCGATGAACCGCAGCAGCCGTGCGTCCCCACCGGACCGGACGCCCGCCAGCGGCTCGGTTGCCGAGTCCGAAACCAGGTCGGCCAGCTGGGCGTCCGGATCGTGCCAGGCCCAGAGGTTCCGGCCGACCGAGGCAACGTCATCGGCATCGGACGCCTCGTCCAGTGCCGCGGCGAGTTCGCCGAGCAGAATCTCATCGGGATCCATCACGCACCTCCCCAGGACTCCAGTGCCGGCTGCCGGCGCAAGACGCTGAGACAACGCATGCGGGTCGGCCCGATGGTCCCGATCTGGACGCCCAACCGTTCCGCGACCTGGCCGTAGGGCACCGGCGGATCGCCGAACAGCATGCCGAGAAGTTCCCGGCAGCGCTCGGACAACCCCGCCCAGGCCTCCCGCAACGCCTGCCTGCGGAGGCTGTCGATCAGGTCGGTGCCAGCCTCGGGAGCATCGTCGGGCAGCTCCCGGTCGAAGTCGGTGGGTAGCGTCCGCCGCCGCGCCCGCAGCAGCGCCAGGCACTCGTTGCGGGTGGTGGTAGCGATCCAGCCGGGCAGCGCCGCCGGCTCGCGCAGGGTGTGGAGCCGTTCCAACACCCGTAGCCAGACCCCGGCCGCCACGTCCTCACGATCGTGCGAATCCAGCGAGAACTTCCGGCACACCGAGCCGACCAGCGGCGCGAACCGGTCCACCAGCCGGTTCCAGGCGTCCTGGTCGCCACCGCGAACGGCGGCGACCAAGTCGGCTACCGGCTCGGCAGGCATGACAGCTCCGTTACCGGGGGCCGCTGCAACGATGACTCGTCGCTGAGCAGGGCGTCCCAGGCATCGATCGCGGACCTGCCCGGCTCGGCGAGCATGCGGGCGGCGACCAGCCCTGCGGCATGGGCGGCGCAGAACGAGGTTCCGCGCCACTTGGCGCTCCCTTTGAACTTCACAACGGGCTTGTCCTCCTCACCCTTGTCCTTGTTCTCGGCGTCGTCCTTGTCCGCATGAGGAATGTCCAGTTCGGTGGGCTCCCCGACCATCACGTCTGCGGTGAAGAACTTTCCGACGAAGTCGATCTTCGTGGTGATCGCGTCCAGCCACGGTGGGATCGGCACAGAGGCGGCGAGCGGCTCCAGGTCGGGCGGGTTGCCGCCAACCGCCTTGACCCGCGGATGGGCCGCCGGCCAGGCCGGACTGGTCGGACCGCGGCCGAGCGCCGACCAGCCGGGATCGAGGGTCTGATTCCCCGCCGCCGCGATGACCAGCGTCGATTCCGGCACGGCCGCGATGGCGCGTTCGAGCAGCAGCGGAATCTGGCCGTCGGTGGTGAAGCAGGCAAGCGGCAGCAGCAGGATGTCCACGCCGGCGGCGGCCAGCTTCGCGATCGCCGTCGCCACATCCCAGGTCGTGCCGGTGCCGTCCGGAGCTTTCAGCGCCGATTCCGTCTCCACGACGACGCCGGGGGCGGTCGCCTCGACGATGTCCCGCACGAACCGCGCGTGGCCCTGCCACGCCATCAACCCGGGGGCGGTCGCCGTCCAGTCGGTGAGCGTGGTGTCGACCTGCCCGACCCGGACGGCGCCGACGGCTGCCGGCGCGGGCGACGTGGTTTCGAGCTGAGCCACCTCCTCGGGGGTCGGCTCCGTGGGAGCCAGGATGGAGGTCGGCTTCGGGTTCCCGCCGCGCATCATCGCCAAGGTGGTGTTGGCCTCGCGGTCCTTGCCGAGCGGAGGTACCCAGCCGCCATAGATTGCGGCAATCCGGCGACGAACCTCGGCGAGCAGGCCGTCGAGAAGTTCGACGCGATGCCCATTTGCGTCGGAGAGTTCCAGCCGGGTGAGTCCAAGTGCCGCGTCGCCGTCCGTCACGTCGATCGTCAACTCCAGCCGATCTTCCAGCACCCACCTCACCAGAGCTAGTTGCTCCGTGTTGGCCACGAGGGCCGGCCGTGGTCGTGTGGCGTGCTGCGCTTCTGCTGTCATGGCCTCTGCCTTCGACTCGTGCGGAGGAGTGCAAGGTTCATCCTCCACCAGCGGATTGGTTCGCGGAAGGCCTCGGTGTCGACCCTCCACCCGAACGGAGTCGCGGCACTGCCCGATGATGCGTCCGCGGGACGACAATGACTCATGCCCAGCGCGCGACAACGAGCCGAGGCAGCAGTGGCCCGGGCCGACCGCGACCTTTCCGCCGCGCTGCCTTCGCTGCGCGCGACTGTGGCCGAACTCGGCACCGCCGATCCCGCCTCGCGGTCGCTGGCCCACCGCGCCCTCGGCCACGCCCTGTTGCACGGTGGACGGGCGGACGACGCGGCCACCGAACTGCGGGCGGCCGTCCGGCTGGCGGAGTGGTCGGAGGAGCCGGCATTAGCGGCGCAGGCACGCACCAAACTGGCGTTCGCGCTGCACCTCACCGGACGCCTCAGCGCTGCCCGCCGTCAGGCCGACCGAGCGGTCGCCGATGCCCCGGATGCGGTCGACGTGGCGCGGGCGCTCGGCACCCGGGCACTGATCCACCGCGAGACCGGCCGGCTGGACCTGGCGCTGGCCGACCTTGACGCCGCGATCGCCACCCTGCGTCGAGCTGGTGACGAGCTGGGGTTGCAGCGCGTCCTGATCAACCGCGCCATCCTGCGCATCGACATCGGCGCCTGCTCGGCCGCGCGGCTCGACCTGCGCGAGGCCGAACTCATCGCGACGCGGCTCGGACGTCCGGCAGCGGTCGCGTTGATCGCGAGCAATCTCGGCTACGCCGCGAGCCGCGCCGGGGACGTTCCGGAGGCGATCGCCGAGTACAGCCGGGCCGAGGACGGCTTCCGGGCGCACGGGCTGCAGCTGTCGGGCCTGTTGATGGATCGGGCCGAACTGCTCACCCGCGTCGGCCTGGTCGCCGAGGCGACCAACGACGCCGAGGCCGCCCTGGACGCCGCCGAGGCCGAGCGCCGCACGCTCCGGATCCCCGAGGCCAGGCTGCTGCTCGCCCGCTGTGCCGCCGCGAGCGGGGACCGCCGGCTCGCCTACGAACAGGCCCGTCGCGCCCGCGATGGCTTCCGCCGCCAGGAACGGGCCGTGTGGGCCGCCGCGGCGGAGGTGCAGCGCGCGTCCGGGTACCGGGCACTAGGCGGACGGCCGCGCTGGCGCGCCATCGTCGTGGCGGCCGCGACCCTTCGCTCGGCGGGCTGGGATGCCGACGCCGTCGAGGGCTACCTGCTGGCGGCGTCCCTGGCGCCCGAGCCCGACCGCTCTGACGCGCTGGCTGCCGCGGCAGCACACCGGAGCAGGGGACCGGCGCTGGTTCGCGCCCGGGCCTGGTATGCGCAGGCAGTGCTGAAAGCCGATCGTCCGGAGCGGGCCCGTCACGCCGTCCGCCGGGGTCTGACGATTCTGGACGACCATCTCAGCGGCGTCGGGGCTGACGAGTTGCGGGCCGGGTTGGCCCGGCACCGCTTGGAGCTGGCCGGGCTCGGCGTCGACCTCGCGTTGGCCCATGGACGGCCGAGCCAGGTCTTCGACGCGGTCGAGCGGGCCCGCGCCACCGTGCTGGTCAGGGACGCCGTCCGTCCGCCGAATGACCCGGAGCTCGCCGATCTGCTGAGTCGGCATCGCGCCGCCCGTTCCGAGCGTGAGCGGACGGCGCTGGCCGGGCTGGTCCGTGACCGCAGCCGCATCGCGCGCGATGCCGGCGAACTGCTGCGGCCGGCGCCGATGTCCGAGGTGGACGCCGCACTGGGCGACGCCGCCCTGGTCACCTGGTTCGCCCGTGGCCACCGGCTCTACGCCCTGACCAGAGTGGCTGGACGCACCCGGTTGCACCACCTGGGTGCCGAGCAGCCGCTCCGGGCCGCCGTCGACCGGCTCAGCTTCGCCATGCACCGGCTGGCCGCGGAAGGGGTCGACCACGGCCGGTTCGGCCGCTCGCTGGAACAGCTGCTGGGCACCGCGGCGGTCGAGGTGCAGGCGTCCCTGCTGGCGTCACTGCCGGAGACGACCGAGCGTGAACTGGTCTTGATCCCGCCGGCCTTCCTGCACCAGGTGCCATGGCACGAGCTGCCCGGACTGAACGGGCGCCCGGTGGTGGTGGCGTCCTCGGTTCGGCAGTGGCGGCGCGCCTCGGTCGCCGCCGAGACGGGTGCGACCGGCCCGGCGAACGTACTGGTAGCGGCCGGACCGGGACTGCCCGGCGCCCGGCGGGAGGCTGCAGCGGTGGCGGTGATCCATGGCACGGTTCCGCTGCTCGACCCGGACGCCCGCGTCCAGACCGTGCTCGACGCACTCGCCGGCGCCGATCTGGCGCACCTCGCAACCCACGGCCGGCTACGTCCGGACAATCCGCAGTTCTCCGAACTGACCATGTCGGACGGCGCCCTGCTGGTGCACCACCTGGACACCATCGACGCCCTACCGCCGACCCTGATCCTGGCCAGCTGCGACAGCGGACGGCCGGTGTCGCGTCCCGGGGAAGCGCTGCTCGGATTCGCCGCCGCCTGCCTGATCCGCGGGACTCGCACCCTGATCGCCCCGGTGGCTCCGGTGCCAGACGGAGGCACCGAGACGGTGATGACCCGGCTGCACGCCGGACTGGCCGCCGGGGAACCCCCGGCGGCCGCCCTGGCCAGCGCCCAATCGGACGCCGCGCCCGGACACCGTGCATTCGCCTGCTTTGGTGCCGGGCTCGGCGTCCAGATCCCCCCGAACTGTGTTGGTTGAGCCCGTCGAAACCTCTTGTCATCCCCCAAAGCATCCAAGCCGGGTCTCGACACGCTCGACTAACGAGGAAGGGTGAGGTCAGGTCAGCCGAACTTCCTGTTGAGGAACTGCTGGAGATGCCGCGTGGTGTCGGCCTTCCACACCCCAGTCAGTTCGGCACCGACCTTGGTCTGCAGGGCACGGGTGGTGATCGGTCCGATCACCCCGTCCTGCGTCACCCCCAGCGTGCGTTGTAACGCCTTGCGGGAGCGCAGTGACCAGATCCCGTCCACGGTGGAGTTCGTCCAGCGCTGGGTGGCCGCGATCGTCTTCGGGCCGAACTCGCCGTCCACGACGAGGCTTCGGAACGCAGCCGGCGCAGGCTTCCCTCCGGCGGCCAGCTGCAGTTTGGGATACCGGCGGATCCCGGCGAAATGCCGGCGGGTCTTCCAGTAGCTGAGCGTGCTACGCACCACTCCGAACCGCCGTCCGCGGGCCTCGACCACCTCGAAGTCACCGTTCGAGAACTTCGCCGTGAGCACTGCCACGTGGCCGATGCCGTTCGGGCGGGCCGGGTTGTTCCGCAGGAAGACCAGGTCTCCCGTCCGGGGAGCACCGGTCACCTTGACCGTCGCATTGAACTGGGCCGCGGCCAGGTCGGTGATCGGGAATCCCACTCGCTGGAACAGCCACTCCACGAGTTCCGAGCAGTCGAACTTCGGTGGGTTGGGATCGTTCGGGCTCGCCTCGGCGCCGAGCACGTAAGGTTTGCCGACCTGGCGTCGGGCCAGATCGATGAATGCGGCCGCGCTGGTCATGCTTGGTCCTCCGCATCCTCATCGTCGATGTCCGGGAAGGCCTCGTCGGCGTCCTCGGGCTCCGGGTCACGGTCTTTCAGATCGGCCTCCTGGGCCAGCTGTGCAGTCATCGCTGCCTCCTTTCTGCCCGAACAGATGCCGACGGCGGCGAGATGATGCACCCCTGTAGCCTGGCTCGGTGCGTGACATCGTCCTGCTGGGCAGCACCGGATCGATCGGAACCCAGACCCTGGAGGTGATCGCCGGCCACCCCGACGCCTTCCGGGTCGTCGGGCTGTCGGCCGGCGGTGGCAACCTCGACCTGCTGGTCGCCCAGGCGACCACCTGGCGTCCGGACGTGGTCGCCGTCCCCACTGCCGCTGCTGCTGCCGCGCTGGACGGGCGGCTCCCGTCCACCACCGCCGTGTGGGCCGGTCCGGACGCCTCACAGCGGCTCGCCGGGCTGCCCTGCGATGTGGTGGTGAACGCGATCACCGGAGCGGCCGGGCTGGAACCGACGTTGGCCGCGCTGGCCGCCGGCACCACCCTGGCCCTGGCCAACAAGGAATCCCTGGTGATCGGTGGCGAACTGGTCACCGCCGCGGCCGCTCCCGGCCAGATCGTCGCCGTCGATTCGGAGCATTCGGCGTTCGCCCAGGCGTTGCGGGCCGGACGCGCAGAAGAGGTCAGCCGGCTGATCCTGACCGCGTCCGGAGGGCCGTTCCGCGGCCGGACCCGCGCCGAACTCACCAAGGTCACCCCCGAGCAGGCGCTCGCCCACCCGACCTGGACCATGGGTCGGACGATCACCATCAACTCGGCCACCCTGATCAACAAAGGCCTGGAGCTGCTGGAAGCCGGCCTGCTCTACGGGGTCGACCTGGACGCCATCCAGGTGGTGGTGCACCCCACTTCCGACGTGCATTCGATGGTGGAGTTCTGCGACGGCTCCACCATCGCGCAATGCTCGCCGCCCGACATGAAGCTGCCGATCGCGCTCGCCCTGAACTGGCCCGACCGGCTGCCCGGCGTCACCAAGGGCTTCGACTGGAGCCGCGGCATCGACTGGCGCTTCGAACCGCTGGACGACGACGCCTTCCCGGCCGTCGAACTCGCCCGCCGCTGCGGCCACGCCGGCGGCACCGCACCCGCCGTCTACAACGCCGCCAACGAGGTCTGCGTGGACGCCTTCTGCAACGGCCGGATCGGCTTCCTGGCCATCGTCGACACCGTCACCGCGGTCGTCGAGGAACATCTCGGCAAGCCCGCCGATCCGGTGCTGAGCGTGGACGCCGTCCTGGCCGCCGATGCCTGGGGCCGCGCCCGGGCAGCCGAACTGACCGCCACGGAAGCCCGGTCACACGCATGAACGTCCTGCTCACCGTCGTCTTCGCGCTGCTCTTCTTCGCCTGCATCCTGGTCTCGATCGCGCTGCACGAAATCGGCCACATGGTGCCGGCGAAGGCGTTCGGCATCCGCGTCCCCAAATACTTCGTCGGCTTCGGCCCGACGATCTGGTCGACCACCAGGGGCGACACCGAATACGGCATCAAATGGATCCCGCTCGGCGGCTACGTGCGACTGATGGGCATGTATCCCCCGGCGCGTCCGGGGCGTCGGGACAGCCGGCTGGCCCGGTTCGCCGACTCGGCCCGCGCCTACGAATGGGCCGAGATCACCCCCGACGACATCGCCAACAACCGGCTGTTCTACCAGAAGAAGACCTGGCAGAAGCTGATCGTGATGGCCGGCGGCCCAGCGATGAACCTGCTGATCGCGTTCGTCCTGTTCTGGTCGATCCTCGGCCTGCACGGCAGCTGGCAGCCACAGCCGGTGGTCGCCGAGGTGCAGTCCTGCATCGTCCGCGAGACCCAACCCACCGCCCAATGCGTGGTGCCGGACACGCCGGCCGCCAAGTCGGGCATCCGGGCCGGCGACCGGATCGTCGAGTTCAACGGCGTCGCGATCACCAGCTATGGACAGCTGACCGACCTGATCCGGGCCAACCTGGACGGCGAGGCCCGCGTCGTCGTCGAACGCGACGGCGTCCGGACGGCGCTGACCCCGGTGCACACGGTGGTCACCGGGGTGCCGGACAAGCTCGACCCCAGCAAGCGGATCCCGGCCGGCTGGTTCGGGATCAGCCCGACCTCAGAGCTGGTCAAAGGCGGGCCCACCGACGTGGTGGCGCAGATGTGGCAGCTCACTGAGCAGAGCGCAGTGGCGATCGCCCAGTTCCCGGTCAAGGTCTACAACGTCGCGGCCGACCTGGTGCAGGGCAAGCCGCGCGACATCTACGGCCCGCTGAGCATCGTCGGGGCCAGCCGGGCCGCCGGTGAGGTGGCCGCCAGCACCAGCATCGACGGCACCGACAAGCTGGTGCTGTTCGGCTCGCTGCTGGCCGCGGTCAATCTGTTCCTGGCCCTGTTCAACTTCGTCCCGCTGCCACCGCTGGACGGCGGACACATCGCCGGTGCGCTGTGGGAGGCGATCCGGCGGGCCTGGGCCAAACTGCTCGGCCGGGACGATCCCGGACCGTTCGACACCGCCCAGCTGCTGCCTGTCGCCTACGTGGTGGGCGCCTTCCTGCTGCTCACCGGCGCGGTGCTGATCCTGGCCGACATCATCAGCCCGATGCGGCTGCTCTGACGGGGGCCGGTGGTGCTCGGTGCACGGAGCCGCTGGTTGAGCTTGTCGAATCAACACCGTCCCGACTGCCACACTGTGGCTCATGCGTCGCATCGTCCAATCCCAGAAGCTGCAGCACGTCCGGTATGACGTGAGAGGCCCGATCCTGGTCGAGGCTCAGCGGCTGGAGGCCGAGGGGCACAAGATCCTGAAGCTGAACATCGGCAACACTGCACCGTTCGGCTTCGAGGCGCCCGAAGCGATCCTCGCCGACATCGCCCACCATCTGCCGAAGTCGCAGGGCTATTCCGATTCACGCGGCATCTACTCGGCACGCACTGCGGTGGCGCAGTACTACCAGGCCAAAGGGCTTCAGCACACCACCGTCGACGACGTCTACATCGGCAACGGCGTCTCCGAGCTGATCATGATGGTTTTGCAGACCTTCCTCGACAACGGCAACGAGATCCTGGTGCCGGCGCCCGACTACCCGCTGTGGACCGGCGCGGTCAGCCTGTGCGGCGGCGTCCCCGTCCACTATCGGTGTGACGAGTCGAACGGCTGGAACCCCGATCTGGAAGAGATCGAGTCGCTGATCACCGAGAACACCCACGCGCTGGTGATCATCAACCCGAACAACCCGACCGGTGCGGTGTACAGCGAAGAGACGGTGCGCGGGATGGTCAACATCGCCCGCCGGCACGACCTGGTGGTGATGGCCGACGAGATCTACGAGAAGATCATCTTCGACGACGCCGTCCACCATCATGCGGCCAGCTTCGCCGGCGAGGACGTGCTCTGCCTCACCTTCTCGGGCCTGTCCAAGGCGTACCGGGTGTGTGGCTACCGGGCCGGCTGGGTGATGGTGTCGGGGCCGAACACCTGGCCACCGACTTCCTCGAAGGCCTCACCCTGCTGTCGAACATGCGGATGTGCTCCAACGTGCCTGCGCAGCACGCCATCCAGACCGCGCTCGGCGGGTACCAGTCGGTCAACGAGCTGATCGTTCCCGGCGGCCGGTTCTACGACCAGTCGAAGCTGGCCGCGCGGCTGTTGAACGAGATTCCCGGGGTCAGCTGCGTCGAGCCGATGGGCGCACTGTACTGCTTCCCGCGGCTCGACCCCGAGGTGTACCCGATCGCCGACGACGAGGCGTTCGTGATCGAACTGCTGCGGACCAAGAAGATCCTGGTCACCCACGGCACCGGGTTCAACTGGCCCGAACCCGACCACTTCCGGCTCGTCACCCTGCCGGACGCCGACGTGCTGTCCGAGGCGATCGGTCGGATCGCCGAGTTCCTGGCCACTCAGCGGAGATGAGCCGCGGGTAGGCTGTCTCGCGTCGGCCGTCGGCCGCCGCTGTCGAACGAGGAGTCCATGACCGTCAACCTGGGCATGCCCGCCCCGCCGCCTCCCGTCCTGGCCGCGCGCCGACCCACCCGGCAGATCCGCGTCGGCAGGGTTCTGGTCGGCGGCGACGCGCCGGTCTCGGTGCAGTCGATGACCACGACCAAGACCACCGACATCAACGGCACCTTGCAGCAGATCGCCGAACTGACCGCCACCGGGTGCGACATCGTCCGGGTCGCGGTGCCCAGCCAGGATGACGCCGACGTGCTCTTCATCATCGCCAAGAAGAGCCAGATCCCGGTCATCGCCGACATCCACTTCCAGCCCAAGTACGTGTTCGCGGCGATCGACGCCGGCTGCGCCGCCGTCCGGGTTAACCCGGGCAACATCCGGCAGTTCGACGACCAGGTGAAGCAGATCGCGCAGGCGGCGTCCGATGCGGGGGTGTCGATCCGGATCGGCGTCAACGCCGGCTCGCTCGACAAGCGGCTGCTGGCCAAGTACGGCGCCCCGACGCCGGAGGCGCTGGTCGAGTCGGCGCTGTGGGAGGCATCGCTATTCGAGGAGCACGGTTTCCGCGACTTCAAGATCTCGGTCAAGCACCACGACCCGGTGGTGATGGTGCGCGCCTACGAGATGCTCTCCGAAGCCTGCGACTACCCGCTGCATCTGGGTGTCACCGAGGCCGGGCCGGCCTTTCAGGGCACCATCAAGTCGTCGGTCGCGTTCGGTGCGCTGCTCGCCAAAGGCATCGGCGACACCATCCGGGTGTCGCTGTCCGCGCCGCCGGCGGAAGAGGTCAAGGTCGGGATCAAGATCCTGGAATCGTTGAACCTGCGTCCCCGGCAGCTCGAGATCGTCTCCTGCCCGTCCTGCGGCCGTGCCCAGGTGGACGTGTACACGCTCGCCGAGGAAGTCACCAAGGGTTTGGAGGGCCTGCAGGTGCCGCTGCGGGTCGCCGTGATGGGCTGTGTCGTGAACGGCCCGGGTGAGGCGCGCGAGGCCGACCTCGGGGTGGCGTCCGGCAACGGCAAGGGCCAGATCTTCGTCAAGGGCAAGGTGATCAAGACCGTCCCCGAGGACCAGATCGTCGAAACACTGATCGCTGAGGCCAATCGGATCGCCGAGGAGACCCCGGAGGGGTCCCCCGAGGGCGCGCCGATGGTGACCGTCAGCTGAACTGGGAATCCGGGGGATGACACGCGCGCGGGTGCTCGGCGCGCGCGACGATGCGCTGGTCCGGGACTTGGTGTCGGCCGACCCGGTCGGCAACCTGTTCATCGCGTCACGGGTGGACGCCGGCGTGCTGCGGCCCGGTTCCCCGGCCACCCTGTACGGCTGGCCCGCGGAGGCGCCCCGACACCTGTTGCACGCCGGATCGAATCTGGTGCCGGCGTTCGCCTACTGCGAGCCCGCCGAGCGGGACGCCGCGCTCGCCGGCTTCGCCGAGGCGCTCGGACCGCATCGCTGGTGCCAGTCGATCGTGGGGGAGAGCGGCACCGCGCTGGCCCTGCACCGCGCGCTCGCCGTCCGGAGTCGCAGCTATGCGGGGCAGCGCGAGATCCGTCCGCGACAACCGCTGATGGTTACCCGCCGGGTCGCCGCGCTGGCAACCGACATCCCGGTGCGGCGGATCACGATGGCCGAGTTCGCCTCGTACCACGCGGCCGCGATCGCGATGTACACCGAAGAGGTGGGCGTCGATCCCACCGCCGGCGGCGGCCGCAACACCTACCGGGCACACTGCCAGACCCTGGTCGAGAGCGGCCGGGCCTGGGGCGTGGTCGACGACGGCGGAGCCGTCGTGTTCAAGGCCGATGTCGGCATCAGTTGCGGCGGTATCGCCCAAGTCCAGGGCGTCTGGCTCGAACCACGGCTGCGCGGACGCGGCCTCGCCGCCCCCGCGATGGCCGCAGCCACCCGGCAGATCCTCACCCAGCACGAGGTGGTGTCGCTGTACGTCAACGACTTCAACACCCGGGCCGTCCGCGCCTACCTGCACACCGGCTTCACCGTCGCCGGCCAGTTCGCCACCGTCCTGTACTGACCACCGGGTGTGAACCGGAATGGAACCGTCCCCAGAACCGGAATGGAACCGTCCCCTTTCGGTTCAGGGGACGGTTCCATTCCGGTTCACCTCGGCCCCGACGGATCTGGGAGACTCGATGAGAGCCGACCGAAGGAGAGACGCACCGATGACGGATCGCATTCGCTGGGGGTTGCTGGGGGCCGGCGGGATAGCCGGCACATTCGCCGAGAACCTGCGCACCGAGGGGCTGCACCTCCAGGCGGTCGCCGCGCGGGACGGGGCCAAGGCGCAGGCGTTCGCTGACCGGTTCGAGATTCCGACCGCGCACGCCGGCTACCAGGCGCTGGTCGCCGACCCCACGGTGGACGCGATCTACGTGAACACCACCCACAACTTCCACGCCGAGCATGCCCTACTGGCGATCGAGGCGGGCAAGCCGGTGCTGGTGGAGAAGGCGTTCACGGTGACCGCGGCGCAGGCCCGGCAGGTGGCGGACGCCGCCCGTGCGGCCGGCGTTTTCGCCATGGAGGCGATGTGGACGCGGTTCCTGCCGTCCACCGATTTCGTCCGGGCCCGGATCGCCGACGGCTCGCTCGGCGAGGTGCGTGCCGTGATCACCGATCACAGCCAGAAGCTGAATCCCGACCCGAAGGGACGCCTGCACAACCCGGAGCTGGCCGGTGGCGCACTGCTCGACCTCGGCGTCTACAACGTCTCGTTCGCGCTCGACCTGCTCGGTGCGCCGTCCGACATCGTCGCCCGCGGCACCCTCGCCGCGACCGGGGTGGACGCCGAGGTGGGGTTCACCCTCACCCACTCCGGCGGGGCGCTCTCGGAGGGTCACACCACGATGGTCAGCTCAGGCCCGTCCCGCGGCGCGGTGATCGGCACCGACGGCTTCCTGGAACTCGACGGCGCCTTCTACAACTGGACCACCGTCCGCCGCTACACCGGACGGCAGGAGCTCGCCGAGACCGTCGAGCCGCACCGCACCTCACGCGGCATGCACTTCCAGGCGCTCGAGGTGGAACGCTGCCTGCGCGAGGGCCTCACCGAGAGCCCGCGGCTCACCCTCGACGACAGCATCGCCGTAATGGAGGTGCTGGACGAGTTGCGCCGCCAGGTGGGCTGCGTGCTGCCTGCGGACGGCTGAGGCCAGCACGGCTCTGATCAACCGGCGAGAGTCCGCA
The DNA here is from genome assembly GCA_047602545.1 of Micropruina sp. Taxonomy (GTDB): domain Bacteria; phylum Actinomycetota; class Actinomycetes; order Propionibacteriales; family Propionibacteriaceae; genus Micropruina. Next base: position 476,367 of record JASGHC010000001.1, on the reverse strand, counting down.
TCGAGTCAGTGCTTCCTCCGAGGCCGAGCCGCCAGGTACAGTGCGGCCGCCGCGGACACCCCGGCCGGCCACAGCATCGGGGCGCCGATGCTGACCGCCAGCGCCAGCGAGGCTGCCGTCGCGATGTACGAACCGCGGCGCGCCCATCCGGGGGGCAGCAGTCGGACGGCGGCCGCGCTGCCGACCAGATAGACCAGGGTGAACGAGCTGGTGGCCAGCAGCATGATGCTGGTCAGGTCCAGTCCGGCCGACGCTGTCACAGCCAGGGAGAGCAGCGCACCCCCGCCGACGATCAGCAGGCTGCGCCGCGGCACCGCGCCGGCACTGTTGCCCCGGGCGAACCAGGCCGGCAGGGCACCGTCCCGGGCCAGGGCGGCGCCCAGCTTGGCGGCGCCGGCGAAGAAGGTGTTCATCGTGCCGATGGTCAGCAGCACTGCGACCATGGCGGTGGCCGGACGGGCGACCGGCCCGATGCCCAGGGCCATTAGGTCGGACAGCGGGGCGACACTGGCCCCGGCCTGCTCGCCGAGCACCAGGATCGTGGTGGCGGCGACCGCCAGATACAGAACGCCCACGGTGATCAATGCGATCGTGGTCGCCCGCGGCACGCTGCGCGCCGGATCGCGGTACTCGGCGGCCAGCGACGACATGGCCTCCCAGCCGGCGAAGGCCCAGACCAGCAGGCCGGCCGCGGCGGCCACCGATCCCCAGCCGTGCGGCAGCAGGGGGCCGACGGCGTCCGGGCGGAGGTGCGGCAGCGCCACGACGACGGTGAGCAGCATCAGTGCGGCCAGGACAGCCGCCAGGCCCAACTGGACCGGACCGGACAGTCGCAGGCCGACGGCGTTCAAGCCCCAGACGATGACGATCAGCACGGATGCGGTGCCGATCTCGGTCGTCCGGCCACCCCCGACGGCGTCGGCGACGTAGCGTCCAGCCATCATCGCGGCGGCGGGAGCGGCCGCCGGCACCGCGGTATAGAAGCACCAGCCGATCATCGCCGCGGCGCGATCGCCGAAGGCGCGCCGCACGTAGGTTGCCACGCCGCCGGCATCGGGATAGCGCGCACCGAGTGCCGCGAACGTCCCGGCCAGCGGCACCGACAACAGGATCAGCGCCAGCCAGGAGAGCAGGCTGGCCGGCCCGGCGATCTCGGCGGCCAGTGCCGGGAGCGTCAATACGCCGGTGCCCAGCACCGCGCCGATGCTCAGCGCCGCGCCCTGGGTGACCGACAGCCGGCCGGACGGGATGGGTTCCTGCAGGCCTGGCTCCGGGGGCCTCGGGGTGTCCTGAGTCATCTGCTCCACGCGATTCGGGGCGGTCTCGCCGGCACGGTCGCCGGCTTGCGGAGCCTATACCGCGCAACCGGCGATGAGTGGATCGAAGCGGCGGCGGGTCCCGCAGCCTGCCTGCGACCGGAGCCATGCTTGCCTGTGATGTGTGCCGCCCGTGCGGGACGATTGTCTGGAAACGCCTAGCCAAACTGGTTTGACTAGGCCTTCCGATTGGCATCCCCAACGGGATTCGAACCCGCGCTGCCGCCTTGAAAGGGCGGTGTCCTAGGCCGCTAGACGATGGGGACCTGACCAAAGAACCATACCGGGCTGGACAGCCCGCGCCCAAACGTGGGACGAGTCCGGTCGGTGACCGGCCGCCGTCGGACGATCTGGAACGGGCCTGCGCCGACCTTCGTCGGGCGATTCTCGACGGCGGTCGGCCGTCCGACGAGATCGTGGAGCGGCTGATCCTTCCGCTGGTCGACCGCGCGGTCCCGGAATGGCGGACGGGGGACGACGCCGACAACGACCGGCAGTCTGCCCTGGACCTGTTCGACGCCTTCGGCTCGGCGGAGAAGACGTTGCAGGCCAACATGGGTGGCCACACCGGCGTCCCGAGTTCCGCCGGGGACGACGCCGCCCGCTTCTTCGAGTGGCACCTGCGTCGGTGAGGAAGTGCGGCAGCACAGCCGCGGCGGGTCGCCCGTGTCGGCTTCCGGGGGGGGGGTCGCGTTGTCGAGAAAGCTCAGCGATGGAGGGAAAGCTTTCCGGTCTCGTGTTGTAACACGAGATCGGAGAGGTAAGTCTCCACCGGGCGACGTTGTCGAGATCGTGGCTCTGGAGGCCGCAAGCGAGGCCGAGGGCGGATTCTCATGGGCCGGAGAAAGCCGGAACCCCTTGTCAGTCCAGGGATTTGGTGGAGAGGAGGGCCGTAAGTTGCCCGAGTCCGCTATGCAACCTCGTCGGTGAGGGGCCGCCGGGACGGAGCTCCGATCAGCGGTAGACCGAGACGTGGACGTGGTCGTAGTGGTTCGCGGTCGCGCCACCCCGGTCGGCCATCTTCTTCCAGCTGGTGACCTTGATGCTGCGTTCGACGTTCCAGCTGCGCTGCCGCCAGATCAGGTAGTGCACGTGCAGATTCTTGTAGTCGTCCTGCAGGTAGCGGGCGATCGTGTTGCCGAGCGCCTTGCCGGACGCCGTGGAGTACTTGGGGATCATGATGTCGAGGGCCAGCCCGTTGGGATGGTCGGAAGAGTAGGCACTCCCTGCCCGCCAGCCGTACATCGTTGTGATCGCGGGGAACTCGGCGCGGATCAGCCGGACGATCGCCTTCACGTGGGCGTGGGTCTTGTTGAGGCTCGCGCTGCCCAGGTCGTCGTCCTTGTCGGACGAGCCGGGCTTTGTCTTCGACAGGTAGGCCGTGTACGCCCACCGGGCCGCGCCGTCGAAGATGACCTGGGTGCGGCTGTTCGCGGTCTTGCCGGTGATCGACAGCAGCGTTTTCTGCCTGGCGACGCCGACGACGGTGCCGTCCGCGGCGGAGGTGGCCCGAATGTTCACCTCATCGACCGACACATACCGTGTGCCGGTGGCTTTCGGCAGTGTCGGCGCGTCCTTTCCGGACGCCACCAGGTAGCCGGTCAGCACCCAGTAGTTCTCGCCCTCGTGGACGATCTTCGAATAGCTGCCCGAATGGGTGCCGGTGAGCGACACCTCGGTGCCCGCCTTCAGGGTGCCCGCGGAGGCTGCGCTGACCTCGGGTGCCTTGCGCATCGCCAGGTCAGCGATGGTGGTGGCCTGGTACGTCCCGTTCGACGGGCGGGTCGGGCGTGGGTGTCGGGGTCAGGTAGAGGCCTGACACCCAGTTCTTGGCGCCGTTGACGACGACCTGAACGAAGCGGCCCGAGGTAGTGCCGGTGGTGGTCACCGTGGTGCCCTTGGCGAGCACCTTCACGATCGCCGAGTCGGTGTTGGGCTCGGAGCGTAGGTTCACGTCGCCTGTGGTCACCATCGTTGTGCCGGTCGCGCTGGCGGGGCCGGTGGGCAGCTGAACAGGCGCGGCGTCCGCGCCGGGGGAGGCGATGAGCCCGCCGAGGGCGACGGTGAGGCCGGTCATCGCGGCCACTGCAGTTCGAACGGTGGCGCTGGTCCGGGGGGCCATGGCGTCCTCTCGCTTGACGATCGGGAATCCCGCAGCGAGCTGATGGGCGGGGTGTCGTGGATCGGCTGCCTGAGATTTTCGCAGGACTCTAGCCAAACTGAGCGCTACTAGGAAGCTGTCCAGAACCGTCTGAGCGGTGCCCCGCAAGTCAACGCGCCGGTGTTTTTCGAATGCTCAGCGAAAGAATCGGTGCGTTCTGACGTCCCTAGAGTGGGGTCATGCCGGTGCAGATGAGCGAGGAGCGGTTCGGGGAGCTGGTGGACGCCGCGCTCGATCTGATCCCCGAGCGGCTGGCTTCCCTGGTGCAGAACTGTGTGGTCGTGATCGAGGACCGGGCTCCCGGGGCGGACGCCGACCTGCTCGGCTACTACGACGGAATTCCATTGTCGGAACGTGATTCGGGGTACTCGGGCGTACTGCCTGATCGGATCGTCATCTTCCGGGACGCCATCCTCGACCTCTGCCGTGACGAGGGGGAAGTCGTCGAGGAGGTCCGGATCACCGTCTGGCACGAGGTGGCGCACTACTTCGGCATCGACGACCATCACTTGGACGAACTGGGATACGCCTGAGAGTTCGCTGTGCGCCGATCTCGCCAACTTGAGCACATCCTGAGGAAATCTTGAGTATGGGTTGAGAGATTGCTTGCCGGTGGGGCGTGTTCAGCCCCTCAATCAGGAGCATGCGACGCCGGGACGGTTCTCGCCCGTCGCCCGTCGCCCGTCGCCCGTCGCCCGTCGCCCTTCGCCGTTGGCCGCGCTCGTCGAGGCCCCGGGGGCGCCAACCAAACCGCGTGCATTCGGCGAGTGATCTGCAGCCCCTCTCGCGCCGGCTGGCCGGGGAGGCATGTCACTCCTGGGAGTGCACCATCCAGGACCGGGTCCGGCTCGACACCCAGGTCGTGGTGGTGCCGAGCGATTCGTCCGGCACCCAGCCGGCCTGCAGATCGGTGCGGGCGAGGGGAGTGGCCAGCGTGTATTCGGTGAGCTGCGCGGACTGGTCTGCCGTCACGGTGACCGGGATGCACCGCACCTTGTCGCGGACAGTGTTCGCGGCCAAGGTATCGATGGCGTCATCGCTGAAGCTCGGCGCGGCCAGCGCGAGCGGACGTCCGGCGCGCTGAGCCTTCTCCAACAGCGGAAGAAGCTCCCGGACCGTCCTGACGGGCTCGGTGCACAAAGCCACCAGCGGATCGGACGCCACCGCCCAGCCACTGGCGGCGTCCGTGCTGAAGCGGTCGTCCGGGATGCCGGCCCTGATGCTCGGCGCGGCGTCCAGCGCGGGCTTGAGCTCGGCGCGCCGCTGGTCGGAAAGGCCGGAGGCCGGCAACTCGCTCGGACGCGTCCGCGCCTGGAGTTCGCTCAGGTACTGCGGCGGCTCGGCGGTCGATTCAAACCGTGGAATGTCCCGGTCCGGGGGTGCCACCAGCGCGGCGTCCCGCTCCCGGGTCTTGCGGCGGTCGTCCAGGTAGCCGTAGATCACCACCGCGATCCCGGCGACCAGGATCACTGCGATGCCCCACCAGTCCATGGGCCCAGTGTGCCCGGCTCTCTCAGGAGTCGATGGTTGCCGGGTGTCTGTGTGGTGGGCGCGCTGAGCGTGGTGATCCGGCGGTAGCCCGGACGGTAGAGTGTGCACGCGCCACGGCGCGGGCCTATAGCTCAATTGGCAGAGCAGCGGACTTTTAATCCGCGGGTTCTGGGTTCGATTCCCAGTGGGCCCACCAGCGATCATCGCCGCGTGACTAGGGACTATGCTCCCAGCCGCGACAACACAGGTTGCGGGTTGGTTGCACGTGGGCTGGCTCGGCGACCCTTGACGATCGATATATCGGACAATGACCTCCGTTATATGAGAGCCCGCCGTTCCGCTCCTGGCGTCCGGCGATGAGGATGCTCGACGTTTCGACATGTTGGGGGTGAGCGTCGCTATGACGCTCGGCCCTTGAGCCGACCTGGTTCGGGTTCGATTCCCAGTTGGACCTGCGGCCTGCGGCAGCAACCCGACGGTTGTTCCGGCTCGTTGTGGGTGGCTGGTGCCATCATGGGCGACATGGCGATCTCTCTGCTTGAGCGCGCGATCTACTCCTACCCGGACGTGGATCGGCTCGTCGGGCTGCATGCGGGCACCGCACGTCGTTGGTTGGACGGCTACGAACGTGCCGGAAGGTTCTATGAGCCGGTGTTGCGTGAGGAGCCGACCGGTTCTGAAGACGTCACCTGGGGCGAGATGGTCGAGGCGCGATTGCTGGCCGAGTTTCGTAGCCAGCAGGTGCCAGTACAGCGGCTGCGTCCGGCCATCGTCCGGCTGCGGCAGGAGTTCGGCCGCTACCCGTTGGCGCACGCTCGACCCTTTGTCGATGTCGAGGGTCGCGAACTGGTGCGGGCCGTGCAGGATGAAGTGGGCGTTGATCGCCCGCTGCAGTTGGTGGTGGTGCGCAACGGTCAGACCATGCTCGCTCCCGGCGCTGCCCGGTTCCAGCAGGTCGCCGGCTACACCGATGGTGTGGTCGGACGTCTCAGCCCGGACGCTCGCACCCCACTGGTAGTGATGGATCCCGGTCGCGCTTTCGGACAGCCTGCAATCAGGAACGTGCGCACGGACGCATTGGCGGAGGGCTACCGTGCGGGTACCTCACGCGAGGGGCTAGCTGAGTTGTACGATCTCGATCTCGGCCAGATCGACGAGGCGATCAGGTTCGAACTGATCGCTGGCAGCGAGCGCGCGGCCTGATGACGCCCCAGTTCGCGCCGGTGTACTTCACCGACGAGAACGCCCTCGGGCTGGGCAAGCTGCTACAACGCGCTGGACGCAACGATGTGTTGTACCCGGGGCATGAGCGGCTCCTGGACGTGCCTCTCGGGATGCTCGACCTGGACTGGATGCCGCTCATCGGCAGGCGTGGCCTGATCGTGCTCACCCGCGATCGGCGTATTCGTACGCGGCCGGCTGAGTTGGCCGCATACCTGGAGCATGGGATCCGCTCGGTGTGGATCGGCGCTAAGCGTGACCTCGGACCGCAGGATCAGCTGGTGCTGTTTATGCGACACGAGGTCCAGTTGAGAAGGCAGATTATCAAGCTCGGAAGCGGGCCGTGGGCGTTGGCATTAAACGCGGCAGGTGTGCGACCGCTTCAGTTTCGGAAGCGCTAGTAGGCGCGGGCTGTCAGCAGCCTTTGACACTCAAGCTTCCTGGCGGTCGTCGTCAACTCAGTCGCCGGGCGGAGGCATCGGAGATTGACCTACATTCGGTCCATGACGCAGCTTCCGGCCTCCCCATACCTGACACTTGGGCATGTACTCACCTCCCTCGGTGCAGCTGTCACGCCGCCGATTCGCCTGGAGGACGTGCACGTGATCAGGCATGTGCTGAAGCCCGATGACGCCTCGGCGCTACGAGGACCGGGGGACCTGACGGAGGAGCGTGTTCTGGCTTACACCCGTGGTCAGGACGCTTCTCCTCGAAGATTCCCGTCGCGGCCGCCGCGCTACTGGGTCATCCTGATCGCCGATGGGCGGCGCCGATCGAGGCTATTCGGTGCGTACGAGAATCATGGCGAGGTGCTCGCTGAGCGCACTGAGACCGATCGCTGGTTTGATCTGCGACGCAGCGCGTTCCTTGCGCACTTGGAGAATCGGCTGGTGGTCGAGTGGACCAGTCCGAGGAATTGGCATCGCAGCGGGACTTCGGCGTCCGGACTCCAAGTGTTGGAGATCGCAGACCGGGACAAAGTGCCGTTCCCCGGCTTTGATCGCGTGCTGTTGAGTTTCTCTGAGTTGAGGGCGATGGTGTCCGACCGTCGGTATGCCGATTGGCGCGCGGCCCTGTCCGAGGTGCAAGGCATCTACTTGATCACGGACTCGTCGACGGGCCGGAACTACGTCGGCAAGGCCGATGGGGCAGAGCGGATTCTCGGACGCTGGGCCTCGTACGCTCGCGATGGGCACGGGGGCAATGTCGCGCTACGCGAGTTGGCGTTGGCCGCTCGGGGCGGACCGGGGGGCGCCGACAGCGGCCAGGAGCACGCTCGGAACTTCCAGTTCAGCATCTTGCGGGTGTTCGGGCCTTCGACGTCGTCGTCAGAGGTCAACGCTGCCGAATCGCACTACAAGAATGCGCTGTTGTCAGTGAAGTTCGGGCTCAACCGCAACTAGGTTTTCTAGGCGACAGCCGAGCGCCAAGCGGCGGTGGCCAGTACGCACAGGTTCAGCCAGTCTTGGTCCGTCGTGGGCTGGGACGGCGTCGCGGCCTTCGCTGGTCCTTGCCCGGCCGGTGCGGACGGCCACGGGCGGGTTTTCCAGTCTCGGCACGCGCGTCCGAACCCGTCGATAGGCTGGCAATGCGCCGGCTGGAGAACCGGTTTCGAGGCACCGGGAACCGGACTCGGATCGGAGCGTGGCGCGAGCCGCGCCGGGTCACCGCCGGCGCCACCCACCCACGACACTCCAATCGAGGATGACCGATGTTCGCGCTGCTTGCGCAATACCCGATGCTCTTCTTCGCCCTGTTGCTGGTGCTCGGCGCCGTGCTCGGCCAGATCCGGATCGCGGGCGCCACGCTCGGCCCGGCCGCAGTGCTGTTCGTCGCGCTGGGGCTCACTGCCTGGGGCATCACCCAGGGCGTGGAGTTGACTGTTCCGGAGGTGCTGGGCACGTTTGGTCTGGTCCTGTTCACCTACACCGTCGGCATCATCTCGGGACCCAACTTCTTCGGCTCGCTGCGGCGTGGCTGGCCGGCGATGCTCACCACGGTGGCCTGCCTCGCGGTGGCCGCGGTCGTGGCGGCGCTCGGAGGCAAGGCTCTCGGCCTGCCGAATCCGGCGATCGCCGGCACCTATGCCGGTGCGCTCACCAACACACCCGCGCTGGCCGCGGCGAGCCAGGCCGCGGGTGAGGCACAGCTTCCGGCGATCGGCTACTCAATCAGCTACCTCTGGGGCGTCATCGGCATGATGCTCGCCACTGCCTGGGCGCTGCGGCGAGGCGCCCGCGACAACGCCACGGCGTCCCTGCGGCTCGAGCAACGCACCATCCGGGTCGACCGCACCGGCGGTCCGACCGTTGCTGACGTGCTGCGCGAGCATGCCGGTGCGGTCACCGTGACCCGGATCAAGCACGGGACCGGACCGATGGTGGTGGCGACCCCCGACGAGTCGCTCGACCGAGGCGACCTGATCAGTGTGATCGGGCCGGCCGACGAGCTCGCCTCGGTCACCGCGGAACTCGGGCACACCTCATCGGTGGACATCATCGGTGACCGCACCGACCTCGACTCGAACCGGGTCACCCTGTCCGCGGCGACGTTCGCCGGCCATCGGCTGGACGAGTTGGACCTGGGCTCCCGCTTCGGCGGGCATGTCTCCCGGGTCCGGCGCGGTGACATCGACATGATCCCGACCCCCGACTTCGTGCTGCAGCTCGGCGACCGGCTGCGGGTGGTGGCACCCCGTGACCAGATGCGCCCGATCCGGGCCCACCTGGGTGACTCCGAACGCGGCTTCTCCGACATCAATCCGCTCGGCCTGGCGCTCGGACTGACCGTCGGCATTCTGGTCGGAATGATCCCGATCCCGCTGCCCACCGGCACCTTCAGCCTCGGATCGGCGGCCGGGACGCTGCTTGCCGGACTGGTGTTCGCCCGGGTCGGGCGGGTCGGACGCCTCCCCATCTCCATGTCGACGGCGGCCGCGCACGCGCTGTCAGCGCTCGGCATGTTGGTCTTTCTCGCCTATGCCGGCACCAAAGCGGGCCTGCTGTTCGCCGAGGCGGTGTCGTCCAACCTGGGGTGGAAGGTGGCACTGCTCGGCTTCGTGGTGACGATCGTGGCCGCCACAGGACTGCTGCTGGCCGGACGGCTGCGGCGCACCGACTGGGTGCAACTCGCCGGGCAACTCGGTGGTGCCCAGACTCAGCCGGCGCTGCTGGCTTTCGCGAACACCCGCTCCGGCTTCGACAACCGGGTCTCGCTGGGGTACGCGCTGGTTTACCCGGCCGCGATGGTCGGCAAGATCCTGCTCGCCCAACTGCTGGTGTTGTTGGGCTGACGGTCGTCAGTAGCTGGTCCGATCAGCCGTCCGCCGAAGGTCACGCCGGCGCCTGGGTGGCGTTCCACGCCCGCCCACGACACCGTGCTGGTGGGTGACGACGAGGCCGCGCCGTCGGTGCAGCGTCCCGCATCGATCGCGGTGCATGACCCAACGGACGCCCCGATCCCATCCAGCGGACGGGGCTTGGCGGATTCGTATCCATCGTTACCTACGATGCCGTAGGATTGCGGTAGCTGTTCTCGAGTGCCGCTCCGGTGTCTGATTGAACGGTCACCGTCGATCCGTTACAGAAAGAGACCGTATGTCGGCCACTGACGCCCCCGCGCCCGTCCGTCCGAACCGCGGTGGCGCGGCCCGTGCCGAGTGGGAGCGACGCACCAACAGCTTCACCCAGCTGGCCCAGCAGGTCCGCGCGGCTGACCTGAACGCCCGGACGCCGGGCTTCTACATGGTGCTCTTCAGTGGTCTGGTCGTCGCCCTCGCCGCCTGCCTGACCGGCATGGTGCTGCTCGGCGACTCCTGGTTCCAGCTGCTGATCGCCGCCGCCCTGGGCATCGTGTTCACCCAGTTCGCGTTCCTCGGCCACGAGGCGTCGCACCGTCAGGTGTTCACCTCGGGCCCGGCCAACGACCGGTTCGGACGGCTGCTCGCCACCGTGTTCGTGGGGATCAGCTACGCCTGGTGGATGACCAAGCACACCCGGCATCACGGCAACCCCAATCAGATCGGACGCGACCCCGACATCGCGCCCGGCTGGACCTCGTTCACCGAGGAGGACGCCGTCTTCGCCACCGGCTTCCGGGCCTGGATCACCCGCCGGCAAGGCTGGTTGTTCTACCCGTTGATGTTGCTGCTCGGGCTGGACCTGCATCAGGCGTCGATCCGCCGGCTGTTCCGCCCCGGCAAGCTGGACGGCCGGGCCAGCGAACTGACGATGATCGGCCTGCGCTTCGCGCTCTACTTGACGTTCGTGTTCTGGGTGATGCCGCTGGGTATGGCGTTCGCCTTCGTGGCTGTGCAGCTGGGTGTCTTCGGCCTCTACATGGGCATCGCGTTCGCGCCGAACCACATCGGCATGCCGATCGTGCCGCACGGCGTGAAGCTCGACTTCCTCGACAAGCAGGTGCTCACCTCACGCAACGTGTCCGGCGGCTGGTGGGCGACCGCGCTGATGGGCGGGCTCAACTACCAGATCGAGCACCACCTGTTCCCGGGGATGCCCCGGCCGCACCTGCATCGGGCCCGCGTCCTGGTGCTGGCGCACTGCCGTGCCCACGGCGTCCCCTATGTGGAGAACAATCTCGGCCAAGCGCTGACCATCGTGGTCCGCTACATCAACGATGTGGGCTGGGCTGCGCGGCACAGCTTCAGCTGCCCGGCGGCGGCGAGCATGGGTCGCGGCTGAGTAAGCGGGCATGCGAATGGGGACGGGCTTCAAGCCCGTCCCCATTGTTAGATCAGGGTTCAGAGCGCCCGAATGTTGGCGGCCTGCATGCCCTTCTGGCCGCGCTCGGTGTCGAACTCGACCTGCTGTCCTTCGAACAGGTCGCGACGGCCGCGGCCCTCGATCGCGGTGAAGTGCGCGAAGACGTCAGCAGAACCGTCGTCGGGAGCGATGAAGCCGAACCCCTTCTCGGAGTTGAACCATTTGACAGTGCCAGTGGCCATGTCGGTGTTTCCTTCTTTGTTGCGCGGACCGCGACTTGCGGCCCTGTTGACCACTCCGACGGCGCCGGGGTGGGAATCATGGATGGCGGCTGGTGCCGCAGCAGATGGTCGGATAGATAGTTCCGGTAAGCCGGTTGACCGGGATGGTCAGGCTCACCGATGCCGGCAACGCTCTGTGAGCGCCGAAGGATCGGGGTGCCGATCTGCGTGAAGTTCACGCGAGTCCCAATCGTATCACTGTTCTGATGTCCGATTCCCACCCCAGCGGGTGGCTGTGCGATGATGGTGTGCAGGGCGCGACAGTCGCAGCCCGGCATCGCACCACTTTCCGCACCGTACCGGCGATCGAACGCTGACGAACGCGAGCGGACCTTGGACCGTGGTGAAACTTCTTCGAAAGCAGTCTTTTCGTGTCACGACATGAATCCGCTCCGGTGACGTTCGCGTCCCTGGGCGTCCCGTCCGTCCTCGTCGCCCCGTTGAGCGGACGAGGCATCACCGATCCGTTCCCGATCCAGCAGGCCACCCTGCCCGATACCCTCGCGGGTCGGGACGTCCTCGGCCGTGGCCGCACCGGTTCCGGCAAGACCCTGGCCTTCGCGCTGCCGCTGGTCGCCCGGCTGGCCCGGCTGGTGCCGTCCGCGTCCGGCATCGCCGCCCGGACCCGTCCGGGTGCGCCGCGAGGACTCGTGCTGGCTCCGACCCGTGAGTTGGCCAACCAGATCCTGGAAACCCTGGAACCGCTGGCGAAAGCAGCCGGACTACGGGTGATGACCATCTTCGGCGGTGTCGGCCAGGCTCGGCAGGTGCAGCAGTTGCGGGCTGGCGCCGACATCGTCGTCGCCACGCCCGGACGGCTCGAAGACCTGATCGGCCAGGGCCATGCCCGGCTCGACTCGGTCGCCGTCACCGTGCTGGACGAGGCCGACCACATGGCCGACCTGGGCTTCCTGCCGGCCGTCACCCGGATCCTCACCGCAACGCCGACCGGGGGACAGCGGCTGCTGTTCTCGGCCACCCTAGACAACGGCATCGACAAGCTGGTCAAGCGCTTCCTGAGTCGCCCGCTGGTCCACAGCGTCGACAGTGCCGAGTCGCCGGTCACCGCGATGACCCACCACGTCTTCCTGGTGCCGGACGCCACCCAGAAGCGGGCGATCGTCCGCGAGCTCGCCGGCGGCACCTCGCGGCGGCTGCTGTTCACCCGGACCAAGCATCAGGCCCGGCGGCTGGCCCGCGAGCTGACCGCCGACGGCGTCCCGGCTGTGGAGCTGCACGGCAACCTGTCGCAGAACGCCCGCGAGCGTGGTCTGAAGGCCTTCGCCGACGGTCGCGTCCGGGTGATGGTGGCCACCGACATCGCGGCCCGCGGCATCCACGTCGACGAGGTCAACCTGGTGGTGCACGTCGATCCGCCGGCCGAGCACAAGGCGTACCTGCATCGTTCCGGACGGACGGCCCGCGCCGGCAACGACGGCGACGTGGTCACCCTGGTGCTGCCCGAGCAGCGCCGCGACTTCACCGCGCTCGCCCGCGCCGCCAAGATCAGCGTCCAGCCGACCCCGGTGCGTGCCGGCGACCGGCAGATCGTGGCGGTGTCCGGTGAGGCGGCCGAGCCGGTGAGCGCCGGGGACATCCCCAGCGAGGCCGCGCAGATCGTCACCGACGGGTCCCGCTCCGGTGGTTCCCGATCCGGTGGAGGGCGAGGCGGCAGCGGCCGTGGTGGACGCTCCGGCGGCGGCAGCTCGGGCGGCGCTCGGTCGGGCGGCGCTCGGTCGAATCGCAGCGGTTCGGGTTCCGGTCAGCGCCCCGGGGGTCAGTCTCGGACGACCTCCGGTCCGTCGGCAGCAGGCCGGTCGTCGGCCAGCCGCGGCGACGCTGTGGTGCAGCTCTCCCGGCAGGGTTCCGGACGCGGGCGCCGTCGTCCGGGATCGACCCGGTTGTCCGCCTGAGCGATCACCGTTCAGTAGTAGGTTTCGACAAGCTCAGCCACCGCTGGTCGAACTCGCCACCCTGGTCGAGCTCGCCACCCTGGTCGAGCTTGTCGAGACCCCCGTGGCGGCTCACGCCGAGTTTCGCAGAATGCCGCACAGACGACACCGAGCACGCTGTTCAGCGCCGGTGTTCAGGGCCGGAAATCGTCGTGCAGGCGGATGCTGCTCAGTTCGATGGAACCGTCGGCACGCATCCAGTAGTGCAGCCGGCGGGCGGCCGGAGTCTTGGTTTGCAGGCTGACCCGCCAGCAGGACTCGCCTCCGGCTCGCACGACAGGTGCGTCGTCGCCGCCTCCGCCGCTGCGTAGCTGATGCAGTTCCCGCGAGGCGAGCTCGGTATCGAGTCCGGTGAGGATGTGGACGATCACCCGAACGATCTTGCTCCGCGCAACACCCTGGACGGCGTGCAGGGTGTGGAAGAACTGCTCGCCGTAGGTCCACTCCTTCAGCGGCAACTCGGCCTTCTCCGACGGCTGGGTCATTCGCGCCCAGGCGAGCCGGATCTCGAAGTTGAGCTGGTCCGCCTCGTCTGCGAACAGGTTGGCGTCGTCGGAGTCGGTGGCGCGCCGCCGGACCGCTTCACGGCGCAGGGTGCGTGCCTTGGTGAGCTCGGCCTCCAACTCGGCCACCGTCGCGGAGGCCTGCTGGAGCAGCACTGTGAGCTGCTCGTTCTCTTTCCGGAGGCCTTCCAGAACGCCGGCCGTCACCGCCAGGCTGGCCGGGTTCCCGGCGTCCGGGTTGTGGCCGGAAGCCGGTTCCGGGCGCCGCTCCTCGGGGTCGGCCGGCACCAGCCAGGGCGGTCCGCCGGTGAGCAGGCTGGGAGCCGGTACCGCGTCCGTCAACTCGCCGGCGTCGCGGATCGACAGCAGCCAGTCGCCGTCGTCGTGACCGCCGAACCACACCGGTAGCACCTCGCCGACACTCATCATCCAGCGCAGGTCGATGGTGTCGTCGGTGATGTCGGACGCCGCGACCGGCTGCTGGAAGCCGGGGAAGAGTTCGACCGTGCAACCGTCCTTCGCGATCTCGGTGACCCGCCCCAGGATGGTCTCGCCGGCGTGATAGCTGCTGAGTGCCTCGTCGGCCGTCCGCCGCATGGTGCGGGCATCGATGCGCCGCGTCTCGGGGTCGAGGGTTCCTTGCACCCGCATGCCCTTGACGAACAGCCGCTCCGCGGGCAGTCCGGGCTCGACGAGCTCGGGCCACAGCGTGCCGGGGAATTGGCCGTCGATGTTGACCAGCGCCCGTCCCGCGACCAGGCCGCTCACCACCCCCGAGACCGGCGAGGCACCTGTCGGCCGGGCCTCGGCGGTGTGCGAACCGCGACTGGCCATCCCCATCGCGTCGGCGATCAGCTGCCGGGTCACCTGCCCGCGGTCGGTCATTCCGTGCGCGAACCGCAGCGGCGACTCGTAGGGGTCGGCCTCCCATCCGGTGCCCACCGGATAGGCGCGGCAGGCGCCGCCGTACACCTGGCACATGTCGGGGACGTGATGGCTGAACGCCCAGCTGGCGTCCGGCGTGCAGATCTCAAAGACGTCGGCCAGCCCGCTGAGGTCGTGCCGCAGTTGGGCGACGTCGGCGTACGGCTCTGCCGCGGCAGTGGCGCGCGACACCACGACCGCCGGACGCGTGCGGGCCGCGCTGCGCAGATGCGATGCCAGGGCGGACGCCTCCGCTGCGGTGCTGATTTCTGTCGGCGTGGCAAGGGGAGCGGGTGGTGGCCCCGCGGTCGGTTTGGGTGCTGGCACGGGGGGTGTTCGCGGGGGCTTGCCTGCGCGCTGTCCCGGATGGCCGGCATTCGTGCCCGGAGGGGGTTGCGTCGCCGCAGGCACCGTGGCCGGCCGGTCGAGTTCGCGGCGCAAGTCCGCGATGATGAGCCGCGGCAGCGCGTTGATCTCGGCCGCGTCTCGCGCCATCCGGACGGGGAATGTCAGCGGGTTGGTCTCCCAGCTGTTGCCGGCGGGATAGACACGGCAGGCACCGCGGAAGACCCCTGCGCGTGGATCGTCCAGGCGGCTGCTGAGGGCGCGAGTCAGCTCATCGGTCGGGATGGTGACGATGTCGGCGCCGCCGCGCGCCTCAGCGGCAAGCTGGGCCGCCGACACATACGGTGAGGGCGCCCCGGGGCCGAGGGTGAGTATGACCACCGGGCGTTCGCGGCTGTCGCGTCGGAGGTAGGCGACCAGACTGGCGAGATCCAGCTGGTCGCGGACTTGGACGGGTGCGGTCGAGGGCAGTTCCATCAGCGGTGTCCGGTGGGGGTGGGCTCCATGGCGACCAGTCTGACGGACGGCGCAAGCCGATTTGCACACTTGCATTACTGCAAAAATGCGCTACCGTAACTTTGCGCTGCCGCAAAGACGGTGGCGTTTCGCCTGTGTAGGAGGATCCCGTGGCTGCAGCCACCATCGAACGCCCGGCTCCGTCCGAAGAGGCGTCCGAACCGCTGATGAGCCATCGCCAGATCATGTTGGTGATCTACGGCTTGATGGCCGGCATGTTCCTCAGCGCGCTCGACCAGACCATCGTCGGCACCGCCATCCGGACCATCGGCGACGACCTGCACGGACTCGATCAGCAGGCCTGGGTCACCACGGCCTACCTGATCGCCGCGACCGTCACCACCCCGCTGTACGGCAAGCTCTCCGACCAGTTCGGACGCCGTCCGCTGTTCATCACCAGCATCGGCATCTTCATCGTCGGCTCGCTGATGTCGAGCTTCGCCACGTCCATGATCGAGCTGGCTGCGTTCCGGGCCTTCCAGGGCCTCGGCGCCGGCGGCCTGATGTCGCTGCCGCTGGCGATCCTCGGTGACATCCTCGCCCCTCGAGAGCGCGCCAAGTACCAGGGCTTCTTCCTGGCCACCTTCGGCCTGGCGTCGGTGATCGGACCCCTGGTCGGCGGCCTGTTCGCCGGTGCCGATCAGATCCTGTGGATCGACGGCTGGCGCTGGGTCTTCCTGGTCAACGTGCCGGTCGGCATCGTCGCGCTGATCATGGTGATCAGCTTCCTGCACGTGCCGCACGAGCAGCACGGACAGCCGCGGATCGACTGGTGGGGCGCCACCCTGGTCGTCGGCACGCTGGCGCCGGTGCTGCTGGTTGCCGAGCAGGGCCGTGAATGGGGCTGGTCCTCCGCGGCGTCGATTACCTGCTACGTCATCGGTGCGGTCGGCCTGATCGTGTTCATCCTGGTCGAGCGGGCGATGGGCACCAACGCGATCATTCCGTTGCGGCTGTTCCAGAAGTCGGCCTTCTCGATCACCACGGTGCTGAGCATCCTGGTCGGCTTCGGCATGTTCGGCGCGATGCTGACCATTCCGCTCTACCTGCAGATCGTCACCGGGCTGAACCCCACCGAGTCGGGCTTCGCCACGCTGCCGATGATGGCCGGCCTGATGATCGCCTCGATCGGCTCGGGCCAGATCATCGCGCGCACCGGCAAGTACGGCATGTTCCCGGTCACCGGCACTGGAACCACCGCGGTCGGGTTCCTGATTCTGACCTTCCTCACCCCGGAGCGGCCGCTGTGGTTCCTGATGATCGCCATGTTCGTGGTCGGGCTGGGACTGGGCCAGCTGATGCAGACGCTGACCCTGGCCGTCCAGGCAGCAGCCGAGCCGCAGGACATCGGCGTGGCCACCAGTTCCGCCACCTTCTTCCGGCAGATCGGCGGCACCCTCGGCACGGCGATCATGTTGTCGCTGCTGTTCAGCCTGTTGCCCGGCAACATCGTGAACTCACTGGCCGATAAGCAGACGGTCACCGACGCCCTCGATGCCGCGCTCGATCCGGCGGTGGCGTCCGCGCCGAACAACCAGGCGATCATGGAGAAGATGTGGAACCCGATCACGGACAAGATCAAGTCCGAGATCGACGACAAGCTCGCCGACGCCACCAAAGAGGTCAAGAAGAAGGTCAAGGCCGTCGTCCGTGAGAAGGTCGCGGACGCCGTCCACACCAACGCCGCGAAGGGTGCCGGCAAGCTGGCCGACGGGGTCTCGCAGGTGGCGCTGGGCCTGGACAAGCTGAGCACCGGAACCGGGGCGTTCGTCGGCGGCGTGGGCAAGATCGGGACGGCCACGCAGCAGTTGGCGTCCGGCGCCGACAAACTGGCCACCGGCATGGACGGCCTGGCCGGCGGGCTCGGCAAGCTCAGCGGTGCCGGGAAGGTCGCGGCCGGACAGGCGAAGAAGGCGACGTCCGACTTCAACCAGTTGAAGGCGGCGATGGCCACCATGGGCAGCGACCAGAAGGCCTGCACCGACGGCGACGACACCGCCTGCGACAAGCTGTCGGACGATCAGGCCGACGTCACCAAAGCGATGACGGCGCTGGCGATCAGCGTCAACACCACCAGCGCCTACCTCAACGGTGGCGGCGGCAAGCCGGGCCTGGCGGACGGGCTGTCGTCGGCGGCGTCCGGTTCGCAGAAGCTGGCGTCCGGGCTGCAGAAACTGGCCGACGGCACAGGCAAGCTCGCCGCTGGCGCGAGCACGGCCGCCGACAAGGGCGGTCTGCTGACCAGCGGGACGAAGGCCGCGGCGACTGGTACCGCGAAGCTCGGCAACGGTGCGCGGCAGCTGTCCAAGGTCGAGAAGCTGATCAACGAGAAGGTCGCCGAGCTCACACCGGCGGCCGAGAAGAAGGCGTTGAAGAAGGTCGCGGAAGAGAAGAACCTCAGTGTGATCGACGGACGGCTCGCGGTCGACTACAGCGATCCGGCGCAGCGTCAGGCGATCATCGACCAGATCGCTCCCGAGTTGGTCGACGCGATCAACAAGGGCGACACCGGCGATGTGAAGACCGACACCAGTGCCAGCGACACGTCCTTCCTCAACAGCGCCGATCCGCGACTGACCAAGCCCTTCCTGGATGGCTTCAACGCCTCAGTGGTGACCATCTATTGGGTTGGACTAGGGGTGATGCTGCTTGCCTTCGTGATCACCTGGTTCTTCCGGGTGCCGCCGCTGCGGTTGCGTTCCGCACTGGAGGAGCGGACGGCCGCCGCGGCTGCCGCCGCCGCTTCGGGCGACGGCGGGGACGCGCCGGCGTCGCCGGATTCGGAGTTGCCGGAATCGGAGCGGGCGGATTCGGAGCCGGCGGGATCGCTGCGGGAGGAGGCCGAGGCGGGCGAGAATGGCTCTGACCAGGCGACGGAGCAGAGGGGCCAGTGATGAGCGAGGCAACAGCCGCGCGGACCTGCCTCGGGCTCCGTGAGCGGAAGAAGCGGGCCACCCGCGAGGCGCTGCACACCGTCGCGCTGCGGCTGGTCTCCGAGCGTGGACCCGACGACGTCACGGTGGAGGAGATCTGCGACGAGGTGGGCGTCTCGCCGCGGACCTTCTTCAACTACTTCCCGACCAAGCTCGCCGCGGCATTCGACCTGTCACTGGTTCAGCTGCCCGATGAGGAAGCCGAACGCTTCCTCGCTGGCGACTCCTCAGTGGTGGCCGACGCCTGCGAGCTGATCGGCCGCAGCGCGACCCTGCCCAGCGACTTCACCCGGATCAGGGAGGTGCTCCGCGGCCACCCTGAGCTCTCCATGGGCTTCTGGCAGCAGAACATGCAGCGGCTGAAGCCCTTCCTGCCACTCATCCAGCAGCGCACCGACGACGCTCACGCCGCGCGGGTCGTGTTCGGCATCGTGGTCACCGCCGTGATGTCGGCGATGACCCGAGCCGAGGCGCCCGAGACCGACCTGGGCGAGCGGTTGCGCGCCGAGGTGCGGGCCATGCGCGAACTGATCGACGAGGTCGAATAGCGAAGCCGGCTGATCAGCGCCGCCGTCGCTGGTCGATGGCTGACGAAGTGTTGTCCATCCGGCTTCTGGCTGGGGGAGCTTGTCGAACCCGTTGCCAGAGTGCCTCCGGCAAGCTCCGATGACGAGCTGGGTCGAAACTCCTGCCAGGGTGAGCCTCCCGCCAGGCGGCGGCGCCAAAGATGAGCGCGGGCTTCTGCGGCGTTTCGTGCGTTGTGGGCAGACCGTCTGGGGCCCCTCGGCTACGCCGCGCAGAAATGAGCGTTTTGGCGCGCTGCGGGTCCTGCCATAACGCTCATTTCTACGCGTGTGGCGCGAGAACGATGACGAGCCGATCTCAAAACGCACGAACCGCCGCGATCAGCTGCTCGCGAGTTCGCGGGCGATGCGGTCCATGACGAGGTCGGGTCGCGTCATGATCTCCTTGGCGAGCCAGCGCACCATCCGGAAGCCCAGGTCGCGCAGCGCCTGCTCACGCTCCTTCTCGTGGACGATGCTTGCCTTATCGGCATACTTCACCGCGCCGTCGCACTCGCCGATCAGGCGTTCCTCCGCCCAGAGGCAATCGGGGTAGAGGGTCCCCAACGGTGTTCGGACCGCCGCTTGGTACAGCGGCTGTGGTATCTCGGTGAGGTGAATGTGGCCTGCGGTCAGCGACTCCGCAGGTGACTCTCTCGCCGGTTCGACCAGGCCCATGGATTCGGCCAGCCCACCGACGCCACAGGTCCGTGCGACTTCCTCGAGTTCCTCGACGGCCCGACTGCGGTGCCGGGCATTGCTGTAGTCGGCGCGGCGCGGCTTGGTGACGTACGAGGCGCAGAGGAGCCGCGTCGCGGCATCGAGCACCACGAGTGTCTCGGGCAGCGCGAGGCCCTGGACAAGGTCGATCGCTGTGCGCGCGATCGTGGTTACCCGGTACCCGTTCGGGTCTCGGGTTAGGTGACCCGCCGGCAGCGGCCCCAGCCGGTGGGCGACTGGCCCCGGCCGGGACCGGTACCGCCCGCCACCCGGCAAGGTGACTGTTATCGGCTTGTCGTCCCAGGTGCCCAGTGTCGGCGTCGGCAACGCCCAGATCAGCGCCGCCGACGCATGGCTGATCGCCGCCTCGGGGTTGACCACCGTCTCGGCCCGGGCGCGAACAAGATGCTGCCCGGCTGGGTCGGCAGGCCAGTGCTCGGCGCCCAGGAAAACTGACTGCCGTACGCGGATCAGCCGTCCGGCTTCCAGTTGCGTGGCAATCATGCGCCGAGTGACACCCTGTCCGGACAGGGCGGTGAGCGGTGCCGGCTCGGAAGGCAATGCCCAAGGGCGTGGTGTGCGCATCGAGCCATCATCGCCGCCCCCGGAGCGCACTGACAGACCCGCACGGAGATCTGTGGATAACTCGCATCGACCGGCAAGGTGTCCATGCGCACCCACGCCGAGAAACGTGCGTAATGAGCTGCCCGCCCGCCACGGTTCGACCCCGACGCGGAGAAATGAGCCTTTTGACCCGCCTCGGTGGCCGGCAAAACGCTCGTTTCTCCGCGGGGGAGTCTCTGGTAACCATTGTCCGGTTGGAAAACGTGCAGTTCGGCGCGCGAGCGCGGGCTGGCAGCGGGCAATCAATCGTCCGAGTCGCCCGCTGAGGAAGCGCAGGTTCGCGACCCCGGGGTTCCAGCGCGCTGACATGGGGTTTCGACTCGCTCAGCCGACGATGGTTGATGATCGGGCTGCCGGACGAAGGGCGAAGAGTCTGGAAAAGGATCTGTTGGGTGGAGGCAGCCGGATCAGACGGGCCATACCGCGATATGGTGGGCGCATGGCTACCAGGAAGATCACCATCACGCTCCCCGAGGAGCTGATCGAGGCGGCTCGTGGGTTGACCGAGAACCTTTCGGGCTATGCCGCCGAGGCGCTGGCCGCGAAGGTCCGCCATGAGCTCTTGGGGCAGGAACTCGACCGGTACGAGCGGGAGCACGGCCCGATCGATCCGCGAACCGTGGCCGAGGCCGAGGCCGAGCTGTTCGGACGTGTCGGCTCGGTCTCGTGACGGAAAGCGGCGGCACGCTCGTGTTGGACGCCGAGGGGCTCTCGGGCTGGCTGAACGAGAAGCCTCGGATCATGGCGTTCCTGGCTGCGGCGCATTGCAACCAGACCGAAGTGGTGGCCTCGGCGCTCACGATTCTCGAGGTCTCTCATGGCAAGCTCGACCAACGCCGTCTGGATTGGGTGCTCTCCCGGGTACGAGTCGAACCCGTCACCGAGCGCTCGGCGCGGTCGTCGGCGTCACTGCTGATCGTCGCGAACCTTCATGGCCACACCCATGCGATCGATTCGGTCGTCGCCGAACTCGCAGCTCGGCAGGCCCGGCCCGTCGCCGTCCTCACCTCGGATGTCGGTGATCTGACGAGACTCTGTCCGGACCACGTCCGCATCGTCGGCGTCTGACAGCCCAAGTGATCGGTGCTCGTGCCGCGTCCGGTGGTGGCGCTGGCCACGTGTCATCCCGGTTCATGTGGGGGTTGAGGGCTCCTGTTCCGCCCTGCCAACGGGCCCGTGCCCATTCGGTCGATGTCCTTATGTCTCAATCATTGCGACATCGGCGGGCGAGATCTACTCTGGATGTCCTAATGATTAGGATATAAGGACATCGTCATGCGAAGCCTCTTCGAGTCACCCGACCTGGGCCTCGACGATCTGGCCGTCATCGAGGAGATCGGCCAGATCCGCGAGCGCCTGGCGTCGGTGCTTCGCGTCCCTAAGAGGTGGGACGGCGGGCTGCGCCGCACGGCCCAGGCGCGAGCGATTCAGGGATCCAACAGCATCGAGGGTTATACGGTCAGCGACCAGGACGCGGCCGCCGCCGTCGAGGACGAACCGCCGCTGACCGCGGACGAGCGGACCTGGCCAGAGATCATCGGGTATCGCCGGGTGCTCACCTACGTGCTCAGCGTGGCCGCTGACGCGGAGTTCACCATCGACGAGAGCATGCTCAGATCGATGCATTTCATGCTGTTGGAACACGAGCTCGCCAAGTCCCCTGGCCGCTACCGCACAACCTCTATCTACGTCCGCGACGATCGAACCGACCGCAACGTGTACGAAGGGCCTGAGTCAGAGGATGTGCCGGGGCTGATGCGCCTACTGGTGCGCGATCTGCAGAACTCCGAGGGCGAGGCCATGGTCCGGGCCGCCATGGCGCACCTGAACCTCGTCATGATCCACCCGTTCCGGGATGGAAACGGCCGCATGGCCCGCGCCCTGCAAACCATGGTGCTGGCCCAGGACCAGGTGCTGGAACCGACCTTCAGCAGCATCGAAGAGTGGTTGGGACATAGCACCGACGACTACTACGCAGTGCTGGCTGCGACCGGGGGCGGCGGTTGGCATCCGGAACGCGACGCCCGCATGTGGATCCAGTTCAATCTACGAGCCCACCACATGCAGGCACAGACTCTGCAGCGTCGGTTCGCCGAAGCGGAGCGCCTCTGGGGGTTGATCGACTCCCTGGTGTCTCAGCACGGACTTTCGGACCGGATGGCCGAGGCCTTGTTCGATGTGCTGCTCGGGTTGCGCGTGACTCGACCGTCTTACGTCAAGCGCACCGAGGTCGAGGAGCGGACGGCCACCCGTGACCTCGCTCAACTCGCACGATTGGGACTGTTGCAGCCACACGGACAAACCCGGGCGCGGTTCTATACCGCAGGTGCGCCGCTGGTCGAGAAGATGCGATCGATCCGTAGTCAGCGTGAGCCGCTGGTTGACCCGTACCCGAATCTGGTCGCCGGGATCCGTGCGGCGGCCGCGAAGGTCGCACGTCCGTTCTAGTGCCCGGTTGCGAAGCCCGGTCCGTTCGCGTCATGCTGGCGCTCTGCCAGCGCTACGAGGACGCCTTGGGCGAGCTCTACGGGTGATTGCGTAGGCCGCTCGGAGATCCCGGCGTTCGCCGGGATGGCCGTCGATGGGGACAGCGGGAGCTAATCGGGAGCCTCCTCATGGTTCGGCCGGGGTGAGTTCCCCAGAGGGCGATTCGATCTCGGCACCAGCACTGGATGCGCGGGGGTAGGTGCATGATCTCGTGTTGGGGGCCGAAACCGGTCCCCGGAGCCGGCATCGTTTCACGATGCCGGGATCGTGCCCAACCAATCGGTCGGTTCTCTCACACCGAAGTGCCGTCCGGCCTGACGAAACCAAGCGAGCGATATCCCGGCATTCGCCGCCGCAGGGATGTCGCGAGGATGGGTGCCAGAACGTCGTGGTAATCGTGCACCTCGGCCACCTCCTTGCCCGGGAAGGTGCGGATGA
Source organism: Micropruina sp. (assembly GCA_047602545.1). Lineage (GTDB taxonomy): Bacteria > Actinomycetota > Actinomycetes > Propionibacteriales > Propionibacteriaceae > Micropruina. The sequence goes on along the minus strand of JASGHC010000001.1, from coordinate 453,171 downwards.
TCCGCCCCGCGCATTGAACGAGATGCCCGTCGAAGCTGATCGGCCCGGCAAGGAACAGAGTGTCGAGTGCGGGCGCGTCGAAGCCCTCGCCCATGAACGGCGTGGTTCCGATGACGAGGACGCCGTCGCCGGCCTTGGTGTCCGCCAACCGATCGATGACGGCTCGACGGTCGGCCACAGCCATCCCGCCCTGCAGGCGCAGTGGAACGTGCCCGCGTTCTGACAGTGCCTTGGCAAGGGTGTCGATGTGGGCGACGCGGCGAGTGAGCACCACGCAGTTGCGTCCCCGTTCAAGTGCGTTGACGACGTCGTGCACGATCTGGTTGTTGCGGGTGGCATCGTGGATGAGGACTCGCTGCAATTCGGCGTAAGCGCCCGGTTCGGACAGATCGACTTCACCGTGTGCGAAGGCGGTCTCATGCAGATGCAGCCGCAGTAGCGGGCCGCGCTGGGGTTGCACATCGAGCAGTGTGTCCCGGTCGCGCCTTGCATCGAAAGTGTGCCGGACGGGACCGAGTTGCCAGGTCACCAGATCCGCCAGTCCGTCGCGGCGGTTGAGAGTCGCTGTGAGGCCGAGCCAGTACCGAGCGGCCATCGGTTTCACCGAGTGTTCGTAGGCGGCCGCACCCAGGTGGTGACACTCATCGACGATCACGTGGCCGTAGTTGACCGTGAGGCTTGCGACGTCATCACGCCTTGCCAGTGACGGCAGCATCGCGATGTCTATGACTCCGGTGAGCTTCTTGCGACCACCACCCAGTTGGCCGGGGCGAACCCCCAGAAACTGCTCGATCTGCTTGCGCCATTGCTCCGCAAGCGCCTTGCGATCGACCAGAACGAGCGTGGATGCGCCACGCTCAGCGATCATGGCGCACGCCATCACTGTCTTGCCGGAGCCAGGCGGCGCGACCAGAACGCCGTCGTCGTGCGTGAGCAATTCGCTGACCGCGGACGCCTGCGCGTCGTGGAGTTCGGTCGCCAGGCTGACCTCGATCTCGGAGCCTGACTGCCGCAGATCGGTGACGTCCAAGCGGGTCCCCGACCGGTCGAGCACCTCACCGATCGTGTGCCGCAGCCCGCGAGGCAGGATGAGTCGATCATCCAGCGTCAGGTCATAACCGCGGACGAAGCGGGGCGTGTCCCAGGTCGACTTGCGCAACCGCTGCAGCTCGTAGAACTTCGGGTTCGCCATGGATGCCGCGTGCTTGAACGTGGCGAGCGCGGCCGGCGTTAACTGCCCGGTGGGGATCGCCAGCCCGGCACCGAGTTCGGCCCGAACAACCGGCGGTAGCGGTGGGTGCACTTTGGTGGCCGCCGATCGCTCGATCACCTTGACCTCGACCCCGGTGGCGTGGCGAGATGCCTCGCGTGCGAACCGTGCGACCTCACCCGGACTCAGCCGGGCGAGTGTGGACAGGAAGGCCCATTGATCCGGATGTGGTTCCAAAGTGGCCAGATCGAGAAAGACGGTCAGTCCATTCGCACGACGGGTGCCCTCAAGGGGCGCGGCGATCAGGTTGCCGAAGCTGCCCTCCGGTACGACGTCCTGATTCGGGAACAGGCGATCGTAGGATCGCAGGTCCATCGACCCGCGCAGCACGATGGCTTCATGGATCAGCCAGCTTCCGATCGCTCGGGCAGAGGATGCCTGCACCGGGCCGGAAAAGAAGATCCAGACGTGCGCGCCTCGTCCGGACTGGGACAGTTCCAGGGCTACGGGAATGCCCCGGCTCCGCGCAGCCTTCGCGTAGGCGAGGGCGTCCAGCATGGCGGCCGGACCGTCGAAATCGGCGGCCAGCCAGTGGCATTCACTGCCTGACAGGAGCGGATAGAGCCCAATGAAGACGTCGCCACTGAGGTGAGCGACGAGGACATCAATGGTCAGCTGCAGATGCCGCGCGCGCTTCTTGTCGGCGACGCGACCCCAGCCCCCTGCCACCGCTGGTGACCAGCCGCTCCGCCCGGTCCGGTGGTTCTCCCATCGAAGGGCATACACATCCCGTCGTGCCCGGAATAGGTCGGCATACAACGCGAGCTTGTCGGCGATGGGGGAGTCGTGGGTGACCAGGCCGGGCCGGTGTAGAGGAATGGCCGGTTGTTCGTCCGCGGGTGTCGTGTCGCCACGCAGTTCCAGCAAGCGCGACAACCGAGCATTCTCCTGGCGAAGGCGTTCCAGTTCGCGCACTACTGCGTGGGGTAGCTGCAGGGCATCCATCGAGACCTCCTGGCCCGATCATTGCAGCGCGGGTGCAGCAAGCGGTCGCGCGATGAGCGGGGCAGACCCCATCTCGAGAGAGGCAGAACGAAAGTCTGAACATGGCAAAACGAAACTCAGGTGCCCCTTCGTGGGGCGGCGCGGGGGGAAGGACGAAGCCGTCAGGCCGGGGCATGCCTGGGCCGGAAGCGCAGGGCGACCGCCCCCGACCCGAACTCCCGGCGATGCACCAGTTCGAGCTGGACGCGTTCCCGCAGGCCGGCGAGCAGCGTCGGCCCGTGTCCGGCGAGGACCGGCTGTACGACGAACTCATACTCGTCGATCAGGCCCAGATCGGCCAATGCCACCGGGAGTGTCACACCGCCCGCCCAGAGGCGCTCGCCCGGCTCCTGCTTGAGCCGCTGCACCGCTTGTTCGAGGTCGCCCTGTAGCAGGTCGGCGTTCCAGTCGACGTCGTTCAGCGTGCTCGACACGACGTACTTCTTCGCCTGGTCGATGGCCTCGGCGAACGGAACCTCCCACTCGCCCATCCAGTCGGGCCAGGTGCCCGAAGGCGGACGCCGCCACGCCGACTCCATCATTTCGTAGGTCACCCGGCCGAACAGCAGCGCGTCGGCCCGGGCCATCTCATCGGCCCAGTAGTGCATCGACTCCTCGTCCGGAGGGAGCCCCGCTTCGTGATGGCAACAGCCGTCGAGCGTGACGTTGATCGAGTATCGAAGTGTTCTCATCTCGCTGCTCCTTGGATGCGCGCCCCGGGTTTACCGGACCGTAATCGGCTCAGTCGACGCTCACAAGGCTTCCCTCAATGGCTGCGGTTGCCCGGATCGGGCGCGCGCTAGACCGAGGCAGCGGCTGGCGTCGTCAGCAGTTCCGGGACGATGAGTTGCACCGCGACCCGGTTGCCGTCGCGTCGCACCGCCCGAGCTCGAAGATCTTCGCCGTCGGCGTCGGTCACGAGCAGAATGTCGCTGGGTTGCGGGTCGGACGTGAGGTCAGTTGCTCGCGGACTCTGCGAGATCAGACAAGTGACGACAAGATCCGCCCCGACTCCGTTCGGGTCGTAGATCAGGTCGGCGGTACTCATGCGGTCCAGGTTAACTCTGTCCGGTCGGGTAGCCTCGTGGAGGCGGGTCGCTTGGTGGGTCATTCAGACCCACGTGCAGGTGCCGGGGTTCCACGAGCAGCCGGCCACCCTGCCCCGCAGAACAGGATCAACGAACTCTCGCATGAGTCCCCGCGCCAGTTCGACGGTTCGGTGGTTGGTACAGGGCGACACGTTCCTCGCTTCGCTGGCGTATCGCCGTCCCAGGTCGGAGGAATGGTGAACTCCACCAGCGATGCGAGTGAGCGCGCACGCGCTTCCGCATGGATGGCGCGGGCCATTCTGTCCGCACTCATGGTCTGCGTCTTCGCGATCACGACAAGGTCCACAAGGTCCTTCTCGCGGCTGGACGGCCGGCCGTTATAGTCGGCCATGGTGGCGCATACCTTGTCGGCCACCTGGTCTGTGATCGGGTACAGCCGGTAGTCGGTGCTCGGAAGCCTGGGCAATTCGAGACCGTTTGACGGCGCCATCACCGTCGGCTCGTCGGTGACCACGACTCCGACGACGAGGTCGACGTGGAGAGGTTCCTTCCTGTCGGGACCGATGTAGACGGCAAAGTCAACTCGGTAGCCTTCGGCGTAGGTCTGCTGATCGGCACCCAAGGCCGGTCGGTGTCTCAGATAGACGAACCGGAAATAGTCGCCCAGGTCGATGCTGGCCGCGAGAATGAGCTGCTCAAGGGCGGCGTCGAGGGTGTCATTGACACGATAGAGATCGACGTCAGTCGTGCGTTGACCGGACGGAACCCGGGCGAGGATTCCAGTGCCGCCCTTGAGGATCCAGTCAGCGTTGCGATCGGAGAAAATGCGACTCAGAAAGCGCCGAAAGTGCTCCTGGCGAATGCGGTCCTGCGTAGACATGGATCCATCCATGGCGAATGCCCGTCGTGCCGCGTCGCGAATTGCCGCCTCGACGGCTGCGGCACTTCGGTAGGGCTCCGTCATGGGCCAGCCTCGCTCGGCAGCGTCTTGCTAGCCTCCGGCGTTGTGCTGATCTGTGCCAGTCTGAGCCAGTCAAAGGCCCTCAACTGCGCCGCGAGCGCCGGCTGCGTGGTCTGGGCAGGGACTGCGAATGGTGTGGATTGTGTGGCCTTCGCGGTGTGCACCAGATAGTGCCGAGCCACGAGCGCGCCCACACCGTCGAGAGCCGCTATCTGTGACGCGATCGTCTCCTGATCAAGGCCCGCAATGGCCAGCAGTTCATCGACCAGCGCCGCCCCGTCGTCCTTGCTATGGCCGTTGCGTCGAGCGAGTGGCGCCAGGTTCTCAGCGAGCCGCGCCAGGTCTAGTTCGGACCGCAGAATCGCCTCGCGCAGCGCGTTGGCAACGACCGACAGGTCGGTCCGACCCTCGACGAGATCTGCGATGGTTCGCTCTACCGTCGTCACAGGCAGCCCTTCGCGAATGGTGACATCAGTCTCGTCGAACTCGCGCCACCGATAGTGGAGATCGGCTCGTTGCGTTTGGCGTCGAACCGGCGCGGAGAGTTCGGTTCGGTTCGACCGAAGGTCACCGATGTCGTGAATCCAGGCTGCGGTCTCGCCGGAGACCACGATGCCGCGGTGTCCATCGCTGAGTCGGTCGCTAGCGAGTCGCGAGGGTTCGCTGCTCAGCCATGCCGCGCGGACGTCGGCAAATGTGCCGCTGGGTGCGCCAGCGTCCCGATACACACCGTGGGCGAGTCGGACGAGGTTGCCGGATTCGGTCAGCCGGGAGAGGCTGAGTCGAGTGACGCCGTGCGCAGCAGCCTGGGCGGACGTGACCATGCCCCACTGTGCGGCAGTCAGCTCCGCCAGTGTGGCAAGAGCATCCTTCGACTTCATGCTTGAAGTGTATCTGTCTATTGGATACAAACCAAGATACTGTGGATCCTCACGGCCATCTTGAGGAGCGCAACGGCTCCACTGTTCTGGCTGGTGCACCTGTGATCGGGGTAGCCCAAGCCCATTCGCAGGATCTCCCATTCGACACAGCTGTGTAGACCCCTACACACTAGTCCGCGTGTCAGGTGGGCCGGAGGTCGTCGGTTATCTGAATCGTGGGTCCGAGGTTCGAGTCCTTGCTGGCATTTGCCAGTAGCTCAGGTGGTAGAGCAACGAATCCGGCGGCCAGTTCCATGCCCGCCTGGCACCCAACAACTGAAGAACATGAGGTCGGGTGGGCCGGAGATCATCGGTTACCACTTCTCATGGGCGGGTTGCGGGTTCGAGTCCCGCCGTCATTCGTGGCGTAGCTCAATCGGCAGAGCAGCTTCCGGTGGTCATCACCACGCCCGCCCGGCCTCACGCAATGACGGCGGACGAGGGTCACCGTCGGTCGAGCCTGTCGAGACCCCGCCCCTCGCTGGTTGAGCTGGTCGAAACCACGTCACCCCGCCGTCCCCGAAACCGCGACGCGGGGACGGGCCGGAGCAGATCGGTTACCTCACCTGTCAGGGAGGTCCAGGAGTGGACCAACCCGGCGCAGGCCGGGTCCCGCCCGGTCCGCACAACACGCCCGTCCCCGCCCGCACACCGAAAGGAGGAACTGAGAATGGACATTCTGCGCATGCTGAACCTGCGCCGGACCCCACAGAGCGGGGCCGCTGACCCCAAGCAGGTCGTGAACTCGGCGGGTGGCTACGTCTTCGAGTTGGACGACGCCGCGCGGCTGCGCCGGTTCCTCACCCTCGGTGTGGACGGCGGCACCTACTACGCCTCCGACCGTGCCCTGGCGATCGAGAACGCCGCGGTGCTGACCCGGATGGCGGCGTCCGACCCCGAGGGACTGGTCGCCACCATCGTGGACGTCTCGACCCGCGGTGCGGCGCCGAAGCAGAACCCGGCGCTGTTCGCGCTGGCCTACGCGGCGTCCGTGCCCGAGGCGGCTCCGGCGGCGTTGGCCGCGCTGCCGCAGGTGGCCCGGACCGGTACCCACCTGTTCCTGTTCGCCGGCTACGTCGAGCAGTTCCGTGGCTGGGGCCGTGGCCTGCGGCGTGCGGTGGCCGGCTGGTACACGTCCAAGGACGCCGATCGGCTCGCCTACCAGGTGGTCAAGTACCGCCAGCGCGAGGGCTGGTCACACCGTGACCTGCTGCGGCTGGCGCACCCGGCGACGTCCGTGCCGGCGCTGCGGGACACCTTCGAGTGGGTGGTCCGCGGCAACGTCGGTGCCGAAGTTCCGGCTCTGATCACGGGTTTCGCAGCGGCGCAGCAGGCGTCCGACGCGGCGACCTGGGCGCGGCTGGTCCGCGAGTACGGCCTCAGCTGGGAGATGCTGCCCGACCGGGCGCTCACCGAGCGCACGGTGTGGGGCGCGCTGCTGGACGCTGGCATGCCGCAGACGGCGCTGATCCGCCAGTTGCCGCGGCTGACCGGTTTGGGCATGTTGCCGATGCTGGGTGGCCGGACCCGTGAGGTGGCCGCGCAGTTGGCGGATGCCCGAGCGGCTCAAGCGGGCCCGGGTGCATCCGGTGAATGTGCTGGTCGCGCAGCGCACCTACGCCTCGGGTCGGTCGGCCCGCGGTTCGGGGGCGTGGAAGCCGACCCGGCGGATCGTCGACGCCCTGGACGCGGCCTTCTACGCAGCGTTCGGTGCGGTTGAGCCGTCCGGCAAGCGGATGCTGTTGGCGGTGGACGTGTCCGGCTCGATGGGTGTGCCGATCTCCGGCATGCCGATCACCGCGCGGGAGGCGTCCGCGGCGTTGGCCCTGGTGCAGCTGGCGACCGAGCCGGAGTCGAGTGCGGTCGGCTTCTCGGGTTCGTTCGGCCCCGGAGGCCACACCGAGCTGAAGCCGTTGGCGATCTCGCCGCGGCAGCGGCTGGACGACGCACTGCGGGTGGTCGACGCGATGCCGTTCGGTCCGACGGATTGTGCGTTGCCGATGCTGTACGCGGCGGAGCAGGGCCTCGCGGTTGATGTGTTCGTGGTCTATACGGACAACGAGACCTGGTCCGGTGAGGTGCATCCGCACCAGGCGCTGCGGGCGTACCGGGAGAAGACCGGGATTCCGGCCAAGCTCGTGGTGGTCGGTATCACGGCGACGGGTTTCAGCATCGCTGATCCGGACGACGCCGGCATGCTCGACATCGCCGGGTTCGACGCGGCCGTGCCGAACTTGATCACGGAGTTCGCCCGTGGCTGATGCGCTGAAAGGAGGCGGTACCCCTGCCAGGGGTGCCGCCTCCCGTGCGTCACGCGGCGGGGGAGTGTCGGACTCCCGGGCCGCGCGGGCGCGGGAGTTGCATCGGAAGGCTGTTGAGGCGGACGAGCTCGCGGCCCGGCAGCGGGCCGAGCGGGACGCGTTGATCCGGCGGCTGCGGGAAGACGATCCCAAGCGATGGAGTTATGGGGCGCTGGCTGCGGCGATTGGATGTAGTCGGGAGTTGATCGCGTTGGTGGTGAAGCGAGAGGGACGAGGGTAACCGTGGTGAGTCGTGCACACCGAATCAACCCCGAGCGCCGCTTGCGGCCGACGGTTCTCGAATCCCCGGGTAGCGCGCCACTGCAGTCGCGAGAGGGCTGCGGTTTGGAGAAGGGACATTGCGGTGGAGCCATTTGAGGTGCATGGATTCTGGTGGCTACCTGGACATCAAGAGCAGCGCGTCCCAGGAGTGTTGTCATGGGATCCCAACACTGGCGGCGCGTTGCGACTCGTTGGTCAGCTCTGGCCGATAGTGATTCAGCACAACGTCCTGCCGGATGGCCATATCCAAGAGCACCGTGACCGCACTCACGACACCGATCGGTCATACCCAGTCGTCCACGGGGAGGCTGATAACGTCGCTTATACCCTTCTGAATACATTCCAGATCCGGAAGCGGGACTGGTCGTTGACGCAGTCATCCGAAACTGTCCGTGTGAACTCCGTTCTTAAGGGGGGCTTCTTCGGTACGCCGGAGCTTCATGTCGGCCAAGCGCTATTCCGACTGCGCGATCTGGCCGGCTGGATTGGTGCGAATGGCCTGGAGCTGGCTTATCCGGATGAGCCTTGGGTTGGTGATCGGTTTGCTACAGTCTCGGCCACACGCCTTCCAGAGTTCGTCGTGCCCTCCCGTGGGCCCAGCGTGGCGCTCGAACACCGTCTTGAGGTATCTATCAACGGGAACGAGTCCGTCCGGATAAACCAAGACTGGGTGCTATGTATAGATTGCGGTCGGCTTTGCCCACTGCAAACATTGGTCGATGTGGCGAGCGACTTCCAAGATCTTGTGACAATTGCCACCGAAAGGACCGCGGAATTTCGTAGTGTGGCTTTGCATCATCCCGATCTCCTGGAATATTCGCTGGATGGCAGGCCGCTGAGCGGTGTTCACAAGTCGCTGACCTACTATTCTCGATGGGCGAACCGTGTTGACTATGTTGCGGAGGGGGTTGGATCGCGAAAACCGATGAGTGGCTACGAGATGTGCTTCACATTCGAGCATCTGGGCGTTGAGGGCGTTGGTCGCTGGCTAGACGTAGCTGCCAGATTCCGTACGGAGCTTCGGCGTGCGATGACGACTAGATATGCGCGGGGATATTTGGAGGACAAGATTATGAACCTGTGTGCGGCATTGGAGTCTTTCGACAAGCACCACCGCGGAACCACGGACAACTACGTGGATCGTATCACTGCTTGCGTCAACCTAGTACTACAGGGCTAGTTCAGTCTGGGTGTGGGTCTGGCGAGTAAACTCGCATCGTGGGGTGTGGTGGTGGGTTGGTTGATCAACCTGTGGTGTCGTCTGGACCAGCCCGCCACCAATGGAATTGGATTCTCCTGGTATCACTGATCTATTCTTCAGGTCGGTATTTCCTGCCTGCGGACAATCCAGCGTGTTGCGGGAAATGGTGTTGATTCGGCGTCACCTGGCGAAATCTGAAACGACGATCGAGTGTCTTGTATTTTGCTTCCGGAAGGGCGGCGTGTATGTCCCTGTTCTTGCTGAATTGGTGAAACAATCGGTTCATGGGATCGCGGAACAATGAGTGTGGCTATGATGATGTGGTGACGGGTGCTGATGTGGCGGCCTGGGATGCTGAGTTCGGCCGGGTTCTTCAACGGTTGCAGCCATTATTTCACCGGGCCGAGCCGCGGGCGCATGCGGAGCAGTATCTGCGGGGCCTGTTAGCCCAGCTGCCCCGCAAGAACGGGTGGACGATATCGGAATATGTTGGGGCGAAAGAGCCGAAAGCGTTGCAACGGTTCTTGAATTTGACCCGGTGGGATGCCACCGAGTTGTTGGCGATCAACCGTGGCTATCTGCTGGAGAATCTGGCCGATCCGGAGGCGGTGCTAGTCGCTGATCCGACCGGGTTCGCGAAGAAGGGCCGCCAGTCGGTCGGGGTGCAGCGGCAGTATTCGGGCACGTTGGGCCGGATCGACAACTGTCAGATCGCCACCTTCTTGGCCTACGTGACCCCGGACCGGTCCAGGGCGTTGCTGGACCGACGCCTGTACCTCCCGGAAGAGTCGTGGATCGGTGACCGGGACCGCTGCCGTGCCGCGGGTGTCCCCGACCAGATCGCCTTCCAGACCCGGCCCGCCCAGGTCATCGACATGCTCAGCGACGCCATCGACGCGGGCGTGCCGTTCGCCTGGTTCACCGCCGATGAAGAATTCGGCCAAAACCCGGGACTACGCGAATTCTGCCACACCCGCCGAATCGCCTACGTGATGGCGATCCCGAAAAACACGATGGTCCCCGACCCGAAAAATGGTATGGACGACACCCCGATCGCACGGTTAACGGCCAAAGTGAACCACACCGCGTGGCAGCGCCGGGCCTGTGGTATCGGCACGAAAGGCTACCGCGTCTACGATTGGGCTTTCCTTCCCACCGGCAGCCCCGATCATGAATACATGATCCGACGCAACATCAATACTGGCGAACTGGCCTACTACACCTGCTACAACCCCCGCCGCACCGGCCATACCGAATTAGTGACCGTGGCCGGCGCGAGATGGCCGATCGAAGAATGCTTCGGCGCCGCCAAGAACGAAGTCGGACTCGACAACTACCAAGTCCGTAACTGGGATCCCTGGCATCGCCATATCACCATGGCCATGCTCGCCCACACCTTCCTCGCCGTCATCGCCCACACCGAGAAAAAAGGGGGCCCGCAACCGGCCCCGACAAAACCCGACCCCGGAAACGCCGCACCATCAGCCTCGCCGACATCCGGCGGCTCATCCTCCACACCGGGAAATCCGCCCTCGCTCTCGCCTTGCACTGGTTCCACTGGCGACGCCAACACCAACAACACGCCCGCCGCTGCCACACCAAGACACGACTCCACCACCAACTAGCCCTGTAGTACTAGCGGGCGGTATCTTTCAGGATCTTATTGTTGATGATCCCGGTGACTGGTCGAAGAGGGTCAAAACGCTTCGCAACACGCTAGCCCACCACGGTGACCAACTGCGCCTTGATGGTTCGGCAGGAGGGCACTTAATTGCAGAGCAACTGTTCTGGCTGTTCACGCTGTGTCTGCTGCGGGTAGCGGAGGCGCCAGATGGGGTCTTCGACTCAATCTCGAACCATGCTCAATGGATGTGGCTGCGCGAGCAGGCTGCGGAGGGGGTGGTGTTGTAATGGCGATGTTCCGCGCGTTCTCCGGTGGTCGATTGGTTAATTCTGCTTCTGCTCACCGGGGCTCATCTCGTGCTCTTGTTAGCATTTCAGGGCTGGTGCAGGCTGCCGTACTCGCTGTACCAGCAGACCATGCTGGTGGCCAGAAGAAGTGCCTGAATGGCGTTACGCTTTGAGTACTGCCGGCTAGATGCACGATGTAGACTCGCATGCCTGCTTAGCGTGCGGGGGATCTTGTCTCCCCTGTATTCCCAGTTTGGCTCGTGAATCTTCCAGACCGGAATTGCGATGAGCGCGGTCGCCAAATACTCTTCGTCCTCTAGGATAACCTCGTACGTGCTGCGGTTCTTGGAGCCCGTATAGCGCTGTCGGTCTGATCGTGGGAGCGCGAAGGTGATGGAATCGATAACAACGATGAATAGTGCTTGGGCGGCCGACGGGTGGCCGTCCTCGTATGTCGAGATTCCTTCTGCTACAAGGTGGGACCATTCAGCGGTGGCAGGGTTCTTGTGTCGGACCAACGCTGCTCGGCAGTCTGCGATAATGGGCCGCCACTTCTTCGTGAGAAGCATCCGAGTCGTCCCATCTTGGTGGGCGGCGAGAAGTGCCTCTGCAGTGTCTTGGCAAGGCACCTGATACAAAGAGATCCCCTCCGCTGCCAAGAAGTCCAAGACTCCACGAACGCTAATGTCGCGGATGTGTCGTAGGTTCGGTGGAAAACTGTTGAGGTACGCTTCCTTGAACTGGCGAACGAGTGATGTGCTTGTCCATAGTTCCTGTTGGATTCCCCGAATTGACGTATAGATCTCGCGCGTGCTGTCGGCTATCCGTGCGAATGGCGATGACGTACCCGCACCGGCACCCGGGCCATCGGAAAGCTTGCGGATTGCCCAGGCTGTTGCCGCAATAGCGGCGGCGGCCGGAAGTGCCAGGGTGGCTGCTTCTTGAGTCTTCTCGATATTCGCCAGGAGTGCGTGCTGGGACTCCAATGACGCGAGCGACCTGCTCCGGGCGGGCTCGGATGGTGCAGACAGGTGGTCGAGGTTCACCCCAAGTCGTCTGAGAGTGTGTCGGGGCCTGTGGTCTTCGTCCCGTGCCGTATTGAGGGCTCGGGTGTCGGGACCGCTAGATCGCCCGTTGACGACTATTCCGTTGTCGATATCGAGCCCATCAGGGCAGGCTGTGGCTGCTGGGTGGTCTGTGGAGTCTGTTTGCGCAGTCATGAGTGGCACCCTAGGTGCTGCGGCTGACACTCTGGATCTCTGAACCGTGCTCGGCGCGCGGACGCGAACTCATCGAGCAGTACGGCGTGGAGACCGTCTCCTCGGCATCAGAAGTCTCGCACGAGGTCGATTGTCACCCTTCCGGCGATCGCCGTCAGGCGAGACCGCGACACGACGCTGCTCCTCGAATCGCTTAGTGCGTTGCGCCTTGTCGTGGAAGCATTGGACGACGATGCGATAGCTCCGCTTCGGCGCGTGGCGCTGGCGCATTGGTTCTCGCGATCCGATGGATTGGCCGGTGGTCGCCATCGCGCTTACCCTCGACTGCCCGATCTGGACTGAGGATCGAGACTTCTTCGGCACGGGGGTCGCAACCTGGCCGAGCGCGCACGTCGAAGTCTGCCCGCGCGGAGACTGAGAGGGCGCGGGTACTTGACTCGGTCAGTTCTGCTCCCCAGGCAGCCCGAAACCCGGGCCCTGTCGTCCGGCAGGAAATCCCGGGTTCACTTCCACGTCTCACCGCAGTGGACTGGCCACATGCCCATCATGGCAGGTGCTGCACTCAGCAATGAGTGAAGTTCTTCGCCGGGATGGCGGCGTTGTCGCACCAGAAGGCGGCCTAGCGGAGTCTGGCGAGGGCCTCGGGGTGCTCGCCCTTGACCAGTTCTCGCTTGCGACGAGCGGCGAGTTCGGCGCGAAGCTGGGCGTGTGACTCGTCCACGTCGAGCAGCTCGACCTTGCCACTCTCGATGTCGTCGATGCGGCGGCGGAACTCCGCACGCCAATCAGCATCGACTTCGGACTGCTCCTCATGGGCGGGATCGTCCATCTCGAGGCTACGGATGCCGCGATGAAGCACCTCGGCGCGGTCGTGGCGATCCAGTGCGAGCAGCGCTTGCTCCACCTCTGCGACGGTCATGGACATGGCGCCGACTGTACGCCGGCACTATGCCTAGCCCCAGAGCTACGGCTGCTTCGACTGGCGGACACGCCTCGACGCCATCGATCAGGCAGGCTCACCAGTCGCTGATCGGATACACCGCACCGCCGGCGGCCACGGCACGCTTCTGCGTCTCGATCGTGTCCTGGTAGTAGATCGCGGCCTCTGCCCGATGCGCCTCGGGGATGTTCTGGCTTTGCAGGTACTCCTCGAACGAGTAGCCCTGAATGGCGTAGGCCATCAGGCGTCCGATCGCTGCGGCGTCCATGCCCAAGCTGTCATGCCGATCACCGACGGTCTCCGGCGGAGTGTCTGAGGCCGGTGGAGCGAGCTGGTCGAGAAGTGCGAGCGCGTGGGCGTATTTGGCCTGCAGCCGGTCGCGGGTGGACGCCGGCAGCGCGGCGAGCCGCTCGGGGTTGGTGTTGTCCCAGATGTCCGCCCGTTTCACCGCCACGGCCAGATCGTTGGGCGCCACCCGCCGGTAGTAGTCGTCACCCTCGCCGTCGCGCCGGGTGAGGGCGTCCACGATCGCGTCGTCGAAGTCGTCGCGCAACTCGTCCAGGGTGACGTCGCCGTCCTCGACCACGTCGTGCAGCCACGCCACGCACCCCGCAGCCGCCCGACCGTCGACCTCCGCGACTCGGTCGGCGACTCGCCGCGGGTGCTCGATGTAGGGGCGTCCGGCCTTGTCAACCTGCCCTTCATGGGCGGTGGTGGCGCGCCTTTCGGCGCTCGACAAGGACGCGAGTGCTGCCCGTTCGCTCAGCGAAACGTCAACGGCGTCCGCGATGTCGTCGGGGTCGATGTCGTACACGTAGACCAGCGCCTGCACGGCGGCGTCCGCGGCGCTTCGCAGCACGTCCTGCCCGCCGTCGATGTCGATCCACCAGTTCGGGTTCCTCTTCGCCGGGCGGGTAAACCCCAGCCGCGGGACTGTACTTTCAACGGTGTAACTCCGATCAAGGAGGAACACGATGAGTACGCAGGTTGAGGCGGTCGCTGAGGTGGCCGTGGAACAGGAGCAGGACGTGGCTGGAGCCGGGGTGGCGCCGGTGGTGGACCGGGGGCTGGTCGCGCAGCTCGTGGGTGATGCGCAACGCAAAGGGCTCCCGGTCGATGGAGAGGGTGGGGGCGTTCTTTGCCGATGATGATCCGCATCGCGGCCGGCCAGGCGTCCAGGTTGAGCAGGCCGGTGATGTCGGCAACCCAGGCACCCTGGCGTGGTTTCCGGTCGGCGTTGTAGGCGGGGGTCCAGCCTTTGGCGGGGATCTGCTCGATCAACGGGCCGGTTTCAGCGGGCAGTGTCCAGCCGGTCGAGTATTGGACTCGTTGAGCGGTGAGCCAGTCCAGGAGTTGGTGGCTGTAACCGGCACTATCGACCCTGACCAGCACCGTTTTACCAGGCCTGGTGTTCGGCAGGTCGGGGAGTTGTTTGAACGCGTCACGCAACACCTGGATGTGATCGGCCGCAGTGTTCGAGCCGGCGTTCCTGGGCCGCAGCATGATCGCCAACGGTTCCCCGGCACCCTCAGGACCGTGGTCAGCGAATACGCACAACGGATGGAACCCGTAGCCCTTCTTGAACGTCGGTTTGGCGTTCTCCTTGTCCGAGTGCGCCGTCACCAACGTCGCGTCGACATCGATCGTGAGCGGCTCAGCCACGCTGGCCCGATGGGCCGGGGAGTGCTCACCGGCTAGTACTACAGGGCTAGTTGGTGGTGGAGTCGTGTCTTGGTGTGGCAGCGGCGGGCGTGTTGTTGGTGTTGGCGTCGCCAGTGGAACCAGTGCAAGGCGAGAGCGAGGGCGGATTTCCCGGTGTGGAGGATGAGCCGCCGGATGTCGGCGAGGCTGATGGTGCGGCGTTTCCGGGGTCGGGTTTTGTCGGGGCCGGTTGCGGGCCCCCTTTTTTCTCGGTGTGGGCGATGACGGCGAGGAAGGTGTGGGCGAGCATGGCCATGGTGATATGGCGATGCCAGGGATCCCAGTTACGGACTTGGTAGTTGTCGAGTCCGACTTCGTTCTTGGCGGCGCCGAAGCATTCTTCGATCGGCCATCTCGCGCCGGCCACGGTCACTAATTCGGTATGGCCGGCGCGGCGGGGGTTGTAGCAGGTGTAGTAGGCCAGTTCGCCAGTATTGATGTTGCGTCGGATCATGTATTCATGATCGGGGCTGCCGGTGGGAAGGAAAGCCCAATCGTAGACGCGGTAGCCTTTCGTGCCGATACCACAGGCCCGGCGCTGCCACGCGGTGTGGTTCACTTTGGCCGTTAACCGGGTGTCGTCCATACCGTTTTTCGGGTCGGGGACCATCGTGTTTTTCGGGATCGCCATCACGTAGGCGATTCGGCGGGTGTGGCAGAATTCGCGTAGTCCCGGGTTTTGGCCGAATTCTTCATCGGCGGTGAACCAGGCGAACGGCACGCCCGCGTCGATGGCGTCGCTGAGCATGTCGATGACCTGGGCGGGCCGGGTCTGGAAGGCGATCTGGTCGGGGACACCCGCGGCACGGCAGCGGTCCCGGTCACCGATCCACGACTCTTCCGGGAGGTACAGGCGTCGGTCCAGCAACGCCCTGGACCGGTCCGGGGTCACGTAGGCCAAGAAGGTGGCGATCTGACAGTTGTCGATCCGGCCCAACGTGCCCGAATACTGCCGCTGCACCCCGACCGACTGGCGGCCCTTCTTCGCGAACCCGGTCGGATCAGCGACTAGCACCGCCTCCGGATCGGCCAGATTCTCCAGCAGATAGCCACGGTTGATCGCCAACAACTCGGTGGCATCCCACCGGGTCAAATTCAAGAACCGTTGCAACGCTTTCGGCTCTTTCGCCCCAACATATTCCGATATCGTCCACCCGTTCTTGCGGGGCAGCTGGGCTAACAGGCCCCGCAGATACTGCTCCGCATGCGCCCGCGGCTCGGCCCGGTGAAATAATGGCTGCAACCGTTGAAGAACCCGGCCGAACTCAGCATCCCAGGCCGCCACATCAGCACCCGTCACCACATCATCATAGCCACACTCATTGTTCCGCGATCCCATGAACCGATTGTTTCACCAATTCAGCAAGAACAGGGACATACACGCCGCCCTTCCGGAAGCAAAATACTAGACACTCGATCGTCGTTTCAGATTTCGCCAGGTGACGCCGAATCAACACCATTTCCCGCAACACGCTGGGTTGGCCGCAGGCAGGAAATACCGACCTGAAGAATAGATCAGTGATGCCATGAGAATATAATTCCATTGGTGGCGGGCTGGTCCAGACGACACCACAGGTTGATCAACCAACCCACCGCCACACCCCACGATGCGAGTTCACTCGCCAGACCCACACCCAGACTGAACTAGCCCTGTAGTACTAGCTGCCAGGCCCGGGCTTGAGCGCGGGCAGTGTTGATCGCTGTCAACACGTTCGGGGTATCGGCGGCGAGCACGCTGATCAACCGTGAGATCGTCGGGTCGGAGGCGACCGGGCCATACACGGCCGGATCACCACGCAGCACGCCGGCGTCGGCCGGGCAATCCCCACCCAAAGCGAGGGTGATCGCGAGATCGGTCACGATCTTGCCCGGGTCATGTATCGCCAACGGTTTACGCCACGGCGACAAGGCACGCGACAGGCCGGCCGCGAGACCGGTTACCTGCGTGGTCCGGGTGAGCAGCATGCCACCCGCTTGGCCCACCACCCGGGTCCCTCCGGTGTCGTGGTGGGGCTGGGGATACATGCCGGTACGCTTCACCTTGAAAGTGCTCTCTGGGTTGGGCCGAATGTGACGTAGACACTCGCATTATCCCAAGCCAGAAGCACTTTCACCCATTTAACACACCCACCCCGGTGAAAGCCCGAGGCTAGCCAAAGTGGCCCAACAGGGCCACTTTGGCTAGACGCACAAGTCAAGCGGCAAGTCTGCAATGTCCCGGAGTCGCTTGCCGCTCACCAACGTCTCTAGCATCGCTTGGGCCTCATCGTTTCTGCAGGCATCGACGGCATCGATCAGTTCGGGAAGGGCAAAGTGGTACACCATGTCGATGTCGCCGGTACCCAGCGCGAGCGATGCGAGCCGGGACGGTGTCGGCTCGGCGGTGACGACGACAACATGCGGTGTCCGTCCCTTCCGGTTGCGGATCACGTTCAGAGCCTCGCTGCGGGCGTTCTGCGCCCGGTCTGACCTCAGCGTCCACTTGCAGCTGACGACGGCATGCACAATGGCGCGGTCCTGGTTGGCCAAGCGAATGACAGACATGCCTCCGCTCTCATCGTCGACAAGCTCGCCGCTGGCATTGATCAAGGCATCGGCCTCCGGCGCCCGCGTAACAAATACGTCAGGGCTGATCGAGTAGGAGTTGCCCAGGACGGAAACGAGCGTGCCGTCCCTCCGGATGGCTCGCGCGAGATCATCAAGGTGCGTGTACGGCTCGTAGCGGGCGAGGTGATACTCCGCCCGAGACCCGCCAACATTCAGTACATCCCAGTTTCCGGGCCGCAGCGTGGACATTTTGGGGAATGTTGCTGCCAGGAAGTTGCGCACTGCGCCTTCGAAGGCTCTACCGGCGGCTTGGCCCGCGAGCTTCTTTCCTGAGGCGTGCGCGCCGAGCGTCTGGCCAAGGTGGAGCGCGATCGCCCGGCTCGTCTGCTGCGAGGAATCCGCGATGGATGCCACGCCGTCGGTGATGGACAGGGTGCCGGATTCAACGAGCCCCTGGTGGAACAGCCGTCGCTGTTCAGTCAGTAGTGCAGCCACAGGTCACACGCTAGCTCCCTACCCGACCTTGTTGGGTAGGGCATCGTCGATGCCCTCGGCTTTTGCGACTCCAGTGGAGCTCGCGACCAAGGCCCATCATGCCAAGCAGTTCGCCCGCGTCAGCCTCAGTGAAGGTACTGAGCGATCCTTAGTTGGTCCTCCCTGGCAAGAACTCGCACCCTGTCGTACAACTCCATGACGGGAGACCTGGTTACGAAGCCCTGGTCGATCCACTGACGAAGTAATGCTCGGTCGCGTGCGCCAGTGCCGCGAATAGCGGCAAGTACCTCGCCAACTGTTTCGGCGTCTCGTAGCGCGTCACGGAGCGGTTCGTTGCATCTCGCACACTCGGTGCGGAGATTCTCCCTAGCGGCGCTTCCAGCGCGGGCCTGGGGCCTCATATGGCCGACGGTCATCCTGGCCTTACTGCCAGGCTCTCCTGGGTAAGGCTCATTGCTGCCTACGCCGCACAACACGCACCGGTGACCGTCACGCTCCAGAACCTCACGGCGTAGCCGAGGGCTCACTGTAGCCCTTGGGTTCGCCTCGCCCGCCCACACCTTTAGGCCCTTGGCTGACAGCTCATACTCATCTCGGCCTAGGCCCTCAACATCCTTATAGGAGCGCATCACCCAGTCGTCGTCCCTCAAGTCGCGAAGGCGCCGGTTCAGGTGCTCGGACGTATCAGGGCGACCGTCGGTGCCGATGGCCTCGCGAATCTCCCGGATCGTGAAGCGGTCCCCGACCTGCTTGTTGAACCATAGGTATGCGGCCGCCCGCTTAACCCCTCCCAATGTGGGGAGCTGCCAAACGGGTACCCCGTTGACATCGCGGGCGGCAGAATCAATCCTCACTCGCGCCATTACTGCATCAGATCACGTCTAGCCGCCGATGGCCTGGAACTACACAGAGGACTGCGACAATTTGCGCGGCGCAGCCTTCAGGATCGGCTAGCACTTCGAAATCCCAGAATCTCACTACTTGCCAGCCTCTCTGGGCCAGCGCTAGGTCGGCCGCGCGGTCCCGCTCCTGGTTTCTGGCCATCTTGGTGCGCCAGTACTCCGATGCGGTTTCCGGGTGCCAGTGCTCTGGGTGGCCATGCCAGTAGGCGCCGTCTACGAATACAGCGATCCGCCGTCCAACATAGGCGATGTCTGGCCGCCCTGGCAGATCTTTGCGATGTAGCCGGTAGCCGGGATGGCCAAGCGTCCTCAGGGCCTTGCGCAGCAGGACTTCTGGCTTAGTGTCTTTGCTGCGGATTGCCGCCATGACGCGCGATCGGCCCTCACGGCTGAGGTGGTCGGCCATTCATGGAGACTACACCGCCAGCGGCAACTCGCCATCTCCGCTCGTGAAGGGGAAAGAATTGCCATGAGCCGGGACGCGAGCCTTGATTGCCTTGGCGATCTGCCTTGCGACGGCCTCTGCCACCGGGGGCGGGAAGGCGTTGCCTACCTGCCGCCAGCCAGCCGTCTTTGGGCCCGTAAACACCCAGTCGGGAGGGAACCCCTGAACGCGAGCGCCCATCTGGACTGTCAGCCGAGGCATGCCTTTGAAGCCCCTCCCTGGGGCCGCCTCAGCGATCGTCCGACCCTCGACCCCGAGAGCGGCCCAGGCCTTCCGTGCACGCGTGGGACCCAGATCGGGTCCGCCGTGCTTGTGCGAGCCTCCTACAAGTGTCGGAGCAATGCTGGAGGCTCCATCGGCCCACGCACTTGCTCCTTCCCAGCCATTCGCGCTCATTAGGTCACGCAGCAGCTCTCCAACAGATGGCGCCGGGATCTTCGACTTCGCTGGCCAGCTGAATCCGCCGGCAAGCTCATGCTTGAGTGCAACGAGTACGACACGCGGGCGCAGCTGTGACACGCCGTAGTCCGACGCGTTAAGGAGCCGCCAGCCGGGAACGTACCCCATGCCCCGAAGCTCGGCATCGATGCGTTGTCGGAACGGCGTGAACACAGGGTCCAGCAGTCCACGAACGTTCTCGATCATGACCGCCTTGGGCTCTATCTCTCCCACCAGCTTGAGGGCCCGCGGGAAAAGGTTCCGCTCGTCATCCTGGCCGAGTTGCTTTCCTGCCTTCGAGAAGGGTGGGCACGGGACGCCGCCAGCGAAGAGATCGACCTGGCCTTGGTACTTCCTACCGGACCACTCGTTCAGATCTTGCTGTAGCACGTTCCATTGGGGTCGGTTGGTGCGTAGCGTGATGCACGCCTGGGGATCCAGCTCCACGCATGCCAGGTGCTGGAACTTTGCGTTCTCCAGCCCTAGTGCCTGGCCGCCAGCGCCAGCGCATACCTCGACCGACTTGAGCATTCACTCCTCCTTCTTCACTATGCGCAAGCATGGCCACATGCCGACGCGCTGTCACGTCCGACACGCCGATCAGAGTAGATCTGAGGTTCGATTATAGCTAGGAAATCCTAGACAGGAGCAACTGTCCTGAGAAAAAAGATGCCGAGCTGCCCGGGGCTTGAGATCGCCCCACTAAGGCCTATGTGCCGGCGTCACCCGAGTGGGGCCAGCGGCTGCGCAGGCCACCCAATTGCGAGGCTGGGGCATCCCGGGGCGTTCGTCGGTGGGCCCCCTCTTTTGCGGAGTGCTGGTCATGCTTGCCTGGCGATCAGGCCTTCTCCAGTACCGCGTGGTCATGGTTGGCTGACTCCTGGGTCGTCATGAGGTCTGACTGCGACACATGCGAACTGCTACTCGCTGGCGCGTTTGGCTTAATGCAGTGGCCCTGTGATATAACCGGCTTCGACGGCACAGCCATGGGGCCGACATCCACATCAGCTGGACTGGCCGAGTTCCCGCAGACGACTCATGACGGCTTCATGCCCTGCACTCTGTGTGTGCGCAGCAACAGCCGCCTGTAGCTGGAGCAAGGCCTGAGGTGCCGCTTCATCATCCTCGGTCGCATCCTGGGCGTAGTCGGGATCGAGGAGGTACGCCCCGCGTCCGTCGCCGGAGACCTGGCACCGCCAGGCGATCCGGTCGAGCAGGATCTCCAGCAGCCGTGCCGCGGACGCCACGTCGCTGTCCGCGGGAGCGAGGTGATGGTAGGCCAGCTGCTCGTGCTTGCGATCGGGCGATTCGCGAAGCTCGATGGCGGTGCCGACCTTGGCGCCCTGGTGCTCATCCACCGCGAGTTCGCGCACCTTGGCGACTGCCTCCGACATCGCGAGGAAGTCGGAGTCGGCGAATCCGAAGCCGACGAACAGCAGGTGGCTGGTGAGCATCAGGGACTGGACCAGGCCGCGCAGTGCCCGGTGCTCGGTCTCCAGGCGTTCGTACTGGTCGCGGGTGAGAACGATGGTGTCCGGTGCCTCGAGGTCGCCGTGCAGCTTCAGGAGCCACGGGTGCCCACCCACCGCAAGTTGCCGGGCCAGCACCTGGAGCTTCGGATCGACGTGGATGGCGGCCGCCGCGTTCTCCAGGCACGGGTCGTAGTTGGTCGTCACTGTCGCTCTGGTGCGCAGGTCCGCCAGCAGAGCATGGCTGAGCGCGTGCTTGCGGGTGCGGAACCGGGCGGCGACCTTCTTGTTGAGGTCCTCGATGCCGAGATCCTGAGCCAGCTTCGGGTAGTCGGTGTCGTCGTCGAAGGCTAACTCTCGTCCGGCGAGTTCGGTGAGCAGTTCCTTCCAGTCCGGGAAGCCCACCGGCTTGCTGACGCCGGCGCCGGCGAAGACCGACAGTTCTCCCCGTCCGGCCGCTTCGCCGAGTTGGTCGGCCAACGCCCGCTGCTCCTCCGAGAGTGCGGACCAGCCGTCGACTCCGGCGTCGTCCGCCAGTTTGCGTGCCCACTGGGCGGAGGCGTAGTCGGAGGTCCGTTGCAGCACGAGTGCCAGATCGATCGGGTGGGTGGCGACGAACTCGTGCAGGCGTCCCGCGAGTTCGCGGACGACCTCGGCGCGCCGTCCGGGGAAGTTGCCCTGACCGACACCCAGGATCGGGAGCGCCACCAGGGGCAGCGACCTGCCCCCGTGGCGGCGTGCCTTCGCGGCTGCAATAGCCACCGCGCTGATCGAACGGTCCACCATCGCGGGGATGGTCGCCACACCCACGGTGTCCACCAGGACGCGCAGCCCGACGACGTCGTCCGGCATCCGGCGGCGTCGCTTGCCGGTGCCATCCGGCTCGTTCGGTGGCGCTGGCGGATCGGGCAGGAACGCCAGGCCGTCGGTCAGGGTCACGCCTTCTGGTCGGAACCAATCCCAGGACGGGCGAGGTTCGCTGCCTGGTTCGACGAACGACCGCCAGCCGCCCGACACGTTGACGTCGCTGTCGCACGGAATCAGGAACGCGTCGGCCGCGATCCGGCTGAGGTCCGCCTGGACGACGAAGAGATGTCCCTGGAGTGTCATGGCGAGACACTACGGCCGCGGGGTCGGGTGTGCGAGAGCCAGCTACTTCCTGCAATGGGCTAGGCCGGACTTACTCAAGGACCAGCGCCACACGTTCCTTCTTCGTAGAAACATGTGCACCGTGATCGGCACTGTGACAGATTCGGACATGCGCAGGCGCACGGTCACCCGCGTGGCCGGCACCCTCTTTGAGGTCTCGGGGACCGTCGTCTTGACGTTGGCCTTGGTGCTGACGCGGTAGCAGCGGCCTTTCTCGTCTGCGGCTGTGCCGAAGTGCTGGGTGTTGGTGTCGAAGCCGGCCCTGGTGACGCTGAGCTGGAAGCCGGCGAGCCTGAGGGCTGCGAGGCAGTGCATCCCTTTCGCCTCCTGGCGGGGCGGAAAGTGTCGGTGGTAGTGACCAGACTGTCTCGGGATCGCACAGACAGTGGGTTATGCGTGTCGGCGGCCCAGAACCGCACGGCCGTCGGTTGATACACGAGGGCTCATGGGGGAGTTCGGGACTCGTGGTAGGCGCTGGCGTCAGGGCTTCTCCGGCCGCAGGCGCCGCGCTCCTGTGGGTGAGGTCGCTCAGCTGGCAGAGTCGACGGAACTCACTACGTGGCTGCTCCTGGAGCCCCTTGCCTGGCGGGTGAGGGTGGTCGAGCACATCCTGCTCGACAGCGCACACAACTGCGAGCGACGTCGGTCGGTCCAGTGCGCTCCGTTGCGGCCATTCCTGGCTGAGCGGGGTCTTGTTGTTCGCTCGAGCATGCGAACCGCAATGGTTGTCATGAACGTTGCATCGGTGCCGCGCGGACCGCTGATGAACTTCGACGTTCAGGGGCCGCTGGGGCCCGCGTTCTTGCTTCCGAGGCTCATCATTGCCGAGCGCCAGGCTGCGTTCCTCCGGCGACTTGCGAGTGACGCTTCGCTGGAGGTGACTGACGAATGCCACGCACTCATCTGCGGCATGGTCGGGATGCCACTGGGTGACCCGCTTGCTGACTATGGAACTCGGCAGTTCAGCCTGGGCAACTACCTTCGTGGTGGTCTAGGGATACCTGACCTTGCAGGGTTTGAGGGGCGATGGGCCGACCTTGGGGAAAGCTGTGTGGATCTCCTGGGTGACCGGGTCGATGGCGACGAGGATTCCATCCCGCCGCTCAACCCTGTTCTAGTACTACAGGGCTAGTTGGTGGTGGAGTCGTGTCTTGGTGTGGCAGCGGCGGGCGTGTTGTTGGTGTTGGCGTCGCCAGTGGAACCAGTGCAAGGCGAGAGCGAGGGCGGATTTCCCGGTGTGGAGGATGAGCCGCCGGATGTCGGCGAGGCTGATGGTGCGGCGTTTCCGGGGTCGGGTTTTGTCGGGGCCGGTTGCGGGCCCCCTTTTTTCTCGGTGTGGGCGATGACGGCGAGGAAGGTGTGGGCGAGCATGGCCATGGTGATATGGCGATGCCAGGGATCCCAGTTACGGACTTGGTAGTTGTCGAGTCCGACTTCGTTCTTGGCGGCGCCGAAGCATTCTTCGATCGGCCATCTCGCGCCGGCCACGGTCACTAATTCGGTATGGCCGGTGCGGCGGGGGTTGTAGCAGGTGTAGTAGGCCAGTTCGCCAGTATTGATGTTGCGTCGGATCATGTATTCATGATCGGGGCTGCCGGTGGGAAGGAAAGCCCAATCGTAGACGCGGTAGCCTTTCGTGCCGATACCACAGGCCCGGCGCTGCCACGCGGTGTGGTTCACTTTGGCCGTTAACCGTGCGATCGGGGTGTCGTCCATACCATTTTTCGGGTCGGGGACCATCGTGTTTTTCGGGATCGCCATCACGTAGGCGATTCGGCGGGTGTGGCAGAATTCGCGTAGTCCCGGGTTTTGGCCGAATTCTTCATCGGCGGTGAACCAGGCGAACGGCACGCCCGCGTCGATGGCGTCGCTGAGCATGTCGATGACCTGGGCGGGCCGGGTCTGGAAGGCGATCTGGTCGGGGACACCCGCGGCACGGCAGCGGTCCCGGTCACCGATCCACGACTCTTCCGGGAGGTACAGGCGTCGGTCCAGCAACGCCCTGGACCGGTCCGGGGTCACGTAGGCCAAGAAGGTGGCGATCTGACAGTTGTCGATCCGGCCCAACGTGCCCGAATACTGCCGCTGCACCCCGACCGACTGGCGGCCCTTCTTCGCGAACCCGGTCGGATCAGCGACTAGCACCGCCTCCGGATCGGCCAGATTCTCCAGCAGATAGCCACGGTTGATCGCCAACAACTCGGTGGCATCCCACCGGGTCAAATTCAAGAACCGTTGCAACGCTTTCGGCTCTTTCGCCCCAACATATTCCGATATCGTCCACCCGTTCTTGCGGGGCAGCTGGGCTAACAGGCCCCGCAGATACTGCTCCGCATGCGCCCGCGGCTCGGCCCGGTGAAATAATGGCTGCAACCGTTGAAGAACCCGGCCGAACTCAGCATCCCAGGCCGCCACATCAGCACCCGTCACCACATCATCATAGCCACACTCATTGTTCCGCGATCCCATGAACCGATTGTTTCACCAATTCAGCAAGAACAGGGACATACACGCCGCCCTTCCGGAAGCAAAATACGAGACACTCGATCGTCGTTTCAGATTTCGCCAGGTGACGCCGAATCAACACCATTTCCCGCAACACGCTGGATTGTCCGCAGGCAGGAAATACCGACCTGAAGAATAGATCAGTGATACCAGGAGAATCCAATTCCATTGGTGGCGGGCTGGTCCAGACGACACCACAGGTTGATCAACCAACCCACCGCCACACCCCACGATGCGAGTTCACTCGCCAGACCCACACCCAGACTGAACTAGCCCTGTAGTACTAGCGCTGCCTGAGGCCATGTCTTTGCTCCAGCTCCCGGCCGAAGCGTCGTCCCTGGAGGTGCTGGATCGGGCGCTCTCCGACCTGTTCGACCTGCTGACGGAGGCAGACCGTATGGACCGCTCGCCGTCGGAGCCGGGCGCGGCCAGCGAGTTTCTGAACTCATTGGCTGACTACGCGGTGGCGTACGACTTGATGGTGGCGACAAGAGTCCCGCTCGACGAGCCGTTCCTGCTCAAGTACTCGGAGCGTCGTGATCTGAAGTTCGACCCGTGGCAACACGTTGGCAGGCAAGAAGTGGTGATCTCAGACGCGGCGAGCAATCATGTCGTTCTGGAGGTTACTGACCCCAACGTCGAGCTGCAGAACGTGCGCGCAACTGCCGTCGCTCGTACACGGCCGTCTATGGGGGCTTCAGTAGCCGGGACACCGGGCAGGCGTGGACCTTCTATGCGTCCGACATGGATCGTGACTACCGAGCCACCTTGCACTTCAGTGCACGACCGATATGGCGGGTGGGGATCGTGCCGTACGTGGTTACTCTTCTGTTGATTCTCCTGACAGCGGGGCTCTGGAGTAGCGGCACACGCGAGTTGGGTCAGCTGGCGATAGTCGCCGGCCCGTCAGCGTGGCGCTGCTCACGTCGTGTGTGGCCCTCTACCTCGGTGTCGGTGGCAGGTTGTAGCCTCGAACTGAGGCTTGATGAGTTCGCAACGCAGCATCCTTGGAGGTCGCAATGGCTAGGAACACAGGGCGCGGGTCACGCGTTGGCGCGGGTAAGGGCCATGCGCAGACGCACGCAGGGACCGGGATCTGGGCGCCGCGCCAGGGAACCACCGGGCGATTCGTTGAGGTGAAGTCAACAGGCGGTGACTTCAAAGGCGTACGTCGGGAGAAGTAGGCGGCGTCGATGAGGCAGCCCCAGAACCGGCATTCGCCTCAACTGGGCAGACCAAGCTCTCGCACAAGACTCTTGATGAGGGCCGGGCCACCCAGCTTTCTGGATCGGAACTGAGCCGCCTGCGTTCACGACTGCGCGGCCTCTCCGCGGCCGAAATTGCGCATCGCCTGAGTTCCGCGTCGGGCTGGTTCCGCTACCGATCGGTCGAGGAAGATCAGGGCGGTGTGCTCGACCGCGTCCGGGTGACCGGGCCCAGTGCGCTTTCCGGCGGCGGTGTGGCTGAGCAGCTGGGTTTGATGCCTGGCCCGGCGCACAGTGTGTTCGGCGTTGTGGACGATCGAGCAGTGCGCTGACGGAGGACGTCCAGATCCTCCGTTCGAGTCTGGCCAGCGACCAGCCCGAGATTGAGGTGACCCTGCGGCTCCCGCGTGAGAGCGCCGAGAAGGTGCTGGCGCTGCTGGATGCCGAGCAGACCACCGGCGCGGTCGTCGTCCAGGCCAAGCAGGAGTTCACCACGACCGAGGCCGCGAAGATCCTCGGTATGTCCCGGCCGACGCTGATGCGGATGATCGAGCGTCGCGGCATCGAGTTCCGCATGGTCGGCAAACACCACCGCATCCCGGCTACCTCAATCCAGAAGCTGCGCGAGTTCCTCGACGAGGACCACATGGCCGTGGTGGCCGAGTTGGCGAACAAGTACGGGAATGTCGATTGACGATCTCGGTCACGCTCGCTGATGCGAACATCCTGATCTCTCGGATCTCCGCGACTACTTCGTGTACGCCGCGAAGTTGGGCGCGCTCGACATCCACTGGAGCGACACGATCCTCGGTGATGTCACTATCACCGCTGATAGCAAGCCGAAGACCCGCTCGGGTTGCTCTGTGCGCGGGCGCATAGGGACCCCGAACCCTCGATCCCGCGCCGCGAATGTTCGAGCAAGTGTTCGCAAACGTTCGGGCTCAAGCTCGCGAACGTTCGGGGCAAGTGGTTGTGGTGCATCGCGTTGATCACCGAGCCACGGCATATCGTCCGCGGGGATAGGTCTGGCAGTCCCGCGATGGTGTCCGACCCCCGACTCTCGTCAGATTACGTCCGATTTGGCGGTCGCTACGCCTCGGGAAGCGGGGGTACCCCTCAGATCGGACGTAAGCTGACGCGCTGGCGACGCTGGGAACGATTCCGGGGTAGCCGCTGTCCACGGTCTGCCTGGTGGGCCGTCCAGTCAGTGTTGCCACAAGCTACTGATCGGCAGTAGGTGAAGCCACCCGTGCAGATGTGCGACGTTCGTTCCGCCGTGCAACACCACCCCAATGACATCGCGGTCACCGTGATCGAGCCGGAAACGCTCAAGCGCAGACCACGCCTTCGCCGTGACAGTCTGCGCGCTCTTGACCTCAATGGCCACCAAGCGGCCATCGGGCAACTCGGCCACGATGTCGACCTCGTGGCCGCTGTGGTTCCGGTAGTGAAACAGTCGGGCGGGCCGGGTGCTCCAGCTGGCTTGTTTTTGCAGTTCAAGCGCGACGAACTGCTCGGTCAGTGCGCCGAAGTATTCGCGGCCACCGAGAACCCCCGCCTGTGCCTCGGTGAAGCCGGCGAGGTATGCGGAGAGGCCTGTGTCGGTGACGGAGACCTTGGGACGACGCGAGACCCGGCCATGAGGAGACCGTCCCCAGGATGGCCACGAGACCGTCAGTCGCATCGCCGCGGCGAGACGCAGATACGCGTCCACGCTGTTCTCGGCGACACCGAGGCTGCGGGCCAGCCTGGCCCGGACGAGCTCCGCCCGACCGCCGGTAGCGAGCAGTTCCAGTAGCGCCCTGAGGTGATCCGCATATCCGCCGTGCTGGAGTTCGCGCGCATCGTGACTGGCCAGGCGCTCGACATAGGACGAGAACCACCGCATGGTGCGCGAGGTTGTCCGCGTGAGCGGTTCCGGGTATCCGCCCTGAATGACGGTCGCCGGTCGAAGTGCGGCGAATCCGGCGCCGTCCGGGCCGGAGGTCAGCCAGCTCAGGAAGTCCTCCGGGAACTGGCGACTGGCGATCTCTCCCTGGCTCAGCGGCATCAACTCGATGGTCTCGGCGCGTCCGGCGAGCGAGTCGCCGACGCCCTTGACCTGCAGCAGATCCGCCGAGCCGGTGAGCAGAAAGCGGCCGGGCGCGCGGTCCTGATCCACCCGCGCCTTCAGGGGCAGGATCAGGTCGGGTGCCCGCTGGGCTTCATCGATCACCAGTAGGCCGCCGCCGGCTTGCCCGACGAAGAATGATGGGTCGGACTGGGCTACGGCGAGTGTGGCTGGATCATCGAGCGTGACGTGAACCACGTTGTTGGCCGACCGCGCGAGTTGGCTGGCCAGGGTGCTCTTGCCGACCTGGCGTGCTCCTTGGATCACCACGACCGGGGTGTCTGAGAGAGCTTCGATCGCGGCCCGCGCAGCGTGGCGGGGATACAGCCTGCCAGTCTCCATGCGCCCATCTTGCCATCTGACTTGAAGATTCTCCGGACCAAACCTGCAGATTTTCGGGCCGAGACTTGCAGGATTTCACCGCACGGCGGCTGGCCTCGATCAGAGGGATGTGACTACATTCGTGGTCTATCATGATGCGGTGACCACTGTGCCGATCCGTACCGCCAAGGCCCGACTGAGCGAGATCGTCGATCAGGCCATCAAGACCCACGACCAGGTGACCATCACCCGCAACGGTGTCCCGGCCGCGGTGCTGGTAAGCAGCGAGGAGTGGGAGGCCCTCCAAGAGACCCTGTTCTGGCTCAGCCAGGGGGCGGAGCGTGATGTCCGTGAGGGAATTGCCGCCTACGAGGCGGGGGAGACGCTCAGTGAGGAACGGGTCCGTCGACTGCTCGCCGGGGATGGTCAGTGACAGTGCGGGCTGTCGAAAGGCTTGGCGCCTGACGTGCCCTATCGCGTCGAACTGTCGCCGAGCGCTGCTCGGGATGTGAACCGGATTCCCCCGAGGTATCTGGCAGCGATCGTTGAGTTCATCTACGGTCCGCTGGCGGAGAATCCGCATCGTGTCGGCGGCGAACTGCGCGGGGAACTCACGGGTTCGCGAAGCGCACGAAGGGGCTCCTATCAAGTTCTGTGCACGATCGTCGAGGACGACCGAGTGGTCGTGGTGCATCGCGTTGATCACCGCGCCACCGCATATCGTCCGCGGGGGTAGGCCGAGGGCAACCCTCATTGATCACGACGCTCCGCGCTATCGCGGTCTCGTGCTCGAACTGCACGGTGGATGGGTTATGTGCCTGAATGCGAAGGATGGCGATGTCACGCTGCGTCTTCTTTTGGTCTGCGAAGAGCGATCTCCTCCTGAGCCATGGTCCGCTTTCGTCAGATTACGTCCGATTCCGTGGCGGCGGCGCCTCGGGAGGCGGAAGTACCCCTCGAATCGGACGTAATCTGACGCGAGCGTCGGCGCCGGGAGCGATTCCAGGTGGACGACGGTGTCCACCGGCTGCCTGGTGGCCGTCCGTGCGATTCTTGGCGCACATCCCAAGGAGTTGCATCGTGGCGACCAGCATTCCCGACCAACCGACGTTCGTGACGCCGTCCGAGCGTGACGTGTGGCAGAAAGTTCGCGCGCAGCTCGGAGACGACTGCATTCTGCTGGCCAACTACCGGCTCAGCGACCGAGACAAGGATCACGAGGCCGATCTGGTGGTGCTGATGCCCGGATCGGGGATCGTGGTGGTCGAGGTGAAGGGCAGCCACGTCTGGGTCGAGCCGGACGGCCAATGGATGATCGAGCGCGGCGGTGCCAAGCCGATCGACCCGGTCCGGCAGTCACGCGAGGCCCTGTACGCCGTGCGGCACTACGTCGAAACCGACCCACGCTGGGGCTCGCGGACCCGGATCCGGTGGGGTCACCACGTCGTCCTGGCCCGGACGGCGCTGGCTGACGACTTCGCCACCCCGGACTGCCCGCGCTGGATGGTGTCCGGCAAGCACGACCTGGCCGAGCTGGGCGGCCGCCTCTGGGACGTCACCTCGCTGCACAGTTCGGACGCCCGTCTGCCGACCGCCGACGACGTGCAGCTGATCCGGGAGATCCTGGTCGGACGGAACCTGCCGGCCCGCGACCTGGCTGCGCTCGCCGAGGACCGTGCCGAGTATGCCGACCGGCTGACCATGGAGCAGGCCGATCTGCTCCGCGTCACCCGGCTGCTCAACCGGGTCGAGATCCGCGGGGGAGCGGGCAGCGGCAAGACGGTGCTGGCGATCCGGCAGGCGTCCGACCTTGCCAGCGGCCGGATGGCCGGGAAACGGCAGCGGGTGGCGGTGGTCTGCTACAGCTACGGACTGGCCCACCAGCTGCGGCGCGCCCTGCTCGTCGGGTCGAGGTCGAAGCGTCCGGCGTTCGTCGGCACCTTCGAAGATCTGGCCCGCAGTTGGGGTCTCGACGTCGCCGGCTCGCGTGATGACTCCGAGTATTGGGAGTCTCGGCTGCCGGCGTTGATGGCCGCGCGAGCGTCCGAGTTGAGTCAGGGGCAGCGGTTCGACGCCGTCGTGGTCGACGAGGCGCAGGACTTCGCCGACGACTGGTGGACGCCGCTGGTGCGGGCGCTGCGCGACGAGGCGACCGGCGGCGTCTACGCCTACAGCGACGAGCGGCAGCGGGTCTTCGCCCGGTTCGGACGCCCACCGCTCGCCCTGGTGCCGCTGGTGCTCGACCACAACCTGCGCAACACCAAGCAGATCGCCTCCAGCTTCGTGTCGTTGGCGCCGTCCTCGATGGTGCTGCGCGGCGGGGAGGGTCCGGAGGTCGAGTTCGTCGCCTCGTCCGTGGACGACGCTCTCGCTGCCGCGGACGACCAGATCGACCGGTTGCTCGACGAAGGCTGGCAGCCCAAGGACGTCGCGCTGCTCACCGTCGGCTCGCGCCATCCCGTCCAGACGGAACGCCAGAAGAGCCTCGGGTTCGCCGAGTACTGGGAGGAGTTCTGGTCGAACGACGACGTCTTTTACGGCCACGTGCTCGGGTTCAAAGGCATGGAACGGCGCGCCGTCGTGCTCTGCCTCAACGAGGACGGCACCCGCGACCGCAGCCGGGAACGGCTCTACGTCGGGCTGTCGCGGGCCACCGACCGGCTCATCGTGGTCGGCGACCCCGCGGTGGTCGAGCGGGTGGGCGGACGTGAGCGCGGTGCTGCTCGGCTCCGGCGTCCGGCTGTTCGATCGCTTGGACGCCGCGGCGGTGCTCGGCGACCCCAGCGTCGTCCAGGGCGTCGGGGTGACCCACCTGCGCTACCCGGTGTCACGGTCGGCGTCGCGGTTACCCGGGTGCGAGTGATGGATACCGCTGACCGGGTCGAGGCGTAGCGCCACTTCAACACGGGTGATCGCTCGTGTGGTTGAGTGAGGCAGATGATCAGCACCGAGTTTCCGAGGGACCTGTTCGTCACCGCCGCAATCTTCGGCGTCGCCGCCTTCGTCTGGGCGGGCTGGGGGCAGGAGCGTCCCCCGAAGGGTTGGGGACCGCGGGTGCTGCTCGCGCTCGTCCAGGTCGGCGGCGCCGTGATCGGCGGCCTCGGCATCACCCAGACGATCTGGCACTGGAAGACGCCGACCGCGATCGTCTTCGGCGGCCCGGGTTTCGCGGCCTACTCGGCGGCGGGACGCTGCTGGTGGTCGGCCTGGCCTGTCTGCTCGCCGCGCTGTAGGGACGCGCCGGCCGACGAAGCTCAGCGCTTCAGCCGAACGCGGCGATCTCTATCTTGCCCATCTGCATCAGCTTCTCGAAAGCGCCGGGCTTCCCCATCAGCTCGTCTAGGTTGTCGGGTACCAGTTGCCAGGACAGGCCGAACTGGTCGGCGCACCACCCGCACTGTTCGGCCTCACCGACGGCGCTGAGCTGCGACCAGTACCTGTCGAGTTCCTCCTGGCCGTGGCAGTACACCATCAGCGAGACGCCGCAGGTGAAGGTGAAGTCTTGGTCGGCGGCGTCCATGGTGGCGAACCACTGGTCGAGCGCCTGGAACTCGCCGAACATCACCTTGCCGGCCATCGGTGCAGCCTCGGCAGGGTAGGGGACGACGGCGCCGAGGCGTCCGCCGAAGACGGAGGCGTAGTAGTCCATCGCCTCTTGCGCCCGGCCCAGTGCGGTGTGGCCGAACATGATGCTCGGAATGATGAACGGACGCGGTTCGCCCTCGGGGTTGGTCAGCATCAGCTGCCAGCTGACGCCGTAGCGGTCCTCGATCCAGCCGTAGTGCGGGCTGAACGGGTACTCCTCCAACTCCATTAGCGCCTTGCCGCCGTCCGACAACGCCGCCCACAACTCGTCGAGGTGCTGCCGGGCGTCGGGGTCGACCGACGGGTCGAAGTTCACGAAGAACGACACCGACGGGTTCGGCCGGAACGTCGCGTCGGCGTTGATGCCGATGAACCGGTAGCCGCCCAGTTCGAACTCGACGGTGAGGACGTCGCCGGCGAACTCCTTCTGAAAGTCGGGCAGCCCCTCAGTGGGGTAGTGGACGGTCTCGATCACCTTCCCGCCCGGGAACACCGAGGTGTAGAAGTCGGCCGCCTCGGCGGCAGTGTGGTCGAACCAGAGATTGGGGACGATCTGCTGCATGGTGGGTCCTGTCGTCGATGAGCCCTTGGCAACCGCTGATCAACCATGTCCCGGCTGCGGCGTCCTCGACGGACGATCTGGAACCCCCAGCTCATCCCGCCGAGCACGTCCTCGCTCGGAACAGCATTGATCAGCGCTTCCTTGCCGCGAGCCTATGCCGCGCGCGCTGCCGGCGGGAGGTTCCCAGAGGGTGGAGCACATCGAAGCGGCACCGGGTACCGTCGTGAACAACACAGTGGTTCGCGACGTCAGGAGAAGCCATGCCCGACCATCGACCGACCGGAAACCGTTCGCGGATGGGCCGGAACCTGGCCGTCATCGGAGCAGGCGTGGCAGCCTGTGCGGCGGTCGGTTCGTTGCTGACCGATCCGGACGGCTCCTGGTATCAGAAGCTGACGAAGCCGTCCTGGCAGCCGCCGAAGGCCGCCTTGCCGATCGTGTGGACGTCGCTGTACGCGGTCATCGCGCTGTCGGCGGCGCGAACGGTGACCGACCTGGAGGCGCAGGGACGCTACGCCGAGGCGTCCGGCTTCAAACGCGAACTGACCTCCAACCTGCTGCTCAACGCCGGCTGGTCCGGCCTGTTCTTCCGCGCCCACAACCTGCCCGCCGCGACCGCCGGGGCAGCGGCGCTCGCGGCGTCGTCGGTCAAGCTGGCCCGTCGCGCCGGATCCGTCGGCTCCGCGCCGGCCGTGGGGTTCGGGGTCTACGCCGCCTGGTGTGCGTTCGCCACCGCGTTGTCGGGCAAGCTCGCCGAGCTGAATCCGGACGACCGGTAGGAACCGCCGGTTCCGGAGGTCGAGGTTGGCGAGACCCTCGGGACGGGCTGCCGGGCCGGGCGCGGCCGTTCATTGACGAACGCCGTGGTCCCGTGATGTTGGCCCCTCGAAGCTGGCGTCCGCATTCTGGGTTGAGTGGCGCCGGCAAAACCGATCGGCAATAATCGTGGGCGGCTCCTGTATCCAGCGATGAACAGCGTGGACGGCAGGGGCTTTCGTGCGTGTTCCGGCTCTGACAAGGGCAGGGACGCGGCCCATGGCCCGCACCAAGGGCCCGACAATAGAGGAAAGAAAGTCATGACTGGTCTCCCGCGTAATGCAGTTGCAGAAGCGATCGGAACCTTCCTATTCACATTCGCCATCATTGGTGCCGTCAATAGCGGCAGTGAACTCACCCCGCTCGCCATCGGCCTCGCCCTGATGGTGCTGGTCTACGCCACCGGCCACATTTCGGGCGCGCACCTCAACCCCGCGGTGTCGGTGGGTGCCTGGCTGCGCGGTGCCATCGACCTGACGGGCATGCTCACCTACGTCGGCGCCCAGCTGGTCGGTGCGGCGCTGGCCGGTGCGGTCAGCTTCGCGATCTGGCCGGTCGGCGAGGCGACCGCGATCCAGACTGGTCCGGCCTTCCTGGTCGAGGCGCTGTGGACGTTCGTGCTCGTCTACGTCGTGCTGAACGTCGCGACGTCCAAGGATCACCCGAACAACTCATTCTACGGTCTCGCGATCGGTGCAACCGTCTTCGTCGGCGCTGTCGCGGTCGGCGGCGTCTCGGGCGGCGGCTTCAACCCGGCCGTCGCGCTGGGCCTGTCGATCACCGGCCAGTTCGCCTGGGGTTCCTACTGGCTCTACCTGCTGGCGCCGATCGTCGGTGGTGCGCTCGCGGCACTCGCCTTCCGCCTGCTCAACTCCGACGACACCATCGAGCTCGCCAAGTAGCTCCTGGTTCCGCAGGCGCTCGCGGAACTATTCGCCGCTCGCCGCCGAATCGGCCGAGTGGTGAATGGTCACGACGCTGCTGAGCAACCGTGGCCGCCGCTGGTGCTGGTTGAACCCGGGCCCAGCGCTCTCGCCCAGCGATCTCGACAACGTCCTCCGACGGAGGGATGGCTCGCCGATCTCGTGTTACGACCCGAGATCGGCGAGCCTTTCCCACCATCGGTGAACGTTCTCGACAACGTGATCCCGGTTCGGACGGGTCTGACGACGCCGCCCCGGTTCGCCTGGACCCAGGGCACCCGCGACAACCGGCACCACCATGGCAGCCCTCCGACCGCGGCGCGCCGGTCGGGACCACAGCCTGGTCCTGCCTCGCTACTGAGCCTTCGCGAGGCGGTAGCCGACGCCGCGGACGGTCTCGATGAAGCGGGGGTGGGTCACCGAGTCGGAGAGCTTGCGGCGCAGGTTGGCGATGTGACTCTCGATGGACCGTCGGTCTGCCTCGACCACGTAGCTGGCCACATCGTTGCGGACGAATGCGGCCAGTTCGTCCTTGCTGATCACCCGGCGGCTGCGCTGCATGACCGCCGAGAGCAGATCGAACTCGGTGCGGGTGAGGTCGATCGGGTGGCCGTCCAGTTCAACCAGGCGCATCTCGGGATGCATCCGCAGCCCGTTGTGTTCGAGCCAGTCACCGTCGAGGGCCTCACCGTTCGCAACCGGGGCGGCGACGGGGGCGGCACTGGCGGACTCGAGTTCGCGCCGGCGGATCATCGCCTCAACACGGGCGCGCAGCTCGCGGGGACGGAACGGTTTCGCCAAATAGTCGTCGGCACCGAGGTTGAGGCCGGTGAGGGTGTCGATCTCATCGCGACGAGCCGACAACATGATCACGTAGGTCGCCGAGAATTCCCGGATCCTGCGCACCACCTCGAAACCGTCGATTCCCGGTAGGTTGACATCGAGCGTGGTCAAGGTCGGTGCATGCTCGCGGATCAGGTCCAACCCGCGGAGTCCGTCCTCTGCAATGAACGTGCGGAATCCCGCTTGGGCGAGAACGACCGCCAGCAGATCGGCGATCTCGGGGTCATCCTCGACTATCACCGCACGGCGTTCTTCCGGCGTGGCGTCAGTCACGAGCCTTCCCTACTTCCATTCCCGGTCGCGCGCGCGACGTAGTAAGTCTGCACATCGACCGCGTGCACTTCGAACTCGGCAACCTTGTTCAACACTCGTTCCGCGGCCCGTGCGACGGAACGCTCGTGGTCGTTGTAGCCACACATATCGACGGCGTAGATCCCTTTCACGGCAGCAACTCTATGAGCCAAGCATGTCATCATTCGGGCAAATACGGGGAAGCGACGCATATCGGGACGAACCAGCGAGACGCCGCTGTAAAAGATCGCCTTGCGATTCCACTCGTCTGGGTAGTGGTACTGGTAGTACTCGGGGCTGATCCACGGCATGGTCAACAGATCGTCGGTGAGCGTGGTGAGGCCCGCCAACCCGCCCTCGGCATCGAGCGCGATGTACTTCCAGACTCGCGGATCTTCCAACTCGGCGGTGAACTCGCTCACGGTGAGCACCTGCCGGGCGGCCGCCCGTACCCGCAGCGGGCCGAAGGACTCCTCATACACCGGCCAGAAGCTGTCCATCAGGTCGGGACGTGGGTGCCGGGTGCACACGATGCTGAATTCTGCGTAGTCCCAAGGTCCGTCGAGCTCCATCTGCAACGCCTCGTCAACGACGCCGGTCATACCGCACCCCAGCCGGCGGTGCGGTACGTGGCAACCACGATCGAGCACGCCGGCTGGCCGCCGCAGCGCGCCGAACTCATTACGAGTTTCTCGAAGGCGAACGTGTCTTTGCGGCCGTCCGCCATATCGGTGAGGCTGGCCATGATCATGGTACGCACCTGCTCTTCCGCGTGACCTGTGTGTTCGACGAAAAGACCACGTCCGGAGCCGTCCGTGGCCCGCGACCAACCTATTCCCGACCAGGCCTCATCTCCGCGCTCAGTGGCGAATGCCGCGGCGTAGACGCAATAGAGCGCGTCGCCGAAATCGCCGCGGAGTTGATCCGTCGAATCGCACACGTCGACGATCGACCTCGGGGGGATGATCGAACTCAGCCGGATCAGGTTGTGGTCGGCCACTCCGGCGGCGCGCAATGCGCTGTCGAAGGCTGCGAGTGAGGTTCGGCCTTTGCCGCTCCCTGTGGAGATGCGAATGGTGAGGAGGCTCCTGGGATCCGTCCGGGATGAGCCTTGCGTGATCAAGTCGGCGGTACCTTTCCTGTATGAAATGGTCAACTTGCGATGATTCCTGAGGCCGCGCGGACAGTCTCATAGGCAGGCAGGGGCATTGTTTGCTCGGCGGGCAGTTCGAATCGGAAGGTCGAGCCCGCGCCGAGGGAACTCTCGGCCCAGATCCGTCCGCCCATTCGGTCAACCAGACCGCGACAGATCGCCAGACCGAGGCCTGTCCCGCCCTTCTCGCGGGTGTCGCTGGAGTCCACCTGGCTGAACCGCCCGAAGATCGCCTCCAGCTTGTCGCTGGGAATTCCCCGCCCCGTGTCCCGGACGGCGAACTCGACCTGATCACCCTGCTGTACGGCTTCTACGACCACGCTGTCGCCGGGATCGCTGAATCTGATGGCGTTGCCTACCAGGTTGATCAGCACCTGCACCAGCCGGTCGCGGTCGGCCATCACCTGGCCGGTCGCGGAGCCGAGGGCCAACGTGACTTGCGCGGCATCAGCCATGCCCGAGGTGGCCAGCACCGCCTCCTGGCAGGGCGCGAAGACCTCGAGCGGGCGGATCGAAAGCGGCAGCATGCCGGTGTCGAGGCGTTCGATCTCAAGAATATCGTTGACCAGCCGCCCAAGCCGGACACTGCCCGAGGTGGCGATGTCGATCATTCTCGCCGCCTTGGGAGGGATCTCGCCGAAGGCGCCGCCCGAGATCAGCCCGAGCGCACCCCGGATGGAGGTCAGGGGGGTACGCAGCTCATGGCTCACGAACGAGATGAACTCGTGCTTCATGCGGTCCATCTCGCGACGCTGGCTGACGTCACGGAAGACCACCACCGCACCACTGATGATGCCGTTGTCGTCCTGCAGTGGGCTGGCGGTCGCTTCGACCATGATCGTGGTGCCGTCGCCACGCACGTAGACGTCGTCCTCGCCGGTCGCGGTCAGCCCCGACCTCGTCGCCTCGGTGATGTAGCAACCCTCCGGCGGGTAGGGTTGACCGTCTTCCCGGGGAGCGTGGAAGAGATCGTGGGCGTCCGCGCCGATGAGCGTGCTCTCGGGGCGGCCGAGCAGTGTCGAGGTAGCGCTGTTGGCCATCGTGATGCGGCCGTTCCGGTCGACGCCGTAAATGCCGTCCGCAACGGAACTCAGCAGCAACTCACGCTGGGTGGTGATTTCGCGGAGCGCTCTCGTTCGCTCCAGGACGCGGACCTCGAGCGAACGTCGCAGCTGTTCGTTGTCCATCACCAGGACGATCTGGCGCACCACCACGGTCAGGATCAGGCACGCCCACACCGAGTGCGTGGTCGCGGTGTGGGCGCTGTTGTATCCGACCACCATGTTGGCCGCCGCTGCCACCAGGAAGACCGCGAAGAAGACCACCGTGCTGCGCAGCGAGGATGACTCGGGTGCGACCTTCAGCTTCGGGCTGCCCGAGTCGGGATGCAGCGCGGCGAGACTTGAGAACAGGTAGCCACCCATCCAACCCAGGTCCCACCAACTGCCCAGTGCTGACGTGCCGCGAGACATGTTGACCGCGTAGGCCATGTCTGAGATGGAGTAGAGCAGCAGAGCGACGCCGACCAGCATCAGCGCCGTCCGGCTCTCCGCGCCGCTGCGCGCGATCAAGAGAATGGCCACGGTCGCCATCAGGAGATCGAGGAAAGGCAGTGCGAGGACCTGGAGTTGACTGCTGAGCGAGCCGTCCTTGCCGGCCAGCAGCGTGGGGAAAAGGGTCGCGCTGGCGATGAACAGCACCGATCCGCCGACCACCAGGCCGTCCATGATAAGCCGGGCGACGTCGGTACCGCGCCGCCGCAAGGGCGGGAACAGGGTCAACCCGCTCAGGCAGACGAGCAGCCCGCAGAGCAGCAGCGGATCGACCAGTGCGTCCCACACCAAATCCAGCGGACCCGGCGTGGGTAGCAGGCTCAACGCATTGGCGATCACCGCCGCGAAGATGCCTACGGAAATCAGCAACCAGGCGCGGCGCCGCCTGCCGTCGCTGGTGAGTGAGCGGTGCAGGGTAAGCGACGCCGTCCCGGAGCCGAAGATCAACAGGAAGACTGTGGTGATAACGCCACGCGTGGCGGGATCCGGGGTGATCGTGATCAACGCCAGGAACAGGACGCCCAGCAGCGCACCAACGACGGACGCGGCGGCAAAAGGACGCGACGGCAGCGACTTCAACATGGGGGGCGACTCGCAACACGGGGGGGTGACGCTCACTCACTGGAGTGTCTTGGCAAGATCTAGTATAGGCGTGGGTCGAACGGGTTGGCGCAACGATGAATTCCGACGGCGCCGGTGTCGCCGATCCGCGGTGAGGTGCGGATTCCCGGCGGGGCGGCATTACG
The DNA here is from genome assembly GCA_047602545.1 of Micropruina sp. Classification (GTDB taxonomy): domain Bacteria; phylum Actinomycetota; class Actinomycetes; order Propionibacteriales; family Propionibacteriaceae; genus Micropruina. Next base: position 414,374 of record JASGHC010000001.1, on the reverse strand, counting down.
ATGAGCGCACCCCCCAGGAGGAGTTGTGATGTCTATTCCAGCTGACCCGAACCCTCGGCTTCTGCTGCTCGTCGACGACGACGACGATATCCGTGAGGTGGCGGCGATGGCTCTCGAATTAGTGGACGGGTTTCGCGTGGTCACCGCAAACGGCGGGCTCGCGGGGGTGAGCCAGGCGCAATTGCATCAGCCCGACGGTATTCTGATGGACGTGATGATGCCCGGTATGGACGGTCTGCAGACCGCCCAGCGGCTGAAGGCAGATCCCGCGACGGCGAAAATTCCGGTGATCCTGCTGACCGCGCGCGTCGACGGTGACGAGCCTGAGGAGAACGTCGCCGGGGTGATCGCCAAACCGTTCGATCCGATGACCTTGGGCGCCGAGGTGCGCCGGCTGCTGGGGTGGTCGTAGTGACTGCCCCGGACGCGGCGATCGCGGACGTCTACCAAAGGCTGGCGCAGCGGGCCTGGCACGCCAATAGGGCCCGGGTCGGGGAGTTGACGGCGGTGCTCGCCGAATGGCGCCGGCGAGGTGAACTGTCGGCCGGCGGTCTTGACCACGGGCGCGCGGTGGCGCACAGCCTGCGCGGCTCGGCCGCAATCTTCGGGCACGGCGAGGCCGCGGAGGCCGCAGGGAGCCTGGAAGAGTTGCTGGTCGGTCAGGCGCCGCCGCGGCTGGATGTGGCCGCCGATCTGGTGGAGCGGATCAACCGCGCCCTGCAGGAACCGCCGACGCCCGCGGCCTAGCCTCGATTCTCACCCCGACCAGCGCTCGCCACAGGAAGCACTGATCAACGTAGCCGCCGCTGGTTGAGCCTGTCGAAACCACCTGCCAGCGCTAGGTCCCCCAAGGTCTCGACAAGCTGTGACCGACGAAAACCTGCGTGCGGTGGCGGTGGGAGACACGGGTCAGTGCGGTGACAGCAGGTCCCGGGTTGCGCCGGCGGCGCGCGTCAACTCGGCGAGCAGGACGCCGGTGTCGGGCTGGTGATGTCCGACGGCGAGACGCAGCGCGGCCGCGCGCAGGCTGAGTTCGTCGGCTCCGACCATATGGCTGGACGTCTCCAGGGTGAGCAGCCGGGTGACCGACTCGTCACCACGCCCGGCGCGGACCGCCCGGGCGATCTCTTCGATGCGCTGCTCCAGGAGATCCAGGTAGTTCTGCCGGAAGCGCTCGACCGCGACATCGTCTTCGAGTTGGTCGCGCAGGTCGTCCAGCGCGCGGTTCGGTGAGAAAACACCCGGGGCGCCGTGGGGTTGCTTGCCGGCATCCTCCCGGGCCGGCAAGCAACTCACGACGCACCCCCGTGAGGCTGCGAGGCGGCGCGGCAGGTCATGGTGGCGGCCCCCCGTCCACCGAAGGATGTGACTGTCACCCCCATGCCAGTCCCCTCCTTCGACCATGCGCACCTGCCCCGGTCACCGTACGAGTCCGGGTGTGTGACTAATGCTGCGCGACCTGCTTGCAGGCCGCGTGGAGACAACCTCAAGATCCGCTCAAGATTCCTCAAGGCCTTTTCCAGAGGGTTTTGAGAGGCTCGGGCCAACGAGGGCGCCGGAACGCCGGCTTCGCCCGCGCCGTGATCGACGCCGGACATGCGAACGGCCGGTCGGCGTCAGCTGACGTTCGACCGGCTCGTCCAGTACACCGGTGTCTGGCCGTTGCGGTGAAAGGCCCTGTCCCTTGAGGCACCCCCACCAACAAGAGACGGCCGGCCAGTGGCTGGCGGCGTCCGGCCTTTACCCGCGCGGCTCCGAGCCCCCTAGTTCTCGGTGGTCCCGGTGCATGCAGGTACCTTGCCCGTCGATGCTCAGTGGACCCTTGAGGCAACCTCAAGGAATGCTCCAGATGTGCTGGAGATCCATCGGGTCGCCGGCCCAGGTCACCGGGTACCCGGGTGGGAGCCGCTGGACCGTCGGGCCGAGACCCCCGGCCTCGCGTCAACCAGGGTTTGGGTGCGCGGGAACTGTCGGTGCAGACTGGTTGACTGGATTTCGACCCGGCGTCCTGCCGGCAACCTCGAAGGAGCCGCGCTCCGTGCATGTTCTGGCACTCACCCGGTACCCGTGCTTTGCCGCGTCCGCACCGGTGACGGCGATCCCCGTCGCATGACGGATCCCAAGTATCCGGCCTGGGTACATCAGCTGAGCGAACGGGACCTCACCGACATCTTCGGCGCCACCACGCTGCGGCGCGGCCAAGGCTATGCCGAGCAGGGCCGGGCCGGCAGCATCTCGGTGGGTTCCGGCCAGGGCGGCAGCATCGTCCAGGCGCGGGTGCGCGGCTCGTCCTACCGGGTGTACCAGACGGTGGTCCGGTACGACGCGACCACCGAGGAACTCAGCACCTCGTGCAGCTGCCCGGTGCGCCAGCAGTGCAAGCACGCCGCGGCCCTGATCTGGCACATGCGGCTGGTCAACATGCGGGCACTCACCCCGGCCTGGCAACGGGCGTTGACCGAAGTGACCGCCGGCACCGGGGCGGCCGGACGGAGTGAGCCGCTGGCGATGCAGGTGACCCGGAAGGCCGGCTCGATCGAACTGCGGCCGCTGCAGTGGGGCCGATCCGGGCGCTGGGTGAAGACCGGGGTCAGCTGGGACAACCTGCAATACCCGTGGTCAGGTTCGTGGGTGGAGGCACAGCGGGTCGCCATGGCCGGCTTGGCGCGCACCCGCGATCAACGCTCCAGCGCCAGCTACTACTATTCGCGCCGCTCCGACGACCTCGATCTGGGCGAGCTGGGGTCACCGGCCTGGTATTGGCTGCGCGAGGTGGTGACGTCCGGCGTCGAACTCATTCCCGGACGCGACACCCCGCCGATCCGGCTGGGCGAGCCGGCGCACCTGGTCAGCCGGCTGACCCGCACCGACGACGGGGCTCAGCTGCACACGATCGCAGTGGCCGGCGAGCTGGAGCGGGCCGTGCCGTACGCGAACCTGCTCGGTGACCCGCCGCACGGCTTCGCCGTCGAGCACGAGCATGAGCTGCTGCTGGTGCCGTTCGCCGACCCGCTCAGCAAAGGCCAGCAGGCGCTGTTGCTGCAGCACGCCCGGCTCGACATTCCCGAAACCGACCTGCCGGCGTTCGCCGCCCAGTTCCGTCCCGCGCTCGGACGGCTGGTGCGTCTCGAAGTGGCCGACGACGTCGAGTTGCCCGAAACCAAACCGCCGCGGCTGCTGCTGGCGGTCGAGTTTCGGCCCGGGCATGTCGCGTCCCTGAGCTGGTCGTTCCGCTACCGGGTCGGCGAGGCCGACTTCGACGTAGCGCTCGACCCGTCCGGGGCACACCAGGTGCAACAACGCGACCCGGAGGCCGAGCACGCGTTGCTGGAGGCGTTGCCGGACGGCCCGTGGCCGGTGATCGTGGCGTCGAGCGGGCGGCGTCCGGTGGAACGGGTCACGCTGACCGGCCCGGCTACCGCCGAGCTCGCCGAGCTGGGGCTGCCGGCACTCGAGGAGGCGGGGGTGCTCGTCGAGATCACCGGGACGCCGGTCGACTACCGGCTCGCCACCGAGGCCCCCGAGGTGCGGCTGGCGGTCAGCGACCCGGAGGAGGGGACGGACTGGTTCAACCTCGACGTCCGGGTCAGCATCGAAGGCGAGCCGGTCGAATACCGCGAGCTGTTCACCGCGCTGGCAACCGGGCAGACCCACCTGATCCTGCCGTCCGGCACCTGGTTCAGCCTGGAACGGCCCGAGCTGGAGCAGCTGCGGGTGCTCATCGGCGAAGCCCAGGAGCTGGCGCCGGACGGCGACCCGCAACTGCGGCTGCGCACCGAGCACGCCGGGCTCTGGGAGGAACTGGTCACGCTCGGCGTGGTGGCTCAGCAGTCCGCCGACTGGCAACGGTCGGTGTCGGCGCTGCTCAACCTCGACGAGCTACCCGAGATCGCGGCGCCGTCCGGGCTGCAGGCGACATTGCGCCCCTACCAGGAGCACGGGTTCCGCTGGCTGCACTTCCTGCATACCGCCCGGCTCGGCGGCATTCTCGCCGACGACATGGGCCTGGGTAAGACGATGCAGGCGTTGGCGCTGACCTGCGCGCTGAAGGAATCCGGTGACCTGGACCGTCCGCTGCTCGTGGTGGCGCCGACGTCGGTGCTGGGCACCTGGGCGTCCGAGGCGGCCCGGTTCGCGCCCGGGTTGAACGTCCGGATCGTGAGTCAGACCGCCAAGAAGCGGGCCACCTCGATCGAGGAACTAGCCGATGGTGCCGACCTGGTCGTCACCTCCTACACGCTGCTGCGGCTCGATGAGGAGGAATACACCGCCCAGCGCTGGACGTCGGTGCTGCTCGACGAGGCGCAGTTCGTCAAGAACCGGCAGGCGCGCGGGCACCAGTCGGTCCGCAAACTGTCGGCGCGCACCAAATTCGCCGTCACCGGCACCCCGCTGGAGAACAACCTGATGGATCTGTGGTCACTGCTGTCCATCGTGGCGCCCGGTCTGTTCGCAGACCCGAACCGGTTCTCCGACCGGTACCGCCGGCCGATCGAATCCGGGTCGGATCCGGAGGCGCTCGCCCGGCTGCACCGTCGCGTCCGGCCCCTGATGCTGCGGCGCACCAAGGAGACGGTGGCGGCCGAGTTGCCCGACAAGCAGGAGCAGGTGCTTTCGATCGAGTTGTCCCCGGGGCATCGGCGGCTCTACGACCGGCAACTCGCGGCCGAACGCAAGAAGGTGCTCGGCCTGGTCGACGACATGAAACGGAACCGGATCACCATCCTCGCCGCGCTCACCACGCTGCGTCAGCTGGCGTTGTCGCCGGCGCTGGTGATGCCGGGGCAGGCCGCCGCGTCGGCCAAGATCGACACGCTGCTCGAACTGGTCGAGGAGTTGGCTTCTGAGGGCCATCGGGCGCTGGTGTTCAGCCAGTTCACCGGCTATCTGGGGCTGGTCCGGAACCGGTTGGACGAGGCAGGCATCGGCTACTCCTACCTGGACGGCCGCACCCGCGACCGCGCGGCTCGGATCGAGAAGTTCCGGTCGGGTGACGATCCGGTGTTCCTGATCAGCCTGAAGGCGGGCGGCTTCGGGCTCACCCTCACCGAGGCCGACTACGTGTTCATCTTGGACCCGTGGTGGAACCCGGCGGCCGAGTTGCAGGCGATCGACCGCACCCACCGGATCGGCCAGGACAAGCCGGTGATGGTCTACCGGATGGTCAGCGCCGACACCATCGAAGAGAAGGTGGTGGCGCTGCAGGAACGGAAACGCGACCTGTTCGCCAAGGTGGTCGGCGAGGCCGGCGACCTGGCCGCCCCCCTGACCGCCGACGACATCCGCGGGCTGCTGGAGTTGTGACGGGGGCGCCGGTCGAGCGTGGGGCCCTGCATGGTTTCGACGTGCTCAACCGGCGGCGGGTCGTTGCGTGGTTTCGACAGGCTCAACCGGCGGTGGTCGGGGGTGGGCCGCTGCGTGGTTTCGACAAGCTCAACCGGCGGTGGTCGAGCTTGTTGAGACCTCTCCCTTGGGGCTGAGTGCGTTCGCCACGCCTCAACCAGCGGTGGATTGTGGTCAGCGCGGCACGAAGAACCCCCACAGACGCTCCCACAGGCAGTCCTGGCGCTGCGCGTCCGCCGGGCGCACCATCGGGGAGCCGCCGGTGCTGGTGACCTTGACGTCACCGTTGGGCTTCACCTCGACCGTCGCCGACAGCGCCGCCGCGAGGTTCAGCCGCTGCCACGAGCCGGGGCCCTTCTTCTTCCGGTGGAGTTCGGTGGTGTCCAGGGGATGCCCGGATTTGATCTCGGTCTGGGCGAGTACCGCCTTGCGCTGCGCTGAGGTCAGCGACGGGAACGCCGTCCGCAGCAGGTTGTCGGCGCCGCTGGGTACGGACGCGGCACGTCCGGTTTTCTGGGTGGCTTTGAAGCCGTAGCTGAGCCGTTCGGTGTACACGGTCAGCGCGGTCGCCCGGTTCGTCACCCGCTGGCTGCTGCCGCGGGGCGCCTTGGCGCCCTGGAACGGATCGTTGCGGTACGGGGTGTCGTTCGCGATGCAGGTGGTCAGCGCGGCACCGCAGGCCGATTCCAGGTACTTGACCAGTTCGGTCCGCGCCGGCTTCAGCACCCGGTCGCGAAATGCCTTGTCAGACCAGCGTGCAGCGACCGCGGCCTGGCCGGCCATCCGTCCGCCGATCACGTCCAGCGGGTAATGGACGCCCAGCACGACGCGGTTGTTCGCGGCCTCCGACGCTCTCGCCAGAACGGACGGCGCCAGTTCCGGCAGCAGCGTGGCCAAGGTGATGCCAACCGCGTACGCCGCCCGGGTGTGGCCGCTGGGGAACGAGCCGCTGGTGCACATGCTCGTGGTGCCGTAGCCGACGTCCAGGGTCACGTTCGTCGTCGCGAACTGCTTGCTGGTGTCGACCGTCGCAGGCACCCGGGTGATCCGCAGGTTGCCGTGCGACGTCGTCCACGCCTTGCCTTTTTTGCGCAGTGCGGCAAGGGATTTCGCGTTGATCCGGCTGGGGGCGCAGGACGCCGAATCGCCGCTGACTCGCTTCGAGGTCGGCTTCGACCGCAGGAACGGACGCGGGTAGCCGAACGTGTTCTTGGCCGACCCGGTCGTGACGTAGGCGCCGACCAGGCCGTCGGTGGTGTTGAGCAGCTTCGAGGTCAGTGGCAGCTTGCCGGTGAGGCGCCCCTGCACATACAGGGCGCCGAGGCGTTGCCCGAGTCCGTCGCCGAGGGTGAGGGACTGGTCGTAACCGGAACCGCCGGAGGCCAGGTAGGCCGAATCCCGCAGCGCGCGGAACTGCTGCGCCTTGGTGGCGTGCTGGTTGACCCAGCTGGCGACCCGGTCGTTCCAGGTCAGCTGGCTGGCGTTGCGGACCGTGCCGGTCAGCTTCTTGGTGTTCGACGGACGCCACAACTCCCGGTACCCGACCAGGATCGAGGTCAGATCCGGCTTGTCGGAGTCGCTGGCGTAGCCCGCGGCCTGCGCCGGAGTCGCCGGCGCAATCAACGCGAGCACCGTGGCAGTCGCGACCCATGCGCGTCGGCTGCGCCCACCGAATCCAACCATCGGTACCTCCAGGTGGTGTCGTGTCAGCCTAAGCCCGGATTCACCGATTGGCGGTACGCGTCGTCCCGCTTCCCCCGTCCCTTCTCCCGGGTTCCTTCCCCTTGGGGTTCCTTCCCCCGGGTTCCTTCCCCTCGGGGTCCCTTCCCCTCGGGGTTCCTTCCCCCGTCCCCCTTCCCAAGGAACCGCTGATCGCTCACGTCATCCCCCGCCCCGACCCGGCTGTCTGGTGGGATCGATCCCGGAGCAAGCCCGGGATGACGGTGGAGACGCTCTGACAGCGCGTCCCTCAGCGACGTTGCTTAGCTTTGGGCTGGTTGCTCAGGTTTGAACCTCGGCAACGAGACCGAACCTGAGCAACGTCGAGCTGGCGTGTCTGGACGGGCTTGGCGGGACGGGCTTGGCGGGACGGGCTTGGCGGGACGGGCTTGGCGAGCCGGCGTGTCGGGGCCGGCGTGTCGGGGCCGGCTTGGGGGCACCGTGGTTCCCGTGATTCCGTGGACTCCACTGAGTCGAACTCGGATCCGAGATCTGAGGGGTGGTGGACTGGATCGCCGAGCGGCGGACGGGAGACGGTGGCCATGGAAGGGAGTGCGCTGAATGAGCCAGGGGACGATCACTGTCGGGATGGGACCGGTCAACCGCGATGAGGTGGTGGCGGTCGCGCGACATGACGCGAAGGTGGAGCTTGCTCCGGATGCGTTGACGGCGCTGGCGGCGACCCGCAGCCGCATCGAGGCGCTGGCGGCGTCCGATCAGCCGGTGTACGGGGTATCGACCGGGTTCGGGGCGCTCGCCACCCGGCACATTCCGGTGGAGCGCCGGGCCGATCTGCAGCGCAGCCTGATCCGCTCGCACGCCGCCGGGTCCGGGCCCGAGGTGGAGCGCGAGGTCGTCCGGGCGATGATGCTGCTCCGGCTGTCCACGCTCGCCACCGGCCGCACCGGCGTCCGTCCGGTCGTTGCCGAGACCTACGCCGCGCTGCTCAACGCCGGGATCACCCCGGTCGTCCATGAGTACGGGTCGTTGGGCTGCTCCGGTGACCTGGCGCCGCTGTCGCATTGCGCGCTGGCTGTGATGGGGGAGGGCTTCGTCCGGGACGCCGCCGGCGAACGCCGTCCGAGTGCCGAGGCGTTGGCTGAGGCCGGGATCGAGCCGGTCGTGTTTGCCGAGAAGGAGGGCCTGGCCCTGATCAACGGCACCGACGGCATGTTGGGCCAGCTGATCCTCGCCGCCCACGACCTGGCGCGGCTGTTGCTGACCGCCGATATCGCTGCCGCGATGAGCGTCGAGGCGCTGCTCGGCACCCCGCGGGTGTTCGCCGCCGACCTGCAGGCGCTGCGTCCCCAGCCCGGCCAGGCGGTCGGTGCCCAGGTGATCTCGTCGATGCTCGCTGGTTCGGGTATCGCCGCTAGTCACGCGAACAATGCCGACCACGAGTACCCGATCGTGCAGGACGCCTATTCGCTGCGCTGCGCGCCGCAGGTGAGCGGTGCCGCCCGCGACACCCTGGCCCATTGCGGCTGGGTCGCCGACAACGAACTGGCGTCCGCGATCGACAACCCGGTGGTCACCCTGGACGGCCGGGTCGAGTCGAACGGCAACTTCCACGGTGCCCCGGTCGCCTACGCGCTGGACTTCCTCGCCATTCCGGTGGCGGACGTGGCGTCGATGAGCGAGCGGCGCACCGACCGGCTGCTCGACGTGAAGCGCAGCCACGGGCTGCCGCCGTTCCTGGCCGGTGATCCCGGCGTCGACTCGGGCCACATGATCCTGCAGTACAGCCAGGCCGGCATCGTCTCGGAACTGAAGCGGCTCGCCGTCCCGGCGTCGGTGGATTCGATCCCCAGCTCGGCGATGCAGGAGGACCACGTGTCGATGGGCTGGGCGGGTGCGCGCAAGCTGCGTCGCGCGCTGGACGGCCTCACCCGCGTGCTGGCCGGAGAGATCGTCAGCGCCGCCCGGGCCCTCGACCTGCGTGAGCCCGCGCCCGCGCCGGCGACCGGCGCCGTCCGTGACCGCGTCCGTGAGGTGGTCGGCGGCCCCGGCCCTGACCGTTTCGTCGCCCCCGAACTGGAGGCCGTGGTCGGCCTGGTTCGCTCGGGTGCCTTGATCGAAGCAGCCGAGGCGGTCACCGGCCCGTTGGGCTGACGCGCTACGCCGGGACGGCTGTTCGGTCCGCACCGGTACGCGGGGATGGTTCCTTTCGTTCCACGGTCATCCGGTGGTACGCGGGGACGGTTCCTTTCGTTCCACGGTCATCCGGTTCGGGTACGCGGGGACGGCTCCTTTCGTTCCATCGGCTACCCGGTCGGCGGTACGAAAGAACCGTCCCTCCGTACCACTCGACCCTTGGCACCGCTTGGCACGGGGTAACCGCGGCACGAAAAGAACCGTCCCTTCGTGCCACTTGTGGGAGGGAAAGACCCATCACCTGGATCGAGCAGCAAGACAAGCTGTGCTTCGTGCCACTTGTGGGAGGGAAAGACCCATCACCTGGATCGAGCAGCAAGACAAGCTGTGCTTCGTGCCACTTGTGGGAGGGAAAGACCCCATCCCTCCGTCCCACCGTTGGAACGAAAGGAACCGTCCCCCGCGTCCCACCGTTGGAACGAAAGGAACCGTCCCCCGCGTCCCACCGTTGGAACGAAAAGAACCGTCCCCCGCGTACCGCCCGTGGAACGGAAAGAACCGTCCCCCGCGTACCGCCCGTGGAACGGAAAGAACCGTCCCCGTACCGCGCGAGGGGCGTCTGCTCGGGCTAGCGCAGGCGGCGGGTGACTTCCTTGGCGCCTGCCACCAGATGACCGATCAGTTCGGACGGGTCACGCAGTGCGATCCTGGAACGCCAGGTGCAACTCAGGGCAGCCACAGGCTGGTCGTGCAGATCGAAGATCGCGGCGCCCGCGGAGCGGAGGCCTGCCGCGATCAACTCCACCTCCTCCGACCAGCCCTGGGCCCGTTCTAGCGCGAGCGCGGTCTCCAGGTCGTCCACCGAGCGGGGGCCGCGTCCGGTGCGCGACACGAAGTCGCCCGGACGCGAGTACAGCGCGCGCAGCTGCGCCGACGGCAGCTGGGCCAGGATGGCGCGTCCGTTCGCGGTGAGGTGCGCCGGCAGCAGGACGCCGACCGCGGTCACCAAGGGCGGTTCCAGTTCGCTCTGCTGCGGCGGATGCTCCTTCAGCAGGTAGAGCGTGCTGGCGCCCCGCAGGATGCCGAGATGGACGGTGATCCCGGCGGCGGCCGCCACCGAACGCAGCACCGGGCGGGACATCCGCTCCACCTGGTCGTGCAGGGTGAACGCCGAAGTCAGCCGGTACGCGGCGGCGCCCAGCGCATAGCCGCGGGCCTCCGGCACGTAGACGGTGAACCCTCGCTCGGTGAGCACGCTGAGGATGTGATACATCGACGAACGCGGCAGCCCCAGGTCGCGGGCGATAGTGGACGCCGGCACCGTGCCGGTGCGCTCGGCGAGGTAGCTGAGGATGTCGAGGGCGCGGCCCACAGCGGGTGAGGTGCTCGATTCGGTAGCCACGTGCCTATCCTGCCGGGTCGGCGGCGGCGCGGATCGCCATCCCGCCGTACCGGGGTGGAGCGAAAGAACCGTGGGGTGGAACGCCGTCCCCGGGTACTCGGGGGAACGCCGAGTACGAGCAGCTGAGCTATGTGGTCGCGGAGGCCGTCCCCGGGTATCCGGGGGAACGCCAGCGCGTCCGAGAGTGAACCGTCCCCGCCTACCGGGGGCGCGCAGCCTCGCGCAGACGGCAGACGTCCGGGGCAAGGAACCGTCCCCGCCTACCGGGGGAACGCAACCGTGCCGGGGTCTCGACAAGCTGTGACCAGTGGTGGGTGCGGAATCCGATCGACTAGCGATGGCCGCCCCCGCGCCACGCATCGTCTCGGATATCAGACGATCAGGCGGTGGTTGCTGATTCGGCGGCGACGGCGTCCGATCCTTGAAGGGAGAGGAGACCACCGATGACCACTTCCGGACCCCGTCCCGTTCGCGCACCCCGAGGCACCGAGCTGCATGCTCGCGGCTGGCAGCAGGAGGCCGCGCTGCGCATGCTGATGAACAACCTCGACCCCGAGAACGCCGAGCATCCCGATGACCTGGTGGTCTATGGCGGCACCGGACGCGCCGCCCGTTCCTGGGAGGCGTTCGATGCGATCGTCCGCACTCTGGAGACGCTGGCCGACGACGAGACGCTGCTGGTGCAGTCCGGCAAGCCGGTGGGCGTGTTCCGCACCCACGAATGGTCGCCGCGAGTGCTGATCGCCAACTCGAATCTGGTCGGCGACTGGGCCAACTGGGAGCATTTCCGCGAACTCGAGGCCAAGGGTCTGATGATGTACGGCCAGATGACCGCCGGGTCGTGGATCTACATCGGCAGCCAGGGCATTCTGCAGGGTACCTACGAGACCTTCGGCGCGGTCGCCCGCAAGCTGTTCGGCGGCACTCTCGCCGGCACGATCACGCTGACCGCGGGGCTGGGCGGTATGGGTGGTGCGCAGCCGCTCGCGGTCACCATGAACGACGGTGTCGCGATCTGCATCGACTGCGACGAGAGCCGGATCGACCGTAGGATCGAGCACCGCTACCTGGACGTGAAGGCGTCCGATCTGGACGACGCGATCACCCAGGCCAACCAGGCCAAGGGCGAGCGGCGTCCGCTCTCGATCGGGCTGCTCGGCAACGCTGCCGACCTCGTGCCCGCCCTGCTGCGCCGGCATATCGCCGGTGATATCACGATCGACGTTGTGACCGACCAGACCTCCGCGCACGACCCGCTGGCCTACCTGCCGCTGGGTTACGAGTTCGCCGAGATGAAGGATCGCGCCGCGGCCGACCCGGAGACCTTCACCCGCGATGCACAAGCGGCGATGGCCGCCCATGTGGCCGCCATGGTCGGTTTTCAAGACGCCGGCGCCGAGGTCTTCGACTACGGCAACTCGATCCGCGACGAGGCCCGCAAGGGCGGCTTCGACCGAGCCTTCGCGTTCCCCGGCTTCGTGCCGGCCTACATCCGTCCGCTGTTCGAGGAGGGCCTCGGCCCGTTCCGCTGGGCGGCGCTGTCCGGCGACCCCGAGGACATCCGTAAGACCGACGCCGCGATCGTGGAGCTCTTCGGTGAGAACGAGCACCTGAAGCGCTGGATCACCATGGCGCAGGAAAAGGTCTCCTTCCAGGGGCTGCCGGCCCGGATTTGCTGGCTCGGCTACGGCGAACGGCATCGCGCCGGCCTCAAGTTCAACGAAATGGTCGCTGCCGGCGAGATCGGCCCGATCGCCATCGGACGCGACCACCTTGACTCCGGCTCGGTCGCCTCGCCCTACCGGGAGACCGAGGCCATGCTGGACGGCTCGGACGCAGTGGCCGACTGGCCACTGCTGAACGCCCTGGTCAACACGGCATCCGGGGCGTCCTGGGTGTCGATCCACCACGGCGGCGGGGTCGGGATGGGCCGCTCCATCCACGCCGGACAGGTGTGCGTCGCTGACGGCACCGAGCTGGCCGCGCAGAAGCTGGAGCGGGTGCTGACCAACGACCCGGGGATGGGCGTGATCAGGCACGTCGACGCCGGCTACTCCCATGCCGCGGACGTGGCCCGCGAGCGCGGCGTGCGGATTCCGACGCTGGAGGGCTGATGGCCACGGCGCTTATCGACAACATCGGCTCACTGGTCACCAACGATCCTGCCTGGGGCGGGCTGTTGGGGGTGATCCCGGATGCCGCTGTGGTAGTCGAGGAACAACCATCGGGTTCGGGCACGGTAGTTGGTGCCGGATCCCGTTCCTTGTCACCAGGTCTCGGTCGGGTGGCTTGGGTCGGTCCTCGCGCCGACGCCCCGGACGCCGATCGGCGGATCGATGCCGGCGGCTGCGCGGTGCTGCCCGGCTTCGTGGAGAGCCACAGCCACCTGGTGTTCGCCGGTGAGCGGGCGGAGGAGTTCGCAGCCCGGATGGCGGGGCAGAAATACGCAGCGGGTGGTATTCGCAGCACGCTGGCCGCCACCCGGGCCGCAACGGAGGCCGACCTGGCCCGCAACGTGGACCGGCTGCTGGGGGAGTACCTGGCGCAGGGCACCACCACGGTCGAGGTCAAGTCCGGATATGGCCAAAGCGTCGCCGATGAGCGCCGAAGCCTGGACGTCGCCCGTAGCCGGACTCCATTCACCACTCTGCTTGCCGCGCACGTGACGCCACCGGAGTTCGCCGGCCGGGCCGACGACTACGTGGCGATGGTGATCGACGAGATGGTCCCTGCCTGCGCGCCGCTGGCGTCCTGGATCGACGTGTTCTGCGAGCAAGGTGCCTTCGACGAAGACCAATCACGGGCGGTGCTGACCGCCGGCCGGCGGGCCGGTCTCGGCGTCCGGGTGCATGGCAACCAATTGCATCAGGGCCCCGGCATCCAGCTGGCCGTCGAATTGGGGGCGGCATCGGTGGATCACGTCTGTCATACCGACGACGCCGACATCGAAGCGCTGGCGGCCTCGTCCACGGTGGCGACGCTGCTGCCGGCGGCCGACTTCTCCACCCGCAACAAGTACCCGGACGCCCGGCGGCTCTGGGACGCCGGGGTCACTGTGGCCCTCGGTGCCGACTGCAATCCGGGGACGTCCTACACCACGTCCATGCCGTTCGTGATCGCGTTGGCGGTGCGCGACCTGCGCCTGACTCCGGACGAGGCGGTCTGGGCAGCCACCGCCGGCGGTGCCCGGGCGCTGCAGCGCGACGACATCGGGGTGCTGCGGCCGGGTTCGTCCGCCGACCTGGTGCTGCTGGCCGCCCCGAGCCATCTGCATCTGGCCTACCGCCCGGGCGTTCCCATGGTTCACCGGGTGATGAAAGCCGGCGTCCTGTCCTGACCGGCCGTGCGGCGCGGGCCGTCAGGGGCCGGTGGGCACCCCGAGCCTGCTGCGGCTCAGCGCTTCTCGCAGGCGACGCCGTCCTTGTCGCGGTCGAGTCCGCGGTTGTGGCTCATGGCCTCTTTGTAGATCTTGGTGGACCTGGTGAAGTTCGTCACCGGCTTGGAGCGGCCGCTCACCTTGTCCTTTGCGCCGGCCTTGCCCACGCCGTGCCCGTATTTCTTGTTCAGCGCCGTGCAGTTCGTGTACACGGACGCTTTCGAAACCGACTGCGCCTTCGGCGCAGCGAGCGTGCCTGCCTGGGGTGCGGCTTCCGCCACAACCGGACTCACCGCACCCAACGGCAAAGCCACCAGAACGCAACCGACAATGACAGACCCAATGGTCTTGCGCATATCTTGATTCCCCCCGGAACCCCAGTCCGGCAAACCCTTCGCCGGAACGAAAACCAGGTTATCGGACGCCTCGGAATGCACTCCAGGAGGAAAGGTCACCCGTGCGAGTGACTTTTCCTCCTGAACCGCGCCTGCCGGCCGGCAGTCACGTCTCGCCGCCATCCGGCGATCGGACGGTGTCGGACCTGTCCTGGTGCGTGGGATCCAGCCTCACCCAAGCACCCCTCCCCAACCTTCTTTGGCCTCCCGTCGACGGGAGGCCAAAGAAAGTTGGGGAGGGCCTTGCGGGCTCAGGTCGAATCGCCGGGCCTGCCCCCGGCGGTAGAGCCTGGCCCTGGCGGTAGAGCCTGGCCCTAGCGGTATAGCCTGGCCCTGATGGCAGAACCTGGCCCTCGGTGGCGGAAGCGTCCGTCGGTGTCAGCGGGTGGGTGATGCCGACGGTGCGGTGCTGGGCTGGGCACTCGCGTCCGCTGCGGCGCCACCGGCGGCCGTGGGGCTGGCTGAGGCGGACGCGCCGGTTGTGCCGCTCTGGTTGCGGCGGTTGGTGCTGTTGGCCGGTAGCGCCGCCGTGTTGTCGGCCAGCACGACCAGATCGCCCGCCTTCACCTCGCCGGTGATCTCGATCCAACCGCCGCCCACGGCGCCGGTGGTCACCTGGACGGTCTGGGCGCTGTCGGCGCGGGCGTCCGTCGCCAGTTGCACCGTGCCGGTGCCGGTTCCGGTGGGTGTGAGGGCCGAGACCGGCACCCGCACCACGTTGGTCGCGGTCTTCACCGGAAGGCTGATCGATGCCTTGGCGCCGGAGGAGAGCAGCTGGTCCGGATCGGACACCGTCACCGTCGCCTGATAGGTCGGCGTGTCGCCCGCCGTGCCGCTGGTCTCGACTGCGCTGATCGCGGTCAGCTTCCCCTCCAATGCGGTCGTCGAACCGGCCGGCGTCACGCTCACCTTCAGGCCGGAACTCACCAAGGTGCGAGTCTTGAGCGGCAGTTCGAAGCTGACCAGCGCGTTCCCGTCGCCAACCACGACGATCGACCCGCTGCCGGACGCGGCCCCGGCCGTCAGGTTGACCGTTCCGACCGTTCCGGCGATGGGGGAGAGCAACTCGGCATTGTCCAGGTCGTCCTGCGCCTCCTGGAGGTCCTGTTCGGCCTCCAGCAGCTTCGCCTTGGCCGAGGCGACTTGGGAGGCACTGACCGTGGCCGTCGAGTTGCCCGAACTCGACGACGACGAACCGGAGCTGGACTTCGACGATCCGCTCGACGCGACCAGCTGTTGCACGGTCTTCTGCAGCGACGTGGTGGCGAGCTGTACTTGCGCCCGTGCCTCGCCACAGGCCTTCAGCTCGGCGGCACTCGGATCGTTGCGTTCGATGGTGTCGGCCTGGTCTTTGACCGTGCTGCTCGGGCTGGCGGACGGCGTGGCCGTGGCGCTCGGCGTGGCGGATGCCGAAGCGGTGGCGCTCGGGGTGGCCGACTCGGTCGTGGTCGGCGTCGCCGAGGCACTCGCGCTGGGACTGGCACTCGCGCTGGGACTGGCGGAGGCGCTGGGACTGGCGGACGGGCTCGGCTCCGGCGCGGGGCCGAACACCGGCGCGCACGCCGTGGATTCCGTGGCGACGGCGTCCGTCACCTTCTTGGTGGCCTTGAGCAGGACCGTCGGATTGATGGTGACGCCGCTGCTGTTCTTCCCCGAACTCGACTTCTTCGACGAGGAGGACGAGGAGGACGAGGAGGACGAGGAGGACCGCGTACTGCTCGTCAACGGATGCCGCGCCGAGTAGAGCGTCGCCTTCGCTTCGGCGACGGAGGTCTCGGCCTCCAGCAGGGCGAGCTGCAACGGTCCCTTCTTCAGCGTCGCCAGGACATCGCCCGCACTCACCAGGTCGCCCACGGCGACCTTGACGCTGCTCACCGTCCCGCTCACGGCGAAGGACGCGGTCGCGATCTTCGTCCGCGCCACGGTGCCGGAGGCGGTGTAGGTCTGGGTGACGTCCCCGGTCCCGACGGTCGCGGTCACGTAGCGGGACGGCCCCGACGGCGAAGCCACCGCTACGCCGATACCGATCCCGGCGACCACCGCTAGCGCGCTGCCGGCGATGATCACCGCGCGCAGTCGTGGGTTGATGGCCATCATTCGCTCCTCAATGCGTCGATCGGGGCCAGTTTCGCGGCCCGGGTGGCGGGGTACACGCCGGCGGCCAGGCCGATACCCAGCGACACGACCAGCGCGAGCAGCGTGGCCGGCGCCGAGATGGCGACGCTGATGCTCAACACGGGCGTCAGCACCACTGCGCCGAGCACGCCGATGCCCACGCCCAGCAGTCCACCGAGTGTGCCCAGGATTCCGGCCTCCACCAGGAATTGCTGGCGGATCACCCCCGGGGTGGCGCCGAGCGCCTTGCGCAGGCCGATCTCCCGGACCCTTTCGCTGACCGAGACCAGCATGATGTTCATCACGCCGATTCCGCCAACCAGCAGTGAGATGCCGGCGATGCCGCCGAGCAGCAGGGTCAACACGCCGGTCACCGAGGTGGCGGTCTCCACCAGAGACGCCTGGGTGCTGACCGAGAAGTCGGCGCTGTCGGCAGTCAGCTGATGCGAGGCCAGCAGTGCGGTCTGCACCTGTTGATAGGCGGCGGACAGGCTGTCGGCGTCCCGTCCGGAGAGGTAGATCGAGGAAACGCTATTGGCGTTGCCCGTGGTGGACAGCCGGGCCGCGAAGGTGGTCAGCGGCACCAACACGGTGTCGTCCTCGTTGGACGACAGCGACGAACCCTCCGAGTCCAGCACGCCGATCACGGTGAACGACTGCCCGTTCACGCTCACCGACTGGCCGATCGGCGAACCGGCGGAGAACAGTTCCTCGGCGGTGGTCGATCCGATCACCGCGACCGGCTGCGCCGCGTTCAACTCGTCGGCGGAGAAAAACCGGCCCGAGCTGACCTCGCGGGCCCGCACGGTCTGCCAGTCGGGGACGGTGCCGACCACCGTCGAGGTCCAGGTGGTGGACGCCGACTGCAACGATCCGGACGTCGTCGACACCGGCGCGACCGCCGCAATATCGGGTGCGACGGCCGGGTCGGCGAGCATGGCGGCGTCGGCGGTGGTGAGTGTCGATACCGCGCTGCCACCGCCCCGGAAGCCGCCGCTCGAGGTGCCCTGCGTGGGGCTGACGATGATCATGTTGGAGCCCAGCGCGTTGATCTGCGAGGTGATCCGCTCCTGCGCGCCCTGGCCCAGGCCCACGGTCAGCATCACTGCGGCGATGCCGATCAGGATGCCGAGCATGGTCAGCAGCGATCGCATCCGGCGCGCGTTCAGCGCGGCCACCGCCGTCCGGACGGTCTCGGACCAGGGCATCACCGGACGGCACCCAGCAGCGAGTCGGTGGAGGACAGCAGGCCGTCACGGATGGATACCCGCCGCTGGGCCCGCTGCGCGACCTCCAACTCGTGGGTGATCATCACGATGGTGCGTCCGGCCGCGTTGAGCTCGGCGAACAGCTCCAGGATCTCCTCGGTGGAGTGCGAATCCAGGTTGCCGGTCGGCTCGTCGGCGAGCAGCAATGCCGGGTCGGTGACCAGTGCGCGGGCCACCGACACCCGCTGCTGCTGACCGCCGGAGAGTTCACCGGGACGATGCTGGACGCGTTCGCCCAGCCCGACCCGTTCCAGCGCAGCCATCGCCCGCGCCCGGCGCTGCGCGGCCGGGACACCGGCGTAGATCAGCGGCAGTTCGACGTTGCGCAGCGCGGTCAGGCTGGCCAGCAGGTTGAACTGCTGGAAGACGAAGCCGATCTTGCGGTTGCGCACCTCGGCCAGCTGCTTCTCGGTCATCGAGCCGACGTCGGTGCCGTCCAGTTCGTAGTTGCCGGAGGTGGGCACGTCCAGGCAGCCGATGATGTGCATCAGCGTGGACTTGCCGGAGCCGGACGGGCCCATGATGGCGAGGTAGTCGCCCTCGGCGACGGACAGGTCGATGCCGCGCAGCGCCTCCACCTGCACCGCCCCGGTGGAGTAGGTCTTGCGGACGTCGACCATGTGCAGCATCGGGGTCATCGGCGCTGCCCCCCGTTACCGCCACTGCCGCCGGGAGGCTGGCCACCGCCACCGCCACCGCCACCGCCACCGAGCCCGCCGCCGAGCCCGCCGCCGAGTCCGCCGCCGAGCCCGCCGCCCTGGCCCTGCTGCTGAGCTTCGGTGCTGCTGGTGGCGTCGGGCCGGGCGAAGGTGATCTGCACACTGTCCCCCTCGGAGAGACCCTTGGTGATCTCGGTGTCGCTGCCGAAGACCCGTCCGACACTCACTTCGACGGTGCTGGTGGTGTTGCCGTCGACCTTGGTGACCACCGTCGTGCCGTTCTCGGTGCGGATCGCCGCGGTCGGGACGGTGAGAACGTCGGGGTAGCTCCCGATGGTGATCACCGCCGAGGCCGTGGTGCCCGAGTACAGATCGGTGTGTGCGCCGGAGAGGTTGATCACGACCGGGAAGGTGGCGGCGCCGTCGCTGGTCGAGGTGGCCACGATGCCCACCGACGCCACCGTGCCCTTGATCGCCTCGGTGGCGCCGGACGGTGTCACGGCGACGCTCTGCCCCGCCTTGAGGCTGCCCAGGTCGGCGTTGCCGACACTGCCCTCCAGCTTCCACTTGCCGGTGGCGATCACGCTGAACTGGGCCGTGCTGGACGAGGACGAGGACGAGGACGAACTCGATGAGGATGAGCTGGAACTGCTGGAACTGCTCGAACGGCTGGACGAAGAGGTCCCACTGCCGCTGACGCTGTCACCTTCCTCGGCAGAGATCGAAGCAACCGTGCCGGCGATCGGGGAGCGCAGTACGGCTGCCTCCAGGTTCTCGTTCGCACTGGCCAGGGCTGCCTTCGCCGAGGCCACCTGGGCGCTCGCCGAATTGATGGCCGCGGTGCTGCCGTCATCGTCGACCACCTCGGAATAGTTGGCGCGCGCCGCGGTCAGATTGGCTTCGGCGAGTTCGACCGCGTTGGCCAGCTCGGTGTCGTCGATGCGGGCCAACTTCTGGTTCTTGGCCACAGTCTCCCCGGCCTTCACGTAGACGGCGGTCACGGTGCCCGACACGGCGAAGTTCACGTCCGACTGCTTGCGTGGTGACAGCGTTCCGTCCACGGCGACAGTCTGGGTCTGGGTGCTCACAGTGGCTTGGACGGTGCGGTTCATCGCCTGGGGCTGGGCGTTCCGAGCCGGGCGCAGCAGCAGGAAGGCGCCGACTCCGCCGGCGATCAACACCGCGGCGGCAACGGACAACCAGAGCCATTTCCGTCCGGACATGCGGAAACGGCGCCGCCGGGTGGGCGCCGTGGGCGATTCAGTCGACATCTGCGGGGGTCTCCTCAGTGATTGCTCAGCTGTAAGCTAGGAGTTCCGCCTGTGCGGAAGCTGTGCGCCCGGGTGCTGGTCGCTGTGCTCGGGTGAAACCCCTGGCGAATTGAATCGATCTGGATCGATTCAATCGGCTTGGTGGGCCGGTCAGGCCAACAGCTCGTTGAGCACCGGGTGGGCGAGCGTCTCCACGACCAGTTGGGCGTCCTCGGGCTGGTGCGGTCCGGACGGAACCATCACCACCCACAGGCCGGCCGCGCGGGCCGCGGTGGCGCCGGTCCGAGAATCCTCGATCGCGACCGCCTCGGACGGGGCGACGCCGAGCAATTCGCAGGCCCGCAGGTAGACATCGGGCGCGGGCTTGGGCCGGGCCACCTCGCTCGCCGACACCGACAGCGGTGCCAGCCCGCTCAGCCCGGACGACGTGATCGACAGGTCGAGCAGATCGCGCGGGGTATTGCTGGCGATCGCGTAGGGCACCCGGAGCCGGCTCAGCAGCGCCACCGCACCCGGCATCGGCTCGGAACCGGCCGCAAGTTCCTGCCGGGCACGGCCCACGAACTCGGCCAGGACGTCGGGATGCGGCTCGCCGAAGCGCTCGGCCATGATCGCGGCGGCGTCCTCGCAAGCCGCCCCGAGGAAGAGGTCGCGCTCGACCTCGCCGTAGTGCAGCCCGCGGGCGGTGAACATCGCCGCCTCGGCCACCCCCCAGGGCTTCTCGGTGTCGGCCAGCAGCCCGTCGAAGTCGAACACGACGGCACGGACGGGGTCTGGTCGCTGCATGACCGCAGCCTACCGACATCCTCCCTGCTCGCTGGGACGGCCGCGGGCGCCTCCCGGCCCCGGCTTATACTGAGCCCGATCGTGCTCCGGGGTCGGTGTAAGTCCGAACCGGCGGTGACAGTCCGCGACCCGCTGCTTGCAGCGGTTGATCCGGTGGAATTCCGGGACCGACGGTGAAAGTCCGGATGGGAGGCAGCACGAACGGCAGTCGTCGGCGACGGCTGCCGTCGTAGGCGCATACTCTCTGCGCCGAACCCCGGACGCGCGCCCGCGGACCGGAGGATGACGATGAGCCAACTGAGCCCCCAGCGCAGGCGCCTGCTCGCGCCCGCGCTGCTCGGCCTGGTGTTGCTGGTCGTCTGGGCGCTGCTCGCCGCCGTGGCGTCCCCGATCATGCTGCCGGGGCCGGACGCGGTCCTGCGGCGGCTCGTCGAGGACGCGGCCAGCGGCACGCTGTGGCCCTACCTTGCGGTCACTGTCGGCGAGGCGCTCGGCGGCTGCCTGGTCGGGGCGGTCGTGGCCATGCCGTTGGCGGTGGCGATCCACCGCTCGGTCTGGTTCTCGGACGCCGTCCAACCGTTCCTGGGCGCCACCCAGGCTATCCCGGCCATCGCCCTGGCGCCGCTGCTGGTGCTGTGGATCGGCTACGGGCTGATCCCGGTGATCGCGTTGTGCGCGCTGATCGTGTTCTTCCCGATCCTGGTCGCCGGCGTGGTGGGGCTGCGGATGGTCCCCCGCGACATCGTGGACGCCGCCCGCAGCGACGGCGCCGGCAGCTTCGCGCTACTGCGCCACATCGAGGCCCCGATGGCGTTGCCCGCACTGCTCGGCGGCTTCAAGAACGGCTTCGCGCTGAGCGTCACCGGGGCCGTGGTGGGCGAGATGGTGATGGGCGGCAGTGGCCTGGGCACCGTCCTCACCGTGCAGCGCGACGCCGTCGACACCGCCGGCATGTTTGCCACCATCGCCTGGCTGTGCCTGATCGCCGCCGGCGCCTATGCGCTGATCACCTGGTGGGAGCGCCGCTCCGCCATCGTCGAAGCCCTGAACTGACCGAGCACCGATCTGAGCGAAGCGCCGAACTGACCCGAAGCCCCGACCCGAGGAGACTCCATGCACCGCCGAACCCTGCTGACCGCCGCGCTCGCCCTCGGGGTGGCCGGTTGCGCACCCGCCCCCACGCCCGGCGGCAGCCCCACGCCGGGCGGCAGCCCCACGCCGGTCGCTCCGGCCGGCCCGGTGCGGGCCACGATCGGGCTGAGCTACATCCCTAACGTGCAGTTCGCGCCGTTCTACGTGGGTGAGGTCAAGTCGCTCTTCGCGGACGTCGCCGCGCAGGTCAGCCTGCGGCATCACGGCGCCACCGAGGGCATTTTCAACGCGCTCAGTTCCGGTGGCGAGGACTTCCTGGTGGCCGCGGGCAGTGAGGCCATGCAGGCGCGCGCCCAGGGTGTGGACGTGGTCGCCGTCGGCGCGTACTACAAGGCCTTCCCGGTCACCGTCATCGTGCTGGGCGGTTCGCCGATCCAGAAACTGGCCGACCTCAAGGGCAAGTCGCTGGGCGTGCCTGGCCGCTACGGAGAGTCCTGGCTCGCCGTCCAGGTGGCGCTGGACACCGCCGGACTGACCGAGAAGGACGTCACCATCGTCGAAGTCGGCTACACCCAGGTGACCGCGCTGACCCGCAAGAATGTGGACGCCGTCGTGGGCTTCACCACCAACGACCTGATCGCACTGCAGGCGGCAGGTGCCCAGCCGCGGGCGTTGCCGGTCGCTCCCGGGACGGTGCCGCTGGTCTCCACCTGCCTGCTGACCTCGTCGGCGTACGCGGCCATGCACCCCGAGGTGGTGCGGCAGGTGGTGGCCGCCACCAGCAAGGCGATCGAGGCGACCGCGGCCGATCAGAAGGCGGCGATCGACATCGCCGCGAAGCAGATCCCGGGCTGGACGGCGTCGGCCCGGCCCAACGCCGAGGCCGTCCTCGCCGCGACCGTCGAGCTGATGCAACTGGCCGACGGCCGCTTCCCGCCGCAGCTGGACGCCGCCCAATGGGAGGCGATGGCGTCCTTCCTCGCCACGAAGAAGCTGGTCTCGACGCCGGTCGCCGCTGAGGAAGCGTTCACCAACGAGTACGCCGGGTAGGGTGACGCTGATCAACGCAAGCACCGCTGGTCGAGCCTCCGTCGAAACCCCTTGCCAGCAGCAGGTACCCGAAGGTCTCGAGCTCGACCAACGAAAGTCGGCGCCTTCCTGGAGGAACCGCTGACGAGCGCACCGGTGGAAACCCCTCGGAGCCGGTGGCAGGATGTGCCCATGCGGGGCGCACCATCGGACTGGACGCTGTGCGCCCTGACCGGGTTCGGGTCGAGGTCGGGCGCCGGAGGCGCCTAGTGCCGTCCAGTCGCAGCGCCGGACATCTGGGCAGGGCTGACCCTGCCCGGGGTGCGACGGCTGCCCGGCTGCGGCTCGGCTTGGCCCGCGCGGTGGCGCTGACCTGTCTCGCCACCCTGCTGCCGGCCCTCTATCTGGCGTTCATCCAGCTGCCCTATCTGCATCCGCTGTGGTTGGCCACCATCGGCGGCAGCATCGTCGGGTTCAGCCTGCTGTTGCCGATCTACGCCTGGTCGCTGGGCGACGTCCGGTGGCTCTGCGGGGCGTATGCGCTGGTCAGCCTGCTCGGTCTCGCCACTTGGGTGTTGGCGTGGACGAGTCCACGCATCGCCAACCATGCGCCCTGGCTGTGGATGTGCGTGGGCATCGCCGCGGTGTGCGCGGCGATCGCCACCACGGTTCCGCTCGGCTTCGCCTACACGGTGGTGGCTGCCCTGACCTTCGGTGCCGTCCGGATGACCAGGTCCGGTGGTGACCTGAGCGCGCTGGAGGCGATGCAGGACGTCCTGACGTTGCTGGTGCTGCCCACCGTGCTGCTGCTGTTGATTAGGTTCTTCGCCAACGCCGTCGAGGAGCTGGACGCCAGTACCGCCGACTCCCAGCAGGTGGAGGCCGACAGGGCCATCGACCGTGCCCTCCAGCAACAGCGCACGGTGCTGGACGGCATCATCCACGACCGGGTGATGACGACGCTGGTGGCGGCCGTCCAGACCGATCAGCCGCGCGGTGAGGTTGCCGACTTGGCCCGGACGGCCCTGGATGCCTTGACTGACGCCGGCGCGGCCCCCGACGGCACCCAGACGCTGGACCTGCAGCAGTTGGCCAGGCTGATCGAGGACATGGTCGACCCGGTGTGCCCGCTGGCGCAGGTCAGTGTCGACAGCCCGGAGGATGAGTTCCGGGTGAGCGCGGACGTCGCCAGCGTGCTGGGCCAGGCCGCGCGAGAGGCCGCGCTGAACGTCAGTCGGCACGCCGAGGCGGAGCATTGCACGATCGCCGTGTCCGCCGGGATGGATCGCGGCGATCAACAGGTGCGGGTCGACATCCGCGACGACGGCAAGGGCTTCGACCCCGACGCGCTGCCCGAGAACCGGTTTGGCATCCGGGTGTCGATGCGAGAACGGCTGACCCGCATCGGCGGCACCGTCGACATCAGCTCGCAGCCAGGGCAGGGCACCCGGGTCAGCCTGCTTTGGGTCGGACGCGAACAACGCGGCGATGCCGCGGCACGACGCCGCGTCTCACAGGCGGTGCGGTCGGTGCTGCGGGTGGAGATGTTCGTCTTCCTGGTCTGGCTGATGGTCGGGGTGCACGTGCTGGTCGGGCTGGTGTCGTCGGTCGGACAACTGCAGCCGCCGGACGAGCGGACCCTGTCCGCGCTCGGGTTGGCCGTGGTGGCCACCGGGATCGCGCTGTGGCGTGCGGGGGAGCGCCGGATCGGCAACCTCGGTGCGATCGTGGTGGTGTGCTGCCTGTCGGTGATGTCGGGGCTGGTGCATGTGTCCATGCCCGAGCTGGACGGACTCGGCTATGCCAATTGGCACAGCACGGTCGTGATGGTGCTGTTGATCACGGTCCTGGTGCGGGGTCGCCGCGCGATCGCCTGGATCGGGCTGGCCATCTTCATCGTTCAGGCGCTGCTATGGACCTACGGCCGGGCGCTCGGTGCGTATGTCTTTCTGGACATCGCCTTCGGGCCGGTGCTCTGGATGGTGCTCGCGACGCTGGTGCTGCGCGGCGTCCGCTCGATCGGCGAGCGGCTGGTCCGGGTGCGTAGCGCGTCCCGGCAAGCCACCCAGGCGATGGCCCAGAGCTTTTCGAACCTGGTGCTGCGCGAAGTGTGGCTGGCCGATCTGCGGGTCCAGATCGCGCCGTTGCTGCAGAAGCTGGCTGACCCAGCCCATCAGCTGACCGCCGGCGAGCGGGACGCCTGCCGCGTCCTGGAGGGACGGCTGCGCGACGCCCTGCGCGCGGGAAACCTGGTTTCGCACGGGGTGTCGGACGCGATTCAGGCCGCCCGTGGACGTGGCGTCGAGGTGGTGCTGGTCGACAATCGCGGGTCACGGCTGCCCGAGACGGTGCGCCGCGAAACGTTGCGGCAGTTGGAGACCTTGGTGCGCACCTCGACCGGTGGCCGCATCGTCGCCCGGACGGCACCCGAGGGCTACGCCGAGGTTGTCACGATCCTGCGGGTCGACGCCGAACGTAACCTCACTACTATTGACGAGGCCGGAACCGTCACTGTGAGGAAGACATGACCGATACCCCCATCATCCGGACCGCGATCATCGACGATCATGAAGTGATCCGGTTGGGGATCGGGGCTGCCCTGCAACAGCACGCGTCCGGGCATGTGCGGGTGGTGAGTTCGCACGAGACGGTGGACGCATTCCTGGCCGATTCGGTGGACGCCGACGTGGTGATGCTCGATCTGTCACTCGGCGACGACTCGGACCCGAAGGACAATGTCGAACGGCTTGCCGAGGTCGGCTTCCGCATTCTGGTCTATTCGATCGCGGACAACATCCGGCTGGTGCGCCGGGCACTCGCCGGCGGTGCCGACGGCGTCTGCCGTAAAGCCGAACCGATCACCCAAACCATCGAAGCATTGGAGGCGGTGGCCCAAGGCCAGATGGTGCTCTCCCAGGAGATTCTCGCCGCCATCGAATCGGACACCAGCTACGTGGCGGCCAGCCTCGGCCCCCGCGAACGACAGGTCCTGTCCCTCTATGTCGCAGGCTTGGAGATTCCCGAGGTCGCCCAGCAGCTGTACATCACCGAGAACAGCGTCAAGGAATACCTCAAACGCATCCGGGTGAAATACACCCAGGTGAACCGCCCGGCCAACAACAAGCTGGAACTCTTCCGCCGAGCCATCGAGGACGGCATCATCCCCCCGGTTGAGCGCCGCAACTGACCATCCGCTGGTCGAGCGTGTCGAGACCCGAGCCGCCGGTCGAGATTGTTGAGACCTGCCCGCCGTTGGTCGAGCGTGTCGAGACCCCTGCCGTCCGCGCGATGAGCCCGCCGAGACCCCGCCGTCCGTCCAAGCTCGCCAGATTACGTCCGATTCGGACGTCGTCCGAGCGTGACGAGGCAAGGTGCCCCTCACATCGGACGTAATCTGACGACGCGCCGACGATGCCGGGTGCGCGAGGATTCAGACGCGATGGTCATGGCGGAGTCGGACGTCCATCGCGCCGGGTCGCGACAAGCGCGATCGGATGAGGGAACTCAGTACCAGCCGGTGCCGCGTTTGAACGCCCAGGCTTTGCAGGGCGTGCCGTAGCGCTCCTTCATGTACTTCAGGCCCCACTTGATCTGGGTGGCCGGGTTGGTCTTCCAGTCGTCGCCCGCACTGGCCATCTTGTTGGCCGGCAGGGATTGTGGAATGCCGTAGGCGCCCGAGGTCGGATTGGTGGCGTTCCACTTCCACTCCGATTCCTGGGTGAAGATTTTGTTCACGCAGTTGAACTCGTCCTTGCCCCAGTTGTACTCGTCGAGAGCGATCTTCTTCGCGATGTCCCGCGGGGGAGTGGTCTTGATGTCGTAGCCGAGCTTCTTGACGTCGTCGGCGTACCGGAGTTTCTTCTCGGCGGCGGCGCGCTGCTTGACGAACTCGCTGGCGCTCAGGGTGCGGGCCTGGGTGGCGATTGCCACCTGAGTCTTGGCGATCGCGGCTTGGGTCTTGGCCAGCGTGGCCTGCCGGTTGGTCAGTGCGCGGGCCACCTCGGGCGACAGTTGTGGACGCGACAGGTCACGCGAGTTCTGGTCCGTCCGCCCATCGCCGGACGGAGCCGGGAGCGGCGGATCCTGCGGCAGCGGGTTCGCGTGGGCCGAGCCAGTCGTTCCGGCGGCCAGGGTGAGGGCAGCCAGCACCGCCACGACGGGGCGGATGAGTGACGGCACCAGTTGAGAGTGCCACACGACACGCGGGCAGTGAAGGTCGCGGCGAAAGCCTTGAGGAAACGCTGAGCATGCTGTGGATTGTGACCGGCTGGGGTCGGGGCTCGGCCGACGGGGAGGGTCTCGACAAGCTCGACCAGCGGCGGTTAGCAGCGGGGCGCTACAGGCCGCGCAGGAAGTCCGGGTCGTCGTCCGGGGCGCGGGGACGGTTGGGTGGCGGCTGGCGACGCTGCGGACGTCCGGCGATCAACCAGCCGATGGCGCCGACGCCGGGGAGCAGGATGATCACGGCGACCCACAGCCAGCGCGGCAGCAGGCGGACGCTGTCTGGATCGGCCTGGGCCACCTCGACCAGGCAATACACCACCAGCAGAGCCAGCAGCACCATCGCAAGGACTCGTCCCATGTGTTCAATCTACCCGGTTGTCCACCGTCCTCAGTGCCGGATCAGTCACCCCTGGCGGTGTGGTTGCGCGGGCACCGCTGAGGCGGTGGCGCCCACCGGGGCGAATCGCTGACTGTCATTGGTCGAGCCTGTCGAGACCCCGGATCTCCGGTACGCGATCACGCAGTCTCGACGTTCGAGGAGCCGCGCGCCGCTGGTCGGCGATTCCATGTCGCGGAACCTCTTCTAGGGTGGGGAGGGTGGGTACCCGGGTGATCAGCGGCGCGGCCGTGCCGGGGGTGATCGCGGACGTCCTCGCCGGCGGGCCACCGGTCGCTGTGGTGGCGCACGGGTCCTCGGCGCCGCCGTCCTGGAACCTCGACGGCAGCCCCCTGGAGACCGGGGCTGCAGTGCTGGTCGGCACCTCGGGATCCACCGGCGACCCGAAGGGTGTGCTGCTCACCGCGGACGCCGTCCGGGCCTCTGCCGAAGCGACTCATCGGCGTCTGGGCGGTCCCGGCAACTGGGTGTGTCCGCTGCCGCTGCACTATGTCGCGGGCCTGATGACCGCGGCACGAGCCGCAGTCGCCGGCAGCCGGATCAGCGTGGTGCCGTCCGACCTGTCGGAACTGCCATTGCACGACGGCCGCAACTACATCTCGGTGGTTGCCGCTCAGCTGCACCGCGCCCTCGACGATCCGGACGCCGTGGCTGCGCTGGGCGGGTTCGACGCCGTCCTGGTCGGCGGGTCGGCGATTCCGGCGCCGCTGCTGGCGCGCGGCAGGGCGTCCGGCATCAACCTGATCGCCACCTACGGCATGGCCGAGACCTGCGGCGGGTGCGTCTACGACGGCGTCCCACTCGACGGCGTCCACATTGGCATCGAGGCTGGCGAACGGATCACGATCACCGGCGCCTGTGTCTTCTCCGGCTACCGGCTCGACCCGGACGCCACCGCGGCCGCGCTGGATCGGCGTACCCTGCGCACCCACGACCGGGGCCGCTGGGCGGACGGCCGGCTGCAGGTGCTCGGACGCCTCGACGAGGTGGTCATCACCGGCGGCATCAACGTCGACCTGGGCCGGGCGCAACGTGCCGCGGACGCGGTCTTCGGTCCGGGCACGGTGGCGGTGTTCGGCGTCCCCGACGAACGCTGGGGGACGGTGATCGTCGCCCTCACCGAGCTGCCGCTGACCGTGGACGATTGCCGCGCCCGGCTGGCCGGACGGCTGGCGCCGTCCGCCATTCCGCGGCGGCTGCGTCGGGTCGCTGGCCTGCCCGTGACGTCCACTGGCAAGATCGATCGGCGGAGCCTGCGCCGGTTGTGGGCCGAAGGGAGCTGAGTGGCGACAACGAGTCAATGGCTGGAAGGTGCCCGCCTGCGGACCCTGCCGGCCGCCGTGTCCCCGGTGCTCGCCGGCAGTGGGATCGCCGCCTTCGAAGGCGACTTCTCGCTGCTTCTCGCCCTGCTCTGCCTGGTCGTCGCGCTGGCCCTGCAGGTCGGGGTCAACTACGCCAACGACTACTCCGACGGTATCCGCGGCACCGACGCCGACCGGGTCGGCCCGATGCGGCTGGTCGGCTCAGGTGCTGCCGAACCGCGCGCGGTGAAGGCGGCGGCGTTCGCGAGTTTCGGGGTTGCCGCCCTTGCCGGACTGGCATTGGTCATTCTCAGCCAGCTGTGGTGGCTGCTCGCCGTCGGGGTCGCCGCGATCGCCGCGGCCTGGTTCTACACCGGCGGACGCCGTCCCTACGGCTACCTGGGTTTGGGGGAGTTGTTCGTCTTCGTCTTCTTCGGGCTGGTCGCGGTCGGCGGCACCGTGCTGGTGCAGGTCGAGACGACGCCGCCCGCCACCTGGGCTGCCGCGGTCGCGATCGGTGCGCTGGCCTGCGCGATCCTGGTCGCCAACAACCTGCGCGACCTGGCCGGGGACGCCGCGTCCGGGAAACGCACCCTGGCCACGCGGCTCGGTGACCGGGGCACGCGGTGGTTTTTTGCGCTGTTGGTGGTGGTCGCGCTGGCCGCCGTGGTGGCGGTGGGGAGCCTGACCTCGTGGTGGGCGTTGCTTGGGTTGCTCGGTGTCGTGTTGCTCGCCGGGCCGGTGCGGGTCGTGATGAGCGGCGGTTCTGGCCGTGCCCTGATCCAGGTGCTGAAGCTGGTCGGACTGGGTGAGCTGGTGGTCGCGTCCGGCCTGGCCCTCGGCTTGGTGATTGGGGGCTGAATGGTGATCACCACGTCCCTCACTTTCGATCTGCCGCTGACAACGCGGTTCCGGGGCGTGACGCGGCGCTCCGGGATGCTGGTGCACGGCCCGGCCGGTTGGGGGGAGTGGAGTCCGTTCTCCGAGTACGAACGTCCCGAGATCGACGCCTGGTGGCAGGCGGCGGTCGAGGCGGCGACCGTCGGTTGGCCGGCTCCGGTGCGTTCGCAGGTGCCGGTGAACAGCATCGTCCCGGCCGTGGACGCCGAGCGCGCGGGCGTGTTCGCGCTGGCCGGTGGGTGCCGGACGGCCAAGGTGAAGGTCGCCGAACGCGGCCAAACGCTGGCCGACGACCTGGGCCGGGTCGAGGCGGTGCGGGACGCGCTCGGGCCGTCCGGACGGGTGCGGATCGACGCCAACGGCGCCTGGAGCGTCGACGAAGCCGTCCGAGCGCTGCGTGAGCTGGCCCGCCTCGAACTCGAATACGTCGAACAGCCCTGCGCAACCGTCGAGGAGCTGGCCGAGCTGCGGGTACGGCTGGCGCGGGCGGGCGTTGACGTGCCGGTGGCGGCCGACGAGTCGATCCGGCGCTCCGGCGATCCGGAACGGGTGGCCGCATTGGGAGCGGCGGACGTGGCGGTGCTGAAGGTGCAGCCACTGGGCGGCGTCCGGCGCTGCCTGGAGCTGGCCGAGCGGCTCGGCCTGCCGGTCGTGGTGTCGTCGGCGTTGGAGAGTTCGGTCGGCATCGCCGCCGGTGTCGCGCTGGCCGCGGCACTGCCCGAGTTGCCGTACGCCTGCGGACTGAACACGGTCGCCCTGCTGGCTCGCGACGTGACCGATGAGTCGCTGATCGCCGTCGACGGGGCGATCGAGGTGCGCCGGGTGGCCCCGAGCGGCGATGATTGGCGGGCAGCGGACGAACTGGACCGGTGGTGGCGCCGGCGGCTGTCCGACGTGAAAGAGGGGACCAGGTGAGTTCGTCGCGGTGCGCCGGCACGATCGTGGCGCAATTGTGCGCCCAGGGCGCGACGGACGTCGTGCTCGCGTCGGGCTCGCGCAGTGCACCCCTGGCGCTGGCGTTGGCGCGGGCCGAGACCGACGGACGGCTGCGGCTGCATGTCCGCTTCGACGAACGCAGTGCCGGTTTCCTGGCGCTCGGCCTGGCGAAGGCGTCCGGACGGCCCGTGCCGGTCTTGACCACCTCGGGAACCGCGGTCGGCAACCTGCTGCCGGCGGTGATGGAG
Organism: Micropruina sp.; assembly: GCA_047602545.1. Taxonomy (GTDB): domain Bacteria; phylum Actinomycetota; class Actinomycetes; order Propionibacteriales; family Propionibacteriaceae; genus Micropruina. The sequence goes on along the minus strand of JASGHC010000001.1, from coordinate 383,819 downwards.
GCCCATCACAGCGGCGTTCCGCTGCTGGTGATCAGCGCCGACCGGCCGGCCGCGCTGGTCGGGGTCGGTGCCAACCAGACCACCGACCAGGTGCGGCTCTTCCAACCGTTCGTGCGCTGGTCGGCACGGGTGGCGTCGACCGCCGCACCGCCATCGTGGGCCGCCCAGACCGCACGCGGCTACCTGCTGGCTGAGGGCGCCGGCACCGGCAACCCGGGACCGGTGCACCTGAACGTGGAACTCGACCTACCGCTGGTCGGCGATGAGGCGCCGCTGCCCACCGTGGCTGCGGTGCTGCGCGCGCCCGCCGGTGCGCCCGCGGCGGTGGCGTTGCCCGTCGGCCCGCGGACCGTGGTGGTGTGCGGGGACGCGTCGGTTGAGACCGGACGGCAGGCGTCCGCGCTGGCGTGTGCCGGCGGGTTTCCGTTGGTCGGGGAGCCGTCCAGCAATGCTCGCGGCGCGGCGCTGCGGACGGGTTCGCTGCTGCTCGGATCGGTGCTTGCCGCGGAGGTCGAGCGGGTCGTGGTGTTCGGGCACCCCACCCTGTCCCGGCCGGTGAACCGGCTGCTGGCCAGGGACGATGTCGAGATCATCGTGGTCAGCGCCGCGCCGGAATGGCCGGACGCGGGATGGCGAGCCAGCCGGGTGGTCGCGGCGCTGGAGGCGGACAGCCGCGATGAGTCAGGGTGGTTGTCACGCTGGCAGGCGGCTGACGCTCTTGTCTCCGCGCGGGCCGACGAGTTGGTGGCCGCGCAACCCGAGCTCACCGGACCTGCTGTGGCTGCCGCAGTGGTGGCGTCCGTCGGTGCGGGGGTGCTGATGCTGGGGAATAGCCAGCCGATCCGCGACGCCGACCTGGCGGCGGCGTGCCCGCTCGCGGAGGACCGCTCGACGAGGGGCGGCAGCGAGCCGACCCGGGCGCCCGACCCGGCTGCGGTGCCCACGGTCATGCCCGACAGTTCGGGGAGCGACACCGACCAGTCGACCCGAGGCGCCGACCTGGTATGCGGCGCTGCGCGCGTGTTCGCCAACCGCGGGCTGGCCGGGATCGACGGCACGGTATCGACGGCAGTGGGTGTGGCGCTGGCGTCCGGCGAACCGGTCACCCTGCTGTGTGGCGACCTGACCTTCCTGCACGACGGCAACGGCTTGGCCGCCGGGCTGGGCGAGCGCCGTCCGGACCTGCGGATCGTGGTCGCCGACGATTCCGGCGGCAGCATCTTCGCCACTCTTGAATATGGCGACGTGCGTTACGCGGACTCCTTCGAGCGGGTCTTCGGAACGCCTCCCGGCATCGATCCCGTCCGGCTCGCCGAAGCACACGGCGTCCCAGTCACCCGAGTCGGCGACGAGGCCGGGCTGACCGCCGCCCTACGGCGTCCGATCCGGGGCCTGGACGTGGTGGTCGCCACCATCGACCGGACCGGCCGCCGAGCCCTCAACACCCAACTCAACGCCCTGGCCAACCAGATCTGACACCGTCGGCCGACCCAGCGGTACGTGGGGACTGAAGCGGTACGCCGGGGACGGTTCTCTTCGTTCCGCTTCGGAGTCAGATGGAACGAACAGAACCGTCCCTCCGTACCACCGTGAGGGCAGGTGGAACGAAAAGGACCGTCCCTCCGTACCAACCGTCCTCCGTACCCAAGGGGTTTCGGCAGGCTCAACCAGCGGCGGCTGTGAGGGTCGAGCCGGTTGAGACCGGTTCGCAGCTGTCCAGGGCGGACGCCAGGTCCGCGATCAGGTCGTCGGTGTTCTCCAGGCCGATCGACAGCCGGACGAGGTCGTCGGACGGGCGCGCCTCGGCGGTGACCGGGCGATGGGTGAGCGCGGCCGGGTGTTCGATCAGGGAGTCGACCCCACCGAGCGACACGGCGTGAGTGACGAGGCGGACGGCGGACGTCATCCGGCTCGCGGCGGCGTACCCGCCCCGCAACCGGACGGCGATCATTGCGCCGGTGCCGCGCATCTGCCGGGTGAGCAGTCCGCGTGGGTCGCCGTCTAGGCCCGGGTAGAAGACGGTCCGGACGCCGGGCTGCTCACCCAGCCAGTGCGCGATGCGGCGCGCCGACTCCTGCTGGGCCCGGACCCGCACCGGCAGCGTCGTCAGGCCACGGTGCGCCAGGTAGCCGGCCAGCGGGTGCAGCACCGCGCCGGTCAGGGCACGCACCGGGCGCAGCCCGCGGGCGACCTCCTCGGAGCAAGCAATCACTCCGGCCATCACGTCGCCGTGGCCGCCGAGATATTTGGTGGCGCTGTGCAGCGACATCGACGCACCCAAGGCCAGCGGGTTCTGCAGCACCGGGGTCGCGAAGGTGTTGTCGACAAGGACCGGGACGCCGCCGGACTGGGCGACCACCGCCGCGATGTCAACGAGTTCCAGAGTCGGGTTCGCGGGCGACTCCACCATGATCAGCCCGGTGTCAGGACGGATGTGCGCGGCAACGTCCGACTCGGTGCAGAAGGTGGTCTCGGTGCCCAGGAGCCCGGACGCCAGCAGATGATCGGTGCCCCCGTACAGCGGACGCACGGCCACCACGTGGCGCTTCGAGGTCATGGCGGTGGTTGCCAGGATCGCCGCCGTGGTCGCCGCCATGCCGGACGCGAACGCGACCGCGGCCTCGCCACCCTCCAGCGCGGCGAGCGCCTCCTCGAACCGGGCGACCGTCGGATTCCACAGCCGGGCGTAGACCGATCCGCCCGCGGCCAGCGGACGGCCCCCAGTGGCCATCGCCTCATACGAGTCACCGCCGTGCTCGAGATCGGGCAGCGGATTGGTGGTCGAGAGATCGATCGGCGGCGCGTGCACTCTGAAAGCGGCGAGATCATCACGACCCGCGTGTGCGGCCAACGTCTCAAAGGAAGTCCCAGCCATGGCGACAACGTTGCCCGAAACCGCGGTTCTCGGCTCTATGCTCTGCAGAAGAAGCAGCAAGTAGGGCCATATTTGCGGTTTTCGCCCTCCTCGCTCGTCAGTGGATCGGCAGGCATTGATGAAAACGCAAAGCGGTGAAGTCACCCTGGACGCTACCGATCGCGCGCTCCTGTCCGCCGTTGCGGCCGACGCCACGATCACCAACAAGGCGCTGGCGAACCGTCTCGGGCTCGCCGAGTCAACCTGTGCGCATCGGCTGCGCCGGCTGCGCGAGCGCGGCGTCATCACCGGCAGTCACGTCAACTTCGATCACGCCGCCCTCGGGTATCCGCTGCAGGCGGTGGTGTCAGTCCGGCTCGGCAGCCACAGCGAGCAACTCGTCGAGGAGTTCTTCGATGCCATCGCGGCCACCCCGCAGGTGCTGCAGGTCTTCCACCTTGCCGGTACCTCCGACTTCCTGGTGCACGTCGCCGTCGCGGACGCCGCCGAGCTCCGCGACATCGTCCTGCGCCACATCACCGTGCACCGCGGCGTCCGGCAGACCGAAACCCACCTGGTCTTCGAACGGCGAACCGGTCCGGGAACCGTCAGGAAGCGCTGATCAACGTAACCGGGTTTCAGCTCAGGGTGCGCAGCCAGCGGCGGACGTGCCACGTGGCTTCGACGTCGTCCTCGTTGTACTCCAGCACCCGGTGCCGGGCGGCGGTCCGGACGTGCTCGGTGGCGCCGTGGACCGCCTCGTCGAACCAGGCCTGGCTGTTCAGTCCGCCCGGGGCTTCGTCGCGCCAGCGGAACCCCGCCGCCCGGGTCGCGACCACCTTCAACCCGAGGCCCTGGGTGCCGAAGAAGTGCGTGCGGATCGTGGTGAACAGGTCGACGAAGTGCTGCCGCGCCCAGTCCACCGCCCAGGCCAGGGTGTCGCTGCCACTCGCGGACGCCAGTCGCTGCAGCCGCACCACCTCGTAGTCGGAGTAGTGGTAGACCCGGGTGTCAACGCCGTCGAACGAGTTCGCGCAACCAGTTCATCGCCGCGATCGCGAGCCCTTGTTCGGACGCGTCGTCGAGCGGCTGGAAGGCGCTGAAGTGCCGGTAGTAGCGGCTGCCGTCGCGGGCGTCGCTGATCAGGAACCCCCACAGGTAGACCCGGTCGTCGGCGGACGTCTCGATGTCGAGATCGATCTCCAGGGTCGCGGACGGCACCGCGATCGGTCCCTCGGTGACCCGGTCGAAATCGACCCCGCGCGCCATCAGCACTGACCGCCGCCAGGCCAGCCGCAGCCGGTCCTCGGCACCGACCCGGTGGGTGACGCGCGGCAGGTAGTCGGGCAGCAGCGCGTCCAGATCCGCCGCCGCCAGTTCGGTGACGGTCGCCACCCCGAGGTCACGCAGCACCCGAATCTCGTACCCGTCCAGCGGTGACTTGGAGATCCGCAGGCTCAGATCGTCGTCGTCCAGTTGCGGACGGCAGACGTCCCACCATTGGCACCAGCCGCATTCGCGGTTGGCCACCGGCAGCAGCGCCGGCGGATCGTCTGGGGCGAGCGCGGCGGCGATCTGTGCGATCTCGACCCGGAACGCGTGCTCGACGTCATACCTGGCTAGAGCCGACATCGGTTCTCCGGCGGACGCCGCCCGCGGGCTGGGCGGTAGCAGCGCGGCATCCAGGTCGACCCAGGACAGCACCCGTCCGAGGTCGGGCAGTTCGTCACTGCCCAGCACCGCGGCCAGCGGCAGGTCGGCGGCGTAGCCGATCGCCTCCAGCATCCGCCGGTAGTGCGCGAGCTGCAGCAGGTCGTTCAACCGCCACGTGTACCGGAATCGATGACCCTCGAGCACCTGCCGCCGCAGCGGATCGGACAAGGCCGACCAGGTGAGCGTGGAACCACCACCGCGCGGGTCGCTGACCCGGTGGGATTTGATCTCGGCGGGGTGGTAGCCGCCGCCGGGATCGCGCAGCAGCAGATCCGGACGTCCGCTGCGATGCGCCACCAGGTCACGCGGCAGCAGCGGCACGATCAGCACGTCGATACCGGACGCCAGCGCCTCCACCGCCGCCCGCTCCTGGTCGGGGCTGGACAACTCGCGGAGCTCGCGACAGTCGAGCACCGAACCTTCGAAGCCGGACGTCAACTGAGCCAGCACGTCCGCCTGAAACGCGATTCCGCCGTGGAACACCTCGCGCAGGCTCTCGTCCGCCGCCGGCAGGGTCATGCCGGGGTGGAACGCGTTGTGTGTCTTGACCGGACAGCTGCGGGCGGCGTAGGCGTCCAGGGCGAACATCAGGCGCGGCCGCGGTGTAATGCGACGATGCCCCCGCTCTGGTTCTGCCACTCGACGTCGTGCCAGCCGGCCGCCGCCATCGTGTCGGCCAGCACCGGCTGAACCGGCCAGGCGCGGATCGAGTCGGCCAGGTACTCATACGCCACCGGGTTGGACGCCGTCAGCCGCGCGACCAGCGGCAACACCCGCAACGCCACCTCGTGGTAGGCCAGCTGCAGCCACGCGTCGGTCGGGGTGGAGAACTCGCAGATCACGATGCGGCCGCCCGGCCGCGTCACCCGGCGCAGCTCGCTCAGTGCCGCTGCGGTGTCTTCCACGTTGCGCAGCCCGAACGAGATGGTGACCGCGTCGAACGCGCCGTCGGCGAACGGCAACGCCAACGCGTCGGCGTTCACGAAGGCCAGCTCGGGTTGGCGCTGCTTGCCGACCTGCAGCATGCCGAAGCTCAGATCGGCCGGCACCACCAGGGCCCCGGCGTCCGCGAACGGCTTGGACGAGGTGCCCGTGCCCGCGGCCAGGTCGAGAATCCGCTCACCCGGCTCGGGTGCGACGGCAGCCACCGCCGCACGGCGCCAGCGGTGATCCAACCCGCCGGTGAGGACGTCGTTTACCAGGTCGTACCGGGCCGCCACACCGTCGAACATCTCGGCCACATCGGCCCGGCGCTTGGCCAGCGTCGCCTTGGCCCCTCTCGGTTCACCCACGGCCCATAGCCTGCCATGCCCCACCGACACCCGTCCGCCCCGTCCCGCCCACCCGTCCGCCCCGTCCCGCCCACCCGGCGCCCGCGGTACCCGTCCGCACCACGTTGCTCAGGTTTGGGCTTGTTGCGCCGGTTTGAACCTGATCAAGGAATCTGAACCTGAGCAACGTCCCCGTCGGACGGCCCGCCAACGGGGACGGCCTGCGGGACGGCCTGCGGGGACGGCCCGCCGTCGGACGGTCGGGCCGGGGGTCCGGGGGCGCCCACGATTCGGGCCCGGTTGGGGTTGTGGGGGAGAATCCTGCCCATGGCCAAACGCAGCACAGTGCTCAAGGTGGCCGGACTCCGCAAAGCCTTCGGTCCGGTCGTCATCGTGGACAACTTCAACCTCGAGGTCCGTGAGGGCGAGGCGGTCGCGCTGACCGGCCGCAACGGTGCCGGCAAGTCCACGATTCTGCGCTGCCTGGTCGGTGCCGACACCCCCGACGAGGGCACCGTCGAGGTCAACGGCGTCCGGATGAGCGAAACCAACCCCGAGGTGCGTCGCGCCGTCGCCACCGTGATCGACGACCTGGACTTCTTCCCCGACCTGTCGGTGGTGGAACACCTCGACCTGCTGGCCCGCGCCCACGGCATTCCCGACCCCGAGACGGCGGTCAACGAGGTGCTGCACGAGGTGCAGTTGGTGCCGCAGTCCGGACAGCTGCCCGGCACCCTGTCGTCCGGTCAGCGGAGGCGACTCGCTCTGGCTACGGCTTTCGTCCGGCCCCGGCAGCTGCTGGTGCTCGACGAACCCGAGCAGCGCTTGGACGTCGAGGGTGTGGATTGGCTGGCCGCCCGATTGGCTGCCGAACGGGCCAAGGGCTTGGCGATCGTGCTGGCCAGCCACGAACCGAAGCTGGTCAACGTGGTGGCGACCCGCGTCGTCCGGATCGGTGCGGACGCGGTGGCCGACGAGGTCAGCGCGTGAGCAAGAAGTCCCGCAGACTGATCCGCTCAGGCGCGACGCCCGCCGCGCCGAAGCCGCAGAAGGCCCCGAAGGCGCACACCCCGGCGCCCGAACCGGAGCGCACCTTCTGGTTCCTGCCGGACGCGCCGTCCGAGCCCGTCGAACGAGCGCGAACTGCACGATGCGATGAAGCAGTGGCGGCACGGCCGCGCCACCCGCTCGATCATGCAGGCCATCCAGGACGCCTACGTGGCGGTGTTCAGCATCCTGCTGGTCGGCGCGATGCTGGCGAACCTGGTGCTCAAGGCTCAGTCGACGATGGCCAGTTGCGCCACGGACACCTGCGTCTCGGCGCGTGCCCTGGTGCCGTGGGCGACCTGGTTCGCCCTGCTCGGGCTGACCCTGGCAGTGGCCCGGCTGTTCGGACCGGTGCTGGTGTCGGCCGCCGAGGGTTTCTGGCTGATGGACGCCCCGATCGAACGCTCTCGGCTGTTGTCCGGACGGCTCCGGCTGGCGACCGCGGCCGCCGGCGTCCTGGCCGCCGTGCTGGGTGCGCTGATCGCCGCGCTGAGTGGCCTGAACCCGGTCAACATCGGGCTATGGGCGCTCGCCAACGGACTGGGTGCAGCGGCGCTGACCTCGTTCGCCGCCGCCGAACAGACCCGCGAGCGGACGGTCCTGACTCGTGCGGTACAGACCCTGTTCGCCCTGCTGGCGCTGGCCACGCTGCTGTTGACCGTCGCTGTCGCCGCCGGGTGGCTGACGTTCGCCGTCCCGGCTGCGGCGGCTGACTACGGTCCGGCGGCGGCTGCCGCGCTCAGCCTGCTGGTGCTGGTGATCGAACTCATCCGGTCCGGACGCCGGCTGAACCTGATCCGGCGGGCGCGGTTGACCTCCGGCGGCTCGCTGGTGGCCGGCATGCAGGGTGCGATGTATGCGCTCGACTTCGGTCTGATCCGCGACATCGTGGTCGAGCGCGCGGCTGTGGAGCGCGGCCATGTGACGCCGACCCCGGGCCGTGGCCAGGGCCTGCAGGCGCTGCTCTGGCGCGACCTGCAGCGACTGCGCCGGTTCCCGCGTCCGCTGATCCCGCTGGTGGCGTCCGTGGTGGCGCCCTACGCCCTGGACGCGCTCGGCCTCACCACGGTCAACCCGCTGGTGTCGGGCCTGATCCTGGTCGTGGTGCTGGTGCCGTTCCTGTCGATGCTGCGGGTGCTGACCCGCACCGGCGGCCTGGCCCGGATGTTCCCGTTCCCGACATCGCAGGTGCGGACCGTGGCGATGGCGGTGCCGTTGGTGCTTGCCGTGCTCTGGTCGGCGGTGACGATTCCGGCATTCGTAGGGATCACGTCCGGTGGCGCCGAGAGGGCACCGATCGAAGGCGCCCTGATCGCGATCGTCACCGGTCTCGCCGGCTGGCTCGGCGCCGTCCGCTGGGTGACCGCGAAGAAGGCCGACTTCAACACCCCGATGGTCGCCACCGCGTCCGGCGCCGTCCCACCCGGCCTGATCTTCAACCTGCTCCGTGGCCTCGACATGGTGGTGCTGATCACCGCCCCGGTGATGCTCGGCGGCTCGCCGCTGTGGTCCTTCGGCATCGCCGTCGTCGCCTTCATCTTCCTGCGCGGCACCTTCAACATGGAGGAGATGAAGGCCCAGCAGGAAGCCTTGAACCGCGAGAAGGAAACCCTCAAGAAGCAGGGCCCGGGCGGAAAGATCAAGGTCCAGCGCCCGGGTCGGTGATCGCGCCCGCGCGCTCCACGCTGTCGGCACGTCCGCTGCTAGGGACGAGCTTCGCTCCGCCATCGATGCGCTGCCCGACGATGAAGTGGTGGCGGTCCTGGCGGACGTCCGACGCCGCAGTTCCCCACGAGCTCAGCGGACGACCGTGCCATTCGGCTGGATCGGAATGATCGAGCACGGGCCACACGATGCGTCCGCGACTGAGACCATCGACAAGGTCCTGGCACAAGGCTTTGGCCGCTGACCAGGATCCTGATTGATAGCGGTGTCATCGTGGCCGCCACGGTCCGGAACGATGCCCACCATCATTCGTGTGTCGAGTTGATCGCCGGCTTGCACTCGGCGAAGCGACAACTGCTGATCCGATCTCGCCACCGGGAGCGAGTGGCAGGTTGGCTGGCGACTTTCGTGTTATTGCACGAAAGTGGCTGCTGATCCGGCCATCGGCTACCGATGGTGAGATCGGTGGGTCTGGGACAACCCCGAATCTTAGGCGCGAACCCCACGGGTCGGTCCGGGCAGGCCCGACCGACGCGAATCAGAGGCCGAGCGCGGCCAGCATCGGCACCAGCTTCGCCTTGGTCTCGGCCAGTTCCTCATCGGGGTCCGAGCCTTCCACGATGCCGCAACCGGCGAACAGGGCGATCCGGCGGGGGTCGGCGGGGTCGACCATGCCGCAGCGCAGGGCGATGGCCCATTCGCCGTCGCCGTTGCTGTCGATCCAGCCGACCGGGCCCGAGTAGCGGCCGCGATCCAGGCCTTCGAGTTCGGCGATGGCGGCGCGGGCGACGGCGGTCGGCGTCCCACACACAGCTGCGGACGGGTGCAGCGCGGCGGCCAGCCGTAGGGCGGACGCCTTCTTATGCGCGACGGCAGTGACGTCGGTGGCCAGGTGCAGCACGTTGGGCAGTTCCAGCACGTACGGCGACTCGGGCACGTTCATGCCGGAACACAGCGGCGCCAGCGCCTCGGCGACGGACGCCACCGCGAGCTCGTGCTCGGCCAGGTTCTTCGACGATCGGGCCAGCGAGCTGGCCAGTTTGAGGTCGGTCTCTTCCGAGCCGCTGCGCCGGATGGTGCCGGCCAGCACCCGCGAGGTGGCGAGTCCGCGCTCGCGCCGCACCAGCATCTCCGGGGACGCCCCGACCAGGCCGTCCACGCTGAACGTCCAACAACTCGGGTAGCCCTCGGAGAGGGTGCCGACCAGGTGCCGCACGTCGATCGGTTCGGACGCCGTCGCGGTCACCGCCCGGGCCAGCACCACCTTCTCCAGGCCGTTGCTCTCGATCCGGCGGACGGCTTCGGCCACCCGGCGGCGCCAGCGGTCCTCGTCGGCGGTGTCGGCGACCACCTGGACGTCGCGAGGTGCGGACGGGGGAGTGGGGGTCTCGACAAGCTCGACCGACGAGGGTGGGATCTCGACCAGCGGCGGGGTCGAAGTGTCGCCGACCACCGTCATCCAGGACCGGCCGTCCCGGCGTCCGACGATCACCCTCGGAACCACCAACCGCGACGTCCCGGACGTGTGACCAGGGTCGAAGCTGAACGACCCGAACGCGATCGGTCCGGCGCCGGCCACACCGGTCACTTCAGACCGGTGCTCCAGAGCCCCGACGAACCCCTTCCACCAGGCGTCCGCCTCGGCGGGATCGGCCACCTCGACGCGGGCGAAACTGCCCAACCCGACCATCCCGTCGCCGCGTCGCAGCCAGGCCACTGAGCCGTCGTCCACAAGGTATTTTGCCAACGTTCCCGGATCGTTAATAGCGATTGTGCGGGCGAAGACGGGGCCTGGGATCACCAGCGCAGCTTAGTCAGCCACACGCGGTGGTCCCGAATAGCTGTCATGTCCATTTCGTGCCTAGACTGACGGCTGCGCACGGGGGCGCGAGTGGAACCGAAATGGCGAGGAGTGGCATGTCCGAGGAGCTTGCGGACGTCATAGTCGTCGGTGCCGGTCCGGCCGGTTCGTCCGCCGCCTGCTGGCTGGCCGATCAGGGCCTGAGCGTGGCGCTGCTGGAGAAGAGCAGCTTCCCGCGCGACAAGGTCTGCGGCGACGGACTCACCCCGCGGGCCACCAAGCAACTGCTGCGGCTCGGCGTCAACATCACCGAAGAGGCCGGCTGGCTGCACAACAAGGGCCTGCGGGTCTACGGCGCGCGACCCGAGCCGTTCCATATCCCCTGGCCCGAGTTGGCCGAGTTCCCGTCGTTCGGCCTGGTCCGCAAGCGCGCCGACTTCGACGAACTGCTCGCCAACCACGCCGTCGCCAAGGGTGCCACCCTGTATCAGCAGGCCAACGTGAACGGCGCGGTGATCGATGACCGCAGCGGCCGGATCACCGGGGTCACCACCAAGGACGGCCGCACCTTCCGCGCCCCGATCGTGGTGGCCGCCGACGGCAACTCCTCCCCGGTGGCGAAGTCGATGGGCCTGCTGAAGAACGCGAAGCGGCCGATGGGCGTGGCCTGCCGCACCTACTTCACCTCACCCCGGCACGACGACGACTGGATGGAGTCCTGGCTGCAGCTGTGGGACGGCAAGCCCGGCGAGTCCAACCTGCTGCCCGGCTACGGCTGGATCTTCGGCATGGGCGACGGCACCTGCAACGTCGGCCTCGGCACCGTCGCCAGCACCGCCACCTCGCAGAAGCTGAAGTACCGCGAGTTGCTGCGCACCTGGCTGGCGAACACCCCGTCCGAGTGGGGCTTCAACCCCGACAACCAGGTCGGCACGATCGCGTCCGCCGCATTGCCGATGGCCTTCAACCGCAAACCTGCCTACACCAAGGGCCTGGTCCTGGTCGGCGACTCCGGCGGCATGGTCTCCCCGTTCAACGGCGAAGGCATCCCGTACGCGATGGAGGCCGGCGAGGCTGCCGCCGAGGCGATCGGACGCGCGCACGCCGAGGGTGTGGGGACGCGGGCCGCCGAGAAGGCGCTGGCCGGCTACCCGGTGCGGCTCTCCCACGAATGGGGTGGCTACTTCCGGCTCGGGCAGGGGTTCGTGAAGCTGATCGAGCGGCCCGAAGTGATGCGTACCTGCGTCCGCTACGGGTTGCCGCGGCCCACCTTGATGCGATTTACCATCAAGTTGCTTGCTCACCTTTACGACACCCGTGAAGGTGATTGGATGGATCGAGTGATCCATTCGCTGTCGAGGGTGGTGCCCTCGGCATGACCGGACGGAGGCAACGATGAGTCCCTACATCCCGATCCTCGGGATCATGGCGCTGGCCGGCATCTTCCTGGTCGTGTCGGTGGTGCTGAGCCTGGTGGTCGGCCCGCGCCGCTACAACCGGGCCAAGTACGACGCCTACGAGTGCGGCATCGACCCGACGCCGCAGGCGGCGGGCGGCGGCCGGTTCCCGGTCAAGTACTACATCACGGCGATGATGTTCCTGGTCTTCGACGTCGAGGTGGCCTTCCTGTACCCCTGGGCTGTGGCGTTCGACGACCTGGGCGTCTTCGGCTTCGCCGCGATGATGATCTTCCTGCTGGTGCTGGGCGTCGCCTACGTCTACGAGATCCGGCGCGGGGGCCTGGAATGGGACTGATCACGATGACGGCACGGAGGGTGCGACATGGGGGTTGAGGACAAGATTCCCCAGGGGGTGCTGCTGACCACGGTCGAGGGTCTCTTCGGCTGGATGCGGCAGGCGTCCTTCTGGCCGGCCACCTTCGGGCTGGCCTGCTGCGCGATCGAGATGATGACCTACGGCGCGCCGCGTTTCGACGCCGGACGCTGGGGCCAGGAAGTCTTCCGGGCCTCGCCGCGCCAGGCCGATCTGATGATCATCTCGGGCCGGATCAGCCAGAAGATGGCGCCGGTGTTGCGTCAGGTCTACGACCAGATGCCGAACCCGAAGTGGGTGATGGCGATGGGCGTCTGCGCCAGCTCCGGCGGCATGTTCAACAACTACGCGATCGTCCAGGGCGGCGACCACCTGGTGCCGGTCGACATGTACGTGCCCGGCTGCCCGCCCCGTCCGGACATGTTGATCGACGCCATGTTCAAGCTGCGCAAGGACATCGTGATGAAGCGCCCGATCGGCGCCCACGAACTGGAAGAACTGGAAGCCCAGGAGCAGGCTGCCCTGGAGGCGATGGCGACGCACGAGATGAAGGGCCTCATGCGATGACCGACGCCCCCAACGACAAGGCCAAGGGCCCAGCTGACAAGGTCGGCGGAGCCGACGAGAAGCTGCCCGGCGAAGAGAAGTCCGTCGACAACCCCGTCCAGGGTGCCGACTCGGCCCCCGGCGCCGGACTCGAGCGCGAAGACGCCCAGCCGGACGAGGCCCAAGCCAGCGAGGCGGACGCGCTCGCCCAGGTCCCGGCCGGAGCCCACCTGATCGAGACCCGCACAGGCATGTGGTCGGACGGCTCGGGCGACACCTCCGGCTACGGCGGGATCGTCCGGGCGGTGGAACTGCCCAACGCCGGCCTGCCCAGCGACGGCTGGTACGCCAGTGCGACGGCACGGCTGGCGCACCTCGTGCCGGACGCGCTGGTCCGGGTCGTTTTCGACCGCGGCGAGCTCACCTTCTTCGTCGCCCGCGAGAAGCTCACCGAGGTGATGGGCCAACTGCGCGACGACGCCCAGCTGCGGTTCGAGTTCTGCCCGAGCGTCTCCGGCGTCAACTACCCGGCCGACACCGGGGCCGAGTTGCACGTCGTCTACCACCTGCAGTCGATGACCCACAACCGCCGGTTGCGCGTCGAGACCACCGCTCCGGACGACGACCCGCACGTGCCCAGCGTGGTGGCCATCTACCCGGCCGCCGACTGGCACGAGCGCGAAACCTGGGACATGTTCGGCATCGTCTTCGACGGCCACCCGCATCTCACCCGCATCCTGATGCCGGACGACTGGGTCGGGCATCCGCAGCGCAAGGACTATCCGTTGGGCGGCATCCCGGTGGAATACAAGGGCGCCACCGTGCCGCCGCCCGACCAGCGGAGGAGCTACCGATGAGCACGACCGACTTCTACGCACAGCCCGGCGAGGCAGCCGAGGGCACCGTCTACACCGCGATGGGCGGCGACTGGGCCGAGATCGCCGCCGAGCAGGCCGAACGATCCGACGAGATCCTGGTGATCAACATGGGTCCCCAGCACCCGTCCACCCACGGCGTGCTGCGGCTGATCCTGGAATGCGAGGGCGAAACGGTGCTGAGCATCCGGCCCGGCATCGGCTTCCTGCACACCGGCATCGAGAAGAACATGGAGTACCGCACCTGGACCCAGGGCTCCACCTTCGTCACCCGGATGGACTACGTCGCCCCGATCTTCAACGAGGTGGCCTACTGCCTGGCCGTCGAACGACTGCTCGGCATCGAAGGCGACATCCCCGAGCGGGCCAACGTGATCCGGGTGCTGATGATGGAGTTGAACCGGATCGCCTCGCACCTGGTCTGCATCGGCACCGGCGGCATGGAGATCGGCGCACTGACGGTGATGACGATCGGTTTCCGTGAGCGCGAAATGATCCTCGACTTCTTCGAGGCGGTCACCGGGCTGCGGATGAACCACGCCTACATCAGGCCCGGCGGTGTCGCCACCGACCTGCCCGAGACCGGCATCGCGCAGCTTCGTGAGTTGATCGACTGGCTGCGCAAGCATCTGCCCGAATACGCGGATTTCTGCAACGAGAACCCGATCTTCAAGATGAGGATGATCGGCATCGGTCACCAGGACCTGCCCGCCTGTATGGCGCTCGGTGTGACCGGTCCGGTGCTGCGCTCCACCGGCTACGACTGGGATCTGCGCAAGCAGCAGCCCTACTGCGGGTACGAAACCTACGAGTTCGAGTCGAAGGCGTGGAAGCCGACCGACGGCTGGGCCAGCAGCGACAGCTACGCCCGGTTCCGGATCCGGCTCGACGAGATGTGGGAGAGCGTCAAGATCGTCGAGCAGTGCGCCGACCGGCTGGAGGCGTCCCGCGGCGAACCGGTGATGGTGGACGACCCGAAGATCGCCTGGCCGGCGCAGCTGGCGGTCGGCCCGGACGGCCAGGGCAACAGCCACGAGCACATCAAGCACATCATGGGCGAATCCATGGAGGCGCTGATCCACCACTTCAAGATCGTCACCGAAGGCTTCCGGGTGCCGGCCGGCCAGGCCTATGTACCGATCGAATCGCCGAAGGGCGAGATCGCCTGTCACGTGGTGTCCGACGGCGGCACCCGTCCGTTCCGGGTGCACATGCGTGACCCCGGGTTCAACCATCTGCAGTCGGTGCCGATCCAATGCGAGGGCGGGATGATCTCCGACGTCGTGGTCGCGGTCGGCTCGCTCGACCCTGTGATGGGAGGGGTGGACAGATGATGGGCATGCCACAGCTCAGACTGAGCGCCACTGACAGCACCGACCGCGTCAACCCAGGACAGGGAGGGGTGGACTTCCAATGACGGGCCACGAGTTCCAGTCCTGGTTCCCCGAGTCGGGGGGCATCGACTACGAGGACGTCTCGACCAACATCACCGAGACGACCATGGACGAGTTGCGCTCGATCGCCGACCGCTACCCGCAGGCCCGGTCGGCGCTGCTGCCGATGCTGCACCTGGTGCAGAGCGTCAACGGCCGGGTCAGCCCGGCCGGGGTGAAGGCCTGTGCCGAGATCCTGGGCATCACCACCGCCCAGGTCTCGGGTGTGGCGACCTTCTACACCATGTACCGGCGGCGTCCGTCCGGTACCCATCACGTCGGGGTCTGCACCACCGCGCTGTGTGCGGTGATGGGCGGCGATCAGCTGCTCGAGCGGGTCGGCAACCGGCTCGGCATCCACGAGGGCGAAACCACCGCCGACGGCACGTTCTCGCTGGAGCGGCTGGAATGCAACGCCGCCTGCGACTTCGCGCCGGTGATGATGGTCAACTGGGAGTTCTTCGACAACATGGATCCCCAGAAGGCCGACGAGTTGCTGGACGCCCTGGCGGCCGGTGAGACCGTGCGGTCGCCGCGCGGCGCGACGCTCACTTCCTGGCAGGAGGCCGAGCGGGTGCTGGCCGGCTTCCCGGACGGCCGGGCCGACGAGGGTCCGGCGGCCGGCGAGGCGTCCCTGCTCGGACTGCGACTGGCCCAGGAGAAGGGCTGGGCGGCACCTGAGGTGCCGCCGGGCGCTCGAGCCCGAAGGAGGAGCCCAGTGACCGATCTGCTGACCCCCGTCCTGAGCGAGAACTGGGCCGACGAGCGGGCCTGGAAGCTGACCAATTACGAGCGCCGCGGCGGCTACCGCGGCCTGCGCAAGGCGCTCGGCATGGCCCCGTCCGAGGTGATGGGGGTGGTCAAGGATTCGGGTTTGCGCGGACGCGGTGGCGCCGGTTTCCCGACCGGCATGAAGTGGTCCTTCGTCCCGCAGGACAATCCGAACCCGAAGTACCTGGTGGTGAACGCCGACGAGTCCGAGCCGGGCACCTGCAAGGACATGCCGCTGATGCTGGCCAGCCCGCACACGCTGGTCGAGGGCGTCATCATCGCCTCGTACGCGATCGGCTGCTCCTACGCGTTCATCTACTGCCGTGGCGAGGTGCTGCACATCATCCGGCGGCTGCAGCAGGCCGTCCGCGAGGCCTATTCGGCGGGTTATGCCGGCAAGAACATCCTGGGCAGCGGCTACGACCTCGAGGTCGTCGTCCACGCCGGCGCCGGCGCCTACATCTGTGGCGAAGAGACCGCGCTGCTCGACTCCCTCGAGGGACGCCGCGGCCAGCCCCGGCTGCGTCCGCCGTTCCCGGCGGTGGCCGGCCTGTACGCGTCCCCGACGGTGGTCAACAACGTCGAGTCGATCGCGTCCGTCCCGGCGATCATCGACCGTGGCGCGGCCTGGTTCAGCTCGATGGGCACTGAGCGGTCCAAGGGCATGACCCTCTACTCGCTGTCCGGCCACGTGAAGCGGCCCGGCCAGTTCGAGGCGCCGCTGGGGGTGACCCTGCGTCAGCTGCTGGAGGTGTCCGGCGGCATGCGGGAGGGCCACGAGTTGAAGTTCTGGACGCCGGGCGGCTCGTCGACCCCGATCCTCACCGCCGAGCATCTCGACCTGCCGTTGGACTATGAGTCGATGGGTGCCGCCGGCACCATGCTCGGCACCAAGGCGTTGCAGTGCTTCGACGAAACCACCTCGGTGGTGCGCACCACATTGCGCTGGATCGAGTTCTACAAGCACGAATCCTGCGGAAAATGCACTCCGTGCCGCGAGGGCACCTGGTGGCTGGTGCAGACCCTGAAGAACTTCGAGGCCGGCAAGGCCCAGCCCGGCGACATCGAGAAGCTGCTCGACGTCGCCGAGGACATCGGCGGCCGCTCGTTCTGCGCGCTGGCCGACGGTGCCGTGGCCTGCCTGACCAGCGCCATCAGGCACTTCCGCGACGAGTTCGAGCAGGGCATGCACACGCCGGCCTGGGAACTGTTCCCCTACGAGCGCAGCGCGCTGTTCCCCAGCGTGGGGGTCTCGGCCGTGGACGCCGGCGTGGCTCAGGAAGGAGCGCGGGCATGACCGTCACCGCGAAGCCGGGCGAAGTCGTCGCCAGCGACCTGATCACGGTATTCATCGACGGCACCGAGGTGCAGGTGCCGAAGGGCACCCTGGCCATCCGGGCCGCCGAGATGATCGGTGTCGCCATCCCGCGGTTCTGCGACCACCCGCTGCTCGACCCGGTGGGCGCCTGCCGCCAGTGCCTGGTCGAGGTGCCCGATATGGGCAACGGACGCGGCATGCCGAAGCCGCAGGCGTCCTGCACGCTGGAGTGCGCGCCGGGCATGAAGATCCTCACCCAGGAGACCTCGCCGGTCGCGGCGAAGGCCCAGAAGGGGATGATCGAGTTCCTGCTGATCAACCACCCGCTGGACTGCCCGATCTGCGACAAGGGCGGCGAATGCCCGTTGCAGAACCAGGCGATGAGCGCCGGACGCGGCGAGTCCCGCTACGAGGGTGTCAAACGGACCTTCCCGAAGCCGGTCAGCATCTCGGCGCAGATCCTGCTCGACCGCGAGCGCTGCATCCTGTGCGCCCGCTGCACCCGGTTCTCCGAACAGATCTCCGGTGACCCGTTCATCACCCTGGTCGAGCGCGGCGCGCTGCAGCAGGTCGGTTTCTACGAGGACCATCCGTACAACTCCTACTTCTCCGGCAACGTCATTCAGATTTGCCCGGTCGGTGCCCTGACCAGCGCCGACTACCGGTTCCAGAGCCGTCCGTTCGACCTGGTCAGCACGCCCACCACCTGTGAGCATTGCGCCGGCGGCTGCCAGCTGCGCACCGACCACCGGCACTTCCAGGTGAAGCGCCGGCTGGCCGGCGACGCCCCCGAGGTCAACGAGGAATGGAACTGTGACAAGGGCCGGTTCGCGTTCAAGTCCGGACGCGGCACCGACCGGCTGACCCGTCCGCTGATCCGCGAGAACGGCGAACTGCGGGTGGCGTCCTGGCCCGAAGCGATCGACGCCGCGGTCGCCGGGCTGCGCCAGGCCGGCTCCCGGATCGGGGTGCTGACCGGTGGCCGGCTGACCGTCGAAGACGCCTACGGCTACGCCAAATTCGCCCGGACGGTGCTCGGCACCAACAACATCGACTTCCGCTCCCGTCCGCACAGCGTCGAGGAGGCCGCCTTCCTGGCCAACCGGATCGCCGGCCAGCCGCTCGATTCGCAACGCCTCAGCTACACCGCGCTGCAAGCCGCCAAGCAGGTCGTGCTGGTGGCTTTCGAGCCCGAGGACGAGGCCGCCATGGTGTTCCTACGGCTGCGCAAAGCCGTCCGCAAGCACGGCACCAGGGTGGTCGCGCTGGCGCCTTTCGTCTCCGAAGGGTCGCGCAAGCTGAGCGCCGAGGTGGTCCTGACCGTGCCCGGCACGGAGGCCGAGGTGTTGGCCGGCCTGGACGCCGACGCCGACACCGTCGTGCTGGTGGGGGATCGGGCTGCGACCGTGCCCGGCCTGCTCACCGCCGCCGCCGAGTTCGCCGACCGCACCGGGGCCCGGCTGGGCTGGATCCCGCGCCGGGCCGGTGACCGGGGCGCGATCGAGGCCGGCTGCCTGCCGAACCTGCTGCCGGGTGGACGTCCGGTCGAGCAGGTGCGGGCCCGGGTCGACGTGCAGGCCGCCTGGGAGGTGGCCAGCTTGCCCAGCACCGCCGGACTGGACGCCGACGCCCAGCTCGCCGCAGCCCGCGGCGGCGGCCTGGCCCTGCTGGTGGGTGGCCTGGAGCCGTCCGACTTCAACCACGCCGACGAGGCCCGCCACGGTTTCGAAGAGGCGTCCTTCGTGGTCTGCCTGGAGCAGCGGCTCAGCGAGGTCGCCCAGCGTGCCGACGTGGTGTTCCCGATCGCGCTGATCGAGGAGCGTCCCGGCCACTTCCTGAACTGGGAGCATCGCCGGGGCCGGGTCAACACCGTGATCAAGCAGCCGAACCAGCCGATGACCGATCTGCGGGTGCTGGCCGCGCTGGCCGACGCGCTCGGAGCGCCGCTCGGAGTCCGGACGGCCAAGCAGGCGCTCACCGAACTCGACGAGCTGGGCGGCTGGGAAGGCGCCCGGGCACCCCTGGCCCGCACCGGTGCGGTCGCCGGCCCGGCCGAGGGTGAGCTGGCGCTGGCCACCTGGCGCGAGATGATCGACGGTTCCCGTGCGGTTGACAACGAGCCGGCGCTGCAGGCGACCGCCCGTCCGGTGGTGGCCCGTACCTCGCCCGAGGTGGCTGCGGCGCACGGCCTGACCGGATCGGTCACCATCACCGGTGGGGACGGCTGGCTCACCCTGCCGTTGCAGGTCACCCCCGGGATGGCCCCCGACACGGTGTGGGTGCCCGCCCATGCACCCGGGACGCCGCTGTCGGAGCTAGGCCTGGTGCATGGCGCCGGCGTCACCGTCAGCACACCCGATGAGGCGCTCAGCGAAGGAGGTGCGGCATGATCCCGCTCGACCTTTCCCTGTTCGGCACCGACCCGTGGTGGCTGGTGCTGCTCAAGGTGGTGGTGCTGTTCGTGGTGCTGCTGGTCTGGACGATCTTCAACGTCTGGTACGAGCGCCGGCTGGTCGGCAAGATGCAGCATCGCCTCGGCCCGATCATGAACGGCCCGTTCGGCCTGCTGCAGGCGGTCGCCGACGGCAGCAAGCTGATCATGAAGGAAGACTTCCGGCCCAAGTCGGCCGACCGGGTGCTGTTCACCCTGGCTCCGTTGATCGCCGGCACGGCCGCGTTCACCGCCTGGTCGGTGATCCCGTTCGGCGGCGAGGTGGAGATCTTCGGCGTCCGGACCCGGCTGCAGCTGACCGACCTGCCGATCTCGGTGCTGGTCATCCTGGCGGTCGCGTCCGTCGGCATCTACGGCTTCGTGCTGGCCGGCTGGTCGTCCAACTCGCCCTACTCACTGCTCGGCGCGCTGCGGTCGTCGGCGCAGATGATCTCCTACGAGCTCAGCATGGGCCTCGCCCTGGTGGCGGTGTTCCTGCACGCCAGCTCGATGTCGACCGCCGAGATCGTCGATGTGCAGGGCCAGCCGTTCAGCTTCTTCGGGTTCGACCTGGGGTTGCAGAACTGGTTCTTCCTGCAGCTCTTCCCGTCGTTCGCGATCTACCTGATCTCGATGGTGGGCGAAACGAACCGGGCACCGTTCGACCTGCCCGAATGCGAATCGGAGTTGGTCTCGGGCTACCTGACCGAATACTCCGGCTTCCGCTACGCCACCTACTTCCTGGCCGAGTACATCAACATGGCGACGGTGTCGGCGGTGGCCACCACGCTGTTCCTGGGCGGCTTCCACGCCCCCTGGCCGATCAACGCGCTGATCCCGGCGATGGATCAGGGCTGGTGGGGGCCGCTGTGGTTCTTCCTCAAGGTGCAGCTGCTGATCTCGGTGTTCGTCTGGCTGCGCGGCACCCTGCCCCGCTTCCGCTACGACCAGTTCATGACCCTGGGCTGGAAGTGGCTGATCCCGATCTCGCTGGTCTGGGTGATGCTGATCTCGTCGGTGCGGATCGCGCGGGCGCAGAACTGGCTGGCCAACCCGCTGGTGATCGGCGGCATCGTGGTCGTGGTGCTCGCCCTGTTCGCGCTGTGGTGGTGGCTCGACCGAGAACCCGAACCCGAGGTGGTCGAGGAAACTCCCTTCGACCCGTTCGCAGGTGGCTACCCGGTGCCGCCGATGCCCGGACAGCGGCTGCCCGAGCAGGTGGACGTGGTCGCTGCCGAATCCGAAAGGATGGACGCCTGATGGCGAGCTTCGCAGAACAGTGGGCCGGTTTCGGCGTCACCTTCCGGACGATGTTCCGCAAGACCTTCACCCAGGGTTACCCGGAGAAGGGCAAGGTCAAGGTCACCGCGCCCCGGTTCCACGGCCGGCACCAGCTGAACCGCTGGCCCGACGGCCTGGAGAAGTGCGTGGGCTGTGAGCTGTGCGCCTGGGCCTGCCCCGCGGACGCGATCTACGTCGAGGGCGCCGACAACACCGACGACGCCCGGTTCAGCCCCGGTGAGCGGTACGGCTCGGTGTACCAGATCAACTACCTGCGCTGCATTCTGTGCGGGCTGTGCATCGAGGCCTGCCCGACCCGGGCGCTGACCATGACCAACGAGTTCAAGCTCGGCGACACCACCCGCGAGAAGATGATCTACACCAAGGACCGGCTGCTCGCGCCGCTGCTGCCCGGCATGGAGGCGCCGCCGCACCCGCGCCGGCTCGGCGACGACGAGAAGACCTACTTCCTCGGCCTGCCCAAGACCGGCACCCCCGACACCCGGACGCCCTCGGCGCAGGAGGCCCGATGACCATCGTCTTCTGGATCTGCGCGCCGCTGATGGTGTTGGGCGGGCTGGGTCTGATCCTGTTCCGCAAGGCCGTCCATTCCGCCTTGTCGATGGCGCTCACCATGGTCTGCCTGGCGGTGTTGTACGCGTCGCTGTCGGCACCGTTCCTGTTCGCCGTCCAGATCATCGTCTACACCGGCGCGGTGCTGATGATGTTCCTGTTCGTGCTGATGCTGGTCGGTGTCGACACCCCCGACTCGATCGTCGAGACGATCAAGGGTCAGCGGGTGCTGTCGGCGCTGGGTGCGCTCGGGCTGCTCGGCCTGATGGTCTTCTCCATCGGCGGTGCGGTCACCGCCCCGGCGACCGGCATGGCCGACGCCGAAGCCGCCGCCGGCGGCAACGTCGAGGGCGTGGCGGCGCTGCTGTTCGGCCGCTACGTGTGGGTCTTCGAGCTCACCTCGGCGCTGCTGATCACCGCCGCCGTGGGCACGATGATCTTCGCCCACGCGCAGCGCACCAAGCCGAAGCTGGGGCAGAAGGAGCAGGCCGAGGCCCGGATGAAGGCCTACGCGAGCAGCGGCGCCCACCCCGGCTCGCTGCCCAACTCGGGTGTCTTCGCCACCAGCAACTCGATCGCCACGCCGGCGCTGCTGCCTGACGGCAGCATCGCTGAGGAGTCGGTCAGCCGCACGCTCACCGAGCGCGGCGTCCAGCTGGACAGTGCCCAGTTCAAGCAGATCACCGCGGACGCCTTCGCGGCGGCCGAGCGGGTCGGCGACGAGGAGGACGAGGAACTGTGATCGACCATTACCTCTACCTGGCGGTGATCCTGTTCGTGATCGGCGCCGTCGGCGTGATGATCCGGCGCAACGCGCTGGTGGCGTTCATGTCGGTGGAACTGATGCTGAACGCCGCGAACCTGGCCCTGGTGGCCTTCGCCTTCCACCACGGCAAGCTCGACGGCCAGGTGGCCAGCTTCTTCGTGATGGTCGTCGCGGCCGCCGAGGTGGTCGTCGGTCTCGGCATCATCGTGAGCATCTACAAGACCCGCCGTTCGACGTCCGTCGACAACGCCAACCTGTTGAGCCGGTGAGGCGACGGATGCTCGACACGATTGACACGCTCGGCGCAGCAACAAGGGGGAGAGGCGCATGACTCCGCTGGAAGTGATCGACCCGGTCGCCGCCACCGGACTGTTCGGCTACGCCTGGCTGATGATCGCACTGCCGGCGCTGGGGGCGCTGCTGCTGCTCGTCTTCGGACGCTGGATCGAGAAGCTCGGCCCCTACTTGGCGGTGCTGATGATCGCCGGCTCGTTCGTGGTCGCGCTGCTGCTGTTCCTGCAGCAACTCGGCGCGGACGCCGACCACCGGGCGGTCTCGGTGCCGCTGTACACCTGGTTCGCCACCGGTTCGTGGCAGATCGACGTCGGCCTGCTGATCGACCAGCTGTCCATCCTGTTCGCGCTGCTGATCACCGGCGTGGGCGGCCTGATCCACGTCTACTCGCTCGGCTACATGGCCCACGACGAGCGAAAACGCCGGTTCTTCGGCTACCTGAACCTGTTCGTCGCCGCCATGCTCACCCTGGTACTGGCCGACAACTACCTGGTGCTGTTCGTCGGCTGGGAGGGTGTCGGCCTGGCGTCCTACCTGCTGATCGGGTTCTGGCAGCACAAGCCGTCCGCCGCCGCGGCCGCCAAGAAGGCGTTCGTGATGAACCGGGTCGGCGACTTCGGCATGATCCTGGCGATCTCGACGATGCTGGCGATGTTCGGCTCGTCCGCCTTCGTCAACGTCAACCACGGCGCCGCCCACCTGGACAGCCCGTGGCCCACCGTGATCGGGCTGTTGCTGCTGCTCGGCGCCTGCGGCAAGTCGGCCCAGGTTCCGCTGCAGGCCTGGCTGCTGGACGCGATGGAGGGCCCGACCCCGGTCTCGGCGCTGATCCACGCCGCCACCATGGTCACCGCGGGCGTCTACTTGGTCGTCCGCAGCCACGCGATCTTCGATCTCAGCCCGGACGCCCAGGCGGCGGTGGTGATCGTCGGCACCGTGACGCTGCTCGCCGGCGCCTGGATCGGCACCGCGAAGGACGACATCAAGAAGGTGCTGGCCGGCTCCACGATGAGCCAGATCGGCTACATGATGCTGGCCGCCGGCATCGGCCCGGCCGGGTACGCGTTCGCCATCTTCCACCTGCTCACCCATGGCGCGTTCAAGGCGAATATGTTCCTCGGTGCCGGTTCGGTGATGCACGCCATGGACGACGACGTCGACATGCGCCATTACGGCGGGCTGGCGAAGTACCTGCCGGTCACCTTCTGGACGTTCACCATGGGTTACCTGGCGATCATCGGCTTCCCGCTGACCGCCGGCTTCTTCTCCAAGGACCACATCATCGAGGCCGCGTTCGCCCGCAGCCCGCTGGTCGGCTCGCTGGCGCTGCTGGGTGCCGGGGTGACCGCGTTCTACATGACCCGGCTGATGCTGATGACCTTCGCGGGCCGGAAGCGCTGGCTGGACGGCGTCCACCCGCACGAATCGCCGGCGGTGATGACCGGGCCGCTGGTCATCCTCGGTGCGCTCAGCCTGGTCGCCGGTGCCGCGATGAACTGGTGGATCCAGGAATGGCTCGAGCCGGTGACCGGCGCCCATCCGCATGAGGTGTCGCTGCTGCCGACGGTGGTCGGCTGGTCGACCATCGTCGTGGTCGCCGCCGGTGTGCTGATCGCCTGGCTGGTCTTCGGCCGCACGCCGATTCCGGCGGTGGCGCCGTCCGGCAATGCGATCACGGTCGCCGGCCGCAACGATCTGTTCGGCGACGCGCTGAACGACGCCCTGGTGGTGCAGCCGGTGAAGGGCATGTCGCGGACGGCGGTCGCCGCCGACGACAAGGCGATCGAGGGTTTCGTGCACACGCTGGCCACCGGCATCGCCGGGTTCAGCGTGGCTGCCCGCGGCACCCAGACCGGCTATGTCCGCAGCTATGCGCTGACCATGGTGCTCGGCGTCGTGGCGATCGGCGTCGTCGTGATCCTCGGCCTGGCCGGCTGAGGGAGGAGCTGAGATGAGTCTGCTTACCCTGCTGGGCGGGATCCCGCTGCTCGGTGCGCTGCTGATGGTGCTGCCGTGGCGCGGCGCGTCGCGCGTGATCGGCCTGGGGCTCTCGCTGGCCACCCTGGTGGTCGCGGTGCTGGTCACCATGCAGTACACCAACGGTGCCGACCTGAGCGTGCAGCAGCCGTGGATCCCCACCTTCGGTGCTCACTTCGCGCTCGGCCTGGACGGCATGGGCCTGGCGATGGTGCTGCTCACCGTCGTGCTCACCCCACTGGTGCTGATCGCCGAATGGAACGTGAAGGGGCACGGACGCTGGAGCGCTCAGGGCTTTGTCGCGATGGTGCTGGCGTTGCAGGGCACCGCGCTGTTCACCTTCCTGGCCGACGACGTGCTGCTGTTCTACGTGTTCTTCGAGGCCACGCTGATCCCGATGTACTTCCTGATCGGCGGCTTCGGTGGCGAGCACCGGCGGGCCGCGGCGCTGAAGTTCCTGATGTTCAACCTGGTCGGCGGGTTCATCCTGCTCGCCTCGGTGATCGGGCTGTCCGCCACGTCGGTGCGACTGGGCGGGGCGCCGAGCTACCTGCTGTCCGATCTGGCTGCGCTGCCGATCCCGACCGATGTCGGACGCTGGCTGATGGTCGGCTTCCTGGTGGCCTTCGTGATCAAGGCGCCGATGGTGCCGGTGCACACCTGGCTGCCGTTCGCCGCCGAGCAGGCGACGCCCGGCTCGTCCACGCTGATGGTCGGCATCCTGGACAAGATCGGCACCTTCGCGATGATCAAGTTCTGCATCGGGATCTTCCCCGAGGCCAGCGCCTGGATCGCGCCGCTGATGATCGCGCTGTCGCTGATCTCGATCATCTACGGTGCCGCCGCCGCGATCGCCAGCACGAACCTGCTGCGGCTGGTGTCGTACACCTCGGTCAGCCACTTCGGCTTCATGGTGCTCGGCATCTACGTGTTCACCACCCAGTCGATCAACGGCTCGATCTTCTTCATGCTCAACCACGGCTTCTCCACCGCGGCGCTGTTCCTGACCGTCGGCTACCTGATCAAGCGGCGCGGCTCGGCCGAGATCTCCGCGTTCGGCGGCGTCGAGAAGGTCGCCCCGGTGCTTGCCGGGGCCTTCCTGCTGGCCTGCCTGTCGGCGTTGTCGCTGCCCGGCATGTCCACTTTCGTCAGCGAGTTCCTGGTGATCGCCGGTACCTGGTCGCGGACCCCGTGGATCGCCGCGATCTCGGCGGTCGGCATCATCCTGGCCGCCACCTACGCGCTGCGGATGTACCAGCGGACGATGACCGGGCCGGTCACCGAAGCCACCGCGACGCACCTCACCCGGGACCTGACCGGCTCCGAGCGCAGCGTCATGGTGCCGATCGTGGCAATCATCCTGCTGTTCGGGGTGCTGCCCGGGCCGATCGTCCAGTTGGTCGAACCGACGGCGAAGGCTGCGATGACCCGTATGCAACTGACGGATCCGGTCGCCCCCGCGAAGGGAGAGAAGTGATGAACTTCGAGTGGCAGGCATTGGCTCCGGTCCTGGTCGTCCTCGGCGCCGCGATCCTCGGCATCCTGATCGAGGCGATCGCGCCCAAGGCGCACCGGTTCGGCATCCAGGTGTTCGTCACCGTGGCGAGTGTGGCGGTCGCCGGCTTCTTCCTGGTGGCGAACTGGCGCGCCGGCGTCGGCGGACCGGTCGCGATGGGATCGATGATGCTGGACGGCCCCACCTACTTCATGTGGGCGGCGCTGCTGGTTCTCGGGCTGGCCGCGATCCTGGTCTTCGCGGAGCGGCAACTCAACGGCGGCGTGAGCGCCTTCGCGGCGTCCGTGGCCACCGTCCCCGGGAGCCGTGCCGAGGCGGAGGCGTCCGCTGCGAAGCTGGAGCACACCGAGGTCTTTCCGCTGGCGCTGTTCGCGCTCGGCGGCATGATGGTGTTCCCGGCGGCGTCCGACCTGATCACCATGTTCGTGGCGCTCGAGGTGCTGTCGCTGCCGCTCTACCTGATGTGCGGCATGGCCCGCCGGCGCCGGCTGCTTTCCCAGGAGGCGGCGCTGAAGTACTTCCTGCTCGGCGCCTTCAGCTCGGCCTTCTTCCTGTTCGGGGTGGCGCTGCTGTACGGCTACGCGGGCTCCTTCGAACTGAAGGTGATCGCTGACGCCGTCCAGAACCCGACGATGGGCCGCGGCATCCTGGTCGCCGGCCTGGCGATGCTGCTGGTCGGGCTGCTGTTCAAGATCGGTGTCGTCCCGTTCCACAACTGGACGCCGGACGTCTACACCGGCGCCCCGACCGCCGTCACCGGCTTCATGGCGATCTGCACCAAGCTGGCCGCCGTCGGGGCGACGCTGCGGGTGCTGTACGTGGCGTTGTCGGGCGAGCGCTGGACGTGGCAGCCGCTGCTGATCGTCCTGGTCGTGGCCACCATGGTCGTCGGCTCCGTCTGGGGGCTGACCCAGACCGACATGAAGCGGACGCTGGCCTACAGCTCGATCGCTCACGCCGGTTTCATCATGACCGCGGTCGTCGGGGCGTCCACCGGTTCGGCGACCAGCCCGCTGGACAGCGTGTCGGCCGCGATGTTCTACCTCGTCGTCTACGGCCTGGCCAGCGTCGGCGCCTTCGCGGTGATCACCATGGTGCGCAACTCCTCGGGAGAGGCGAACGACATCGCCAGCTGGTCCGGGCTGGGCCGCAAGAGCCCGCTGGTCGCCGGCATCTTCACCCTGTTCATGCTCAGCTTCACCGGCATTCCGCTGACCGCCGGCTTCATCGGCAAGTGGGCGGTGTTCGAGGCCGCCTGGCAGGGTGGTTTCGACTGGCTGGTGATCGTCGCGGTCGGGCTCAGCCTGGTGGCCGCCGTGTTCTACCTGCGGATCATCGTGGTGATGTTCTTCGGCGAACCGGTCGACGGGGTCATGGTGGGCAGGGCCAGCCTGTTCACCTGGCTGCCCATCCTGGTGTCCGCGGCCGGCGTCGCGGTGCTGGGGGTCTTCCCGGGTCCGGTTCTCGATCTGGCCACCATGGCCGGGACGTTCCTGCGCTGAGGCGCACACCACGTAGACTCATCCCTGCCTGCCCCACGTCTGTGCAAGGAGAAGCGTGACTCTCGATATCGGCGTCGACTCCACGTTCGCGCAGTCGGTCGCCGACCGGTTGCAGTCGATCGAGGACCGGTTGGCCGCATCCGCCTTCGGTAAGACGCCGTTCGTCACCGAAGCAGCCACCCACATCATCAATGCGGGCGGCAAGCGGTTCCGGCCCATGCTGGTGGTGGCGGCGTCCCAGCTCTACGAAGGGGCCGATGACGACGCCACCGAGCGGGCCGCGATGGCGGTCGAGCTCACCCACGTGGCGAGCCTGTACCACGACGACGTGATGGACGAGGCCGAGTTCCGCCGCGGCGCCGAGAGCGCCAACCACCGGTGGAGCAATTCGGTGGCGATCATGGTCGGCGACTTCCTGTTTGCCCGGGCGTCCGGTCTGGTGGCCACCCTCGGCACCGAGTTCGTGGCGATCCAGGCCGAAACCTTCGCCCGGCTGGTGCAAGGGCAGGTCGGCGAGATTCGCGGACCTTCCGACGGCGACGACCCGGTCGCCCACTACCTGGAGGTGGTCGCCGACAAGACGGGGTCGTTGATCGCGGCGTCCGCTCGTTTCGGTGGCATGGTGTGCGGCGCACCCACCCATGTGCTGGACGCGCTCACCGCGTTCGGTGAGGAAATCGGAATCGTCTTCCAGCTCTCCGACGACATCATCGACGTCGCCAGCGACCGGGCCGGCAAGACCCCCGGAACCGACCTGCGCGAAGGGGTCTGGACGCTACCGACGCTGCTCGTCCGAGCCGGCGACGATCCGGCCGACTCCCGGCTGCGCGAGTTGATCGGACGCCGCATCGACGATCCCGACGAACTGGCAGAGGCGCTCGCGCTGATGCGGGCCCACCCGGCGCTGGCCATGGCGCGGGCCGAGGTCGACCGCCGTGCCCAGGCGGCCAAGGACCTGCTCGCGGAGTTGCCCGACGGCGCCGCCCGCGATGCCCTGTACGAGCTGTGCGACCGGGTCGTCACCCGATCGAGCTGAGCAGGCGCTGACCGGATTGATCAAGGCATCCTTCACCGCTGCGGCGCCATGCGCTTGCCAGCGGTTGCCCAGCCCGGCAGACTCAACCCGATAGCTGTACCGAAGAATTCCTCCTTGGAGTGCATATGCCTCGTCCTCACGTCGTCGTCATCGGTTCCGGGTTCGGTGGGTTGTTCTCGACCCAGGCGCTCGCCAAGGCGGACGTTAACATCACCCTGATCAGCAAGACCACTGCACACCTGTTCCAGCCGCTGCTCTACCAGGTGGCGACGGGCATCCTCTCCAGCGGTGAGATCGCGCCGGCGACCCGCGACATCCTGCGCAAGCAGAAGAACGCCCGGGTGCTGCTGGGCGAGGTCAACAAGATCAACCTCGATTCGCGCATCGTCATCGGCGAGAAGCTCTCCAAACAGATCATCCTGCGCTACGACTACCTGATCGTCGCCGCTGGCGCTGGGCAGTCGTACTTCGGCAACGACCACTTCGCGACCTTCGCGCCGGGCATGAAGACGATCGATGACGCGCTCGAGCTGCGGGCCCGTATCTTCGGCGCCCTGGAGATGGCCGAGCTCAGCCAGGATGCGGCCGAGCGCCGCTCGCTGATGACCTTCGTGGTGGTCGGCGCCGGGCCGACCGGTGTCGAACTGGCCGGGCAGATCGTCGAGTTGTGTCACAAGACGCTGCCGGAGTCGTTCCGCAACATTGACACCCGCGAATGCCGGGTGCTGCTGCTGGACGGCGCCCCCGTCGTGCTGCCGCCGTTCGGTGAGAAGCTGTCGGCTGCCGCCAAGAAGGAGTTGGAGCGGATCGGTGTCGAGATCAAGCTGAACGGCATGGTCACCAATGTCGACGCGACCGGCCTCGACGTGAAGTACAAGGACGGTTCCACCGAGCGCATCGAATCGATCTGCAAGGTGTGGGCGGCCGGCGTTCAGGCGAGCCCGCTGGGCAAGACACTTGCGGCGCAATCCGGCATCGAGGTCGACCGGGCCGGACGTGTGCCGGTGCAGCCCGATCTTAGCCTGCCGACCCATCCCGAGGTGTTCGTGATCGGCGACATGATGAGCCTCGACCGGCTGCCCGGCGTCGCCCAGGTCGCTATCCAGGGCGGCAAGTACGCGGCGAAGAAGATCATCGGCGAACTCACCGGCGCTCCCGTGACCGAGAACTTCAAGTATTTCGACAAGGGCTCGATGGCGGTGATCAGCCGCTTCGGTGCGGTCGCCAAGATCAACGACAAGGTGCAGTGGAGCGGCTTCATGGCCTGGATGGCCTGGCTCGGCCTGCACCTGCTCTACGTGGTCGGCTTCAAGAACCGGATCACCACCCTGTTGCACTGGGCGATCACCTTCCTCGGCAGCGGTCGTTCCGAGCGGGTCACCACCGAGCAGCAGCTGGTCGGACGCCTCGCCGTCAAGCAGCTCGGCGCGGCCTTCGAGCCCACCATCAGCGGCATCCTCGACCCCAAGAAGATCGACCACAAGAAGAACTGAGCGACTCTGGTCGAGTTCTGGCACGAGGGGACGGTTCTTTTCGTTCCACCGTTAGTCGAGCTTGTCGGCGCTTGTTCTGTGGCCTGGTCTTGGCGGTTGGGTTCTGTTCCGCGGAGTGGGCTGCACCCCGTCCCGCCCGTGCGCAGCTCGCTACTTCCGCTGTCGGGTTTCAGACCCTGGGCGGGGCTCGCGCGCTTTACGCCCGACCTACCCCGCCGGGGTGCAGCCCACTCCGCTTCTGAGTTGCGTGGGTGCCGGCCCAAGCCACCGCTGGTCGAGCTTGTCGAGAACCCGGTCGTGAGGCTGGAGTACCCCATCCAAAGCAGCGCTAAAGACCTCGTGAGAAGCCTCTCAGCGGGTGTGCGCGGTGTCCGGACGGCGTGACAGGATGGCGGCCATGCTGGACGCCGCCACGTACTCCTCGCTTTCTGCTCTGGACATCGCCCGCGAGGTGAACGCCGGCCAGCTGTCCGCGGTCGAGGTGGCGGCGGCCGCGTTCGAGTTGGCTGAGCAGCGTGGTTCGCGGTACGGGGCGTTCAGTTGTCTCGCCCGCGATCACGGCATTGCGGACGCCCGGCGTACCGACGCCCGGATCGCCGCGGGTGAGCGGCTGCGGCTCGCCGGCGTGCCGTGTCCGATCAAGGACCTGAACCAGGTCGCCGGACTGCCCTGGGAGGCCGGCAGCGCCGCATTGCGCGGCAACCGGGCCAGCGTCGACGACCCGATCGTGGGCTGGTTCGCTGACGCCGGCACCAGCATGGTGGGCAAGACCTCCACCCCCGAGTTCGGGCTGCCCTGTTACACCGAGCCTGACACCGGCGTGCCCGCGGTCACGCCCTGGGACGCGACGCGTTCGGCGGGTGGGTCCAGCGGGGGAGCGGCAGCCGCGGTCGCGGCCGGTATTGTCCCGATCGCGCACGGCTCGGACGGCGGCGGCTCGATCCGCATTCCGGCGTCCGTTTGCGGGCTGGTCGGGCTGAAGGTGAGTCGCGGGCTGATCTCGTCCGGCAACCGGCCGCCGGGACCGGGCCTCGGTGTCGACGGGGTCCTGACCCGCACCGTGCGCGACACCGCGCTGGCCCTGGACGTGTTGGCCGGTCCGCGTCCGGGCGACAGCTACTGGGCTCCGGCGGCGTCCGGTGGATACCTGGCGGCCTGTGAGCGCGCGCCCGAGCGGCTGCGCGTCGGACTGCTGACTGCTCCCGTGATCGCCGCGGACGCCGAGGTGCACCCGGTCTGCCTGGACGCCGCCCACCGCGCGGCCGCGCTGCTGGAGGGCCTCGGTCACGAGATCGTGGAATGCCCCGTCCCGTTCCCCGATTCGCAGTGGCAGGCGTTCGCATCGGTGTGGGCGGTGGGTGCGTTGAGCATTCCGCTGCCGCCCGAGGCGGAGGCGGCGTTGACGCCGCTCACCCGCTGGTTGCGCGAGGCCGGCCGGACGTCGACCGCGCTGGAGTACGCCCAGGCGCTGGCCGTGATCCAACTGCTGACGCTGCAGGTGGCGGACGTGTGGGCCGACTACGACATCGTCCTCACACCGACCCTGGCGCAGCCGCCGGCCCCGACGGGGAGCCTGCGCAACGACGCCGATCCGGCCGCCGACTTCGCCGCGCAGACCCGATTCACGCCGTGGACATCGATCTACAACCTGACCGGACGCCCGGCGATCAGCCTGCCGCTGCACACCGCCCGGGTGGACGGCGACGAATCGCCGGAGTTGCCGATCGGGGTGATGCTGGGCGGCCGGTTCGGCGCCGAGGACACCCTGCTGGGTCTCGCTTCCGCCCTGGAGCAGGTCGCGCCGTGGGGCCGTCCCAACCTGGGGTGAGCCTCACCAGATGGCGACCTGCTGCTCGGGGGCCAGCCACAGCGCGTCGTCGCCGGTGACGCCGAAGGCGTCGTAGAACTCCGGAATGTTGCGCACCACCTGGTTGCAGCGGAACTCGTCCGGGGAGTGCGGATCGTTGGTCAGCTGGGTGATCAGCGCCTCGGGTCGGGACTTGTGCTGCCAGGCGCGCGCCCACGCCATGAACAGCCGCTGGGCGCCGGTCAGCCCGTCGATCGGCTCCGGTTCGTCCTCGCCCACCGCCAGCCGCCACGCCTTGTAGGCGATGGAGAGGCCACCCAGGTCGCCGATGTTTTCGCCGATGGTGAGCTTGCCGTTGACGTGATGACCCGGGGTTGCGGCGGGGGTGAGCGCGTCGTACTGATCGATCAGCGCCTTCGTCCGCTCCTCGAAGGCTTCGCGGTCCTCCGGCGTCCACCAGTCCCGCAGCTTGCCGTCGCCGTCGCAGGTCGAGCCCTGATCGTCGAAGCCATGCCCGATCTCGTGCCCGATCACCGCCCCGATGGCGCCGTAGTTGAGTGCGGCGTCGGCGTTCTCGTCGAAGAACGGCGGCTGCAGGATGGCGGCTGGGAAGACGATCTCGTTGCGCAGCGGATGGTAGTAGGCGTTCACCGTCTGCGGGGTCATCAGCCATTCGTGCCGATCGATCGGACCACCGAGCTTCGCCAGCTGGTAGTCGCTTTCGAAGTCGGCGGCGCGCAGCACGTTGCCGATCAGGTCGGACGCGTCCACCGCGAGCCCGGAGTAGTCGCGCCACTGGTCCGGATAGCCGATCTTGGGGATGAACTTGCTCAGCTTGTCGAGGGCCTGGGTGCGGGTCGCCTCGGTCATCCAGTCGAGGGTGCTGATCGAGCCTCGGTACGCCTCGATCAGGTTGGCGACCAGCTCGTCCATCCGCTGCTTGGCGACGGACGAGAAGTGCCGCTCGACGTACAGCTTGCCGACGGCTTCACCCAGGCACCGCTCGACCAGGGTCAGGCCGCGTTTCCATCGCTCGCGGTTGGCCGGAATGCCGTTCAGCGTGGTGCCGTAGAAGCCGAACCGGGCCTGAACGAACACCTCCGGCAGGTACGGCGACAGCGCCGACAGCAACTGGAAACGCGCCCAGGCGCGCCAATCGGGCAGCCGCTCCGAGCCGAGCAGCTCGACGACGTCCACCGCGTAGGACGGCTGCGCGTCGATCAGCTGGTCGATCTCGCCGACCCCGGCGGCGCGCAGCATCCGCAGCCAGTCGATCCGTTCGGCGAACGGTTCCGGACGGGTCGGGTTGTACATCTGGCGCAGGTCGCGGGTGCGCACCTTGTCCCAGTGCCGGGCGGCGATCTCGGTCTCCAGCGCGACCACTGCATCGGCCTCGGACGCGTCCAGCCCGGCCAGCGTCAGGGTCTCGGCGACGTGGTCGCGGTAGGCGGCCAGAATGTCGGCGAACCGTTCGTCGCGGTAGTACTCCTCATCGGGCAGGCCCAGCCCGGACTGGCCGACGAACAGTGCGTAGCGGGTCGGGTCGCCGGGGTCGGACTCGACCGACAGGTCGAGCGGTGTGCCCGTGTTGCGCCGGGCGCTGCGGCCGAAGTAGTCCAGCAGAGCCTCCACGCTGTCGATGGCGTCGATCTCGTCGAGCAGCGGACGGACTCCGTCGAGCCCGCGGCGTTCCACGTCGTCGGTGTTCATGAAGGACGCGTACAGGTCCTGCACCTTCGCCGCCTCGGTACCCGGGGTGGCCCCGGACAGGCCGGTGATGATCTCGCGGACCGCCTCTTCGGCGGCGTCCCTGAGGATGGACGCGGCCCCGTAGGCGGGCTTGTCGTCAGGAATCGGGGTGCTGGCCAGCCACGGCCCGTTGACGTGGCGGAACAGGTCGTCCTGGGGCCGGATCTGGGCATCGACGTCGAATGCGGTCACGCGAGCGATCCTATGGCCACCGGCCGACAGTTTCCGAAGCCCGTCCGGCTTGGCGTCCTGTCGGACGGACCCACAGCGCGCCGCCGTTCGGCTGGGCGTCCTGCCGGCCGGACCCACAGCCGCGCTGCCGTCCGGACGCTCGGAACTGACTGGCACCTTCGCGAGTGACTGCCGCCCTGCCAAGCGCCAGTGGCTCCCGAAGCTGCCAGTCACTCCCAGCCCCGCTCAACCACCCGTTTGGGCACTGGTGCGGACGCCCGACCGCGGGGATTCTCGCATTCAAGCTCCCCAAACGAAAGGTGCGACCCATGACCGAACAGCAGCGTGACCCGAAGACTGACGCCGACCAGGCCGGGACGTCCGAGCAGGAGTACGGCAACCTCAGCGTCGAGGACGATCCCCAAGGCACCACCGATCCCGCCGACCTAGCGGACACCGCCGGCCCCGAGGACAACGGTGGCCGCGAGAACCCCTTAGCTCCATTCGCTTTGGGGAATCGCCGATCGTCGCTGGTCGAGACCTCAAAATGGCGCTGACAAGGTATTTCGACAGGCTCAACCTACGGTTGGTGCAAGCCTTCAGGAGACGTTGACCTTCGCCGGTCGAGCTTGTCGAGACCCTCTGCCTGGTAGGTCGGAGGTCTCGACAAGCTCGCCTACCAAGGCGTGACACCTCGTCCAACTGATTTCTCGAGAGGCTGTGGATAACTCAGTATTCGTCGGAGTCGCGTCGTAGCATGGCGCAAACCGGTTTACGCTCCACGGGAGGACGCCATGGCAATCACGAAGCGTGGCTCGACCGAGCAGATCGAGCGCAACTTGGTCGCAATCGCCGCCGCTGAGCGGATGGCTGGTGAGGAACCCACCGCCGATGACATGGAGGCTGCCCGTCGCGTGCTCGCCGGTGAGGCAACCGCGGAGGAGGTTATCGCCGAGAGCCTTGCCGAACTGGAGGCTCGGTACGGGTTCAAGCGGTAACTGGGGCGAGGGCCATGCCCGATCACTACTGCTATCCCGGCAGCCATGTGCTGGTCAACATCCATGGCTACGCCGACCCGGAGCTGTGGAAGGCCGCAGAACGGCGAGTCGTCCGCACGCATCTGGCTGACCTCGTTGAGCACCCAGTCGCGGGCGGCTTCGACCTCGCTCACCTGCAAGCGATCCATGGGGCGCTGGTGGATGGCTTCTACAGCTGGGGCGGCCAGTTGCGCACCACGGACACCGGCCCGGGCGGCACCGGCATCGCGCATTGCCGTCCCGAGTTCATCCGTGCGGAGACCGACCGAGTCTTCGGCACGCTCACCGAGGCCGACTATCTGCGTGGGCGCGACCGGGACGCCTTCTCGCGGGGGCTGGCTTGGACGTGGGGCGAACTTACCGTCATCCATCCGTTTCGCGACGTCAACACCCGCACGCAGTTCACCCTTCTTCAATCAGCTGGCCTTGCATGCCGGCTGGCTGATCGACTGGACGATGATCGACCCCTACCTGTTCGGATATGCCCGTACTGTCGCGATCGTCAGTGACGAGCGAGGCATCGACGCTCTGCTCTTCCCAGCATTGGAACCCCTTGTCGGCGGGGTTGCTCCCACCGAACCGCTGCGACAGGGAGTCGATCGGTTCGTGGCCGGAGGATCGGCCTGGACGCGCCCGGAACGCGACCGAGCACTGATCAATGCCGTCGAGCAAAGGCACGCCTGACTGTCGCTGGCCGAGCTTGTCGACGCCCAAACTGCTCCCGACAAGGAGGTTTCGACAAGCTCAACCAACGACGAAGCGCAAACCCCCGGGTCTGGACAAGCTCGACCAGCGGGGTCAGGCGTCAGCTGACCGTCCAGGTGTCCGATCCGCTGATCAGACCCTGCAGGGCTGCCAGCCGCTCGGCCGTCTCGGGCATCCGGACCTGCTCGCGGGCGCCGTCGTCGAAGGCGGGACGCTCCACCTGCCGGAAGATGCCGATCGGCGCCTGCTGCAGCACGCCGGTATCGGTCAGCCGCGACAGGGCGAACGCCGACGTCGGATCCTCGGCGTGGGCGTCGTGGACGACCACCTGGGCTGGGTCCGCGTCCACGGTGTCGACCACCGCGACCGACCCGTCGCCACGCCGGATCACCGACTGGGCGCCGTCCGGGCCGAAGGTGACGGGCTGGCCGTGCACCAGCCGGATCACGCCGGGCGCCTTCGGGCCCTTGAGCTCGAGGAAGGCGTCGTCGTTGAAGATCGGGCAGTTCTGGTAGATCTCGACCAGGGACGCCCCGCGGTAGCCGATCGCCGCCGTCAGCACCTCGGTCAGGTGCGCCCGGTCGGAATCGATGGTGCGGGCCACGAAACCGGCCTCGGCACCGAGCGCCAGCGAGATCGGGTTGAACGGGTAGTCCACCGAGCCGGCCGGGGTCGACTTGGTCACCTTGCCTAGCTCGGATGTCGGCGAGTACTGACCCTTGGTCAACCCGTAGATGCGGTTGTTGAACAGCATGATGGTGATGTTCACGTTGCGCCGCAGGGCGTGGATCAGATGGTTGCCGCCGATGCTCAGCGCGTCGCCGTCACCGGTGACCACCCACACCGCCAGATCGTCGCGGGCCACCGCCAGACCGGTTGCGATCGCCGGGGCCCGGCCGTGGATGGAGTGCATGCCATAGGAGTCGACGTAGTACGGGAACCGCGACGAGCAGCCGATGCCCGAGACGATCACGGTGTTCTCGCGGCGGATGCCGAGTTGCGGCATCAGGCCCTGGAACGCGGCCAGCACGGCGTAGTCGCCGCAGCCGGGGCACCAGCGCACCTCCTGGTCGGAGGTGAAATCCTTGCGGTTCAGCGGGGTCAGCGCCAACGGAACGCCTCCGAGGCCGGTCGCCGTGGTGGTCATCGTCCGTCCTTCCCGTCGATGATGGTGATCAAGTCCTCGGCCAGTTCCGACAGCGAGATCGGCAGGCCGCGGACCCGCGAGTAGCTTTCGCAGTCGACCAGGTATTTGCCGCGCAGGATGAACGCCAGCTGGCCGAGGTTCATCTCGGGCACGATCACCCGGTCATAGGAGCGCAGAATGTCGCCCAGATCGGACGGCAGCGGGTTCATATGCCGCAGGTGCACGGTGGCGACCGGCCGTCCGCTCAACCGGACGCGGCGTGCGGCCGCCGAGATCGGGCCGTAGCTGGAGCCCCAGCCGACCACCAGCACCCGGGCCTCGCCGGTGGGATCCTCGACCTCCAGCGGCGGCAGGTCGGCGGCGATGCCGTCGATCTTCGCCTGCCGTAGCCGCACCATGTGCTCATGGTTGTCCGGGTCGTAGGAGACGTTGCCGGTGCCGTGCGCCTTCTCCAGGCCGCCGACCCGATGCTCCAGCCCGGGCGTGCCGGGGATGGCGAGCGGACGGGCCAGTTTGTCGTCCCGGCTGTAGGGCAGGAACGGGCCGTCGGCGGGCGGCTCGGTGGTGAAGCCCGGATCGATGGCGGGCAGGTCGGCCAGGTTCGGCACCTCCCACGGCTCCGCGCCGTTGCCGAGGTAGCCGTCCGACAGCAGGATCACCGGGGTCCGGTAGGTGAGGGCGATCCGGGTCGCCTCCAGCGCGGCGTCGAAGCAGTCGCCGGGGGATTGGGCGGCAATCACCGGCAGCGGGGCTTCGCCGTGGCGTCCGTAGATGGACTGGAACAGGTCGGCCTGCTCGGTCTTGGTGGGCAGGCCGGTGGCCGGTCCGGCGCGCTGCACGTCGCAGATCACCAGCGGCAACTCGAGCATGACCGCGAGCGAGATGGTCTCCATCTTCAGCGCCATGCCCGGCCCGGACGTGCTGGTCACGCCGAGAGCACCGGCGTACGAGGCACCGAGCGCGGCGCCGACGGCGGCGATCTCGTCCTCGGCCTGGAAGGTGATCACGCCGTGGTCCTTGGCCCGCGACAGCAGATGCAGCACGTCGGACGCCGGGGTGATCGGGTAGGCGCCGAGGAACAGTTGCAGGCCGGCCTTCGCGGCACCGGCCATCAGCCCGTAGGCGAGCGCGGTGTTGCCGGTGATCTGCCGGTAGGTGCCCGGGGGCGTCGGTGCGGCCGCCACCTGGTAGCGGACGGTGAACACCTCGGTGGTCTCGCCGTAGGCGTGACCCGCCTTGAACGCGGCCATGTTGGCGTCGCGGATCTCGGGTTTGCTGGCGAATTTGCGGGCCAGGAAGTCGAGCGTGCCCTGCTCGGGACGGCTGTACAGCCAGGTCAGCAGGCCCAGCGCGAACATGTTCTTGGTGCGTGCCGAATCCTTGCGGCCCAGTCCGAACGGGGCCACGGCGGCGACCGCGAGACCGGTCAGGTCGATCGCATGCACCTCGTAGCCGTCGAGCGAGCCGTCCTGGAGCGGGTTGGCGGTGTAGCCGACCTTGGCCAGGTTCCGGTTGGTGAAATCGGCGGTGTCGGCCAGGATCACGGCGCCGCGCGGCAGGTCGTGCAGGTTGGCCTTCAGTGCGGCCGGGTTCATCACCACCAGCACGTCGGGACGGTCGCCGGGGGTGCGGATGTCGAAGTCGGCGAAGTGCACCTGGAAGCTGGAGACGCCCGCCACGGTGCCGGCTGGTGCCCGGATCTCGGCCGGGAAGTTCGGCAGGGTGGAGAAATCGTTGCCGAGCTGTGCGGTGTCGGAGGTGAACCGGTCACCGGTCAGCTGCATGCCGTCTCCGGAGTCACCGGCGAAACGGATGACGACCCGATCGACGTTGCGAACCTCGCTCATGCGGGCTTCGCCCTCCCCTTCTTGTGACAATCCGCGCCAGCTTACTGGTTTGTCGAGCAGCTCAGTCATTCACGGCTTTCGGTCGAGAGAGGGGCAGAGACTCGGTCAGCGCGGCGCGCCAGCGGTCGGCGATCGCGTCCACCAGCAGCGGGTGGACGCCGATCGGCTCGCTCACGGCGTCCGCTCCGGCGTCGGCGAGCTGTTCGCTGAACCGGCCCGGTGCCAGCAGGTAGGACGCGATGGCGATCCTGCGGTGACCGGCGGCGCGGAGCTTCGCGACCGCTTCCGGCACGGTGGGGGACGCGGCGGTGACGAAACCCGCCAGGGCCGGACGGTCCACGGCCCCGGCGAGGGTACGGGTGACGGCATGGACCTCGGCGACCGCGCGCGGCCGCAGGGATCCGGCGCCGGCCACCACCAGGGCGTCGAAGTCGCCCACGGCGTCCAGGCGATCGAGGACGGCGGGCAGCACGTCCGCACCGATCAGCGGGGTGGCGGTGGCCCGTCCGCCCGCGGCGGCGATCGCGGCCGGGATATCGGAGGTGACGTGGTAGCCGGCGGTCAGGAAGGCCGGCACCACGATCGCTTCGCCCCACCCCCCGACGGTCAGCTCGCGCAGCGTGTCGGTCAACGTCGGCGTGTGGATGTCCACCCAGCCCAGCCGGACGTCGGCGCCGGTGGCCTGCGCGACAGCTTCGGCCAACTCCATCGACGTCCGGGTGCCGAGCGCCGAACGGGTGCCGTGCACCGCCAGCACCAGCGGCGGGTCGTAGTGCGCCATCAGATCGACCAGTTCAGGGTGGCGGCGTCGAAGTCCTCGGCGCTCAACCCGGAGCGGATCATGCCGGCGGCCAGGGTGCTACCCATCTGCGGATCGACCAGCAGGAACGCGCCGGTGCGACGCGAATCGTTGTAGCTCTCGGCGACGATCGGCGCGGCCAGCCGAATGGTGACCCGGCCGATGTCGTTCAGGGTCAGCGCCTCGGCCTCGACCGGGGCCAGGGTGTCCAGGTCGAGCCGGCCCTTGATCTCCTTCACGATGCCCTGCACGGTGCGGGTGGTGTGCTTGAGCAGCACCTTCGAACCCGGCCGCAGGGCACGGTCGGAGAGCCAGCAGACCAGCCCGTCGACGTCCTGGGTCGGGGTCGGGGCGTCAGCGGCCGCGGCGATCAGCTCACCGCGGGTGATGTCCACCTCGTCGGCCAGCCGCAGCGTCACCGACATCGGCGCGAACGCCTCGTCCAACTCGTCACCGGCCGCGTCGATGCCGACCACCGTGGTGGTGCGGCCCAGCGGAAGCACGCTCACCTGATCGCCGACCCGCACCACGCCGGACGCGATCTGGCCGGCGTAACCGCGGTACTCGACATGCTTGGGGTCACGCGCGGCGGCCTGCGGACGGATGGTCAGCTGCACCGGGAACCGGAACGGCTCGTCCTCCACCGGGGTGCCGGACGGCAGCTCTTCCAGCAGGTCCAGCAGGCTCGGGCCGTCGTACCAGGGGGTCTGCTCGGAGCGCTCGACGATGTTGTCGCCGAGCAGCGCCGACACCGGCACGCAACGGACGTCCTCGATGCCCAAACCGGCGGCCACTTCGGCGATCTCGGCGGCGACGATGGCGAACCGGTCGGCGTCGAAATCGACCAGGTCGATCTTGTTCACCGCGAACACCAGGTGCGGCACCCGCAGCAGCGCAGCGACGGCGAGGTGCCGGCGGGTCTGCTCGAGCACGCCCTTGCGGACGTCGACCAGCAGCACCAGCACGTCGGCGGTGGACGACCCGGTCACCGTGTTGCGGGTGTACTGGACGTGCCCGGGGCAGTCGGCCAGCACGAAGGTGCGCTTGGCGGTGGCGAAGTAGCGGTAGGCGACGTCGATGGTGATGCCCTGCTCACGCTCGGCCCGCAGGCCGTCGGTGAGCAGCGCCAGGTCGACGATCCCGAGGCCCTTCTCCTTGCTGACCCGCTCCACGGCGGCCAACTGATCGGTCAGCACCGACTTGGAGTCGTGCAACAGCCGTCCGACCAGAGTGGACTTGCCGTCGTCGACACTGCCGGCCGTCGCCATCCGCAACAGCGTCCCGGTGGTATCGCTGCTTGTCAGAACTGCGCTGCTCATCAGAAGTAGCCTTCCTTCTTGCGGTCTTCCATGGCGGCCTCGGTGAGCCGGTCGTCGGCGCGGGTGGCGCCCCGTTCGGTGATCCGGGTGGCGGCCACCTCGGCCAGCACGTCGGCCACGTCGGCGGCGTCCGATTCGACGGCGCCGGTACACGACATGTCGCCGACCGTGCGGTACCGCACGGTCTTGGTCACCACCTGCTCGGACGGCTTCGGCTGCGAGAACTCGCCCACGGCCAGCCACATGCCGTCCCGGTTGAACACCTCACGCTCGTGCGCGTAGTAGAGCTCGGGCAGTTCGATGCCCTCGGCCTCGATGTAGCGCCAGACGTCCAGTTCGGTCCAGTTGCTCAGCGGGAACACCCGGACGTGCTCACCGGGCCGGTGCCGCGGGTTGTACAGGTTCCACAGCTCGGGGCGCTGGTTGCGCGGATCCCACTGCCCGAACTCGTCGCGCAGGCTGACTACCCGCTCCTTGGCGCGGGCCTTCTCCTCGTCGCGGCGTCCGCCACCGAAGACGGCGTCGAAGCGGCCCTCGGCGATGGCGTCCAGCAGCGGCTGGGTCTGCAGCGGGTTGCGGGTGCCGTCGGCGCGCTCGATCAGGCGTCCGTCGTCGATGTAGTCCTGCACCTTGGCCACGATCAGCCGAGCACCCAGCGAGTCGGCGACCGAGTCACGGAACTCCAGCACCTCGGCGAAGTTGTGACCGGTGTCGACGTGCAGCAGCGGGAACGGCAGCGGCGCCGGCCAGAACGCCTTCGCGGCCAGGTGCAGCATCACCACCGAGTCCTTGCCGCCCGAGAACAACAGCACCGGACGCTCCAGCTCGCTGACCGTCTCGCGGATGATGTGGATCGCCTCGGACTCCAGCTCGCGCAGCTGGCTCAGCCGCCGCGCGTTCACGTTGGTCGAGCTTGTCGAGACCCGGCCCTCGTTGGTCGAGCTTGTCGAGACCGCTGACTGGGTTTCGACAGGCTCAACCGGCGAGGTGGTCAGGGCGATGTTCTGCAGTGCGGTCACGAAGGGGGCCTCCACGATCTCGGCGGTCTCGGACGGCTGCACGTGCAGGCCGCATTCGGTCTTGTTCAGTCCCGCCCAACGGCCGGCGCGGGGATCCTCGCCGGGTGCCACCGGACGGGTGCACGGCGCGCAGCCGATCGACGGGTAGCCCTGGGTCAGCAGCGGGTTCGTCGGCACCTGATGGGTGCTCGCGTAGTCGAGCAGTTCGTCGAAGCTCCAGGCGGCGATCGGGTTGATCTTCACCATCTGGTGACCTTCGTCCCACTCGACGAACGGTGTGTTGGCCCGCAGCACGTTGTCCTCACGGCGGACGCCCGTCACCCAGGCCTCATAACCGGAGAGCGCGGCATTGATCGGCTCGACCTTGCGCATCTGGCAGCACAGTGCGGCGTCGCGGTCGTGCAGCCGCGCGCCGTACTCGGCGTCCTGCTCGACGACGGTCAGCTTGGGCAGCACGTCGACGATGTGTACCGGCGCCGCTGCGGCCAGGGCGTCCCGGGTGGCGACGGTTTCGGCGAAGTGGTAGCCGGTCTCCAGGAACAGCACGTCGACGCCGGGCAGGTGCTGCGCCACCAGGTGCGGCACCACCGTGTCGCCGGCCATCGAGCAGGCCACAGCGACCCGTCCGGGGAAGTTCTCCGCCGTCCAGGCGGCGACGTCGTCGGCCGTCCAGTCCGTCGAGTGGGCCTGCGCGTCGGCGACCAGGGCCTGCAGTTCGGCGGGGCTGCGCAGGGTGATCGCCACTTCGGCGGTCACCGCAGTGCCGCTTCGTCGCTGCGCTTCACCCAGGTCGAGAACGTCTCGCCCTCGGCGGCATCGTCGGCGAACCGGCGCACCACCCGCTCCACGTAGTCAGGAAGGTCCTCCGCGCTCACCTTGAGCCCGCGGACGGTGCGGCCGAGCCCGGCGTCCTCACGATCGGACGTCGCCAGGCCGCCGCCCAGGTGCACCTGGAAGCCGAACTCGGGTTCGCCGTCCGCGCCGGTGAGGATCTGGCCCTTGAGCCCGATGTCGGCGATCTGGATGCGGGCGCACGAGTTCGGGCAGCCGTTCAGGTTGAGGGTGATCGGCAACTCGAGCTTGACGTCGCTCAGCCGGTTCTCCAGTTCGCCGATCGTCGCGGACGCGGTGTCCTTGGTGTCGACGAAGGCCAGCTTGCAGAACTGGATGCCGGTGCAGGCCATGGTGTTGCGGCGGAACGGGCTCGGGTCGGCGTGCAGGCCGAGTTCCCGCAGGGCGTCCACCACGGTGGTGACCTCGTCGCCGGGGACGTCGAGCATCAGGATCTTCTGATGCGGGGTGAACCTCAGCCGCTGCGAGCCGGCCGCCTCGGCGACGTCGGCAACCTGGTTGAGAATGGTGCCCGAGACGCGTCCCACGGTGGGGGCGAACCCGACGTAGTGCCGTCCGTCCTTCTGGGAATGGACGCCGACATGATCGCCGGCGTAGGGAGCCGGGGCGGGCGCCGGGCCGTCGGCCAGCGCGTAGCCGAGGTAGTCGTCCTGCAGCACCTGGCGGAACTTCTCCGGGCCCCATTCGGCCAGCAGGAACTTCAGCCGGGCCTTGTTGCGCAGCCGGCGGTAGCCGTAGTCGCGGAAGATCCGGACGACGCCGTGCCACACCTCCGGCGCCTGCTCGGCGGTCACGAAGGTGCCCAGCCGCTCGGCCAGCCGCGG
The DNA here is from genome assembly GCA_047602545.1 of Micropruina sp. Taxonomy (GTDB): domain Bacteria; phylum Actinomycetota; class Actinomycetes; order Propionibacteriales; family Propionibacteriaceae; genus Micropruina. The sequence goes on along the minus strand of JASGHC010000001.1, from coordinate 340,607 downwards.
GGCCACGCTGAGCCCGCCGCCGACCCACAGGTCGTAGCCGGGGCCGAGTTCGGGGTGGACGACGCCGACCAGCGAGATGTCGTTGATCTCGTGTACCACGTCCAGGCTGGGATGGCCGGTGATGGCGGTCTTGAACTTGCGCGGCAGGTTGGAGATGTCGGGGTCGCCGATGAACCGCTCGACGATCTGATCGATCACCGGGGTCGGGTCGATGATCTCGTCGGCGGCGATCCCCGCAACGGGGGAGCCCAGCACGACGCGCGGGCAGTCGCCGCACGCTTCAGTGGTGATCAGGCCGACGGATTCCAGCCGGCGCCAGATCTCGGGCATGTCCTCGACCCGGATCCAGTGCAGCTGAACGTTCTGCCGGTCGCTGATGTCGGCGGTGTCGCGGGCGAACTCGGTGCTGATGCCGGCGATCACCCGCAGCTGCTCGGTGCTCACCGCGCCGCCGTCGATCCGGACGCGCAGCATGAAGTACTTGTCGGAGAGCTCATCGGGGCCGAGCGACGCCGTCCGGCTGCCGGAGATGTCCTGGCGGCGCTGGGTGTACAGCCCCATCCAGCGGAACCGGCCGTGCAGGTCGTCGACGGGGATCGAGTCGAACCCCTCCTTGGCGTAGATCTCCTCGATCCGCGCCCGCACGTTGAGCGGGTTGTCCTCGGCCTTGAACTCCTCGTTGTGGTTCAGCGGTGCGGTGCCGTCGACCAGCCACTGCCCGTTGCTGCGGCCCTCGCGAGGCGGTCGGACGCGGGCTGGCGTGGTTGCGGTCATGAGAACTCCTGATAGTGGGAAAGATCCGGGCCTGTGACCGGGCGGATCGGAGGAAGGGCGTCAGAAATCAGGCGCAACACATGGCGCAGCGCATCTCACACGCGGGAACAACGTGACGCCGGATCACGAGCGGGAGAGTGCGAAGCATGCCGTGAAGTTACACACCCGGACGCCGTTGGCTCGCATCGAGAGCCCAGGATCCCCTCAATGGTAGTACTTATGGGTCCGGGTCGGCGGACGGCGCTGTCGAGTTGGGGCACCGACGGCGTCCTGTTGTGTGGACCCTCGGGTTCAGCCGATCCACTTGGCGACCGTGTATGGAGCGGGGCTCAGCGCCATTCGTAGTCGCCGTGGAGGAAGACCACGTCACCAGCGTCGCCGCGCCAGTGATCGATCCAGCTGGGAGCGTCCCCCTTGCCCACGGTGGGTTGAGCCTCATGCAGTGCGAGCACGTCATCCTTCGTGGCCCAGGTTGGTTCACACCATCCTCCACCGCAACCACAACTCTCAGTGGCCAACGCTGCCCCTGAGGCGACCAGTTTGCCTGCTTCGGCCCCGTCGATGGCACCGACGCGATGCAACTCGACGCCCTCCGGGTTGATCAGCAGTCCGTCCCTGTTCACGCGGCCAGGTCTATTGCCGGCGGCCGATTGCCGCCTCGGCTTGGACCGTTTCGCATCGGCAACGATCTCGGAGAATGGCGCAGTCCTCATCCGGCCACCCTTCCGATGTTGACTCATCGCTTCCTCTTGCGGGTAAAGAACGTTTGACCCCAGAAGCGGGTGCGGTGGCGGTCTAGCCAGGTGATCAGGTCACGCCGGATGGGCTCAAGTTCGCGGTGGGCAGGCTCTGCCTCGAGTGCCGCTAGCGGTTCCAGGTGGTTGTCCATGGTGTGCTGGCGTCAGTCCTGGTCTTGGTTTGCGTCCAGGCTGTCTTCGTCGCTGTCGTAGTGGTCGAGTGTTTCGGTGAGTTGAACGTTGTCGGTCATCGTCATGGTACCTCACCTTCATCCGGTCTCAGGGTCACAAAACCGTCCGTCCAGCCTCGCTCGTCGAGGTGCTCCTCAACAATCAGCCACCGGACGTCGCCGGCCATCGTGGCAACGCCTCGAAGTGCGACCTCTGCTTCAGTCCTACTGAAGAATACGCCGCGTAGGTAGCCAGGCGCCTCAAGTAGGGTGTCTAGCTCCGCAGGATCGAAGTACAGCGCGAACACGACTCCACTGGTCGATGTAGTGTCTCTATCGGATCTCGACACCGGGTGCCCCCAATAGCTTCCCCAACTGGAGTTGGACTATCTCGAAACCATCTGGAAACTGAGAGAAGCCTGGCAGGGGCATGGCGTCATCTCGTGCTTGCTGGGCAAGGTGTTGGCTGGTGAAATATCCTAGGACCTTGTCGTCACCACCGAGGGGCAGATCCGGATCGTCGTGATGATGCAAGAGTAGCCAGATGATACGACGATCAGCCATTGTGCTATATTCCGATTTCATCGTCGGCGCTCCAAATACTTCTTCAGCTTGCTGTAGTTGCTTCCGGGGCCCTTTTTGGGGCTTGGGCCCAGGATGCGCAGTAGTGCCCTTTCAACCGTTTCGCCTTTTAGTACGCGACTACCGCGGAGATTGGTTGGTAGGTCGCTGGCCTTCTCTTTTCCTGTCTTCCTGGTGACCCTCTTGGCGCAGTTGTGAACGAGAATCTGGGAGGTGCCAACGTGGTAGGTATGAAGTCCAGCGACGACCAGATTGTAGGCGGTCAGACTCCGTGTGTGTGTATCGCCACACCAGCAACCGTGACCGCGGTCCCGTTGTCGCCTATCAGCGTGTCCCCAGCGGTGAGGTCAACTGCATCTGTCCAGCGACTTTGGCTCTGGACATCGACAACCCAGAACGGATGTCCGTCAGTAGCATCGATTGTCGTTCCGTCCGCAAGGCTGACCTGAACCATTACGTGTGAGCCCGAGTGACGGATTAGGTCAGTCACCGCGCGGGGACCTTCTTCGCCTGTCTTAGGGTCGGTCGCCCATACTCGCTCGCCTAGTTCGACTTCGCTGATCGGCTTCGAGCTTCCGTCGGACATCAGCACGAGAGTGTCGTAGTCGAATGAGTTTGCTCTGCAGCTTTTGGCCCGAGTTTTCTTGGGTATGCGCAGACGCGCGCGCAAGGCGGAGGCGATTCGCCCTGCTGCGTTACTGGCCCAGCGTCGGATGGTGGGTGCGGCGACGCGGGCTACCCAGGCGCCGATGCGCGCGCAGAAGATTCGGCATGCGGTGATTAGCAGCGGGATGAACCAGAAGGCTCGGCCGTCGAGGTCGAGTTGGTTGATGGGGTCTGTCGGGTAGGTGTAGCGGTTGTCGTTGCCGCCTTCGACTGGGTCGATGGAGAGGAAGCGGCCGGTGGTCGGGTTATAAAGCCTGGCACCCATGAGGGTGAGTCCGCCGACCGTATTGCTGTCGCGTTGGTGGGTGCCGAGCCATCCGTAGCGCCCATCGAGGGCGCTGCCTTCGGCGGGGGTTCCTTATTCGTCGGTTTCGTTGTAGCTGTTGATGCCGGCTTGGCCGAGGGTCAGTGTCGCGACGATATCGCCGTGCAGATTTCCCAGTTGGAGCAGGGCGGTGCCGTCGTTGGCGAGGTCGAGCGCGAGTCCTCCGTCGAGGCCGCTGATGTAGCGGTTCCAGGTGGTCGTCCATGGTGTGCTGGCGTCAGTCCTGGTCTTGGTCTGCGTCCAGGCTGGGCTGTCTTCGTCGCTGTCGTAGTGGTCGAGTGTTTCGGTGAGTTGAACGTTGTCGGTGTAACCCGTTGTGGTGGAGATTCGATCGGAGCCGTCCAGGGTGAACGTCTGCTTACGTACTTCGGCCGTACTGCTCCAAGGCTCGACCGACGTCTGTTGGAGGCTGGCCACCATGTCGTTGGCGGCGTAGGTGACGGCGAGGTTGCCCGCCGCGCTCAGGCCCGCCTGACTGGTGTGCGCCTTGGGGACGGTTGTGGTTCGGCCCATCCTGTCGTAGGCGTAGCCAGTGTTGGTGATTCGATCGGCCTGGTCGTAGCTGGAGGTTGCTGTCGATGTCGCCGTGCTGGTCTGGCAATCGCCGTTGCTGGCCGCGTTGTAGGTCTTCAGGCTGGTGCGGTTGCTGTCGCCGGTAAAGCCGTACTTGCGCGTCCTGCAGCCATTGATGCCGTTCTCCTGGACGCTCGCCAGCCGCGCCCGGTCGTCGTAGAGATATGTCTGGCTTCTGCCTTGCCCGGATGTGGTGCGGACGCGGCCGGCGTGGTCGACGGTCTGGCTGAACGCAAGAAGGGCCGTGATGATGGTGCCGTCGTCGCGGGCGTAGGCCATGTCGGTCGCCTGGCCGGCGAGGTTGCGATGCCAGGTTTGCTCGTAGTTCCCGGGTAGAAGCTGTCGGACCAGGTTGCCAGCGGCATCGTAGCTGCCGGTGATGGTGTCCGAGTCGCCGGCGGCGTAGCCGAGATCAATCTTGGTGGTCAGGCCGCGGCGTTCGACCTTGCCCTGGTTGTCGGTGCCGTCGTAGGTGTAGGTGTAAACGCCTTTGCCGTCATTGAACGTCTTTGTGCGGCCCGCAGTGTCGTAGGCGGTGGTGGCGGTGTTTCCGGTGCCATCCGTGGCGGTGAGCTTCCGGCCCCAGGTGTCGTAGGTGAACGCTTCCGTGACCCCACCGCGTGTCGTCGAGGTGATGGCGCCGGTGGTGACGTGGTAGCTGGTGGTGCCACTGATCGTGGTGTGGTCGGTCAACGCCGTACTACCTGAGGTTTCGCGACCTTGGTAGTCGAACCCGGTGACCGTCGCGCGGGTCCAGGTGGAGGCCGACTCCTCTGCCCGTGTTGTGGCACCCAGGGCGCTGTATCCAGTCGTGGTCTTGGCTGGAATGGGGTAACCGGTGGAAGGATCGCCGCCAGCCTTGACGACGCAGATGTTCCCGTCCCATTCGGGCTTGGATCGGCAACTGCTCACCGACGCGGAGGTATCGGCCGTGTAGTAGATCGTCTTGGTGGAATAGGTGTCGTTGGCCGACCCGTTGGTGATCGCCGTTCCCCCGGGCGTGCGTGTTTCGATCGTGCGGCCATTGGCGTCGTACCGGGTGAGGCTCGTCGCCCAGCCCGAGCCGTCTTGGGCTAGTGTCCGGGTCGCTACCCTGAGCAGCCATCCGGAGGGGTCGCCGGAGACAACTGGGTCATAGCGGTAACGGATCTTCTTGGTATCCCAAGTGGTGCCTGTTGCGTGGGGCAGGATTCGGTCGGTGACGGCCGTGCGTTCTTCGACGGCGAGCTGGTAGCCGGCATCGGGGACGCCGCTCGTGGGTCGGCCGGGCATCAGGCTCGAACTGGCTTCGTCGTCGTAGTCGGTGCTGGTCACGGTGCGAGCGACGACCCGCGTGCCGTTCTCGAGCACCACGTCGCGCATCGGGCTGTAGGTTTCCTCGACCCGAGTGCCGGCGGTGTTGTAAACAGTGAGCGTGGCGTACTTGTCGGCGGACGTCGCCGGGTCCGGCTCGGTCAGAGCCAAGGCGCGGGCTTCGGCGGACAGGTTCCAGGTGGTGTTGCCCTGGGCGTCGTAGCGGGTGGAGTCGATCAGCCATTGGCCGGCGCCGTAGGCGGCGGTGTTGGTGGTGCGGCCGGCTTGGGAGAAGTAGGAGATGTTGGCGTAGGGCCAGTCGGCCGTCGCCGGGACGCGGAGGGGGTGCGGTCGGGTTCGAACACTGCCGTGGCACCGGTTGGTGCGTCCGCCGCCAACTGGCCCCAGCCGGCGACTGCGTTCGTGGTCAGGTTGGGCAACCCAGAGCCCGACATCGGCACGTCATAGGCGACGGTCCAGGTCGCGTCGCCGCTGCCGACCGCCGCGTCATGGGCTCGCTTCACCGTGGACAGCCTGCCTCCACCGTCGTAGGCGAATCGCCACGGAACCAGGCCGGGATCGGTCACCTTGGTGACGACAGCCTTGGAGTTGATCGTGGTGTACTCGTACAGGGTCTTGCGGCCGGTACCGGTGTCTCCGGACGCGTTCGGTTCCCAGGTTTCAGTGAGTTGGCCCTGGGCGTCGTAGCCGTACCCGGCGACGTCGATGGTGGCCATTGCCGCTGATCCGGTCGGTTTGCCGTCGCTCCCGGGCTTGGGATCCCAGGCCCGGTACTGAACCTTGGTGAGCCGGACTCCGCCGCCGGTGGTTCCGCCGCCGATGGTGGTGTAGGTGAACTTCAGCGCCCGGCAGCCCTTGTTTTGAGTGGCTGCGGTGCAGGTCACGCCGACGGGGGCGGGGGCCAGGATCCACGTGATGAGGCCGTTGCTGTCGCGGATGAACTGGACCGTCGAGTTGTCTTCAGGCTCGACCGTCTTGTGGGTCGACCAGATACCTGCGGTGGTCCGTTGGAATTCGGTGAGTGTTCCGTCCTCCTCGGTGAGCGTGAGTGTGTGGCTGATCCCACTGCCACCACCGGTGACCAGTTTCAGCGTGTCGAGATTGAGCGCGGTCTCCCCGACACCCTTGTAGGTGCCGGTCTTCAACGATCCCTTCGTGCCTGAGGAGTGAGCGTAGACGTCGGCCTCACCATCGGGAGAAGTGAGGATCAAAGTGCCGTCAACGGCGGTGTTGTCGGTCACCACATAGCCGGCAACGCCCGCTCCTTCGCCGGCGAAATCGGCCGTCCAGCCTGGCCCGAACACGCCTGCCGGCCCCGCGACGTCACCGGTCAGGGTGCTATGGGTGCGGCCAACGGTCAGGCTCCCACCCGTGCCCGGCACATCCACATCTGTCTCCGACACCTGATATTCGCCAGTGAACAGCGCGAGCGTTCCTGCGCCCACCTCCTGGGTCGGGTACGAGCCGCCAAACGCATGAGGGATGAGAATGACCCGCTGCAACGGGGAGGGCATCTGTACGTTACCTGGGTAGATGAACACCACCCGCACCTGCACGGTGGACGGCACGCTGATGCCGGTCTCCTGGGACGGGGTCCAGGTCAGCAAGGGGACCTGTGACAGAGGCGTCGATGCCTGTAACGCGCCGGTCCAGGTCGCCCCGGTTGACTTCAGCTGGAGCTTGGTAGCTGTTGCCCAGCCGGTGCTGGTGTCGCCCTCGACGTCAGGGGGCATATCTCCACTCCACGCGGGCGCTGGTCGCGCCGCCACCGGCCAAGGCTTGCACAGGGAAGGTGGAAGTGGAGCGGTCGTCCAGCATGGGCTGCGTGATTGCTGCGGTACCGATACCGAACGTGTAAGTCTTCCATGCCGAGGCGAGCCCCGACCGATTTCGGGCTCGCGCCTCGACCTTCACCACGCCGGTCTCGGGCACAGGGATAGCCGAGGTGGTGCCGGATCCGCTGGTGGCGATGACCGCGGGCTGGTCCTCCACTGTGCCGGCCTGGGTGCGACGCCACTCGAAGTCTGTTACCCCGGTCGCAGTAAAGGCGCAGGTGGTCGTGGGACCCACGCGGGTTGCGTGCCACGAGTCCGCGGCGTAGCCGACACACGAGATGGCAGGCACCGACGGAGCCGTGGTGTCGACACCGAAGGTGCGCCATGGCGACCACGCGCCTACGAGCCCATGCTCATCGGTGGCGCGAGCGCGGACCACATAGGTCTGTCCGCTGGTGAGCGCCGTGGACGGGGCACAGCCAGCGGTCGCCCCGGCAGCCACCTGCCCCGTCGTGCATGACGAGGTCACGGTGCTCGCGCCCGTGGAGGTTCGCACCTCGAAGCTGTACTGGACCTTCGATGCTTCGGGATCGGTCGCCGACGTCGAGAAGGTGGGGGTCGCCGTCAACGTCCACAGGGTGCCGTCGAATGTCCGGGAGGTCGCGACCGCCGGAATGGCTGCCGCGGCCGGGGCTGAATTGTAGGTAAACGTCAGATAGGGCACTCGGGACGCTTGGTTGCACGAGGTATGGGTCGGGTCGTAGTTGATCGAGCAGAACCGACGCTCGAACGATGGGTCGTCCTCGTTCGCCTTTGGCACGTTCAACATCAGCCCGTAGTTGGTGAAACCGCCGTTGCTGGGGCCGTTCGCCCATGCCTGAACCATCGCGGTCAGATCGGCCGACACGAACGCATTCGTGTCCGGGCAACCGTCGCCGCCCACGTTCTTCGTCAACGAACTCGACGTGCCCGTGCCCGTGTTATGCGATGGCTTGTTCGACCAGGTTGTCACCGACTCATCCCATGCGCCGACCAACGGATGAATGTTCATCATCCTCGAACGTTCGCATGAGCCCGCGGCATACTGGTACAGGTTGATGGTCGCCTTCAGAATCTTGCGGCCCGCGATGTCGCCATTGGGCCACTGAACGTAGCTGTAGGCAAAGTTGCTGTTCGAACTACCTGCCGTCCGACCCACGATCAACCGATACGACAAGGTGTCGATCGTCGTCACCCCCGACCGCACCCAGGTGTCCTGCATCGGCGTCAACGGGGTCACATCCGGGTCCAGCACGATCGGGAAGACCACCTCCGGGTCGGAAGTAAGCGCGGCCGGAGTGGTCAGCGTGAGGTCATGATCGGCCTGGTCCTCCTCAGCAGCCACCTCGTCGAGCTTCGGGTCCAACGAGACAACATGGGTGGGGTCGCCGAACGCGTCGAGTCGACCGTCCCACGCTGTCAATGACGACGACTGACCCGTCCGGCCCTTGCCGTCCTCGAAGAACAGCTGCCCGCTCCCGGTCTTGCGTAGCCGGACGCCCTTGTTGCGCACTCGCACCGTGAACGACGGCGCGACGGCCTCGGCCGTGTTGATGCGAATTCGTGTCGATACGCCGAGTGCGGTTGCTGTCACCAGCAAATCGACATCGTCACCAACGGCGTAGATGGCCGTCGCGCCGTCAACCTTCGGAGCGGGCAGCGCCTTCGGCCACGACCAGATCGTCCAGCCACCCTCAGGCAACTTCAACCGTGCAAACTCCTTGGCCCCACCCCCGCCGATCAGCACCGACGACGGCGAGGCCGCTGGTCGCAGCTGCCCCTTCTTGTCGGCCTTCAGCGTGTAGTCAGCTTTGACCCACTTGCCGTCGTCGTTCTTCGCCCACACCGGTGCCGCGTACGACTCCTGCTCCAGTGTCCCGTCGGGGTTCACCAATACACGGGTGGACTCGTTCCGCTGGGAAAGGTCCTCGACCGCGACGCCGAGTGCCCTGGCTGTGACGCCGGCAGATACCAGATCAGGGCGATCGGGGACCCCGTCGTCATCGGAGTCAGCCGCCTTGACGTCCGCCGGGGAAGGCTTTGGATCAGGCTCTTCCGCCGACGCCGAGGGAAGCTCGGTGCCGAAACACAAGGCGATCGACAAGACGCCGGCAACTATGCAGGTGGTCCACCGCGGCAGGATGGGGCCGGAGGTGGAAAGGGGTAGGCGTAGCATCGGCTAAACTCCTTGGCAGAAATGCGCCAGGAGCAACGAAACTGCCCGGCCCTTCGACAGAATGCGCAATCCCTAGCAGAACTATGTGGTGCCAGTGAAGGGGTTGTCAGAAAGCTGGACGCCGACAGTCCGGTGACGGGTGGAGTTGACAACCCATTGTTACCCAATTGGTTGGGTGAAGGTGGTCCCACGCCCGCCGTGAAGCCCCGCTGGCTGAGGTGAGAGCCGGCGTCACAGGGCCGACCACTACGCTAGCCCGGGTAAGGCATCGCGGGACGAGGGGTTGCTCGAGTGGGTGAGGTGGATCAGGTCGCGGCAGTGCCGCGGTTACGCTGGCCCACCCGCGAAGTCCTCGCCGGCTACTGGCGCGACCTGAGAACCGCGTGGCGGGTGCCGGCGGTGAAGCGTGGCCTGCTGGCCACCTTCCTGCTCTTCCTCGGCTCGTTGACGCCGGCCTATCTGCCGCAGAACAGTCCGCTGTGGGATTCGATCCGTGCGCTCGGCTTGGACAACGGGACGACCAAGGTGGTCGGGACGGCGCTGGTGGTGGCCGCGGTGGTGCTGCTGGTGGACGCCTGGTTCCGGTTGCGGCCCGGCTTGTATCTCGACTTCAAGCATTGGGCGGTGGGCTTGATCTGGGCGCTGCCGCTGTTGTTCGCCCCGCCGATCTTCAGCCATGACGCCTACTCCTACGCGGCGCAGGGCTGGCTGCTGTACAACGGGCTCAACCCGTACGAGACGCCGGTCAGTGTGCTGCCGGGCGCCTTCGCCGACCAGGTGGCCTGGGTGTGGCGCTACACCCCGGCGCCCTACGGCCCGCTCAGTCTGCAGATCTCGCACCTGATGGTGATCGCCGGGGGACTCGACCCGTACATCTCGACGCTGCTGATGCGCATTCCGGCGCTGATCGGTGTCGTGCTCATCGTGTACTTCCTGCCCCGGCTGGCGGCCCGGCTCGGCGCCGACGTGCAGTTGGCCGCCTGGTTCTCCACCATCAATCCGCTGCTGCTGATCGACCTGGTCGGTGGCATGCACAACGACGCCCTGATGCTCGGCCTGATCATCGTGGCGCTCTATCTGACGCATCGCCGTCCGCAGCAGTTCTGGCTGGGCGCGATCATCGTCGGGGTCGCGGCCGCGGTGAAACAGCCGCGCTGCTGGCGGCCTACCCGGTGGCGCTGATCGGACTGCCCTGGCAGTGGAACACCCAGCATGTGCTGAAACAAGGTGGCGCGGGCGGCGATCTCGTCGGTGCTCGCGGTCGGTGTGTTCGTGCTGATCTCGCTGGCGAGTGGTCTCAACTTCGGCTGGATGAACGCCCTCGACGTGCCGGGACGGGTGGTGACGCTCGCGCCGTTGTCGCTGATCGGCGAAGGCATCAGGCTGCTGTGCGTGGCGGCCGGCTATCCGGAGCTGGGCACCCAGATCGCCGGCGGACTGCTGGTCGCTGGCGTGGTGGCGTCCGCGCTGATCGTGGTCTATCTGGCGGTGACCGTGGCGCGGCGGCGTCCGGTCACCTTCCTGTCCTGGTCCTACCTGTGGGTGGCGCTGCTCGGCCCCGCGATGCACTCCTGGTACCTGCTGTGGGGCGGGCTGTTGCTGCCGTTGACCCGTCCGACCGAACGGGTGCAGAGGGTGGCGGTCGTGGTGACCAGCGTGCTGCTCGGCTACGGTGCGGGCAACCTGGCCTGGCGCAACGACACCGGCATCGGGTTGGGACTGGCCGGGCTGGCGCTGATCACCACCCTGCTGGTGCGCTACTTCGACGAACACCGGACGACGGGAGCCCAGAAGTGAGCGACGAGGTCCTCTTCGAGGTGGGCGGCGGCGTCGGCAGGATCACGCTGAACCGGCCACGGCAGATCAACGCGCTGAGCCTGGAGATGCTGATCCAGATCGGCGACCGGCTCGCCGACTGGATCGATGAGGACGCGGTCGAATGGGTCCACCTGACCGGTGCGGGGGAGCGGGGGCTGTGCGCGGGCGCCGACGTCCGCGCCCTGCGCGCCGACCTGGCTGAGCGTGGTGGGGCGGCAGCCGAGGCCTTTTTCACCATCGAGTACGCCGTGGACGCCCTGATCGCTGCCTATCCCAAGTCGGTCCGCGCCGACATGGTCGGCATCACCATGGGCGGCGGCATGGGACTCTCGGCGCACTGCTCCGAGCGGATGGTGCGCGCCGACAGCCGGCTGGCCATGCCCGAGACGATCATCGGCCTGTTCCCGGACGTCGGGGTGCTCTACGAACTCTCTCGCGCGCCCGGTGAGCTCGGCACCCACCTGGCGCTGACCGGTGGAAGCGTCGGGGCCGCGGACGCCGTCCTGCTCGGCTTGGCCGACCATGCGGTGGGTGAGGTGCCGGACGCCGTCCTGCCCGGTCAGCGGGACTGGATCGACGCCTGTTACGCCGGCGACGACCCGCTGACCATCGTCCGCCGGCTCAAGGGGCACCCGGCCGCTGAGGCGCGGGAGACCGCTGCGGTGCTGCGGCAACGCTGCCCGTTCGCCGTCGCGGTCACCCTGGCGGCGATCCGTCGCGCCGCGACCCTGCCGGACGTCGCTGCGGTGCTCGGCCAGGACCTCGCCCTGGCCGTGCCGATGGTGCTGCGCCCCGACTTCTCCGAAGGCGTCCGTGCCCAGGTGGTCGACAAGGACCACAACCCGTCCTGGACCCCGGCCCGCCTCGAGGACGTTGACCCGGCGGACGTCGCGGCCCTGTTCACGGGGCTGGAGTAGGGGACCGCTGGCTGTCCATCGCCTACCCAACGCTCGCCGAACTATTTGCCGCTCGCTGAATCCGGCGAGCGGTAAATAGTTCGGCGAGCGCTGGAGGTGCGGCGCTCCCACCACTCAGACCCGGTAGTCGACGACGACAGGGGAGTGGTCGCTCATCCGTTGCTCGTAGGACGGCTCACGGTCCGTGCCGCCCTCGACTGCGGAGGCGGCCAGGCCGGGTGTGGCGAGGTGGTAGTCGATCCGCCAGCCGGTGTCCTTGACGAACGCCTGGCCGCGCCAGGTCCACCACGAGTTCGGCCCGGGCCGATCCGGATGCAGCTTGCGAACCACGTCCACGAAGGTCCGCGGCGTCAGCATCCGGTCGAACCAGGCCCGCTCGTCGGGCAAGAACCCGGAGTTGCGCTGGTTGCTCCGCCAGTTGGTCAGGTCGAGTTGCGTGCGGGCGATGTTGAAGTCGCCCATCACCAGGAACTCGCGCCCTTCCCGAACAGCCTGTCGGCGAGCCCGCGTCAGGTGGGCGCCGAGCGAGGCGAGAAAGCGCATCTTCCGCTGGTGTTTCTCCGGGTCGGCGTCCGGACCTTTCCAGGACGCCCCTTTCGGCACGTACAGCGAGCCGATGGTGAGCGGCGGCCCGGACGGCGGCTCGACGTCCACCTCCAGGTAGCGGCCCTCGTGATCGAAGGCCCGGCTGCCGAACCCCATCCGCACCGCGGACGGCGTCCACCGCGACAGCACGCCGACACCGTTGCGCCCAGCCAACAGACCGGGGTGATAGGTCAACCGGTGCTCCGGCCACGCGTCAGTTGGCAACTCATCATGCGGGCAACGCACCTCTTGGACAGCGACGATGTCGGGCCGGCGCTGGGTCAGCCACTCTCCGAAGCCGCGCCGCACGCAGGCCCGGATCCCGTTCACGTTGGCGCTGGCGATCCGCAGGGTGGAACTCACCCGGTCACGCTAGCCGAAGCGCTGACCGTCGCCGGTCGAGCTTGTCCAGACTCAACCTCAGCGGTAGTTGGCGAACTGAACCGGGAAGTCGTAATCGGCTTCCTTGATCAGCCGCTGGCAGGCCTGCAGGTCGTCCCGCTTCTTGCTGGACACTCGCAGCTCCTCGCCCTGCACCTGGGTCTTGACACCCCTCGGGCCGGAGTCGCGGATCAGCTTGGCGATCTTCTTGGCGTCCTCGGTGGCGATGCCCTGCTGCATGGTGGCGGTCAGCTTCCAGATCTTGCCGCTGATTCGCGGTTCGCCCGGCTTGAGCGCCTTCAGGTCGATCTTGCGGCGGACCAGCATGGTCTGCAGCACGTCGAGCACGGCCTTCACCCGCTCTTCGCCGGATGCCTCCATGTCGATCACATCGCCGGCCACCTTGATCGCGGCGTCGGTGCCTTTGAAGTCGTACCGGTTCCGGATCTCCTTGGCGGTCATGTTGACCGCGTTCTCCAGTTCCTGCTGGTCGAACTTGCTCACCACGTCGAAGGAGCTATCGCCTGCCATCGTCCGTCCTCATCTCTGGTTTGTCTCGATTGGTCCGCTCCCCTGCAGTGTTGCTATGTTTGTCCTCGCCCACCAGCACGGCAGGTTGCCCGAGCGGCCAAAGGGAGCGGTCTGTAAAACCGTCGGCATCGCCTACGTAGGTTCGAATCCTACACCTGCCACCGTGTGCCAGGCCTAGTCAGAGCAGTATTGGCTAGGCCTGTTGTCTTGCCCGTGCCCTCTGCGTGCCAGTTCCTCGCCGGTTGACGCATGTCGCCGGACTGCGACCGCATTGCGACACCACGGCCACCTCGGGGACACGGCGGGCCAATAGCGTGGAGCCGTCAGTTCATGAGAGGGATCCACGATGACGACCCAGCACCCCCGGCTCGCCCACATCCTTGCCGCCGGCACTGTCCTGATGCTCAGCGCCGGCTGCAGTGTGGCGGTGACCACCGGCCCCTCGACCAGCCCTCCGGCGAGCGTCGAACCGGCAGGCCCGACTTCGGCCGCACCATCGAACCCTCCGTCAACCGGCGAGCCGGTTCCGGCCGGTGGGATCGCCGTCGACACGCTCGTCGTCCGGGCCACCCGGAGCGCCGACCGCACCAGCGCCACCGTCAAGGGCGACACCGCCGGCACTCGCTACGACAACGCGCTGTCGCTGTGGGCCGGGTGCGACGGCAGCACGGACGAGGTGCTGTTCGGCGTCGCCGGCCACAAGATCTTCCAGGGCGAGTTGGGCCTGCGATCGTCCGTGCCGGATGACATCGTGGTGCACGTGCTGATCCTGGCCGACGGCGACCCCGTCCAGAACATCCAGCTGGACGGCACCAATCCGACGCCCGCGCTGGTGCCGATCCGGTTCCTGATCGAGGGGAAGAAGACGGTGACCACGCAAACCAAGGTTGCCCGCGGGAACTGCGCCAGCTCCGACGACTCCTACGCCGTGCTGGTGGACGGCTATGTCTCCTGAGCGTCCCCGGTTGCTGCTGGTCGATGACGACCCCGGCATCACGTCCGGCCTGAGCCCGATTCTGGAGCGGGACGGCTTCGCGGTCACCATCGCCGAGGATGGCGCAGCCGCGCTCGCTGCGGTGGCTGCCGGCGACATCGACATCGTGGTGCTCGACGTGATGATGCCCGGCCTGGACGGACGCGAAACGCTCCGCCGGCTGCGTCGCGACGGCCACACCGTCCCGGTGGTGCTGCTCACTTCGGTGGGGGAGGCCGCGGAACGCGCCCGGGCCCTGGACGAGGGCGCCGACGACTACCTGAACAAGCCGTTCGACGCCGGCGAGCTGATCTCGCGGGTCCGGGCCGTGCTGCGCCGCACCGCCGCCGGGAAACCGACCCTGGCCAGCGCCGCCGTGCTCACCGCCGGCGAGCTCAGGGTCGACCGCTCGGCCCGCCGGGCCTGGCTGTCCGGACGTGAGGTGGCGCTCACCCCGAAGGCGTTCGCGCTGCTCGACCACCTGATCACCCACCCGGACGAGGTGGTTTCCAAGCCGCGGCTGCTCGAGGTGGTCTGGGGTTACGACGACCCGGTCGGCACCCGCGCCATCGATCACCGGATCTCCGAGCTGCGCCGGGTGCTGGCCGACGACCCCACCCAGCCGCGCTGGATCCGCACCGTGCCGGGCGTCGGCTACGCGTTCGTCGCCCCGGTCCGACAAGGCACGACCAGTCAGGGCTCGGTCAGGCAAGGCTCGATCAATCCGGGCCCGGTCAGTCAGGACACCCGATGAAGGCGGCCAATCGGACGGCCGCGGCGCTGGCCGCGATCGGCCTGGTCAGCGCGCTGGTGGTGTGGCTGGTGGTGCCGCAGACCCGGGTGGTCTTCGCGGTCTCACCGGCCCTGCTGCTGGTGCTCGTCTCCGTGCTGCTCGCCGCCGCCGCCGTCGGCGTCGGACGCCTCGCCCGCGGCCGGGAACGCCTGCTCGCCCTGGGTGACCAGCGGGTTGCAGCAGCCGCGCAAGAGGTGGAGACCAGGCTCAGCGCCGAGCGCGGACGGCTGCTGGGCCGGATCGATCACGAACTGAAGAACCCGGTGATGGCCACCAACCTGGCCCTGGATGCACTCCGCGCCGCTCCGCCGGGAAGTCCTCGGGCCGCCGATGCTGTCGACACCATTGCCACCCAATCCGCCCGCCTGGGCGCGCTGCTCACCTCGCTGCGCAAGATCGCCGACGTCGAGCATCGCGAGCTCGACATCGAGTCCGTCGATTTGGGGGAGCTGCTCAGCGCCGTCCGCGACGCCTGCTCGACCACGCCGGCCGGCGTCCAGCGGCACTGGTCGCTCAACCTGCCCCAGGCGCCCTGGCCGCTGCCGGCCATCGCCGCCGACCCGGATCTGCTCTACTTGGCGCTGTACAACCTCACCGACAACGCCGTGAAGTACTCCCGCCCCGGCGACCGGATCGAGATCCGGGCCGCCGAATCCGACGGCGGTATCGGCGTCGTGGTCGCCGATACCGGCGCCGGGATCCCCGCCGACGAGGTGCCGGGCGTCTTCGACGAACTCTCCCGCGCGTCCACCGCCCGCGGCATCCCCGGCCAGGGACTCGGTCTGGCCCTGGTCCGTTCGGTGGTCGGACGCCACGGCGGCCGCGTCCAACTCGACTCCCGGATCGGCGTCGGCACCTCGGTGTCACTGTGGCTGCCGCTGCGGTCCTCCCACGCTGGAACTCCCGAAAGCCTCCACCCCGGAAGCCTCCACTCCGAAAGGAGGGCATGATGCCCCGCTCGCACCTGCTCGCCGGAGCCCTCACCAGCGTCCTGATCCTGACCGGCTGCTCGGTCGGCGTGACCGCCGAACCGACCGCCCCGCCGACGCCCGAGGCGTCCGAGACGGCGGCGTCCACCGAACCGAGCCCGGTCACCGAGCCGAGCACCGCCACGCCGGACGCCGAGAACGCCGTCCCCGGCTATCAGGTCGGGCAGGCGCCGCCGGTCCCGCTGTTCAGCCTGCCCGACATCTCCCGGCTGTCGACCGCCGGCAAGAAGCTGCGCGACAAGCTCAAGGTCGAGATCAAGGACATCCCCGGCGTCACAATCACCGCGGTCCGCTGCACCAAGGACGGCGAGTACAGCAACGCCGACTCCGGTCTGGTGCTCTACGGCGACGGCTCCGGCTCCTACGTCGGCCCGGACGGCAGCTACACCCGGGGCCGGGACGGCTCCGAGACTTCCGTCAGCGACCGCGAGTCGATCACCCGCGACGGCAAGGGCGGCGGCACCTACGTGAGCGACAAGGTGTCGATCACCAACGACGGCGACGGTTCCGGCACGTATGTGGACGCCGATCTGTCGGTCAGCATCGACGGCAGGGGCGGCGGCGCCTATGTCAGCCCGACCGAGTCGATCACCAATGGCGGCGACGGCTCAGGCACCTACGTGAGCGGCAAGGTGTCGATCAGCAACTCCGGCGACGGTTCCGGAACCTACGTGGACGGCACCGTGTCGATCAGCAATGACGGACGGGGCACCGCGACCGTGGTTGGACCGACCTTCTCCGGCACGGTGCCGGCCGATCCGGTGGCCTCGGTGCCACCGCTGGGCAAGTTTCCGCCGGTCGTGCAGCTGCTGCCCAAGGTCGACGTCTGCGGCTTCGTGATCACGCTGGCCGACGGCGTCCTGTTCGACTTCGACAACGACAACATCCGCCCCGACGCCGCCGCGACCCTCGACAAGGTCGCCAAGGCGCTCCAACAGGTCGGCAACCAGGCCATCCAGATCAGCGGCCACACCGACGCCATCGGCACCGACAGCTACAACCAGGGCCTGTCCGAGCGCCGCGCCGGCTCGGTCGAGCAGGCTCTGCGGCAGCGCGGGGTGTCGGCGCCGATGACGTCCAAGGGGTACGGCGAGAGCCGTCCGGTCGCCCCCAACGAGCTCAACGGCAAGGACAACCCGGCCGGACGCCAGCTGAATCGCCGGGTGGAGATCTTCGTCCGCAGCTGACTCGTCGCCCCTACACTGACCGCATGCTGATGCAGCGTGGCTTGCCCTTGCCCGCGCCGGATTCACCGGCCGGGGTGACACTTCGTCCCCAGGTACCCGCCGACGCCCAGGCGTTGGGCGCCCTGTATTGGGACTCCTACCCCAAGGGTGCCGCCGCGGTCGACCTGGAGGACGCCGTCGAAGAGATGGAGGGCGTCTTCGCCGGCGAGTACGGCACACCGGTTGACGAGGCGTCCCTGGTCGTCGAGGACGCGGACGGCACGCTGATCGGCTGCCTCCAGACCGTCACCAGCCCACCCTGGGAAGGGATTCCGGCGGTGCCGTTCGTGATCGAGCTGTTCGTGCACCCCGAGCACCGGCGTCGTGGGCTGGGCACCCTGCTGCTGCTGTCGGCGGCGCAGGCCTGTTTCGACGAGGGCTGGGAGAGTCTGGCGCTGAACGTCCAGGAGGAGACCGCAGGCGAAGCCGTCTACCTGTACGAGCATCTGGGGTTCAACGAGATCACCCCGGTCGGTGCCGTCGAAGGCTGACTCGCACCACGCCGACTCGCCCACCGATCCCGACGATTTGAGGGCGACCCGAAACCTCGTGTAGTGTTTCACGCGGTCCAGGCCCCTATAGCTCAGTCGGCAGAGCGTCTCCATGGTAAGGAGAAGGTCTGCGGTTCGATTCCGCATGGGGGCTCTGCGTTTGGAGTTTGGTGGAATAACCGCCCACCTTGCCCGGTTCGGGCACTCCGAACGGGCGGCGGGATAGCTCAGGCGGTAGAGCAAGCGGCTCATAATCGCTGTGTCGCGGGTTCGAGTCCCGCTCCCGCTACCAGGATCGGCAACTGCAAGACGAGAGAGAGCAACGGCGATGGCCAAGAAGCAGTCGGAGATTCGTCCGAAGATCACCTTGGCGTGCACCGAGTGCAAGGAGCGCAACTACATCACCAAGAAGAACCGGCGTAACGACCCGGAGCGTCTTGAGTTGAAGAAGTTCTGCCCCAAGTGCCATCTGCACACCGCGCACCGCGAGACTCGCTGAGCGAAGCCACCAGGCCGCCCGCGTTTGCGCGGGCGGCCTTTCGCTTTGCCCACGTCCGTGGCGCACTACCCTGTGGCCATGATCAGCGAGACCCACGTCGGACGCAGCTATCCGCCGTCCGCGCCGTACCTGGTGAGCGCAGCCAAGGTGGCCGAGTTCGCCGCCGCCCTCGGTGACGCCGACAACCCGGCCTACACCGGCCCGGACGCGGTCGCCCCGCCTACCTTCGCGGTGCTGCTGTCCTCGGCGGCCTGGCAGGCGATGTTCGACGATCCGGAGCTGGAACTGTCGCTGAGCAGCACCGTCCACACCGATCAGCGGTTCACCTGGCGGCGTCCGCTGCGGGTCGGCGACGCCGTCACCGCCACCCTGACGATCGACCGGGTCCGGGCCCGCGGCACCAGCGCGTTCATCTCGCTCACCGTGGCCCTGGACGCAGACGGCGAACGGGTTTGCGACGCGGCGTCCACGCTGCTGCACAGCTGGCCGGAAGGGAAGGCGGCATGACCGACGTCGAGGTCGGCACCGCGCTGCCGAGCATCACCACCACGTTCACCCGGGCGACCCTGGTGCGCTACGCGGGTGCGTCCACCGATTTCAACCCGATCCACTACTCGGACGCCGCCGCCGCGGCCCTCGGCCTGCCGGGTGTGATCGCACACGGCATGCTCACCATGGGCACCGCGCTGCGGGTGGTCACCGACTGGTGCGGCGACCCCGCGCGGGTGCTCAGCTACTACGTCCGGTTCGTGAAGTCCGTCCCGGTGCCCGACGACGCCGACGGTGCCACGGTCACCTTCGGGGGTACCGTGACGAAAGTGGCGGACGGCATCGCCACCGTCACCATCGAGGCGACGCTCGACGGCGCGAAGGTGCTCGGCGGCGCGAAGGCGGAGGTGCAGCTGTGACGGCTGTGCGAAGGCACGGAGGTGCGCTGTGACCGACCTGCTCGCCGGCAGCGCGACCCTGCTGGCCGACCACACCACGCTGCGGGTCGGAGGTCCGGCCCGCACCTGGATCGAGGCGACCACCGAAGCTGAACTGGTGGCCGCCGTCCAGGCCGCGGACGCCGCGGGCGAACCGTTGCTGATTCTCGGCGGCGGCTCCAACGTGCTGGTCGCCGACGACGGTTTCGACGGCACCGTGGTGCACGTCGCCACCCGCGGCATCAGGCTGGCCGGCGGATCGTGCACCATCGACGAACCCGGGGCCGCGATGTGCGGCGGTGCTGTCATCGAGGTCGCCGCCGGCGAGAACTGGGACGACTTCGTCGCCCATGCGATCGCCCAGGAGTGGCGCGGCATCGAAGCGCTCTCAGGCATCCCCGGCAGCGTCGGCGCCACCCCGATCCAGAACGTCGGCGCCTACGGCCAGGAGGTGGCCGACTGGCTGTGGTCGGTGCGCACCTGGGACCGGCAGGCCAACACGTTCCGCACCTTCGCGGTGGGGGACTGCGGCCTCGGCTACCGGACGTCGCGGTTCAAGGCCGAACCGGGCCGCTACGTGGTGCTGAGCGTCACCTTCCAATTCCGGCAGGGCACAATGTCGGCACCGCTGCGGTTCGGCGAGCTGAGCCGGCGACTGGAGACCGACGCCCGCGGCCGGGCCCCGATGGCGGACGTCCGCGAGGCCGTCCTCGACCTGCGGCGCGGCAAGGGCATGGTGCTGGACGCCGCCGATCACGACACCTGGAGCGCCGGCTCGTTCTTCACCAACCCGATCCTGGACGCAGAGCAGGCCGCCGCCCTGCCCGAAGCGGCCCCCCGCTTCGCGCAGCCGGACGGCCGGGTCAAGTCCAGCGCCGCCTGGCTGATCGAGGCGGCCGGCTTCCACAAGGGATTCGGCACACCGCCCGCGACCCTGTCGACCAAGCACACCCTGGCGCTGACCAATCGCGGCGGAGCCGGCAGCGACGATCTGCTGGCCCTCGCGCGTACGGTGCGCGACGGCGTCCG
Organism: Micropruina sp.; assembly: GCA_047602545.1. Taxonomy (GTDB): domain Bacteria; phylum Actinomycetota; class Actinomycetes; order Propionibacteriales; family Propionibacteriaceae; genus Micropruina. The sequence continues at coordinate 320,318 of JASGHC010000001.1, read as the reverse complement.
GGACGCGTTCGGCGTGAGCCTGGTCCCCGAACCTGTCCTGGTGGGCGTCACCCTAGACTGAGGGCCATGTCCCTCTTCAGCGCAGTTCCGCTTGCCCCGCGCGACCCGATCCTGGGCCTCACCGAAGCCTTCGTCGCCGACACCAACCCGAAAAAGGTCAACCTCGGGGTGGGTGTCTACCAGGACGGCACCGGCAAGCTGCCGCTGCTGGAGTGCGTCCGGCAGGCCGAGCAGCGGCTGGCGGAGGATCCGAAGCCGCGCGGTTACCTGCCGATCGACGGGCTACCGGGCTACACCAAGGCGGTCCGTGAACTGGTGTTCGGCGCCGATTCGGCAGTCGTCGCCGCCGGACGGGTGGTCACCGTGCAGGCGCTGGGCGGCACCGGCGCGCTGAAGATCGGCGCCGACTTCCTGCGCCGTTTCGACCCGGACGCGAAGGTGCTCATCTCGGATCCGTCCTGGGAGAACCACGAGGCGCTGTTCACCCGCGCCGGCTTCACGGTGGAGACCTACCGCTACTACGACGCGGACGCCCGCGGCGTCGACTTCGACGGCATGCTGGCCGACCTGGCCGCGGCACCCGCCGGCACGATCGTTGTGCTGCACGCCTGCTGCCACAACCCGACCGGCTACGACCTCACCGAGCAGCAGTGGGGCAGCGTCATCGAAACCGTGACCCGGGCCGGCCTGGTGCCGTTCCTGGACATGGCCTACCAGGGCTTCTCCGAGTCGCTGGACGCCGACGGCGCCGTCGTCCGACGCTTCGCCGAGACCGGTCTGCCGGTGCTGGTGTCCACGTCCTTCTCCAAGAGCCTCGGCCTGTACGGCGAGCGGGTCGGCGCACTGTCGGTGGTCTGCGCCGATGCCGAGGAGGCGGCCCGGCTGCTCTCCCAGGACAAGATCGTGATCCGGACCAACTTCTCCAACCCGCCCACCCACGGCGCCCAGCTGGCCGCGACCGTGCTGGCCGACGCCGGGCTCCGCGGTCAGTGGATCGACGAACTCGCGGCCATGCGGGACCGGATCAAGGCGATGCGGCTGCGCCTGGTCGCCGGGCTGGAGGCCGCCGGGATCACCGACATGGGCTTCATCGCCACCCAGGTCGGCATGTTCAGCTACTCGGGGCTGACCAAGGATCAGATGGTCGCGCTGCGCCAGCGGCACGGCGTCTACGGCACCGACAAGGGCCGGATCTGCGTCGCCGCGCTCAACGAGGCCAACATCGATCACGTCTGCGCTGCCATCGCGGACGTGCGGAAGGGCTGATCCCGCTCCGGGACTGGCTCGGTTCGACGGGCTCGGTTCGACGGGACGGGGTTGGCCGGGTACACTTCTTGTCTTGGTGGCCTCACCTCAGTTGGCCCATGCCCACAACGCTCACAAGGCGCTGGGTGCGGTGCTCACAAGGCTCGGGTGCTGGCGAGGCGGGCCACCGTGAAGGGCAATAGCTCAATTGGCAGAGCAGCGGTCTCCAAAACCGCAGGTTGGGGGTTCAAGTCCCTCTTGCCCTGCTGGGACGTGTCGAGTGCGAAGGATCATGTGTGGCGGACAAGGACAATGCCGAGAGCGAAAACGGCGTTCCGGCTGCCCAGGATCCGGCGCGTGAGGTAGCGCGTGCGGCGGCGAGCAGCCGCCCGGTTCGCAAGTCGTCGTCAGCAGCAGCCTCGGAAGGCAAGAAGGATCACGCCACGCCCAAGCAGCGTGCAGGCGGCGCGGCCAAGGCCCGCAAGCGCACCACGCCGGTGTCGTTCGTCCGCGAGTCGGCCGGTGAGCTGCGGAAGGTGGTCTGGCCGACCGCGACCCAGCTGCGGCAGTACTTCACCGTCGTGCTGGTCTTCGTGCTGCTGGTGATCCTGTACGTCAGCGCCCTTGACCTGCTGTTCGGCTGGAGCCTGCTAAAGCTCTTCGGCTGAGGCCCCCGAGAAGTCAACGAGAGAAGCAATCTGTGTCTGATACGCCTGCCGCCAATGAGTCCGATTTCGAGATCGACCTCGGGCCTGCCGATGCTGCCGCGCCGGCGGACGACTTCGAGGTGGACCTGAGCATCGACTCCTCCGACGACCCCGACGACGGTGTCTCGATCGACCTCAGCGAGCCGGAGCCCGAGCCGTCCGCCGACGACGAGGGGGAGGCCGGTGACGAAGCCGTCTTGGAGGCGTTGCGCGACGAACTGCGCGGACAGATCGGCGATTGGTACGTCATCCACACCTACTCCGGCATGGAGAACAGGGTGAAGCAGAACCTCGATTCCCGGGTGAAGACGCTCGGCATGGAGGACTTCATCTTCGAGACCGTGGTGCCCACCGAAGAGGTCGTCGAGACCCGCAGCGGCACCCGCAAGACGGTCACCCGCACGGTGCTGCCCGGCTACGTGCTGGTCCGTATGGAGCTGACCGACGGATCCTGGGCCGCGGTGCGGCACACCCCGTCGGTGACCGGCTTCGTGGCGCACGCCAACGCGCCCGTCCCGCTGTCGCTGGACGAGGTGCACAAGATGCTCGCCCCGGCCGCGCTGGCCAAGGCTGCAGCAGCGGCGTCCGGGCCGAAGAAGCGCACCCGCAAGGTCGAGGTCGCCGACTTCAAGGTCGGTGACTCCGTCATGGTCGTCAACGGTCCGTTCTCGGGCGTGCATGCGACGATCACCGAAATCAACGCGAACAGCCAGCGGCTCAAGGCCCTGGTGGAGATCCTGGGTCGGGAGACCCCGGTCGACCTGACGTTCAACCAGATCGCCAAGGTCTAGTTCGCGCACCCGTTACACAACCAGTTAAGGACCCACACACATGCCTCCCAAGAAGAAGGTAGCGGCCATCGTCAAGGTCGCCCTGAACGCGGGCGCGGCGACCCCGGCTCCGCCGGTCGGCACCGCGCTCGGCCCGCACGGCGTCAACATCATGGAGTTCTGCAAGCGGTACAACGCAGAAACCGAAGCCATGCGCGGCAACGTGATTCCGGTCGAGATCACCATCTATGAAGACCGCACGTTCACGTTCGTCACCAAGACGCCGCCGGCCGCCGAGCTGATCAAGAAGGCCGCTGGCGTCAAGAGCGGTTCCGCGCGTCCGCACCAGGACAAGGTCGGCACCATCACCGCCGCCCAGGTCCGCGAGATCGCTACCACCAAGCTGCCCGACCTGAACGCCAACGACATCGAGGCTGCCGCCAAGATCGTCGAGGGCACCGCCCGCTCCATGGGCATCACCGTCGCAGGCTGAGAACCCACACTCCGCCGGTCACGCTTGTCGAGACCGACACCCCGTCGGTCGAGCTTGTCGAGACCCTGGAACTGAATAACCAACCCGCGGCAGGACGACGTCCGTACCGCATCTGGCAGATCGGCCACACGAGGCCGGCATCACAAGGAGACCAGTCATGAAGCGCAGCAAGGCCTACCGGGCAGCCGCGGACAACCGCGACGCCGATCAGGTGTACACCCCGGAGGAGGCTCTGGAGATCGTCAAGAAGAACGCCAGCGCCAAATTCGACGAGACGGTCGAGGTCGCGATGCGGCTCGGCGTCGACCCGCGGAAGGCGGACCAGATGGTCCGCGGCACCGTGAACCTTCCCAACGGCACTGGCAAGACGGCAAGGGTCCTCGTCTTCGCCACCGGTGAGAAGGCCGCGGACGCCACCGCCGCGGGCGCCGACGAGGTCGGTGCCGACGAGCTGATTGAGAAGATCACCGGCGGCTACCTCGACTTCGACGCCGTCGTCGCCACCCCGGACATGATGGGCAAGGTCGGACGCCTGGGCCGGGTGCTCGGTCCGCGCGGCCTGATGCCGAACCCGAAGACCGGCACCGTCACCATGGACGTCGCCAAGGCCGTCACCGACATCAAGGGCGGCAAGATCGAGTTCCGCGTCAACCGGCACGCCAACCTGTGCTTCATCGTAGGCAAGGCCTCGTTCAGCCCCGAGCAGCTCACCCAGAACTACTTCGCCGCTTTGGACGAGGTGCTCCGGCTCAAGCCGTCCTCGTCGAAGGGCCGGTACCTGAAGAAGGTCACCGTGTCGTCCACGATGAGCCCCGGCGTCGGCATCGATCCCGCCAAGGTCAAGCCCGCCGAGGTCTGAGCCAACCGGCCTCACGATTCGCCGGCAACGGCCCGGTATCCCCCAGGGGATGCCGGGCCGTTCCGCGTCCGGAACCAGCCGCTGAGAGGACGGGCCTGCCGGCCCGGGCCGGCGGGTCCCCACAAGACAGATCCGCGCGCTGCGGCGCCGGGAGGGCGGTGCCCGGCTCAGCACCCGTTGGTTTGGCTCGCACCCGTCGGTTTGGCTCGTACCCGTCGGTTTGGCTCGTACCCGTCGGTTTGGCTCGTACCCGTCGGTTTGGCTCGTACCCGTTGGTTTGGCAACCCCGATCCTGGCTTCGCCGCTGATCTGGCTGATGGGCCGGGTCGCTCAAGCCACCGATCTCACCATCCGTGCCGAGTGGACGGCTCGGTGGCCGATCTCATGCAATAGCACGAAAGCCGTCGGCGAAGGTGTCAGCGGCCCCCGATGGTGAGATCGACGGACGACGTCACAGCCGGCTTCCCACCGCCGCATCGACCTGGGTCGAGCTCCAGGACCGATGGTGAGATCGACGGACGACGTCACAGCCGGCGGAACCCGCCCGATTTGGTCGCCCCGACGTCGTGTCATAGACTGAGCGGAGCCGAAGACCGCTGGTGACATCACTCGATGTCCTAAGGATCAACGATCGCCCGCGCAGGTGTTCCTGAACAGCTCGTCCCGAGTGTGCCCCGGATCGCCTTGCGCGCCGGGGTTTTTCCATGTCCGAGGCAGATCAACGGAAGTGGGAAGGAGACTCATGGCGCGGGATGACAAGGCCGCAGCCGTGGCGGAGCTGAAGGACAGCTTCACCAACGCGGCCGCCGCCGTACTGACCGAGTACCGCGGTCTCACTGTGAAGAACCTGCAGGAGTTGCGCAGGTCCTTGGGTGAGAACGCCACCTATGCCGTGACGAAGAACACGCTGACCACGATCGCCGCCCGGGAAGCGGGCATCGAGGGCCTGGAGGCTCAGCTCTCCGGTCCCACCGCGATCGCGTTCATCACCGGTGACGTCGCCGACGTTGCCAAGGGTCTGCGTGACTTCGCGAAGGCGAACCCGCATCTGGTCATCAAGGGCGGCGTCATGGACGGTCGTGTCCTCGACGCCGACGGGGTCAAGAAGCTCGCCGACCTGGAGACTCGCGAGGTCCTGCTCGCGAAGCTGGCTGGCGCGATGAACGGCAATCTGGCGAAGGCTGCTGGCCTGTTCGCCGCCCCGCTCAGCCAGGCGGCTCGCGTCCTGGCCGCACTGTCCGACCAGAAGCAGGCCGGGGGAGACCCGGCAACCGATGCAGCGCCCGCTGCGGAGGCCACCGAAGACGCGGCTGACGCTGCATCGAAGTAAGACGAAAGGAACACATCATGGCGAAGATCAGCACCGACGAACTCCTTGATGCCTTCAAGGAGATGACCCTGATCGAGCTCTCCGAGTTCGTGAAGCAGTTCGAGGACACCTTCGGCGTGACCGCCGCCGCCCCGGTGGCTGCTGCCGCCGCGCCGGCCGCCACCGGTGGTGGCGAGGCCGCCGAGGAGGAAGAGGTCAGCAACGAGGTCGACGTGATCCTCGAGTCCGCCGGCGATAAGAAGATCCAGGTCATCAAGGAGGTGCGCGCGCTCACCAGCCTGGGCCTGAAGGAGGCCAAGGACCTGGTCGAGGCCGCTCCGAAGCCCGTCCTGGAGAAGGTCGCCCGCGACGTCGCGGCCAAGGCGAAGGAGGCCCTGGAGGCCGCCGGCGCCGCCGTGTCCGTCAAGTGAGCTGACACACACCACACCCAATCGGCGGTGGAACCCACTCGGGTTCCACCGCCGATTGCATTGTCGAGCAGAGCTCTCGGCATGCGCCTTGTTGGTGGTATTGCCTTCGTTGAGCGAGTGTCGAAACGACCGGTGGGCACTGCCTTCGTTGAGCGAGTGTCGAAACGACCGGTGGGCACTGCCCTCGGCGAACGAGCGTCGAAACCACCGGCAGGCCGGCTCGGGGCGTCGCATCTGGCACACCCCGCGGTGTCGCTGGCGATCGTCCAGTCGGCGGGGGACGTTGTCGAGAAAGCTCACCGATGGTGAGAAAGTCGTCCGATCTCGCGTTGTAACACGAGATCGGAGAGGTAACCCTCCATCGGGCGACGTTGTCGAGATCGCCGGCCCCGGTCTCGACAGGATCGTTCAACAACCAACAACCAACAACCAACAAACGGACTGGTGCTCAAACCCTTTGTCGTACGGGAGGACGCTGGTTCCGTTGGCGCCGTCGCGGCACGGTCCGCAACCCCATGGTCGTCAACCCGTGGCTGTCAACCCGTGGTCGTCAAACCCACGGTCCCCAACCCACGGCCGGGACGGTCGCCACCCAAGCGCACCGACACGCCAGTATTCGGCGGCGGAACCGAGAGTTCCGCCGCCGAACTGTCTAGCGGGGGTGGGTGTGGCTGGCTTGTGGGATCAGCGGCTGCGGATCGGCGAACTGACGGGCCAATCACCGTAGCCGCCCCGCCACGCCTGGGGGGCGTCGGAGGCGACCGGCACGGCAGTGACGGCGATGAGCGCCGCAGCGGCAACCATCGCCTTGCGGATCGTCTTGTTCATTGTGCTCCCCGGGTGGTTTTGGCTGTTGACAAAAACGTATCGATACTTGACGGACATGTCAACTAGTGGTCAGATGGACCATAAGGAAGTCCGGAGGAGGTGTGTTTTGACCACTTCGCTGACCCATGATGGGTTTGGCGCTCGGCTTCGGGCCACCCGTAAGCGACTCGGGATGTCGCAGGCGGAACTTGGTGGAGATCGTTACACCGGCAGTTACATCTCGCACCTGGAGAGTGGGCGTCGCGCGGCCTCGCACGATGTCGTCGAGTTCTTGGCGCTGCGACTGGGTGTGACGGCGGACGAGCTCGGCATGGAACCGTCCTTGCCTGAACCGATCGACGGCCACGACGACACGCACGCGCTGGAGCACCTGCTGGTCGCGGAGCGTGCCTGGCACGACCGCGACTGGGCGACCGCCGGCGAGTTGGCCACCCGCGCGGCGGCGCTGGCACTCAACGCCGGGCAGCCCGAGCGGCACTGGCAGGCGCTGTATGTGCAGGCGCAGGCGGCGCTGGCCGAGGGCGAGTTCGCCGACGCCATCCACTTCGCCGAACGACTGGCGGCGCACCAGGTGGCCGCCGCGTCCCCGTCGCTGCGCGCACAGGCGTTGTGCCTGTCGGCCACCGCGCACCGAGTCGGCGACGAGTTGCCGATGGCCCTGGTTCATGCCGGGCAGGCGGTCGAACTGGCTCGCGAAGCCCCGCCGATCGTGATGGCGGACGCGTTGATGTGCCTGATCAGTGCCGCGCTGGAGGCGGGCCGTCCCACGGCCGAGAGCGATCGACTGTGCGCCCGGCTCGAGGATGTCTCGCTCCATGTGGAGTCGTCGCACGCCAGGGGCGTGATCTATTGGACGTTGGGCACCGCCTCGTTCAGGTCGGGCAGCGTGGCCAAGGGGCTGGAGTTGCACGAGTTGGCCATGGAGCTGCTGAGTCCGCGTCGCGATCTTCGGATGTGGCTGCGGCTCAACCGGTCGGCCGCCAACTGTCGGCTGGAGGCCGGCATCACCGACGGTGTGCGCGAGATGCTGGAGGTCGCCCGGGGCGGGCTGGCGCTGATCGGGAGCCCCTTCGACGTGTTCGAGTTGCGGTTGGCCGAGGCAAAACTGCTGTTGCACGAGGGTTGCCCCGAGCGGGCCGCCGAGCATCTCAAGGCCACCTTGGCCGATCCGGCCATGCGTCCCGCCGTGATCAGCAACGGCCAGGGCGAGGAACTGCTGGCCGAGATCGAACTCGACCTGGGCCACGTCGCAGCCGCCCGTGCCGCCTTCGCCCGTGCGGCCGATCTGTTCGGCAGGCAGGAGCAATTCCGTCAAGCAAGCCAGTGTTGGCAGCGTGCCGCCGCACTGGAAAACGTCGATGTCCACAATCTGGACGGCTCGTCCTTGGTTATTTGACAAGCTTGTCAAGCGGTGGTTTGATTGACACTGTCAACGGCACAACCCCCCGATAGCGTCGTTGATGGGCACTGCTGATCGGTGTTCGCCTTGTGAGTTTCCTCCCGTTGCCCGAGGCGAGCACCGATTCAGTGCGTTCAGGGGTCGTCGCTCGGCTGCCGGGTCCTGTCAAGCCGCCGAAACGTGCGGTGTCTCTGAAGCTGCCGCTGGCTTTCCCGCCCCAGTGCGCGTCACTGTCCGGTCTCCAACTCTCGCTTATTCGTGCCGGCGGACATCCGGTTCATCTCGCCCCACGCGTAACGTCGCCCCTTGTCGGCAGTCATATTTTGCCAGAGACCACCTGCCTGTGAACACGCGACTTGGCAGGACGCGGTGCATGGACTATAGTGCTTGTTTGCCCATCGCTCACCTACGACCCGTGATTTGACGCGGGCCGTTCTGCGTGCAAAGAACCGGCTAAACCGCCGGGTTTCTTGGAAGGACCATCACCTTGGCCGTCTCGCGCTCTGCGTCGAAGAACACCAATGTCGTCTCTGCCTCAGGGCGGATCTCGTTCGCCAAGATCGCCGAACCCCTCGAAGTGCCGAATCTGCTCGACCTGCAGATCGAGTCCTTCGACTGGCTGGTCGGCAATGAGACTTGGCGAAACAGGGTCGCCGCCGCCCTCGCCGAGGGACGCACCGACGTCAACACCAAGTCCGGCCTGGAGGAGATCTTCGAAGAGATCTCCCCGATCGAGGACCTGTCGCAGACGATGTCGCTGTCCTTCCGCGACAACCGCTTCGAAGACCCCAAGCACTCCGTCGAGGAGTGCAAGGATCGCGACGTCACCTACGCGGCGCCGCTGTTCGTGACCGCCGAGTTCATGAACAACGACACCGGCGAGATCAAGAGCCAGACGGTGTTCATGGGCGATTTCCCGCTGATGACCGATAAGGGCACCTTCATCATCAACGGCACCGAGCGTGTCGTGGTGTCGCAGTTGGTCCGTTCGCCGGGCGTCTACTTCGAGCAGACCCCGGACAAGACCTCCGATAAGGACATCTTCACCTGCAAGATGATCCCGAGCCGGGGTGCGTGGCTGGAGTTCGAGGTCGACAAGCGTGACATGGTCGGCGTCCGGCTCGACCGCAAGCGCAAGCAGAACGTCACAGTGTTGCTCAAGGCCCTGGGCTGGACCAACGAGCAGATCCTCGAAGAGTTCGGCGAGTACGAGTCGATCCGGCTCACCCTGGAGAAGGACCACACCGCCAACACCGACGAGGCGCTGCTCGACATCTACCGCAAGCTGCGTCCGGGCGAGCCGCCGACCCGTGAGGCAGCGCAGGCGATGTTGGAGAACTACTACTTCAACCCGAAACGCTACGACCTGGCCAAGGTCGGCCGGTACAAGATCAACAAGAAGCTGGGCCTGTCGCTGCCGTTCGACACCCAGGTGCTGACGGTCGAGGACATCGTCTCGGCGATTCGCTACGTGGTGGCGCTGCACGAGGGCCGCGAGCAGCTCGGCGACCTGCTGGTCGAGACCGACGACATCGACCACTTCGGCAACCGCCGGCTGCGCACCGTGGGCGAGCTGATCCAGAACCAGCTGCGGATCGGCCTCGGCCGGCTGGAGCGTACCGTCCGTGACCGGATGACCACCCAGGACATCGAGGCGATCACCCCGCAGACGCTGATCAACATCCGTCCGGTGTCGGCGGCGCTGAAGGAGTTCTTCGGCACCTCGCAGCTGTCGCAGTTCATGGACCAGACCAACCCGGTCGCCGGTCTGACCCACAAGCGCCGGCTCTCCGCGCTGGGCCCGGGCGGCCTGTCCCGTGACCGCGCCGGCATGGAAGTCCGCGACGTGCACCCCAGCCACTATGGCCGGATGTGCCCGATCGAGACCCCGGAAGGCCCGAACATCGGCCTGATCGGTTCGCTGGCGTCCTTCGCGCGGGTGAACGCGTTCGGCTTCATCGAGACGCCGTACCGCAAGGTCGTCAACGGCCGGGTCACCGACCAGATCGACTATCTGACCGCCGACGAGGAGGACCGCTACATCATCGCCCAGGCGAACGCCGCCCTGGACGCCGAGGGTCACTTCGCCGAGGACCGGGTGCTGGTCCGACTCAAGCACGGCGACGCCGACGAGGTGGCGCGGGCCGACGTGCAGTACATGGACGTCTCGCCGCGCCAGATGGTGTCGGTGGCCACCGCGCTGATCCCGTTCCTCGAGCACGACGACGCGTCCCGAGCCCTGATGGGTGCCAACATGCAGCGCCAGGCGGTGCCGCTGATCCGCAACGAGGCGCCGTTCGTCGGCACGGGCATGGAGTACCGCGGTGCGGTCGATGCCGGTGACGTGACGGTCGCCGACAAGCCTGGTGTGGTGACCTCGGTCAGCGCCGACATCATCGACGTGGCCAACGACGACGGCAGCTACCGCAGCTACCGGCTGGCGAAGTTCACCCGGTCGAACCAGGCCACCTGCATCAACCAGCGTCCGCTGGTCGCCGAGGGTGACCGGGTCGAGGCTGGCTCGCCGCTGGCCGACGGTGCCTGTACCGACAACGGGGAGATGGCGCTGGGTCGCAACCTGCTGGTCGCGTTCATGCCGTGGGAGGGTCACAACTACGAGGACGCGATCATCCTGAGCCAGCGACTGGTGCAGGACGACGTGCTCACCTCGATCCACATCGAGGAGCACGAGGTCGAACGCCCGCGACACCAAGTTGGGCGCCGAGGAGATCACCCGGGACATCCCGAACATCGGTGAGGACATGCTCGGCAACCTCGACGAGCGCGGCATCATCCGGATCGGTGCCGAGGTCGGCACCGGCGACATCCTGGTCGGCAAGGTCACCCCGAAGGGCGAGACCGAACTCACCCCGGAGGAGCGGCTGCTGCGCGCGATCTTCGGTGAGAAGGCCCGCGAGGTGCGCGACACCTCGATGAAGGTGCCGCACGGCGAGACCGGCACGGTGATCGGCGTCCGGGTCTTCGACCGCGAAGAGGGTGACGAACTGCCTCCGGGCGTGAATCAGCTGGTCCGCGTCTACGTGGCCCAGAAGCGGAAGATCTCCGACGGCGACAAGCTGGCCGGACGCCACGGCAACAAGGGCGTCATCTCGAAGATCCTGCCGGTCGAGGACATGCCGTTCCTGGAGGACGGTACCCCGGTCAACATCGTGCTCAACCCGCTGGGCGTCCCGTCCCGGATGAACGTCGGACAGGTCCTGGAAACCCACCTCGGTTGGGTCGCCAAGACCGGCTGGGACGTCACCGACGTGCACGAGCCGTGGGCCGACCGGCTCAAGGAGGTCGGTCTGAGCCGGATCGAGGGCGATGCCCGCCTGGCCACCCCGGTCTTCGACGGTGCCACCGAGCATGAGATCGCCGGCCTGCTCGAGCACGGTCTGCCGCAGCGCGACGGGCTGAACCTGGTCGACGCCGGTGGCAAGGCGCAGCTGTTCGACGGCCGTTCCGGTGAGCCCTACCCCGAGCGGGTCGGTGTCGGCTACATCTACATGCTGAAGCTGCACCACCTGGTCGACGACAAGATCCACGCCCGGTCCACCGGTCCGTACTCGATGATCACCCAGCAGCCGCTGGGCGGTAAGGCGCAGTTCGGTGGCCAGCGGTTCGGCGAGATGGAGGTGTGGGCACTCGAGGCCTACGGCGCCGCCTGGGCGCTGCAGGAGCTGCTCACCATCAAGTCCGACGACGTTCCCGGCCGGGTCAAGGTCTACGAGGCGATCGTCAAGGGCGAGAACATCCCCGAGCCGGGCATCCCGGAGTCGTTCAAGGTTCTGGTCAAGGAGATGAAGTCGCTCTGCCTGAACGTCGAGGTGCTGTCCTCCGACGGCCAGGTGGTGGAGCTTCGTGATTCCGAGGACGACTTCCGCTCCGCCGAGGAGTTCGGAATCGACCTGTCCCGCCGTCCGGGTGCCGACTCGTTCGCCGCCCTCGACGAGGTCTGAGTTCACGCTCAGTCGCAACCAACTCAGATCAGTTTTCGAAAGAAGAGAGAAAACACACGTGCTTGACGTCAACTTCTACGACGAACTGCGCATCGGTCTGGCCACCGCGGACCAGATCCGCGAGTGGAGCCACGGCGAGGTCAAGAAGCCCGAGACGATCAACTACCGCACCCTGAAGCCCGAGCGTGATGGGCTGTTCTGCGAGAAGATCTTCGGTCCCACCCGCGACTGGGAGTGCTACTGCGGTAAGTACAAGCGGGTCCGGTTCAAGGGCATCATCTGTGAGCGCTGCGGCGTCGAGGTGACCCGGTCCAACGTCCGCCGCGAGCGGATGGGTCACATCGAGCTGGCTGCTCCGGTCACCCACATCTGGTACTTCAAGGGTGTTCCGAGCCGGCTCGGCTACCTGCTCGACATCGCCCCGAAGGACCTGGAGAAGGTCATCTACTTCGCCGCGTACATGATCACAGCGGTCGACGTCGATGCCCGGCACCGCGACCAGCAGTCGCTGGAGGCCAAGGTCGAGGTCGAGCGCAAGCAGATGGAACAGCGTCGCGACAACGATGTGAACACCCGGATGGCCAAGCTCGAGGAAGACCTCGGTCAGCTGGAGGCCGAGGGCGCCAGGGCGGACATCAAGAAGAAGGTTCGCGACGGTGCCGAGCGTGAACTGAAGCTGGTCCGTGACCGGGCGCAGCGCGAGATCGATCGGCTGGACGCGGTCTGGACCCGGTTCAAGAACCTCAAGGTCCAGGACCTGGAGGGCGACGAGATCCTCTACCGCGAGATGAAGGCACGCTTCGGCAAGTACTTCGAGGGCTACATGGGTGCCGAGGCGATCAAGAATCGCCTGGCCACTTTCGACCTGCAGGCCGAGTCCGAGTCGCTGCGCGAGACCATCGCCACCGGCAAGGGACAGCGCAAGACCCGTGCGCTGAAGCGGCTCAAGGTCGTCTCGGCGTTCCTCAACACCGTCAACAGCCCGTCCGGCATGGTGCTGGACGCCGTCCCGGTCATCCCGCCGGACCTGCGTCCGATGGTGCAGCTCGACGGCGGCCGGTTCGCGACCTCCGACCTGAACGACCTGTACCGCCGGGTGATCAACCGGAACAACCGGCTCAAGCGGCTGCTCGACCTGGGCGCGCCCGAGATCATCGTGAACAACGAGAAGCGGATGCTGCAGGAGGCCGTCAACTCGCTGTTCGACAACGGACGCCGCGGGCGTCCGGTCACCGGGCCGGGCAACCGTCCGCTGAAGTCGATCTCGGACATGCTGAAGGGGAAGCAGGGCCGGTTCCGGCAGAACCTGCTGGGCAAGCGCGTCGACTACTCGGGCCGTTCGGTCATCGTGGTCGGCCCGCAGCTCAAGCTGCACCAGTGCGGCCTGCCCAAGGCGATGGCGCTGGAGCTGTTCAAGCCGTTCGTGATGAAGCGGCTGGACGACCTGAACCTGGCGCAGAACATCAAGAGCGCCAAGCGGATGGTCAACCGGCAGCGTCCGGTGGTGTGGGACGTCCTCGAAGAGGTCATCTCCGAGCACCCGGTGCTGCTCAACCGTGCACCCACGCTGCACCGCCTCGGCATCCAGGCGTTCGAGCCGCAGCTGATCGAGGGCAAGGCGATCCAGATCCACCCGCTGGTCTGCACCGCCTTCAACGCCGACTTCGACGGTGACCAGATGGCCGTGCACCTGCCGCTGAGCGCGGAGGCGCAGGCCGAGGCCCGGATCCTGATGCTGTCGACCAACAACATCCTGAAGCCGGCCGACGGGCGCCCGGTCACCATGCCGACCCAGGACATGGTGATCGGCCACTACTTCCTCAGCATGGAGCAGCCCAAGGGCATCGGCGCCGGCCGGGTCTTCGGCTCGGTTGCCGAGGCGATCATGGCCTTCGACCGCGGCGAACTGGCCATCGGTGCCCCGTGCACCATCCGGTTCCACGACATCGTCGTTCCCGATGGTGTGGAGGCGCGTGCGGACGGCAGCTTCCTGCTGGCCACCACGCTGGGCCGGGCTCTGTTCAACGAGGCTCTGCCGAGCGACTACGCGTTCGTGAACGTCGAGGTGGGCAAGAAGAAGCTGGGCCAGATCGTCAACGATCTCGCCGAGCGGTACCCGAAGATCGAGGTTGCGGCCACCCTGGACCGGTTGAAGGACCTGGGCTTCCGGTGGGCCACCCGCTCCGGTGTCACGGTGTCCATCTCGGACGTCCAGACGCCGCCGAGCAAGCCGGAGATCCTGGCCTCCTACGAGGCGCGGGCGTCCAAGATCACCAAGCAGTACGAGCGTGGCAAGGTGACCGACGAAGAGCGGCACCAGGAGCTGATCCAGCTGTGGACCGACGCCACCGCCGAACTGACCGCGGCGATGGAGGCCAACTTCACCCGGGACAACCCGATCTTCATGATGGTGCACTCCGGCGCGCGAGGGAACATGACCCAGATGCGCCAGATCGCCGCCATGCGAGGCCTGGTGGCCAACCCGAAGGGCGAGATCATCGCCCGGCCGATCAAGTCCAACTTCCGTGAGGGCCTGTCGGTGCTGGAGTACTTCATCTCCACCCACGGTGGCCGGAAGGGCCAGGCCGACACCGCGCTGCGGACCGCCGACTCGGGTTACCTGACCCGGCGCCTGGTGGACGTCTCGCAGGACGTCATCATCCGCGAGGAGGACTGTGGCACCGAGCGCGGCCTGACCAAGGAAATCGCCGAGGAGGGTCGGACCGGCAAGCTGGTCGCCGCCCGCAACGTCGAGACCGCGGTCTACGCACGGACGCTGGCCACCGACGTGGTCACCGCCGAGGGCAAGGTGCTGGTGAAGGCCGGGGTCGACCTGGGCGACGTCAACATTCGCAAGCTGCTGAAGAACGGCGTGACCGAGGTCAAGGTGCGTTCCGTGCTGACCTGTGAGGCGGCGTCCGGTACCTGCGCGATGTGCTATGGCCGTTCGCTGGCCACCGGCAAGCTGGTTGACGTCGGCGAGGCGGTCGGTATCGTCGCGGCGCAGTCCATCGGCGAGCCCGGCACCCAGCTGACCATGCGGACCTTCCACACCGGTGGTGTGGCCGGCGACGACATCACCCAGGGTCTGCCCCGTGTGGTCGAGTTGTTCGAGGCCCGGCAGCCGAAGGGCAAGGCGCCGATCGCCGAGTCCGCGGGCCGGATCCGGATCGAGGACGGCGACCGCAACCGCAAGCTGGTCATCGTCCGCGATGACGGCGAGGAGGACGTGGAGTACGTGCTGCCGCGTCGCGTCCGCCTGGAGTGGGAGGACAGCAACGGCATCCGCCATTCGACGGCCGACGGCGACCACATCGCCGCTGGTGCGCAGCTTTACGCCGGTACGCCCGATCCGCAGGACGTCCTGCGGGTGAGCGGCCTGCGCAAGGTGCAGGAGCACCTGGTCGAAGAGGTGCAGGCGGTGTATCGCACGCAGGGTGCGCCGATCCACGACAAGCACATCGAGATCATCATCCGGCAGATGCTGCGCCGGATCACGGTGATCGAGTCGGGTGACACCTCGATGCTGCCCGGCGAGCTGGTCGACCGGAACACCTTCGAGACCGAGAACCGCCAGATGGTCACCGAGGGCCGGATGCCGGCCCAGGGCCGTCCGGTGCTGATGGGGATCACCAAGGCGTCCCTGGCCACCGAATCGTGGCTGTCGGCGGCGTCCTTCCAGGAGACCACCAAGGTGCTCACCGACGCGGCGATCCACGCCAAGTCGGACAGCCTGGTCGGCCTGAAGGAGAACGTCATCCTGGGTAAGCTGATCCCGGCCGGTACCGGCCTGGAGCGGTACCGCAACATCCGGGTGGAACCGACCGCGGAGGCCCGCGCGGCCGCCTACGAGCTCAGCTACGACCCGTACGACTACGACATCGCCAGCAGCGGCATGTCGGTGTCGCTGGACGAGTTCGACATCGGCGACCTGCGCTGAGCGATCGCTGACGAACGGCCCCGGGGAATCCCCGGGGCCGTTTCGCGCCCCCGTCCCTGTATCGCCGTAACCTCCTCCCCGGTTACTTGGCCCCGATGGCTGGGGGGGGCTGGCACCGCTTGCGCAGTCGAGCGAGTAGTTGATCGGCCCACTCGTCCAGGCGGCGTACGAACTCCGGATGCCGCGGGCGCCCTGCCAGTGCTGACTGGCTGAACTCCGCGGCCTAAGGTGGGCGGCATGAAGATCGTTGCGCATAGTGACCACGCCGGGGTGGAACTGCGGTTGGAGATGGTCGAGCAGGCTCGGGAGATGGGGCACGAGGTGGACGACCTGGGCCCCGCCGTGGGCGAGAAGGTCGACTACCCGTACGCCGGTGCGGTGGTGGGGCACAAGGTGGCCGCGGGGGAATATGACCTGGGCATCCTGGTCTGCGGCACCGGGGTCGGCATTTCGATGGCGGCCAACAAGGTGGCCGGGGCCCGCGCGGTGGTGTGCTCCGAGCCGTACACGGCCCGGCTTTCCCGCCAGCACAACGCGTCCAATATCGTGGCGGTGGGTGAGCGGGTGGTGGGCCCGGGGGAGGCTCGGATGATCGTCGAAGCGTTCCTCACCACCGAGCCCGCCGGCGGTCGCCACGCGCAGCGGGTCGAGATGCTGAAGGCGCTGGACGGGGACATCAGCCTGGAGGATCTGCGGAAGATGGGTCCGGCCTGCAGCGGCTGAGCGTGCGGCGGTGTCGCCGGGGGCGGCTGGCGTCGGCCGAGCGGGCCGGTTCCGACTGCACCGAACCGGCTTTCCGCCCTCCGGGGTGCCGTGTCTACGGTGCTAATGTCCTGCTCGTGACGTATCTGCGGATCTCAGAGGCTGCCGCTCTTCTCGGGGTGAGCGACGACACAGTGCGTCGCTGGGCCGACCAGGGGCGCCTCAGCCTGTCTCAGGACGACTCGGGACGCCAGGTCGTCGCCGGTGCGCAGTTGGCCTCGCTGGCCCAGGAGTTGGCCGGGAATACCGATGCGCTGGACCCGGCCGCCGGTCATCGCTCGGCACGGAACCACTTCACCGGCCTGGTGACCAAAGTGACCTCGGACGTCGTGATGTCCCAGGTCGAGTTGCAGTGCGGGCCGTTCCGGGTCGTATCGCTGATCTCCACCGAGGCCGTCCGAGAACTCGGGCTCGAGGTGGGCTCCCTGGCCACGGCCGTGGTCAAGGCAACCAACGTGACGGTGGAGGCATTTCGATGAAACGACTGGTGGGGCTGATTGCGGCCCTCGTGCTCGGCTTGGCGGCGAGCGGCTGTGGCAGTACCGGCAGCCCGGCATCGAGCGAGAAGACCCTGCAGGTGTTCGCTGCGGCGTCGCTGAACAAGACCTTCACCGAGTTGGCCAGCAAGTTCGAGGCGTCTCATCCGGGCGTCAAGGTGCTGTTCAACTTCGACGGGTCGTCCGGTCTGGTCGATCAGCTCACCGGTGGAGCGAAGGCCGATGTCTTCGCTTCGGCCGACGAGAACAACATGACCAAGGCGGTCAATGCGAAGCTTACGACCGGTGAGCCGACCATTTTCGCCCGCAACATCCTGACCCTGGTCACGGCACCCGGCAATCCGAAGAAGATCACCGGTATGGACGATTCGCTGAACGGTGTGAAGCTGGTCATCTGTGCCCCCGAGGTGCCGTGTGGCAACGCCACCCAACAGCTGGCGAAGAAGCTCGGCGTGACGCTGAAGCCGGTCTCAGAGGAGACCAAGGTGACCGATGTGCTCGGCAAGGTGGAGCCGGCCGAGGGCAAGGACGTCGGTGAGGCGGACGCCGGCATCGTCTACGTCACCGATGCCAAGGGTGCCGGGGACAAGGTCGAGACGGTCCCGATCAAGGGTGCCGATCAGGTGGTCAACAACTACCCGATCGCTGTGCTTGCTGGTGCGCCGCAGCCGGCACTGGCCGCCGAGTTCATGACCCTGGTCACCTCGCAGACCGGCAAGGACGTGCTGGACGCAGCGGGGTTCATCACGCCGTGACCCGTCCCGTGCCCCGCTGGATCGGGGCACTCGCCGTGGCCGGGGGGCTGCTGCTCGGCGTGCCTTTGCTGGGCCTGTTGTTGCGCGTCCCGTGGTGGCGGGTGCCGTCTCTGCTAGCCGGTCCCGCCGCCCGGGACGCTCTGGTGCTGAGTCTGCAGACCTGTCTTGCCAGCACGGTGCTGTCGCTGGTGCTGGGGCTGCCGGTGGCGCTGGTGCTGTCCCGGCTGCGCGGCCACTGGATGGCGGTCGGACGGGTGGTGGCCACAGTGCCGATGGTGCTGCCGCCCGTGGTGGCGGGTCTCGCCCTGCTGGTCACCCTCGGACGCCGCGGGCTGGTCGGGCAGGTGCTCAGCCTGGGCGGCATCGAGATCGGCTTCACGACCGCCGCGGTGGTCATCGCACAGACCTTCGTGGCGATGCCGTTCCTGGTGGTCGCGGTCGAAGGGGCGCTGCGCAGCATCGACCCGGACGCCGAGCTGATGGCCGCCACGCTCGGCGCCGGGCCGTCCCGGGTGCTCTGGCAGGTGACCCTTCCTGCCCTGAGGCCTGCGATCGTCTCGGGCGCCAGCCTGGTGGCCGCGCGGGCGCTGGGCGAGTTCGGGGCCACGATCACCTTCGCCGGCTCACTGCAGGGCACCACCCGCACCCTGCCGCTGGAGATTTACCTGCAGCGGGAGGTGGACACCGACACCGCGCTGGCGCTGGCCGCGGTGTTGATCGCGCTGGCCGCGGTGCTGGTGCTCGCCACCACCCTGTTCAATCGGGGGAGGACGGCATGACCGGGCCGGTGGACGATGGCCTCACGCGGCCGGCCGACGACGGCTTCCAGCGATCGGCCGGCCACGGCACATTCCGGCCGGCGGCGGAAGGACCGACTCGGCCGAGGAGGAACGGCACGGTCGGACTGGCCGTCGAGGTCGACCTCCCCGAGCGTGGCGTGCGGCTTGAGTTGGCCGTCGAACCGGGGGAGACCTGTGCGCTGATCGGCCCGAACGGTGCCGGGAAGTCGTCGGTGCTGGAGTCGGTGATCGGCGTGCTGACGCCCGCGTCCGGCGAGATCCGGCTGGGCGGACGGCTGCTCGCCGGCCCTGGCGTCCGGGTGCCGGTGCATAGGCGACGGGTGGGGTGGCTGGCGCAGCGCCCACTGCTGTTCGATCACCTCACGGTGCGCGACAACGTGGCGTTCGGCCTAGTCGCCAACGGAATCCGGCGTCCGGACGCCCGGCGCCGTGCACTCGAGGAGCTGGAACTCGTCGGTGCCCGGGAGCTGGCCGACCTGCGTCCGAGCCAGTTGTCCGGTGGGCAGGCGCAACGGGTGGGAATCGCCCGGACGCTGGCCGCCGAACCGGACGCCCTGTTGCTCGACGAGCCGCTGGCGGCGATCGATGTCCAGGGTGCGGCAGAGATTCGACAGGTGCTGGCCGAGCGGCTGCGGGCGCTGGCGTTGCCGGTGCTGCTGGTCACCCACGATCTGATCGACCTGTGGCGGCTGGCCGACCGGGTGGTGGTGCTTAACCACGGGCGGATCGTCGAGCAGGGCAGTGTTGCGCAGGTGATGCGCCGTCCGCGCAACGAGTTCCCGGCCAGCCTGGGCGGACGGAACCTGATCGCGGGCGTGGCGGCCGGCGCCGGGTCGCTGGAGGTCGACGGTTTGGTGGTGCACGGCTTGCCCGACGCGCCGCTGGCGTCCGGGACGGCCACGCTGGCACTGATCGAGCCGGCCGCGATCGCCGTCCATCGGAACCACCCAGAGGGCAGCCCGCGCAACGTCTGGCCGGCGGAGGTGATCGCCGTGGAACCGCGCGGGGATGCCGCCCGGCTGGTCTGTGCCGCGTCCGGGCAGACCCTGACGGTCGACCTGACTGCGGCTGCGGTCGCCGAGCTGGCGCTGATGCCGGGCGCCCCGGTCTGGCTCTCGGTCAAGGCCAGCCAGGTCCTGCTCTACCCCCGATGATCCGCCACCGGCAGTTCGAGATCGAGGTCGAACGCTTCGGTGATGGCGCGGGCCAGATCGGCCTCCTGATCCCGATGGAGCGATCCGACCTGATGGCGCAGCAGGGCCTTGTCGATGGTCGCGATGGAGTCGCAGTTGACCACCGACTCATGGTCGAGGCCGTTGCGAGGGCCGACCAGAACCTCACTTGCGAGCCCGCGCACCCGCGAAGTGATGGGTGCGACGGTCACGAACCGGCGGTGCTCGCGGACAGCCTCGCGGGTGAGCACGAGCACTGGCCCGGCCTTGTCATGGGGAATGTCGGCGAGGTGGATCGGGTGCATCAGTCCAGCTCCGACCAGGGGTCGTTGACGGTGGGCTCACTCGCTCGCTGCCAGCCGGCCAGCTCTGTGTTCTCGCCCTCGGCGGCGTAGATCGCGGCGTCGGCCTCGGCCCGGCGCCGACGCGCCTCACGGCGCAGCGCGCGGGTGATGACGGCCGCGCGGCTGGTGTCTGCGGCGGTCGCCTCGTGATCCAGGAACGCGGCGGCGTCGTCAGCGATCCGGACAGTGATCTGAACGGTCATACCGCGAGCATACCGTGTTGGTATGGTTTCAGCGCCGTACGCATAGGGGATCGAGCCGGGGCCGAAAGGGGCTTGGGTGACGCTGTTTTGCACCTCATCGACACACCCGGTAACCTTGGTGGTTGTGTTCGGGCGACCGAACCATCCGTGTGTGCCCGTCGGGACGACTTCCGTCTGTGACGCGACACCCCAACAGCGAATCACGTTCGCCAGGACGTGCCTTCAACCACGACGGAAAGTGATACCAGCCGGTGCCCACCATCCAGCAGTTGGTCCGCAAGGGCCGCACTGACAAGGTCAGCAAGAACAAGACGCCCGCGCTCAAGGGCTCCCCGCAGCGCCGTGGCGTGTGCACGCGTGTGTACACCACTACCCCGAAGAAGCCGAACTCCGCGCTCCGCAAGGTGGCTCGCGTCCGGCTGTCCTCCGGTGTCGAGGTGACCGCGTACATCCCCGGTGTGGGTCACAACTTGCAGGAGCACTCGATGGTGCTGGTGCGCGGCGGCCGTGTGAAGGACCTGCCCGGCGTCCGCTACAAGATCATCCGCGGCTC
This sequence comes from Micropruina sp., assembly GCA_047602545.1. Lineage (GTDB taxonomy): Bacteria > Actinomycetota > Actinomycetes > Propionibacteriales > Propionibacteriaceae > Micropruina. The sequence continues at coordinate 299,289 of JASGHC010000001.1, read as the reverse complement.
GCTCGACACCCAGGGTGTCAAGAACCGCAAGCAGGCTCGCAGCCGCTACGGCGCGAAGAAGGAGAAGTAATGCCGCGCAAGGGCCCCGCACCGAAGCGCCCGGTCGTCGTTGACCCCGTCTACGGCTCGCCGCTGGTTTCGCAACTGGTCAGCAAGATCCTGCTCGACGGCAAGAAGACCGTCGCGCAGAACATCGTCTACTCCGCTCTTGAGGGCACCCGGACCAAGACCGGCGTTGATCCCGTGCAGACCCTCAAGAAGGCCCTGGACAACATCCGCCCCGCGGTCGAGGTGAAGAGCCGCCGCGTCGGTGGCGCCACCTACCAGGTTCCCGTCGAGGTGAAGCCGGCCCGTGCCACCACCCTGGCGATGCGGTGGCTGGTCAGCTTCTCTCGCGCCCGTCGCGAGAAGACCATGACCGAGCGGCTGATGAACGAGCTGCTGGACGCGTCCAACGGCCTGGGCGCTTCCGTGAAGCGCCGCGAGGACACCCACAAGATGGCCGAGGCCAACCGCGCCTTCGCCCACTACCGCTGGTGATCTGAGGCCTTCCACCCGAGGTCACCGCCTCGGGGGAAGGCTTCTCGCCTGCCCGCCCACAACAAAGAACCAGAGATCGAGGAAGTCACAAACGTGGCCATCAACGTGAACACCGACCTGGCCAAGGTGCGCAATATCGGCATCATGGCCCACATCGACGCGGGCAAGACCACCACCACCGAGCGCATCCTGTTCTACACCGGCATCACCTACAAGATCGGTGAGGTGCACGACGGCGCCGCCACGATGGACTGGATGGAGCAGGAGCAGGAGCGCGGCATCACCATCACGTCCGCCGCGACGACCTGTTTCTGGAAAGACCACCAGATCAACATCATCGACACCCCGGGGCACGTCGACTTCACCGTCGAGGTGGAGCGCTCGCTGCGCGTCCTGGACGGCGCTGTCGCCGTGTTCGACGGTGTGGCCGGCGTCGAGCCGCAGTCCCAGACCGTGTGGCGCCAGGCGACCAAGTACGGCGTCCCCCGGATCTGCTACGTCAACAAGCTGGACCGCACCGGTGCGTCCTTCGACTTCTGCGTGAAGACGATCCGCGAGCGGCTGAACGCCACCGCGGCCGTCCTGCAGCTGCCGATCGGTGCCGAGGCCAACTTCATCGGCGTGGTCGACCTGGTCGGCCAGCGCGCGCTGACCTGGCGCGGCGAGACCAAGATCGGTGAGGACTACGAGGTCGAAGAGATCCCGGCCGACATGGTCGACGCAGCCGCGGCCGCCCGTGAGGAGCTCATCCAGGTTCTGGCCGATCACGACGACGAGTTCGCCGAGCAGTGGCTCGAGGCCGAGGAGACCGGTGCGGAACTGACCGCCGAGCAGATCAAGCCGGCGATCCGCCGCGCCGTCCTGGCCAACGCGATCACCGCGGTGATCTGCGGTACGTCGTTCAAGAACAAGGGCGTGCAGCCGATGCTGGACGCGGTTGTCGACTACCTGCCTTCGCCGCTGGACATTCCCGCCATCGACGGTTTCAAGCCGGGCGACGAAGAGACCAAGGTCGAGCGGCACCCGTCCAACGACGACCCGCTGAGCGTGCTGGCGTTCAAGATCGCGGCCGATCCGCACCTGGGCAAGCTGACCTTCGTCCGGATCTACTCCGGTGTGCTCAAGGCCGGCACCCAGGTGCTGAACAGCACCAAGGGCCGCAAGGAGCGGATCGGCAAGATCTACCAGATGCACGCCAACAAGCGTGAAGAGATCGAGTCGGTCGGTGCCGGCATGATCGTCGCGGTGATGGGCCTGAAGGACACCACCACCGGCGACACCCTGTGCGATCCGCAGAACCCGGTCGTGCTGGAGTCGATGGACTTCCCGAACCCGGTCATCGAGCAGGCCATCGAGCCGAAGTCGAAGTCCGACCAGGAGAAGCTGTCGGTCGCCATCCAGCGGCTCGCCGAGGAGGACCCGACCTTCCGCGTCCACACCGACGAGGAGACCGGCCAGACCATCATCGCCGGCATGGGCGAGCTGCACCTGGAGATCCTGATCGACCGGATGAAGCGCGAGTTCCGGGTCGAGGCCAACATCGGCAAGCCGCAGGTGGCCTACCGCGAGACGCTGCGTCGTCCGGTCGAGAAGGTCGAGTACACGCACAAGAAGCAGTCCGGTGGTTCCGGTCAGTACGCCAAGGTGCTGATCAACCTGGAGCCGCTGGAGCCGGGTTCGGGCTACGAGTACGTCAACGCGATCACCGGTGGACGCATCCCGCGCGAGTACATTCCGGCCGTTGACAAGGGCGTGCAGGAGGCCATGGCCTTCGGCCCGCTGGCCGGCTACCCGGTCGAGGACATCAAGATCACCCTGGTGGACGGCGCCTACCACGACGTCGACTCCTCGGAACTGGCGTTCAAGATCGCCGGCTCGATGGTCTTCAAGGAGGCCGCCCGCAAGGCCGACCCGGCCCTGCTCGAACCGCTGATGGCCGTCGAGGTAACCACCCCCGACGACTACCTGGGCACCGTGATCGGCGACATCAACAGCCGCCGCGGCCAGGTCCAGGGCATGGAGGAGCAGCACGGCAACCAGGTCGTCCGCGCCCTGGTTCCGCTGAGCGAGATGTTCGGCTACGTCGGCGACCTGCGGTCCAAGACCTCCGGTCAGGCGTCCTACTCGATGGAGTTCAGCCAGTACGGCGAAACCCCGAAGACGGTGGCCGACGAGATCATCGCAAAGGGTCGCGGCGGAGCCTGAGTTTGACTCTCCCGCGACCGTAGACAAGACTTGGTGGGTCCGCGCCTAGGTGCGGACAGTGACCAGGGACATACACCCAACCCAAACGACGCTGCGCGAACCGCGCGTGGCGACATCCAGAAGGAGCCTCAGTGGCAAAGGCCAAGTTCGAGCGGACCAAGCCGCACTGCAACATCGGCACCATCGGACACATCGACCACGGCAAGACCACTCTGACCGCGGCGATCACGAAGGTGCTGCACGACAAGTACCCCGAGCTGAACGCCGTTTCGGCCTTCGATCAGATCGACAAGGCGCCGGAAGAGCGGCAGCGCGGTATCACCATCTCGATTGCGCACGTCGAGTACCAGACCGAGGCTCGTCACTACGCTCACGTGGACTGCCCGGGTCACGCTGACTACGTGAAGAACATGATCACCGGTGCCGCCCAGATGGACGGCGCGATCCTGGTCGTGGCCGCCACCGACGGCCCGATGCCGCAGACCCGCGAGCACGTGCTGCTGGCTCGCCAGGTCGGCGTCCCGGCGATCGTCGTCGCGCTGAACAAGTGCGACATGGTTGACGACGAGGAGCTCATCGAGCTCGTCGAGATGGAGGTCCGCGAGCTGCTGGACGCCCAGGAGTTCGACGGTGACAACGCGCCGGTCGTTCGGGTCGCTGCCTTCCCGGCGATGCAGGGTGACGAGAAGTGGGCCGATTCGATCCTCGAGCTGATGAACGCCGTGGACGAGTACATTCCGCAGCCCGAGCGTGAGACCGAGAAGCCGTTCCTGATGCCGATCGAGGACGTGTTCACCATCACTGGTCGTGGCACAGTGGTGACCGGCCGGATCGAGCGCGGCATCGTCAAGACCGGCGAGACCGTCGACATCATCGGTATCGCCGAGAAGAAGCAGACCACCACCATCACCGGTGTGGAGATGTTCCGCAAGATCCTCGATGAGGGTCGGGCGGGCGAGAACGTCGGCCTGCTGCTGCGCGGCACCAAGAAGGACGACGTCGAGCGCGGCATGGTTGTGATCAAGCCGGGTTCGACCACCCCGCACACCGACTTCGAGGGCAACGTCTACGTGCTGACCAAGGAAGAGGGTGGCCGTCACAAGCCGTTCTTCTCCAACTACAGCCCGCAGTTCTACTTCCGCACCACCGACGTGACCGGTGTGGTTCAGCTGCCCGAGGGTACCGACATGGTGATGCCCGGTGACAATACCGACATGACCGTGCACCTGAACAAGCCGATCGCGATGGAGGACGGCCTGAAGTTCGCCATCCGCGAGGGTGGCCGCACCGTCGGAGCCGGCCGCGTCACCAAGATCCTCAAGTGATCTGACGATAACTGGCGAGGCCCCCGCTGCGGCGGGGGCCTCGTTGCGTGCCGGGAGGGAGCCGAACGGGTCTTCGATGGGTCGGATGGCGTTCGCGACGTTGACAGGCATGGGGACCAGGATGATCGGGGACGTCGGCATCGCTGGGGCGCTCTCTCCGAGACAACCGTTCAAGACGCCTGCCAGGGTCCGCGCGACCAGGCTGGGAACCAGGTGGGGATGCGCTGATCTACAGGTGTTCTGGAGCGTCGTCTGGTGCCTGTTGCGGGTGTCCCAACTCAGATGGCCGACCGCGGCCCTCAACCTTCATTCGCACAGTTGGTGACGTGCCGCCTGGCCTGAGTTACACAGGTTTAGTGCCCCACGGCGGCACCAGTTCAGCGCTCCATGCCTGCCTCGTGAGCACCCCACGCTGCCTATCTGGCTTGGTGGTTGGGTGGGCGATGGCCGTAGTGCGTCCTTGCTCGCCTGATCGGCAGCCGCAGGGCCGTGTGGAACGTCTTTTATGCCTGCGTCGCGATATTCAGCTGCCTTTCGGAACGGCCCAGCGCGGGGTGCAGGCCCGCGACGACGGAGCATGGCGGGACTTCGGAGGCGTGACTTGGACATTCGTTAGTGCCCCACGACGACCCTCGAATAGTGACTTGACAAGGCACGATGATCTCGAATCTCATCGAATCGTCCCGAGCCTGTGCAAGTCAGGCCTGGCGTCCAGGATGGCGGTGCCGGGGTGGTGATGGTAGGGCTGTCAGTTCCTGCTGCTTCCCCCAGGAACCACCGCTGGCCGAACTTGTTCCTGTCGGGACATCACCAATGACGGGCAACCGGCTGTCGCAACTTGTGGCGTGACGCCGGATCGGAAATTTACCTGGTCAACTCGCAACCTCGACCTAGCGGCATGATTCGTGTACGGTGACGTCGGCGACTTGATTTAGCTCCACGGAGGGGAAATGCCTACTGCTTTTGGATCTGAGGACAGCAGTCACACGGGCATCTACAGTCTGCGAACTCCGATCAGGATCATACTGGCCATAGTCTGTCTCGCCAGTCTCGTGCTGTCGATGGCGCCAGGTGTCGCAAGTGCCAAAGAAGGCCATCGAGAGATTGCTATCGCTTCCAAGTCACCCGAGTTTACATCCACTCTGAGGCTGACCTTTACGAAGCCGGTCAGCTCCGTGGAGAGAGATCGGATCGTTCTGGACTTGGGTGGGAAGCCACTCGTCGCAGCAAGTGTATCCGCGAAAGCGGTGAACTTGGGATGCAGTGACTCGTACATAAAGTATACGAACGAAGGTCGTTGGGAAGTCTCATACAACTGCTACCCAGAGTACGCAACCCTCCCGTGGGGATTCAGGATCTCAGCTAGCGTTCAGAGCATCATTGTGGGCAACGTCACCGAAGATGGGCTTTGGTGGTGGTGAAACGGGGTTCGTCAGCCGAAAGTGGCGCGGCATGTGGTTCATAAGAACTATCTATTTCATGGCACAATGAAGAAGGTGTGGAACGGGGATTCCATCAACTATCAGGACTACTTTACATTCCGACATAACGTCGGAGGTGGTGGCACCGGTTCCATTGCTATTGCCGGGGCTTTCACTGTTGGCTAGAAGATTGGCGTTGAGTCTGACCGATAGGTTCTTCGCGGACGTACGCTCGTCCGACGCGTGGTCAGCGAATATCCTGAGCGATGGGCCCGTGGTGGCTCCTGACGGCGAACTCGAAGAGTTGACAATCGTGGAATTGCGGCGTGAGGAAGACGGCGCAGTGGGCTTTGCGACGCTCACAGGCGCTGCTCCTGGAGATGCAGCGCAGGAGGAGTTCGTCAGTCTGTTGCACGAGGTCATCCTGGAAAGTTCTCAGGGGGCGGCGTTGCCTCCCTGTCCGGGCCACCAACATCCACAAACACCCAATGTCGCGGATGGAACTCTCACCTGGCTTTGCCCATTGAAGGTGTGGGGCGTGTCCTCCTGACCCCCCAGCCACCATGCCAGGAGTTCGACGGTGACAACGCGCCGGTCGTTCGGGTCGCTGCCTTCCCGGCGATGCAGGGTGACGAGAAGTGGGCCGATTCGATCCTCGAGCTGATGAACGCCGTGGACGAGTACATTCCGCAGCCCGAGCGTGAGACCGAGAAGCCGTTCCTGATGCCGATCGAGGACGTGTTCACCATCACTGGTCGTGGCACAGTGGTGACCGGCCGGATCGAGCGCGGCATCGTCAAGACCGGCGAGACCGTCGACATCATCGGTATCGCCGAGAAGAAGCAGACCACCACCATCACCGGTGTGGAGATGTTCCGCAAGATCCTCGATGAGGGTCGGGCGGGCGAGAACGTCGGCCTGCTGCTGCGCGGCACCAAGAAGGACGACGTCGAGCGCGGCATGGTTGTGATCAAGCCGGGTTCGACCACCCCGCACACCGACTTCGAGGGCAACGTCTACGTGCTGACCAAGGAAGAGGGTGGCCGTCACAAGCCGTTCTTCTCCAACTACAGCCCGCAGTTCTACTTCCGCACCACCGACGTGACCGGTGTGGTTCAGCTGCCCGAGGGTACCGACATGGTGATGCCCGGTGACAATACCGACATGACCGTGCACCTGAACAAGCCGATCGCGATGGAGGACGGCCTGAAGTTCGCCATCCGCGAGGGTGGCCGCACCGTCGGAGCCGGCCGCGTCACCAAGATCCTCAAGTGATCTGACGCAGTTTCGCCTGTTCCGATGGTGTGGCTGAGCCCGCGGTAGTACTGACCGCGGCCAGCCTCCCCCTGGCCTGGGGGTTGTCGGTCGCGACCGCCCAGCGGGAAGCTGGGGTGACGGCCGGATGATCATCTACTACAATGTGTCGTAGATGATCGATCAATGAGGATCATCGGTGGCTGGCAGCGATCATGACGGCTACCAGACTCGGGCACGACCTTCAGAACAGGAGAACCCACATGAGCAAGACATCCGGGCCGGCTCGACTGGTCGCGATTCTGTGCATCATCTTCGGCATCGTCGCCATCGGTGGTGGCGTCACAACCTGGGCCATGGTGACCACCCAGCTGTCCGCCGAGAACATCACGGTGCCCAAGGATTCGCCACTGGTGCCTGGGGTCAAGGTGCAGGACCCGATCAGCGCCTATGCCCAGGCCGAAATCATCAACCATCACGCGCTGGCTTCCAGCGGCGGCAAGACCTACGCCGAACTCGGCTCGATGATCAGCGAGGCCAGGACCGCCGGCGACACCGCCAAGGTGGACGAGCTGACCGCGACCCGCAACACGATGATGAACGCGTCCTTCCTGCGGGCGTCGCTATTTACCTCGGTGCTCGCCTACGGCGTCTCGCTGCTGGTGATGGGGCTCGGCGTGATGTTCCTGCTGCTGGGCTGGGCGTTCTCGTCGCTGGCCAAGCCGGCCGAGGTGGCGGCGGCGTCGGTCGAATGAGCTGCGGTCGGGCCTGAGGCGGACCGTCGCTCAGTACCGCACGTCCTGGGGACTCGGCGTTGTTGAGAACGCCGATGGCCCTGGGTGCTCAGTCGCCGAGGAAGGAGACGCCGATCCGTTCCTCGGTCGACTCCCACAGGGCGGTGAGGGCCTTGGGGGACCGTGCCTGGCGGGGGAGGTGTGCCTTGCCGACTGGTCCGGAGGTGCCGAACAGGCCGATCGGACCGTAGTAGGCACCGGCGGCGGCCTGCCGGCTGGCGGCGCAGAACACCACGGGCTGGGCGCCGTCCGCGGGGGACTGCATGAGCCGGGTCGCGTTGCCGACGAAGGTGGCGAGGCCGCGCATCGCGCCGGAAGGGAAGGTTGCGGTCGCAGCCAGGCCCGGGTGTGCGGCGTGGGCGTTCAGGCCCCATTCGCCGGCGGTGCTGTGCCGCTGCAACTCGCGGGCGAACATCACCATGGCCAGCTTGCTGGCGGCGTATGCGCGCCCTGCCGACCAGCGCCGTTCCAGGTCGAGGTCGTCGGTCCGGATCCGGGCGTTCTTGGCGGCCAGTGAGCCGAGAGCCACGACCCGGGCCCGGCTGGCCCGGCGCAGCGACTCCAGCAGGTGGGCGGTCAGTGCGAAGTGGCCCAGGTAGTTGGTGGCCATGATCAGTTCGTGGCCGTCCACGCTCTCCTGGCGCCTCTTGGTGCCGCCCATGCCGGCGTTGAGCACCAGGATGTCCACCCGGCGGTCGGCGTACTCGGACGCGAACCGCTGCACCGAGGCGAGGTCGGAGGTGTCCAGCTGGGTGACCGTATGAGTGCCCTCCGGGTGCTCGGCGCGCAACTCCTGCGCAACCGCCTCGCCCTTGGCGACGTCCCGGACGGCCAGCACGACATCGGCGCCGGCCAGGCCCAGCGCCCGCGCCGTGGCCCGGCCGATACCGCTGCTGGCGCCGGTGACGATCGCCAGGCGGCCCTTGCGGGACGGGATGGTGAGCGGGGTGAGCCGGTCCTTCATCGTGACGTCTGCCTCTTCTGGATCGCCGCCCACTCGTCGCGCAGGCCGACGGTGCGGTGGAACAGCAGCGGCTGGCCGGCGTCGTGGGCGAAGTAGCCGAGCCGTTCGAACTGCACCACCTCGCCGGGTGCGGTGTCGGCCAGCGCGGCCTCCAACTTGCAGTCGGCCAGCAGTTCCCGCGAGGCCGGGTTCAGGTCGTCCAGCGGTTCACCGGTGCGCTCGCCGGGCACGGACGCGGTGAAAAGCCGGTCGTACAGCGCCACCGTGGCGGGGACGGCGTGGTCGGCCGAGACCCAATGCATGGTCGACTTCACCTTGCGGCCGTCCGGTGCATTGCCGCCTCGGGAGGCCGGATCGTAGGTCGCGTTGACCTGCACGACGTTGCCGTCGGCGTCCCTCACCACGTCGGTGGCGGTGATCAGGTAGGCGCCGCGCAGCCGCACCTCGCGTCCGGGTGAAAGCCGGAAGAACTTCGGCGGCGGCACCTCGGCGAAGTCGTCGGCCTCGATCCACAGTTCGCCGCTGAATGCCACCGTGCGGACGCCGTCCGCGGGGTTCTCCGGGTTGTTGGCCACCTCGAAGTGCTCGACCTGCCCCTCGGGCCAGTTGGTCAGCACCAGCTTGAGCGGTTTGAGCACCGCCATCCGACGCTGTGCGGTCGCGTTCAGTTCGCGCCGGACGTACGATTCCATCGCCTCGATGGACTGCCGGCTGTTGGTCCGGGTGGTGCCGATGTCGCGGCAGAAGGCCCGGATCGCCGAAGCCGGGTAGCCGCGTCGGCGCAGCGCCCGCAGGGTCGGCATCCGCGGGTCGTCCCAGCCGTTGACCATGCCGGTATCGACCAGCGTCTTCAGCCGGCGCTTGGAGGTGACCGTGTGGGTGAACTCCAGCCTGGCGAATTCGATCTGCTTCGGCTGGTCGGCGGGCAACGGCAGCTGCTCCAGGTACCAGTCGTAGAGCGCCCGGTGCGTGTCGAACTCCAGGGTGCAGATCGAATGCGTGACGCCCTCAATGGCATCCGACTGGCCGTGCGCCCAGTCGTAGGTGGGGTAGATGTCCCAGGCGTCGCCGGTGCGGTGGTGGTCGGCGTGCCGGATGCGGTACATCACCGGGTCGCGCAGCTGCATGTTCTCGTGCTGCATGTCGATCTTGGCGCGCAGCACGCGGGAGCCGTCCGGGAACTCGCCGGCGCGCATCCGGCGCAGCAGGTCGAGGTTCTGCTCGATGCTGCGGTTGCGGTATTCGCTCTCGATGCCCGGCTTGCCGAAGCCGCCGCGTTGCGCCGAGATGGTCTCGATGTCGGAATCGTCGACGTAGGCCTTCCCGTCGCTGACCAGATGTTCCGCCCAGGCGTAGAGCTGGTCGAAGTAGTCGGACGCGTGCAGCACGTTCGCCGGGGCGTAGCCGAGCCATTCGATGTCGGCCACGATCGAGTTGACGTACTCGGTCTCCTCGGTGTCGGGGTTGGTGTCGTCCAGCCGCAGGTTGCAGACGCCGCCGAAGTCCTCGGCGATGCCGAAGTCGACCACGATCGCCTTGGCGTGGCCGATGTGCAGGTAGCCGTTGGGCTCGGGTGGGAAGCGGGTCTGGACGCGTCCGCCGAAGCGGCCCTGCTCGTTGTCGCGCCGGACGATGTCGCGAATGAAGTCGTTGGCGGCAGGCTCGGCGTTCATGGGCGTCAACCTATCAACGCACCGGCGGTTCGACCGGCCGATCGGGGTCCGCCGAGACCGTGCTCGGACGGGGTGGGTGCGGACGGGCTGAGTGCGCACGGTCCGCTGGGGCGCGTCGATGCGCTCAGGACGTCTTGCTCTTTTATGGTTGCCATGACTAATATAGGTCTTGCTCCGGTTCACGGGGCGCACACCGCAGTGCAGGGCGCGGTTCGTGCTCTGCATCCACATAGGAAGAAAGAGCACAGACCTTCATGTCTGCCCTGCAGATCGACACCCGTCCGTCCGATGCCGCGGCTGAGTCGCGTAGCTACAGCCTCGCCGACCTCCGCGCCGGCGTGCTGGCCGACCGTGGCGCCACGATCGCCCTCCGCGCCGCCCTCGGCATCCTGATCGCCGTGGCCACGGTGATCGCCGTCGCCGGCGTCGCCACCCAGTCCGCTTTCGCGATCGTCGGCGGAGGCATCAGCGTGGTCCTGCTGGCTGCCGCGCTGGTCTGGCTCGCCGCGACCCCCGCCGAGTCGAAGCGCTGATCAACGCAGCAATCGCAATCAGTTGCGGCGCTGCGGCCGCGATCCGGCCAGCAGCGCCCACGGGTCCACCGGACTCATCCCGAAAGGGGCGACACCCACCAGGGTGTCGCCCCTTTCGGCTTTCCGGGCGCTCTGTCGGGTGTTCCTACACTGGCTTGGTGCGGACGGTGGCCCCGGGGTTCATGCGATGAGCTTTCTCGAGATCGTGTGGGCCGAACTGACCGGCCTCCAGAGCCCGCCCTCGGCCGGGTGGATCTGGCTGACCGCGCTGCTCGCGCTGGCGGCGGTCGCCGTCCGGCCGGTCTGGCGGGTCGCGCGGCACCTGGTCACCATCGTTCACGAAGGTGGACATGCGATCGCGGCGGTGCTGACCGGACGCCGGCTACGCGGCATCCGGTTGCACTCGGATTCCTCCGGCGTCACCCTGAGTCGTGGACGGCCCCGCGGCTTCGGGATGTTCCTCACCCTGATCGCCGGCTATCCGGCACCCGGACTGTTCGGGCTACTGGCCGCCGTCCTGCTGCGCCAGCAGCACGCCCTGGCCGTGCTGTGGGTGGCGTTGCTGCTGCTGGCCCTGATGCTGCTGCAGATCCGCAACTTCCACGGGTTGTACTCGATGCTGATCGCGGGGCTGGCCGTGTTCGCGGTGTCCTGGTGGGGGAGCGACCAACTCCAGTCGCTGGCGGCCTACGGTTTCACCTGGTTCCTGCTGCTCTCCGGCCCGGTGGTTGTCATCGACCTGCAGCGGGCGCGGCGCGGCGGACGCGGACGGGGCAGCGACGCCGACCAGTTGGCCGAACTGACCCGGACGCCGGGGCTGCTGTGGGTGACGTTCTTCCTGGCGGCGAGCCTGGCTGCGCTGGCGCTCGGCGGTTGGTTGATCCGGCCGGTATGAGCCCCGATCCGGCAGCATGGCCGGGTGAACGAGATCGGGCGCGTCCTGGGCGTCAACCTGCTGAGCGCGGCTGCGCACGATGGCGGCGCGGACCGAAACCACCCGCTTCGTCGCCCCGGCGCCAGGCCCGTTAGGCTGGTCCGGCTATGACCCAGACTCCTGCCCGCCTGCGCGTCGCGCCCTCGCCCACCGGGGACCCACACGTCGGCACCGCCTACATGTCCCTGTTCAACAAGGCCTACGCCGAAGCCACCGGCGGAAAGTTCGTGCTGCGGATCGAGGACACCGACCGGGCCCGCTACGTCGCCGACTCCGAGCGGCAGATCTTCGACACCCTGCGCTGGCTTGGCCTGCCTTGGGACGAAGGCCCGGACGTCGGCGGCCCCTGCGCGCCGTACCGCCAATCGGAGCGGCTGGACACCTACCAGCCGTTCGTCCAGCAGTTGCTGGAGTCGGGTCACGCCTACCACTGCTGGTGCTCGACGCAGCGGCTGGCCGAGTTGCGTGCTGAGCAGCAGGCGGCCAAGGCGTCGGTGACCGGCTACGACCGGCGTTGCCTCGGCAAGACCCGGGACGAGCGGGCCGCGCTGCCCGGGTTCAGCGAGACCCCCGTGGTGCGGATGCTGATCCCCGACGACGCGCCGCTGAGCTTCACCGACGTGATCCGCGGCGAGGTGAGCGCGCCGCGTCCGGACGATCAGGTGATTCTCAAGGCCGACGGTTTTCCGACCTACCACCTGGCCGTGGTGGTCGACGATCACCTGATGGGCATCACCCATGTGGTGCGCGGCGAAGAGTGGATCAGCTCCACCCCGAAGCACGTCCTGCTGTACGAGTTCCTCGGGCTCACCCCGCCGGCGTTCGCGCACATGCCGCTGCTGCGGAACACCGACAAGTCGAAGATCTCCAAGCGCAAGAACCCGGCGGCGCGGCTGATGTGGTTCCGCGAGCAGGGCTACCTGCCGGAGGCGCTGCGCAACTTCCTGCAGCTGCTGGCCTATCCGCCGGTCGGCGACACCGAGGTGGCGAGCTTCGCGGAGTTCGTGGCCGGTTTCGACTGGGCCAAGGTGAACACGGTCGGCCCGATCTTCGACCTGAAGAAGCTGGACTGGCTGAACGGCGAATACATCCGTGCCCTGAGCCCGGAGGCCCTGGCCGGCCTGATCGTCGAGCATCTGGAGTTCACCGGCGAGTGGACCGCACCCACCGCGACGCAGGTGGAGCTGTTGCGGCAGGCCACCCCGCTGATTCAGGAACGGCTCGTGGTGTTGTCGGAGGCGCTGCCGAAGCTGGAGTTCCTGTTCACCGCGGACGCCGACCTGGCGATCGCCGACGATGCCCGGGCCCAGCTCGGTGACAACGCCGGCGAGGTGCTGGACGCGTCCATCGCGGCGCTGGAGGCCGTCGAAACCTTCGCGGCCGACGACATCCAGGCGGCGCTGCGGGCGGCGCTGGTGGACGGGCTCGGGTTGAAGCCGCGGTTCGCCTTCGGTCCGGTGCGGGTCGGCATCACCGGTGCGCGGGTGTCGCCGCCGCTGTTCGAATCGATGGAACTGCTCGGCCGTGCGTCGAGCCTGAGCCGCCTGCAGGCGTTGCGTTCGTCCCTGTGAGCGCGGACGACAGGAGAGGAGCATCCCGATGAGAGGCTGGACGCGATGAGCGTGGTGGCGATCTTCGGTGGACGGTCCGAGATCGGTCTGGAGATCGCCCGCCGGCTGGCCGCCGGGAACGTGGTGGTGCTGGCGTCCCGGCCCGGCGGCGAGCAGCCCGAGGTCGCCGCTGCCGAACGGGTGCTGCATGTCGATTTCGACGCCGACGACGTCACCGGCCATGCCGCGACGGTCGAACGGATCGAGGCCGAGACCGGGGCGATCGACATCGCCGTGCTCACCTTCGGCGTGCTCGGCAACCAGAAGCTGGCCGAGGTCGACTCCGCCGAGGTGGTGCGTATCGTGCACACCGACTTCACCGCACAGGCGTCGCTGCTGACCGTGCTGGCTGACCGGATGCTGGCTCGGGGGAGCGGCACCCTGGTCGCCTTTTCTTCGGTGGCCGGGCAGCGGGTGCGGCGTCCCAACTACGTCTACGGCTCGGCCAAGGCGGGCCTGGACGGCTTCGCCTCCGGTATGGCGGACGCCCTGCACGGCTCGGGCGTCGACCTGGTGATCGCCCGGCCCGGTTTCGTGATCGGCCGGATGACACAAGGGATGTCTCCGGCACCGTTCTCGTCGACGCCCGACCAGGTCGCCGAGGCGGTGGTGAAGCGGATCCGTGAGGGCGGACCGGCCGTGGTCTGGATTCCGTGGCAGCTGCGCGTGTTGTGCTTCGTGGCACGTTTCGTGCCCCAGGCGATCTGGCGGCGGATGCCCCGATGACCTGCTCGGTCGCGTGGGACGACGCCGGGTTGCCCGCATGGGGGACGGCGCCACGGGCCAGCTTCTGGGTGGCCGTCGACCAGAACGGCCCGTGGGGGGCGCGGGCGTTCACCCAGTCGAGAATCGACCCCGCGATCGGCGCCGCGATCGAGGCGGGGGTGCTGGCGGTCGGCGGGCGGCCGCTGCTGATCCGCCGTCCGGCCAGCCACATCGACCGGCCCGACCTGCCCGCGCGGCAGATCTACGTCGCGGGAGGCTTGGACGCCGACCCGTGGCTGCTGGGTGGCACGGTGACGGCCGCGGACGTGGTGCTGGAGTTGCCGTTCGATCGGCTGGCCACCGCCGACCCCGACGAGCTGGCCGCGGAGATCGGCTGGCTGGAGCGCATGGACGAAGGTGTCCTGCTGGTCTGTGCCAACGCGAAACGTGACCTGTGCTGCGCATTGCGCGGCCGTCCGATCGCGCTGGAGTTGGAACGGGAGTTCCCGGGCCGGGTCTGGGAATGCACGCACACCGGCGGCCACCGCTTCGCGCCGACCGGGCTGATCCTGCCGTTCGGTCAGTCGCTGGCCCGGCTCACCCCGGAGGTGGCCACAGCCGCGATGCGCGCCGCGGACGCCGGACGGATGGCGTGGGAAACCTTCGGACCGTGGCATGACCGCGGACGTGGCCATCTGGAGCCGGGGTGCGCTGTCGCCGAGGCCCACGTCCGCGAGTTGACCGGTGAAACCGGCCTCGCGGCGCTTTCCACCGTGGAATCCGCGGCTTCCGAGGTCGAGGTCACCCACCGCGACGGACGGCGCTGGACGGTCCACCTCGGGCTGCGGGAATACTCCGAACAACTGCCCGAATCCTGCGGCAAGGCGGCTGTCGCTGCTCGTTCCTGGCAGATCCTGAGCGTTGACGGTAGTACCCACGTACCGAACCACCCGACCCCTGGCTGATCATCGTTCCGCGCGGCCTCCCTTCGCGATCTGACGGAGACCGCGATGGCACGCGTCGGTGGGCTGGCCGGCCTGGTGCAGATCGTGCACACCCACGGTGGCCGCGCCGATCTGCCCGACTTGGTGCCGCTACGGCGAGCCTTTCGACTACGACGCCGACAGCGGCGAGTTGATGCTCACCGAGGTCAGTCGGGAATAGGCGGCCGAGCCGCTGCGAGTTCGGCGGTTTCGCGAGCCACCTCAGCCCGGAAGGCTGCAACGTCGCGGTCCACGTCGGCCGGCGCGAGGCCGAGTTCGGTGACAAGTAGCTCGCCGACCCGGGGGGCGGCTTTGGCGGCTGCGGCGGCGTGCAGGAAGCGGGCGGGAATGCGCCGGGTGAGGATGTCGGCGACGGTGCGGGCCATCTCGTGCCGGATGGCGAACGCCACTTCGGCCCAGAGGTACGGCAACTCGGGCGCGATCGGCTCGGCTAGAGCCGGATCGGCCAGGGTGATGTCCTCGATGAACCGAGCCTCGGTGCCGTACCGGCCGGAGAGGTGCGCGAACCGGCCCCCGGTGGCCTCCACCGCCTCGGCGTCGAAGCCTGCGCCGCCAACGATCGCGGCATTCGTCGTCCGGCAGCGGCGCTTGACCTTGAGCAGGTCGCAGACCTTGTCAACCGCCTGTTCGGCCATCGACCGGGATACCGTCAGCTTGCCGCCGGCGACAGTCACCATGCCGTCGGCGACGGTGATCTCATGTTCGCGACTGAGTTCGGCGGTATCGCCCTTGCCGGTGTCGATCAGCGGACGCAGCCCGGCCCAGGTGCCGGTGACGTCCGCCATGGTGAGGTTGGTGGTGAGGGTCTCGTTCAGCGATTCGAGCAGCAGTTCGGCTTCTTGCCGATTGCAGCGGACGTCGTCCGGGTCGCCGTCGTAGGGGGTATCGGTGGTGCCGATGTAGCAGTAGTCGCCCCAGCGGACGACGAACGCCCGGCCGCCCTTGCCGCGCAGCCCGCCCAACATCGGGAAGACCAGCGTGGACTGACTGCGCACCTTTTCCCACGGCACCACGACGTGGACGCCCTTGTCCGGCCGGATCCGGCTGTGGTGAGTAGGTTCGTTCAGTGTGCGGACGCCGTCGCTCCAGACTCCGGCCGCGTTGACCACCACTCGGGCCTGGGCGGTCTGCTCGGTGGTGCTGCCGTCGGGGTTGGTGACGAGCAGCTGTGCGGTGCGCGGTCGTCCGGGGCGGACCGGTTCCAGTTCGGCCAGTCGGCAGTAGTTGGCCAGCATCGCGCCGTGCAGGGCGGCGGTGCGGGCCACCGAAACCGTGAGCCGGGCGTCGTCGGTGCGGGTATCGAAGTAGAGCAACCCGCCGATCAGCCCCTCCGGATGAAGCGTGGGGCAGTGGGTCAGCGTCTCGGCCGGGCCCATCCGCCGGTGCAGCTTTCCGATCCGCCAGCCACCTACCGCGTCGTAGGCGACCAGGAGCGCACGGAACGCCTGCGCCATCCGCGGCCCGAACACCGCCGATTCGCGATAGATCGGGAACAGGAACGGCAGCCGGCTGACCAGATGCGGGGCGCGGTCGTACAGCCGCTGCCGCTCCAGCAAGGAGTGGTAGACGATCCGGAACTCGCGCTGCTCGATGTAGCGCAGGCCGCCGTGGATCATTTTCGACGAGGCGGACGAGGTGCCGCAGGCGAAGTCGCCGCGCTCCACCAGGCCCACCCGCAGGCCACGCAGGGCGGCGTCCAGGGCGACGCTGACACCGGTGATGCCGCCGCCGACGACCAACACGTCCAGCGGTGCCGCAGTCATCGCTTCCAAGGCGGTGTCTCGGTCGAACGCCACCGGGGCGGTCTGGTTGGCCACGACGTCACGTGCCCGCATCTGCTCCTCCTGCATTCCCGCGCCCGGACCAGCGGGTCCGCGCCGACCGGACCATGATGCGCCGGTGACGGCGACGGCGGCAGTCGAGTGACACGGGACGTCATCGAGGGTTGTTCTGGTTTGCCCGGGTGCAAAGAATGGCTGCATGGCGCCGGAGGAACGAATCCCGACCGTGCTCCGGCATGCCTTCACGATCCTGACCGCGGTCGGTGAGGCGGGCCCGTCCGGTGCGGACGCCACCGAGCTGCACATTCAGACCGGGCTGAACATTCGCACCGTCTATCGCCATCTCGCGTCGCTGCGCACCCTCGGCATGATTGCCGGGGCCGGGGACGGCACCCGCTACCGGCTCGGACCGACCATCGCCGGGCTGGCGCAGAACGCGTCCGATCAACGGGAGTTCCTGCGCAAGGCGCGGCTGTTCGCCGAGGAGCTTGGGGAGCGCACCCAGGAGCCGGTGCATGTCACGGTCTACGACCAGGGCACCGCCGTCACCGTGGCGAGCGCTACCCGGGAGGCGATCGTCCGGCAGAAGTCGCCGCCGATCGTGGTGGGTTCACGGCGTCCGGCGCACGCGAGCGCCAGCGGCAAGATCTTTCTGGCCGCCAATCCGTCCGCCTTTCAGGCCTATGCGGTGCGGCCATTGCAACGGTTCACCCAGTACACGATCACCGACCTGCAGGCCCTGGAAAGCGAATGCCTGGCCGTCCGGGCCCAGGGTTGGTCGGAGGATCGGCAGGAGTACCTGCTCGGCGTCACCTGTGTTGCCGTTCCGGTCTTCGGCATGAAGGGACGCGCTGTCGGTGCGCTGGTGGTGTCGACCAAGTACCCCCGGCTCACCACCGCACAGCGCAAGGGGTTGCTGCAGGCTCTGCAGCCGGCGGCGCAGGAGTTCACGGCGGCTATCGGTGGCTCGGCGCCCTGAAGGGCGTCGAACGACGGCTCTACCGACGGACCGACCAGCGGTGGGGAGTCAAGCCGCCAGCTGCTGCCGCAGCTCGTTGAACTCGCTGAACAGGCGGTCCACCAGGTCGTCGGTCCACAGGCCCAGGAAGCCGAGGAAGTCGGCGACCGAGAGGCGGCGGCGCATCAGCCGGGCGTGGGCGAAGGCCCAGCGGACCTCGTCCGGACCGAGCCCGGGTGGGACGTCGGCGAAGTCGAGCGGATGACCGGTGGCGGCCAGCGCTCGCAGGTAGCGTTCCGGGTCGGCGGCGAGCTCGGCCAGCTCGGGCTTGCGGCGCTCCCAGTCGCGCAGCAGCGCCAGCACCTCGGTGCCATGGTCGGTCCAGGACTGACATTTCGCGGCGTAGTCGGCCCAGCATTCGGCGGCCATCGCACCGCTCGGATCGAGTTCGTCGAAGACCCGCACCACCTGCTTGTGGGCCTGCTCCTCATCAACCGCGGGCAGTTCGGCGAGGAACGGACGCGGGTCGAACTCGGTCAGCAGGTACCGGTAGGCGAGCAGCACCAGCGCGGTGGCCAGCCCGCACTGTTCGCCGTGGTTGCCGATCGGACGTCCGTTGTGGTCGGCGGCCATATCGAGCATGTGGCTGGTGACGTGCTCCAACCCGGACGCCGGCGCGGACTCCCCGGCGAAGCTCATCGCGAAGCCGGCGGCGGCCAGGTTGGTCGCCATCGCCCCGGCGGTCGCCGTCCCACCCGTGGTGAACGACGGCTCACTGTCCAGGAAGCCGGTCAGGCCGGGCAGGAACACCGCACGGGACAGTGGCTCCCAGTTGCCCATGCCGCACCAGTTCGCCAGCCGGTAGTCGGCCAGCGAGCAGCAGCCCACCGCGGCGTCACCGATGCCGCCGAGTGCGTAGTCAGCCGGGGTATCGGCCAGCGTGCGGGTGTCCAGCACCAGCCGGTCGGGCAGCCGCGACGGCACGGTGCGCTTCACGCCGTTGGTGGTCACCACGGCCAGTTGCGAGGTGTACGCACCCACCGAGTTGGCGGTCGCCACCGCCACATGGAACATCCGCAATCCGGGCTGCTGCTGCTCGATACCGAACACCGCATGCTTGGCCAGATCGGTGATCGTGCCCGATCCGACCGACACCACGGTGTCGGAGGGCTGCAGCTGCGCGCGCAGCTCCTCGACATGCTCGGTGGTGGTGTGCAGATCATGCGGATCGGACAGCACGATCGTGCGCACCTCCAACCCGGCCTCGGTCAGCAGGTCGACGACCAGGCGCTTCAGGTCGGCGCCGGCGCGCCGCATTGGCTGATCGTCGACCACCACGGCGACCGAGGCCGGACGACCCCGCAGCGATGCGATCGCCGGCAACTCGAGCAGGGCGTCCGGGCCGAGATGAAGCGCCTCCATGGACAGGCTGCGGTCCCGCCCGGAGAGCCGGCTGGCGCGTTGATAGAAGCCAGCCAGGTCGCCGGGGTCGAGATCGATCAGCTCGGATACGCCGAGGGGTTCGGGCATCGCCGTCACCGCACCCCCGCCAGATCGGCCCGCCGCCAACCCAGGGCCCGCTGGACGGCGTCCGCCCAGGCGGTGCGGCGCAGCGTCTGCTCGGCCTCGCCCATCTGCGGGTGGAAGACCTGACCGAGTTCCTTGGTGGCGTCCGCCTCTTCCGGGCTGGCCCAGACACCGGCGGCCACACCGGCCAGCCAGGCTGCGCCGCGGGCGGTGATGAACTCGGCCTGCGCGGCCCGCATCACCGGCACCTGCATCAGGTCGGCTTGCGCCTGCAGCAGGGCGTCCGAGCGGCCCAGGCCGCCGTCCACCGCGATGATCGTCGGCGACACCCCGGAGGCCTCGCTCATCGCGCCGAGCAGGTCGGCGATGGTATGCGCGATGCCGTCCAGAGTGGCCCGGACGACGTCGGCCTTGGTGGTGCCCCGGTTCAGGCCGACCAGCATGCCGCGGGCGTTGCCGTCCCAGTGCGGCGCGGCGAAACCGGCCAGGGCGGGCACGCAGACCACGCCGGAGTTGGGGTCCGCGGCGGCGTAGGTGGCGTCGATGACGCTGGCCTTGTCGAGCACGCCGATGCCGTCGACCAGCCAGTCCACGCCGCTGCCGGTGACGAAGGAGCCGCCCTCGAACAGGTAGGTGGTCGTGTCGCCGATCCGCCAGGCCACCCGGCAGTCCAGGCCGCCGCCCGGCACCCGGGCCTCGGTGCCGATGTTGAAGTCGAGGAAGCTGCCGGTGCCGTGGGTGCACTTCACCGCGCCCTCGCCGAAGCCGCCCTGCCCGTACAGCGCGGACTGCTGGTCGCCGACGATGCCGGTGATCGGCAGTTCGGCGCCGATCAGGTCGGCCCGGGTGACGCCGAAGTCGCCGTCCTCAGAGATGATCTCGGGCAGCAACCCGACTGGGACGCCGAGTTCGTCCAGGAACTCCTGCCACCACACGTGTGCGGTCAGTTCCATGCCGCCCGACGATCCGGCGCAGGACGCCGAGGTGACGAAACGACCGCCGTCCGGACCGCCGGTGAGCTTCCAGATCAGCCAGGAGTCGGGAGTGCCGCCGTGCAGTTCGCCCGCCTCGGCCCGGCGTCGCAGCCCCGGGTCGTTGCGCAGGATCCAGCTCAGATGCAGCGGCACGTTGGCCGCGCCGAAAGACAGTCCGGTGGTCTGGGTGAACCTCTCACCCCAGGCCGGGCGCAACTCGTCCACCAGGTCGGTGCAGCGGGTGTCCTGCCAGCTGAAGATCGGCGCCACCGGTTCGCCGGTCGTCCGGTCCCACAGCACGGTGGTGGTGCGCTGGGCGGCCATGCCGAGCGCGGCGATCCGGCGTCCGTTGCGCTGGGCCTCGGTGATCACGTCGCGTAGCGCCGCCTGAGACTTCTGCCAGATCTCGTCGGCGTCCTGCTCGACGGCACCGGACGGTTTGGTGTCGATGCCGAGCGGCTCGCCCTTGCTGGCCAGCACTGTGCTCGCCGCGTCGAACAGCACCGCACGGGTGCTCGTGGTGCCCTCGTCGAGAACCAGCACCGTCGGATCGTTGTCGCTCACTATTGGTTCCTCCCGCTCCTTTGCGTGGCGCCGGACGCCGTGGCCGGCGTGACCGGGCCGGCCCGTTCCTGCGCTGCCGCGACGGACGCCGACCCCTCGGCTTGTTCCTGCATGCTCGCCAGCGGTCGATTCCGGGGTCAAGGAATGTGACGTCCGGCGTCACTGCTCTTGAGCGCCGACGCCTGCCGGCGGCAGGGTCGATCCCGGAACCTCACCGGCACCCTTCCCAACCCGGAACCAGGAGCAACGATGGAACACCTCACCCAGATCCCCTCGGACGCGCTCGCCCAGCTGCGCGACACGGTAGGCGAGCAGGCGGTGAGCACCGACGCCACCCGGATCCGCGAGCTCTCCAAGGACAGCTCGGTGCGCAGCAAGAAGGCCGAAGCGGCGGACCAGCCGCTCGCCGCGGCGCAGGTCGTGGTCGCGCCACGCTCCACCGAGCAGGTCTCGGCGGCGCTGTCCTGGGCGAGCACGCATGGCGTTCCGGTGGTCGCCCGCGGCCTCGGCAGCGGGGTGGTGGGCAGCGGACTGCCGGTGCGCGGCGGGGTGCTGCTCGACCTGGCCGAGCTGAACCAGGTCGGCGAGGTGGATGTGGTCAACCGCACCGTCACCGTCGGGGCCGGGACCAACCTCGGTGACCTGGACACCCAGCTGCGCGAACACGGCCTCTCGGTCGGGCACTACCCGCAGTCGTTGTATCTGGCGTCGGTCGGCGGCTGTGTGGCGATGCGCGGCTCGGGCACCTTCTCGTCCCTCTACGGCAACATCGAGGACCGGGTGGGCGAGCTCGAGATCGTGCTGCCGACCGGTGTGGTGGTGCAGACCCGTTCGCTGCCCCGGGCGTCCACCGGGCCCGATCTACGGCAGCTCGGGATCGGCTCCGAAGGCATGTTCGGGGTGATTACCCAGGTCACCCTCAAGCTGGTTCCGGTGCCGGCGGCGCAACGGTTCGTCGCCGTCCGGTACCCGGGTTTCGAGGGAGCGCTGGAGACGGTGCGCCGTGCGCTGATCGCCGGCGTCCGGCCTGCCGTGGTGCGGATCTACGACCCGACCGAGGCGTCCGCGAAACACGCCCGGTTCGCCCAGGACGCCGGCTGGCTGCTGGTGCTGGTCTTCGACGGCGACGAGCGGCTGATCACCACCCAGGAAGAGATCATGCTCGACCTGGCGGCCTCGCTCGGCGGCGAGTCGCTCGGTCCGGAGCCGGCGGTGCACTGGGAGCAGCGGCGGTTCAATTGGTCCTGGTTCACCGACGCCGTCGACCACGAAGGTGGCATCGCCGAGGCGATCGAGGTGACCGCGACCTGGTCGGAGCTTCCCGGCCTGTACGAGCGGCTCAGAAGGGCTGTGTCGCCGCACATGCCGGAGTTCATGGCCCACGTGTCGCACGTCTACGACCAGGGTGCCGCGCTGTACACGATCGTCCGCGGTGAGTACGCCGACGATGCGGCCGCGCTGGAGGCGTACGACGCCACCTGGGAAGCGGTGATGGCCGAAACCTTGGCCTGCGGCGCCCGGATCTCGCACCATCACGGCATCGGTCTGGAGCGCGCCCGCTGGATGACCGAAGAGCTCGGCTCCGGGCTGGAGCTGTTGCGCGACCTGCAGAAGGCCGTTGATCCGGCCGGGATCATGAACCCCGGCAAGCTGGGGCTGTAGCGGACGGGTTCGGGGTCGAGCCGACCACGCAGACCAGGGTCGGCAGATCCGCCTCGGGGTCGTGGTACATCGTGTACGAGCTGGACCCCGGTGGGGTGGTCAGCCGCCAGGGATCGTCTCTGGTACCGGTTCCATCCATCATCCAGCGCCTCCTCAGTCGGCGCAGGGGGGGCGACCACGGCGGACGGCGCCGCGTCGGTCGAGTGAGATGGGCGTAAGCGTTGCGGACCGTGAACCGAAGGTCAGGACTCTCCACTTCCAGGTCGGCCGTGGGTCGGGTCCGTCCCTACCGTCAACAGGTCGCCCACCTCGCACCCCAGCGCGTCGCAGATCGCGGTCAGCGTCGAGAACCGGATCGCCCGCGCCCGGTCGTTCTTCAGCACCGACAGGTTCACCAGGCTGACCCCGACCAGCTCGGAAAGCCGGGTCAGCGTCATGCCTCGGTCGGCGAGCAGCTCGTCCAGCCGGCAATGGATGCGCCCCGAGTCGTCCTCGGGCGGCATCAGACCAGGCCGGCCGTGTCGGCCTGCATGCGTTCGCCGGCCCGGAATGCAAGGCCAAGTAGCGCCAACCCGAGGGCGGCAGCGAGCGGCGCCCAGGGGATGGTGATGCTCAACGGAGCCGGCTCCGGCCAGCCGAGGTAGGCGAGGCTGTCCGCGGTGAGCTCGAGATCCGGCCACCGGAAGCCGGCCTCGGTTCCCCAGCCGTAGACACCCAGTGCTTCCTGCCCAGCAAGGGACGATCCAACGTCGGACAGGACCGCCGACAGCACCGAGCCGGCAAAGAGGATCCAGGCGACTCGGAACAGCGGGCGGGACAGCTCGGTGAACGGTTGCTCGGACAGTAGGTTGCGGGCCAGCCGTCGCATCGTCCAGGCGATCAGCACAATGGTTGCGGCCTGGATGGCAAGACCTGCGGTAAGCAGCAGGCGGGCCCGCAAGGAGAGTCCGCGGAGCGACAGGGTGGCCTGATCGACCCCGCCGGAGAGAATCGTCGCGGACGGCTTGTTGACCACCACCCCGGGCAGGATCACCTCGGGTGTCCGTGCCACCACCGGTACTGTCACCGTCGTGTAGTCGCCACTCAGCGACCCGGCGATGATCAGGCCGGTGGCGATGATCGTGACCACGATGATGACCACGCACGCGATCTCCACGAAGCGAACGAGACGAGGCCCCGGGTTGGCCAGGCTCCGGGTCGCGAGCACCAGACCCGCGAGCAGTTAATGATTAACGATAACATCGTCGCCGCGGACGTCAAGGGCACGCGTCTGGAGTACCTCGGCTACCTGGTGGACCGGTTGGCCGAACAGGGCTCGGATGCCAAGGTGTTCGGCGGCGGGGCGGGGTGATCGTCGCCGACGAGATCGCGGCGCTGCCGTCCGGCGAGCGGGATCGTCCGATTATGGTTAGCCTGTCCTAACCAATATGCGGCCGGGATCATCCCGGCCTGGCAAGGAAGGAAATCCTCCGTGCGTCCCTTGTTCCGTTCCGGCGTGATCGCGGCGGTGCTGGCGATCGTCGCAGGCCTGGTCGGCTGCTCATCCGCCGCCCCGGCGACCTCGACCAGCCCCTCAGCCACGCCGAGTCAGGCCGGCTGGCCCCGCACCATCACCCATCCGCTGGGTACCACCACGATCAACGCCAAGCCGACCAAGATCGTGTCGACCTCGGTGGTGCTCACCGGCACGCTGCTCGCGCTCGACGCCCCGGTGATCGGATCGGGCGCGTCCACCCCGAACACCGGCGGTGCCGACACCGGTCTGGACCAGGACGGGTTCTTCTCGCACTGGGGTGATATCGCCCGAGAGCGTGACGTGAAGGTGCTGTACAAGAACACCGAACTTGACATGGAGGCAGTGATCGCGGCCGCCCCCGACCTGATCATCATCTCCGCGACGGGCGGCGACAGCACCGCCGAGCAGTACGCCGACCTGTCCAAGATTGCCCCGACGGTCGCCGTCGACTACAACAGCCTGAGCTGGCAGGACACCACCAAGGCGGTCGCCGAGGCCACCGGTCTGGAGGAGAACGCCACCAAGCTGCTCGCCGACTTCGACGCCAAGATAGCTACCCTGAAGGCGTCCACCAAGGCGCCGAGCGAACCGGTCCAGATGATCGTGTTCAACGAGTTGACCGGCTCGGCCTTCGCGCTGCAGGGCGGCCCGCACGACAAGATCATCTCGGCGCTCGGCTTCACGTTGGCTCCGCTGCCGTCCGGGGTCAAGGCCGACCCGAAGCGCAAGGACTTCGCGTTCGCGTCCGAAGAGCAGTCCGTCGCCGGGTTGACCGCCGCGAACGTGCTGTTGGTGGACGGCAACGACGCCACCGTCGCAGCGATCAAGAAGAGCCCGGCCTATTCGAAGATCAAGGCGGCGACCTCCGGGAAGCTGGTCCCGCTGGGGCACGCCAGCTTCAAGCTGGACTACTACAGCGCCGTCGACATGGCCGAGCGGCTGGCCCACGCCTACGCGTGACCGATGTGCTGAGGCAGGGGAGCGCGGCGGCGTCCGTCGCGCTCCCGCTGCGTCGCCCGCCGGTGCTGCTGTGGCTGATCGGCCTGGCCGTGCTGCTGCTGCTCGGGGTGGCTTCGCTGTTCGTCGGCTCCCAGCCGGTGTCGCCGGCGAAGGTGATCGCCGCGCTGACCGCCTTCGACGTCAGTGACCCCGAGCAGGTCGCCGTCCGGCTGCTGCGGGTGCCGCGCACCGTCGTCGGGGTCATCGCCGGGGTAGCGCTGGGCGCCGCCGGGTCGCTGATCCAGGCCATCACCCGCAACCCGCTCGCCGAACCCGGCCTGCTCGGCGTCAACTCGGGCGCCGCGGCCGTGGTCGCCACCGGCATCCTCGCCTTCGGTGAGGTGTCGATCACCGGACTGCTCGGCCTCGCCTTCCTCGGCGGTGCGGTGGCCGGGGCCCTGGTGCTCCTGCTCGGCGGCGCGTTCCGGTCCACCGCCGACCCGGTCCGGCTGGTGCTGGCCGGCGCCGCGCTGTCGGTGGCCGTCGGGTCCTTCGTGATCGCCTTGCTGGTCAGCTATCCGTCCCGGTTCGTCACCTTCCGCAACTGGGACGCCGGCGCCGTGCTGCCGCGGCCCTGGGAACTGATCGGGGCTGCCACCGTGCTGACCCTGGTCGGCGCCGTGGTCGCCCTGGCGATCAGCCGGTCCCTGGACGCACTCGCCCTGGGCACCCTCGGACGCGCGTTCGGCGCGTCCGTGCGGCGCACCTGGATGGTGTCCGGCGTGGCGATCGTCATCCTCTGCGGGACGGCCACCGCGCTCACCGGCCCGATCGCCTTCCTGGGCCTGGTCGCCCCGGTCCTCGGACGCCGGCTGGTCGGCCCGACCTATGCCTTCCTGCTGCCCACCGCGATGATCCTCGGTGCCGATCTGCTGCTCGCCGCCGACATCGTCGGCCGGGTGGTGATCGGCGGCGCCGAGGTGCCGGCCGCCATCGTCACCGCGTTGATCGGCGGCCCGGTCTTCGTCGCGGTCGCCCGGCGCCGACGGCTGGCCGCATTGTGAGCGCCGACCTGCGGGCGGTTGGTCCGGGCGGCGACGAGAGCTTCAGCCCGGCCGACCACCAGACCTTCCGGGTGGCCCGGCTCGGCGGCCTGACCTGGCCGGTGTATCCGCGGGCCGTGCTGATCGGTGTGCTGATGGCGGTGCTGCTGCTCGTGCTGGCGGCCGTTTCGCTGTCGGTCGGACGCCGGGTGATCCCGCCGTCCGAGGTGCTGGACGCCCTGCTGAACCCCGACGCCGGCGGCACGGCGACGATCGTCTGGAGCCTGCGGTTGCCGCGGCTGGTCTGCGGCATCTGCGTGGGTGCCGCGCTCGCCGTCGCCGGCGCGGTGTTCCAGTCGGTCTCGCGCAACGCGCTCGGCTCGCCGGAGATCATCGGGCTCACCTCGGGGGCGGCCACCGGGGCGGTGTTCGCCCTGGTGATTCTCGGCGGCCACGGCCCGGCCGCCTCGATCGGCGCGATCGTCGGCTGCCTGCTGGCCTCGGCGGTCACCTATCTGCTCGCCTACCGCGGACGAGCCATCGGCGGCTACCGGCTGGTGCTGGTCGGGATCGGCATCGGCGCCTTCCTGCAGGCATTGACTACGCTGATGCTGGTCCGCTCCGACCCGGACATCGCGATCACCGGTCAGCTGTGGCTGGTCGGCACCCTGAACGCCCGGAACTGGGAGGACGCGGCCGCGATGGCGCTCGTCGCGGCCGTCGGCGTCCCGGCCGTGCTGGCGGCTGCGCGGCGGCTGAACACCCTCGAGTTGGGCGACCTGATCGCCCGCCAGCTGGGGCTGCGAGTGGAGGGCTCGCGGCTGCTCGTGGTGGCCCTCGGCGTGGCACTGACCGGGGTGGCGGTCGCCACCTGCGGTCCGATCTCGTTCGTCGCGCTGGCGGCACCGCACATCGCCCGTCGGCTGACCCGCAGCGCCACCGTCCCGGTCCTGCCGGCCGCGTTGCTCGGCGCGCTGCTGTTGCTGTTCGCCGACCTGGTCGGGCAGAACCTGCCCGGCGGGCTGACCGCGCCGGTCGGGGTCACCGCCGGCGTGATCGGCGGCGGCTACCTGCTGTGGATCCTGACCAGGAAGAGGTACCAGCCATGACTGCACCTGCGATGCCGGCCCCGGCGTCCGGCACCGAGACGCCGCTGGCCGCCCGGTCACTCCGCGTCGGCTACGACGGCCACCCGGTGCTGCGCGGCTTGGACCTGGCCATCGCGGACGGCCAGTTCACCGTGATCGTGGGGCCCAACGCCTGTGGCAAGTCGACGTTGCTCGCCGCGCTGGCCCGGATGCTGCGTCCCGAGCAGGGCGAGGTGATCCTGGACGGCGCCGACATCCATCGGCTGCCGACCGTCCAGGTGGCCCGCCGGCTGGCACTGTTGCCGCAGACGCAGACGGCGCCGTCCGGGATCACCGTGACGGACCTGGTCAGCCGCGGCAGGTTCGCCCACCAGCGCTTCCTGCGGCGCTGGTCGGACGCCGACACTGCTGCCGTCACCTGGGCGATGCAGCAGACCGGCATCGTCGGCATCGCGGACGCCGTGGTCGACGAGTTGTCCGGCGGCCAGCGGCAGCGGGTCTGGCTGGCCACCGTGCTGGCCCAGGACACCCAGCTGCTGCTGTTGGACGAACCGACCACCTATCTCGACATCGCCCACCAGATCGACGTCCTCGACCACTGCCGGCGGCTGCACCAGGCCGGACGGACGCTGGTGGCGGTCCTGCACGACCTGAACCACGCCGCCCGGTACGCCACCCAGCTGGTGGTGATGAAGGACGGCCGGATCGTCGCTGTCGGCGCGCCCGACCAGATCCTGACCGCCGAGCTGGTCGCGGACGTGTTCGGGCTGCCGGTCACGGTGATCGACGACCCGGTTACCGGACGTCCGCTGGTGATTCCGCTGGACACCGGCGGCACGCGGTGACGACGGGTGTGGACCGGGTGCTGGCGGCCACCCCGCTGGCCGACCACGGCGGAGCGCTGCCGGCCCGGCCGGCCTGGCTCGACGAGGTGCGCACTCCGGAGGACGCCCGGGCTTGGTGGCAGCGGGCCGAGGCCACCCCGATCACGGGGGAACGGATGGTCCGGGACGGGGTTGCGATGGTCGAGGTGAGCTTCTGTGCCTGGTCGGACGACGACGAGGTGATGCTGCACCTGGCCAGCCTGACCGACGCGCATCGCACCGACATCGGCCCGGCGCTGCTGCAGCCGGTGGCCGGCTCCGGGTTGCGGGTGCTCAGCTGCCTGCTCCCCGCCGACGGCCGCTACAGCTACCGGCTGTTGCGCCGGCGCCGGATCGCTCGCGATGTGGGCCGGGACCGGGCCGGCTGGCTCGGCGTCCACCTCGACGGACGGGCCGACCCGCGCAACCCGCTGCTGTTGGACGACGCGGTGGATCGTCCGCCGTCCTCGCTGTGGCTGGGTCCGGATGTGCCGGCCTGGCCGGCGCCTACTCCGCCGACGGTGTGGCAGGAGGGGGTTGCCGGGGGCCGCGGTTTCGCCTGGCAGCCGGCGTCCGACCCGGTGGCGACGCTGATGCTGTTCGACGGCGAAGCGTGGCGGCGGCTCGATCCGCGCCGGCTGCCCGGACTCGACCGGGTCACGCTGGTGCTGATCGACTCCGGAAGTCGCGAGCAGCGGGCGTCCGACCTGCTGCGTCCGGACCGGGCGGCCGCGCTGGTGGCGTCCGTTCGAGAGAAGCTGCTCGGACTGGCGCCGGAGCTGGCGCCGACCCTGGGCGCCGACCGGCTGATCGTCGCCGGGCAGTCCTTCGGCGGCCTGGCGGCGGCCGGCGTGGTGGCCACCGCCCCCACGATCGCCCGGCGTGCCGTGGCGCAGTCCGGATCGTTCTGGTACCAGCAGGCGAACGAGCGCTACGACGAGGCCGGCGACCTGGTTCAGCGGCTGCGGGCCGAGCGGACGAAGTGGCCGGGCCGACTGGTCGTCCAGGTCGGCACCGAAGAACCGGACATGCTGCAGCGGGCGGTGGAGTTCAGCGCCGCCGCTAGGAGCGCCGGTCACCGGGTTGACTACCGGGAATACCGTGGCGGACACGACTACGCCTGGTGGTACCCCGCCCTCGCCGACGGCGTCGCCGAGCTGCTCGCCCCCCACCCAGCGCTCGCCTGACTATTTCGGGCTCGCCGAACTCAGCGAGCCCCAAATAGTTCGGCGAGCGCTGGGTGGGGACGCGGGGGTCGGGCTGCGGCAGGGTGCTGTGTCAGAGTGGGCGGATGAACCCCGACGACCTGGTGCGGCTGCGCCGGGCCCGTGACCGGATGGACCGCGACTTCGCCGAGCCGCTGGACGTCCCGCAACTGGCCCGCGAGGCGCTGATGTCGGTCGGGCACTTCCAGCGGTCGTTCAAGGAGGCGTTCGGCGAGACTCCGTACGCCTGGCTGATGACCCGCCGGATCGAACGGGCCATGGCGCTGTTCCGCAACACCGACAAATCGGTCACGGACGTGTGCATGGAGGTCGGCTGTACCTCGCTCGGGTCGTTCAGCAGCCGGTTCACCGAGCTGGTGGGGGAGACCCCCAGCGCCTACCGCAGCCGCTCCCATGACGAGTTGCGCGGCATTCCGAGCTGCATCGTGAAGCAAGTCACCCGGCCGACTCGGAACTGATCAGTTTTCGAGAAGCCGTCGCTGTGACGTCCGTCTAGCGTCGAGGACATGACAGCACTGCAGAGCCTGACGCTCGCGAACACCTTCGTCCACACCGTCGATCCCGATCGTTCGCTCGCCTTCTATCGCGATGTGCTCGGATTCACGGTCGCCACTGACGTGACCAACGGCGACTTCCGCTGGGTCACGCTGACGACCCCGACCCAGCCCGAGTTGGAGATCACCCTTGACCAGATCGGACCCGGCGCGATGCCGATGACCGACGCCGATCGGAAGGCGCTGACCGAGTTGCTCGCCAAAGGCCTGCTGACTGCGCTGATCTTCGACTGCGACGACGTGGACGCCGTCTACGAGGCCGTCCGCGCGTCCGGTGCCGATGTGCTGCAGGAGCCCGCCGACCAGTTCTACGGCGTCCGGGACTGTGCGTTTCGTGACCCGGACGGCAACATGGTCCGGTTCAAGGCCGATCTGGCGCAGGGCTGATCCGTGTGCCTGCCGCCCTGGGTGGCCAGGGCGTTCGCCGAACAGACCCGCTCACGCCAGGGCTGGACGCCGGGACCTGGGCCTAGGGTGCTGACTGTGATCGACGAGTACCTCAGCATCGCCGGGCCGGTCGAGGCCGAGATCGAGGATCGCCGGTCCCGTTTCCTGGCCCATCTGGAGCCGGTGCCGGACGAGGCGGCCGCGCGTGCGGTGATCGAGGCCGTCCGGCGGCAGCATCACACCGCGGGTCACCACTGCTCGGCGTTCATCCTCGGTCCGGACGGCTCCGTCGAGCGCAGCAGCGACGACGGCGAGCCGTCCGGGACGGCGGGAGCACCGATGCTCGAAGTGCTGCGCGGACGCGAACTGCGTGACGTGGTGGCCGTGGTCACCCGCTGGTTCGGCGGCACGCTGCTGGGCGCGGGTGGCCTGGTCCGGGCCTACTCGGACGCCGTCGCCGCGGCGATCGCCGCCGCCCACCTCGTCCGATACCGGCTGGTCGACCTCCTGGAGCTCCCGGTCGGCTATGCGATCGCCGGCCGGGTCGAGGCGTCCCTACGGGATCGCGGCGTCGTGGTGGACGAGGTGCGGCACGGTCCGGAGGCGACCCTCGTGCTGGCCGTCCCGCCCGCGGACCGCGCCGCAGTCGCGTCCGCGATCGCCGAGCTCACCGCCGGCCAGGGACGTCCGAGATCGGCGGGTACGCGTTGGCGCCGCGCCTGAACCGGAAAGGAACCGTCCCCTGAACCGGGAAGGAACCGTCCCCTGAACCGGGAAGGAACCGTCCCCTGAACCGGAAAGGAACCGTCCCCTGAACCCTGAACGGGGAAGGGGACGGTTCGTCGTCGCGCAAGGTTGTCCCGCTGTTAGGCGCGGTCGGTGTGGCCGAGGGACTTCTCCGGGGCGACGATGTCGCGGACGCGGCGCTTCAGTTCGGCGATCTCGGGAAAGCCGCCGTCGGTCTTGCGGTTCCAGATCGTGACGTCGCCCACCGACACCCGGAACATGCCGCCGTGGGCCGGGATCAGCGTCACCCCGCCCAGCTCCTCGGTGAAGGTCTGCAGCAGCTCGCCCTGATACCAGGTCGCGCGCAACATCCAGCGGCAATCGACGCAGAAACGAATGGTGACCAGAGGCTTCGACACCCGGCCATTCTCCCGCGTCTCCCGCCCCTCGCACCCTAGGGCTCAGGCCCGGACGCCGGCGGCGCGGAGTTCGGCGACGACGTCCGGGACGTTGCCGGGGGAGACTGCGGCGGTCAGGGCCAGCAGCACCCGGGTCGGGAAGCCGGCCTGCGCCGAGTCGAGGGCCGTGGCGCGGACGCAGTAGTCGGTGGCGATCCCGCAGACGTCGACCTCGGTGGCGCCACGCTCACGCAGCCAACCCGCCAGGGACTCTCCAGCGCCGTTCGCGCCCTCGAAGCCCGAATAGGCGGCGGCGTATTCGCCCTTGTCGAACACGGCGTCGAAGTCCCGCCACACCAGGTTGGGGTGGAAATCGGCGCCCGGCGTCCCGGCCACGCAGTGCGGCGGCCACGAGTTGACGTAGTCGGGATGATCCGAGAAGTGGGTTCCGGGGTCGATGTGATGATCGCGGGTCGCCACCACCAGGTCATACCCGGCCCCGCCGGCCAGCAACTCCGAGATCGCGGACGCCGTCGCAGCCCCGCCGGCCACCGCGAGCGAGCCGCCTTCGCAGAAGTCGTTCTGGACGTTGACGACGATCAGCGCGCGGCTCATGCCTCGCTCCTGGCGTAGGGATTGTCGGTGGTCGCTCCGTGCTCGTCGAGCAGCAGCGTCGGGATGGCCGCTTCGCCCTTGGACATCTTCAACGCCGACAGCGGAAGCTCGGCCCGCGACCGGGCATGTCGTTGCTGGGCGGCGATGAGCGGCTCGGCGCCGACGATCTGGCCGTCGCGCACCAGCTCGACCAGCAGCGACCGGTCGTTGCCGTCGCTGACGGGCGCCGACCCGATGCCGATCACCTCGGCCTCGGCCTTGCCGCGGGAGTCCAGCCGGCGCAGCGCGAATTTGCGGCCGCCGATGCTGGTCTTGTTGACGCTCTTCTTCGCGACTGGCTGCAGCGGGGCGTCCGGCTCGTCGGTGTCTGCGCGCGCCACCAGCTTGTAGACGAAGCCGCAGGTCGGGGCACCCGAACCGGTCACCAGCGAGGTGCCGACGCCGAAGCCGTCGACCGGCGCGCCGCGCAACGCCGCAATCTGCCATTCGTCGAGGTCGGAGGTGACCAGGATGCGGGTGTGGGTGGCGCCGAGCGAGTCGAGCAGCCGCCGCACCTCGGTGGCCAGCTCGGCCAGATCGCCCGAATCCAGCCGGATCGCGCCCAGCCGTCCCCGGGTCAGCTCGACGCCGGTGCGCACCGCCGTCTCGATGTCGTAGGTGTCGACGAGCAGCGTGGTGTCCTCACCGAGCGCGGCGATCTGGGCGGCGAACGCCTCCTCCTCCGAGGCGTGCAGCAGGGTGAAGCTGTGCGCCGCGGTTCCCCGGGTCGGGACGCCGTAGCGACGGCCCGCCTCCAGGTTGGACGTGGTCGCGAAGCCGGCGACGAAGGCGGCCCGGGCCGCCGCCACCGCCGCGATCTCGTTGGTCCGCCGCGAACCCATCTCGATGCACGGCCGGTCGCCGGCCATCGCCGTCATCCTCGACGCCGCGGACGCCACCGCCGAGTCGTAGTTGTAGACGCTGAGCAGCACGGTCTCCAGGATCACCGCCTCGGCGAAGGAGCCCTCGACGATCATCAGTGGCGAGCCGGGGAAGTAGATCTCGCCCTCCGGGTACCCCCAGATCGAACCGGTGAACCGGTAGCCGGACAGCCACTGGGCCAGCGCGTCGTCCACCACGTCGTGTTCCAGCAGGAACGAAACGGTGGCGTCGTCGAAGGTGAAGGCCTCGATCGCCTCCAGCGCCCGGCCCACGCCGGCGACCACCCCGTAGCGGCGTCCGGTCGGCAGCCGGCGGGGGAACAGTTCGAAGACCGAGCGCCGGAAAGCGGCACCCGAGCGCATCGCCGCACGGACCATCGTCAGTTCGTAGTGGTCGGTCAGCAACGCCGTGGAATTCAGCATGGGCGTCAGCGTAACCGCTGCTGCTCGGTTCGCCGGAGGAGCTTATTTCCGGCCGACGGGTCCCCACCGGACCGAGCGGACGAAGGGGCTCGGCAAGGCTCCGCCGGCAGAGTGAACGTGACCAACTCGACCGGCGGAGGTGGATCTCGGGGACCGTGGTCGGTCTGACAGAATGCCGCCATGGTGTTCGCGAGCTCCCAGCCCGCCGTGCCGGAGGGCGGCACGGTGTTGGCGGAGCGTCCGCTCGAGGCGCCGGTCGAGCTCACTCCCTGGGTCACCATCGTTTGGGACGACCCGGTGAACCTGATGAGCTACGTGACCCATGTCTTCCGGACCTATTTCGGCTACTCGAAGTCGAAGGCCACCACACTGATGCTGCAGGTGCACAACGACGGCAAGGCGGTGGTGTCCTCCGGGTCGCGCGAGGCGATGGAGGCCGACGTCAATGCGATGCACGCCTACGGCTTGTGGGCCACTCTGGAGCGTGCCGAATGAGCCGGTTCAGGCATCACGGGCGCCAGGCGTTGCTGGTGGATCTCGCCGACTATGAAGAGGCCGTCCTCGAGTCGATGGTCGAGCAGCTGATCGGGCTGCTCGAGGTCGATGAGATTCCTGTCGCCGGCGACGACCCGTTCGCACAATGGGAAGCCGATATGGCCGCGCCGGACGACCTGGACACCTCCGACCCGGTGATCGCGCGCCTCTTCCCGCCCGCGTATCGCCATGACGACAAGGCCGAACAGGACTTCCAGCGGTTCACCCAGAACGCCCAGCGCCGGACCAAGATCGAGCAGGCTCGGCTGGTGCTCGACGCTCTCATCGCGAGCAACGGCGGGCGGGAGCCGGTGGTCGTGCGCGGCATCGACGCGGATGCCTGGCTGAAGACGATCACTGCGATCCGCCTCGCGCTGTCGGTGCGGCTGGGCATCCGGACCGCCGAGGACGTCGACGAGCTGGAGCGGCTCGATCCCGACGAGCCCCGCGGCGTCCTCTACGGCATGTACGAGTGGCTGGCCGGTTTCCTGGACGGCCTGGTCGGCGCCCTGCACTGAGCCGACCCCTCCCATCGAGTGGCGCCGGACGGCGGACGTCCACGATGCGAAACCGGTGAGACCGGACGGTGGGAGTACTCCCGGTTCGCCCACCGGATCGGCAGCCCTTTCTTAGGGTAGGCATAGCTGACCTGGACGACGTCGAGGCCCGGACCAGCTCCGGCGAACCGCATCGCCGGACAGATCGCTCGACCGATCGATGGACGAGTTCGCCATGAACGTCATCTCGCTGGCGGAAGCACCGCTGGCCACTCCGCTCACTCTCGCCGCGGTCCCCGCGGCACACGCCTGGCGGCTGAGCCGTCTCGGGCTTCGTCCGGGGGTCGCATTCTCCGTAGTCAGGTCCAGTGCCGGGGGCGGCCGGATCGTCGCCGTCGCCGGCTCTCGGGTGGCGCTCGGCGCCGCGCTGCTGGGCGGCGTCCGGGCGGAGGTGGACCAGTGAGCACCGAGCGTCCGGCAACCGCCGCAACCACGACCGCCACCCGGCGTCCGCCGGTCACCACGTGCCATTGCGCCGTTGCCGGCACCTCAGCCGGTCCGGGCGCAGCCGTCGTGGCGCTGATCGGTGCGCCCAACTCGGGCAAGTCGACCCTGTTCAATGCCCTCACCGGCGCCCGCACCACGGTCGGCAACTGGCCGGGCACCACCGTCGAAGTGGCGCGGGGTGCCTGGCAGGGCCGGACCCTGATCGACCTGCCCGGTGCCTACTCGCTCGATCCGCTGTCGCCCGACGAGGAACTCACCCGCGACCTGCTGGTCTCCGACCCGGACGACCGGCCCGATCTGGTGGTGGTGGTCGCCGATGCCGCCCATCTCGCTCGCAGTCTCTACTTGGTCAGCCAGGTTCGCGAGCACCCGCAGCGGGTGATCGTCGCCCTCACCATGCTGGACGTTGCCGCACGGCAGGGCATCGCGATCGACACCGAGGCCCTCGCCGACGCCCTCGGCTGCCCGGTGGTCGGCCTCGATCCGCGCCGCCGCTCGGGGCTGGGCGGCCTTCAGGCTGCCGTCGAGACAGCCCTGGACGGACCGGAGCCGAAGGCCCGCCGGCATCCGTGCTGCGGCGACGACCTGGCGAAGGCGGACGAACGCTTCGACTGGGTGGCCTCCGCGGTCGAGGCCGGCGTCGTCGACCCCGGTACGGAGCGCATCTCCTGGTCGGACCGGGTCGACCGGTTCGCGACCGCACCGGTGCTCGGCCCGCTGCTGTTCCTGGTGGTGATGTGGCTGGTGTTCCAGGTCACCACCACGGTGGCGGCACCGTTGCAGGACTTCTTCGACACCCTGTTCTCCGGCCCGGTCACGGACGCCGCACTCGCCGGCTTCGCGGCGGTCGGCCTGCAGGGCAGCTGGCTGGAGGGGCTGGTGGTGAACGGCCTGATCGCCGGCGTCGGCATGGTGCTCACCTTCGTCCCGCTGATGGCGCTGATGTTCGTGCTGCTGGCGCTGCTGGAGGATTCCGGCTACCTGGCCCGGGCGGCGGTGGTCACCGACCGGCTGATGCGGGCCATCGGCCTGCCCGGCAAGGCGTTCCTGCCGCTGGTGGTCGGGTTCGGCTGCAACGTGCCGGCGATCAGCGCCACCCGGATCCTGAGCGACGGCCGGCAGCGGCTGCTCACCGCGCTGCTGGTGCCGTTCACCTCGTGCACCGCCCGGCTGACCGTGTTCGTGCTGCTCGGCACCGTCTTCTTCGGGCCGTGGGCCGGCACCGTGGTGTTCGCCATGTATGTCGCGTCGATCCTGCTGGTGGTCGGCGCCGGGCTGCTGCTGCGCCGCACCCTCTGGCGCGCGATGGGTGCCGAGCCGCTGGTGATCGACCTGCCGCCCTATCAGCTGCCCACGCTGCGGCTCACCGCCAGCGTCGCCTGGACGCGGCTGGCCGGCTTCCTGCGCACGGCGTCCGGGATCATCGTGGTCACCGTCTGTGCGGTGTGGCTGCTGCAGTCGGTGCCGGTGCACGGCAATGCCGCCTTCGGTGAGGTCCCGGTGGAGGATTCGGTCTACGGGGTGGCGGCCCAGGCCGTCACCCCGGTGTTCGCCCCGGCCGGCTTCGCGCAGTGGCAGACCACCTCGGCGCTGGTGGTCGGTTTCGTCGCCAAGGAGGCGGTGATCTCGTCCTGGGCGCAGACCTACGCGCTGGAGGAGCCCGAAGAGGGCGCCGATCCGGGTTCGCTGGGGGAGCGGATCATGGCTGACTTCACCGAATCGTCGGGTGG
Source organism: Micropruina sp. (assembly GCA_047602545.1). Classification (GTDB taxonomy): domain Bacteria; phylum Actinomycetota; class Actinomycetes; order Propionibacteriales; family Propionibacteriaceae; genus Micropruina. The sequence goes on along the minus strand of JASGHC010000001.1, from coordinate 262,895 downwards.
CCACCCGATTCCGGCCGCGCTCGCCTTCATGGTGTTCCTGCTGGCCTACACGCCCTGCGTGGCCACGCTGGCCGCACAGTGGCGCGAAATCGGCGGACGTTGGACGCTGTTCGGCATCGTGATGCAGCTGGCCGTGGCCTGGGGCCTGGCCGTGCTGGTGTTCCAGGTCGGGAGCCTGTGGTGGTGAGCGGGCCGGTCACCACCGTCCTGGACGCGCTGCACCAGGGCGTCGGGTCGGTGACCGAGGTGTCCCGGCGCACCGGACTGCGGGTCGATGTCGTCCGGGCTGCGGCCGATCAACTGGTCAGGATGGGACGGGCGCAGCAGTGCCAGCTGGCGGTGGGTTGCCCACCCGCTGGCTGCGGCGACTGTGTGCTGACCTGTGCCCGGCGGGGATAGCCGGCGCGACGCTCGGACTACCACACGCCCAGGACGTCGGTGACGAAGCCGCCCATCAGCCGGCTGCCGATGCCCTGGAACTTCTCCGGGTTGCCGGTGGTGAGGAAGCGCCGGGTGGCCTCGCGGGGGGCGTGGTTCAGCAGGCCGAGTTCGTTGAGCGTGGCCCAGGTCGCCTTGGCGCATTCTTCGGCCGACGACACCAGCGTCACCGTGTCGCCGAGCACGTAGTTGATCACGCCGGTGAGCAGCGGGTAGTGCGTGCAGCCCAGGATCAGGGTGTCGATCTCGGCGAGCCGCAGCGGCTCCAGATAGTCGTGGGCGATGGCCTCCAAGTCGGGTCCGCCGGTCACGCCCGCCTCGACGAAGTCGACGAACAGGGGGCAGGCCGAGGTGAACAACTCGACGTCGGGCACCGCGGCGAGGGCGTCGTCGTAGGAGCGCGAGTAGGCGGTGGCGCTGGTGCAGATCACCCCGATCCGTCCGCTGCGACTGACCCGGACGGCGCGGCGCGCAGCCGGCAGCACCACGTCCACGACCGGGACGCTGTACCGCTCGCGGGCGTCCCGCAGCACCGCCGAGGACGCCGAGTTGCAGGCGATGACCAGGGCTTTCACGTCATGCTCGACCAGCCGGTCGAGGCACTCCAGGGCGTACTCGCGGACTTCGGGCAGGCTCTTGGTGCCGTAGGGGGCTCGTGCCGTGTCGCCCAGATAGAGGACGTCCTCGTTCGGCATCTGGTCGACCACGGACCGGGCGACGGTGAGCCCGCCGAACCCGGAATCGAAGATGCCGATGGGTCCGTCGCTGCTGCTCACGACGTCCGACTGTAGTGCCCGCGGTCGGGCCGATCATGCCAGGCTTACCATCAGCCGGGCAGTTCGAGCAGGACGGCCGTCCAGGCCTTACCGGCCGGCGTCGCATGAAGGACGGTCGGGTGCAGGTCAGCCAGTGCCGCCGGGATCTGCTGGGCCGCTTCGGCCGACGTCACGGTGCCCCGGTAGATCCAGAGCAGGTATCGCTGGCCTGCCAGTGCGTCCCGGACGGACGCCGCCGACGGCGGGGTGCTGTAGACGGTGGGCTGTGCGGGATGAATCCGACTCAGCGGGTTGTCGGCCATCAGGGCCGGATCGGCGGCGCCGATTGTGCCGTTGCCCTTGGTGATCACCACCCGGACGCCGGGATACTCGGCGCGGGTGGCCGCGATGGCGGCGAAGACGCCGGCCAGGTTCTCACTGTGCCCACCCGGGGCTCGGACGTGACGTTGGGCAGGCAGCACCGCGACGACATGGACGGTGAGCAGCACCGCAACGGTGACTGCGGCGGCCATCCGCGCACCGGGCGACCCGGACGCCGGACCCGCCGGCCGTGACTGCCCCACCCATCCGGCGACCAAGCCGGCGATCGCGACCAGGCCGAGGGCGGCCAGCGCCGCGAGTGGGGGCAGGAAGGCGATCCAGTAGCGGAGCCGGAACAGGTTGGTGCGCATCACCCCGACCGCGAGGCCGAGCCCCAGCGGCACCACCAGCCAGATCAGCAGCGAGAGGGGGAACTGGTGGCGTCCGCCCGGCTGAGACTTCCAGAACAATCCGACCAGTGCGAGCAGCAGGACCAGTGCGGACGCCAGCGGCGCGTAGGTCGCCGAGATGCCCCGCAGCAGCTGAGCGCCGATGGTGGCGGGGTCCACCAGGCGGTGCGCGGCCAGCTCTTCGGGACCCGTCCCGTGGCCGGCGCTGATCAGTAGCTGGCCTCCGGCGAGGACGGCAGCCGCCGCCAGCGTGACCAGGATCGACAGGATCCGGCGCCCCCGGACACCCCGCGAACCCGGTGCCACCAACCAGGCGAGCAATTGCGCCGGCCATTGCAGCGCCCCGAAGCTGTGGATCACGCCGACGGCGGCCAGGCTCAGCGCGTGGGCCGTCGCCGCGCCGAATCCGCCGCGGTGTGGTCGGGCTGCGGGGGTGCGCTCGGTGGGATCGAGGCGGGTGAACCCGAGTGCCGCCCGTCCCGGACGAAGCCGCAGGTCGCCCAGCAGCCAGCTGATGGTTGCGGCCAGGGCAAGCAGCGCGTAGGGCCGGCCCTCCTGGGCGTAGCGGATGAAGCCGGGCAGGCTGAGCAGCACCAGTCCCGCCAGCACGCCGGCGAGCCGGCCGGCGTTCCGGGCCACCAGGGCGTACAGCGCGACGACGGTGGCCACCCCGGCCGCCGCGGACAGCAGCCGCACCGCGACCAGGGTGGACAACGCCGGCCAGAGCGACCCCAGCGCCGCCACCCACGACTTGGCCAGGTAGTAGTAGGGCACCATCGGGGCGTCCGGTCCCTGCCACAACACCGGCAGCTGGGTCCAGCCTCGCTGCAGCGCCAGGTAGGTGGCGCCCTCGTCGCTCCACGGCCACGGCGTCGCGATGCCCCAGGTGCACACCACGGACGCCACCACAGCCAGCCCGAGTGCGATCACACGGCCGGCCGTGGGCCGGTCCAACCAGGGCGCGCCGGCCGTCCGGGAGGCTGGGTGCACCGACGCCGGCGGCGGGGGAGGGGGAGGTGCCGACGGTGCCGGTGCCGCAACCGCCACCCGGCCCGCGGCGGCTGCCGCGTCCGGAGTTCCGTTGACCACCATGATGACCAGTCTCCACAGCCGGCGCACAGACCCCAGACCGCTTCATCTGGCTTTCATCTGCCGCGACTACCCTCGACCCGAGCAGGAAGAACCGACATTCGCGTCTTGATCGTCGAGGAGGAACACAGGATCGCCGCCTACGTGAAACGTGGCCTCGAAGAGCACGGCTATGCGGTCGACGCCGTCCACACCGGTCTGGACGCGCTGTACTGGGCGGGCTCGACGCCCTACGACCTGATCCTGCTCGACATCCTGCTACCGGCGCCGAACGGCCTGGTGGTGTGCCGCGAGCTGCGGCGCCAGGGCTCCCGGGTGCCGATCCTGATGCTCACCGCCCGCGGCGCCATCGACGAGCGGGTCGCCGGGCTGGACGCCGGCGCCGACGACTACCTGGTCAAGCCGTTCTCGCTGAAGGAGTTGCTGGCCCGGATGCGTGCCCTCGGTCGTCGGTCGGACGGCCGTGACGGCCTGCCGCTGCTCACGCTCGCCGACCTGACCATGGACACCACCACCCGCCGGGTGACCCGGGCCGGTGACGCTATCACCCTGACCTCGAAGGAGTACGCCGTCCTGGAGTGCTTCCTGCGCGAACCGGAACGGGTGCTGACCCGCGAGGTGATCGCCGAGCACGTCTGGAACTACGACGTGCACCACGAGTCGAACGTGGTGGACGTCTACATCCGCAACCTGCGCCGCAAGATCGATGACGGCCGGCCGCAGAAGCTGTTGCAGACCGTGCGCGGCGCGGGCTACCGGCTGACCGAGCGGGGAGCGGTCGGGTGACGCTGCGAGCCCGATTCGCCCTGTGGATCTGCCTCACGATGCTGGTCACGCTCGGAGCGTTCGGCGGATTCGTCTACCTCTCGGTGTCGCACTGGCTGTGGTCCAGCCTGGATGCCGAGCTGACCGAACAGTTGCGGTCCCGCGGGCTGACCATCCAGATCTTCAGCAGGTCGGGAGCGGTGCTGCAGTCGCTGGGCCCCCACGCACAGGTGACGCTGGAACCGGCCGATCTTCACGAGGCGCTGGCCGGCCGCTCCGAGCTGCGCACCCGCGCCGACCCCGAGGGCACCGGGTCGGTGCGGGTGCTGACGCCGTCACGCGACGAGGTGGGCCGGCTGGCTGCCACGTTCGACGACATGCTGGGACGCCTCGGCGACGCGTTCCAGCGGGAACGCCGGTTCAGCCACGACGCCGCCCACGAACTGCGCACCCCGCTCGCGGCGATGCAGTCGATCCTCAGCGTGATCGCCGAACAACGCCGGACCCCCGCCGAGTACGAGGTGGCGCTGGCCGACCTGAGCGAGGAGACCGAGAAGCTGCGGTTGCTCACCGAGGACCTGTTGCGGCTGGCTCGCGCGGAGGCGTCCGAACCGTTGTGGGAGGCGCTCGATCTGGGCGAGCTCGTCCCGGACGTGGTGGACAGTCTGCGCCCACTCGCCGATCCCGACCGGGTGAGCCTGACCTGCCTGACCGAGGGGGACCTGGCTGTCGTCGGGGACACCGACGCCTTGATCCGGCTGCTGGTGAACCTGCTCGACAATGCCATCAAGTACACCCCGGCGGGAAGCATCATGGTCGCTGTGCAGGGCCTGCCCGACGAGGTGACGATCAGGATCGCCGACACCGGGGACGGCATCGCCGCCGAGCACCTGCCGCACGTTTTCGACCGGTTCTACCGGGCCGACGAGTCCCGCACCACCCTGGGCACCGGCCTCGGCCTGGCCATCTGCCGCGAGATCGCCCGCAGCCACGGCGGCAACATCGAGGTGGAGAGCGAACCGGGCGCCGGCTCAGTGTTCACAGTCCGGCTGAGCCGCGATCCCCGGGCGTAGGCGTCAGGTTTTGACACCGTGCGGTGCGAGGCCGTGGGATGGCTCCATGACGTACACCCGCACCGACGGACGCGCTGCCGACCAGTTGCGTCCGGTCACCATCACCCGCAACTGGCTCGATCACGCGGAGGGCTCGGTGCTCGTCGAGTTCGGCCGGACGCGGGTGCTGGTGGCGGCGTCCGTCACCCAGGGCGTGCCGCGCTGGCGGCAGGGCTCGGGTCTGGGCTGGGTGACCAGCGAATACGCGATGCTGCCGCGGGCCACCCACAGCCGCAGCGACCGTGAGTCGGTGAAGGGCAAGATCGGCGGACGCACCCACGAGATCTCGCGGCTGATCGGACGCTCGCTGCGCGCCGTGATCGACTACAAGGCGCTCGGTGAGAACACCATCGTGCTCGACTGCGACGTGCTGCAGGCCGACGGCGGCACCCGCACCGCTGCGATCACCGGCGCCTATGTGGCGCTCGCCGACGCGGTCAGCTGGCTGCGCGCGCGCAAGGCGCTCGCCGGGGAACCGCTGACCGGTTCGGTCGCCGCCGTCTCGGTGGGGGTCGTGAAGGACACCCCGCTGCTCGACCTGGCCTACGTCGAAGACTCGGCCGCCGAGGTCGACCTGAACGTGGTGACCACCGGCGACGGCGCCTTCATCGAGGTGCAGGGCACCGCCGAGGGCATGCCGTTCGACCGCGCCATGCTGGACGCCCTGCTCGACCTCGGCGTCGCCGGGACGGCCGAACTGACCCGGTTGCAACACCAGGCCCTGTCCGCATGAGGATCGTGCTGGCCACGCACAACGCCAAGAAGCTGACCGAGCTGCGCCGGGTCGTCGCCGAGCAGCGGCTGGCACTCGACGTGCTGGGCCTGGACGAGGTGACCGCCTACCCGGAACCGGCCGAGACCGAACGCACCTTCGAGGGCAACGCGCTGCTCAAGGCGCGGGCCTGTGTCGCCGCCACCGGGCTGCCCGCGCTGGCCGACGACTCCGGCATCGCCGTCGATCTGCTCAACGGCATGCCCGGCGTCCGGTCGGCGCGCTGGGCCGGCACGGGTGCCACCGATCAGGCCAACCTCGACCTGCTGATCGCCCAGCTGGCCGACACCGATCCCGCCGACCGCACCGCCCGGTTCGTCTGCGCGGTCGCCTACGTGGACGCCGCCGGTGCCGAGCACGTCCTGCGCGCAACCATGGAAGGCACCCTGGTGTCGGAGCCGCGTGGTAGCAATGGCTTCGGTTACGATCCGATCTTCGTGGCCGAGGGGAACACCCGCACCAACGCGGAGCTTTCCGCGGCCGAGAAAGATGCGATCAGCCATCGCGGCAAGGCCGTGCGGGCCATGCTGCAGTGGTTGGGCGATCAGGGACGGGTCGGCGAACGGCGGGCCGAGCGGGAAGAGGGTTAGCGGTGCAGCAGTACCTGGATCTGCTTCGGCTGGTGCGCGACACCGGCGTGACCAAGGGCGACCGCACCGGTACCGGCACCCGCAGCATCTTCGGGCACCAGTTGCGCTTCGACCTGCGCGAGGGTTTCCCGCTGCTCACCACCAAACGGGTGCACACCCGGTCGGTGTTCGGCGAACTGCTCTGGTTCCTGCGCGGTGACACCAACCTGGCCTGGCTGCATGCCAACGGCATCACCATCTGGGACGAGTGGGCCGACGCCAACGGTGATCTCGGTCCGGTCTACGGCCACCAGTGGCGTTCCTGGCCCACCCCGGACGGCCGGCACATCGACCAGCTCGCGAACGTGATCGAGGCGATCACGACCAATCCGGATTCGCGCCGGCACATCGTCTCGGCCTGGAACGTCGCCGATGTGGACGACATGGCGCTGCCCCCCTGCCATGCGCTGTTCCAGTTCTATGTCGCCGACGGACGGCTCTCCTGCCAGCTGTACCAGCGCTCGGCCGACATCTTCCTCGGCGTGCCGTTCAACATCGCCTCGTACGCGTTGCTCACCCACATGGTGGCGCAGGTCACCGGGCTGGAGGTCGGCGAATTCGTGCACACCTTCGGCGACGCCCACCTGTACCTGAACCACCTGGAGCAGGCCGATCTCCAGCTGAGCCGCGAACCGCGTCCACTGCCGACCTTGCGGCTCAACCCGGATGTCACCGCGATCGACGCGTTCACCCTGGCTGACATCAAGGTGGTCGGCTATGACCCGTATCCGGGCATCAAGGCTCCGATCGCGGTCTAGGAGACACGATGGCGCGGCGGCGGTTCCTGCTGGGCCGGCGGAAGTCACCGCTGGACCGGCTGACCGTGCACGAGTTCCAGTACGGCGACGCCCGCGTCCGGGTCTACGAGGAATGGACGATGCGGCCCGAACTGGCCGAGTCGCCCGACGTCCCGACCTTCGTATTGGTGCACGGGCTAGGGGTTTCGTCGCGATTCTTCGTTCCGCTGGCGCACGAGTTGGCGCCTTACGGACGGGTGTTGCTGTTCGACCTGCCCGGCTTCCACGACCTGCCGAAACCGCGGCACCGGATGTCGATCGTCGATTTCGCCGACGTGGTGAAGCGGGCTTTGGACGACCTGGAGGTCGACGATCCGCTGCTGGTCGGGCATTCGATGGGTGCCCAGGTGGTCGCCGAGATCCTGGCCGCGTACCCGTCGTACAGCAGCGCCGCCATGCTGGCCGGACCGGTCGTGGTGAGCGCCGAACGGACGTTGCCGCAGGTGGTGCGGCGGTTCCTCCAGGGCTCGGTGTATGAGCCGCCGGGGAACACCTGGGCCGCGGTCGGGTCGTATGCCCGGGCGGGCCTCCGCTGGATCGGCGACACCATGCCGAAGGTGATCGCCTACCCGATCGACCGACGGCTGCCGCGGGCGAAGGCGCGGCTGGTGCTGGTCAGCGGCGAGCATGACCTGGTCAGCCCGTTGGCGTGGCGTGAGCAGCTGGCGTCCGAGCTGCCGGGCGCCCGGGTGATCACCATTCCGGGCGCTGCGCATGGCGTCGTCCACGACAGCTATCGCGAGCTCGCCGACGAATTGCTCGGGCTGGCCGGCATCGGCACGGCATGAGTGGCTGGCTCAGCCAGGCTTTCGCCGGTCCGGCCGACTGGGCCTACGGCATCGGCTGGTGGCTGCGGGCGTTCAGCCGGGTAGGCACCCCGGACGCCTTCCGAGACCCCGGCCCGGACTCGGATCACCACACGCCGCTGGTGCTGCTGCCCGGGATCTGGGAGCGCTGGCCCTATCTGGTGCCGCTGGCCAGGTCGCTGAACGCCGCCGGGCACCCCGTCCACCTGATCGCGGCGCTGGGTGCGAACGGAACGCCGCTGCCGGTGGCGGAGCGGATCGTTGCCGACTACCTGTCCGAACGGCACCTGGAGGACGTGATCCTGGTCGCGCACTCCAAGGGCGGGTTGATCGGCAAGCTGGCGATGCTCGACCCGTCCTGCGCCGGGCGGATCCGGGGCATGGTGGCGCTGAGTACACCGTTCGGCGGATCGTCGCTGTCCTGGCCGGTGCTCAGTCGGACGCCGCTGGGCGTGTTCGACCCGCGTGGCGCGGCCATCACCGAACTGGCCGCGCAGCAGGAGGTGAACGCCCGGATCATCTCGCTGCAGCCAACACACGACCAGGTGATTCCCGAGGGCAGCCGGCTCGACGGCGCCCGCAACGTCACTCTGGAGGCGGCCGGTCACTTCCGGCCGCTACGCGACGCCGAGGTGCATCGAGTGATCCACGAATCGGTACATGAGCCTTTCGCTGGCTTGTCGAAACCCCGTTGCGATCAAGGTCTCGACCAGCTCGACCAACGAAGGTCGATAGGCTCAGCGGGTGCGGATCATCGGCATTGCGATCGTGAGTTCCAACGGCGTGATCGGGGACGGTGAGCGCCAGCCCTTCGAGATCGCCGAGGACTGGGCACGGTACAAGCGGGTCACCCTCGGCCACCCGATGATCATGGGTCGCGCCACCCACGACGCGATCGGGCGTTGGCTCCCCGGACGCACCACGATCGTCGTCACCAGCGACCCGGCGCGGATCGAACTCCCCAGCGATGGACGCGCAGTCGGCCACGCCGTCTCCTGCCTGGACGAGGCCCTGGAGCTCGCTCGGTCGCTCGACGACGAGATCTACGTCGCCGGTGGCGGCACCATCTACCGTCAGGCCTGGCCGGTGCTCACCGACCTCGACCTGACCGAGGTGGACGCCGCGGCCGAGGGCACAGTGCGCTTCCCGGAGATCGATCCCGGCGAATGGCGGCAGGTCGGTCGCGAACCGCGGGACGGCTTCGCCTTCGTCCAGTACCGGCGGCGGGACGCCGACGGGCTCTGATGCGTCCGCACGCCTCCGTCCTGCACCTGGACCTGGACGCCTTCTTCGCCGCAGTCGAGCAGCGGGACAAGCCGTCGCTGCGTGGCAAACCGGTGATCGTCGGCGGCACCGGCCAGCGGGGCGTGGTGGCCACCGCGTCCTACGAGGCCCGGGTGTTCGGGGTGCATTCGGCGATGCCGACGCACGAGGCCCGGCGGCGCTGCCCGCACGCGGCGTTCCTGTCCGGCCGATTCGGCGCATACCGAGAGGCGTCCGGAATAGTGATGCGGCTGCTGCGCGAGTTGTCGCCGTTGGTCGAACCGCTCAGCCTGGACGAGGCGTTCGTCGACCTTGCGGTGGGGGACAGGTCGCTGGAACCGGAGGCGGTGCTGGCCGAGGTGGCGATCCTGCGGGCCCGGCTCACTGACGAGACCGGCGGTCTGACCGGTTCGGTCGGCATCGGATCGTCGAAGTTCATCGCCAAGGTCGCCACCGAACTCGCCAAGCCGGACGGCGTCCGCCTGGTCGCACCGGGCACCGAGGTGGAGACGATCGCACCGCTGCCGGCCCGGGCGATCCCCGGGGTAGGCCCGGTCACCATGGAGAAACTGGCCCGACTAGGGGTGATGACCGTCGCCGACCTGCAACGGCTCTCTGCGCGGGAACTGGTGCGCGAGTTGGGCCGCGCGCAGGGGGAGTGGATCGGTGCGCTGGCCTTCGCCCGCGACGACCGCCCGGTGGAACCCGACCGCGAGACCAAGTCGATCTCGGTCGAGGACACCTTCGAAACCGACGTCACCGACCGCACCCGGCTCGACGCCATCGCCGCCCGGGACGCCGCCACCGTCGGCCGCCGGCTCGCCGCCGCCCACCTGTTCGCCCGCACCATCACCATCAAGGCTCGCTACCCCGACTTCACCACGCTCTCCCGCTCGCGCACCCTGGACGGCGCCACCGACGACCCCGAGGTGATCGCGGCAATCGCCCACGCCCTCCTCGACGGCGTCGACGTCCCCCGAGGCCTCCGCCTGTTCGGCGTCGGCGTAGCCGGCCTCACCGAGATCGCGCAGGAAGCCCTCTTCGAAGCCAGCTCGCCGCCGGTCGACCCCGTCGGGACCCTTGCCCCGTCATCCCGGCGCATGCCGGGATCTCCGGACAACCCCGCCGAAGCCCCGGGCTCGTCGGTCGAACTCGTCGAGACCTCGTCCACCAAGGAGTCAGGTTTCGAGGAGCTCAACCGGCGGATGGCCGCCTATCGTCCCGGCGCGGACGTCGTCCACGACGAGTACGGCCCCGGCTGGGTCTGGGGTGCTGGCCTCGGCCGGGTGACCGTCCGTTTCGAAACAGCACAGACCGGTCCAGGCCCCGTCCGCACGTTCGCAGCCGCCGATCTGCATCTTCGTCCGCTCTCCGACTGACGGGTCCGCCCCTCTGGCTCGCGGTCGCCGCATCAATTCCGTGTCAACGGCCTCCTTCGACCATGACGAGAACTCCCAAGTCGGACGCGCGGGCAGAGTCGCAGCTGACCGGCCTGCTGGCGGCACCGGACGCCGACCTGAGAGCTGCGGCCGCGGTCGTGCTGGCGGTCGCACCCGGCGATTTCGGGACGCTCGACCAGATCCTGATCCGCGCGAACAAGGCGCTGACGCCCGCCGACCGTGCCCTCCTGACGGCAATGGTGGTGGAGAGCATCCGGGCCGCCGCGGCAGTGTGTGAGGGCGGACCCGAACTGCTGCCGGCCGGCGCCGCCGCGCTGGCCGACCGGGTCGCTGAGGCGCAGAGTTTCCTTACCCGGCGCGAAGAGGAAACGGCCCGACGGCAATACAGCAGGGATCTGCTGCTCGGCGCCTGCGCTTCCGTCGCCGCCCTCATCGTGATCGCGCTGGGTGCTTTCCTGGTGCTCAACCTGTGGCTCGGCCGGGCGATCCCGGCCGAACAACTCGACGCCGTCCGCGACGTCCTGGTGGCTGTCGGAGGCGGCGCTGCCGGCGCATGCGTCAGCGTCCTGCTCCGGATGCACAAGGTCGGCGTCCTGACCATCGAGGCCGTCAGCGGGGGCGCGGCCCTCTACCGGATCGTCCTGGGCTGGTTCTTCGCGGCGGCCCTGGTCTTCCTGCTCAAGAGCGGCCTGCTCTCCCAGATCGTCGTCATTCCCGACCCGAACCTGGACGCCAACGCTCGGGTGACAAGCTGGTTCTTTTGGGGCGCAGTTGGTTTCCTCGCCGGCTTCAACGAACGCTGGGCGACCAACCTGATCACCCGGGACGCGGGCGAGCCTGCGTCGTCCCAGGACGCAGTGGCGCCGCCCATCCCCACGGCCGCGCCGCCGGCGGTCGTTCCGCCAACGGTTGCCACCGACGAGTCCCTGAACGGATCGACATCTCGCCGTCCACTGACCCGGAGAGCCACTCGCCCGACCACGACCCCCGCTGGTTGAGCTTGACGTCGAAACCAGGAGGTTGGCCGGTCCAGTCGCGCCCACCCCAGCCCTCTACACTAAGCGGTGCCGACCCACCCGGGCGGCAAGCCGGAGTGGTGAAATTGGCAGACACGCAGGATTTAGGTTCCTGTGCCCACGGGCGTGAGGGTTCAAGTCCCTTCTCCGGCACCTCTCGTGTGGGCAGGGTGAGCGTCATACACTCTGGCCGTGGCGTTCGAGCGAATCCAGGTTGATCTGTGGAAGATGGGCGGCGTTCCCATCATCCGTGACCTCCGTATGCCGGTCGCGACGATCCTCAACATGGTGGCGGACGGTCGAACGGCCGAGCAGATTCTTGGCGACTTTCCCGAACTCGAAGCCGAGGATCTCAAGCAGGCTTTGCAGTTTGCCGCAGCGACTCTGAATGAGCGCCCGGCTCCACTCTTGAGCGCATGAGGCTTCCAATCGACCAGAACCTCTCGCGGAACTTGCCCGACCTCTTGGCGGCCATCACCACCGGGGGCAGCAGCACGCTCTCCACGTCCGGCAGCCCGTGGCTGGCCACCATCCAGTAATGCCCGAGACTCCACGGGCGCAGCGGCTGCATCCAGGCAGTCGTCACATCGTCGGACCAGACCGAGCTCAGGTCCTGGTTGCTGTCGAAGCGCACACGCAATACGGCGATCACGCCGATCAGTGGGCGTGGGCGCGTCCAGGAATACACCCGAAAGCACGTCCGCGAGCCGGACCGGAGTCGGCCGGCTCGTGGACGCCCAGACTGGTCAGATCACGGAGTTGAGCCGCGTCAGTTGAGCTTGCCCATTGCCGCCTCCAGCATCCGCCGGCGGTACTCGGGGCTGTCCGGCGGCTCGCTGTCGCCGAAGATCGCCTTCAGCCAATGCCCGTCGGTGTTGTTCGGGAACAGGATGTAGTCGCTGCCGAAGTGTTCGGCGTCCTCCATGGCGAGCTTCTTCCGTTCCGGAACCGAGCTCACGTAGTAGCGCCGGCGGAAGTCGTTGAGGTTGTCGCCGAGGTAGGCGATGACGTCGTACTTTGCGGCGATCGCTTGCTGTGCGGGCTCCTTGTTCGACGAGTCGCGAAGAATTGTCACGTGGGCGTCGTCGGCGAAGGCGAGGCCCGCGTGCTGGAGGTTGGCGATGCCGTATTGCTGGGTGTTGGGGCCCTGGTCGCGGCTGGACACGTAGAAGATCTGCACGCCGCGTCGCTTGGCGTACTGGGTGAACTCGACTGCTCCGGGGGTGGCGGTTGGTCCGTTGGCGGCCACCCATTCGTCCCACATCGGGTCGTCGAACGCCTGCTTGCCGGCGGCCAGCAGCATCGCCCAGTAGCTGTTCGAGTCGAGCACTGTGTCATCGATGTCGGAGATGAAGGCCAGCTTCTTGCGCCGGCGACCGTGATGGTGCCGATGCCGTCGAGCGAGCGCGGCGTCGAGCCGTGCCTTGGCCAGGTTGAAGCCCTGGATGTACAGCATGTCCCGCTCGGCCGCCGTCTGGCGCCAGGCGACCGCCGCGCTGAAAATGTTCTGCACCTCGCCCGGTGCCGCGTTCGCCCGCGGTGCCGCGGCCGCCATCGCCGCCAGGGTGCCGCCGGCCAGACCGGTCAGCAGGCTCCTTCTCCTCAGATCGCTCATTCGAGTCTCCTCGTCGTCCCATGCCCGGGTGTCCGGGCGGCCTAGTGCTGCTAGGGGCTCCGCAGGCTAGCAGTGGGCTCCGACACCCCGACAGGGGCTGGCTCACCCCGCGGCGATGACGCGACCAGGAGCGGCCTCGTTGCGATCGGGCCCGCCTTGCTGCGATCAGGCACGGCTCGGACCTGTCCACAGGTTGATCCCGCCCTCGACCGCGTGGGCGTCGATGGCGTCCAGTTCATCTTCGGTGAAGTCCAGGTTGGCGAGCGCGCCGACGCTGTTCTCCAGCTGCGCCACGCTGGACGCGCCGATCAGCGCCGAGGTTACCCGGGCGTCCCGCAGGATCCAGGCGAGAGCGAGCTGGGCGAGGCTCTGCCTGCGACTCCGCGCCAGGTCGTTCAACGCCCGGATGTGGGTCAGGTTCTGCTCGGTCAGCAGTGTCGGCGAGAGCGATTTGCCTTGTGAGGCCCGGGAACCCTCGGGGACGCCGTTCAGGTACTTGTCGGTGAGCATGCCCTGGGCCAACGGCGAGAAGGCGATGCAGCCGACACCCTCCTCGCCGAGCACGTCGAGCAGGTCCTCCTCGACCCACCTGTTGAGCATCGAGTAGGACGGCTGGTGGATCAGCAGGGGAGTGCCCAGGTCGCGCAGGATCGCGATCGCCTCCCGGGTGCGGGTACCGGAGTAGGACGACACGCCGATGTAACGCGCCTTGCCGGAACGGACGGCGAAGTCCAGCGCGCCCATGGTCTCTTCCAGCGGGGTGTCCGGGTCAAAGCGGTGGTGGTAGAAGATGTTGACATAGTCGAGCCCCATCCGTTGCAGGGACGCGTCCAGCGAGCCGAGCAGGTACTTGCGGGAACCGAGGTCGCCGTACGGGCCGGCCCAGAAATCCCAGCCGGCCTTGGACGAGATCACCAGCTCGTCGCGGTACCGGGCGAAGTCCTCACGCAGATGCCGGCCGAAGTTGGTCTCCGCCGAGCCGTAGGGCGGGCCGTAGTTGTTGGCCAGGTCGAAATGGGTGATGCCCAGGTCGAACGCCCGGCGCAGAATGGACCGCTGCCGGTCGAACGGCACGTCGTCGCCGAAGTTGTGCCACAAACCGAGCGAGATGGCCGGCAACAGCAGGCCGCTGCGTCCGGTGCGGCGGTACGGCATCCGGCCGTCGTAGCGGTCGGCATCGGGAACGAAGACGGGCTGCAGCGGCATGAGGGATCCTTTCGGTCGCCAGTGAGCCTACTCAGCGCGCCCCATCCGTCCGTGACGTGCGGAGATGTCGGCGTGGGCGTGGGTCATCATCCGGGTCAGCACATCGATGCCGACCCCGTCCAGCCGTCGCAGGTACAGTCAGGCTTTGGCAGCCCGGTGCGGGCCCGAGGTTCTCCAACTCGTGCGCGTACAGGGTCAGGCCGCCGCTGGCGTTGAGGCGCACCCGGGTTAGGGTGGCTTGGTGCCGTCTCAGCTGACCATCCCCGAGGAGAGTGCCACGCTCGACGCCGCGGACCGGCCGACGGCGTCGCGGCTGTGGTCGCGCCTGCTGATCGGTGTCGCGGCGATCGCTGCGCTGATCGGCCTGCGGGTGCTCGCCGATCCGGCCTGGACGCAGTGGCTGCCGAGCGCCGGACGCGACTTCTTCACCCTGTCGGTGAGCGTGATGGTCGAGTCGATGCCGTTCGTGTTCCTGGGCATCGGCATCTCGATCCTGGTGCAGATCTGGCTACCGGATCGGGTCTGGGGGTGGCTGCCGCGCAATCCCGTGGTGCGCCGGATGGTGCTTTCGGTGCTGGGCGTGGTCTTCCCGGTCTGCGAATGCGGCAATGTGCCGATGGCCCGCGGCCTGATGATGCGCGGCCTGGGCGTCGGGGAGTCGCTCACTTTTCTGATGGCCGCGCCGATCCTGAACCCGGTCACCATCATCACCACCTATCAGGCGTTCGGGTTCGACGACGGCATCCTGATCGGACGGGTCGTCGGGGCGGCCCTGATCGCCAACCTGATCGGCTGGATCTTCTCCCGGCATCCCGACCCGAACCGGTTACTGACCCCCGGCTTCCGCGCGGCCTGCGAGACCGGCCACGACGAGTCCCACGGCCGCTGGCAGCGCAGCGCCGAGGCGTTCACCAACGAGACCGCGGCGATGATTCCGGCACTGGTCGCCGGCTCGTTCCTGGCGGGCGCGATCCAGGTCGGTGTGCCCCGCGATTGGCTGGTCACCGTCGGAGGCAATCCGGTCATCTCGGTGGGCGTGCTGATGGTGCTGGCCTTCGTGGTCTCGGTGTGCTCCAACGTGGACGCCTTCTTCATCCTGTCGCTGAGCGCGGCCTTCGCACCCGGCGCAGTGGTGGCCTTCCTGATCTTCGGAGCCATGATCGACATCAAGATGCTGGCGCTGCTGCGCACCACCTTCACCACCCGCACCCTCGGGCTGCTCACCGGCCTGGTCGGCCTCAGCACGCTCGTGATCGGATTGGGGCTGAACCTTGTCGCATGACCACGACCACCACGTCCACGCGTCCCCCACGGGGTTCCCGTGGGGCCTGCTGCTGGCCCTGATCAGTTCGGTCACCATCTGCTGGCTGGGCGTCACGGGCCGGCTGAACCTGTACATCCACCCGCGCTACAACCAGTTCACGATCGTCATGGCAGGCCTGGCCGTCGTCGGCACGGTGGCCGCCTGGGTGGCCCGGGGACGTCGTGGCGGTGGCGGCGGCCGGAGCTGGGCCGCGATCGCTGCTGCGGTAGCGATGGTGGTCGCGCTGCTCGTCGTTCCGCCGTCCACCCTGACCGCGTCATCGGCGCAGCAGCGCTCGTCCGGTTCGACTGCGGACGCGGATTCGACCAGGCTGGCCGGCGCGGATCCCGCCAGCTTCCGCATCCGCGACTGGGCCGACCTGGTCGTCAATCCGGACAGTGTCGCCAAATATGCCGGCCAGCAGGTGAAACTGACCGGCTTCGTCGCGCCGGCCGATAAGCGGTCCGACGTGTTCTATCTGGCCAGGTTCGTGGTCACCTGCTGCACCGTCGACGCGCGCCCCGCGGTGGTGCCGGTGAGCAAGACGGACTGGGCGAAGTCGTACAAGCCCGACCAGTGGCTGGAGGTGACCGGGCGGATGATGCCGATGGACGACGCACCCGGTGGCGCCGTTCTGGTGATCCGGCCCACCAGCATCCGTTCCGTGGCAGCTCCGGAAATCCCCTATGAGTACTGATTCGAGTTCCGGCGACGTGACAGCCGGGTCGCCGGAGGGTCGCGGGGGCGTCCGGTTCTGGCGAACGAGCCTGATGCTGTGCGCCGTCCTGGCGGTGCTGGCGCTGGGGCTGGGTGCCGCGGGAGTGACACGCCCGCCGAGCCTGGCTTCGGCGAGCATCGCCGCCGACCGCGCGGTCGGCACGGCCGGCGAGCGGCTGGTGTTGAAGAGCCGCCTTCCGGTGGCGTCCGTCGAGGCCGAGCAGGTCACGGTGACGCCGGCTGTGCCGTTCACGGTGCAGACCGGTGAGAGTGCGGTGACGCTGCGGTTCACCGCGCCGCTCAGCTATGACACCACGTACCAGGTAGCAGTCAACGGCGTCCGCAGCCAGTACACCACTACGACGGCGGACTGGAGCTACTCCTTCAGCACACCCGCCGTGGCCCTCTACTCGCTGATCGCCCATCGGGGAGACGAGGCGCAGGACGACACGGTGGTGAGAAACGACCAGGGCCGAACCGGCACCCTGATCACGGCCCCCGGCATCGAGAGCTACGTCGCGACGCGGCAGTTCCTGATAGCGGTTAGCAATGCCGATCGGGATTCGTCGGCGCTGATCGCGGTCGACCGGACGACGGGTGCGACGGTGCCCGTGGCTACGCCCGGGACCGGGCTGGTCACCGAACTCAACGCCGCCCCGGACGGTGGCAGGTTCGGCTACGTGTTCACCGCCACCGATGACGACAGCAACTATCAGAACGCCCTGCTGGTGGCAGACCCGGCCGACCTGGCTGCGCCGCCGGTCGAGGTGACCGCCAGCGGCCAGCCGCTCGCCGTGCGGGAGTGGCTGTTCGTTCCCGGCGTCGACGCGGTGGTCGTGGTCACCCCGCAGGAGCAGGCATTCCTGGTCTATCTGGACGGCGGCACTCCGCCGGTGCCGCTGGGGCCCATCGGGCAACTGATCGGTTTTCTCCCCGGGTCGTCGACACTGATGGCCGAAGGCGGCGGCAAGCAGCTCCTGCTCGACCTGGCCAGCGGCCTCACCGCAGACATCCCGAACACCCCCGACCCGGACAAGCGGACCTTCGCCGGACGCCGCAGCTTCCGTGCCGTCGGTGACTACCTGGTGGAGTTCAACACCTTCACCAAACGGGCCGGAGGCACCGGCGTGACCACCCGGCTGGCGCACGTCACTCGCGCCGGCACCACCGACCTGTTCACCCTGCCCGACAGCCAGGGGCAGGTGTTGAACAGCGGCCTGTCACCGAACGGGCAGCTGGCCTGGGCGGTGGTGCTCGCCCCGGACGCCCCGCTCGACGACTTGTCGTCGGGCGCGTCCGACCACGCCACGACGAGGATCTTCGATCTCGCCACCGGCGAGCAGGTGGCCAGCATTCCGGGATCACTCCCGGTCTGGGCGTCCCGCTGACCTCGCCGGTCGAGCCCTGCCGAGGCCGAGCAGGGGAGGCTTCAGCCTTCCAGTGCGGGGATCTTCAACTCGCGGCGGAGCTTGGCGACGTGCCCGGTGGCCTTCACGTTGTACTGGGCGACGTCGATGTGGCCGACGCCCTCGTCATCGACGCTCACCACGAACGTCGACCGGATGACACCCTCGATCTCCTTGCCGTACAGCACCTTGCGGCCGAACGCGCCGTAGGCCTTCAGCACGTCCTTGTCCGGGTCGGCGAGCAGCGGGAAAGCCAGCTCCTGCTGCCGGCGGAACTTGGCCAGCTTCTCCACGCTGTCCGGCGAGATGCCCACCACGTCGAAGCCGGCGGCGGCGATCTCGGCGAGCGCCGCCGAGAAGTCGACGGCCTGGGTCGTGCAGCCCGGCGTCATTGCGGCCGGGTAGAAGTAGACGATGACGCGGCGTCCGGCGTAGTCGGCGAGCGACACGGCGGTTCCGTCCGGATCGGGCAGGGTGAAGGCAGGAGCAACCTCACCAACAGACAGCTTTGGCATGGCGCTCACTCTAGGGTGTCCGGACGTCCGGTCTCGGGCCTGGTCGCGGCGCAGACATTGGGGGGTGCCTGCGGAGTGGCCGGAAGGCATAGGGTGGAGACCCAACCGAGGCAGAAGGACTCCCCGTGGCCGACAGCACAACCCGCAGCAAGCAGGACATCGAGGCTGAGATCGCGGCCGCCCGGCAGCGCCTCGCGGACAACGTGGCCGGTCTGATCAACCAGGTGCATCCGAAGGCGGTCATGCAGCGCGGCATCGATGACGCCCGCGACCTGGCCGCGGCCGAGTTCAACAACGCGAAGGCGCAGGTGATCGACGAGAACGGTCAGCTTCGCACCGAGCGGGTGCTGCTGCTCGGCGGCGCGATCGCCGGCGCCATCACCTTCGTCCTGCTGGTGCGCGGCATCCTTCGGGGTGCGCGGCGCGACTGAGCGACCTCCGCGGTGAAGCATCGATCGAGGACGCCGCACCGGCGGCGCGCGCTGGTCGCCGCGGTGACGGTGGGCGCCCTGCTGGCAGCTGTGGGCTGTACCTCGGGGCCGGCTCCGACGCCCACCACGACGGCGAGCGTCTCGTCGGAGAACTGGGACGAGTTCGGCCCGATCGTCTATGCGCAGGGGAAGGACGCCTCGGGCACGGTCAAGGCCCAGGTGGCGGAGTGGAACAAGGCGAACCCGAACGAGCAGGTCGAACTCCGGGAGTTGTCCGAGTCCCCCGAGGAACAGCGGACGGCGATGGTCGAGCGTGCACAGGCCAAGTCCGGGGAGTTCGCGGTGATGGCGATCGACGTGGTGTGGACCACCGAGTTCGCCGCCAACGGGTGGCTGGAGGAACTCCCGGCGGAGCGGTTCCCGACCGCGGGCTACCTGAAGACCGTCGTCAACACGGGCACCTACTCCGACACGCTGTACGCGATGCCGTCCACGTCCGACGGCGCGTTGTTCTACTACCGCAAGGATCTGCTCGACAAGGCGGGCCTGAAGCCGCCGACCACCTGGGCGGAGCTGCAAGCCGCCTGTGACAAGGTGTTGCCCGGCCAGAGCGGGATGTCGTGCTACGCGGGCCAGTTCGACAAGTACGAGGGGCTGACCAGCAACGTCGCCGAAGCGATCAACTCCGCCGGCGGGGCCATTCTCAATGCGCAGGGGCAACCGACGGTCAACACCCCCGAGGCGCTAGCCGGGCTGAACTGGATCGTGGACGGCTTCACCTCCGGACGGATCCCGGCCGCGGCCAAGACCTGGCAGGAGGAGGAATCCCGTGCGGCGTTCCAGAGCGGCAAGCTGCTGTTCCAGCGGAACTGGCCCTACGTGTACGAGCTGGCCCTCAAGGACGACCGGATCGCCGGGCGCTTCGCGGTCACACCGCTGCCGGGCAAGGACGGCCCCGGCGTGTCCACCCTGGGCGGACAGAACCTGGGCATCTCCACCTTCGCCAGGAATAAGGGCACCGCGCTGAAGTTCGTGAACTGGATGCAGGCCGCTGAGCAGCAGCAACGTCGCCTGGAGAAGGCCTCGTTGGCCCCGGTGCTGGAGTCGCTGTACGACGAACCCGCGTTGCAGGCGAGGATCCCCTATCTGCAGATCCTCGGCGACTCGATCCGCACCGCGAAGCCGCGACCCAAGGCCGTCCGGTACAGCACCGACGTGAGCCGGGCGATCCAGGACGAGGCGTACGCGGCGATCGAGGGCACCAAGGATCCGCAGACGGCGCTCAACGACCTGCAGGCGAAGCTCGAGGCGCTGGTCAAATAGCTGTTGCGACGGGGTCGCCGGCGCTACCGTGACGCCATGCGGATTGCCATGGCCAACGACCACGCCGGAACGGCACAGAAGAACGAGATCGCTGCCTGGCTGCGATCCGAGGGGCACGAGGTGGTGGACTTCGGGGCTCACGACGAACAGGCCTGCGACCTGCCCGACCATGTCTACCCGGCGGCCCTGGCCGTCGCCCGTGGCGAATGCGAGCGGGGAATCTTCGTCAACGGCGTCGGCTACGGCTCGGCAATGATCGCGAACAAGCTGCCCGGCATCTTCGCGGCGGTCGCGCAGGACCCGTTCTGTGCCTGGCTCGCCCGCTCGCACTCGGATTCGAACGTGCTCTGCATCGGCGCCAAGATCATCGGCTCGGCGCTGGCCATGGAGGTGGTGAAGTCCTGGATGACCACCGACTGGCTTGGCACCACCGACGAGAAGTACGCCCGTCGCGTCGCCAAGGTGATCGAGATCGCCGAGCGCCACGTCCGTCCGCTCTGAGGCTGAACCAACGACGAAGGCCCCGCCGAAGCGGGGCCTTTCGCCTTGTGCGCCGCCAGGGACTCGAACCCCGAACCCGCTAGTTAAGAGCCAGCTGCTCTGCCAGTTGAGCTAGCGGCGCGCGAGAAGTAACTATACCGAACCGGCCGCCCGAGGTGAAATCGGCAGGTGTCGCCGTGGAAATCAGCGCCGGGCGGCCTGCTTGCGGACGAAGGTGACCCGCTGCCGGTGTAGCTCATCGATGCCCGGACGCCGCAGCGGCTCCAGTTCGCGTCCGAGCGCCAGCGACAGCACATGGTCGGCGAGGGCGGCGTTGCGGGCCAGGACGGGGCCGTGCGGGTAGGTGCCGATTACCCTGCCCTGGACGGCGCCCTCGGTGCCGTCGTTGGCGTTGCCGACCCCGATCTCCACCCGAGCCAGCGGCTTGGCACCAGCTCCGAGACGGGTGAAGCCGCCATGGTTCTCGAAGCCGGTCAACAGGTGCTGGGTGCCGTCCGGCGCGTTCCAGCGGGTGAGGATTTCGCCGACGGCACGTTCCGGTCCGCGGCGGGTTTCGACGTCGAGCAGTCCGAGTCCGTCGATGACTTCGTCCCGCTCGCCGATCGTGAAGGTCGTGCCGCAGATCTGGTAGCCGGCGCAGACGGCGAACAACACGGCACCGGCGTCCAGCCCGCGGAACAGGTTGCCGTCGGCCTGCAGTGCCCGGACGGCGGACACCTGGGCGGCGTCCTCGCCGCCGCCGAGCAGGTACACCGAACCGGACGCGGGCACCGGCTCGCCCGGCTCGACCATGGTGAGTATGGCGTCGATCCCGCGCCATTGCAGCCGTTTCAGCAGCACCATCGCGTTGCCGCGGTCGCCGTAGATGCCCAGCAGCGATTGGTAGATCAGGACGATCTCGACCGGTGCGCTCATCGCAGCCCCGCCATCTTCAGCAGTTTCTGGAAAGGGGTGTAGGTGGCGATCAGATCGATCGGGGCTTTCGGGATCGCGCCGTTGACGCCGGGTGCCGATGCCCGGAGGTCCCGCACCGCGGCGAGGGCGGCGGCGAGGTCCGGCACCACCTGGTGCTCGACGTCGGCGTAGCTGAGCCGGACGGCCAGGTCCTGCGCCCGCGGGCCGGTGGCGATCACCCGCCGTCCCTGCAACTGTTCGTAGTCGACGTCCCACAGCCAGGAGACGTCCTTGCCGTCGGCCGCGACCGAGTCGATCGCCAGTATCACCGGGTCGGACGTCGCCAGCGGCAGCGCCTCCGCCCAGCCTGCCGGGTTCTTCGCCAGCAGCAGCCGCGCTGGCGTGCCGTGCAGGGTGGCGGTCGCGAAACGTCCGGCCGGGGCGGTGACGGTGCGCATCCCCTGTAGCGCGGTGTCGATCGGCACGCCCAACTCGACGGCGGCGGCCAGCGCGCAGGCCGCGTTCGAAATGTTGAACCCACCGGGAACGCGCAGCGCCGGGGCTACCCGGTCGCCGTGCGGCGTGACGATCTCGGAGCCCTCGACCACCCAGGACGCCGCCGGCTGGGTGAGTTCGCAACCGGGGCAGTCCCAGCGTCCTTCCGAGCTGGTCAGCACCGCGCCGCAGGCAGGACACAGGGCGGCGTCACCCGTCCACGAGGTGGCGGTGTCCACCCACACGGTGTTCGCCGCGGTGCCGGCCGACCACACCACGAGGGGGTCGGCGGCGTTCGCGACGACGGTCGGGCCCTCGCTCCCGGCCCGCTCCAGCGCGGCACGCCAGGCGCGTCCGAGCGATTTGATCTCGTGGTTGCGGTCGAGTTGGTCGCGGCTGAAGTTGAGCAGCAGCAGCACCTCGGGACGGCCGTACGCGATCATGTCGGACACCACGCGTTCGTCGGTTTCCAGCACCGCGATGTCGGCCAGCCGGTGTGCGCTGAGCGCCGAGGCGATGCCGTAGTGCAGGTTGGCGCCGTCGGCGTTGGTGACCAGCCGGCGGGTGTCTGCGCCCAGCCCGGCCCGGACGGCGGCGGCCAGCAGATGCGAGGTGGTCGTCTTGCCGTTCGTACCCGTCACGCTCACGATCCGGCGCCCGCGCAGCAGCAGCTTGAAGGCGTCGGGGGCGATCCGGGTCAGCACCTGCCCGCGGATGGACGCGCCCGAGCCGCGGTGGGCCAGGCGGGAGCCGAGTGCGGCCAGGTTGCCGGCGGCGATGCCGGCTCCCAGACGCAGCCGGTCGGGAAGGCGCAGGGCAGCCGGGGCGGCGCGGTCGGCCAGGGTTGCGGCAGGCATGCGCCCTATTGTGCCGTCTGTGGCGCTTGCGGCGGCACCGACACATAGTGCGGGAGCTTCGCTGTTCGTCCCGCGCCGGACGAGGTGCGGCGGATGCGGCGTCCGATCCAGGGCCCGGCGTACTCACGGGCCCAGGTCAGTTGCCACTCGAACCATTCCCTGCGCGACTTCGGCGGCAGCGCGGGAACCGGGTCGTCCCACCCCGGACGGCTCGGCAGCCCGACTGCAGCGAGGGCGGCCTGCGACACCCGTTCGTGGCCGATACTGTTGAAGTGCAGCCGGTCGTCGTGCCAGAGCTGCCAGTCCTTTAGGCAACGCATCCCCCACACGTCGATCACGTACGCGCCGTGCCGCCGGGCGATGCTCCAGAGGTTCGCGTTGAAGATGCCGGTGCGTGACCGGGTCAGTTCCAGGATGGGGGAGTCCTTGGCGTCGACCCCGGTGCCGAGCAGGACCTCGACGCCCGCGGCGCGCAGCCTGATCACCGCCTGTTCGATCTGATCGGTGATGGCGTCCACATCGGCTCGCGGGCGGAGGATGTCGTTGCCGCCGCCCCACAGGCTGACCAGGTCGGGTTCGAGCGCCAGCGCCGGCTCCAACTGTTCGGCGACGATCGGGCCGAGCAGGCGTCCGCGGATGGCGAGGTTGGCGTAGTCGATCGGCGCGTCCGCCGCGTCGGCGAGGTGCTGCGCGAAACGATCGGCCCAGCCCCGCGGGCTGCCGTCCGGGTTCGGGTCGGCCAGCCCTTCGGTGAGCGAGTCGCCGATCGCCACGTAGCGACGCCAGCGGTGGGTCTGCTCAGCCATGGTGGGCCCCTGCGATGCGAAGTAGCGGTGCTCTGGAGTACGTCGAGCCACCCTACTCCGTGGGTCATGGGCTGCGGGATCTGGTCGCGTGTCGGCTGTCAGCTGGCGCCGATACGCTGGCCACGACGGCGGCTTGGTCATGGCGCGATGGTCTCCGACGTCGGCTGGTGAGGGACGACGCTGGTAGTGGAACTATATAGAACATGCGTTTGATTATGGGCGTGATCTGGGGTAGAATCCAGTCATGGAGAAGCTCACCGCGAACGAGATCTCCGGCCTGGTGCCGGAGGTCGCAGAGGTGAGCCTGGCGTCCGACCCGGCGGGGTTGATCGACCAGCTTCGATCCCTGGAGCAGCTCAAGGCAGCCTGTGCTGCAGCCCAGGCACGAGTGACGGTGGCGTTCAAGCGGCTGCAACTCGCCGAACACGAGGCGCAGGGTGTGCCCGCGAACCGACGTGGCAAAGACGTCGCCGCCCAGGTGGCGCTTGCGCGACGTGAGTCGCCGCGCAACGGCTCCCGGTTGGTCGGCCTGGCCGACGCGCTGGTCCGTGAAATGCCGCACACGATGGCCGCGCTCGCCGCTGGCGAGTTGAACGAATGGCGAGCCACGCTGATGGTGAAAGAGACCGCGTGCCTGAGCCAGGAACATCGGCGGCAAGTGGACGCCGAACTGGCCGATCGGCTGGGCGAGTTGAGCGATCGAGCCGTCAGTGCAGAGGCCCGGAAGGTTGCCTACCGGCTCGACCCGTATTCCTTCGTCGAACGTGCGCGGAAGGCCGAAGCCGATCGTTGTGTGTCGCTCCGGCCCGCGCCCGATTGCATGACGCGGCTGTCGGCGCTGCTCCCGGTGGCGCAAGGGGTGGCCGCCTTCGCTGCTCTCACCCGGGCTGCTGATTCGGCACGGGCGACGGGCGATGAGCGTGGCCGGGGCCAGGCGATGGCAGACACCCTGGTCGAACGCGTCACCGGGCAGGCAGCAGCCGGCGAGGTCGAGGTGGAGATCCAGTTGGTGATGTCGAGCGAGACGCTCTTCGGTGACACGGACGCCTTCGCCGACGACGGCCATTGTGCGGACGACGGCCATTGTGCGGACGAGGGCCAGCCTGCCGCCGACGACGAGCGTGCCGATGAGGGCCAGCCTGCCTACGACCAGAGCGCAGGCCAGGGCGCCGATGCGGCCGACGAGCCCGCTGTGGTGGCGGGCCACGGGCCCATCCCGGCGCCGCTCGCGCGGCGGATGGTGGCTGATCTGCCCGACGAGGCGCGCACCTGGATCCGTCGGCTCTACACCGATCCCGATACCGGGCGACTGGTCGCGATGGAGTCCACGGCCCGGTTGTTCCCAGCTGGCTTGCGGCGGTTCCTGATCGCTCGTGACCGGTACTGCCGGACGCCGTGGTGCGGTGCACCGATCCGGCACGCCGATCATGTGGTTCCCCATCAGGCCGGTGGTGAGACGAGCGCTGCCAACGGTCAGGGCCTGTGCGAGGCCTGCAACCAGATCAAGACCATGCCCGGCTGGGCAGCGGCACCCGATGCCGAGGGTGCCGGCAGCACGGTGACGACGACGACGCCGACCGGGCACAGGTACCCGAGTTGACCGCCGGATCCGCCTGGTGTGCGGCCGCGCCGCACGCGTCCAAGGGTGGACTTCTTCCCACCGCCGCCGGCCGGTTCGCCGCTGGAGAAGCGGCTGCGGCTGATCCTTGCCGCCTGAGCGGATGGGTTCGGCCATGACATTCGTCATGGCCGAACCCGGACGGCGTCACATCAACTGGTGATGATCGGCACTGCCCGGACGCCTTGTCGGCCGGAAGCCTGGATGCATGACCCCAGACAGGATCGACGACGCCATCACCGTCACCGGTGTTAGCCGCCGCTATGCGACCCGCACCCGGCTCAACCTCCTCACCGGACGGCGTGAACCGACCGGCTACTTCGAGGCCGTCCGAGGTATCGACCTGCGGATCCGGCGCGGTGAACTGTTCGCCCTGCTCGGCACCAACGGCGCAGGCAAGACCTCCACCGTGGAGCTGATCGAGGGGTTGGCCCGTCCCAGCGAGGGCAGCATCCAGGTGCTCGGCCACGACCCGGTCACCGGACGCCTGGCACGTCCGGCACCGCACCGGCGTGGTGCTGCAAAGCTCCGGATTCCCACCCGGCCTGACCGTCCGCGAGATGGCCCGGCTGTGGCACAGCACGCTGAGCAACCCCGCACCGGCCGACGCCGCCGTGGCGTCGGTGGGTCTCGACGGGCGGGCCGATGTGGAGACTGCGAAGCTCTCCGGTGGTGAACGCCGCCGCCTCGATATCGCCCTGGCCGTGATGGGTCGTCCCGAGGTGCTCGTGCTCGACGAACCCACCACCGGGCTCGACCCCGAATCGCGCCGCGCCATCTGGTCGCTGGTGCAGGGTCTGGTCGAGCAGGGGACCGCGGTGCTGCTCACCACCCACTACCTGGAAGAGGCCGAGCAGCTCGCCGACCGGGTGGCGATCATGGACGCCGGCCTGATCGCCCGCGAAGGCACGGTCGCCGAGATCGTTGCCGACGCCCCCGCCCGGATCAGCTTCGCCCGCCCGCAGGCCCTCCCGCTGGCCGACCTGAACGTCGGCGCCGCCACGGTCACGGCGTCCGACTCGGTGGTGATCGAAACCCGCACCCTGCAACCAACCCTGCGCGCCGTCCTCGACTGGGCCGGTGAGGTTCCGCTGCGTCGGCTCGACGCCCGCTCAGCCTCACTGGAGCAGGTCTTCCTCGCCATCGCCGACACCAAGGAGCAGTCATGACCGCCCTCGACATTCAGCCCGCCACCCGCCTCGAGACGGCGGCCCCAGGTTCCGGACCCCGTCGCTTTGCGGCGCTGGCAAGGGGCGAGACGACGATCCTGCTGCGCAACCGGACGGCGATCTTCACCGCGGTGGCGATGCCGTTCGTGGTCGGCCTCGCCTTCTCGGGGATGAGCCAGGACCAGGCCGGTCTGGGGGTGGTGCTGACCATGGTGCTGGTCGGGACGGCCCTGATGTTCGTCATCTACTACACGATGGTCACCTCCCTGGTCGGACGCCGTGAGCAGCTGGTCCTGAAGCGTCTGCTGGCCGGCGAACCGACCGCGCTCGAGATCCTGGTCGCGCCGGCCGTTCCGCTGTGGGCGCTGTTCGCCGTCCAATCGCTGATCGCGATCGGTGGGGCGATGCTGATGGGTACGCCGATGGTGCACCCGTGGGTGCTGGTGGTGGCCTTGATCGGCGGCGCCGCAGCATGGACGGCGTTGGCCATCGTCAGCGCCGCCTACACCCGCACAGTTGAGTCGGCCCAGATCAGCACCCTGCCGCTGATCCTGATCTCGCTGCTGCTCTCCGGCTTCTCGGTGCCGCTGGAGTGGCTGCCGGAACCGGTGCAACGCATCGCCCACGTCCTGCCGATGACCCCGGTGGTCGACCTGATCAAGCTCGCCTACACCGGTGTCGGGGTCGACGGGCGCATCCTGGCCGGCACTGCCGAGACGCTGACGGGTGCGGGCGCCATGCTGCTGCCGCTGCTGGTGTGGGCGGCGGGTGCGCTCCTTCTCGGACTCCGCCGCTTCCGCTGGGACCCCCGGTCCTGAGATCAGCGCGACCTCATCACCCCGTTAGGCTCGAACCAAGCAGAGGAGGAGCCGTGAGCAGCACCCTGCAAGGGGCCACAGCTGACCGTCGTGCCGAGCAGGGCGTCCGGCGCACCGAGCGCTACGTCTACAACTCGCTGCACTGGGCGTTCCCGATTCTCGGAGCGGTGGCGCTGATCGTGGTCACCGGGGACGCGCCACCGCAGTGGTCGGTGCCGTGGGCTGCGGCTCTTCTGGTGGCCGCCTGGGCGGGGCTGGTGGTGTTGCACACCCGGCTGCGGGACGCCGATCTACTGTCGGCCAGCGGCTGGGATGTCGTACGCGTGCGCCGGGTCGAGCCGGTGCGGCTGGTGTGGATCGCGTCCGCGCTGATCTGCGCTGCGACCGCCGGTTTCGTCTTCCCACCGGCGGGATTCCTGCTGGTCCTGAACAGCGCGATGCTCGGCAGCGTGTTGGTGATGCCGATGCTCACCTACCCACGCATTCGGCCCATGGTGATCGGCGCGACCGGGATCGCGCTCGGCCAGCTCGGTATCTGGTTCGGCCCGCACCCCGGCGTCGCCGAGGAACTGCCGTGGGTGGTCGCCGCCTACTGGTCGGCGTTCGCGAGCGGCCTGCTGCTGGGCTACGCGGTGATGTTCCGCAACGTGCTGACTACCACGCGCGAACTCGAGCGGGCCCGGATCGACACCGCCCGGCTCGCGGTCGCGGAAGAACGGCTGCGCTTCTCGCGGGACCTGCACGACGTGTTCGGGCGCACCCTGTCCACCGTGGCGCTGAAGGCCGAACTGGCCGCTGAGCAGGCCCGTCGCGGACGTCCGGAGTCGGTGGCGACGATGTGTGAGGTGCAGTCGATCGCCACCGAGGCGCTGGGCGAGGTGCGTGAGGTGGTCCGTGGCTACCGGCAGACCGACCTGACCGGTGAGATGGCCGGCGCCCGGTCGCTGCTCGAGGCGTCCGGCATCGAGGTGACGACGGTGAGCGAGGGCAGTGGCGTGCCGCCGGGTCCGGTGGCCCGGGCCTTCGCCTGGGTGGTCCGCGAGGGCACCACCAACATCCTGCGACATGCGGACGCCAGCCGCGTCCGGATCGCGCTGGACAGCGAACCCGGCCTGGCCCGGTTGGTGCTCGACAACAACCACCCGCACCCGGCGACCGGGCATGCCGGATCGGGTTTGGCGGGGCTGGGTGAGCGGCTCGCCGAGGTGGGTGGCAGGTTGTCCGTTGACCACGACACCGACAGGTTCACGCTGACCGCCGAGGTCACCGACGCAGCACTGGCTCGGTTGCGGACGGCGTCCGGGCTGCCGGAAGTGGGAGCCCGGTCATGATCCGGGTGGTGCTGGCCGAGGACGAGCACCTGATCCGCGAGGCGCTGGTCGCTCTGTTGGAACTCACCGACGACATCGAGGTGGTCGGCCAGGCCGCTTCCGGCGACGAGGCGCTGGTGACGGTCCGCAAACTGGCTCCCGACGTGGCAGTGCTCGACCTGCAGATGCCGGGGGCCTCCGGGATCGAGGTGGCGGCTGCGCTGGCGTCCGAACTGCCGGGCTGCGCCTGCGTGATCGTCACCAGTCACGGGATGCCCGGCTACCTGAAACAGGCGCTCGTGCACGGAGTCCGCGGCTTCGTCCCGAAGACCACCAGCGGCGCCCGGCTGGCCGAGGTGATCCGCACGGTGCACGGTGGCGGACGCTACGTCGACCCGGCGCTGGCCGCCGACGCGATCGCCGCCGGCGACTCGCCGCTGACGCCGCGCGAAGCCGACGTACTGCTGGCCGCCGACGGGGGAGCGCACATCGAGGAGATCGCAGCCCGGGTGAACCTGTCTCCGGGCACGGTTCGCAATTACCTCAGTGCGGCGATCGGCAAGCTGCAGGCGGCGACCCGGCACGAAGCCGTCCGGATCGCCCGGGAACGCGGCTGGATCTGAGCCTGCTGGCGGACGCCAAGGATTCGCTGGTGACGTCCGACCGACGAAGTCAGTGACTCCTCTGCGGAAATCAGCGGGTCACGGTGACCCACTTGGTTGAGGCTTTCGTGGCGGCCACATAGCTGGAGCCGCCGTAGCTGACGGTCAGCTTCTTCTTGCCGGGCTTGGTGCCCTTGGCGACCTTGATCTTTGCGACCGCCTTGCCCTTGCCGTCCAGCTTCACGGTCTTCTTGGTGCCGCCGAGGCGGACGGTGATCGTGCCGGTCGGCGTCAGTCCGGTCGCTTTCACGGTCACAGTGATCGTGGCGGTCTTGCCGCGCTTGATCTTCTTCGGCGCGGTCACCGTGGTGCTCGGAACCGCCTTGACGACGGTCGCTGTCACCGTGGCGCTGGACGCCTTGAATGTGTCCTTGACGCCGGCGTAGCTGACGGTCAGCGAGTGCTTGCCGGGAGCCAACGCCTTGGCCGGCACGGTCAGCGTGGCCTTGCTCCCGGACAGCGTGGCGGTGACGGTCTTCGTCCCAGCCTTCACCGACACGGTGCCGGTCGCGTCCGGGGTCACCGTCACCGACAGCTCGGCCGTCTTGCCGTAGGTCTGGGTGGCGGCGGCCACCGTCACCTTCGTGTCCACGGCGGGGTCAACCGGCGGTGTCGTCGCCTTCACCTGCACCTTGACCGCGATCGAGCGCACCGTGTCGCCGTCCTTCAGTGCCCCGGAGAGTAGCCGGAGGTTCTGGCCGTCGCCGGGCTTCCAGCCGTCCGGGAACGGGATGTCGGCCGTCCAGGCACCGCTGTCGTCGGCGTCGATGGTGGCGATCGTCGGTGAACCCTGGATGTCGGCCGGCTTCACCGCGATCTTCGAGCCGGTGCTGCCGTCCTTGGTGCGGAAGTTGGTTCCCGCTAGGTGAATCGGGTCGCCTTCGGTGACGGTCACGGTGAGCGGTGTGGTGCTCGGCTTACCGGTGACGCCGTTGATGGTCGGGTCTAGGATGTCCACGCCGCCGACGGTTTCGATCCGCGGGGTGATCTTCCACGCCTTGTTGCCGGACGCCTTGTCCACCACGAACGCATTGCCTTGATCGTCGAGCGAGACGTGGTTGGCGGTGGCGATGGGCAGCGAGCCGATCTTGTTGCCGTCGGCGTCCAGGACGCTCACCGAGGTGCCCCCGAAGTTGGTGACGTAGGCGAGTTGGTGCACCTTGTCGAAGGCGACGTTGAGGGCCTGCCGGCCGGTCGGCACCTCTTTGATGGTTGCGCCGGTGGTGGAGTCGGCGATGACCACTTCGTTGCTGTTCTGGCTGGCGATGAACAGACGCTTGCCGGCGGCGTCGTAGGCGATACCGGACGCGCCGCGTCCGCCCACGTCGATGCCGTCGACGGTGAGGTACGTCCACTCCAGCGTCTTCGTGTCGAGCGAGAGCACCCTATTGCTGCCGAGGCTCGGGGAGAACAGCCTGCCCTCGTCGAGGCTCAGTGAGACGGGGTTGAATACGTCGCGGGTGCCGGTCTGGACGTCGGCGACCTTGTCGTACGGCGCCTTCGCCTCGAACACCGAGATGTAGCCCTTGGACGAAGCAGACGAGCCCTCGCTGGCGGAGCTGGCGAAGACCCGGTCAGTCTCCGGGTCGTAGACGATGTCGCGCGGATGGCTGATCGTGTTGGCGTCGAACTGCCTGACCAGGCTCAGGTCGCTCGCCTTGTACACGGCGACCGAGGCTGAGCCGGTGTTGGTCACCCAGATGGTGCCGTTGACGTCGTCCACTCCGATGCCGAAGGCGCCGGTCCTGGTGAAGCCGTCGTGATCGGTGGTGGCGTGGCTGGCCTGGATGGCCAGGGTGTCGGGGTCGAGCTTGTAGATGACGCCGTTGCTGCCCGAACCACGGTCGGAGGCGGTCACGTACAGCGCCTTCTCCTTGGCGCTGTAGGCGGACTGGTACAGACCCTGGTAGAGCGTCGCCGTCAACGAGGTCAGATCGAACCGGCCGGCACCGACCGTGCTTTCATCGGGGTAGACGGTCAACGTCGACTTGTAGGTCTGCGCCGTCGGGGCGGTCTGGGTGATCACCAGCGGGTGGCCGACCGGGCTGATGCCGCTCGGGATCGCGTACGTCGCAGTGGCCACGCCGGAGCTGTTGGCGGTGAGGTTGCTGGCTAGGACGGCGTCGCCGAGCTTCACCGACGAAATGGTCGCATCGTCCTGCAGGTTGCTCAGCGTCAGCGTGCCGGACGTGCCGAGTGCGGTGCCGTTGTCGAAAACGATCGAGGGTGGCGCCTGAACCGTGACGTTCTTCTCGGTGCTCTTGTCGCCGGTGATGGTCAGGGTGAGGTCACCGGCGGGTGCCGTACCGGCGGCGAGGACGACCCTGGCCGACAAGGTGCCGGCCGCCGGCACGGTGTAGGTGTCGGCGAGCGTCGAGGTGCGGCCTGAGGTGATGGTCCACTGCAGCGGCGTCGAGCCCTTCGCCACCGACAGCACTTCCCCCTCGGGGAACGCGCCGCCCGAGAAGGCGACGGTGACCTGGCCATTCGTCGCGGTGGTGGCCGTCGAGGTCAGGCCGGCGCCGATGGTGAACGACAGTGCGAGGCTGCGGGCCTGGTCTCCGGTGCGCATGGAGCCGCTGAGCAGCCGCAGGCTGTGCGTGGTGCCGACAGCCCAGGCGGATTCCAGGGCCGGCGTGGTGTTGTCCGGGGTCGGGAAAGGAATATCCGCGCTGAACGTGCCGTCCGGCTCGGCCTGGACGGCTGCCCAGATGTCGAAGCCGTCGGCGGACTCGCCGGTCGCCGGGTTGGTCACCGGTCCGGAGACCGGTTCTGTATTGAGTGCGTCGCCCAGCTTGACCGCAATGGTCGATCCGGTGCCGCTGGTGGGGTGGGTCCAGCCGGTGCCCTGGATGTGGATGGCGCTGCCGCTTGCAACGACGTCGGCGACGGTTGCCGTGCCGCCGTTGTGCTCCTGGGTGTCGGCGTAGGCGACGCCAGCTGTCGGCAGCACGCCCAATGCCGAGAATCCCAGCGTAGCGGCGACGATCAGTGCCGCGGCGCGGCCTGCGCGTCGTGGGGGTGTGGGGATCATGGTTCTCCTCGGTGCAGGCTCGATCGAGCCTGGAAGTATTAGTGAGGTGAGGCTAACCTAAATCCGATCTTAATCCCGGTTAGGGACCACGTGAGCGGCCCGCGAGGCGGGTCGGAGCGGATCGGGGTGACGGCAGGTTATGAGGTCCCGCAGCGCCAGCACCCCACGAGATGGTCGTCAACCATTCCGGCCGACTGCATCAGTGCGTACATCGTGGTGGGGCCGACGAACCGGAAGCCGCGGCGCCGCAGCGCCTCGCTCATCGCGATTGACTCGGGGGTGGTTGCGGGTACCTCGGCGAACGAGCGCGGCCGCGGCCGCGGTGTCGGTGTGAATGACCACAGCAGCAGGTCGAGGTCCCCCGGATCCATCGCGGTGACCAGCCGTGCGTTCGAGATGGTGGACTCGATCTTCGCGCGGTTCCGGACGATCCCGGCGTCCCCCATCAGCCGAGTGATGTCGGCGTCGCCGAATGCCGCGACCTTCGTCGGCTCGAACCCGGCGAAAGCTTCGCGAAACCGCGTCCGTTTGCGCAGGATGGTGATCCACGACAGGCCCGCCTGGAAGCCTTCCAGGCTCACCTTCTCGAAGAGCGCCCGGTCGCCGTGCAAGGGGACGCCCCACTCGTTGTCGTGGTAGCGCTGGTAGTCCGCATCGTCGCCGACCCAGCCGCAGCGCGCGATGTCATCGGGTCCGATCCGGAGGCCGTCGATCACCCGCTCAGGGTACGCAGTGGGATGACTGGGCGTATGCCTGCCGTATCAGGGACCGACGTGAGGATCGTCGGCGACCGAGGGCGAGGCGCCGCACCCAGCCGCGCGCGCTGCGCCGTAGAAATCCGGACAGAATTTGATATTCGCTCTGTCGTGGGGGAAATCGACGGGTGGAGATCCCCCTATATCTAGTACTACAGGGCTAGTTCAGTCTGGGTGTGGGTCTGGCGAGTGAACTCGCATCGTGGGGTGTGGTGGTGGGTTGGTTGATCAACCTGTGGTGTCGTCTGGACCAGTCCGCCACCAATGGAATTATATTCTCATGGCATCACTGATCTATTCTTCAGGTCGGTATTTCCTGCCTGCGGCCAATCCAGCGTGTTGCGGGAAATAGTGTTGATTCGGCGTCACCTGGCGAAATCTGAAACGACGATCGAGTGTCTTGTATTTTGCTTCCGGAAGGGCGGCGTGTATGTCCCTGTTCTTGCTGAATTGGTGAAACAATCGGTTCATGGGATCGCGGAACAATGAGTGTGGCTATGATGATGTGGTGACGGGTGCTGATGTGGCGGCCTGGGATGCTGAGTTCGGCCGGGTTCTTCAACGGTTGCAGCCATTATTTCACCGGGCCGAGCCGCGGGCGCATGCGGAGCAGTATCTGCGGGGCCTGTTAGCCCAGCTGCCCCGCAAGAACGGGTGGACGATATCGGAATATGTTGGGGCGAAAGAGCCGAAAGCGTTGCAACGGTTCTTGAATTTGACCCGGTGGGATGCCACCGAGTTGTTGGCGATCAACCGTGGCTATCTGCTGGAGAATCTGGCCGATCCGGAGGCGGTGCTAGTCGCTGATCCGACCGGGTTCGCGAAGAAGGGCCGCCAGTCGGTCGGGGTGCAGCGGCAGTATTCGGGCACGTTGGGCCGGATCGACAACTGTCAGATCGCCACCTTCTTGGCCTACGTGACCCCGGACCGGTCCAGGGCGTTGCTGGACCGACGCCTGTACCTCCCGGAAGAGTCGTGGATCGGTGACCGGGACCGCTGCCGTGCCGCGGGTGTCCCCGACCAGATCGCCTTCCAGACCCGGCCCGCCCAGGTCATCGACATGCTCAGCGACGCCATCGACGCGGGCGTGCCGTTCGCCTGGTTCACCGCCGATGAAGAATTCGGCCAAAACCCGGGACTACGCGAATTCTGCCACACCCGCCGAATCGCCTACGTGATGGCGATCCCGAAAAACACGATGGTCCCCGACCCGAAAAACGGTATGGACGACACCCGGTTAACGGCCAAAGTGAACCACACCGCGTGGCAGCGCCGGGCCTGTGGTATCGGCACGAAAGGCTACCGCGTCTACGATTGGGCTTTCCTTCCCACCGGCAGCCCCGATCATGAATACATGATCCGACGCAACATCAATACTGGCGAACTGGCCTACTACACCTGCTACAACCCCCGCCGCGCCGGCCATACCGAATTAGTGACCGTGGCCGGCGCGAGATGGCCGATCGAAGAATGCTTCGGCGCCGCCAAGAACGAAGTCGGACTCGACAACTACCAAGTCCGTAACTGGGATCCCTGGCATCGCCATATCACCATGGCCATGCTCGCCCACACCTTCCTCGCCGTCATCGCCCACACCGAGAAAAAAGGGGGCCCGCAACCGGCCCCGACAAAACCCGACCCCGGAAACGCCGCACCATCAGCCTCGCCGACATCCGGCGGCTCATCCTCCACACCGGGAAATCCGCCCTCGCTCTCGCCTTGCACTGGTTCCACTGGCGACGCCAACACCAACAACACGCCCGCCGCTGCCACACCAAGACACGACTCCACCACCAACTAGCCCTGTAGTACTAGGGGCTGCGTCGGACTGATTGGCGGTGATTCCGACGCGTAGGGCTCGATCAGCCGCAGTTTCGGCGCGATCTCGATCATGATCGTCATCCTTGCGTTCCTGCAAGCAGCTCATTTACGAACCTCTCCGCGGCGGCAGCATCATCACCGCGTTCAGCATTCCGATCATCATGCAGATCGGATCGCTCTGGTTCGGGGTTGCGTCGCTGGCAGTCATGGTTGCTCTGGTGGCCTGGGGAATGAGGCCCGGACGGGGTGCCAGCGCCTGATGTCAACGCCACGCCATCGGAACCGAGCCGGCGGTGCTCAGACGACTATGCTCCCCGGAATGGATCACAAGTCCCGACCCGGGTCTGAGGCGTCAGCGGAGCATTTCGTGATCGAGTTGCGTCGCGAGGGCTACACGATGGCCTTGTACGTCGCCATCTGCCTGCTTGGTGCGCTGCTTGCGCTGCCCGAGGACGAGGTCCGGCCGCACGCCCTGCAGGTGGTCTGGGGAGTGACCATCGGGCTCACCGCGGCGCATTGGTTCGCGTTTCGCTTGTCAACTCGGCTGGTCTCCGCGGGGAGTTCCCGCCGATCGGACGTCGGACTCGCGACCGCCCAGCTGTTGGGTGCGGCAGCCGTCGCCGGGTTGTCCAGCATCGTGATCCTGCTCTTCCCGGAGCGGCTGGAGATCGTGGCCATTCAGTTGCTACTAGGGGCCTTCGTGGCGGTGGTCGGCTTTGTCGCCGCCCGCGCTGGCAGGGCGAGTCGGACACGCGCACTCATCTACGGGGTCGCGCTGCTCCTGGTGTCGGTTGGTCTCGCGCTGTTGAAGAACTGGCTGGTGGCCTACTGAGGCCGGTCCCGGTGCCGTGCTTACCCCGCGGCGAGATTCGTCCATCTGCCCCGGACAACGCAGTCGGTCTGTTCGACTGGCATTGTCACGACTGGCATTGTCACGATTGGCGCCTAAGGTGCGGGGGCACAACGGAGGAGCAGATCGGCATGGCACGAGTAGCGCGCACGCTCGGGATCGGCGCAGGTGTCGGAGCAGCGGCCGCGGGTGGCGCCTGGTTGTGGCGGCACCAGGGCGAGATCGCGACCCGAAGGCCGATCAATGAGTGGGTCTTCACGCATATCAACCTGGTCATGCCCACGGAGCCGATCCCTGGTCCGCCGAGCAGCCACGGCCTCGAGAGGCGCGGCACCATGCCATCGGTCGGCTACGAGTTCGACGGCTGCCACAGGACCCTCGCCGAACTGCATCAACGCACCCACACCACGTCCTTCATGGTGGTGCATCGCGGTCGTGTGCTCACCGAGGAGTACCCGGGCCGGTTTGCCGGGCCGGGCGTACGGTTCCAGTGCTACTCGCTCACCAAATCGATCACGTCGATGCTGGTGGGTATCGCGGTCGACCGTGGCGAGATCGCCTCGATCGGCGACCCGGTCACCAGGTACCGCCCCGAACTTGCCGGCAGCGCCTACGACGGCACGACCGTGGAGCAGCTGCTCGACATGACCAGCGGCGTCGGCGGGCTCGAGGACTGGACGGATCCCGCCGCCCCGATCCTGCGCTTCCGGGAGGCGGTCACCCAGGGCGGATCGGTGCTTGACGTCATCCGCTCGCAGCGGCGTGTCGCAGAGCCCGGTGCGGCGTTCAACTACTCGACCATCGAGAGCCACGTGCTCGGCTGGGTGCTCGAGGCGGCCACGGGCATCACGCTCGCGCAGAACGCGAGTGCACGGTTGTGGTGGCCGGTGGGAGCCGAGCGTGACGGCTACTATTTCCTCACCCGCGGCAAGCCGCGCACCGCGCTGGGTGGCGGCTCGCTCAACGCGACTACCCGTGATCTTGCGCGGCTCGGGCTGCTGATGGCGAACGGCGGTCGCGTGGGATCAGGGCCGAGTGCGACCCAGGTGATCTCCGAGGCGTGGGTGGAGCGCAGCCGGGGCGGTGACAACCCGCTGCTCCAGGTCGGCGCTCTCGAAGCGGGTGGCGGCTACGACTACTACGGGTACTCGAACCAGTGGTGGACGCTGGGCGGCCCGGGTCGGGTGTTCGCCGGCCTCGGCGTGCACGGGCAGTACCTCTGGATCGATCCGGAGAATGACCTCGTGATCGTGAAGACGAGCGCATGGAACACCGCCGACGACCTCGACCGTGACCGCGAAACGGTGGCTGCGTTCCGGGCGATCACGAGTGCCTTGGTGAATGGCGACCCCGGGATGGCGGTGGAGACGTTCTGACAGTGCGTCCCTCAGCCGACGTTGCTCAGCTTTGGGCTGTTTGCTCAGGTTTGAACCTCGGCAACGAGACCGAACCTGAGCAACGTCGGGCCGGCTTGGTGGGACGGCTTGGTGGGACGGCTTGGGGGAGTCGTGGTTCCCGTGGGGGTCTGTCAACTTAGGGGCCTCGATCCCGATCGGCTCACCGGCCTCGAAGCTGCCTCAGGCCGACAATGGTGTCGTGAACGAGAACGGTGAGAACGTGCTGCCGGTGAGAGGCGATCCGGACGTCCGGGGCCGGTGGCACGCTCAGCGCCTCGTGGATGGCGGGGTTGGTTCCCGTGAGGTTGCGCAGCGCTATCGGGTCGCGCACACGACGCTGCTGCGGGCTCTCAAGCGGGGTATCTCCCCGGCAGAGCCTCCAGCGGAGCACCAGCCGTGGTGCGATGACCGATGGAGGAGAGCAGCCCTGACGAGGTGCCGGACGGCTACATCGGGGTGCTTCTGCCGCAAGAGCGGTGCGGTGTTACCGATGCGCGCGGCAGGGTGGTTCGATCCTCGGAGCGTCGACTCTTCCCTCGGTATCTGAAGCCTGAGGCCGTGGACTCGCTCGTGGCTGACTATTGGGCGGGGATGCCGGTGGGGACGATCGCTGAGAAGCACAGGGTCCATCGGGCGACGGTCGCGGCGCGTCTTCGCCGCCGCGAGATTCCGGTACCTGCGGCGGGCCTCGATCCGGGGCAACGAGCCGAGGTTCTCCGGCTCTGTCACGAAGGCTTGTCGCTTCGT
Organism: Micropruina sp.; assembly: GCA_047602545.1. GTDB lineage: Bacteria > Actinomycetota > Actinomycetes > Propionibacteriales > Propionibacteriaceae > Micropruina. The sequence continues at coordinate 225,072 of JASGHC010000001.1, read as the reverse complement.
GAGGTCAGCCGGTGGATGGGGACGGATCGGAAACTGATCCGGGCAGCGCTGGTGGCTGAGAGCGAGGAAATCAGGCCGCATCCGACATCAGGACCACTATCGCGCACCAGCGGCGGCGTTGAAGTCGTGAGCCTTTTCACCATTGCGCACCACGCCCAAAACAGCTCTGACAAGGAGAAACGGGGGAAATGGATCTGGCCCCAGCATCGAACGCTGGGGCCAGGCTTGGGGTCCCTGCGTAGTATGTTCGCCAACTTTGCCCCGCGCCTGAACACTCTGGTCACACGGTGGAAGCGGGGTGTCTACCGGGTCTCGCAGAGGCCGGAGAACGGCTCGATTCGGGACTCCCGAGGCCCCGTGGTGCGGAGGATTGAAGATCTTCAAACTTTTCTCACCGCCTCCGAGGTCGATCGTCTCGTAGACGATTATCGCAGCGGCGCGAGCGTCAACGAGCTGGCCGAACGGTACGGCGTGCACGGGGCCGTGTCGATGGGCACCGGCGTCGTGCTCACGAAGAAGTGGGGCCGCCCCGAAGGGGTCTCACCGATCGGGTTGGCCGGGTGGCAGCTCATCGCCGCCGGCCTCCTGCTCCTGCTCCCGGCCCTGCTGATCGACGGTGTCCCGCCCGGCATCGACGGCACAGCGGTGCTCGGCTACGTCTGGCTCGGACTGGTAGGGGCGCTGGTCACCTACACGATCTGGTTCGCCGCGATCCGCCGACTCCCGGTGACGGCGACCGCTCTGCTCGGGCTGCTCTCACCGCTGGTGGCGGCGATCCTCGGCGCTGCGATCGCCGGCGAGGCCCTGACCGCCGTCCAGCTCGCCGGCTTCGCGCTCGCCCTTGCGGCGATGGTCGCCGGCCAATTCAACCCGCACAGGAAGCAAGGAACCCACTGATGGCACCGACTCCGCCGCGCAACATGCGGACGACGGCACCGGGCAGCCGGGAAGCGTCCTCGCCCCACAGCTCCGGATGGTGACCATCGGCCTGCTGGTCTCGGTCGGGATCGTCGCCTTCGACGGGCTCGGCGTCACCACCGCCCTGCCGCGGATCGCCACCGAGCTCGACGGTCTCGGCACCTACGGCTGGGCCGTGTCCGCGCTGATGCTCGCAAGCGTCGTCGCCGGGCTCATCGCCGACCGCGCATCCCCTACATCGCCGGATTCGTGATCTTCGTGGCCGGACTGCTCATCTCCGCCACCGCCCCGATCTGGCCGGTGTTCCTGACGGGTAGGGTGATCCAGGGTCTCGGTGTGGGCGCGATTCTCAGCATGGCCTATGTCATCGTCGGCATCGTCTACCCGCCGACGCTGCAGGCCCGCGCCCTCGCCCTCATCTCCGGTGCCTGGACGGTGGCCGCGCTGGTGGGGCCGCTGGTGTCCAGCGCGCTGGTCGAGGTCGCCACCTGGCGCATCCTGTTCTACGCCCTCATCCCCATCGTCGTGGTCGCGGGCATCCTCACCGTCCGCGGGCTCCCGACGCTGAACGGCAGCAGCCGGCCGGGCGCCGGACTCACCCGGCATGTGTTGTTCAGCATCGCGCTTGCGGTGGCGACCGCGGTCGTCCTGGCCGGGCTGGAACGGCGCACCATCCCCGTGCTGGTCGTCATGGTCGTCCTCGGCGGGATCGTGATGGTGCTCGCGCTGCGGCAGGTCGCCCCGGTCGGCACCCTGTCCGCGCGGCGCGGCGTGCCCGCCGGGATCGCGACCCGTGCCGTGCTGTCCCTGGCGTTCTTCGGCATCGAGGTGTTCCTGGCCCAGACCCTCGCCACCGCTGTCATCGCCGGCCTGGGCGCCGCGATCCTCTCCCGGGCCGCAGCCGACAGCCCGACCGCGGGGTTCGCGGTGATCTTCGCCCTGACGGCCTGTTCGCCCTCGCCCCGATCCCCCTTGCACTACGCATCCGCGGCCAGGCGGCCCCGTAGACGCACGGTCAGGGTGCTGTGGAGCCTGTCTGATGGGAACGACGGTACTTGGCCTTCTTGGCCCGATTACCGCAGATGCCCATCGAGCACCAGCGGCGGTTCTGTCCTCGGCTGGTGTCGAGATACAGGCCTCGGCACTCGGGATTTTCGCAAGTCTTGACCTGCTCATGGAGCGGGCCGCCGAGCGTGGTAACCGCGTCGTGAGCGATGAGGCTGAGTGCCCCGAGAACATGCTGCCCCGTGACCGGATGCCAGCGCAGGCCGGACTCGCTGAGCTGCGGCGCGACCTGCTCGTCTCGTAGGAGACGGTTGATGAACTCCCGGTCAGCCTCGGCCGGTTGATCGCCGTGGGCGACAGCCGTGCCGGCGGCGTGGATCGCCTCTCGGAGGCGTCGAGCGACTTCCAGATCGGCTGGGCTGGCGTGCTCTTCGCCGAGGGTGAGTTGGTTGGCGGCGAGCCAGTCATCGAGCCGGGTCGGGTCGGTGAGCCGTTCGAGGGCCGCACCGTAACGGTCAGTGAGGGTAGCCGTGAAGCGGAACGCGAGCTGGTCGTTGTCCAGCCGGAAGGGTTGCGCGTTGTCGCCGCGGGTGGCAGCCGTGGTCTCCGCCGTCATGGTCATAGAACCATCCTAGATGGTTCCAGATCGAGTTTCCATGTAGAGTGGAACCTGCTGAGACGGTTCCACTGATGGAGGGATGGACATGATGACTGATGTGACGGTGGTCGGCACCGGCGGGATGGGAACGGGCATCACCCGGAACCTGCTGAAGGCGGGGTACCGGGTCGCGGTGTGGAACCGGGATCGGACTCGGCTCGGCCCGCTGGTGGAGGCCGGTGCGACTCCGGTGGAGGATGTGCAGCAGGTGTTCGATGGCGGCACCGTGTTCTCGGTGCTTGTGAACGATGCCGCGGTGCGCGAGGTGTTCCTGAGCAGCGGTGCGCTGAACGCCGCCCCTGAAGGGGCTGTGCATGTCAACCTCGCAACGATCAGCCCGGCACTCGCCGAGGAAGCCGCCGCGATCCACGCCGAACAGGGTGTCGGGTACGTCGCCGCGCCGATGTTCGGCGGAGTGCCGGTTGCGGAGGTGGGAAAGCTCAACATCGTCACCGCGGGCGCCCCCGAGCTGGTCGAGCGGGTGGCGCCGCTGCTGGCGGCGATCAGCGCGCGGACGTGGCCGGTCGGCGACTCGCCCCGGCAGGCGAACGTCGTCAAGGTCGCCGGCCAGGTGCTCATCGCCTCCGCCATCCAGTCCATGTCCGAGGCCGTGTCGATCGGCGAGCGCGGCGGGGTGGACTCGCAGACGCTCGTGGAGCTGTTCACCTCGACCATCACGCCCGGCCCCGTCTACACGAACTACGGCGGCCTCATCGCCGCCGAGAAGTACACGCCCGCCGGATTCACCCCCGTGCTGGGCCGTAAGGACGTCGACCTCGCCCGCGCCCAAGCCGCATCCACCGGACTGCGGCTCCCCGTCGCCGACCTGCTCTCCGACCTGCTCACCGAAGCAATCGCCGCCGGCCGCGAAGGCGATGATTGGGCGGTGCTGGCCGACCTCCAGCGCCTGGGGCGATCCTGATTTCGCGGCGCGTCAGTTCCGCCGCAGTATCGGCGTCACACCTCGCAGGTACCGCTCGATGATCCACGATCGCCCAGCGCAACTGGTCGGCTGACAGTGGATCAGAGACTCGGCCCCTGGCGCGCCATGATGGTCGTCCGGTGCTGCCCCGCCGGCGTGTTCTCGTTGGCGCGTTCGATCTGCTCGTGCGGAGCTAGTGCCAAATCTCAAGCTTCTGCGGATTACGCACCGCCCAGACTTGCTTGATCTTGCCGCTGTCCGTGGCGAGTGCGAGCACGGCGAGGGTGCGGTCTTCGCTATCAGTTGCCACAAGACCAAGCTCGCCGTTGACCAGTTCCTCGTGAATGGAGAGGTCTGGTTGTCGATCGAGCACGCCGAGGAAGAACATCGCGATGGCCTCTGCGCCGTGCAGTGGTTCGAGAGAGGCAGAAACGATGCCGCCGCCGTCTGTGATGGCGGTGGCCTCCGGATCGAGTACGTCAATGAGGGCCGAGAGGTCTCCGGTCTGCCACGCAGCCTTGAACGATTGCACCGCTGCGGCATGTTCGGCGGGCTCTACGGGTATCCGCTGTTGTTCGCGTACACGACGACGGGCAGAGGAGGCGAGTTGGCGGCACGCAGCCGGTGTACGTCCCACGATGTCGCCTATCTCGGTGAACGTGTAGCGAAACACGTCGTGGAGGATGAAGGCGACCCTTTCCGCCGGCGTCATAGATTCCAAGACGATCAGCAACGCCATCGACACTGAGTCGTCCAGAGTCACCCGTTCAGCAGGATCAATCGCAGCCGACGCCTCCTGGCTACTCCATCGGTTCGCCGCGGGCAGAGGTTCCGGTAGCCACTCTCCGCATACTGCTCTCGGCGAGCGCGAGCGGTGCCCAGCATGTCCAAGCCGATACGACTCGCGGTCTTGATGAGCCATGCCCGTGGGTATGAGATGCTGCGTCGTTCTTCCTCGCTGAGCCGGTACCAGCGGATGTAGGTCTCCTGCACGGCGTCCTCGGCATCGGCTAGGGAGCCGAGAAGACGATAGCTCAGGCCCAGAAGCACGCTTCGTTCGCGGATGGCGTCAACGAGTTCCGGTGGCTCGCCAGGCCGTGGTCCGGCTCCGACTGGCATGATCCCTCCCTTCGCCGTGACCGAGCGAGTGCCGATCTGTGGCACGTCCGCTTCTATCGGATCACGTTACGTTGAGAAGGGGACGAGATAGCGGAGCCGAGTGTCAGGTGGGGTCGACGCGACGCCTGCTCGGGTCATGGTTGATTCGAGGCCTGCTGTTCGTCGGGGGGTCGAGCGGTCGTGTTCGTCTGTCGTTCCTCCACAGAGGCGCGGGGACTCGGATCGGTCGTCGGGGCGGGGAGGATGCGATCTTGGAAGAACCAGCGTGAAGCGCGAGCGCGGACGCGATCCCGCCATCGGATACGTCCTTGCTCATCTGGCCTGGCGATCGTTGGCTCGTATGTCTCGTAGTCGGTGAGCTTCCACCGCACGTGGGCGTTGACTTGCTCGTGCACCTCGATGTATTCGCCTCCTGGAAGGCGGACGATTCTGCCGGTCTCGTAGCCGTGGAGCGCACTCTCGCGGTCCCTGCGTTCCAGTCCGAAGCAAATGCGTTTCGTCAACATGAAGGCCGCCACAGGACCCATGACGAGCGCGAGCTGGAGGGTCAGGATCAGGCCCTCGTTACTCAACGAGAGACCGCCGCTCCTGACGAACGCGACCTTGATCGGCCTTCCAACGACTTTGCTCTCGGTTCTTCCGGGGCCGCGGAACTGTGCCGGTCGATGCAACAGGTTCAACGTGCCAATCCCAGCCATGAGCAGGACGATGATGCCGGGCAAGATCAGGACGTGCAGGGGGTAGAAGGTGTCGATTGCGCCGGTGGGGAAACGACCTTGGAAGATCAGGAACGAGAGCCATGTCCCGATGATCGGGATCCCTTTGAGTAAGCCGTCCATCACCATCAGGCTCGTGCCAGATAGGGCATCGTCGGGAAGGATGTGGCCGGTGAGCCCAGCGGCCATGCTTACCAGGAGAACTCCGAACCACAGCAGCCAGGTCAGCTCGCGAGGTTTTCTGAACGCGCCCGTGAAGAAGATGCGGAGGATATGCAACATGACTGCAGCGATCATGACCGACGCACTCCAATGGTGAAGCTGGCGCATCAGCAGACCCCCGCGGACCTCGAAGGAAACAACGAGTGTTGATTCCAATGCTCTGGACATCTCGATCCCGTGCAATGGCCTGTAAGCGCCTTCGTAGGTCACGGTGGTTGTTGAGGGTTCATAGAAGAACATCAGAAAGACACCGGAGAGTGTGCAGGCCATGAAGCTCGCCACGGCGACTTGTCCGAACAACAGAGACCAATGATCTGGGACCACCCGGTCCCGCCAAGACGAGACGAGCTTGGCGATCTTCGTCCGATCGTCCAGCCAGCGTGCCAGTCGGTCCGTGAACTGTGCGTCTCTGTGCTCTGAACGACTCAACGACATCATCCCTTTCTTTCGTGACCGATCCACCTGGGCGGCGCAGAAGTAGGACGACGTAGCCCCTTCCGGCGTCAGGCGGGCACTCGTGGCGGCTCGCCACCTGACAGTTCATGCGGCTGTCTCGTCTACCCGTTGAGCGGCGATCGCCTCCGCTCGCAACTCCATAGGCATGGGCCCCCGGGAGACGCCGATGTGAGCTGCCCGCAGCGACACGGCTGTGGAACACGAATGAAGGAGGAAGCAATGTCCAACCCCGTCACGTTCATCAACGTCATCGACGTTGACCCGTCGAGGCAGCAGGAGGTGATCGACCTGCTGGTCGAAGGCACCGAGAAGACGATCTCCAAGCGGCCGGGCTTCATCTCCGTCACCCTGCTCGCCAGTCTCGACAAGACTCGCGTCATCAACGTCGCGCGCTGGGAGAGCGCCGAAGACGTGAAGGCCACGCAGAGCGACCCCGAGGCAGCCGAGTACGCCAAGCGCACCGCCGCCATCGCTCAGCCCGGCCCCGGCCTGTACGCCGTGGTCGGCGAGTTCACCGCCTGACTCTGTGCAGTGGCGGGCAGGCCGACTTCGGTTGACGACTGCCCGCACGCGCACTCTCGGAACGCCGCATGCGCCTGACAGATGACGTACGCCCCTTCGGGGGAGCATCCCCTCTGGGGCCGATAGCCAGCAGATCAATCTGTCACTCTCCCGGTCGATGCAAGAACGGCTCGGTCGAAGGCGCATGGCCCCAACCGCGCTGAGACAAGCCAAGATGCGCGGCGACGACTCCCAAGAGGCTCTGTTACTGGCGCCGATCGTTGCGCGTTCACGGACGGTGCATCGGCCTGCCGGCCCGGTTGCATACGACTGCGTCAAAGTGATCATCGTGCGGGATGGCTCGGCGGTCCTGTTCAGCGAGTTTGGTCAGAAGCCGGTGAGGCCGGGCGACGTGATCCTGCTCAGTGCGAATACGTTGTGCGGCAGCGAGCCTGAAGGCCACATCACCGTTACTACGGTCTACCTCGACACCGACTATGTGATCGATCAGGTCTTTTGGCAGCACTTCGGTGTGCTGCAGGATCGCCTCGACGCACAGCGTTTCGCCGCGACGATCTACGCCGAGCCAGCGCAGATTGTCCGTCTGGGTGAGGACCGCGCCGGCATGCTGATGCCGTGGTTGAACGAACTGGTCGCCCTGAGCACCGAGCACGAGCCGGTTGCGTGTCGGCGGTCACGAGAAACTGCCCAGTGACGGCCATGAAAGTGCCCGCTGGCGGTCCTGAGTTCTGCCCGGTGGCGGTCACGGGATCTGCCTGGATGTGACGTTGCCCGGCCACGCCTTGCGTGGTGTGGTGCGCCGACGCGAACCGTCGTCTGTGCAACCAGGCGTTCTTCACCGCCATCTTCATTGACGACGACGGGGAGCCCCGCGTCACGTGCCAGCGGCCTTACGACACGTTGTGCGATCCCGAGGTGCAGGCCAACGCCCTGAACTGGGCTGCCGAGGCGAAAACAACGGGCGAGGTTCAAACCGGAACCAGAGCGGTGACTCTGGTCGAGGGTTTGAACCTCGCCACATCAGGAGTGGAAGAGGCGGCCGAAGCGGTCCGGCTCCACCTCGGCGGTGTCTCGATGCGAGCGATCGCGCAGAGCATGGGCGTGGGTCGGACGGCCGTCCGGAGGGCTCTGGTCGAAGCCAGCGCAATCGGGGAGCCTGAATGAACCGCTGCCGCGAGGGGGCTTGAGCGACCATCGCAGGGACAGGTTCGGCATGCCTGGCCCCGATCGCCCGTCGAGCAGTGTGGACATTTATCGATGCGTAAGTGGTCACAGTGGAGTATGCTGGGGACATGAGCAGCATGACTGTGGACCCGGCCCACCTGTCCAATGAGGACTGGGAGCGTGTGCGCGCGTTCCTGGACTCGGCGAAGCAGCGCGGTGAGGTCGTCGACTTCTCCACTCGGGTGGAGTTGCTGACCCCTGCCGAGGTCGCGCGGCGGCTGGGAATGTCTCGGTCCACGGTGTTGCGCCGGATCGCCGACGGCGACATCAAGGCCACTAAGGTCGGCACTCACCACCGCATACCATTGAACGAGTACGAGCGATACAGCCGCGAATTCGTGCGCCGCATGGCCGAGGCGTCCGCTGCCGATATCGAGGCCGAGTTGTTCGGTGAGTGAAGCACCGCTGCTCTTCCTGGATGCCAATGCGCTCGCTTCGCCGGTGACCCGCACCTTGCTGATCGCCGGGGCGCGTTCGGATGGTCTGAGGTGGACGTGGTCGAGGCACGTCGAGGTCGAAGCCGATCGGCACGCACGGGCCAGGCATCGCGGACATCGATTGTGCGCAAGACGATTCTGGGCACGGAGTTGTCACCGACCGCGCAGGGCATTGAGGATCTGGCGACTGACACAGTCCAGGACCGGCAGGTGGTGGTCGACGCGATCCGCGCGGGAGCCAGGTATCTGATCACGACCGATGTCGATGACTTCTCATTCGATGATCTCGCGGCGCATGGGATGAGCGCGGTCAGCCCGGACTACTGAGGTACGCGTTCGGGAGGCTCATGGCGGAATCCTATGTGGTGACGCCGACATGCGTCGCCCGACCTTCTGCATCCACATGACCTTGCAGGGGCTCGGGGTTGAGCGCCGCACCGCGCATGGCCCTGTCATCCAGGGAGTGTCCCCGCGATCTGGACATGCCGACGCGAGCGCCAGTTGTCAACGGTCCTGGGCATAGTGCCCGCGAGGAAACCGGGGCCTGAGCGGACGGGCGATGTCAGTTCCTCCAACTACTTCGCTCTGGCAAGGGACGAGAGCTCGCTGAAGCCGTCCGTGCTGCCCCTGGCTTGACCCTGTCCGCACCCGACGCCGCGCGGATGTCAAGGACTGACGGTGCCGGTGGGTGATTGGATCAGACCCTGCATCTTTCCGCCGGTAGTTGACTCACGTGTGTCGAAGCCCACTTAGTGGGCAAGAGAAGCGCTGAGGCGAGGAAAACCCGGCCCCAGAGGGGCCGGGTGGTGTGCCTCAAGCCTAGCAGCACGGCTGCCCCGGTTACCACTCTTGCGGCTTGATGATGCGCGGGCTGATGGCCAGCGGGAGCTGGTGTGCGTACCAGTCGGAGGGCTGCATCTGGTACCACCAGTGGTTGCCGACGCCGTCGGTGTGCTCGCCGGCGAGCTTGCCTGCACGGTAGCCCTTGGTGGGGTTGATGAGGCCGATCGGCACTCGATCTCGTGCGAAGGTGATGGGGTAAGCCAGGTCGCTGTCGTTGGAGATCACCACGGCCGCGTTCACCGCCTCGGTGAGCACATCGATGAGTAAGTGGGAGGCGACGTTGACGTCGGAGCCCTTCTCTTCTCGGCGTGCGACGGATGCCATGAACCGAGCGTCAGGGACGTCTTGCTCGGCTCCGTCTTGCACCATCAGCGGCCACTGGGGATGACTGATGACCGGTTTGCCATTCCGGCCAGCGGTCGCGAGCGGTGCCGTGGCAACCCGTGCCACGTAATTGCCGTAGCTGATCCGAGTGGCCGAGCCGGAGCGTTCCAGCGCACGAAGGTAGACGTCTTGCTCTCGTTGACCGATGGGGTTGCTTGCTCCGCTCACGCGAGCCGTGCAGTAGGTGACCGTCTCGATGATCGGGGCTTGCCAGCGGGACTGGGTCGCGACGAGATTGGAGGCAAGCGCCTTCAGATCGAGCCAGCGCCAGCCGGGCGTCGAGCGGCCGCACAGCCCTCGACCGCCGTAGTACAGGTTGTACCCGTCGATGTAGACGCCGACTCGCATGACTCAGACCGTAGTCGGAGGGTCCGACACTCGCTGAGGCTCGACCGGCATGCAGCACGCGGGAAGAATGGAGCGATGAACGACCGAGTGGTTGACGATCCCGCGCCGGCGGTCGATCGCGCGATGGTCAGGAAGCTGATCGACGACCTTGCCGATCTCTCACCCGCCCAGGTATGGATGGTCGAGCTCTCGCGACGTGATCCGAAGTCCGATGAACCCTTGGCCTCCGGAGAGAAGCCGGAGAGACATCGCGCTGTGGGGAGCCGGCAACGAGACGGAATCGAGGGACGGACGGGGTCTCGCCGGAGCGGTCGGCGAGGTGCGCGTCAGAGGCATTCACTTCCGCTCCCGGCAGGGACCACGCAGGCAAGACTTCCGCCGCTTGTGGCCGATTACGCGGACGGTCTGACTCAGGTTCAGATCGCGGAGAAGCATGGGATCCATGTCCAGACGGTTCGGAAGCGGCTCATCGCCGCTGGCGTTGACACGCGCATCCGTCTCCGGGCATTGAACGACGACGAGATACGTGCGGCTCGGGTCGCGACAGGCGAGGGAGCAAGCGTCAGAGAGATCGCCCGCGGACTTGGCGTCGCGCATACGACACTTGCCCGATCATTGGCACGTCGCCACGAGACACCGAAATCACCATTGCGCACCACGAAAGCGGGGTCGCGGACCTCGACGACGTCGGTCCGGGCACGGCGATCACCACTGCGCACCAGTACGGAAACCGTTTCTGACCAGGACAAAAGCAAGAATCAAACCAGCCCCAGCATCGAGATGCTGGGGCTGGACCCTGGGTGAGTAACGGGACTTGAACCCGCGACATCCTGGACCACAACCAGGTGCTCTACCAGCTGAGCTATACCCACCATGCGTGACGGTCGGGCGTCACGGCTAGGACAGTCTAGGACACCGGCATCTTGCGGCGCCAATCGAGGGGTTGCAGTCGGTTGGGACGGCGCCCGTGCGGTGCGTCCGGCTGCGACACGCTCAACCAGCGGTGGGTGCGTCGATCGCCGTTCCTAGCCGTTGGCCTCCTCGGCGACAGTTGCCGGTGTGCTGAGTGCTCCCTGGTGGACGGCGGCGATGCGCCGCAGCTCGGCAGTCGACGGGCCGGGCTGCGCGACGAAGACCGCCTCCCGGTAGTAGCGCAGTTCCTCGATCGACTCGCGGATGTCGGCTAGGGCTCGATGGTTCCCCGATTTGGCGGGGGTGTTGTAGTACGCCCGCGGGAACCAGCGGCGGGCCAACTCCTTGACGCTGGAGACGTCCACGTTGCGGTAGTGCACGTGGGCCTCCAGCTCAGGCATGTCACGGGCCAGGAACGCACGGTCGGTGCCGATGGTGTTGCCGGCCAGCGGTGCCGTCCGAGGGTTGGGGACGTGCTCGCGGATGTAGTCGAGCACCTGCTGCTCGGCGGTTGCGGTGTCGACGCCGTCCTCGAGCAGCGGCAGCAATCCCGACTTGGCGTGCATCTCGCGCACGAAATCGCTCATCTGATCCAGCGCGGACGGGGTGGGTTTGACGATGACGTCAACGCCGTCACCCAGGACGTTGAGCTCACCGTCGGTGACCAGCGCGGCCACTTCGATCAGGACGTCCCTGGTGAGGTCGAGTCCAGTCATCTCACAATCGATCCACACCAGAAGGTCACCCACTCGCGACACTCTAGTGGTCAGTAGCTGTTGCCCAGGCGTCATGGGATGTTTGCCACGTGTTGACGCGTCTAAGCGCTGTGCGGAGCGGCCAGAAGCAATAGGCTTGGCCCTTCAGCCGAGGTGGGAGGACCCATGACGATCGACCTGGACGCGCTCCAGCCGGATGCCGACGACAACCTGCGCGAATTCATCGACAAGCTGGTCGCGGCTGGGTACACGGTGGCTGATAGCCAGAGTGCCGATCCGGAATTGATCGACCCGGGTGGCCGCGCGGTGGAAACCTGGCGCGAGGACTACCCCTACGACGAGTTGATGACCCGCGAGGAGTACGAGCAGGAGAAATACCACCTTCAGGTGGAACTCCTGAAGTTCCAGTACCACGGGCAGGACAACGGTCTGAAGCACCTGATCGTGTTCGAGGGCCGCGACGCCGCCGGCAAGGGTGGCACCATCAAGCGTTTCATCGAGCACCTCAACCCCCGGGCCGCGCGGGTGGTTGCCCTCACCAAGCCGTCCAGTGACGAATTGGGCCAGTGGTACTTCCAGCGGTACATCCGGCACTTCCCGACCAGCGGCGAGATCGTGCTGTTCGACCGGTCCTGGTACAACCGTGCCGGTGTCGAGCGGGTGATGGGGTTCTGCTCCGACGACCAGTACGAGACGTTCATGCAGCACGCCCCGAAGTTCGAGCGGATGCTGCAGGAGTCGGGCATCCACATCAGCAAGTTTTGGTTCTCGGTGACCCGGCGCGAGCAGCGCACCCGGTTCGCGATCCGGCAGATCGACCCGGTGCGACGCTGGAAGCTGTCACCGATGGATCTGGAATCCCTGGACAAGTGGGAGGCGTACTCCAGGGCCAAGGAGGCGATGTTCGCCCGCACCGACACCAAGCACGCGCCCTGGACGACGATCCGCAGCAATGATAAGAAGCGGGCCCGGGTCAACGCCATGCGGGCCTTCCTCAACCAGTTCGACTATGAGGGCAAGGACTCCTCGGTGGTCTACGACCCCGATCCGCTGATCGTGCGCCGCGGACGCGAATCGTCGGACGACTGAGGGAGTCGCCAGCGCTGGTTGAGCTTGTCGAAACCACTGGTGGGGAGTACCTGCGAGGTCTCGACAAGCTCGACCAACGATGAAGCGCTCGGCCAACGCCGAGCGACCTACTTCACAGAACCGCTCATCAGGCCGCTGATGAAGTAGCGCCCCAGCGCGATGTAAACCAGCAGAGTGGGCAGCGAAGCGACCAGGACGCCGGCCATGATCGCCGGGTAGTCGGGGTTCTGCCCGCCGGCCAGTTCCTGCAGCGCGTAGGTCACCGGACCGTTGCGCGGCGAGGTCAGGAACAAGGCGAACAGGAAGTCATTCCAGGCCGAGGTGAACTGCCAGATCAGGGTGACCACGAAGCCGGGAATTGACACCGGCAACACGATCGACCAATAGATGCGCAGCATGCCAGCGCCGTCAACCCGGGCTGCCTCGAGAATCTCGTTCGGCACCGCGGTGGCGTAATAGTTGCGGAAGACCAGCGTGCAGATCGGGATGCCGTAGATGGTGTGCACCAGGATCAGCTTCGGAATGCCGTCGATCCAGGCGAACCCGTGGGTCTGCAGCTCCAGCAGCATCTTCTGCAGCGGAATCATCACCGCCTGATAGGGAATGAACATGCCGAACAGGAATGCCGTGAACACGATGTCGGCGCCCGGGAACTCCCACTTGGCGAAGACATAGCCGTTCAGCGAACCAAGAATGGACGACAACACGGCGGCCGAGATGGCCAGTACCAGCGAGCGGCCCAACGCGGGCGCGAGCCGGGTGATCGCCGAACTCCAACCCTCGGTGGAGAAGATGTGCGGCAGATCCCACGCGGTGGCAGCCGAGACGTCCGCACCGCCCTTGAAGCTGGTCACCAGCACCACGTAGAGCGGAATCAGGACCATGCAGGCGAACGCCAGCAGCAGCAGGAACTGGGCGGTCTTCATCGGGGTGACCCGGCGCCGTCCGTGCCTCGGAGTCGATACCGGGGACGCGGTCAGCGCGTCAGCGGTGGCCGTCATGCCCGTCCGTCCTTCTCGGAGTGGTTGGTGTAGATCAGGTAGGGAATGACCACCACCGCGACGATCGCCAGAATGACGGTCGCGTTGGCGGCGGCGCCGGTCGGGTTCGACTGCGGGAACAGCTGGATCCACATGAACGTCGCCGGCACCTCGGCGGTGTACGAGTTCGCGCCCGCGATCGAATAGATCAGGTCGAACATCTTCATCGACATGTGCCCGAGAATGATCAGCGCCGACAAGGCGACCGGCGAGATCTGCGGGAACAACACGTGCCGGTACAGCTGCCATTCGCTGGCGCCGTCCACCCGGGCAGCCTCGCGCTGGTCGTCCGAAATGCCGCGGAAGCCGGCCAGGAACAACGCCATGATGTAGCCCGACAGCTGCCAGATCGCCGGAATCGCCATCGCCGCCATGTTGAAACTGCTGTCGCTGGACCACCAGCTGTTCTGCAGCCAGGGCATGCCCAGCTTCAGGAACAACTGGTTGAGGCCGATCGCCTGATCGGGGCCCTCGGCGGGGGAGAGTAGCCAGCGCCAGGCGACGCCTGCCGCGACGAACGAAATCGCCATCGGGAACAGGTAGATCGACCGGAACGTGCCCTCGCCGGTCACACCCCGCTCGAGCAGCACCGCCCAGAGCAGGCCGAACAGCATGGTGCCGACCATGAACACGACAGTGAGCACCAGCAGGTTCCACAGGGCGTGCTGGTAGCGATCGTCGCCGAGCAGGTTGAGGTAGTTGGCCATGCCGCCGGGATTGGTGATCCGGTCGGTGATCCGGTCACGAGTCTGGGCCAGCGAGGTTTGCACGTTCACCCCGATCAGGCCGTAGACGAAGGTGCCGACCAGGATGATTGAGGGGCTGACCAGCAGCAGGCCCGGGCCCCAGGTGCGCAGCCGTCGCATCCGTCCTCCTCACGGTGCGGTGGGGTGCGTCCGGCCGGGCCGGACGCACCCCGTTGTCACATCGGCTCAGACCGCGTTCTTCTTGGCGGCCGCGACCAGGTCGGTGACCAACGTCGCCTGATTCTTCGAGCGGTAGAACTTCGAGATCGCGGAGCTGATGTCGGAGTTCCAGGCCTGGCTGACAGCTGCGCCGTGCGCGATCGACGGGGCGATCTTGTCGGCCTTGAAGGACGCCATCGCCGTCTTTTGATAGGCCGGGAAATCGTCCGACGGCACATCGGTGCGCGCCGGAATGGAGCCCTTGGCCAGGTTGAACGCCTTCTGGCCCTCGGCTGATCCCACCAACGCCAGCCAGTCCTTGGCTCCGCCGGGATTCTTGGCGTTCTTCGGCAGCGTGAACGAGTCGGCCAGGAAGTCGAAGACACCCTTGGTTCCCGGCACCGGGAAGTAGGTGTAGTCAACGCCGTCCTTCTTGTTCTTCAGGGTGAACTGCGCGACCGCCCAGTCGCCCATCACGTTGTAGGCGGCCTTGCCGTTGATCACGGCATCGGTGGCGCCCGGCCAGTCGTCGCCGTCGGAGGCGGTGTTGGCGTAGCTGAGCAGCTTCGCGTAGTGCCCGACCGCCTTCTTGACGGCGTCGGATCCCCAGTCACCCTGTGCGGTGAACAGTTGGGTGTAGCCGTCGAGGCCCAGGTCGGCGATCAACACGGTCTCGAACAGTTGCACCTGGGTCCAGGTGCCGGCCACGCTCAGCGGCGTCGCGACGCCGGCGTCCTTCAGCTTCTGCATGTCGGCGAGCCAGGAATCGATGTCGGCGGGCTCCGCGGACGCATTGGCCATCTTCAGCACCGCCGGGTTCGCCCACACCACGTTCGCGCGATGGATGTTGGACGGCACCGAATAGATGTTGCCCTGCACGGTGAGCAGGTCGAGCAGGCTCTGCGGGAAGACCGACGCGCCGCCGAGGGCGGTGATCACCTCGTCGACCGGTTCGATCTGGCTGGCCCGGATGTAGTCCTGCAGTTCAGCGCCGGCGTGACCCTGGAACGAGTCCGGCGGGTTGCCGTTCTGCAGGTCGGCGGCCAGCTTCGCCTTCGCGTTGACGCCCGCGCCGCCGGCGACGGCCAGATTCACGAAGGTGTCGTTGGGGTACTTCTCTTTGAACAGCGTGACGAGGGCGTCGAGGCCCACCTTTTCTGAGCCGTCCGCCCACCAGGTGAAGACGCCGACCTCGCCGCCGGCACCTCCGGCGGGTGCCGACGTCGCGGCGCTGGGAGAGGGGCTGGTGGCCGGTGCGGCAGAGCTACAGCCGACCAGCGTGAGTGCGGCCGCGAATGCGACGGCCACAAGCGGTTGAGCACGCATGGAGATCCTCCGTTGGATCGCTCGTGGGAGCCCCGCTTGTCGGGCTCCATTGCCGTCACGCTAGGCTCGTCCGCGATCGAGCGTCAATGAGAACCCCCTAGTCGTTGCAGGGTTGTTATGAATGCCCAGGTGCGACACAAGGGCGGCGTCAATGACCCGGAATCGCCGGCTCCTGCACCCACCGCCACAGCCAGCCGGCGCCGGCCAGGCCGACCGCACCGATGGTCACCGCCGCTGCTCCGAGCGGCGCCACAGCGGCGATCGCGGTGATCAGCAGCGGCCCCGCGGCTTGTCCGAGCCCGGTCGTCAGTCGCCAGCCGGCCAGGAACTGGGGACGTCCGACAGCAGGTGCGGCGTCCGAGCCGATGGTCATCACCACCCCGGCGGAGATCCCGTTGCCGAGGCCGAGGACGGCCGCGAAGAGCGCCACCGCGGCCACCGAATGCGCGAACGGCAGCAGCGCAAAACAGAGACCCATGATCACCATGGACGGCACCGACACCCAGCGCCGTCCGAACCGGTCCATCACCGAGCCGCCCAGATAGAACAGCGTCATGTCGATCGCCGACGAAAGCGCGAAGATCAGACTGGTGGCGGCGGCGTCCAGCCCGATCTGCTCACACCACAGCGGGAGCAGGGCGTCGCGGGCCGTCCGGACCAGCATCAGGGCCGCGGCACCGATGCCGGCGGTGGCGAAGATGTGCGCGTGCTGGCGCAGCACCCGCATCATCTGCACCGGCTCGTCAGGCTCGTGGTCGGGCGTGGGCAGGTCGGGCAGGGCCAGCGTCACGCTGGCGGCGATCAGGCTGGTGCCGGCCGCGACCAGATAGGCCGCCTGCAACCCCCAGGCACTGACCACGGCCGCGCCCATCAGCGGGCCGAGCAGCGAACCGATCCGGAACACGCCACCCAGGGTGGACAGGGCGCGAGCCCGGTACGCCAAGCTGACCGCGACCGTCAGATACGACTGCCGGGCGAGGCTCAGCATCGCCCCGGACAATCCAGTTACGAACACCGCCGCGGCCAGCACCCAGGTGTTCGGTGCGAAGGCGCAGGTCAGCAGGCAGAGGATGTCGACACCGAGCGCGCCGACCAGGGACTTCTTCTCACCGAACCGGTCGGCGATCACCCCGGCGGGCAGTGCGCCGACCAGACCACCGAGGCCCATCAGGGCCACCACCAGGGCGGCCTCGGCCACCGAGGCGCCCAGGGCCCGGGCGGTCAGCGGCACCAGCGGGATGATCGCCCCGAAGCCGATGAACGACACCGCCGTCGGCAGATAGATGACGACGGCGAGGCGCCGCCAGGGCGCACCGAGATCGCCGTCGAGAGTCACCGCCGTAACATATCCGCAGCCTATGGGCTGCCGTGGCGCGGGGTCGCTCTGCGACCAGCGGCGGGCGGATGGCCGATGTTCCGCGAGAAGCGTGGCGACCGATACGCTGGGGTTCGGCCAGGCGCCCGTAGCTCAGCGGATAGAGCAGGAGCCTTCTAACCTCTTGGTCGCAGGTTCGATTCCTGCCGGGCGCGCCATTCCTATTACGTCACCTCAATTGCTCTTCTGAATAGCTCTGGCGGCCGGGGCCGCGACGTGCCGGGGTTAGGTAATGCAGCTACTTGTCCTCGGCGGCACCGCCTTCCTGGGCAGCGAGGTGGCCCGGCAGGCGGTCGCGCGGTCACCCTCGACCGGGAACGCGGCGACGGCCTGGATCCGTTGACCGGCACGCGGTGGGACGCCGTCGTCGACCTGACCCGCCAGCCCGGCCAGGTGTGCCGGGCCGTCCATGACCTGAGCACACGGCACTGGATGTTCGTCTCCACCGCCAACGTGTACGCCGACCAGGCCACCACTGGCCAGGACGAGTCGGCGGCCCTGCTGCCGCCGCTGGAGGCCGACACGATGACCGACCCGGCCGGGTACGGGCCGGCCAAGGTGGCCTGCGAGAACCTGGTGCGGGGCACCACCAGCTCGACGATCGTACGTGCCGGGCTGATCGTCGGCCCGGGCGACGTGTCCGGACGGCTCGGCTACTGGCCGTGGCGGTTCGCCCGCGACATCGCCGCGCCGGTGCTGATCCCCGACGACTCGGACCAGCCCGTCCAGCTCATCGACGTCGGCGACCTGGCCTGGGAGGCCGGTCAGCGCATTGAGCCGCGCGCCGCCGGGCTTGACGACCTCGAGAATGCGGAACTGGCCCGCGCACTGTCGGTGGACATCGAGGCCCGGCCATGATCCCCGTCGCCGCACGCTGGGCGGGGCTGCTCGCCGGGCCGGTCTTCGTGGTCTCGTTCGTGATCCAGGGCGCGCTGCGGCCGGGCTACGACCCGTTACGGCATCCGGTCAGCTCGCTCAGCCTCGGACCGGGCGGCTGGGTGCAGATGGTCACCTTCTGGCTGACCGGGCTGCTACTGATCGGTTTCGCGCTCGGTCTCCGGCGCGCCCGCATCGGCCGTGCGACACCGATCCCGATCGCCATCGTCGGCCTCGGAATCTTCGCGGCGGGCTTCTTCGCCTGCGACCCGATTAGCGGCTATCCGCCGGGCTCACCCATCCAGGCGCCGCGAACGGTCCACGGCATCGTCCACGACATGGTGTCGACGCCGGTGTTCACCGTGCTGCCTGCGGCGATGATTGTGCTGGCGCGCCGCTGGGCCCGGGCCGGACGCCGTGGCTGGGCCGCAGTCTCCGCGCTCGCCGCACCCGCATTGTTCGCCTGCTTCGTGATGGCGGCGGTCGGTTTCGCGCAGAACCCGGCGGTGATGCCCTTCGCTGGGCTGTGGCAACGCCTGTCGCTGGTCATCGGTCTCGGTTGGCTGACATTGCGGGCGGTGGCGCCGTTGCCGGCAACAGGCGCCGGCCCGTCCGGGGGTGGCCGCCGGGGCGAGTGAATCCGGGCGGGTCACGCAACCCCACCCGCCGATCGCGAGCCGGAGGCCGCATTTCGTCGCGCCGGCAGCCCGGTAGTCTTGCCGGCATGTCGACGGACACCATTGCCCGGCACCGCCGGTTGCTCAACGGGATCCCGTCACAACCGGACCTCGCGGCCCCCCTGCCCAAACGCATCCTGACCAATCCCTGGACCTGGATCGGCGTCGTCCTGACCGGCATCTACGCCGCCTGCCTGTGGTCGCAATACGCGCTGATGACCGCCGACGTCCCCGTCCGCGGTGGGGTGATGCCGGGCATCAACCATTCCGCGATCCGCGACTCGTTCTGGTTCGCGATGCCCACCCTGGTGTTCTGGATCGTGGTCTTCGTGATCGCCGACCGGTTCCGTCCGCAACGACTGCTGATCTGGTACCTGACCCTCGGGTGGGGGGCGGCGGTGGCCACCTTCCTGTCCCTGCACATCAACACCTGGGCGTCCGAGCAGCTGTCGATCGGCGGTGACGGTGACCCGACGACAAGTGCCCGGGCCGCCATCTACATCGCTCCGTTCGTGGAGGAGGCGGCAAAGGCTACGGTGCTGTTCGGGGTGGCGCTGCTGGTCCGGTACCAACTGGTCACCAAGCTCAACGGTGTCGCGCTCGCAGGCCTGGCCGCGGCGGGCTTCGCGTTCACCGAGAACATCATCTACTACGCCCGCGCGATCATGTATTCGACGTCGCAGATCAACACCGGCGACGCCGCGTCGGCGATCCAGGAACTGGTCTGGCTACGGGGTTTCTGGACGGCGTTCGGGCATCCGCTGTTCACCATGATGACCGGCCTCGGCCTGATGGTCGCGCTGCGCACCCATAGCAAAGTGGTGCGAGTGCTGGCACCCCTCATCGGCTACCTGCTGGCCGCACTGCTGCACATGATGTTCAACTCCCAAGCCACCTTCGCCCAGGGGACGATGCGGTACGTCATCTATTTCGCGGTGGCCTTGCCGCTGGTTGCCTCGGCCACGATCTACGCGGTGCGGCAGTTGTTCGTCGAGAGCCGCAAGATTCGCGCCCGGCTCACCGACTACGTCCGGATGGGCTGGCTGCAGCCGACCGACCCCGACGTCACGTCCCGCGTCCGGCGCCGGGCCTGGGCGTTGCTGGTCGGCGCCACCCGGGGCTGGACGGTGCTGCGGGCCACCTTGAGCCTGCAACGCGCCCTCACCGAACTCGCCTACCTGCGCGACGCCGAGGTGAAGGGGGTCATCGACGCCGCTGGGCAGGCCCGGTTGACCGAGCTGCTGTACCAGGTGCGCTCGCTGCGTGGGCTGGCCATCGACGATCCGCGCGGGCAGCGGCTCAGCCTGCCGACGTTGCGAAAGCAGCAGCCGGTGGACTATCCGCCGCCGAGCTACCCTGGGCCTGCCGGTCTCGGCGGCAACTGGCCCGCCTGCCCAGGCTCCGCACCACTAGGATCGCAGCAGTATTCCAGGGTGGACCCGAAATGGGGCCCGCCCCCCGGGTGAGGAGAGGCATGAGCGCTGGCCAGGTGGCGGGCTCGCTCAGGCTGCTCGCAGACTCTCTCGACCAGGTGCGGTTGCCTCTCGACCTCCCCGGGCGGGACGCGGCCGCGACGCGTCGGCGCGACCTCGGTGCCCAGCTGAGCGACTATCTGCTGCCGCGTCTGGAGCGCCTCGACGCGCCGATGCTGGCGGTGGTGGGTGGCTCCACCGGCGCCGGCAAGTTGACGCTGGTGAACTCGATGATCGGCCGCACGGTGAGCCGTCCCGGCGTGATCCGGCCGACGACGCGCTCACCAGTCCTGGTGCACCATCCCGACGACGCCCACTGGTTCGGCCCCGACCGGATCCTGCCCGGACTTGCCCGCAGCCTCGACGCGGCCAGCGACACCCGGACGCTGCAACTGGTGCCGGAGCCGTCGCTGCCGCCGGGCCTGGCCATTCTGGACGCCCCCGACATCGATTCGGTGGTGGCTGAGAATCGTGCGCTGGCCGCCCAACTGCTCGCTGCCGCCGACCTGTGGCTGTTCGTCACCACCGCCGCGCGCTACGCCGACGCGGTGCCCTGGGATTACCTGCGCTCTGCGGCTGAGCGGAGCGCCGCGCTCGCCGTGGTGCTGCAGCGGGTGCCGCCGGCCGCGATGACGGAGGTGCCGGCGCACCTGGGTCAGCTGATGGCTGATCGTGGGCTTGGTGATTCGCCGCTGTTCGCCGTCCCGGAGACGATCGCCGACGCCGAGGGGTTGCTGCCGGATTCGGCGGTGGCCCCCATCCGGGAATGGCTTGCTGGGCTGGCAGCCGACAGTCAGGCCCGGGCCGGCGTGGTGCTGCAGACCCTGGGTGGCGCGATCGCAGCCCAATGCCGCACCGCGCCTGAGGTGGCGGCCGCCGCCGACGAGCAGGACGCTGCCGTGGCTCAGCTCCGGTCCGATGCAGAGGGCTCCTACCGCGAGGCGGGGCGCACCCTGGGCGTCCAGACCGCTGACGGGACGCTGCTGCGGGGTGAGGTGCTGGCCCGCTGGCAGGATTTCGTCGGCACCGGTGAGTTCTTCCGTGCCGTCGAGCAGAAGATCGGCTGGCTGCGGGACCGGTTGATGGCGTCGCTGCGCGGCGAACCGAAACAGGTCGGCGAAGTGAAACTGGCCGTGGAGTCGGGCATGGAGGTCCTGATCCGCGAAGAGGGAGAGACCGCCGCCGAGCGTGCCGCCACCGCGTGGGACAACGACCCGGCCGGACGCCAACTGCTGGCCGCCACCAAGGTCGATCTGCGTCGCGGATCACCGGAGTTCCCAGCCCAGGTGGCGCTGGCGATCCGCAACTGGCAGGCCGACGTGTTCGATCTGGTCACCGCCGAGGGCGGATCGAAGAAGTCGCGGGCCCGGTTCCTGGCACTGGGCACCAACGGGGTCGGCATCGCGCTGATGATGGTGGTGTTCTCGACCACCGGCGGCGTCACCGGGGTGGAGGTCGGGGTGGCCGGCGGCACTGCGGTGCTCGCCCAGCGGGTGCTCGAAGCGGTGTTCGGCGACGATGCCGTCCGTCGGCTCGCCAAGCGAGCCAAGCAGGATCTGGATGCCCGGGTGGAGGCGTTGCTGGCGACCGAACTGGCCCGCTACGAGGCGGTGCTCGACGGGGTGGGCGTCCGCGCGGAGGCTGGCGACGAGATCAGGGCCGCCGTCGCGGCGGTGGACGCCGCCCGCGGCGGTGAGGCCGGCTCGGGCCTGCCGCCACTGGTCGAACTTGAGCGCTTCACCGGTTCGGCACGGCAGCTCGACGGTACGCCCGCACTGGAGGCGGGCCGCCAGGACGGGCCCACCGACGACGTCGTGGATGCCGAACTCGTCGCCGATGAGGACGGTGACCGGGGGTGAGCCGCACACTGGCCCAGCGCCTGCGCGCGCTCGACGAAGCCGTGGAGTTGAGCCGTGGCCGTTCTTCCGACGACGTCGTCGGCCGCGCGGCAGCGGTGCTGAAACGGACGGGGGAGCGCTGGACGTTTGCCGGCGACCACACCGTGGTCGCGTTGGCCGGCGCCACCGGCTCGGGCAAGTCGACCTCGTTCAACGCGATCAGCGGTACCGAGTTCGCCACCACCGGCGTGCGCCGTCCGACCACCTCGACTGCGATGGCCGTCGCCTGGGGCACCGAGCTGCCCGGTGACCTGCTGGACTGGCTGGACGTCCCGCGGCGGCACCTGGTGGCGGCGCGGCGTAGTGCCTTCGCCAACCTGGTGCTGCTCGATCTGCCCGATCATGACTCCACGGAGGCGGCGCACCGGATGACGGTCGACCGCCTGGTGCCGATGGTGGACATGCTGATCTGGGTGGTGGATCCGCAGAAGTACGCCGACGCCGCCCTGCATGAGCGCTACCTGCGGCCCTTGGCGTCGTACGCCGATGTGATGATCGTGGTGCTCAACCAGGCCGACCGGCTGCGGTCGGACGAACTCTCCGACGCGATGGGCGATCTGCGCCGGCTCTTGAACGACGAGGGGTTGGCCGGCGCCCGGCTGATGGCGATGTCGGCGCTGGACGGCACCGGTGTGCCCGAGTTGCGGCAGGTGCTTGCCCGAGCCGTAGCCGACAAGGCGGTGGTCAGCGCGCGGATCGCGGCCGACGTGACCGTGGCGGCCGACGAGCTCGCCTGGGAACTCGGCGGTGCGCCGGCTCCGGTGCTGGCCCGCAAGCAGCGCGAACCGTTGGTCAAGGCACTGGCCGACGCCAGCGGAGTCGGGTTGGCGGTGGACGGCGTCCGCGATGCCTGGAAGCTGCGAGGCGGGCTTGCCACCGGCTGGCCGTTCGTGACGTGGGTGGCGCGGTTCAAACCCGACCCGCTGCGTGCCCTGCGGCTCGACCAGAGCGACCGCCGCCTGGCTCCCACCGCGATCAGCCGGACGTCGCTGCCCAGCGCCAGCCCGGTGCAGCGCGCCCGGCTGGACCGCGGGCTGCGCGAGTTGGCGGACGCCGCGTCCGCCGGCCTGCCCCGCGGCTGGGCGGGGGCCGTCACCCGGGCCGTCCGCGGCCACGAATCGCTGCTGACGGACCGGCTGGACACCGCGATCGCGGGCGCCGACCTGGAGCTCGACCGTGGAACCGGTTGGTGGTCGATCGTGCGGTTCCTGCAGTGGGTACTGATGGTTGCTGTCGTCGCCGGCGGGCTGTGGGCGCTGTTGTGGGCGTTCGCCCCGGCGCTCGGCCTGGTCGGTCTGCCCACTGTGTACTGGTGGGACTGGCCGGCCCAGTTCGTGTTGTTGACCTCGGGCGTGGTCGGCGGGCTGGCCCTGGCCGGCCTGTCCAGGCTGGGTGTGTCGATCGGCGCCCGGGCGAAGGCCAACCGGGCCGAGCGGATCCTGTACCGGACCATCGGATCGGTGATCGAGACCGAGCTGATCGAACCGGTTGCCGAAGAGCTGGATCGGCATCGTCGCGCCGTGCTCGCCGTGCGCGAGGCCCGCTGACGACCGTCGATTGAGCGCGTCCAGACCGCGCCGGTTCTTGTTGATCGAGCGTGTCCACACCCTTGTCAACGCGATTCTGAACACTTTTCGCGGCACGTGTCCACACTGAGGACGACGAATCCCACAGTCTTCAGGAGGCACTCATGGACGCCACTATCACCGTCACCGGCAACGTCGGCAGCGACATCGAGGTGCGCACCGACGACACCAACGAATGGGCCTATGCCGCGTTCCGGCTGGCCTGCACTCCCCGTTTTGTCCGCAACGGCACCTGGCGTGACGGCGAGACGACCTGGTTGAACATCAACTGCCGCAACCGACAGTTGTCGCTCAACGTCCAGGCCAGCATCGGCAAGGGCGACCCGGTGATCGTCACCGGGCGGCTCAGCACCTGGAGTTGGACGAACAGCGAGACCGGTGAGGTGCGCGAGAAGCTGGTGCTCGAGGCGATCGCGGTCGGGCACGACCTCACCCGCGGCACCACCAGTTTCCGCCGGCTCGAACGGACGGCGCCGCAACCCCCGGTCGACGACCCCTCGGTCTTCCACGATCTCGAGAACGCCGATGGGTCGGGTGACCCGGCGGGCCAGGCCGACGACAAGAGCGCGGCGGCGTGAACTGAGGCCCGCTGTCAGTCGCGCTTCAGCCGGCGGTGCTTGCTGGCATGCGGACGCGCGGCCTCGGCGCCCAGCCGGGCGACCTTGTTGTCCTCGTAGTCAGCGAAGTTGCCCTCGAACCAGAACCAGTTGGCCTCGTTCGCGTCGCTGCCCTCCCAGGCCAGGATGTGGGTGGCGACCCGGTCGAGGAACCACCGGTCGTGGGAGATCACCACGGCACAGCCGGGGAACTCGAGCAGGGCATCCTCCAACGACTGCAGGGTCTCGACGTCCAGGTCGTTGGTGGGCTCGTCGAGCAGCAGCAGGTTGCCGCCCATCTTCAGTGTGAGCGCCAGGTTGAGCCGGTTCCGTTCACCGCCCGACAGCACGCCGGCCAGCTTCTGCTGGTCCGGTCCCTTGAACCCGAAGGAGGCGACATAAGCACGCGACGGCATCTCGAAACTGCCGACCTTGATGTGGTCGAGCCCGTCGGAGACCACCTCCCAAACGTTCTTCGACGAGTCGATCCCGCCCCGGGACTGGTCCACATACGAGATCTGGACGGTCTTGCCGACATCCAGGCTGCCGGCGTCCGGCTGCTCCTCACCGACGACCATCTTGAACAGCGTCGTCTTGCCGACGCCGTTCGGGCCGATGATGCCGACGATGCCGGCGCGAGGCAGGGTGAAGGACAGGTTGTCGATCAGCAGCCGGTCGCCGAACCCCTTGCCGAGCTTCTTGGCGTCCAGCACGTCGGAACCGAGCCGCGGGCCGGGCGGAATGTTGATCTCGGCCAGGTCGATCTGACGGTTACGCTCGGCCTCGGCGGCGAGCTCCTCATAGCGGGCCAGCCGCGCCTTGTTCTTCGCCTGCCGGGCCTTCGGGTTGGCCCGCACCCATTCGAGCTCCTTCTCCAGGATCTTGGCCCGCTTGGCGTCCTTCTTCCCCTCGATCTGCAACCGCTGCCGTTTGGTCTCCAGGTAGGTGGAGTAGTTGCCCTCGTAGGGGTGCAGCCGGCCGCGGTCGATCTCGCAGATCCACTCGGCCACGTTGTCCAGGAAGTACCGGTCGTGGGTGACCGCGAGCACGGCGCCCGGGTAGGTCTTCAAGTGGCCTTCCAGCCAGTTCACGCTCTCGGCGTCCAGGTGGTTGGTGGGCTCGTCGAGCAGCAGCAGGTCCGGCTGCTCCAGCAGCAGCTTGCACAGCGCCACCCGGCGCCGCTCGCCACCCGACAGCACGTTGACGACGGTCTCGCCGGGAGGGCATTGCAGGGCGTCCATCGCCTGCTCCAGCTGGGAGTCGAGATCCCAGGCCTGCCGGTGGTCGAGTTCGGCCTGCAGGTTGCCCATCTCTTCCATCAGCGCGTCGAAGTCGGCGTCCGGCTCGGCCATCTCCATGCCGATCTCGTTGAATCGGTCGACCATTCCCTTGGTCTCGGCGACGGCCTCTTCGATGTTCTCCATCACCGTCTTGCCTTCGGTCAGCGGCGGCTCCTGCAGCAGGATGCCGACGGTGGCGTCCTTCTTCAAGAAGACATCACCGTTGTCAGGCTGGAGCAGGCCGGCCATCAGCTTGAGCATGGTTGACTTGCCGGCGCCGTTCGGTCCGACGACGCCGATCTTGGCGCCTTCGAAGAACGACATGGTGACGTTGTCGAGCACCAGCTTCTCGCCCAGCTTCTTGCGGACGTTGTGCATGGTGAACACGAACTCGGGCATACGGAACCTCGTCAAGGAAAAGGGAAGTCGAACAGAGCGCCCCCGAGTATATCGAGGCGCGCGACGGCAGCCGCGCAGGCGTCGGCACGGCTGCGCTGGTCGACAGGGCGGAACGCTGTGACCTCCGGCCGTATCGCGGGACTACGCCTGGGCCAGTGGGGGCGCGGCCCCGAGTTCGTCGTCGAGCAGTTCGGCCAGGGCCAGTGCGCGGCGTCCGGTCAGGTCGGTGATCTGGGTGCGGCAGGAGAAGCCGTCGGCGAGCAGCAGGGCATCGGCCGGTGCCGCGTCGAGGGCGGGCAGCAGATGCAGCCCGGCCACGCCCACCGATACCTCATAGTGGCCACGCTCGACACCGAAGTTGCCGGCCAGCCCGCAACATCCGGTCACTGTCACGATCTCGGCGCCGGTCGCCCGCAGCAACGCAGCGTCGGTGGCCCAGCCGAGGACGGCGCTGTGGTGGCAATGCGGCTGTGCGATGACGGTGCGACCGGAAAGGTCCGGTGCAGGCCAGCCGGCGCTCCGGGTGAGCAACTCGGCCAGCGTGTGTATTCCGCCAGCGACCCGAGCTACCCGTGCGTCATCGACCAACTCGGCTGCCTCGTCACGCCAGACGGCCAGGCAGGATGGCTCCAGGCCGACGATCGGGACGCCGGCGTCCACCAAGGGGCTGAGCACGTCCAGCGCACGACGGATCCGGTGGGCGGCGGCGTCCAGCTGGCCGGTGGTGATCCAGGTCAGGCCGCAACACGCGTCCGCGCGGATCAGTTCCGGTCGATAGCCGGCGGCGGCGAGCACGCGGAACGTCGCGGCGAGCTGGTCGCCATCGAAACCCCGGGTGAACGAGTCGGCCCAGACGGCGACCCGGGCCCGGTCGTTGCCGGCGGTGGCCGGGACGGCCGCGGACGCTGTGGCCAGAGTCCGGGCGAGGGGAGTGGCCCGGAACGGCGGCACTCGACGCCGGGCGTCCACGCCGGCCAGCCCGAGCAGCGCCGATCGCAGCCCGCGGGTCCGCGCGGCGGCGTTCGCGACCCGGGCGAGTCCAGGTACGGCCGCGACCAGTCGGGTCCACCGCGGCAACCAGCCCAGGGTGTAGTGGGTCAACGGACGGAAGCGCCCGGAGTAGGCCCGGTGGAGGACCCGCGCCTTGTCACGCGCCAGATCCACCCCGGTGGGGCATTCGCTGGCGCAGGCCTTGCAGGCCAGGCACAACTCGAGGGCCGCGGCCACCTCGGGCGAGCGCGGCGAGGTGATCAGCGACCCGTTGGCCAGCTCCTGCAGCACTCGTGCCCGGCCCCGGGTGGAGTCCTGCTCCCGGCCGGTCACCTGATAGGAGGGACACATGGCGTCGGTTATGCCGGCCGCCACGCACCGGCCGACCCCACTGCACCGGTGCACGTCCGCCACCTCGCGCGACATCGGCTGCCGGACGGACGCCAGCCGCAGGTTCGCATCGAGCGGTGCGGGATCCACCAGCACGCCCGGGTTGAGCAGATTGTGCGGGTCGAACAATCGCTTGACGGCCGCGAACAGGGCCAGGGCCGACGGTGAGTACATCCGGGGCAGGAGTTCCGAGCGGGCCCGGCCGTCGCCGTGCTCACCCGACATCGATCCGCCGTGAGCGGCGACCAGGTCGGCGGCCTCCTCGACGAACCGGCGATATGCGGCGGTGCCGCCGTGCCGGCCGATCGGGAAGTCGATGCGGCAATGCACGCACCCCTCGCCGAAGTGTCCGTAGGGCAGCCCGTGCAGATCGTGGGTTTCCAATAGCTGTTCGAACGCCCGCAGGTAGGCGCCGAGTTGCGCCACCGGAACGGCGGCGTCCTCCCAGCCGGGATGCGCCGGCTCCGGCAGTGCCACGCCAGCGTATCCTGCGGCGTCGGCACGGAGTTGCCACCATCGTGCCGCTGTCGCCGCGTCGGCGGCCACGGTGGCGCCGAGCGCGCCGTCCAGGTTGGCCAGTTCCCTGGCGTCGGCCCGCACCGCGTCCGGGTCGTCGCCGGTCAACTCGACGAACAGCCAACCGCGCCCCGGAGGCGGCTCGAGCCGCGGTCTGTTGCTGCGGCCCACGATGGGTTCGACGATGCGAGCGTCCAATCCTTCACAGGCCTGCGGGTGATAGCGCAGGACCTCGGGCATCACCTCGGCAGCCTCGGCGAGCGTGGCGAAGCCGAGCACCACCAGCGCGGTGTGGGCGGGTTCCTGCACCAGCCGGACGGTGGCACGGCGCACGACCGCCAGGGTGCCTTCGGAGCCGACCAGGAAGCGGGCCACGTCGAAGCCGTGCTCGGGCAGCAGATGCTCGAGCGAATAGCCGGACACCTGGCGTCCGAAGCGACCGAACTCGGTGCGGATCACGCCGAGATTGGCCAGCACCAGCTGGTGGAGCGCCCGTAGCGTAGGCGACGGATGATCGCGTAGCTCTGCGCCCGGCTTCAGCGCGAGCCGCTCACCCGTGCTGCTGATCACCTCCAGACCGGCCACCGCGTCGCTGGTGCGTCCGTAGCCGAGGGTGCGCGGACCGCAGGCGTTGTTGCCGATCATTCCGCCGAGGGTGCACCGCGACGCCGTCGACGGATCAGGCCCGAACCGCAAGCCGTGGGGCCGCCCCGCAACGGTCAGGTCGGCCTGGACGATGCCCGGCTGGACCACGGCCAGACCGGACGACGCGTCGAGCGACTCGACCCGGTTCAGCCTGCGGGTGTCCAGCACGAGCCCGGCACCGACCGCGTTCCCGGCGCAGGAGGTCCCGGCGCCACGCATAGTGATCGGCAGGCGCTCGGCCAGGGCGAGGTTGACGGCGGCGTCCAACTCAATGAGGTTGTCGGGGACGCAGATTGCCTCGGGCACCACCCGGTACAGCGAAGCGTCGGAGGAGTAGAGGGCGCGACTCAGCGTGGAACGGTCAAAGGCTGGGCGGCCCACTCGGTCAGTCTGCCACCGCAAGCACGGCGTTCATGGCCCGGCCAAGTGCTTCGTAGTCGGCCGGTTCCACGACATCAACCAGGGCGGCACGCACCGACGCGACATGGTTGGGCGCGGCCGACTTCAGCAGGTTCAGCCCGGTGGCGGTGAGCACTGCGATGACACCGCGGCGGTCGTGCGGACAGCTCTTGCGCAGAATCAGGCCTTTGGCCTCCATGCGGGCCACCGTGTGGGTGAGCCGGGACCGCGATTGTCGGACCCGGTCAGCCAGTTCGGACATCCGCATCTCCAACTGGTCGGCCTCGGACAGGTTGACCAGGATCTCGTACTCGCCCAGATCGAGCCCGAACGGCCGCAATTCCGCATCGAGCCGATCATTGATCCGGCTCATCCCGGCCAGGTAGGCGCGCCAGATCGCCTGCTGTTCGGCGCTCAGCCACAGCACGGTCTCGGAAGTTACGGTCACGGGCTCAGCCTATCATCGCTGGTTGAAGCGTAAACCGAATCTGCCGGCCGGCGACCGCCGGCGCCGCGACTAGGGAGGATCCGATCCTTGCCGGTGACCATGGTCGGTAGTGTCCGACCTGCGGGGCGGCGATCCACGTCCGCGGCACCCGTCGTGGCGATCCGGGCGGAGTCGTCCGCTCGTGCCGCAGGCCCCGGCATCGGGATTCCGCCTAGAATGGCGGGAATTCGGCACCGACGCCGTGGTCAGACAGGAGTGACATGAACGCCCAGGCCGACGCCATCCTGCACAACAAGCCCACCTCGGTCGGCGCGCTCCTGGACTGGCGGGCGGAGAAGACCCCGAGCACCGAGGCCTTCCGTTATCCGGACGCCCACGACGTGTGGCAATCCCTCACCTGGGCGCAGACGAAACAGCGGGTCAACGAGATCGCCGCCGGCCTGCTGACCCTCGATGTGGGTCAGGAGCAGCGGGTGGCCATCGCGGCCTCGACCCGGATCGAGTGGATCCTGGCCGATCTGGCGATCAGTGCCATCGGTGCTGCGGCCACCACGATCTACCCCAACACCGCACCCGACGACTTCCAGTACATCCTCACCGATTCGAAGTCCCAGGTCCTGGTTGCCGAGAACGCCGACCAGGCCGCGAAACTCGCGGGCGGCGACGCGCAGGTGCGGGCGGTGATCCTGCTCGACGGCGAAGGGGACGGCGAGCGCACCCTGTCGTGGCGGCAGTTGATCGGTCGGGGCAAGGACCGGCTCAGCGAAGACCCCGGCTGCGTCGATGCCGCCCGCGAGGGGATCGGCCTGGACAGCCTGGCCACCCTGATCTACACCTCGGGCACCACCGGTCGTCCGAAAGGGGTCGAGCTCACCCAGCGGAACTGGATCTACGAGGGTTTCGCGGTCGAGGAACTGGATCTGATCGATTTCACCGACCTGCAGTACCTGTGGCTGCCGTTGTCGCATGTCTTCGGCAAGTGCCTGCTGGCGATCCAGCTCGCCATCGGTTTCGCCTCGGCCGTGGACGGCAGGGTCGACCGGATCGTCGCAAACCTGGGTGCGACCAACCCCACCTTCATGTGCGGAGCCCCGCGGATCTTCGAGAAGGTGCGGGCCACCGTCTTGTCGACCAACGCCGTCGGCCTGAAGGGCAAGATCGCCCGCTGGGCGTTCGCGGTCGGCAAGCAGAGTCACGAGTACCGGTTGGCCGGGCGTCCGCTGCCGCAGCCGCTCCGGCTGCAGTACAAGGTCGCCGACAAGCTGGTCTTCGGCAAGCTGCGCGACCGGTTGGGTGGGCGGATGCGGTTCATGGTGTCGGGATCCGCCAAGCTCAACAAGAAGGTGCAGGGTTGGTTCTACTCCGCAGGACTGGTCATCGTCGAAGGGTACGGCCTCACCGAGACCACCGCCTTCTCGTTCGTGAACCTGCCCACGGAGCCGATCTTCGGCGGTGTTGGCAAGCCTGCGCCCGGTTCCGAGGTGCGGATCGCCGAGGACGGCGAGGTGTTGTTCCGTGGTCCCGGCGTGATGCGGGGTTATCACCACGCACCCGAGAAGACCGCCGAGGTGATCGTCGACGGGTGGTTCCACACCGGCGACATCGGGGAGTTGGACGCGCACGGCAACCTGACCCTGACCGACCGCAAGAAGGACCTGATGAAGACGTCCGGCGGCAAGTATGTGGCGCCGCAGAAGGTCGAGGGTGCGCTGGTCGCCGCGATCCCGTTCGTCAGCCAGGCGGTCGCGGTCGGCGAGGGACGCAAGTACATCTCCGCCCTGCTCACCCTCGACGCCGACAACGTGAAACGGTGGGCGGCGGTGAACGGCATGGCCGATGCCGACTACGCCGAGATCGTGTCCAGCGACAAGGCGCATCAGGCGGTGCAGGAGTTCGTCGATAGGGCCAACGCGGGCCTGGAGCGTTGGGAAACAGTCAAGAAGTTCGTCATTCTGCCGCAGGAGTTCAGTGTGGACGACGGCGAAGTGACCCCCAGCATGAAGGTGCGTCGGGCGTCGATCGCGCAACGCTTCGCCAACGAGATCGACTCGATGTACGAGCGCGAGCCGGACGACGAGTGAAGTCGGAGCCGATAGCGCCTGCCGCGGTCATTCGAGTGCCGCTGCGCTGGGTCGATCTCGACGCGCAGGGGCACGTCAACAACGCGATCATCGCCGACTACCTGCAGGAAGCGCGGGTCCGCTTCCTGCTGGAGGGTGCCAACGCCGCACTGCTGGGCCACGGGACGCTGGTGGTGGGCCACCAGGTGGAGTACCTGGCGCCAGTCGAGTTCCGCAACGCGCCGGTCGAGGTGCGGCTCTGGGTGGGTGAGGTGGGGGCGTCCCGGTTCACCCTCGGCTACGAGGTCGTCCAGGCCGGTGTGGTCGCCGCCCGGGCCCGCACGGTGCTGTGCATCTTCGACTTCGACGCCGGACGCCCGCGGCGCATGACGCCGGACGAACGGCGCTGGTTCGCCGATCGCAGCACCCCGCTCGAACGGCTGCGTCCGCTGGGGAAATGGCGGCCGGGGGAGCGGGCGTACCGGGCGCCGCTGACCGTGCGCTGGACCGATCTGGACGCCTACGGCCACGTCAACAACGTGCGCTTCTTCGACTTCGTCGCCGAGGCGCGGGTGCACATGTCCGCCGATGCGGATGCGGCGGGCAACCGGATGTCGGCAGCCGCCGAAGCGGGCTACCTGTGGATGGTGGTGCGGCAGGACGTCGATTATCTCGCCCAGCTCGACCATCGCCTGGAACCGTACGAGACGCGGGTCGCTGTCGCCGAGGTCGGACGGACATCAATGACCCTGGTCGCCGAGGTCACCGATCCGCTGGCGGGTACGACGCACGCCCGGGCCCGGACGGTGCTGGTCTGCGGTGACCGCGCCGGGCGTCCGATCCCGGTGCCGGACGAGCTGCGGCACGGGCTTGAGTTGTGGCCGGCGGAGCACTCCTGACAGACGCCGGTCGAGCGTGGTGACTGACCGTCGCTCGACCGGCGGTCGCCGGTGTGACCTCGACCAGCCCGATTCAATGGCCGGTCAGTGAGTGTCCTCGGCCTCAACCTCGGAGCGGTCACCGGACCACAGGGTGTGGAAGGTGCCTTCTTTGTCGATCCGCCGGTAGGTGTGCGAACCGAAGAAGTCCCGCAGGCCCTGGGTGAGTGCGGCGTTGGTCCGGTCGGCACGCACCAGGTCGTAGTAGGACAGCGCCGAGCTGAAACCGGGAATCGGGACGCCGGCCTCGGTCGCCCGGGCCACCACCCGGCGCCAGGCGCCGTTGCTGGACGCGAGCTCGGCACTGATCGACGGCGCCTCCAACAGAGTCTCCAGGTTGCCGGCCGCGTACTCGTTGGAGATGCGGTCGAGCAGCTTCGCCCGGATGATGCAGCCGGCGCGCCAGATCCGGGCGCAGGCAGCCACATCGATGTCCCAGCCGTACTCTTCGCCGCCGACCTTGATCAGGTGCAGGCCCTGGGCGTAGGCGATCACCTTGGCGCACCACAGCGCCTGGCGGACGTCGGCGATGAACGCCTCCCGGTCGTCCACCGTGATGGTGCCGTCGGGGCCCTGAAGCGCGGCCCGGGCTGCCGAACGCAGTGACGCGCTGCCGGACGCGGCGCGGGCGAACACGGCCTCGGCGATCGCGGCGGCAGGCACACCCAGATCGAGCGAGGACTGGACCGTCCAGGTGCCGGTGCCCTTCATGCCCGCGGCGTCCACGATGACATCGACCAGCGGCTTGCCGGTCGCGGCGTCCACCTGGCGCAGCACCTCGGCGGTGATCTCGATCAGGTACGAGTCAAGGTCGCCGGTGTTCCATTGGGCAAAGACGTCGGCCGCCTCGGCGGCGGACAGGCCGGCGGCTTTGAGCAGGTCGTAGGCCTCGCCGATGAACTGCATGTCGGCGTACTCGATGCCGTTGTGGATCATCTTCACGAAGTGGCCGGCGCCGTCCTGGCCGATCCAGGTGCAGCACGGCTCGCCGTCGTACTGGGCGGAGATCTTCTCCAGGATCGGGCCGATGTGGGCGTAGGAGTCCTTCGGGCCGCCCGGCATCATCGCCGGGCCGAGCAGTGCGCCGGTCTCGCCGCCGGAGATGCCGCAGCCGATGAAGTTGAAGCCCAGCTCGGCGATCCGCTTCTCGCGCCGCCGGGTGTCCGGGAAGTGGGTGTTACCGCCGTCGACGATGATGTCGCCCTGATCGAGGTGGGGCAGCAGCGAGTCGATGGTGGCATCCGTCGCCGGGCCGGCCTTGACCATGATCAGGATGCGGCGTGGCTTCTCCAGCGAATCCACGAAATCCTCGACGGTCTCCGAGGCGATGAAGTTCGCCTCCGGATGGGCGGCCACGACCGCCTCGGTCTTGGCGTAGGTGCGGTTGAAGACGGCGGTCGTGAAGCCCTTGCTGGCGAAGTTGCGCGCCAGGTTCGACCCCATCACCGCCATGCCCACCACGCCGATCTGCGCGGTACCCGTCTTGTCGCTCATCTGGTTCCTTACTGTTCCGGGAGTTCTCAGCGATCATTCCATCAAACCCCGCCCACGGTCACGGCTGTGTCCATGGGTTCCGTCGGGGGATCGGGGCACTAGGCTCGCGAACTGGACAGACGAAAGGCAGGCACTGTGGCCCGTCCACTCACGCGCGCTCAGGACGGCCGTCCCACCCCGCCGGTGCGGATGGTTCATCTCGGGCTGGGTAACTTCTTCCGCGCCCATCAGGCCTGGTACACCGACCGCGCAACGGACGCCGACCAATGGGGCATCGCGGCGTTCTCGGGACGCTCCCTCGGCGTCACCGCCGAACTGGGACGGCAGGAGAACCTGTACACCCTGGTCTCGGTGGGCGCGGAACGTAACGACTACCGGGTGATCAGCTCCATCGCCGCTACGCACAGCGGAACCGACGCGGACGCCCTGCTCAGCTATCTGGCCGATCCTCAGGTGACCGTCGTCACCATCACGGTCACCGAGGCCGGCTACCACCGCAACGATCAGGGCCGGCTCGACCTGGAGGACGCCAACGTGGGGGCCGACGTCGCGGCGATCGCGGCCGGGAACCTGCACGTGGTGCGGACCTGTCCGGGCAAGCTGGTCGCCGGGCTGATCGAACGTCGCCGCGCCGGGGCTGGACCGATCACCCTGATCAGCTGCGACAACCTGCCGGACAACGGCACCGTGCTGTCGGTGATGTTGGAGGACCTGGCCGTCGTCGCGGCGCCCGACCTGCTCGGCTACCTGGACAACGAGGTCGGCTTCATCACCACGATGGTCGACCGGGTCGTCCCGCGGGCTTCGGACGCCGTCCGGCAGGCCGTGCTGGACGAGCGGGGCATCGACGACCTGGCGGCGGTGGCCACCGAACCGTTCAGCGACTGGGTGCTGGCCGGTGAATTCCGCGGGCCGCGTCCGGCCTGGGAGAGCGCGGGCGCGGTGATCGTCGACGACGTGGTGCCCCACGAGTTGCAGAAGCTCTGGATGCTCAGCGGCGCACACTCGCTGATGGCCTACGCCGCAACGATCCGTGGCCACCACACCGTGGACGAGGCGATCGGCGACCCGATCGTGCGCGGCTGGGTGGACGAATGGTGGGACGTCGCCCAACGCCAACTCGAGCTGGCCGACGACCTGATCGAGGACTATCGGGCGGAGCTGCTGCAGCGGTTCGCCAATCCGCGGATGCGGAGCCGGCTGAGCCGGATCGCCGCCGACGGCTCGCAGAAGTTGGCCGTCCGGATCGTGCCGGCCCTGGTCGCCGATCGCCAGGCAGGCAACAGCCCGCTGGGCGCCGAGCGTGCCGTCGCGGCGTGGACGCTGCATCTGCGTGGACTCGGGGCACCGTTCAACGATGCCCGGGCCGACACCGTGCACCCGCTCGGCGAGGGCAGCCTCGAGGACGCGGTGCGCAAGGTGTGTGAGTTCCTGGATATCACCGATCGTGATTCCTTCGCCAGCATTCTGGCGCTCGCCACAAGACTGGAGGGTTGAGATGACGCAGGCACCGCACGACGCTCAGGTGGTGATCGGCCTCGACATCGGCACCACCGCGGCCAAGGTTTCGGCGTTCGCACTGGGCGGCGGCTGGCGGGCCAGCGCCGACAACGAGTATCCACTGCAGCAGCCCCGGCCCGGCTGGGAAGAGCAGGAACCCGAGGTGATGTGGCGCGCGCTGCACGAAGGGCTGGTCGAGATCGCCGCCGCCTGTGGTTCGGCCCCGGTGGTCGGCATCGGGGTGTCGACGGCGATGCACGGCCTGATCGGGCTCGACGCCGAGCGCCGTCCGATCACGCCGCTGCTCACCTGGGCCGACTCGCGGGCGGCCGGCCAGGCGATGCGGCTGCGGGGGACTGAGCTCGGACGCCGCCTGCACCGGGCGTCCGGGACGCCGATCCATTCGATGTCGCACCTGACCAAGCTGCTCTGGTTCGCCGAGGAGGATCCGGCGACCGCGGCGTCCGTGCGCTGGTGGGTGGGGCTGAAGGATTTCATCCTGCTGCAGCTGACCGGCGAGCTGGTCACCGAGGTGTCGCATGCCTCCGGCACCGGGCTGCTCGACCTGGCGACCCGGGACTGGAACGATGAGGCGTTGGACGTTGCCGGCGTCCGGCGCGAGCAGCTGCCGCCGGTGCGGCCCACCGCCGACGCCTTGCCGGTGCGAGCCGACCTGCTCGCCGAACTCGGGCTGCCGGACGGTGTTCAGGTTGTGCTGGGGGCGGGCGACGGGCCGCTGGGCAACCTGGGCGTCGGAGCGCTCGAATCGGGTGTGGTCGGGTTGTCGCTGGGCACGTCCGGCGCCGTCCGGATGGTGACCGATCGGCCCTACGTGGACGACGCCGGCAAGCTGTTCTGCTACCACTTGACCGAGGACGCCTGGGTGATCGGCGGTGCGATCAGCAACGGCGGCATCGTGGTCCGCTGGGGCGGCGACGTGTTCGGCGTGGATTTCGCCGCCGAGCCCGGTGGCAATCCCGACGGGATGCTGCTCGATCTGGCCCGCCACATTCCCATCGGATCGGACGGGCTGGTCGCCCTGCCATTCCTGATGGCCGAGCGGGCGCCGCTGTGGAACCCGACCATTCCGGGTGCCTTTCTCGGTGTTCGGCGTAGTCATGGCCGTGAACACTTCGTCCGCGCGGCAGTCGAAGGGGTCGCGCTGATGCTCTCCACGGTGGTCGACGAGCTCGACCGGGTGACCCCGATCCGGCAGATCCGAGCCACCGGGGGAGTGTTCCGCTCACCGGTCTGGCGTGAGGTGCTGTCGGCCGCACTGGGCCGTCCGCTGGTGGTCACCGACGGTGCGGACGGCACCGCCCTCGGCGCCGCCGCGCTGGCCCTGTACGGACTGGGCGAGGCGGGGTCCCTGCGGGACGCGCTGATCATGCTGGGTGCCGACCCCGATGTGGGTTCGGACGAGCTGATCCCCGACCCCGACGACGTCGCCGCCTACCGCGCCGTCCGGGCTAGCATCCCTGCCCTGCTCGAGCGCTACGACGAGGTCCGAACCCTGTTCTCCTAGGGAAGTAGTTCCCAGTACTGTCTGCGGGCGGGCATGGCATGAATGACCAGTTCGTCGCCACTCGCGAAGATCAGAACTATTGTCTCGAGCAGCCGTGCGCGGGTGTCGAAGCCGAGACGCAACTCGCGGCGGGGCTCGTCGTCGTCCAACGGCTCGACCCATAGCGGCCACTCGGCGTCCTGAATGGCATCGTCGGCCGGCACGCCGTGCTTGAGCGCACCCGAGTGGACTTTCACGCTGCGTAGTGGCTCAGCGCGGCCCTGATTGCCTCCGAACGGCTCAACTGCTGGCGGGCGGCCGCTGCGTCCAGTGCCTGCAACTCGTCGGCTGTGAGCCGCACCGCGACGACCTGCATCGGCTCGGCCCCACGACCCGGGCGCCCGCGCCCACGACGCTTCAGTTCGGCAACGTCGTAGCCGGCCTCAGCCTCATCGGCCCACTTCTGGATCTGTTCCTCGCTCACCACGTGGAAAGTGTATAACGAAAATCGCGCAGCCTCTGACTGGGTTCCTTATCGGCGGTAGGTGAGGCGTCCGGCCCAGACGGTGGCGACTACCGGGTCGGGCAGGTCGCGGCCGTGGTACGGGTTGTTGCGCGACTTGGACGCCGACGTGTCCCGGTTGACGACTGCCCGCGCGGCGGGGTCGACCAGGACGAGGTTGGCCGGTTCGCCGATGGTGATCGGACGGCCCTGGGTCGCGGTGCGGGAGAGGCGGGCCGGCGCGTAGGACATCCGTTCCACCAGGGTGGGCCAGTCGAGGCGTCCGGTGTTGATCATCACCTCGAGCACCACCGCCAGCGACTGCTCCAGGCCGAGCATGCCGGGCAGGGCGATGTCGAAGGGGTGGTCCTTGTCCTCGCGGGCGTGCGGGGCGTGGTCGGTGCCGACCATGTCGATGGTGCCGTCGGCGAGCGCCTCGCGGACCGCCTCGATGTGCTCGTCGGTGCGCAACGGCGGGTTCACCTTGAAGGTGGTGTCGTAGCTCTCCACCTCGCGGGTCGCCAGGTACAGGTGGTGCGGCGTCACCTCGGCGGTCACCCTCGCCCCGCGTGCCTTCGCCCAGCGGATCACCTCCACGCCCTCGGCGGTGGAGACGTGGCAGACGTGCAGCCGTCCGCCGGAGAGCTGAGCCAGTTCGACGTCGCGGGCGATGATCGCCGACTCGGCCTGGGCGGGCCAGCCGGGCAGTCCGAGGCGTCCGGAAATCTCGGACTCGTGGCAGCAGGCGCCGGTCCCGGCCAGCCGGGTGTCCTGGGCGTGCTGGGCGATCACTCCGTCGAACGTCTTCGCGTAGGTGAGCGCCCGGCGCATCACCAGCGGATCCATCACGCACTTGCCGTCGTCGGAGAACATCCGGACGCCGGCCGCCGAGCGGTGCATCAGCCCCATCTCGGACAGCTCCTCGCCGGCCAAGCCCTTGGTCACCGAGCCGACCACGATCACCTCGGCGCTCGCGGTGCGTCCGGCCAGCGCGCAGAGATACTCGGCGGCCTCGGCGGAATCGGTCACCGGATCCAGGTTCGCCATGGCATGGACGGCGGTGTAGCCACCCCGGGCCGCCGCCAGCGTGCCGGTGGCGATCGTCTCGGCGTCCTCACGGCCGGGTTCGCGCAGATGGGTGTGCGAGTCGACCAGGCCGGGCAGCGCCAGCAGCCCGTCGGCGTCGATCCGTTCGGCGTCCACCACATCGGCGGACGGCACGAACACCCCGTTCCGGACGCCCAGGTCACCGGTCGTGCCGTCGGCCAGCGCAGCACCGGTGATCAGCAGGTCTCTCATTCGGGGCTTCCTCCCAGCAGGTGGTACAGCACGCTCATCCGCACCGACACGCCGGCGGTGACCTGGTCCAGGATCAGCGAGTTGGCGGCGTCAGCGGCCTCGGACGAGATCTCCAGGCCGCGGTTCATCGGCCCCGGATGACAGATCGCCGCGCCGTCCTTGAGGCGGGCCAGGCGTTCCGGAGTGAGCCCGTACAGCTCGGTGTATTCCCTCGCCGTGGGGAAGAAGCCGCCGTGCATCCGTTCCCGCTGCACCCGCAGCATCATCACGATGTCGGACGCCTCGAGCGCGGCGTCGAGGTCGTCGGTCACCTCGCAACCCCACTGCTCGACACCGGTCGGCAGCAGGGTCGGGGGAGCCACCAGGATCACCTTCGAACCCAGGGTGCGCTGCAGCAGCACGTTGGAACGCACCACCCGGCTGTGCAGCAGGTCGCCGACGATGGTGATCGTCTTGCCCTGGAACGACTCGTCGCCGCCGTCGCGAGCGCGGCTCTGCGCATTCCGGCTCTGCCTACTCTCCGCGCGAGCGCGGCTCTGCCCACTCTCCGCGCGAGCTCGGAAGTGCCTCCGCATGGCGAAGGCGTCCAGCAGTGCCTGGGTGGGGTGCTCGTGGGTGCCGTCGCCGGCGTTGATCACGTGCGCCTTCACCCAGCCGGCCGCCTGGGCAACTGCGCCGGAGGAGCCGTGCCGGATCACGAAGCAGTCGGTGCCCATCGCGTCCAGGGTCAGCATGGTGTCGCGCAGCGACTCGCCCTTGGACGTCGACGAGCCCTTGCCGGTGACGTTGATGGTGTCGGCGGACATCCACTTGCCGGCCATCTCGAAGCTGGTCCGGGTGCGGGTGGAGTCCTCGAAGAACATGTTGATCACGGTGCGGCCGCGCAACGTCGGCAGCTTCTTGATCGCCCGGCCCTGGATGGTGTGCATCTCTTCGGCGGTGTCCAGGATCGAGGTGATCTCGGTCAGGCTCAGATCGCCGGCGCTCAGCAGATGTCGCATCAGACCTCCGTCAGGCTGATCGTGACCGAGTCCGCCTCGTCGATCTCGGCGAACCGGACGTTGACCCGGGCATCCGGCGGTACCTGGACTTGGTTGCCGACATGGTCGGCCTGGATCGGCAACTGCCGGTAACCACGGTCGATCAGCACCGCCAGCTGGACGATGCGGGGGCGTCCGACGTCCTTCAGGGCGTCCAGTGAGGCAGCAATGGTGCGTCCGGTGAACAGCACATCGTCGACCAGCACCACCGTCAGGTCGTCGATCGACCGTGGAATCGACGTGCGTCCCACCGCGCGGGTGGGCTGGCGGCGCAGATCGTCGCGGTACATGGTGACGTCGAGCTCACCGACGCCGACCTCGACCCCTTCGATGCTGCGGATCGCGTCCGCCAATCGGCGGGCCAGCAGCACGCCCCGGGTCGGGATGCCCAGCAGCACCAGATCTTCGCTGCCGGCATTGGCTTCGACGATCTGGTGGGCCATCCGGGCCACGGCGCGCGCGATGTGATGGCCGTCCCACGTGAAGTGGGCGGGTTTCTTGGTCACGCGGATGCTCCTGTAGCGGTTGATAGCTGGCTGCCTCGGACACCGACACGGCCCACCGACACTCTATCGAGAGTGGCCCGTTCGGCGCGTGCCGCGGTCCGCAGTCCGACCGCGGGACGCCGGTGAACTGCGCCGGGTCGTTCGCGGCGCGGTCCGCGCTGCGCCGCAACCTCGGCTGGGTCAGGGTCGTGACGTGGCTGGCTTCGTGCAATACCCTGTGTCCATGTTCGGACTGATCCCGCTCAAGACCCTGCCGGGCTGGCCCGAGGCCGCCGATCCCACCGCGATCCAGACGCTGACCGTGCTACTGGGTGTACCTGTCGCGGTCGCACTCGTTCTGCTGCTGCTCGTGATGGCGCCGAGCTGGTTCCGGCCCGACCGCAAGGACTCCTGAGCCGAAGGCTAGCCGGCGGCCTCCTGGCAGCGCAGGGCGCGTTCGACGTCGTCGCGCCGCTCGCTGACCATTCGGCGGACCGAGTCGGTCAGTTCGGTGGTCGCCATCCATTCGTCGATCCGGGCCAGCAACGCCCGGTCGCCGAACGGACGCGGGAAGAGCAGTTCGCCGACGTTCTTGCGGATCGCCAACGACCGCTGACCCCAGCCGTTGCGCTGTGCGGAGATGTCGGCCATCACCTCGAACCAGGCGTCCACGTAGGGCTTCAGCACCCGTTCCTGGTCGAGCACCCAGAAGTGTCCGCAGATCTGGGTGTGGGTGGCGTTCGGCACCGACGGGTCCTCGACCGCCAGCCGCCAGGCTTCTGCCTTCGCCTCGTCATCCGGCCGGACGGCGCGCGCCCCGGCCGCCTTCTCGGCACCGGTGGCGGTGTTGTCCCTGGCCAGTTCGGCATCGATGCCGGCCTGGTCCAGCCCGCCCAGCTCGGCCAGTTGAGTGACGAAGCGCCAGCGCAGGTCGGTGTCCACCACCAACCCCTCGGGGACCTCCTCACCGGCCAGCCAGGCCCGCAACAGGTCCGCGCCGGCGGACGTGGTCAGCGACCCTGCCAGCGCCCGGACGATCGCCAGCTGGTGATCGGAACCCGGTTCGGCGTCCTTCAGCAGGCGGACGAGCCCCGACGTCCAGCGGCTCGCCAACCTCGGCCGGGCGAGGTGCGGGGTGTAGTAGCGCACCGCAGTCTCGGCCTGGGCGAGTACCGCGGTCACCGCGGTGAGGTCGGTCTCGACGGCGACCCCGCGGGTGACCAGATCGACGTAGTCGGACGCCGGTAACTGGGCGTCGCGGCACATGTCCCAGGTCGCGCCCCACAGCAGTGCTCGGGCGACCGGATCACGGAACTCGTGAATGCGGCCGACGACGACGTCCAGGCCGCGATCGACCCGGATCTTGGCATACGACAGGTCGCCGTCGTTGAGCAGCACCACCGCCGGTGCCGGAACGCCGACCAGCGCCGGCACGTCGGTGCGGGCGCCGTCGATGTCGAGTTCGACCCGGTGCACGTGCTCGATGCCGTCGTCGGTAGGGTCGAAGCAGCCGATGCCGATCCGGTGCCGGCGCAGTGTCGGCCACTGTTCGGTGGCGTGCTGCACGACGGTGAACCGGGAGAACCGTCCCCGCTCGTCGATCTCGTACTCGCAGGTCAGTGTGTTCACCCCGGCGGTCTGCAGCCACTGCCCGGTGAAGAAGGACAGGTCGCGCCCGGACGCCTCCTCCAACGCGCGCAGCAGGTCGGTCAGCTGGGTGTTGCCCCAGGCGTGCCGTCCGAAATAGGTCCGGACGCCGGCCAGGAACGGTTCCAGGCCGACGAAGGCGACCAGTTGCCGCAGCGCCGAGGCGCCCTTGGCGTAGGTGATGCCGTCGAAGTTGAGTTCGACGGCCTCCAGGTCGACCATGTCGGCGGCGATCGGATGGGTGGACGGCAGTTGGTCCTGCCGGTAGGCCCAGGTCTTGCGCTGGTTGCAGAAGGTGGCCCACGGGTCGTCGCCGCCGTGCACCTTGCGGATCTCGTCCTGGGCGAAGTGGGAGGCCCATTCGGCGAACGACTCGTTGAGCCACAGGTCGTCCCACCAGGTCATGGTGACCAGGTCGCCGAACCACATGTGGGCCAGCTCGTGCAGGATCGTGTTGTCGCGGGACTCGTAGGCGGCTGAGGTGACCCGCGACCGGTACAGGTATTCGTCGCGGATGGTGACGCAGCCGGCGTTCTCCATGGCGCCCGCGTTGAACTCGGGGACGAACACCTGGGCGTAGTCGGTGAACGGGTAGGGCTCGCCGAAGTGCTCCTCGAACACGTCGAAGCCGCGGGCGGTCGTGGTGAACAGCCGGTCGGCGTCCAGGTAGGGGGCCATCGAGGCCCGGCAGGACAGCGAGAACGGGATCTCCGCCTCGCGGCCGCGGTAACTGCTGCGCACCGTGTGGTATTCGCCGGCGATCAGTGCGGTGATGTAGGTGGAGATCGGCGGCGTCGGCGCGAACTCCCAGCGGCCCAGTTCGCCAGCGACGATCGGCTCCACCTCGGGCGAGTTGGACAGCACCGTCCAGTGCGCGGGGGCGATCACCGCGAACTCGAAGGAGGCCTTCAGGTCCGGCTGGTCGAAGCAGGCGTAGACACGGCGGGCGTCGGCCACCTCGAGCTGGGTGTAGCAGTACACCCGCGAGTCGACCGGATCGACGAAGCGATGCAGTCCCTCGCCGGTGTTGCTGTACCGGCAGGCCGCGGTGATCGCCAGCACGTGGTCGCCCTCGGCCACCGTGAAACCGAGCCGTTCGCCGTTGAAACCACTGGTGTCGAGAGCTGTGCCGTCCAGGGTTGCCTCGACGATCGAGTCGGCGATCAGGTCGACGAAGGCGGCACCGGCGGTCGAGCTGAAGGTGATGGTCGAGGTGGAGGTGAAGGTGCTCGGCGAACCGGTCAGGTCGACGGTGACGCGGTACTGGTGGGTGCTGAGCAGCCGTGAACGGGCACCGGCTTCGTCGCGGGTGATATTGGCCGGGTACATGGTCCTCCAGGTGTGCGAGTCCGCCAGTCGGTCACAGTACTCCTACCGTGCCGAGGCGATGAAGGCGGCGAGTCGATCGAGGTAGCGGTCGCGGAGATCGTCGGCGAACGGCGCGATCTGGCAGGCCGCGAGCGGTGGTTCGTCGGTGATGCCCGCGCGGTGCAAAGCCAGGAGCGCGGCTCCGGTGGACACCGGCTCAGTGGCGGTAGTCAGGGTGGTTGGCACCCTGGACAGGGTGGCTTTGATCCGTGCCCAGAGCGGGGTGCGATGCAGCGGGCGGCCGGCCAGTCTGAGCTGCGTGGGGTGGCATCCGGACAGCTCGGTCTGGGCGTCGAGCACCCACTGTGCCTGATACGCGAGTGACTCCAGAGCGGCGACGCCGAGGTGGGCCGGCGCTCCGATTCGTCGGACGAGGGCGGCGGGGTCGGCGTGCGGGCACTGGCGTCCCGACGGGTACGGCAGCAGCCATGCGTCCCCGGCCAGAAGGTCGCCGGATCGCAGGTCACCGGCCGGAGCGTCGTGGGCCGGAGCGTGGTGGGCCGGGACGTCGGCGGCCCCCGTGGCCCCAGTCAGCAGCCCGGTGACGTCGCCACCCATCTGCCGGTCTGCCAACCATTGCAGGAACCCGCCGGCTGATCCGGTGCCGGCGAGCAGGGCCTCGGTGACGCCGTCGATGGCTCGCACCACACTCATCCCCTGGGTGCGGACGGCGGGCCGGTCGGGAACCCGGCCGACCAGGTTGAGCACGGCCTCGGCGGTGCCCACCGAGTCGGCCACGTTGCCAACGGCCCGGACGCCCGAGGCCCAGGCGGCGACCTGATGGTCATGGCCGGCGACCACGACCGGGGTGCCGACCCGAAGCCCGGTCTGCGCGATCCCGCGGGTCGTCCGGGCGGCTCGGTCGCCCGGCAATGCCACGTCGGGGAGTTGCTCAACGGTGAGACCGGCCTCACTGAGCAGCGTGGGGTCGAAACGGCGATCCAGCGGTTTGCCGGAGGGTGGCAGCCGATAGGCCAGCGTGCGTCCGGCCAGGGTGTGGTCGGTGCGCAGTTCCCCGGTCAGGGCGAGATGGACCGCGTCCGCGACACCGGCCCAGCGGTGCATTGCGGTGAAGACCTCGGGGCGCTGGGCACGCAGCCACAGCCAGACGGCCAGGGACGGCTTCGGCCCGGGCCTCACGCCGGTCGACTCGAACAACGCGTCGGCACCGAGCTGGTCCGCCAGTGCGCGGATCTCGGTGTCATCGCGGGCGTCCTGCCAGGACAGCAACGGCGTGAGGGGCCGGTCGTCCCGATCGAGCGGAAACCCCGATTCGGCCATCGAGGCGATGCCGACCGCGTCCACTCGCCCGGCACGGGTTGCCGCCGACAATCCGGCCATGACCAGGGCGAGCAGGTCGTCCAGATGCACGGGCGTCGGGCGATTCAGCATCGTCGCGCTCACGCCGTTCGCGACGCGGACGACCTTGGTGTTGGTCGTCCCGATGTCGATCCCGACCGCCGTCGTCATGGTCACCATGGTGACGGTTCGACGCCCATGCGGGCCACTACGCGAGGATCGTCTGAAATCGACCCCAGAGTTGACGCCCAGTCGCTGCTTCAAGACACGATCACGCCTGCCGCTGTCACACGACAGCCGGCCGGACATGCACTCTGGGGTCGATTTCAGACAACACGGTCAGCGTCGCTCTGCCAGCGCCTCGATGACCAGACCGATGAATGCCTCTGGTTCGTCTTCGACGGCTGTTGCAGCGAAGGGGAGGACTCGCCAGCCGGCGGCTGCGAGCCGTGCGTATCGCCACCGGTCGCTGGTGAAC
Organism: Micropruina sp.; assembly: GCA_047602545.1. Lineage (GTDB taxonomy): Bacteria > Actinomycetota > Actinomycetes > Propionibacteriales > Propionibacteriaceae > Micropruina. Next base: position 180,149 of record JASGHC010000001.1, on the reverse strand, counting down.
GCCGCCCGACCGTGGTGGAACTCCCAGCCGTCGATCTCGATGACGACACGCTCGGTGAGGAAGACGACGTCCACCGTGTAGCTGAACGGCCCGACGCCGACAGTGTGGTTCGTACGCCAGCCGGTGAGCCCGGCGGAGCGGAGCAGCCGATGGGTCCGCCGTTCGGCCTCGGACCACGGTTCGTCGCGGGAATCCTCGATCAGGTCGCGGCGCATTCGATTCTGCGGGCGGCGCGGCATGAGTGCGAGCGCCTGTTGCAGCCCGCTGAGATCGACCGCCCTGCGGCGGAGGCCTTCGTCGATCACCTGGCCACCGAGGACAGGAATCAGATCGAGTACGGACACGGCGGGTGCGGCGACACGCAGGGTGCCCCGATCGACGACGAGATCGTCGGGAATCGTTCGTTGCTCCCAGCGATACCCGGGCGTCGTTGCCTTGACCTTCGCACGAACCGCGGCAGTGACCGCCGTGATCGGGCACTCGGGCCACCAGAGCAGGCGGGCCGCCGCGGCTCCGGTGAGGACGCAGTCGGGGCGGAACTCCACGGCGGCGAGGATCCGGGCCTCCCACGACGGATCGACCGGTGCGTAGACACCGGGCAGCAAGGCCTGCAGGCGGCCGCGCCGGGTTTGATAGTCGAGGTGATGCTGGATCGAGCGGTGTGAGCGGCGGGCCAGTATACCGCCCTCGGCCTCGAGTAGTTCGGAAATGAGCTTCATACCCTAGAAGGCAGTTTTGGAGACCCGTTTTGTGATCGGAGATCAACACTTTCTTGGAAATCGTCTGAAATTGACCCCGAAGTGTCCCGTGGCGGCGCCCACTGCGGGCAGCCAGGACTCAGCGCGCGGCCCGCACGACTCCACTATGGGGTCGATCTCAGACTCGTGGACCCAGACCCCGGGCGAGAGGTCGCTGAAGCCAGCCCGTGAGCGGGCAATTCGGGCGCGGTTGACGCGCACTACCGTGGGCGGCATGACGCAACGTGTGGACATGTGGTTCGACGCAGCCTGCCCGTGGGCCTGGATGACCTCCCGCTGGCTGCTGGAAGTCGAGAAGGTGCGCGACGTCGAGGTGCACTTCCACGTGATGAGCCTCTGGGTACTCAACGACGGACGTGACCTGCCCGCCGACTACCGGCGTTCGATCGCCCGGTCGCTGGCGCCGGCCCGGGTCGCGATTGCCGTCCAGCGGGAATATCCGGAGAAGCTCCGCGACTATTACACGGCGATCGGGACCATGGTGCACCCGGGCGGTCGCCGCCTCTCCGACGAGACCGTCGCCGACGCGCTGGCCGAGGCGGGGCTGCCCGCAGCGCTGATCGAAGCCGGCCACACCGATGCCGCCGACGACGAACTGCGGCGCTCGCATCATGAGGGGATGGATCCGGTCGGCGACGATGTCGGCACTCCGGTCATCCACCTGAACGGCATGGCGCTGTTCGGCCCGGTGATCTCGCCGGCTCCGAGGGGCGAACAGGCGGGCGACCTGTTCGACGGTTTCGCGAAGTTGACCGCCTACCCCGGCTTCTTCGAAGCCAAGCGGACGCGGACCGTCGAGCCGATCTTCGACTGAGCGCTCGACCGACACCGGGCTAGGCGTTTCCCAAGGGAGTTCGGCTATGTTGGCCGGCATGCGCGTACACATCGCGGCCGACCATGCGGCCTACGACCTGAAGGAGTTCCTGGCCAAGGAACTGACCGGCGCCGGGTACGAGGTCATCGACCATGGCGCGCATTCCTACGACGCCACCGACGACTACCCGACCTACGTACTGCCCTGCGCCGAGGCGGTCGCCGCCGACCCGGCCAGCCTCGGCGTCGTCTTGGGCGGATCCGGTAACGGCGAGCAGATCGCGGCCAACAAGGTGAAGGGGGTGCGGGCCGGGCTGGCCTACAACACCACCACGGCACGGCTGGCGCGCGAGCACAACGGTGCCCGGATCATCGCGCTCGGCGGACGGATGCAGTCGCTGAGCGACGCCCTCGAGATGGTGACGGTGTTCCTCGAGACGCCGTTCTCGGGCGACCCGCGGCATGCCCGACGACTGGCCATGCTCGACGAGTACGAAGCCCGGCACACCCGCTGACCGGCGTCCGAGCGGGGGAGTGGCCATGCCCGAGGGGCACGTGATCCATCGGCTTGCCGATGGCCTGACCGAACGGTTCGGTGGACGGCCGGTGCGGGTGAGCAGCCCGCAGGGACGGTTCGCGGACGAGGCTGCGCTGCTCGACGGCGATGTGCTGACCACCGCCGAGGCGTACGGCAAGCACCTGTTCGTCGATTTCGGACCCGATCGGGTGGTGCACATCCATCTCGGCCTGATCGGCAAGCTGTGGCTGCTGGACGGCCCGCCCACCTCGCCCGCCGGTCCGGACACCCTGCGGCTGCTGATCGCCAGGGACGTCCATCGCGCCGAACTGCGCGGCCCGCAATGGTGCCGGCTGATCAGTGACGAGGCCCGCGCCGAGGTGATGGCCAAAGCCGGCGACGACCCGATCCGGCCAGAATGCACCGGCGAGAAGGCGTGGGCGAAGATCTCCCGGTCCGGACGCAGCATCGCGTCGCTGCTGATGGACCAGTCGGTGACCGCCGGCGTCGGCAACATCTACCGCGCCGAGGTGCTGTTCCGGCACCGGATCAACCCGTTCAAAGAGGGTAAGACGATCGCGCGCCGTACCTGGAACGCGGTCTGGGCCGACCTGGTCGTGCTGCTGCGGCTCGGCGTTCGGGACGGCCGGATCGACACCGTCCGCGACGAGCATATGCCCGAGGCGATGGGCCGGGAACCGAGGGTCGACCGGCATGGCGGCGAGGTGTACGTGTATCGCCGCGCCGGCCTGCCCTGCCTGGTCTGCGGCACCCCGGTCCGCACCCAGGTGCTGGAGGGCCGCAACCTGTACTGGTGCCCACGCTGCCAGCGGCGGCGCTGACCGGGCCGGGCTGATGCGCTGGGGTGCGTTCGCGATTCGCGTCCGGGACGACGGTGCCGGATTCAGTCTGTTGCACGGTGAGGACGCCTGGGCCGACTTCGAGCTGGTGGGCCTGAGTCCGACCGGCCGGTTCACCGACGACGCCGACGAGGTGGAGCACGGCTTCACCCTCGGCGACGCCATCTGCACCGTCCGGCACACCGTGGGCGACGCCTGGACCATGCGCTGGGCCTTGCGGGCCAGTGAGGCGCCGGTAGCAGGGGACGGGGACGGCAACCCCGGTTCAGGGGACGGTTCCCATTTCGGTTCAGGGGACGGTTCCGATGTCGGTTCATCGCTCGACCCAGGAGCGGTACGAGGGGACGGTTCTTTCGGTCCATCGTCGGCTGAGTTGGGCGACGACGCGGAACCGCGATCGCCTGCTCCCAAGACAGGCGTTCACCGTAACGCCCTTCCCGCACCGCCACGGCTGCGGGTTAGCCCCACCGCAGGTCACGTCGCCTGGGCGTGGGCGGCAGGTGCCGAGGGCCTGATCGCGATCGCCCCGTCCGGACGTCCCGCGCCGGTGGTCGGGCTCCGGCTCACCCAAGGCTGGCTGGAGGACGCCGACGGCGGCTTCGCGCTCGCGCCGTCCGACCTCACCCTGACCCCCGGACGGCGTTGGGTCGGCACCCTGCGCGCCGACCTGTACCCGTCGATGGACGGCCTCGGTGCGCGGCTGCCGCGCTGGTTACCGCCGCTCGAACTGAGTGCCGGGCAGCCGTGGGAGTTCCGGGAACCCGATCAGGCGCTCGTGGTGACTCCGCCGGTGACCACCCACGCCGAGGGCGACGTCGTCCAGGTGATCGCCGATGCCGGGCGGGTCGGAGTGCGGGTGCACTCGCCGCGCGGACTCACCTCGCTCGTCCTCTCGTTCGCCCCGCAGTGGGACGCGCTGCTGGCGGCCGGTGCGGCACGGGTGCTCCGCGGCCAGGAACCGATCACGCCAGCCGGCGCCTTCGTGATCGCCGAGGCGTTGGGCAGGGCCCTGATCAGCGAGCCCTCCGCGGCTGAGCGACTGCTGGACGCCCGCGACTGGAGCCAGCACCCCGACCTGCTCACGATCGCCACCGGGATCGTGCGGGGCCAGCGGTCCGGCAATGCCCGCATGGTGCGGACTGCCCTGCGGCGACTCAGCCTGGTGCACCCGCAACTCGGCTACGGACGGGTGGTGATGGCCGCCTGGCTCGCCATGCTCGCACTCGGTGAGGACACCGGCGACGACGCACTGGGTCTGTTGTCGCGTCCGAGTGGGTCGGAATGGGTCGCCCTGGAGCTCAACGTGCTGCACCTGCGCAGTCCCGAGGTCTCCGGCGGTGCGTTCAGCGGGCTGATCAACGCGCTCGGCGGCGACCTGCCGGGCGATCCGGTCGGGATGGACGCCGTCCGGCAGGCGCAGCTGGTCGGGCTGCTGCAGCTGTGCCCGGAGGAGTGGCCGATGGCGCAGGCCGCGTCGGTGTGCACCACCAAGAACTCGCGGCGGCTGCTGGCCGGCGTCGCGGCGTCCAATTTCGGACGACCGGAGGACCTGGACGTGCTGGCCTGGCTGGCGCTCGGCCAGTCGCTGGTGTGATTCGCGGGATGACGCGCGCTGCCGCGGGGCCTGTCCCGCGCCGAACCGACTGGCCGCGGTGCCGGTTTGGATGAGCGCCGAGTCCCAGTAATAGCGATCGGGATCGGGCACCGTCTGGCGTGCCCGATCCCGATCCTTGGTTTGCGCGGCCGGGCGAGTTCAGTCGCCTCCCAGCAGTTCGGGGTAGGGCACGCTGGCGCCGAGCACGTGCTCCGCCAGGAACGCGGTCACCGTGCCGTACCAGACCGCCGCATGCTGCGGGCTGAGCACCCAGTGGTTCTCGTCCGGGAAGTACAGGAAGCGGTGCGGCGTCCGGCCCTCGGCGTCCAGGGCGAGCTGTGAGCGGGAAAGCAGTTCCCACCACAGCCGCAGGCCCTCGCCGATCGGCACCCGGTAGTCACGGTCGCCGTGGACGACCAGCATCGGCGTCCGGATCTGGTCGACGAAGCTGTGCGGGGAGTGGTCGCGCAGCATCGCCTCACCCACCTCGCGGGACCAGTAGAAGGCGTAGTCGGTGGTGGGTCCGAACTGGTCGAGGCTCCACAGCGACGCGTGGCTGACGATGGCGCGGAAGCGGTCGGTGTGCCCGGCCACCCAGTTGGCCATGTAGCCGCCGAAGGAGCCGCCCATCGCCGCCGTGCGGGTCTCGTCGATGTCGTCGCGGGCGATCGTGGCGTCGGTGATCGCCATCAGGTCGGTGAACGGTTCGGCGCCCCAACGGCTCCAGCCGCGGGCGATGAAGTCCTCGCCGTAGCCGGTGGAGAGAGCCGGGTCGGGCAGCAGCACCGCATAGCCCTGGGCGACCAGCAGCCACGGACACCAGCGCCAGCTCCACGCGTTCCACGAACCCAGCGGACCACCATGGATCCAGAGCAGCAGCGGCGCCGGATGCTCGGCGTCGGCACCGGACGGCAGCGCGAGCCAGGCCCGCACCGTGCTGCCGTCTTCGACCGTGGTGCTGACCTCGGTGAGCGTGCCGGGCAGTTCCGGTGCCTGCGTCGGGTTGCGGAGCAGCTCGGACGGAACCGGCGCACCGGTGCTGCGGACGGCGTCCAGGTCGATCCGGACCACCTCGGACGGCGCCGCGTAGGAGGTGCGCAGCGCGTACACCCAGCGGCCGTCGGGGGATACCTGCGGGTCGGTGAAGCTGGCGTCGTCGCTGGTCAGCCGGGTTACGGCGTCCGAAGTGAGGTCGAGCAGGAAGACCGGTCCGCGGCCGTCGTCGTCGGCGGTCAGCACGATGCCGCTGCCGTCGGGCAGCCAGGCGTGACCGGTGGGCCAGCGATCCCAGGACGCCGCGACCCGCCGGTCGTCACCCGTGGGGAGGTCGAGGAGGCGCAGCTCCTGGTGCGCCGATCGTTCCGGGCTGGTCAACGGGGCGCGGGTGTACAGCAGCCGGGTGCCGTCGGGGGACAGCACGGGCTGCTCCGCATCGGCCCCTTCCTGGTCGACGAGCACGGTGGTGCCACCGTCGCTCAGGTCGATCCGGACCAGCCGGCCGCGCCGATCACCGGCGGCGATGGTCCGCGATTCGACCGCGACCGCGAAGCTGCCGTCCGCGGCCAGGTCGAAATCCTCCCACTGATGCGCGGACGCCGTCGGCGTCAGGTCGCGCAGTTCCAGCCGGACGGGTTCGCCGCCCGCATCGCTTGCGGGATTCGGTAGGCCGGCGGCCATCAGGTGCACCGCACCCGGCCCGAGATCGTGATCCCAATGCCGCACCGGGTAGCTGGCATGCAGGATCGCGCTGACGCTGTTGTCCTTGCGCTCCTTGCGGCGGCGGTCGTCGTCAGCTTCGTCGGTGGACGGGGTCAGTCGCGGCGCTGCCACCAGCACCTGCGAGCCATGGGTGTGGACCTTCCCGTAGCCGCCGAGCCGGCTACCGACCAGGCAGGCGTCGCCGCCGGCGGACGGCAACAGCCACAACGCCGCGGTGGGTTCGTCGTCATCGTCGGCGTCCGGATCGGGACGCGCGGACGTGAACAACAGGTCGCCTGCGCCGGTGAACAGTGCCGACGACTCCCCCTTGCGTGAGCGGGTCAATCGTCGCGCCGGTTCGGTTCCGGTCGGATCGACCTGCCACAGGGCACTCCGGTATTCGGTGTGCTTGGGGTTGAGGGTGGCGACCGTGGTGACCAGTCGGGTGCCGTCGGGAGAAAGGCTCAGCCCGGAGCACCTCGGTAGCGCGAGGTAGGCATTGATGTCATCAAAGGGGGTGGACATTTCATCCACCCTAGTACGGCTAACGGTCAGCCGCGGGAGTGCTACCCGGTTCAGTTACCCGATGACCGGGCCACTGGCCTAGACTCGACCGCAGTGCCTGCGTGCTCGCAGGCGTCCGGGGCGTAGCGTAGTGGCTAGCGCGCCTGCTTTGGGAGCAGGAGATCGCAGGTTCGAGTCCTGTCGCCCCGACTGCGTCGCACTGACCATGGCGTCTCGGGTCTGGCCTCGTGATCGGAGTCCTGTGATGCGCTCACTGACGGGCCGACTGGCCACCGCGGTGGGCCTTGGCCTTCTGGTTGTCGGGATCGTGCCTGGACCCATCGCATCAGCCCACACCGACGCCACTGTCATCGCTGAGCCGTGCGTCAACCTGCGCTCCCAGCCGAGCCTATCGGGTGCCGTGATGGACTGCATTCCGCGAGGCAGCCGGGTCAGCATCGAATGCACAGCTCGAGGCGACAGCGTGCTGGGGCCGGTCGGCGCCACCGATCTGTGGGACCGGGTCACCTGGGGTGGTGCCACCGGCTTCGTCGCTGACGCGATGATCGAGAGCGGCACACTCGATGCCACCGTCGGCGATTGCAATGCGGCGACAGATCTGTCCAAGGACAGGCCGGCGGGAGAGATCGTCGTCTTTCCGCCCGCAGACCCGGCTCCCCTCCCACGCCAGCACGCTCGGGCGAAACCGGCGTCCCTGCTCGAGAGCTATCGCAACCTGATCGAGATGTGCGGAGTTGGCGGCTTCACGAACTGCTACGCGATGGGTAGGCATTACCTCGAGGCATCGGGGGAGGACTACCGGTACCCGATCGGCGATCTGATCGCGAACGAAGCGCCATTGCAGGCGACGTACCAGCGACGCGTCCGCGAGCAGGTAGCCACGGCGATGAAGGTCGCCCGCCAGACGCTGCCGTCCACCTCCAGGAGGGTCCCGTTCGACACCGGATGGTTCCCCTATTCGGCGACCGGGCAGACGGACTGGTACTACTCGTTGGCCCACTGTCAGATTCGTGTCGTGGGGGACCTCTGGATCGGTGCCGAGGACCGAGGAGACCGACCGATCCAGGTTCGCTACCGATTGTTCTTGTTCGACCTGTTCGACTACGGTCCAACAGGGAATTTCGCTCAGTTCAAGAAGTTGGCTGAGACGGGGTGGGCGGCCGAATACCGGGTCTGGGGACAAACGGCGATGATCACGACCGACTCCACGATGCGCACCATGCGTCCACGCGAAACCAAACTGAGCTGGTAGTCAGGGGCTGCCGTCGGATCAGACCGCGGTGATGTCGAGGAGGTGTTCGAGCCCGGCGAAGTCACCGATGTTGCGGGTGTACAGGCGTGCGCCATGGGCATGCGCAGTCGCTGCGATGAGCAAGTCCACGGCTCGTCGGCGCGGTTGGCGTCCGGCAGCAACCACGGTGGCGGCGAGGCGGCCGTAGCTGATGGCGACGGCGTCGTCCACCGGCAGGGCGTCGAAGTGCTTCTGCAGGAGGCTGAGCCGCCTCAGCCGCTCTGCGCGCACAGCCGCGGTCTTCGCAACCAGTACCCCGAACTGGAGCTCTGCCAGGCTGATCGCGCTAATCGCCAGCACGCCAGGGATCGGCGCAAGGTCGCCGGCGATGATCACACTCGTGTCCAGGATCGCGCGCGCGGGTCGTTCCGTGGCACTCACCGTTCGGCGAAGGGGTCTGCCAGGTCGTCGCCGGCCAGCTCTCGGTCGCGTTCCCAGTCCGGGTCTGCCGGGCCGGTGAACATGTCGACGACATCGCCCCAGCGCCGCCACTGTGCGGGCCCCGGCGGCACCAGTCGGGCGCTCGGACGGCCCGAGACCGTGATGATGATCTCTTCCCCGGCCTGCGCGCGTCGCACCAGGTCGGAGGCATCCTGGCGCAACTCCCTCAACCCCACGTTCCTGCTCACGCCTCTGATGGTAGCACTTGTGCTATTCAGTTCCGGGTGCTAGCAGCGCCGTCGGCTATTGCGACCTGACCAGCGAGCGGGCCGGCTGCCGTCCAGCGTTCATCCGTGAGAGGGCGACCCAGGCGACCATGCCGACGATTCCCAGCAGCATGGCGAGGATCGGCTGCCCGCTCTGGTGGAAGCCTTGGCCGTAGGTCACCACGCCGAACAGCAGCAGTCCGCCGCTCGTCATGCCCCAACCCCACAGCCCGACCGCGCAGATGAGGCGGCGGGCCCAGTCGCTTTGCCATTCCGCGTTCATGTTGTCAGTCTCCGTCGGTGCCGGACGAGGGTCAAGAGCCATGCTCGACTCCTCGGCGGCGCTGACTGTCGCGACGTCGACCTAGGCTGGGCGGATGACACAGCACACTCTTCGGGTCGCGGACGTCGACCTTCCCGATTGGCGCTGGATCCTCTCTGCCCTGCGCGGCCACTTCCAGACGGACTCGTTCTCGGCCGGCGCCGGCTTTGTTGCCGAGGTCGCCCGGATCGCCGATGAGCTCAACCATCACCCCGATGTCGTGCTCCGTTACAGCGAGGTGATCATCACGCTGCGCAGCCACGACGTGGGTGGTGTGACCACACGCGATGTGCAGCTGGCGCAGCGGATCAGCGCGCTGGCAACGCAACGCGGGTTCGCTGCCCACCCCGAGCGCGGACAGGTGCTGGAGGTTGCCCTCGATACCCCGGACCAAAACGCCGTCCGTCCGTTCTGGGCGGCTGTCCTGGGACTGGGCGACGATGGCGGCGACGAGGTTGTCGACCCGACCGCCGCCGTGCCGTCGTTGTGGTTCCAGGGAACCGACTCCACCGCGTCCGATCGGCAACGGTTCCATCTCGACATCAGCGTGCCGCCCGAGGTCGCGACGGCGCGGATCAGTGCGGCACTCGCGGCAGGCGGGATTCTGGTCGACGACGATGAGGCGCCGTCGTTCGTCGTCCTTGCCGACGCGGACGGCAACAAGGTCTGCGTGTGCACGGCGCTGGGCCGCGACTAATCCTGCGCCCGGCTACCCGACGTGCAGAGCGGCTGGCGCCGGGGCATCGCACGCGGTGGTGAACTGCCGGTTCCAGCGCATCAGGGGCAGGCCCTCGCGATGCACGCTTCCACGGGTGACGTCCCCCACGATCAGGGTCTGGTGGTGCACCGGGGTGACGGACGAAATACGGCACCAGAGGCTGACCAGTGCATCCGGCAACCACAGCGGCCCCTCCGGTGAAGGCTCGGCGCCGGCCTTGGCCAGGGCCACCAGACGCTCGTCGCGCGTCGTGCGGCCAGCGAGTTGCTCGACCAGCGGCAGGTGCTCCACCGCAAGCACCGAGACGGCCCAGGGTGCCCCACGAGTGATCGCCGGCAGTCCGACCCGGTGCTGACCAACCGCGATCGCGAGGCTGAACGGCTCCACCGATGCGGTCAACACCGAGGCCGCAATGAAGAACTGGTCCACGTCGTCGTCCCGGACGGTCACCAAGGTGACGCTGCTTCCATACAGGGCGAAGCCGTCGTAGAGCGACGGGCTGCTGGTGGTCACGCGCAATTCTGGTCCTCTCGTGAGGCTCTCACGCTAAGACCTCGGGCTGGCTTGAGGTCAAGTGGGACTCGCACCGTCGGGGTGATGTCACCTTTTCGTTGCTCATTGTTCAGTTTGGCGGGAGGCCCTCGAGGCGCCGCGGCCCAGGACCGGTGGCGGCGAGGGCGTCGTCCGGGTTCAGCAGACGGCATGCGTTCATCGACAGGCAGCCGCAGCCGATGCAGCCGATCAGCTCGTACTCCAGGCGTTCCAGCCGTTGGCGACGCTCCTCCAGTTGCCGCTTCCACGCCTGCGACGCCCGCTGCCAATCCTCCTGACTAGGCATTCTATCGAGAGGGAGGCTGGTGAAGGCCTCGCGGACGTCATCCAGCGGGATGCCGATGTTCTTCGCCACCGAGATCAGCGAGACCCGCCGGAGCATGTGCCGGGGGAATCGTCGCTGATTTCCGGTGGTACGGGTCGAGGCGATCAGCCCCAGCTCCTCGTAGTAGCGCAGCGCTGAGACCGCGACCCCTGTGCGCCGGCTCATCTCGCCGATACTCAGCAACTCGCCCGGCTCGTGGTGACCTTCCATCAAGCCTCCAGCTCGCTACATCTCAAGTTCTCTTGAGATTCTAGGTAGTGGTTGAACGGCCGGCCCGTGCGTCCATCTGAGCGCGGCCGTAGGATCGGCCCATGGCCTGGCTCACGGGGTACCGGTTCTCCGAGGCTTTCATCGATCTCCGCCGCAACGACGGTCGCGCCGATGTGTTGGCGGCGGAACTCCGGCGCGAGATAGGTCCTGAGCATCCGCTCACGTCCCGCGTTTGGACGCTGATTGCCGAAGCCGTGGCGCAGGACGAGGTGGTGCTCGCGCTCGATGGCGATGGTGTTGCCCTGGTGCATCTGACTTGGCGGCGGGCCACCGAACCCGCACCCTTTCCCGCCACGGTCATCGTCGCGAGCCGGGCCGAATTCGAGGCCCTGGTGGAGAACCGGTACTAGGTCCGTGGGTCGTTGCGCCGCCGGCTTCCCCAGGCGCCGCCGGACTTCGTGCGACTCGTCGACCGTGGATCGGTCGAGCGCCGCGGGGCCAGCTCCGGCGTTGCGTGGCTGACGTCTCCACGACCCGCGGGTGCTGGGTCGCAGCGACGTGACCGTCTTCATCGGGAACCGCGAGGACAGGCGGTGAATGCCGGGAAGGATGAGGGCCCTGTCACTGCTGCCGGTGAAGCCGATCGCCACGTTCGTCCACGCCGTTGTCGCGGTGGCTGTCACTGCTGGCGTCCCTCTTCTGGCCGGACGGCGCACCCGGCTCAGCGTCGGAGCCGGGACTGCCGCCTACGTCGTGCTGGTCGCAGCACTATGAACCGGTGGCAGGCTGCCTTGGGGCTGCCCGGCAGCCGATGGCCGGTGGAGCCCATGGCCGGTGGGAACAGTCAGGATCTGGTTCGCGCTCAACGGGGAGCGGGCTCGATCAACGTCGAGACCTCTCTGGGAACGGGTTCGACAAGCTCAACCAACGAAAGCGAGCATCGATGGATGCTCTCCTCAGCGACGCAGCCAGACCGTCGTCTCGCCCGGCAGTTCACCCGGAGTCGGCGGACCGCTGGACAGCAGCACCTCGCCCGCGGGCAGCGCCACCGGGTCGGTGCCGAAGTTCGTCACCGCGCACCAGCCGTTCGGACGGGCGAAGCTCAGCACCGACGGGGAGACCTCCAACCACTCCAGCGTCTCGTCGCACTCCAGTTCGTGCCGCAGCGCGAGCGCCCGGCGGTACAGGTTCAGCGTCGAGGCCGGGGCGGCCGATTCCACATCGACCGCGTAATCGGCGTACCAGGACGGCTGCGGCAGGTGGGCGCCGTCCGGGCCGAATCCAAACGAAGACCCCTCGCGAGTCCAGGGCAGCGGGACGCGGCAGCCGTCGCGTCCGATCTCGATCGCTCGGTTGCGGAAGAACGCCGGATCCTGGCGATCCCGATCGGGAATCTGGCCGGCCTCCTGCAGGCCCAACTCCTCGCCCTGGTACAGGTAGGCCGATCCCGGTAGCGCGAGCATGAACAGGGTGGCGGCGCGGGCGCGGCGCAGGCCCTGGTCGGCGTCCACGTCGCCCGGGTCACCGCCGTCGAGAAGCCACTGCTTGCCGTCGTTGCCACTGCCGGTGCTGGCAGCTCCGGGTGCCGGTGCGCCGCTGATGCCGGCGGGCAGGCCGTAACGGGTGGCGTGCCGCACCACGTCGTGGTTCGAGAACACCCAGGTGGTCGAGCCGCCGATCTCTTGTGCCGCCCGCAGGTTGCGGTCGATCACCTCGTGGAACTCGTCCGCCGCGAACGCGGCCTTCAGCAGGTCGAAGTTGAAGGTCTGGCCGAGGCCCTCCCGCGCCGAGTAGCGAGCCTGGCGGTGCGGCAGCACCCATGCTTCCGCGACGGCGGTGCGCGGTGGGTTGTACTCGTCGAAGACCGCGCGCCACTCGGCGTACACCTCCTGCACCTCGTCGCGATCCCACAGCGGGTGCTGGCCGTCGCCGAGATGGCCGATACCGTCGTCGAAACCGACCATCGCATCGAACGTCGGGTTCAGGTCCTTCTTCAGGCCGTGGGCGACATCGACCCGGAAACCGTCCACGCCCCGGTCGCTCCAGAACCGCAACGTGGTCAGGAAGTCAGCGTGCACGTCCGGGTTGTCCCAGTTGAAGTCGGGCTGCTCCTTGGCGAACAGGTGCAGATACCACTGGCCGGGGGTGCCGTCCGGTTCAGTCACCCGGTCCCAGGCGTCGCCACCGAAGATCGACTGCAAACCGGTCGGCGGCAACTCGCCGTTCTCACCCTTGCCGTCGCGGAAGATGTAGCGGTCGCGCTCCGGTGACCCCTTCCCCGCGGCCACCGCGGCCTTGAACCACTCGTGCCGGTCGGAGGAGTGGTTCGGAACGACATCCACGACCACCTTGATGTGGGCGGCGTGCAAGGCTGCGACCATGGCGTCGAAGTCGTCGAGGCTGCCGATCTTCGGGTCGACGTCACGATAGTCGTCCACGTCATAGCCGCCGTCGGCGAGCGCCGAGGGGTAGAACGGGCTCAGCCAGACGGCGTCGATGCCGAGTTCGCTCAGGTAGGGCACCCGCGACGTGATGCCCTGCAGGTCGCCGATGCCGTCCCCGTTGGTGTCGGCGAAGCTGCGCGGATAGATCTGGTAGACGACGGCCTGACGCCACCAATCGGGGGCGGTGAAGACATCATGCGAAGCGAGCGGCATGGGGCGCGCTGTCCTTCCTGGACGGGTGCGGGCAACGGCGGCGACGAGCGGCCGTCAAGGATTCGGCGATCTGATTCGACAACTAGATCAAATCGGTCATAGGCCACCTTAACAGGGCGTCGGTGGCCGTCAACAGCGTGCGCGAGCCTGGTGCAGACAAGTACATCAGGGGGCGCGGTGACCCGCCGCTAGCAGCAGCTCGTACCACTCGGGACGGGTCAACCTCAGATCGGAACCCAGTGCCGCACCAGTGATGCGCGCCGGCGTCGTCGTGCCCAGGACCACCTGCATCTGTGCCGGGTGACGGGTGATCCACGCCGTCGCCACCGCGATCGGTGGGACGCCGTACCGCGCGGCCAGGCGATCGATCGCCGCGTTCAGGGTGGGGAACGCCGGGGAGCCGAGGAAGGTCCCGGCGGCCACCCCGGCCTGCAGCGGCGACCAGGCTTGCACAGTCAGCTGGTGCTTGCGGCAGTAGTCGAGCAGTCCGCCGCCGTCGAGGGTGAGCGACTGGTCCTCGCCGACCATATTGGCCGCCAGGCCCTGGGTGACGATCGACGCGTGGGTGAGGGACAGCTGGAGCTGGTTGGCCACCAGCGGCTGGGTCACGGCCGTACGCAACAGCTCGATCTGCCCGGCGGTGTGGTTGGAAACGCCGAAGGCGCGCACCTTGCCTGCGGCTTCCAGATCGTCGAACGCGCGGGCGACCTCGTCCGGCTCGACCAGGGCGTCCGGCCGGTGGATCAGCAGCACGTCGAGATAGTCGGTGCGGAGCGCGCGCAGCGACTCATCGACCGATCCGACCAGGTGCTCGTAGGACGAGTCGTAGCCGGCGCCGGGCACGATGCCGGCTTTGGTCTGAATGGTGACCTCGGCGCGATCGGACGAGCTGAGCCGCAATGCGTCGGCGAAGCGCTGCTCGCAATGGTGCAGCGGCGGCCCGTAGACGGCGGCATGGTCGAAGAAGGCGATGCCGGCGTCGCGGGCTGTCCCGACCAGCTCGCGGATCTGGTCGTCACTCTTGTCGGCTATCCGCATCATGCCGAGCACAACGTTGGGCACGGACGGACCGGCGGGTCCCAGGGGAACGGTCTTCATCTGAAGGTCCTTTCGAGAGTCCATCCGAGGCTAGGCCCGAATCTGGGCCTCGCCCGGCTCCTGTCCGGTCTCGGTCACCCGGCGGGCCGGTTCGCGCAACTTCGGGTCCCGGTTCTGGCTGGCCGTCTTCAGCCGCGCAAGCCTAAGTGGGTTGGCTTGGATTCCCAAGTTTGGAACGGTTGCGCCTGGGGCTACGTCTCACTATGTGAGCGATCGTGATGTCAGGGTGCGCGTGACCGTCCCACGGTTCACCAGCTGTGATGCTCCGGTTGTGACCCTCCGCTGGGTTGCATCGCTCTGGGGCAGGGATTGCGAAAAGATTGGGATTTGGGCAGGATTTACAGCAAAGTCGCCAAGGCAGGGCGAGTGCAATGCGACCCGAGGGGATGCGACGACGTGGACATCGACGAGCGTCACAAGGCAATTGTTCAACTCCTTCACAGCCAGAAGTCGGTCAAGGCGCTGGCGCTGAGCAGGATGTTCGACGTATCGCCGGAGACGATCCGGAAGGACCTGATGGACCTGCACGAGCGGGGACTGCTGGTCCGGGTGCACGGCGGGGCGCGGATCCGTCCCACCGAGAAGGAGAGCGCCTACGAGCGCCGGCAGGCCGTCAACCTCGCCGCCAAGCAGGCGATCGCCCGCGCCGCCCTCGCGAACATCGAGGAGGGGTCGACCATCTACATCGACTACGGCACCACCACCTACGCGCTGGCGGACGCCCTGGTTCAGGAGCATCGGCGGGTCCGGGTGCTGACCAACGCGCTGCCGATCGCCACCCGGCTGTCCCGGAGCGATTCGATCGAGACGGTGGTGCTGGGCGGCACGATCCGCAGCAACGAGGGGTCGCTGTTCGGACCGATGGCCGAGAAGGCGTTGGAGAGCGTGTACATGGACGTCGGCTTCTTCGGCTGCGCCGGTATCAGCCCGGTGGCCGGCGTCACCAACCACCACGCGCTGGAGGGGGCGACGTCGCAGAAGGCGATGAGCCACTGCCGCACCGTGGTGGTGCTGGCCGCCGCGGACAAGCTCGACATCATCGCGGTCAACCGGCTGGCCGACCTCTCCCAGTTTGATCTGGTGATCACCACCGGAACACCCGGCGCAGAGCTGAGCCGGGCACTCCATGAGGCCGACGTGTCGGTCGTCATCGCACAGGAGGATTCCCGTGGAGTTTCGCAATGAGCTGATGTTTCCCCGCCTCGCCGCAGCCGACCGCGATGGTCTGCTGCAGGTCATGGGCGGCCCGGTCGCGAGCGGCGGGCTCGCCCGAGCCGGTCGTGCACGGCATCGCGTTCATCTCCGGCATCAACCTGGCAGCCACCGAGGCGAAGATCCACGGCGTGGAGCGGGCCGAGGTGATCCCCGGTGAGCCGGTCGCCGTTCTCGGCTCGCGGTCTGGTCAACCCCGAGATCCTGATCACGCACGAGGTGCCGCTGCGCGAGGCCGTCCGCGGATTCGAAGCGATGTGGTCACGCGATGAACATCGACTCAAGGTGATGTTCCGGACCGGCGGAGAAAAGCCGCCGGTTGGATGACCCGTACTCCATTCATTCAGAAACGTTGGCCAAGTCGGGGTATCTCCCGCAGTTCAGGAATTCCCGCAGTTCAGGAAAGAGAAGGTGTAACCATGTCGCGCGATCCCTTGCGTGAAGTCCTGTCCGACCACCGCCAGGGCGGCGGTGTCGGAATCTATTCGGTCTGTTCGGCGCATCCACTGGTGATCGAAGCCTCCATGCGGCAGGCGCTGGCCGATGACAGCGCGCTGCTGATCGAGGCGACGTCCAATCAAGTGGATCAGTTCGGCGGCTACACCGGAATGACCCCGGTCGATTTCCGCGAGTTCGTGTTCGGCATCGCCGACGAGCAGAAGTTCCCGCGCGAGCGGATCATCCTCGGCGGCGACCACCTCGGCCCCAACCGCTGGCAGAACCGGGAGACCGCCGAGACGGCCATGCCCAAGGCGGAGGACCTGGTGCGTGCCTACGTGCTCGCCGGCTACACCAAGATCCACCTGGACTGCTCGATGTCGTGCGTGGGCGATCCGGTGCCGCTGACCGACGAGATCGTCGCCGAACGCGCCGCCCGGCTGCTGGTGGTTGCCGAGGCGGCCGCGACCCAGGCGGGGCTGAGCATCCCGATCTCCTACGTGATCGGCACCGAGGTGCCGGTTCCCGGCGGTGCGCACGAAGTCCTGGGTGCTCTCACCCCGACCGCACCGGAGGCGGCGCGCGAGACGATCGCGGCGCACAAGGCGGCGTTCGCGGCGGTCGGTGCCGGCGACGCGTGGTCGAAGGTGGTCGCGATCGTGGTGCAGCCGGCCGTCGAGTTCGATCATGTCAAGGTCATCGACTACGTCTCCGCGAATACCGCCGCCTTGCAGGGGGCGCTCGACGACGAGCCGGTGCTGCTGTTCGAGGCGCATTCCACCGATTACCAGACCGAGGCCAACCTGCGCGACCTGGTGCTCGACCATTGGGCGATTCTCAAGGTGGGTCCGGGGCTCACCTTCAACCTGCGCGAGGCGTTCTTCGCCCTGGACGCGATCGAGGGACACCTGGTGGAGGACGCCGCGAAGCGGTCGAACCTGGTCGATGTCATGGAGCGCGTGATGCTCGAATCGCCCGGCTACTGGGAGGGCTACTACGCGGGCTCGGCGCAGGAGCAGCAGATTGCTCGCCGGTTCAGCTACTCGGACCGGATCCGGTACTACCTGCCGAACGAGCAGATCGTGCGGGCCGTCGATGTGATGCTGGCCAATCTCGACGAGGTCGGCATCCCGGAACCGCTGATCAGCCAGTACCTTCCCAAGCAGTTCGACCGGATCCGTGAGGGTGTTCTCGACCCGACCGGTCACGAACTGCTGGTCGACCGGGTGCGCGACGCGCTGCGTCCGTACTCGGGAGCATGCGGCTTTCCGAACAACTCCTGAAGGAGGCGCGGGGGTTGGTTCCACGCTAGGGCCGTCGAGGGGGTCGGGGTACGGGGCGGATCCGTCCGGCCCGTGGAACCGCTGCGCGGCGGGGGTGCACCGGCGCCGGCGCACCCCCGCGGTTTTCGGTGGGTGCCGATCCATCCGGGCGCGGCTGGACCGGCGAGTTCCTGCTCGACCTGTTCGGCGGTGGGTTCGACTTCGGCGAGTTGAGCGCGGCAGTGGAATGAGAGAATGGCTGCTGGTTGAGCGCTGCCGGACCTGCTCCGCTCTCGACGAGGTTGACCCGTCGGCGGTGCTGGGTCTCGACAAGCCCGACCGGCGGCGGCCGGGTCGACAAGCTCGACTGACGGTGACGAGAGGGAGCGGAATGGGATCGGACTGGCTGGGTCTGGCCGACAAGACGGTGATCGTCACCGGTGGTGCGTCGGGGCTCGGGCGCAGCATCGGGGTGGCGTTGCGGTCGGCAGGCGCTCGGGTGGCCAGCTTTGACGTCACCACGCCCGACGGCGTCGACGCCGAGACCGGGGCGCACCTGTTCCGGGTTGACGTGACCGATCGGGATGCCGTGGAGGCCGCCGTCGGCCGGGTGTGCGCCGAGGTCGGTGAGGTGACCACCCTGGTCAACAACGCCGGAGTGTGCCTGCCGCGGCTGCTGGTCGACGTCCGCGGCGAGGCGCCCCAGTTCGAACTGGACGTCGCCACCTTCGACGCGATGGTGGGCGTCAACATGAAGGGTGCGTTCCTGATGGCGCAGGCGGTCGCTCGCCGGCTGGTTCGGGCCGGTGCCGGCACGATCATCAACATGAGCTCCGAATCCGGCAGCGAGGGCTCGCACGCCCAATCGGTGTACGCCGCGACCAAGGCTGCCCTGAACGCTTTCACGCTGTCCTGGGCGAAGGAACTCGGGCCGGTGGGCGTCCGGGTCGTCGGGGTGGCGCCGGGAATCATGGAGGCCACCGCGCTGCGCAGCCCGGCCTACGCCGAGGCGCTGAACTACGCGCGGGGGTCGAGCGGTGACGTGGTGGCGTCCGGTTACCTGAGCGCGATTCCGCTGCGGCGTGAGGGTCGGCTGGACGAGGTGGCCGACCTGGTCTGCTTCCTGGCGTCCGGCCGGTCGGGCTACCTGACGGGGACGACGGTGACGATCAGCGGGGGCAAGTCGCGAGGCTGATCGGAACCTCCTCGACGTGGTGGCGGCGCGGCGGCGTCTCGTCTGCCTATCGTCGCCCGAAGGAACCCGAACCCTGAGCGATCAACCCGATGTTCATTCAGCAGCTGCCGCAGCGGCAGCGCCTGTACCCGTGCTCGACCACCGCGTACGTCGGCGCGCACGGTAGCCCAGGCTCGGCGCGCCGCACCGACGGATCCATCATTCCCGACCAGAAGGACACCGTCTTCGGTCAGCCCTGAGTCGTCCGGCCAGGGAAGACCGGGCCGTGTCTGCTACTCCGGCAGCGGGACGCTCAGCACATTCTGCAGCTGGGTGCGGAGGGTGCCGGCCATGTCGACCTCGGAGGGGGAGAGCAGCCACTGCACCTGCAGCCCGTCTATCAGTGCGACCAGAGCCTGCGCCTGGCCGGCCGGGTCGACGTCCGGGAGCAACACGCCGGACACCTTTGCGCGGCGCAGCGCGGCCGCGATGCCACCGACGGTGCGGCGATAGCGGGCCACGAAGTACTCGTGGGCCGGGTGATCCGGATCGGAGGCCTCTGCTGCGAGCGCCGCGAACAGCGCCACCAGGCGGGGGCGCTCGGCGTTGTGCCGGGCCAGTTCGACGAGTGCGCCCAAGGCTCCCAGGCCGGTGTCATCGGCGTCCGCACCGGCGACGCGAACGGCGTCCTGGCGCTCCAGGACGGCCTTCAGCAGCGTCTCCTTGGAGCCGAAGTGATGCAGCAGCCCGGTGCGCGAGATGCCTGCGGCCCCGGCCAGCTCCACGATCGTGGCATGCCGGTACCCGACCCGCGCGAACAGCTCGGTGGCGGCAGTGATGATCTGCTCGCGACGCAGCCGTCCGCTGGCATAGCCACCCTCACGCCCCGCCATCGGCCGTCCCTCTCACTCATCCGCCCGCACTCCGGCCGTCTCGCGTCCGCCCGTCTCGCGTTCCCACTAGCCCCTCCCTAACTACCTGGAGCCTCCCTTATGTGGGAGGGCTGAACTGATTAGGGAGGGCCTGGTCGGGGTGGGAACCGGCCAGCCAGGAATTCGACGCAAGTGTACATATTCACTTAGGCTGGTCATCGCTCGTCTTCGGACCTGGACGGGTGCCGCACACACCTTCTTCGGAGGATCGGTTGACCACCGCCACCACACCGACGCGCACCAGCATGTCCGCCCGGAACGGCGACCTGGTGGTGTTCGGCGCCAACGGATTCGTCTTCGCCTCGTGGATGTCGCGCGTGCCGGATGTGAAGCAGCTGCTCGACATCACCGCCGGCCAGTTGAGCCTGCTGCTGCTGGCGATCTCGGTCGGCTCGCTCTGCGGTCTACCGCTGGCCGGACGGATCGCGCACCGGTTAGGCGCGAGCGTGACCGTGCGGCTGGGTGCCCTGCTCGCGCTGCCCGGCATCGTGCTGGCCGCGCTGGCCGTCGAGATGCGCGCGCCGCTGCTGCTGATCGCTCCCGCGATGGTGCTGATCGGGCTGGGTATCGGCGTCTGGGACGTCGCACAGAATCTCGAGGGCACCATCATCGAGCGGACGCTCGGTCGGGCGATCATGCCCTGGTTCCATGCCCTGTTCAGCGCCGGCACTGTGGTCGGCGCACTGATCGGTGCCGGGCTGACCTGGTTGCGGGTGCCGCTCGGCGTCCATCTCTCGGCGGCGGCCGTGCTCACCCTGATCGCCGTCTGGTGGGGGACCGGGCGCTTCCTGCTCGCCTTCGACGAGGACGGCGGTGACCATGCGGCGTCCGCTGCGCACGGACGGTCGCCCTGGCTCGAGCCGCGCACGCTGCTGATCGGCGTAATGGTGCTCGCCGCCGCCTTCACCGAGGGCGTCGCCAACGACTGGCTGGCGCTCGCCTTCGTCGAGGGTTACGGGCTCGACAACTCCCTCGGCGTGGTCGCCCTTGCCGTCTTCCTCGCGTTCATGACCGGCGGACGCATCGTCGGTGCCCCGCTGCTCGATCGCTACGGACGCGTGGTGGTGCTGCGGGTGCTGTTCGCCGCCGCTGTGGTCGGCTGCCTGCTGGTCGTCTTCGGGTCGCCGTGGCTCGCCTTCGTCGGCGCCGCGATCTGGGGTGTCGGGGCCAGCCTCGGTTTCCCGGTGGGCATGTCGGCGGCGGCGGACGACCCGGCTCGCGCCGCCGTCCGGCTGAGCGTGGTCTCCACCATCGGTTACGGCGCGTTCCTGACCGGCCCGGTGCTGATCGGGTTCCTGGGCGACCACTTCGGTGTGCTGCGGGCGTTGCTGGTGGTGGCTGCCGTCTGCCTGGCGGCGATCCTGGTGGTGCCGGTCGCGCGTCCGCTGCCGGCGTCCGAACCCGCAACGGAGGAACCGTGACCGCCACTGCACGCCTCGGGTGCTGCTCCTCGCCATCGACGCCGTCCTGGGTCTCGACAAGCTCGACCGACGAAGGTCAGCGCTTCCTCGAAGAACCGTCCCGCCCAGTGCGAAGCGGCGTCCGGTCAGAGCAGCATCAGCAGTGTGCCGGCGACTATCAAGCCTAGCCCGAGTACGGATCGACGGGTGAGTCGGTCACCCAGGAACACCCAGGCGAAGGCCACGGTGAGAACGATGCTGGTCTTGTCGATCGGGACGACGACGCTGGCGGGGCCGTCCTGGAGGGCCCGAAAGTAGCACAGCCAGGATGCTCCGGTAGCGACCCCGGAGAGCACGATGAACAGCAGGTCACGGCGGGGTATCTGGCGCATTCCGCGGTGTTCGCCGGTGGTCAGCGCGGCCACCCAGGCCATCACCAGCACCACCCCGGTGCGGATCGCGGTGCCCAGGTTGGACTCGACGTCGGTGATGCCCACCTTGCCCAGAATCGTGGTGAGCGCCGCGAACACCGCGGAACCCAGTGCGCAGAACAGCCAGCTCCGGCCCTGGGTGGAGACAGTCCCCGCACCGCCGCGGCGTTCGATCATCAGATAGGTGCCGATGCCGATCGCGGCGATGCCGGTGAGCCGGGCGGCCAGGTTGTCGGTCTCGCCCAGCAACACGATGGCGAACAGCACGGTCAGCACGATGCTCGACTTGTCAACCGGTGCCACCTGGTTGACGTCGGCCAGTTGGAGCGCGCGGAAATAGCACAGCCAGGATGCCCCGGTGGCGAGCCCGGACAGCACCAGGAACCACACGGTGGGGCCGGACAGGCCGCCGATCGTGCTGTGCGAGCCGACGATGAACACCACCAGCCAGGCGAAGGCCAGCACGACGATGGTCCGGATCGCCGTCGCCAGATTGGACGGGGTGTGCCGGATGCCGACCTTGGCGAGGATCGCGGTCAGTCCGGCGAACACCGCCGAACCGGTCGCGTACAACATCCACATGTGACGACTCGTCCGTTCTTCGGCGTTCCCGTTTGTGATCCAGCGTATGCCCAGAGCCACGGACGCCCGACGCGGGCCCTGATGGTGAATCAACGAGCGGGGAAATATCGACGGTCCGCAGCGGGTAGCTGGCAGCCGACGTCGTCCGAGACGCTGAATCGACGCTCGGGGCCGCAGCATCACCCTGATCGCCCGACGCGAGTCCATCGCGGCGTAGGCTTCGGCGGCCTCGGACAGCGGCAGTTGCAGGTCGAACACTGGATCACCCACGAAATCGAGGCGGTAGCGGTGGACCCCGGTTACCGGATTGCCGTCACTGTCCAGCCAGGTGCTCTGGTAGTACGCCTCGTGGGACCAGTTTGCCGCCGACGCTACGGGCTCTCGCGACCGGGCGGGACGCCCTGTCGGTTCGCTCGCATCCGACACATCGGGATCGGGCACCGCTGACGGTGCCCGATCCCGATCGCTGTTTTCAGTCCTGCGCCGCTGCCTGCGCGGACGCCTCGTCGCCCGGCACGTCGGCGGCCCTCTTGGCGGACCGGCGCGCCTCGCGCTTCGTGCGCCGGTTCCGCCGCCAGTTCTCCAGCAGGTCGTAGAGCACGGGCACCAGGATCAGCGTCAGCAGGGTGGACGACACCAGGCCGCCGATCACCACGACCGCCAGCGGCTTCGAGATGAACACCCCGCCACCCGTCAGCCCCAGCGCCATCGGGACCAGGGCGAAGATGGTCGCCAGTGCCGTCATCACGATCGGCCGGACGCGCAATCGCGCGCCGGCGGCGATCGACTGCTCGATGTTCGAGCCCGATGTCCGTTTCTGGTTGATCAGGTCGATCAGCACGATCGCGTTGGTCACCACGATGCCGATCAGCATCAGCAGGCCGATCATGCTGGGAATGCCCAGGGCGGTGTCGGTGATCAGTGACAACCCGAGGGCGCCGGTGGCGGCGAACGGGATCGACACCAGCAGGATCATCGGCTGCAGCAGCGACCCGAAGGTGGCCACCATGATCAGGTACACCACGGCGACGGCGACCGCCATGGCCAGGCCGAGCTGGGCGAACGACTCCTGCTGCTGCTGCGAGACGCCGCCGATCCGGACGGTGACGCCCTGCGGCAGGTCGAGCGAGGCGATGCCGGCGGTGATCGCTGCGGTGGTGGCGCCCAGGTCGGAGGATTCCGAGCTGCCCGTCACGGTCGCTGCCCTGATGCCGTTCACCCGGGTGATGGTCGACGGTGCCTGCACCAGCTTCACCTTCGCCACCTGGTCGAGCCGGACGGGGTCGGCGGTCGCGTCGGCGGCGGCCCTGCTGGCGTCCTGGATCGACTGCTGCTTGGCCTGCGCCTCCAGCGACTTCGTCCGCTGCTCGGACGCCGCGTCCAACTGCTGATCGATCTGCTTGATCCCCGATTTCGTCTGGGCCTGGGCCGCGCCGAGTTGCGCGACCTGACCGGCCGCGCCGGCGACCTGCTGGGTGAGCCCGTAGATGGCGGCCGGCAGCGGAGCACAGATCGGATTGGTCGGATCCGTGGGGCAGATCGTGGCCAGCTGCTTCTGGGCGGCGGCCAGCTGCTTCTGCAACGACGCCAGGTTCCGCTTGGCGCTGTTGAGTTGCCTGGTCAGGTTCGCCTGGGCTTTCGCGGACTCGCGCCGGGTCTTCTGCAGCGCCGACACCTGGTCGTTGTAGGCCTTGGTGGCGTCCCGCTTCGACTGGGCGGTGAGCCTGTCCGAACGCTCCTGCACCTTGTCGGCGGCGTCCGACTTGGCGTTGCCGTTCATCGTCTGCGTGACCGGCAGCTTGATGCCGCGGAGCTCGTCGATGCTCGTCACCGGCTTCCGGGAGCGCAGGTAGACGTTGAGCGTCGTATCGCCTTGCGCGAGGGTGCCGATCAGCTGGCCCCGGACGGAGCGCGAAACCGCCTGTCCGATCGAGGCCTGGGTCATGCCCAGGTCTGCGGCCTTCGAGTCGTTGACCGTCACCGCCAGCATGTCGCGGGCATCAGCCAGGTCGCTGGCGACGTTGGTCATCCCGGGGATGCCCTCCATCATCGCCGCCACCTTGTCATTGGCGGCTTGCAACTGCTCGGGGTCGGAGCTTTCGACGTACACCACGACGCTGGTGGCTTCGTTGCCGGTTCCGATCGAGACCTCCACCGTCCCGACGTCGGGGCCCAGGTCACCGATCTCCTTGCGCAACCGGTTCGCGGTCACCGTTGCGGTGGAGCCCGCCTTGAGCGGCACGGTGAAGCTCGCCTTGTTGGTATCGGTGGGCGCCGCCAGGAACACCGTCGAGGATGCGCCGCCGATGGTGGTCGAGTAGGTCTGCACGTCGGGATCGTCGGCCAGCAGCTTCTCGATCTGCCGGGCCGCCCGATCGGTCTGGTTCAGGCTGGTCCCCGAGGGAAGCTCCTGGGTGATCGCCAGGCTCTCGCTGCCCATGCTGCCGATGAAGTCCGTCTTCAGCCGGGGGACCAGTGCGATGGTGCCGACGAAGACGCCGAGTGCGATCAGCAGGGTGAGCCAGCGGTGGGCCAGGCTCCAGTTGAGCACCGGTAGGTAGCCCTTCTGCAACCAGGTGACCTGCTCTTCGCCTTCCCCGACCGAGGGTCTGGTCTGCTGCTGCTTGACGGTGGGCTTCATGAACCAGGACGCGAAGACCGGGATCACCGTCAACGACACCACCAGCGAGGCGAGCAGGGCCACCACGGCGGCCACAGCGAACGGACGGAAGATCTCGCCGGCCTGGCCGCCGACCAGGCCGATCGGCAGGAATACCGCGACCGTGGTGAGGGTGGACGAGGTGACCGCCCCGGCAACTTCCTTGACGGCGCGGGTGATCGAGCGGCGTCCGAACTCGCCGTAGCTCTGGTGGCGCTTGATGTTCTCGATCACCACGATCGAGTCGTCCACCACGCGGCCGATCGCGACCGTGAGCGCGGCCAGGGTGAGGATGTTCAGGGTGAACCCGCCGACCCACAGCCCGATCAGGGCGATCAGCAGCGACAGCGGAATCGAGATCGCGGTGATCAGCGTCGGACGCAGCGAGCGCAGGAACAACAGGATGACGAACACCGCCATGGCCAGGCCGATGCCGCCCTCGACCGTCAGGTCGTGCACCGACTGCTCGATGAACGGCGCCTGGTCGAAAACGGTGACGAAGCGGGCGTTGCTGCCGAGCGAGCGCTCCAGTTCGGGCAGCTTGGCGTTGATCTCGTGGGCCACCGTGACGGTGTTGGCGTCGGGGGTCTTGGTCACCGACAAGGTCAGCGAGGTGCGTCCGTCCACCCGCGAGATGCTGGTCCTCGCGACCGGTTGCTCCTTCACCGTGGCGAGCTTTCCGAGCCGCACCGGGCCGTCGGTTCCCTGCACCATCAGGTCGGCGATCTCGTCCGACGTCGAGAAGGTGGTGCCGGTCTGGACGTCCAGGTTGGCGGTGCCTGTGCGCATGGTGCCCGACGGGATCGCCGTCGAGTTGGCGGCGAACGTCTGGCCGATCATGGTCGGATCGACGCCGTATTTCTGCAGCTCGGCCTGCTTATAGGTGAGGACGATCTCGTGCTCTTCTTTGCCCGAGACCGCGACATCGCGGACTCCGTCCAACCCCTTCAGTTCCGGGACGACGGTGTCGGTCACGTGCTGGGACAGGGTGTTCAGATCCTGGTCGGAGGAGAGGGCGAGCAGCACCACCGGGATGTCGTCGGTGCCGCCGGTCATCACCCGGGGGTCGATGTCGCTGGGCAGGGTCGCGGCGATCGAGTCGATGGCACTGCGGAGTTTCGTCGCCATGTCGTCGGCGGAGAGTCCGTAGTCCCATTGCACCGAGACCTGGGAGATGCCGCTGGAGCTGGTCGAGGTGACGTCGGTGACGCCGTCCACGGTCGTGACCGCGCTCTCGATCGGCTTGGAGACCTGGGCCTCGACCACGTCCGGGGAGGCGCCGGGAAAGACCGTGACGACGCTGCCGCGCGGCACGTTGACGGACGGGATCAGTTCCTGTTTCAGGGCTGTCGTGGAGTAGATCCCCAGGCCGATGGTGAGCAGGCTGAGCAGCAACACCACGGTGCGGTGGGCGAGGCTGAGCTTGGTCAGGCGGAGCACGGATTCCCCTTCGTCGGCCCCGGACTCACCGGGTGAACGGGTGACCGGAGCCGGCCACATCAGTTAGCATAACTCTAACTATTCGTATGGATGAAAGCGATTCCCGGTGTGCACACCTCAGTCGTTCGGACTTGACCCGGAGCGGGTTGTGCTGGCCGAGAACCTGATCGAGTTGAACATGCAGGTCCACGACCGGGCGATCGGCCTGGTCGGGCCGATACCCCCACCGCCCGATCTGACCATGCAGCAGTTCCGGGTGCTCGGCCAGGTGGTGCGGCGTCCCGGGATCTCGGGCAACGAACTGGGCGGACTGCTGGGGGTGAGCGCGCCGACCGCGAGCGGGCTGATCGAACGCCTGGTCGAGAAGGGGCTGATCACCCGCACCGATGATCCCGACGACCGCCGGATCCGGCGGCTGCAACCGACCGAGCCCGGCCGCGACCTGATGCGCCAGATGGACTCGATGTTCGAGCGGATCCTCGGCGCCGTGCTGCAGGTGTTGTCGGCCGAGGAACTGGAGGTGCTCTGTGCGAGCGCCCGGACGATGCTGGTCGCGCTCGACCGGGTCGCCGAGCGCTCTGCCGAGGCGTCCGTGGCGCCGACCGGGTAGCGAACGCGGATCTCGCTGATTGAGCCGGTCGAGACCTGAGAATCCGCGCCGGCGCCGGTCAGCAGGGTTCACCCTTGGTCGGTCGAACTGGCCGAGTCCACGGATTCCACCAGCCGCAACCGGGGGAGCGACGGACGTGGATCGCTCGGCAGCCGGCTGTAGGCAACGACGTCCAGCCGTTCGCCGTCGATCAGCAGCTTGCTGCGCTCCAGACCTTCCTGGACGAATCCGGCGGCCCGGGCCACGGCTCCCGAGGCGGGATTGTTCACCCGATGCCCGAGTTCCAAGCGGTGCAACCCGCCCTCGCCGAGCGCCCAATCGGCGATGGTCGCGGCGGCCCGCGACGTCCACCCCCGGCCTCGGAAGCCGGCATGCATCCAGTACCAGAACCAGCCGTTGCGGTTCCCGCTGTCGACCGTCACGCCGACCACCCCCACCACCCGGCCGCGGTATTCGATGGCGAAGGCCAGGTGCGGCCCGGCGAGTTCGGTGAGGCCCTGTACATAGGCGAGCGCACTGCCGGCGTCCGTCACCGCGCCCTGCCGGGCCATGTCGGACGCCGCGGCGAACGCGGCGAGGACGTCCGGCGCATCGGTGGCGCGCAGCCGCCGCAACTCCGGGTCGCTCATGTCCACGACCCTACGCCGCGTCGCAAGGCTTCGTCGAACCCGGCCGCCGACGCGCCGCTGCTCGGATCCGCCGCAGCCTGGTGACCAGGCGCTACTCTCAGCAACGACGCCTCGGCCGAGGCGTTTATGTCCAGGCACGGTTGGCCCGCTACGCTGGTGCCCCTGCGGATGTAGCTCAATGGTAGAGCCCCAGCCTTCCAAGCTGGTCATGCGGGTTCGATTCCCGTCATCCGCTCCATTGATGGGCATTCGCTCCCGCGTTTCAGGCCGGGACGGCTGTGATGAGCCGGAGTTCGGCCCCGCGGGCGACCGCCTCCTGGCGCCGATGGACGCCCAGTTTGCGGTAAATGTTGCGGCGGTGCCAGTTCGCGGTGTTCTCGGAGACGAACAGGCGTGCCGCCAGTTCGCCGGTGGTGCCGACGTGGGGGAGCAGCCGGAGCACCTCCAGCTCTCGTGAGGTCAGCTGCTCGGTGAGCAGCGTCGGGCCGTCGAGCTTGGCGAGGGTCTCGATGATCATCGGATGTGGTGAGCGATCGGCGTCGAGCGGTTGCCAGAGCTGGACCGGAGCGTTCATCAGCACGCCGACGAGATGTCCTTCGCTGGCCAGTCCGGCGGCCTCGACGGTACGCCGCGATGTGTCGGAAGGCCCTTCCGCCACCGTGGCCTCGGCGAGCAATCGGACGATCCTGGCGTGGGTGGTGGTCGGCTTGTCGAGGCGGGCCAGCCAGCGCCTGACCGAGCGTCGTTCGGCGCGGTGCAGCAGGATCTCGACCCAGGTGCCGAGAGTCAGTTCGTGGGCTTCGGTGCTTCGCAGCAGTCGTTCGGCGCCGGCGTGGTCGCCGAGCCGGGAGAGGTCGCGGGCCGCTGCAGCTGTGGTGAACTGCTCCACGATCGGTATCGAGGCGGGGGTGAGGGGCGGGTCGATGTCGGCCAGGTACGAGTGCGACGCGCCGGACAGGGCGGCGACCTGACCGCACAGGGCGAGCAGGTTCGCGGCGCGGGACGGACGGCAGCGTTCCGCCGCGCACTGCAGCGTGGTCAGCGCGCCCTCGGGATCGCCCGTCATCGCGGCGACGGTGGCGAGCCCGAGCAGGGCGGGCACAGTACGGACGTGGTGCGCGACCAGGCCGGCATCGGCTGCGACCTGCAATGCCTGCTCGGCGTGCGCCCGGGCGTCGGCGACATCGCCTCGGGCGGCGAGGGAGTAGGAGAGGGTCCCGTGGACCACCGGCAGCTGGATCGGGGGCACGTCCGAGCGGTGCTGCAGCACTCGGTGCAGACCTTCGATCGCCCGATCCCAGCGGCCGAGCATGGCGTTGGCCTCCGCGGTCGCCATCTGGGCGGTCAACTCCAACGCCGAGATCGGAACGTGGGAGGGAACCCATCGAGGCTCGGACGCCTGGTCCGTCAGGGTGCGGAGCGGCACCGCCTGCGCACACAGCCGCAGCGCCTCCTGTGGATCGGTGGTCCAGCCGGTCATCCAGGCGTAGGTCAGCTTCGCAACCGCCGCGGCGTGCGACGTCCCGCCGGTGTCCGGCGCGCGCAAGCTCCCGATCGGCAGGGCGGGACGGCCGATCCGCAGCCGCGCGTAGCTGTACTGCAGCACCATCGCGGTGTCATGACGCCACCAGCGTCCCGGGATGAGGTCCACCCACTCGACGAACCGATCGAGTTGACCGTGCTGCTCGATCTCGACCAGCCGTTGACCCAGCAGGTCGATCGCTTCCGTCCAGGCGCGGGCCGCGATCAGGTGGTCGAGAGCGTTGGACAGTGCGGTGAACGAGTCGGGTTCGTCGAGCCAGGCCTCGGCGGCCCGCTTGTGCAGCTGCTGGTCCAGTCCGGGCTCGGCGTACGCCAACTGCTGCTGCAAGGCGGCGCGGAGCACCGGGTGGAAGGAGTAATGGCCGTCGTCGAGGACACCGACCAGTGAGGTGCGCTCCCGCGCATCGAGCAGGACGCCGGGCGCGACCGCCTCCCCGGAGACCGTGATCGCCACCGAAGCGGGGAAGGGCTGCAGGATCGAGGTGCGGGTCAGCACCCGCAATTCGGTGTCGGAAAGCTCGGGGATCATTTCCGCAGTCACGTAGTTGACAAGATCCAACATCTCAGCCTCGATGTCGAGATCCGGGTTGGGGTCGGCCGCCAGCCGGCGGCTGATCATCCGCACTGCCGCGGGCCAGCCCTCGGTCACCCGGTGCGCCACCGGCGCAAGCTGGGTCGCGTCCGGTGGAAGCAGTCGCGCAATCTCGTCGGGAGTCAGCCGCAGTTCGTCGGTGGTCGTGGTCGCGGCGAAGCCGGCGACCCGCCAGCGCTCGACCGGCCACGGCAGCTCCGTCCGTGAGGCGACCACGAACCGGTGCCGCTGGTCGGCCACCGACCCGATCAGGCGACCCACATCACGGCACACCTCCTCGGACAGGCCGTGCAGATCGTCCAGGAAACACACGTAGGGGCCGCTGATCTCGCGCAACACCCGGGCCAGTTCGGCGACGAACTCGGCACCCAGGCCGCCTCCTTTGTCGCCGGTGAGCGTATCCATCGCCTCCGCGACCGCATCCTCGGCATCAGTCAGCTCCCGGGCGCATCGCGCCAGCACCAAGCCTGCGTCGCGGGCGCCGGTCCGATAGAAGGCGTCGAAGGTGCCGTACACGCTCGACGGCGTCCTGGCCCGCCAGGTGTTGAGCACGGTCGTCTTGCCGAACCCGGCCGGCGCGACCACCACGGTCAGCGGGGCGTCGC
Source organism: Micropruina sp. (assembly GCA_047602545.1). Lineage (GTDB taxonomy): Bacteria > Actinomycetota > Actinomycetes > Propionibacteriales > Propionibacteriaceae > Micropruina. Next base: position 150,056 of record JASGHC010000001.1, on the reverse strand, counting down.
CGAGCAGAAGATGGTCTCGCTCGCTGAGTCCCGGTGACCTGCGCAGGTCACCGACGGCCAGTCCGGCTTCCGGTGCGAGCATGGTCACGATGCTACGGAGCCGACACTCGGCGCACAGCCGCCAGATCTAGGGGTTCCGGGCCACACGCTCTCCAGCGGTGCGTGCCGACGGGTGGGTCAGAGGTAGAAGCCGGGGACGATCAGGCCGAGTTCGACGCCGCGAGCGACCGCGTCCCGGCGCCGGTGGACGCCGAGCTTGCGGTAGATGTTGCGGCGGTGCCAGTTCGCGGTGTTCTCGGAGACGAACAGGCGGGAGGCGAGCTCAGCCGAGCTGCCGACGTAGGGCAGCAGCCGGAGCACCTCCAGTTCTCGTGAGGTCAGCTGCTCGGTGAGCACGGTCGGACCGTCGAGCCTGGCGAGGGTCTCGATGATCATCGGATGCGAGGCGCGTTCCGCATCCAGGGATTGCCACAGCTGGGCCGGGCCGGTCATCAGCACGCCGATCAGGTGCCCTTCCCAGGCCAGATCGGCGGCGTGGGTCGACCGCCGGGAGGCGTCCGACGCGGACTCGGCCACCGCCGCCTCAGCCAGCAGCCGGATGATCTTGGCGTGGGTGCTGGTGGGCGTGTCGAGGCGGGCGAGCCAGCGCCTGACCGAGCGTCGTTCGGCGCGGTGGAGCAGGATCTCGACCCAGGTGCCGAGGGTCAGCTCGTGGGGTGCGGTGGTGCGCAGCAGCCGTTCGGCGCCGGTGTGGTCGCCGAGCCGGGAGCGTTCGCGGGCCGCGGTCGCGGTGGTGAACTGGTCGACGATCGGCAGCGGCGCGGCGGTGAGTGGGGGGTCGACGTCGGCGAGGTAGGAGTGGGTGACGCCGCACATGGCGGCGACCTGGCCGCAGGCGGCGAGCAGGTTCGCGGCACGGGAGGGACGGCAGCGTTCGGCGGCGTCCTGCAGCAGGCCGAGGGCCCGGTCGCGGTCGCCGGTCATCGCCGCGACGGTAGCGAGTCCGAGCAGGGCGGGCACGGTGCGGACGTGGTGGTTGACCAGGCCGGCGTCGGCCGCGATCTGCAGGGCCTGCTCGGCGTGGGCGCGGGCTGTCGCGGTCTCGCCGCGCAGCGCGAGGGAGTAGGCGAGGGTCCCGTGGACCACCGGCAACTGCACCGGCGCGATATCCGCGCGGTGTCGCAGGGCGTGCTGCATCGCCTCGATCGCCGGATCGCAGCGTCCGAGGATCGCGAACGCCTGGCCAGCGGCGACCTGAGCCGCCAGCGCGAACCGGTTCACCCCGGGGAACTGGGGGATCCCGTGTTGCTCGGCCAGCTCGTCCAACGCCCCGAGGAGGGGGCCCGCCTGCTCGCACAGGCTCACGGCTTCCTGGGGATCGGCCGTCCACCCGGTCATCCAGGCATAGGTCAGCTTGGCCACCGCTGCTGCGTGCTCGTTGCGCCCGATCGCCGGGTCGTGCAGGCACTCCATCGCCTGGGCGGACCGGCCGATCCGCAGGTTGGCGTAGCTGTACTGCAGCACCATCGCGAGGTCGCCGCGCCAGTGCCGTGCGGGGATCGCGTCCAGCCACTCGACGAACCGATCGAGCCGGGCATGCCGGTCGATCTGGACCAGCCGGTGCCGCAGCAGCTCGATCGCGTCCGACCAGGCGCGGGCCGCGAGCAGGTGATCCACCGCGTTGGCGAGCGCGTGGAACGAGTCGGGCTCGTCCAGCCACGCTTCGGCGGCGCGGAGCTGCAACTGCCGCTCCAGTTCCGGTTCGGCGTGCGCCAGCTGCCGCGCCAACGCCGCCCGGAGCACCGCATGGTAGGCGTAGCGGCCGTCCTCGAGCACGCTCACCAGCGAGGTGTGCCGACGGGTATCGAACAGGACGGCGGGCGCGGACGCCTCCCCGGAGACCGCCACCGCCACCGAGGCGGGAAACGGCTGCAGGATCGACGTCCGGGTCAGCACCCGGACCTGCGGCTCGGGCAGTACCGGAAGGACCTCGGCGACCGCGTAGTCGATCAGGTCCAGCACCTCGGCCTCGAGATCCACATCGAAGTTCGGGCTGGCCTCCAGCCGCCACCGGATCACCTCCACGGCCGCGGGCCAACCGCCGGTCACCCGGTGCGCGGCCCCGGCGAGCTGTGCCGAGGCGGACGGCAGCAACCCGGCCACCTCGTCGAGGGTCAGCCGCAGCTGATCCGCCGTGACCGTCGTGCTGAAGCCACTGATCCGCCACCGCTCGACCGGCCAGGGCGGGTCCGTCCGGGAGGCGACCACGAACCGGTGCCGCTGGTCGGCGACCGACCCGATCAGTCGGCCGACATCGCGGCCGGTCTCCTCAGACAGTCCGTGCAGGTCGTCGAGGAAACACAGGTAGCGTCCGCTGACCTCCCGGAGCAACTGCCCCAGCCGCGCGACGAACTCGGCGCCCAGCCCGCTGCCGTCGGGGGAGAGCAGGCCGATGACCTCCGCGACGTGGCTCTCGGCGACGCCGAGGGAACGGGCGCAGCCGGCCAGCACCAGGCCTGCGTCACGGGCGTTGGTCCGGTAGAACGCGTCGAAGGTGTCGTACGCGGTCGACTCCGTCCCGGCCCGCCAGGCGTCGAGCAGGGTGGTCTTGCCGAACCCGGCCGGCGCGACCACCACGGTCAACGGGGCGTGGCCGAGCGGGAGATGCTCCCGCCCGGCCACGCCCCGGGACGGTTGACCCATCAGGCCTCGTAGCGGGTTGCGACCAGGCGGCTCTCCACGATCTCCGGGTCGCGATCGGGGGTCACCGACCGGTCGGGAAGGTCGGTGGCCCGTTTCGTGAGCGGCAGGTAGGGCACGCGAGCGAGAATGTCCGAGATCACGTTGAGCCGGGCCGACTTCTTGTCGTCACTGCGCACCGTGTGCCACGGCGCCCAGGTGCTGTCGGTCTGGGTCAGCATGTCGTCCCGGGCCTTGGTGTAGTCGTCCCATTTGCTGTACGAGGCGACGTCCATGCCGGACAGCTTCCACACCTTCCGCCGGTCGTGGATGCGGCTCTCGAGTCGCATGGTCTGCTGCTCGGGGCTGACCTCGAGCCAGTACTTGAGCAGGATGACGCCCGAGTCGACGATCGCACGTTCCACCGACGGGGCGACGCGCAGGAAGTCGCGCACCTCCTTCTCGGTGCAGAACCCGAAGACGCGTTCGACCCCGGCACGGTTGTACCAACTGCGATCGAAGATCACCACCTCGCCGGCGGCCGGCAGATGCGGGATGTAACGCTGCACGTACATCTGGCTCTTCTCCCGGTCGGTGGGTGCGGGCAGTGCCACCACCCGGAACACCCGTGGGCTGACCCGCTCGGTGAGCGCCTTGATCACCCCGCCCTTCCCGGCCGAATCGCGGCCCTCGAAGACGATGCAGACTTTGGCGCCGGATTCCTTCACCCATTCCTGCATCTCGACCAGGTCGCCGTGCAGTTCCTTGAGGTACTTGTTGTAGACCTTCTTCTTCATGATCAGCTCGCTACTTTCCTGATTGAGTCGTCGAGAGGGCGCGTTGCGGCAGGACGTTGCCCAGGTCGCCGGCGGTCTCCGGGGCCTTCTTCGAGTCACGGCGGACGAGCTTGTACAGCTCCACCACGACGGGCAGGATCAGCGACAAGCCGAGCGCCGTCATCCATTCATCGGTGCTCAGCGGCACCGTGCCGAGAATGTTGCTCAGCCAGCCCCATTGCACGGCCAGCACCGTCATCGCGGCCGGGATCAGCAGAATTTTGAGCGCGCCCAGGATCGGAGCTGTGAGCCCCGAACCGGGGGAGCGCCGCATCACCAGGGCACTGAAAACGGTGCCCAGGCCCATCACTGCGAACGCCATGGTGACCGGGACGTTGGGTTCGTCGGGGCTCATGGTGCCGGGGGCGATCATCAGCGCCACCAGGGTGATCGCGAAGAGCACGAACCCGAACAGCAGCCATTCCCCGATCGAGCGCCCGTTGGCAATTCCTTCGGAAGTGTCGCGGGGCGGGCGGCTCATGATGTCGTCCGGGGTCGGGTCGAGCATGATCATCACGATCGGCACGGCACAGACGAAGAAGTTCAGGTAGAGCACCATCAGCGGGGTCAACGGCATGCCGCCGTTGATGTTGAGAATGCTGGCCACCAGGAACAGCAGCACCAGTGAGAACAGCTGGGTCATCTGATACCGGACGTAGGAGGTCACCTTGTCGTAGATGCCGCGGCCCAGCCGGATGGCATTGACCAGGGTGCCGAAGTTGTCGTCGGTGAGGATCATCTTCGCGGCCTGCTTGGTCACCTCGCTGCCCGAACCCATCGCGACACCGATGTCGGCCTGCTTCAGCGCCGCCGCATCGTTGACGGCGTCGCCGGTCATCGCGACCACCTCGCCGGTCTCCTGCATCAGCTTCGCCAACCGCAGCTTGTCCTGCGGCGTCACCCGGCCGAAGACGTGCAGGCGCGGCAACGCGGCCTTCACCTCGTCGTCGGTCATCTCCTGGATCTCGGCGCCGCTGATCGCACCGGGGCCCAGCCCCAGTTCGGCGCCGATCGCGCCGGCGGTGATGGCATGGTCGCCGGTGATCATCCGGACGTCGATACCGGCGGCGTGGGCGATCCGGACGGCCTCCAGCGACGACGGACGCAGCGGGTCGATGATGCCGACCATCCCGATGAACCGGAACTGTTCGACGTGCCCCATCGGGTCGGCCTGAACGGCATCCTCACGGCCGTCCAGTTCGCGGATCCCGAAGGCCAGCACCCGCAGGCCCTGCTCCGACATCTCCCGGTTCGCGTCCAGGATCTCGTCGCGGACCTGGTCGATCGGCACCTCGGTGCCGTCCGCCTGGAGGACATGGCTGCAGCGATCCAGCACGACGTCGGGGCCGCCCTTGATCGCCCCGACGAACTGGACGGCGTCGCGTAGCGGCACGTGATGGTAGGTGACCATGAACTTGTAGTCGGAGTCGAAGGGCACCTCGGCCACCCGCGGGTAGGCGCGGCGGGTCTCTTCGGTGTCCACCCCGAGCTTCGCGGCCAGCACCACCAGCGCGGCCTCGGTGGGATCGCCGACCACGGCACCCTGGTCGGAGACGGTGGCATCGGAGTCCAGGCACAACCCGTACGCCAGCCGGGTGAAGTCCGGCACGGGTGCGCCCGCGGCGCCGGTGATCTGCCCGGTCTTCTCGTAGCCGTCCCCGGAGACGTTGAACCACTCGCCCCGGTAGTACAGCTTGCGGACCATCATCTCGTTGAGCGTGAGCGTCCCGGTCTTGTCGGAGTTGATCGCGCTGGTGGCGCCCAGGGTCTCGACGTCGCCGAGATTCTTCACCACCGCTTTGGCCTCGGCGAGCTTCTTCGCCCCGAAGGCGAGCATCGCCTGCACGAAGGTGGGCAGGCCGGTCGGAATCGCCGACACCGCCATCGAGATGCCCAGCAGCAGCACGGCTTCGACCTGCTGGCCGCGGACGAGCCCGATCACCACGATGATCGCGACCGCCGTCCAAGCGATGATGCCGAGCACCTTCGTGAGCGACGCAAGTTCGCGCTGCAGGGGTGACTTGGACGGCGGCACCGCGGACAGCATCGTCGCGATCTGGCCCATCTCGGTGCCCATGCCGGTCTCGGTGACCACCATGGTGGCGGTGCCCCGGGTGATCGAGGTGTTCTGGAACAGCATCGAGGTGCGGTCGCCCAGCGCCACGTCTTCGGCGTCGATGGCGGCGCCGCCCTTCGGGATCGGCGCGCTCTCCCCGGTCAGGGCTGCTTCCTGCGCCTCGCAACTGGCCGAACGCAGAATGCGTCCGTCCGCGGGCACCAGATCGCCGGCTTCCAACTGGACGATGTCGCCGGGCACCAACTCGGGCGCGGAGACCTCCGCCAGGCTACCGTCCCGGACCAGGCGCACTTTCGGCGTCTGCATCTTCGCCAGGGCATCGACTGCGGAGAGCGCCTTCAACTCCTGCTGGGTGCCGAGCACCACGTTGAGGATGACCAGTGCGAGCACCATGATGCCGACCGGCCGCTGGCCGATGATCAGGCTGGCGATCGACACCACCAGCAGCATCAGGTTCATCGGATCGCCCAGTTCACGCAGTGCGATGGTCCAGCGTGTGGGCGGTGGTTCCGAGGCGATCTTGTTCTCACCGTGCTTGGCGCGACGATCCTGGACGCCGGCGGCATCCAGGCCGCGCTCCGGATCGACATCCAGCGCCGCGGTGACCTCCTGCGGCGTCATGGCGTACCACGGTCGCCTGTCGGCCGCAGGTGCAACGGACTGACTCGTCATGGGCCCTCCTCATTCTTCTCGACGGCGCCACTCGCGGGCGCAGGCCCTGCGGGGACGCGCTGTGCGTCACAACCGAACAGACTGCCGAGTGCGCACGTCCGGCGGTGCGTCTATGCGCCGAGCCCACCCCCAGAGCCCGCCGGACAGGTCGGGGGCGCACCGCGAGGTGGGTCGGGAGTCCACGATGGTGGGATTCTCCGCCGCAGCAGAGGCTCCGGTGGTGGCGTTGCCTACCGTCGAGCCGAGCCGCAGGTGTTTCTCGCCGGCGTGGATCGGCAAGGAAGGCACGTGGTGGCTTGACCCTCACTGCTTCCGCGCGGGACCGGCGCCACGTCACCTCGACTCCTACCGCTGCAGGGTGGCCGGCGCCGCACCAGAGAATCGAGAGTGACATGTCCATCTTCAGCTCCGAGTTCGGACGCGACGCCCATCGGGCCCGGGAGATTCTTGCGGTGTTCTCCCGTTACGGAATCCTCGACCGGATCGCCCATCAGGCCTCCGGCACCGACGGCGGCCACGGAGTGGCGGCTGGATCGGCTGATCCGGACCTGACCTCGATGTCGTCGGGGCAGCGGCTCTGTGCAGCATTGGCCGAGCTGGGGACGTCCTGGATCAAGCTCGGACAGTCGCTGAGCATGCGGGCCGACCTGGTGGGTGCCGAGGTCGCCCATGCCTTGGAGGGCTTGCAGACGTCGGTGCCGACCGATGCGCCGGGGCTCGCCCGGGCCCGGGTGGAGCGGGAGCTGGGCAAACCGGTCGACCAGCTGTTCGCGACGTTCGACGACGAAGCGTTCGCCTCGGGCTCGGTCGCCCAGGCGCACCACGCCGTGATGCTGGACGGCACCGAGGTGGTGGTCAAGGTGCTGCACGACGGCACCGCCGAACAGGTCGCCGGAGACCTGTCGCTGATGGGACGGCTCGCCGAGTTCGCCGAGCGGGTCGACCCCGACATCGCGCGGTACCGGCCGAGTGTCATCGTCGCCAAATTCGCCGCAATGATGCGGCAGGCGACGGACCTGCGCAACGAACTGCAGAACATGCGCCGCATTGCCGGGGCGCTGGCCGACCAGGACTGGCTGCTGGTGCCCAAGGCCTACCCGGAGCTGTGCACGGCCGGCGTCCTCACCATGGAGAGCATGTCCGGGAAACCGATGAAGAGTCGTGACGATGTCGAGGCTGCCGGATGGTCGGTGGACGCGATGCACCGGATGGTGACCAAGGCGTGGCTGTCGATGATCTTCGAGCACGGCTTCTACCACGCCGACCCGCACCCGGGGAACTTCCTGCTCGCCGACCCCGAGCACCTCGTGCTGCTGGACTTCGGCGATGTGGGCTTCCTGTCCGGCGGGCGGCGCGACGATGTGGCCCGGCTGCTGCTGGCGGTGACCAGCCGCGATGTCGCCGGGCTCACCGATGTGCTGCTGCAGATCTGCGAGCCGGCCACGGCGATCGACACCCACGCGTTGGAGAGCGCGGTCGACGAGTGGCTGGCGGTCTATCTGCCGGCCGGGTCCGGCACGGCGGACCGCGACCTCAACGGCGCGATGTCCGCCGGCATGCAACTCCTGCATCAGTTCGAGTTGAGTTTCCCCAGCGACCTGGCGTTGCTGCTGCGGGTGATGGCTCGGCTCGAGGGCTTCGGCAAGCAGCTGGGCAGCGGCGCGACCATCGATGACGAACTGGCGCCGTTCATCAAGGACTTCATGGCGCAGGAGTACGACCCCACGCATCTAGCGCAGCGGGCCGGCCGCGCCCTGCTGGCCTTCCGCCAGGTTGCCCGCGACCTGCCGCGTGACCTGATCGGCATCCTGGGCGATGTCCGCAGCGGCAAGGCGCGGGTCGAGGTGAACCTGCGTGATGCCGACGAGGTGAGCGACAAGCTGGTGGACGGGCTGATGGCCGCCGCGGCCCTGCTGGCGGCCGGGCAGCTGCTCTCTCGTGAGACCCCGCCCAAGGTGAAGGGCGTCTCGGTGCTCGGTGTCGTGGCTGCGGGATTCTCCGCCGTCACCTGGAGCCGGCTCGCCTCGCGTCGCGCCGGTCACCTGTCGCTGGATCAGCGGGTGGTGCGGCTGGTCCGGCGCCAGGCCGGCTGATCAGCGTCCGCCGGCGCTGGTCGCGAGGTACTCGCGCAGGTGCCGGCGAACGGCTCGCCGGTTGCGGACGACCGCGGTGATCGCGGCGATACCGGCGACGGTCAGGTAGCCGCCCACGGTGTACCGCAGCAGCCTGCCGCCCAGTGCGGGCCAGGCGATCATCCCGACCGCGATGAGCACGGAGAGCACGCCGTCCACCACCAGCACCCAGCGTGCGACCGGGGTCGAGCGGGCCGCCGCGGCGGTGACGAGCTGAGCCACCCCGCGTAGCCCGATCGCGACGGCGACGATCCACCGGGCGATGTCGGCGGTGAACAGGTCGCCGGCTATCAGCGCCGCGGCGAAACCCAGGGCCACCGCGGCCAGCACGGTCCAGCTCAGCCAGGGGTAGCCGCGACGCCGCTCGGAGATTGCCCCGGCGAGGGTTTCCATGCCCTCGGCGGCGACCCACAACCCGAGCATGACCGCCACCCAGGCGGCTGGGACGCTCTGCGGCCAGACCAGCAGTGGTACTCCGAGCAGCACCTGGGCGATGCCTCGCAACAGCATGCGGGCGTTCAACCGGTTGAGCCGCCGTGCGATCGGATTCCTGGCCCTCGGCGCTGCCGGCGCCGTGCCGGACTGGTCGACGGCCGCAGGCAGCGGTTCGCCACGGATCGCGGCGACCGCGAAGTCGCTGTCCCGGTCCGGTGCCGGGACCGCCGGGTGGCGGTCGACGCGAACCAGTTCCGGCTCGGCGGCGGCCCAGCGGGTCAGCCAGTCCGGCGTGCTCACGGCATCGTCGGGCATGACGAACCGGGCAGGCACGGTCAACCGCGACATCAGTTGGCGGGCGTCGGTCGCGACCAGCCGGTCCACCGAGCGGACGATCGGCAACAGCTCCGATTCCAGCCGACCACTCGCCGCCCGACGGAGCTGTTCGTCGCCGGCGCCCGCGACCACCACGTCCCGGCTGGCGAGCAGGGCGGCGCTGGCCGCGGCCTGCTGCGGTGCCTGCGGGTCGGGCAGCGGCGGCGCGAGGGCGACGACGCCGGTGATCGACTGGGGGGAGATCACTGCGCAGGCCAGCGCGATGTCGGCACCGAAGCCGAAACCGGCGACCTGGAAGCTGCGTTCGCCGAAGGCCCGGCGGGCGGTGGCGAGCACGGCCGCCGCATGGTCCTCCAGGGAGTAGCCGTTGGCCACCGGGGCCGGCGACGCACCGAATCCGAGCAGGTCGAGGACGGCGACGTCATGGTCGGCGGCGAGGACGCGGGCGGCGTCCCGCCAGATCCGCCAGGTGTGTTCCAGGTCGGGCAGCAGCACCAGCGGGTCGCCGGTGCCGACCCGCAACCCGATGCTGAGTCGGTCCACCTCGGCCCGCAGCACCTCGGCCGCGACCCGGTCGGGGACCTTTGCGATCAGTACGTGATCGGCGCTCAGGCCGCCGATCCGGCGCACCTCCAGATCCGGCTTGACCCGCTGCAGAGCCAGCAGCTGATACGGCCGGACGAGCGGATCCTTCACCCCGAGGGCGAAAGTCGTCGGCATGGTCAAGTGCGGCAGATCATCGACCAGGGTGGTCTCCGAGATGGTGTTCTCCAGGGTCCTCGACATGACCTCCCAGTGGGTGGAGAGCTCGCCGGCCCGGACGTAGTCCTCCACCGGCCCACGCAGTGGTCCCGCGGCCAAAGCGTAGAAGGGCGTGTTCCGTTGCTTCTGCTCTCCGATGATCCGCCACACCCAGGTCCACAGAATCGCCTCGGCGTAGGCGATGCCGAATTTGCTCTTCACGTAGTACTCGGGTGGCAGGTAGAAGGGTGTCGACAGCAGGAACAGCCGTCGCAACCGCTCGGGATGGGCGGCGGCGTAGCGGGCCGCGATATCCCCGCCGAGGGAGTAGCCGAGCAACAGGAAGCGTCCGGGCAGGTCGAGCTCGGCCAGCGTGGCCTCCAGCACGGTGACGTGCTCGTCGGTGGTGTACGAGACGTCGAGCGGCTTGGGTGAGTCCCCGAATCCGAGCAGATCCGGGGCGATCACCCGGTAGTCCGCTCGCAGCAGCTCCACCAACGGACGCATGTCGTCGGCGTTGGAGTTGATGCCGTGCAACATCACCACGACCGGACCCTGACCCTCATCGATCCGGACGTTCAGCCGGAGCGTGGTGAGATCGGTGGCCGCGGCTTCCTCCGCGCCCTCGGACGCCGGCCCCACGGTCAGCCGCGGGTCCCGGCCGACGGCTCCGCCTTCTCAGCGGCGTCCACTTCGGCGGCGATCTCGTCCACGACGGCCTTGTCGACGGCCCGCTGGACGATCTTGTCGGCCTTGAGCAGCGCGCGCTGCACCTCGACCATCGCCGGATCGGAGACCAGCATGACCAGGCCCGAGTGACCAGGAGCGACGCCGGCGGAGAGCTCCTCGGCGAATTTGCCGGCGAAGCGGTGGTGCCGCAGCCGTCCGACGCCGGCGCCCAGCGCGCCGCCGACCGCCAGGCTGCCCAGCAGCGACGGCGGGAACAGGATGCCCACGATGGCGCCGGCGGCCAGTCCCCAGCGCAGACCGCGGCGGGTGCGCAGGTCGGTGGCCTGTTCGATGGTCACCTCGCCCTTCTCGTCCTTGACCAGCACGAACGCACCCTCGATGCGCAGCCGGTTGACGTCGGCGGCCTCGCGCAGCGCGGTGTAGGCCTCGAGGGCGAGGTGTTTCGCCGAGAAGTCGGCGATCAGCAGCGACCAGGCGCCGTCGGTGAGCAGTGCCCCGGACACGTCAGTGTCGCCGTCCGTCGCTTCCGCCACCACCAGATCGACGTAGCCGTCGGTGGTTCCGGCGACCGAGACCCGGGCATCGCCGTCGGTCGCTTCCGCCACCACCACGGGCACCCCGTCCTCGGTGACGCCGCTGACGACGGTCGCGGTCGGCTCCGGCTCGGCGGTGGCGTCCGCTTGATCGTCGCTCGCCGGCACGGCCGGCATCGCCTCATCGGAGGCGGCGGCAGGATCGGTGGCGTTGGCAGAGTCGGACACAGGCGTCCCTTTCGATAGTTGCTGGTGACACACCGGTCTCCGTGCCGCGGCGTCCAGCGATTCAGCCGCTGCGCTCGGCGACGACGCGGACGCGTCGATCCGCCGGAGGCGATGTCCTCTCACGCTAACCCTGACCTCGTCCGAGCATGGCGACAACCCCCAGAGATGGTGGGACGCCGGCCGAGTAGGCATGGGCCGGGGGCGAGGGTGTAGTCTGCAAGACGGTCAGACACCGAGTTCAGCGACCGATTGGCCCGGCTGGCCTCTTTCGCACGCTGGTCATGCGGGATCGCCTTCCCGCCATCCTGCTCCGGTTCATGACCGCACGGAAACACCACCGACCACAGGAGCACCACGTTGCCCAGCACCGTCGAGCAACTCAGCCCGTCCCGGGCCAAGCTGACCGTCGAGATTCCCTTCTCCGAACTGCAGCCCCACCTGACCAAGGCCTACCGCGAGATCGCCCAGAGCGTGACCATCCCGGGCTTCCGCAAGGGCAAGGTGCCGTCGGCGGTCATCGACCAGCGATTCGGCCGCGGTGCCGTGCTGCAGGAGGCGATCAACGCCGCCCTGCCGACCGCCTACGGCGAGGCCGTGGACGCCAATAAGCTCATCCCGCTGGGCGATCCCGAGGTCGAGATCACCAAGCTCGAGGACGGCGACGTCGTCGAGTTCGTGGCCGAGGTCGACGTCCGCCCCGAGCTGGACCTGCCCGGTTTCGACACCCTCGCGGTGACGGTGGAGGTGCTGGCCGATCTCGAGGCCGAGGTGGAGAACCGTCTCGCCATGATGCGTGAGCGCTTCGCCACCACCACCGAGGTCGACCGGCAGGCGGCCGACGGCGATGTCGTCACCATCGATCTGGCCGGCAGCCGCGACGGCGAGGCGCTGCCCGACGCCACCGCGGAGGGCATCACCTACAAGATCGGCTCCGGCGGCATGCTGGACGGCCTGGACGAGGCCGTCACCGGCCTGTCGGCCGGCGAGTCCGCCGACTTCACCGCCACGCTGGTGGGTGGGGCGCTGGCCGGCCAGGAGGCCGACATCCACGTCACGGTGGCCAAGGTGTCCGAGCAGCAACTGCCCGACCTGGACGACGAGTTCGCCCAGCTTGTGTCGGAGTTCGACACGGTCGAGGAGATGCGCGCCGACCTGACCAACGGTGTGGAGCAGATGCTCCGTGCCGACCAGCTCAACAACGCCCGTGACAAGGTGCTGGAGGGCCTGGTCGCCCAGGTCGAGTTCGAATTGCCGGCCAAGTTGCTGGCGTCCGAGCTGGAAGCCCGGCACAACCAGATCGACGAGCAGCTCAAGGGTGCCGCGCTGACCCTGGAGCGCTACCTGGAGACCGCTGACGACGAGGAGGCGAACACCCCGGAGGAGTTCTGGGAGGTCGTCGATTCGCGGGCCGAGCAGAGCCTGCGGGCGCAGATCCTGCTCGACGCCATCGCCGACGCGCATGAGGTGGGTGTCGAGCAGCACGAGCTGACCGACATGATCGTGCGCAAGGCGCAGTCCTCCGGCTCGACGCCCGAGCAGGAGCTGCAGCACATGATGGAGCACAACCACATGTCGGCCTGGATGCAGGAGATCCGCCGCAACAAGGCGCTCGGCCTGATTCTTGCCGAGGCGACGGTGACCGACGCCGACGGTGCGACCGTCGAGGTCGCCCCGCGCGCACCCGAGGCGGATGCCGAGGCCGGCGAGGACGCTCCCGCCGAAGCCTGACCCGATTCGCCCGACGGGGCCCCGCGCTGGTGCGCGGGGCCCCGTCGGCATTCCCGGGCTCGCCGGTACGCCGGGGACGGTTCTTTTCGGTCCACCGGCTCGGCGCGGGCGCGCCGCCGCGGTTCAACGGTGATCGGACGGGCGGTCTGCCGTCAGCGAACAGCCGCCGGATGACCTTAGTTTTGTCGGTGCCGTTGGATAGGTTCGCAGCGTGAACGACATGGGACACCTATCCACGCTGGACATCGCACCGCTGCGGGCCACCGGCGGGCCCGGCCCGGCCGGAATGACCGACTCCGTCTACCAGTCGCTGCTGGCCAACCGGATCATCTTCCTCGGCTCCGAGGTGCGTGACGAGAACGCCAACGCCATCTGTGCCCAGATGCTGCTGCTGAACGCCGAAGACCCGCGTTCCGACATCTATCTGTACATCAACTCCCCGGGCGGCTCGGTCAACTCCGGCATGGCGATCTTCGACACCATGCAGTGGATCAGCAACGACGTCGCCACCGTGGCGATGGGCCTGGCCGCCTCGATGGGTCAGTTCCTGCTCAGTGCAGGTCAGAAGGGCAAGCGGTTCGCGCTGCCGCACAGCCGCATCATGATGCACCAGCCGTCCGGCGGGCTGGGCGGCACCGCGTCCGACATCCGCATCCAGGCTGAGCAGTCGCTGCACATCAAGAAGACGATGTCGAGCCTGATCGCCGAGCACACCGGCCAGAGCGTCGAACAGATCGAGGCCGACTCCGACCGCGACCGCTGGTTCACCGCTGAGCAGGCGCTCGACTATGGGTTCATCGACCACGTCTACGAGCGCGCCGCCCAGATCAGCACCAACTCCCCGAACCAGTGAGGACCGCCATGACCATGCCCGCGATGCCCGGCGGCCTGGCTCCGGCCGGCCCGTCGATGGACTACTACATTCCGCAATGGGAGGAGCGCACCAGCTACGGCGTCCGGCGCGTCGACCCCTACACGAAGCTCTTCGAAGACCGGATCATCTTCCTCGGCACTCCGATCAGCGACGACATCGCCAACGCGGTGATGGCACAGCTGCTGTGTCTGCAGTCGATGGACCCGGAGCGTCCGATCAGCATCTACATCAACTCGCCGGGTGGCTCGTTCACCGCCCTTACCGCGATCTACGACACGATGCGTTACATCAAGCCCGACGTGCAGACCGTCTGTCTGGGTCAGGCCGCCTCCGCGGCCGCCGTGCTGCTCGCGGCCGGCACCAAGGGCAAGCGGCTGGCGCTGCCGAACAGCCGCATCCTGATCCACCAGCCGGCCACCGAGGGCGGCTACGGGCAGTCGTCCGATCTGGAGATCCAGGCCCGTGAGATCCTGCGGATCCGTTCGCTGATGGAGGGCATGCTCGCCGAGGCGACCGGTCAGGAGGTGGAGAAAGTCTCCCGCGACATCGAACGCGACAAGTACCTGACCGCCGAGGAGGCCGTCGAGTACGGGATCGTGGACGCCATCCTCACCTCACTCAAGGACGCCGAGGCCTGACTGCCGCGCCGGGTCGCCTCCTTGCGGACGCGGCTCGGCGGGCTAGTGTGGCCCTCACGGGAAGGAGGGGCGGCGTGGCTCGAATCGGGGAGACCTCCGAACTGCTCAAGTGCTCGTTCTGTGGAAAGAGCCAGAAGCAGGTCAAGAAGCTGATTGCTGGTCCGGGTGTCTACATCTGCGACGAGTGCATCGACCTGTGCAACGAGATCATCGAAGAAGAGTTTTCGGAGGCTGCGGACGTCGGGCTGCTCGACGATCTGCCGAAGCCCCGCGAGATCTGCACCTTCCTCGACTCCTACGTGATCGGCCAGGAGGTGGCCAAGAAGGCGCTCAGCGTCGCCGTCTACAACCACTACAAGCGGGTGCAGGCCCAGGCTGCGAGCGCGTCGGCGGGCCGCCGGGCCGCCGAAGAGGAATCGGTCGAACTCGGCAAGTCCAACATCCTGCTGATCGGCCCGACCGGCTGCGGTAAGACCTACCTCGCCCAGACCCTGGCGCGGATGCTGAACGTGCCGTTCGCGATGGCCGATGCCACCGCACTGACCGAGGCCGGCTACGTCGGCGAAGACGTCGAGAACATTCTGCTTAAGCTCATCCAGGCCGCCGATTTCGACGTCAAGAAGGCCGAGACCGGCATCATCTACATTGATGAGATCGACAAGGTGGCCCGCAAGAGCGAGAACCCGTCGATCACCCGCGACGTATCGGGCGAGGGCGTCCAGCAGGCGCTGCTGAAGATCCTCGAGGGCACCACCGCGTCCGTGCCGCCGCAGGGTGGCCGCAAGCACCCGCACCAGGACTTCATCCAGATCGACACCACGAACATCCTGTTCATCGTGGGTGGCGCGTTCGCCGGCTTGGAAGAGATCATCAACGCCCGGGTGGGCAAGCGTCCGCTGGGCTTCAACAACGACGCCGCGATCCGCAAGCCGGCCTCGGTGAACCCGTTCGAAGAGGTGCGTCCCGAAGACCTGCACCGCTACGGGCTGATCCCCGAGTTCATCGGCCGGCTGCCGATGATTTCCACGGTCGCCTCGCTCGATGCCGCCGCGCTGGTGCGCATCCTGGTCGAGCCGAAGAACGCCTTGATCAAGCAGTTCCGCAAGCTGTTCGAGATGGACGGGGTCGACCTGCAGTTCACCGACGAGGCCATCGCCGCAGTCGCCGACATGGCGCTGCAGCGTGGCATCGGAGCGCGGGGGCTGCGGTCGATCCTGGAAGAAATCCTGCTCAATGTGATGTATCACGTGCCGAGTGACGACGACGTTGCTCGCGTCCTGGTCACCGACGAGGTCGTCCGCGACGGCATCGCCCCGACCCTGGTCTCCCGGGCGCAGGTGGCCCGCACCGACCGTCGCGAGAAGAGCGCCTGAACCTCCGCCGGGTCCGCCGGCGGCTCGGGTCAGCCGCCGTGCTCGGCGCTGCTCGGACTCGACGGATAGGTCTCCACCAGGCCGTGCAGCCGGGCCAGGCTGACCGCCACCAACCGGTCATGGACGCCCAGCTTGCGATAGATATTGCCCAGGTGCTTGTGCACCGTCCGCGGTGACAGTTGCAGCCGGGCCGCGATCGAGGTGGCCAGCAGGCCTTCGGCCAGCAAGGTGAGCACCTGGAGTTCCCGGTCGGTCATGTGCCCGTCGGCGACCGTGGTCCGCACCCATTCCCGAGCGTGCTGGGCACGCACCGTCCGCACGCCGAGCGGCCAGAGGGCGAGCAGTGCCACCCGAGCCCCTTCGAGCAGCTGCCGGTCGGTGGTGTCGAAAGGCTCTGATCGGACGTAGACCAGGACCCGCCCGTGGCCGGCCTCGTCGGCATGGCTGGGATCGGATGGCCGCACCCAGAGCGAGGCGACATGCCCGACACCGTCGGTGTACTCGATGCGCACCGCGGGGCCGTCGGGGTCGAGTGCGTGCAGCAGGGTGGTCGCCAGCAGCCGGACGGGTTCCACGTCGGGATCCAGGCACGTCGCGCGCATCTCGCTGTCCGGAGCGAGGGCGAAGGTCACCGCGGCGTCGGCTCGCAGTCCGCGGGCGAGGTGCCGGCAGATCACCTGATCCGCCGAACCGCCGGTGTTGAGCGCGCGCATGGCAGCGCACAGCATCTCCAGCAGAACTTCCGCCGGATCGGTCACCCGGTCAGGAGCGTCATGCGGTATCACCTGCGCTTCCCTTCGGTCGATCAAGCACGTATCAACCATGGACAACTCCTCCCGTCACGAGTCAGGAGGCGTCCGCGCTGTCGGAAAATACGGTGGCACACGTGCGTAGTGGCGCTCAAGAGTCCAGCGGCCCTCTGTGTGGCTCGGCTTACCTGCCCACGGCTGGTGCTTCGCCTTGATGGTGTTCATCAGACCGCTCTATATTGGCGGCGACCGGCAATCTAACCGATAGCCTTACCGTGTCATCACCCAGGTCCCTCTGGGCCATACGTACAAAGGAGTTCTCCATGGCCACCCGTGAAGTAGCGATTGGTTCGTCCGTCGGTCTGCACGCCCGCCCCGCGTCCATCTTCGTCCAGGCCGCGACCGCCACCGGTCTGCCGGTGACCATCGCCAAGGCCGGCGGCAACCCGGTTGACGCGCGCAGCATCCTCGGCGTGATGGCTCTCGGTGCCAAGAACGGCGAGGTCGTGACCCTCTCCGCTGACGGCGACGGCGCTGACGCGGCACTCGACTCGCTGGTCGCGCTGCTGGCGCGGGATCTGGACGCCGAATGAGCGATCTGCACTCGACCCTGAGCGGTATCGGAGTCAGTGCGGGCGTCGCGGTTGGTCCGCTCGTCATCGTCAGCCCGCCGCCGACCCCGCCCGCGGGTGAGGCGGCGGTCGCCGATGCGGCGGCCGCGTCCGCTCAGGTGCGTGACACGCTGAAGGCGGTCGCGGACGGCTATCTTGCCAAGGCTGCCAATGCCGATGCTCACGCCAAGCCGATCCTCGAAGCCGGTGCAATGATGGCCGGTGACCCCGGACTGGCCGGCGCGATCGACACCCAGTTGCAGAGCGGCACCAAGGGCATCACCACCGCCGTTTCGGCGGCGGTCGATGAGTACTGCGCGATGTTCGAATCGCTCGGCGGCTACATGGCCGAGCGGGTGACCGACCTGCGCGACGTCCGGGACCGGACGGTGGCGCGGCTGCTCGGCCAGCCCGAGCCCGGCGTCCCGACCCTGACCGAGCCCAGCATTCTGGCCGCGGTCAACCTGGCGCCGGCCGAGACCGCAAGCCTGTCGACCGACACCTGTCTGGGTATCATCACCTCGGCAGGTGGCCCGACCAGTCACACCGCGATCCTGGCCGCCCAGCTGGGCATTCCGGCGATCGTGCAGGCCAACGGCATCCTCGATGTGCCGTTCGGTTCCACGGTGGCGCTGGACGGCGGTGTCGGCGAGATCATCATCGACCCGAGTGAGGCCGAGCAGCAGGCGCTGGCCGACCGCAAGGCACGGCGTGAGAAGGCGTTGGCGGCCGGATCCGGTAAGGGCATGACCAGGGACGGCCATCCGGTCCAGTTGCTGGCCAACATCGGCACCGTCGGTGACGCCCACAACGCCGCGGAGCAGGACGTCGAGGGCGCGGGCCTGTTCCGGTCCGAGTTCCTGTTCCTGGATCGGGACACCGCACCCACGGTCGAGGAGCAGACCGCGACCTACACCGAGATCCTGGAGGCCTTTGGTGACCGCAAGGTCGTCGTCCGTACCCTCGACGCGGGTGCCGACAAGCCGCTGGCGTTCGCTGACCTGGGCCACGAGGAGAACCCGGCGCTCGGACGCCGTGGCATCCGGCTCGGTGCGGTCCGCCTCGACCTGCTTGAGGATCAACTGCAGGCGCTCGCGAATGCCCAGAAGGCAACCGGCGGGCAGCTGTGGGTGATGGCGCCGATGATTGCCACCCGGCAGGAGGCCCGCTGGTTCGCCGAGAAGGTGCGCGCTGTCGGTCTGCCCAAGGTCGGTGTGATGATCGAGGTTCCGGCGGCTGCGCTGCGCTCGTTCGACGTGCTCAGCGAGGTCGACTTCGCCAGCCTCGGCACCAACGACCTGGGTCAGTACACGATGGCGGCCGACCGTATGCAGGGCGAACTGGCCGAGTTGCTGAACCCCTGGCAGCCGGCTCTGCTCGACATCATCCACTACGCCTGCGACGGCGGCGCCAAGACTGGTCACCCGGTCGGTGTGTGTGGTGAGTCGGGCGGCGACCCGCTGATGGCGCTGGTGCTGGCCGGCCTGGGTGTCACCAGCCTGTCGATGGCACCCAGCAAGGTCCGGGCGGTTCGGACGGCGCTCGCGCTGCACGACTACGCCCAGTGCCAGCAGATGGCCGCCGCCGCGCGGGCCTCCGCTGGCCCGAAGGAGGCGCGCGAGGTCGTGCTCAGTATGGCTGACCCGATCATGCTCGATCTGATGTGATCAGGTAGACACCACGGCGAGGGCCGGCAACCACCATGGTTGCCGGCCCTCGTCCTTTCCGGCCTTACTCCTAGTGCGGAAGGGCTGCTACGTGTTGGCGCCCTTGAGGCTGCCGGTCAGGTCGGACTTGTTCGAGCCGGCGAGGCACAACACCTGGCGGTCGCCGGCCGCCCAGGAGGTCTCCACCGGGTAGAGGTAGAACATGTCGTATCTGGAGTCCTTGGGGGCGAGGCCGACGAAGGTGCGGAACTCGGCGGCGCAGAACTTGTCGGCCTGTTTGGTCACCTCGGCCTCGCCGGGAAAGCTGTCGCCGGACAGGTTGGTGAACGCGTAGGCCTCGAAGCGATGCTTCTGGTCACACGGGACGACCTGAAGGCTGCTCACGTCGCCCTCCTTCATCGCACCGGTGCAATCGCCGATGGTGATCTGGAACGGGCCGATCGAGGCGGGGGCCGTCAGCTGGCCGGCCGAGTTGCGCGGCGCGCCGGACGCGCACCCCACCAGGATCAGGCCACAGGCGAGGGCGGCGAACCCACGGACGGCCCTCACGCGACCACCAGGGACACGTCGACATGCAGCGGGGCATCCGCTGCCAGCAGGCTGACCGGACCGACGATCCGTCCGACCGCCTTCAGGTCGTCGAGCACGGGTGCCAGCCGGTCCAGTGACGCCTGCGGGCCGGTCACGGTGGCCTCGGACGCCTCGGTCTTCATCGACACCTTGGCCGTCGACTTTGCGCCGCGGACGCCCATCAGCACCTCGGCGACGTCGGCCAGGACGGCCGGGTCGCCGCCCGCCGGGATCTCCTCGGCCACCGGCCAGCGGCTGAGGTGGACCGATCCCGACTGCCACCACGACCACACCTCTTCGGTGACGTACGGCATGAACGGGGCGAACAGCCGCAGCTGAATGGTCAGGGCGAGCTGCAGCGCGGCGCGGGCGGACGCCGCGGCGTCCGTGCCCTGGGCGCCGTAGGCACGTTCCTTGACCAGTTCCAGGTAGTCGTCGCAGAACGACCAGAAGAACCGCTCGGCGACCTCCAGTGCAGTGCTGTAGTCGAACGCCTCGAAGGCGTCGGTGGCGCGCACCACCACCTGGCGCAGACCGGCCAGCATGGACAGGTCAACGGTTTCGGTGATCGCCTCCGGCCCGACCGGGCCGTCGCCCATGCCGAGCACGAACTTGGACGCGTTGAGCAGCTTCATCGCCAGCCGGCGTCCGACCTTCATTCCGGTCTCGTCGAACGGCGAATCCATGCCCGGACGCGCCATCGCGGCCCGCCAGCGGACAGCGTCGGCACCATAGCGTTCCAGCACGTCGGTCGGCACGATGGTGTTGCCCACCGACTTGCTCATCTTCTTCCGGTCCGGGTCAACCACGAAGCCCGAGATGCCGACGGTCTTCCACGGGGGCTGGTGTTCTTCGAAGTGGGCGCGTACCACCCGTCCGAACACCCAGGTGCGGATGATCTCGTGTGCTGAGGGGGCGAAATCCATCGGGAAGCTGAGCTTCCACAGCTCCGGATCGGACTCCCAGCCGCAGACGATCTGCGGGGTCAGTGACGAGGTGGCCCAGGTGTCCATGATGTCCGGGTCGCCGACGAAGCCGTCCGGCATACCGCGCTTCTCGGCGGTGTAGCCGGGCGGGACGTCCGAGGACGGATCGATCGGCAGCGAATCCTCGGCGGCGAAGATCGGGCGGTTGAGGTCCGGTTCGCCGTCGGAATCGGTCGGATACCACACCGGGAAGGGGACGCCGAAGTAGCGCTGCCGGCTGATCAGCCAGTCGCCGTTCAGTCCGTTCACCCAGTTGGAGTAGCGGTGCCGCATATGGTCGGGCACCCAGTTCAGTTCGTCGCCGCGGGCCAGCAGGGCCTGCTTGAGGTCGTCGTCCCGGCCGCCGTTGCGGATGTACCACTGCCGGCTGGACACGATCTCCAGCGGCTTGTCGCCCTTCTCGTAGAAGTTCGCCTTCCGGGTGGTCGGGGTCGGCTCGCCGTCCAGGTCGCCGGATTCGCGCAACTTCTCGACCATCGCGGCCCGGGCCGAGAACGGCGTCTTGCCGGCGAGGTCGGCGTACGGGCCTGGATTGGCCAGCCACTCCGGGGTGTCCCGGGCCAGCCGTCCGTCGCGTTGGATGACGGTGCGCATCGGCAGCCGCAGCTCGCGCCACCACTGCACGTCGGTGGCGTCGCCGAAGGTGCAGCACATCGCGATGCCGGCGCCCTTGTCGGGCTCGGCGGCAGGGTGGGCCAGCACCGGGATCTCGACGCCGAACACCGGCGAGGTCACCGTGGTGCCGAACAGGTCGGTGTAGCGGGCGTCGTCGGGGTGGGCGATCAACGCACACACGCTCGGCAGCAACTCGGGCCGGGTGGTCTCGATATAGACCTTCTCGCCGTCCGGACGGTGGAACGCGACCCGGTGGTAGTGGCCGGGGTAGTCCCGGGCCTCCTGCTCGGCCTGGGCGACCGCAGTCTGGAAGGTGACGTCCCATACCGTCGGAGCCTCGGCCAGGTACGCCTCACCGCGGGCACAGTTGCGCAGGAAGGCCTTCTGCGAGATCAGGATCGAGCGGGTGGAGATGGTCGCGTAGAGGTGGTTGTCCCAGTCCACGCTCAGTCCGAGGGTGCGCCACAGGTTCTCGAACGCCTGCTCGTCAACCTGGGTGAGTTGGTGACACAGCTCGATGAAGTTCTTCCGGCTGATCGACACCTGGCGCTTCGGGTCCGGCTTGGCCGGCGGGCTGAAGTCCGGGTCGTAGGGGACCGACGGGTCGCAACGGACGCCGTAGAAGTTCTGCACCCGGCGCTCGGTGGGCAGGCCGTTGTCGTCCCAGCCCATCGGGTAGAGGACGTGCTTGCCCTGCATCCGCTGGTAGCGGGCCACCAGGTCGGTGTGGGTGTAGCTGAACACGTGCCCGACGTGCAGCGACCCGGACACCGTCGGCGGGGGAGTGTCGATCGAGAACACCTGCTCGCGGGAGTCCGGCCGGACGAAGGTGTAGGTGCCGTCCTGTGCCCACGTCGCGGCCCACTTGGACTCCAGGCCCTCCAGCGCCGGACGATCCGGTACGGCTACCGAACCCGGCTGTGGGGTCGCGGCGGGCACGGTCGGATGCGAAGTCAGGGTCATGGATTGCATCTTACGAAAACCCGCCGTTCAGCGACCAATCGGGCACGGCTCGTGAACCGACGCGGTGCGTCGGCGTACCCGAGTCAGAACCAGCCCATCACCAGAAAGGCCAGCAGCGCGCCCACCGCCGCACCGGTCACCACCAGCAGCCGGGCCCGGCCGCGACTCAAACCGCCGCTGCCGGGCGTCCGCCGTCCGGCCGGAGATGTCTCAGCCATTGCCCTTGGTCGACAGGATCAGCTGGCGGAAGGCCTCCGGCGTGCCCGCCTTGGAGATGGTGGTGTTGTCGATCGTGGTGCCGTTGACCCGCAATGTCGGGGTGGAGGTGACCCCGGCCTTGGCGGCCGCCTCGTTGGTGCCGTCAACGAAGGAGGCGGTGGCACGGCTGTCGTAGCAGGCTTGGAACGCAGTCAGCTTGTCGCCGGTGATGCCGGCCGTCGCAGGGAAATCGACACGCAACTGCTGGGTGGTGTAACCCTGTCCCTCAGTGGCCGGCTGCCCGTCGTAGACGGCGTTGTGGTACGCGGAGTAGGCGCCGGCGTTGTCGGCGCAGGCGGCCGCGATACCGGCCCTGGTCGAGGAGTCGTTGCGCAGGTTGCCGTCCATGAAGGTCAGCGTCCGGTAGACGAGGTTGATCTCGCCCTTGTCGGCCATATCGGTCAGGGTCGATCCGAAGGCGCCCTCGAACTGCTTGCAGACCGGGCACTGGTAGTCGAAGAACAGCTCCACGGTCGGCGCACCCTGGGCGGCCTTGCCGGGGTTCACGATGATGCCGCTGCGATCGGCGGTCGCATTCGGCGGGATCGCGGCCGAGGCGGTGCTGTCGCCGCCCTTGTTGAGCTGGCTGATGAAGATGGTCCCGAAGACGCCCAGGACGACGACGGCGAGCACGATGGCACCGACGATGACGATGCGTTGGGTCCGCTTCGCTTTGGTCTGCGCCTCCTGCTTGCGGCGAAGGGCTTCGCGACGACTTTCGCTCATGCTCTGGACTCCTCGAGTTCTTCGGTGGGGATGTCGATGGGATCGCCGAACAGCCGAGTATCGGTCGACAAGGGGGAACGCGGGAACAGGCCGGCCCAGATGCCGCAGGCCATCAGGCCGACGTCACGGGCGATGTCCCAGGGGTACTGCGCCATGCCGTCCTCGACCTCGCCGCCGCCGCCGAAGCACCCGCAATCGATGGACAGCCCATGTGCCCAGACCCAGGCGATGCCGATCACGAACGCGGCCATCACGGCGACGCCGAGCCAGGCCGCGAGCCGGGTGAACAGGCCGATCACCAGCAGCAGGCCGAGCGCCACCTCGATCATCGGCAGCGCGTAGCCGACCGGCCGGGTGAACTCGAAGGGCAGCAGCTGATAGGCGCGGACGGCCTGCACCGACGCTTCCGGCCAGGGCAGTTTCAGCGCCCCGGCGACGATCAACGTCCAGCCGAGGATCTGCCGCGCCGCGAAGGTCGTCCACCGCACCCAGCGGCGTCCGGCGAAGGTGTGCGGCATGGGCGCGAGTATACCCGCCGTCAAACGGTCAACTATCTCGTGGCGGCATTAGGCTGTCCCCACCATGCCCGAGACACACCACGACATCGTCCAGCGCCTGATCTCCCGCTGGCCCGAACACCGGATCGCTCCCGGGACGGCGCGGGTCGAGGCGCTGTGCGAACTGCTGGGCACCCCGCAGCGGGCCTATCCGGTGATCCAGATCGCCGGCACCAACGGCAAGGGCAGCACCGCGATCATGATCGACGCCCTGCTGCGGGCGCTCGGCCTGCGCACCGGACGGTTCACCAGCCCGCACCTGATCGACGTCACCGAACGGATCGCCATCGACGGCGAGCCGATGGACGCCGCGGCTTTCGACGAACTGGTCACCCAGACCCAGCCGCTGATCGACATCGTCGACGCCCAGGCGATCGGCGGCGTGCCGATGACCTTCTTCGAGGTGATCACCGCGCTGGCCTACGCGGCGTTCGCCGAGGCTCCGGTGGATGTCGCCGTGGTCGAGGTGGGGCTGGGTGGCGTGACCGACGCCACCAATGTGATGGACGCCCAGGTCGCGGTGATCTGCCCGATCGACTACGACCACACCCATCTGCTCGGCGACACGCTCACCGATATTGCGACCGAGAAGGCCGGCATCGTCAAGCCCGGCTCGCAGGTGGTGCTGGCTGCTCAGCAGCCCGAGGCTGCGGCGGTACTGATTCGGCGCTGCGCCGAGGTGGGCGCCAAGGTCTACCTGGAGGGTGTCGGGTTCGGCCTGCTGGAACGGACGCCGGCCGTCGGCGGCCAGGTGCTGCGCCTGGACACCGCAGGCGGCCCGGTCGGTGACCTGCTGTTGCCGCTGTTCGGCGAGCACATGGCGCGCAACGCCGCGCTGGCGGTGGCAGCGGTGGAGGCGTTCCTCGGCGGCAAGCCGCTGGCGCCCGACATCATTGCCGAGGGCCTGGCCGAGGTGACCGCACCGGCCCGGCTCGAGGTCGTCCGCCGCTCGCCGACGGTGCTGCTCGACACCTGCCACAACCCCCATGGGGCGCGCGCCACGGTCGCGGCAGTCACCGAGGCGTTCGCCTTCTCGCCGCTGATCGGCGTGGTGGCGATGATGGCCGACAAGGACGTGACCGGGCTGCTGGAAGCGTTCGCCGACGAGATGACCACGATCGTCTGCACCACGGTGGCCGGCACCAGCCGGGCGCTGTCCGCCGACGAACTGGGCGAGCGGGCCGCCGAGATCGTCGGCCCGGAGCGGGTCCGGGTGGCCGCCACGATGGCGGACGCGATCGAAGCCGCGGTCGGGCTGGCCGACGAGGCGGGGGCGGGTGCGGGGGTTCTGATCGCCGGATCGGTGATCGCGGCCGGGCAGGCACGTGCCCTGCTGGTGCGTGAGGGGGGCTGATGAGACTGGTGCCGACCAACCCGATGAACCGGGTGCTGATGGCGGTTCTACTGTTCGAGGCGATCTGCTGCGGGCTGGCGATCCCCGGCATGATCCAGGTCGCGGACGCGCCGGTCGGGCTCGCCTTCGGGCTGGGCGGCGCCGCGATGCTGCTGTGCCTGGCGGCGTCCGGCACGTTGCGGCGTCCGATCGGCTGGGTCCTGGGCTGGTCCGCGCAGGTGGCGTGCATCGCTCTCGGCTTCGCCGTCGCGATGATGTTCGCGGTGGGCGCCATGTTCACCCTGCTGTTCGTGATCACCTTCGTGCTCGGACGCCGCCTGGAGGCGGCCCGGATGGCAGGCTGACGGCGTCCGGGCGGCGCACAGCACGCGGAGGGTGCTGGCCAGGGCACTAGGGTGGGCGCCCATGAGCGAGCGGACCTTCGTGATCATCAAGCCGGACGCGGTGCGCCGCGGCCTGGTCGGCGCCGTGCTGTCGCGGTATGAGGCCAAGGGGCTGCGGATCGTCGCACTCGACCAGCGGGTCGTCGACGCCGAACTGGCCGACCGGCACTACGCCGAGCACCGCGAACAGCCCTGGTACCCGCCGCTGCGCGATTTCATCACGTCCGGACCGCTGGTCGCCCTGATTCTCGAGGGGGACGGCGCGATCGACGCCGTCCGGCTGCTGAACGGCGCCACCGACGGGCGCCGGGCGGCTCCGGGCTCGGTGCGCGGCGACTTCTCGCTGTCCAACCGGGAGAACCTGGTGCACGCCTCCGATTCGCCGGAGTCGGCGGCCCGCGAGATCGCCCTCTGGTTCCCGAGCCTGCTGGCATGAGCCAGCCCCCGTCCGGGGAGGGCGAACAGCCGCGGCAGCGCCCGCACGATCCTTTCGAGCCTGCTGCGGTGCCACCGCGGGCCTGGGCCGGGCCGCAGGGCACGGTTCCCTCCGGCGCCGGTGGTTGGGCGACGGCGCAGCCCCAGCCCCAGCCGACGGGCAGCCATCCGTGGCTGCCGTCCGGGCCGCCGCCGAAGCCGTCCGTCCTACCGGCCGAGCCGCGGGAGTACCACGAGTTCCTGCGAACCCCGAAGCTGCGCTGGTGGCGTCCGGTGCTGGCCCTGCTGATGGGCGGGGCGTTGTTCTTCGCGTCCAGCACGGTCTTCGGGCTGATCGCGATGCTGTACGACCTGGGCACCGGCCGGACCACCCTGGAGGACTACGGTTCGATCGACCGGGTCACGATGACCCCGGCGCTGTTCCTGGCCAACAACCTGGGTCTGGCCGCCTGCATACCGATCGCGATGCTCACCCAGTGGGCGTGTTTCGGTCAGCGCCCGCGCTGGCTGTCGTCGGTGGTCGGACGCTTCCGCTGGCGCTGGTTCGGCGAATGCGCGCTGTGGGCGTTGCCGCTGCTGCTGATCCCGGTGGTGCTGGACGTCGTGCTGAACGGCCTGGACGGGTTGCGGGTGAGCCCGGACACCGCCTTCATGGTGGCCGCCGTCCTGCTCACCACCCCGCTGCAGTCGGCGGGCGAGGAGTACCTGCTGCGCGGCCTGGGTCAGCGGGCCGTCGCCGCCTGGCTGCCCCGGATTGCCGGGCTGGTGGTGAGTACGGCCGTCACTGCCGTCGTCTTCATGCTGTTGCACAACGCCGGCGACCCGTGGCTGAACGCGTTCTACCTCTTCTTCGCGGTGGTCGGTTCGGTGCTCGCTTGGCGCACCGGTGGGCTGGAGGCGGCGGTCGCCGTCCATGCCGTGAACAACATGGTCTCGATGATCGTCCTGCCGTTCATCGATTTCTCCGATATGTTCAACCGCGGCGCGGGCACCGGAAGCCCGTTCGCGTTGGTGCAGATGGCGATCCTTGCGAGCATCTGTGCCGTGCTGTTGTGGCGCGCGCGAGTGCGTGGCCTGGTTGTCCGCAACGCCCCGGCCGCCGCTGCGGCTGCATCGCCGATGCCCGTCGTCTGGAGGCAGGATCATGGAAACCAAGCCGGCTGAGCCGCTGTCCCGCAACGCCGGGATCTCCTGGCTGGTGTCGCGGATCCGTCCGCGGGCGGGCCGCACCCTGGTCGGGATCGACGGGCTGGACGGCGCCGGCAAAACGACCTTCGCCGACGACCTGGCAGCCGAGCTCACCGACTCGGGACTGACCGTGATCCGGATCAGCCTGGACAATTTCCTGAACCCGGCGGCGGTGCGGCACGCCAAGGGACGGACCTCGCCCGAGGGATTCCTGGCCGACACCTACGACTACGAACGGATCGTCGACGACGCCCTGGAGCCGCTCAGCGCCGAGGGTTGCGGACGCTACCGCGACCGGTCCTACGACCTGTCCACCGAGTCGCCGCTCACCTCCCCCTGGCAGGTTGCGCCGGACGCGGCCGTGGTGATCGTCAACGGCCTGTTCCTGCACCGCAACCGGCTGCGCAACGCACGCGGGCGCAAGTTGTGGGACCTGTCGGTCTGGCTGGAGGTCCCGTTCGAGGTGTCGGTGGGCCGGCTCGCCGCCCGCGACGGGTCGCCGTCCGAAGTCGAGGATCCGCGGATCCGGCGCTATGTCGAGGGCCTACGGACCTACATCGAGCGTTATCACCCGGCTGAACGCGCCGACCTCGTCGTCGACAACGCCTGAGCCGGCACGAACCGTCCCAGGGCGTGCGAACTCACAACATGGGGACGGTTCTTCTCAGTCCACTGCTCTGAACCAGAACGGGGACGGTTCCTTGAACCGTTCAGGGAACCGTCCCCTGAACGGGCGATGCGGCGTCGACGGGCGCGGACGATTAGACTGAACAACCCCACGCCCACCGATCCAGCACGTTCGTGCCAGAGAGGGAGCCAGTGATCGACAGCCTCGTCATCGCTCATCTGGCGGTGGCGTTGTGCGCACCATGGCTGGCCCGCCGGATGGGGTCGAACGGCTACCTGGTGATGGCGCTGGCACCGGCGGTCGGGTTCGGCTGGTTGCTCAGTCTGGGCCCGCTGATCACGTCCGGCGGCAGCTACGTCGAGTCGATGCCATGGATCCCGCAGCTGGGCGTCGAGATCCACTACCGGGTCGGCCTGCTGCAATGGCTGCTCGGCTTGATCGTCACCGGCATCGGCATGCTGGTGTTGCTGTACTGCCGCTGGTACTTCGACGGGGTGGTCAATCCGCGCACGATGGGCATTCTGACCGCCTTCGCGGCAGCCATGCTGGGTCTGGTGACGGTCGACGACCTGGTCATGCTGTACGTGTTCTGGGAACTGACCACGGTCTTCTCCTATCTGCTGATCGGCTACGACCCGACCCGGCGGGCGAACCGCGCGGCCGCGATGACCGCGCTGATCGTCACCACCACCGGCGGCCTGGCCATGCTGGTCGGCATCGTCAGCCTCGGTGTCGGCGCAGGCACGTTCAGCCTGTCGGCGATCGTGGCTCAGCCCCCGTCCGGGCCGGTCTACACCGCCGCCGCCCTGCTGATGCTGGTCGGTGCGCTGAGCAAGTCGGCCCTGGTGCCGTTCCATTTCTGGCTGCCCGGTGCGATGGCCGCGCCGACCCCGATCTCGGCCTACCTGCACGCCGCAGCCATGGTGAAAGCCGGCGTCTACCTGGTCGCCGTCGTCTCGCCCGCCTTCGCCGAGGTCCCCGGATGGCGACTCGGGGTGGGTCTGCTCGGCGTCACCACGATGATCCTGGGCGGCTGGCGGGCGCTGCGGCAGAACGACATCAAGCTGCTGCTCGCCTATGGCACGGTGAGCCAGCTCGGCTTCATGGTGCTGCTCTGCGGCTTCGGCACGCAGGCGACCATGCTGGCCGGCATTGCGATGCTGATCGGCCACGCCCTGTTCAAGGCCACCCTGTTCCTGATCGTCGGGGTGGTCGACCACTCCACCGGCACCCGCGACCTGACCCGGCTCACCGGAGTGGCCCGGAGGATGCCGGTGATCGCCGTCGTGGCCGGTGTGGCGACGGCGTCGATGGCCGGGCTGCCGCCGACGCTGGGTTTCATCGCCAAGGAGTCGGCGCTGGAGTCGCTGACCTACCTGGTCGGCCCCGACGGCGACGGCACCTGGCTGCCCGCGCTCCCGGCCGTGTTGCTGGTGCTGGCGGTCGTGGCCGGTTCGGTGCTCACCGTCGCCTACTCGTTGCGCTGGTGGTGGGGCGCCTTCGCCGACAAACCCGGCCTGCCCGATCTGGACGTCCATCGCCCGGCCCCGGGCTTCGTGCTGTCACCGATCCTGCTCGGCTCGTTGTGCCTGATCGGCGGCTTCCTCGGCGGCCCGCTGACCGGCCTGATCGAGTCGTACGCCGCCACCGTGCAGACCGGCCACGTCAGCCACGGCCTCGCCCTGTGGCACGGCCTCACCGTGCCGTTGTGGCTCTCGCTGGTGGCCATCGGGCTGGGCGGCGTCCTGTTTTGGCAACGGGACGCCATGGCGCGCGTCCAGGGAACCTTCCCGAAGGTGCGCGGCGCGGACGAGTTGTACACGCTGGCGATGAAGCGGATCGACACCATCGCCGTCGAGGTCACGGCGCGCACCCAGCGGGGTTCGCTGGCCAGCTACACCTCGATCGTGCTGGCCGTGGTGGTGGTGCTCGGCGGGGGATCGCTGCTCTTCACCACCCACTGGCCGGCGTCGGTCCGCCCGTGGGACTACCTGCCGCAGGCGGTGATCGGGGCCGCCATGATCGTGGCCGGCGTGCTGGCGGCCACCTCGCGCGGCCGGGTCCGGGCTCTGCTGCTGGTGGGGGCTACCGGCTATGGGACGGCGCTGTTGTTCCTGCTGCACGGCGGACCCGATCTGGCGCTCACCCAGGTGCTGGTCGAGACGGTGTCGTTGATCGTCTTCGTGATGGTGCTGCGCCGGCTGCCGAAGTACTTCACCGACCGTCCGCTGCAGTCCACCCGCTGGTGGCGCACGGTGCTCGCCGTCCTGGTCGGCGCCAGCGTGTCCCTGCTGGCGCTGGTCGCGGCCGGCGCGCGGGTCGCCGAGCCGGTGTCGGTCGACTACTACGAGGCGTCCTACACCTTCGGGTACGGCAAGAACATCGTCAACGTGACCCTGGTCGACACTCGCGCCTGGGACACCATCGGCGAAATCTCGGTGCTGGTGATCGCGGCGACGGGGGTGGCCAGCCTGATCTTCCTGCGTTCCCGGGTGCAGCGGGTCCGGCCGCGTGAGGGGGACGCCGCGTTCGGCGCCCGCGGCCTGTGGCTGCGCGCCAGCGGTGCCCTCGACCCGGGATCGCGCTCGCTGATCTTCGAGGTGATCACCCGGATCATGTTCAGCATCATGATGGTGGTCTCGGCCTACCTGCTGATCGCCGGGCACAACGCGCCCGGCGGCGGTTTCGCCGGTGGCCTGGTGGCCGGCATCGCGCTGATGATCCGCTATCTGGCCGCCGGACGGCGTGAGCTGGACGACGCGGCACCCTTCGATGCCGGGCGGCTGCTCGGCCTCGGCCTGGGCGTATCGGTGCTGAGCGCGATCACCCCGGCACTGCTCGGCGGCAAGATCTTCCAGAGCTATGATCTCAAACTCGTCATTCCGGGCTGGGAGTACCTGGAAACCCCGTGGGGCACCTGGACGCTGTTCGGCGACATGCACCTGGTTAGCTCGACGGTGTTCGACGTCGGCGTCTACCTGATCGTGATCGGCGTGGTGCTGGACCTGACCCGGACGCTGGGCGCCGGCATCGACATCCAGTCCGAGCAGGACCAGGCGCCGGTGCCGCAGCCGGAGTCGACCCGGGCGCGTCCGGCGCTGACCCCCGAGACCGAACAGGTGATCCGGTACACCACCGGCGGCGGGAAGGGGCATTACACATGAGCCCGAACCTCACCCTGGCGATCATCGCCGGCGCGCTGATCGCCTGCGGTGTCTACCTGATCACCGAGCGCTCGCTGAGCCGCATCCTGATGGGGGTGATGGTGGGCGGCAACGGGGTCAACCTGCTGTTCCTGGTGGCATCCGGTGCCGCCGGCGGTCCGCCGCTGATCGGGGTCACCCCGAAGGACGAGATGTCCGACCCGCTGCCGCAGGCGATGGTGCTGACCGCGATCGTGATCGCGCTGGCCACCGCCGCGTTCCTGGTCACGATGGCCTACCGCTCGTTCCAGCTGAACGGCCACGACGAGGTCGCCGACGACGTCGAGGACGCCCGGATCCGTGAGTTGGCGCGCGCGGACGAGGCGTCCGACAGCTTCGAGGAGATCAGGTTCACCGACACCGGGGCGGACGTGGTGAGCGAATGAACAACCTGCTGCCGCTGCCCGTGCTGCTGCCGATGTTCGGCGCGGCCCTGACCCTGATGCTCGGACGCCGTCCGCGGCTGCAGCGCGCGGTGTCGATCCTCACCCTCGCCGTCGTCTGCCTGGTGGCCGGGTCGCTGATCTGGATCACCGACACGCACGGTCCGCAGGCGCTCTGGGTGGGTGCCTGGGCGCCGCTGGGGGTGGTCCTGGTCGCCGACCGGCTGGCTGCCCTGATGCTCACCGTCGCCTCGCTGGTCACCCTCGGTGTGCTGATCTACGCCACCGGGCAGGACGAGGAGGAGGTACACCGGGAGACCCCGGTGTCGATCTTCCACCCCACCTTCCTGCTGCTGTCGGCCGGGGTGTCGGACGCCTTCCTGGCTGGAGATCTGTTCAACCTGTTCGTCGGCTTCGAGATCCTGTTGTTCGCCTCGTACGTGCTGATCACGATGGGCGGCACGGGGGAGCGGATCAGTGCCGGGTCGATCTACGTGGTGATCAACCTGGTCAGTTCGCTGCTCTTCCTGACCGCACTGGCGGTGACCTATGCCGCCACCGGCACGGTCAACATGGCGCAGCTCAGCCTGCGGTTCTCCGAGTTGCCCACCGACGTCACGATCGGCATCCAGTTGTTGTTGCTGGTGGTCTTCGCGATCAAGGCGGCGGTGTTCCCGCTGTCGTTCTGGCTGCCCGACTCGTACCCGACCGCACCGGCGCCGGTGACGGCGGTGTTCGCGGGCCTGCTGACCAAGGTCGGTGTGTACGCGATCCTGCGCACCCAGACCGCGATCTTCCCGCACAGCGGGCTGACCGACCTGCTCGGCTGGGCGGCGCTGGCCACCATGGTGATCGGCATCCTGGGCGCGATCGCCCAGTCGGAGATCAAGCGACTGCTGTCGTTCACCCTGGTCTCGCACATCGGCTACATGATCTTCGGGGTGGCGCTGGCGACTCAGGCCAGCCTGGGCGGCGCCATCTTCTACACCGCCCACCACATCACCGTCCAGGCCGCGTTGTTCCTGGTCGCGGGCCTGATCGAGCGGGTCGGCGGTTCCACCTCGATGGATCGGCTCGGCGGCCTGGCCAGCACGGCGCCGGTGCTGGGCGTGCTGTTCTTCATTCCGGCGATGAACCTGGCCGGCATTCCGCCGTTGTCCGGCTTCATCGGCAAACTGGGGCTGCTGATGGCCGGCGTCGAGGTCGGGACGCCGCTGGCCTGGGCGCTGGTCGCAGGCAGTGTGCTGACCAGCCTGCTGACGCTGTATGCGGTGGCGAAGGTGTGGAACCGCGCCTTCTGGGGGACGCCGCTGCTGGGCCCCGCCGGCACCCCGGGACCAACCGCTCGAAGCGGAACTAGAAGCCAAGCCGATGCCGGGGGTGATGGTGGGCGCCACCGCCGGCCTGGTCGGCCTGGGCCTGGCCCTGACGTTCCTGGCCGGCCCGCTCTACGGCTACGTGCAACGGGCCGCTGCCGGAGTGCTGGACACCTCCTACCTGGCAGCCGTTCTGACGGGGGTGGCGCGATGAGGCGTTCGTCGAGCCGGCGGCGGCTGCGGTGGCGGCTGCAGTGGCGGGCGATCCTGGCCCTGGCGGTCATCTGGGTGATCCTCTGGGGCAACTACTCCCTGGTGGACGTGGTGGTGGGCCTGGCGGTGGCCTGGCTGGTCACGGTCACTTTCCCGCTGCCGCCGATCCGTTACCGCGGCCGTCCCCGGCTGCTCGGCACGATCCGGTTGACGCTCACCACGCTCGCCGATCTGGCGGTCGCGTCCTGGCGGCTCACCATCGCGGCGTTCCGTCCGCGGATCGATTTCCGGCCGGCCGTGATCCGGGTGCCGCTGCGCAGCAACCAGGACCTGTATCAGGTGGAAACCGCCGAGCTGATCTCCATCGTGCCCGGCTCCATCGTGATCGATGCCCGGCGCTCGACCCGGACGCTCTACCTGCACCTGGTCAACGTCACCGGATCGGACGGGATCGAGCAGGCCCGCAGCCAGTCACTGGTGGTCGAGCGGCGGCTGCTGGAGGCGGTCGGCAGCGCGTCCGACATCGCCGCATTGCGGGAGAAGGAGCAGGCATGACCCAGGCCCTGATCTGGCTCGCCGCCGGCATGATCGCCGTGGCGGTCGGCTTGACGCTGTGGCGGCTCACCACCGGTCCCTCGACGCTGGACCGCATCGTCAGCGCGGACGTGCTGCTGTCGACGGTGTTGATGACGATCTGCGTGGTGATGGTGACGGCCAGGGACACCAGTGCCCTGTCGATCCTGCTGGTACTCGCCATGGTGGCGTTCACCGGCGGGGTGAGCGTGGCACGGATGCTCGCCCCTGGTGCGGCGGACCGGCAGCGTTACCGGCGTGACGAGGAGGACGCGGAGTGAACGCGGACGAGATCTTCGACCTGATCGGCGCACTCTTCCTGGTTGGTGGCGCCTTCTTCTGCCTGGGCGGTGCGCTGGGCCTGGCGCGGTTCCCGGACGTCCTGGCCCGGATGCACGCCGCCACCAAGCCGCAGGTCTTCGGCCTGCTGCTGGTGCTGCTCGGGGTGGCGTTCTCGATCCGCGAGCCGAAGGTGTGGATGATCCTGCTGGTGGTGATCCTGCTGCAGGTGCTGACCGCGCCGGTCGCCGCCCACCTGATCGGACGGCTCGCCTACCGTTCCGGCGCCTGGGAGCCGGACGACCTGGTGGTCGACGAGCTGTCCGAGGACCTACGGCACGCCGGCTTCGTCCGTAACGAGGAGTTCCGGCCGGAACGGGAGCAGGACACGCCGCACCCGTCGGCGGAATGACGCGCGACGCAGCGGTTTCGACACGCTCGACCACCGGTGGTCGAGCGTCTCGAAATCCGATCCGCTCAGCCGGTAACGAGCCGTAGGACCCGCGACTCCCACGGTGCCAGCACCGCCGACCTGCCGTCCGGGTGGGTGGCGAGGATCAGGTCGGCGCGGTCCAGATCGGGCAGCGAGTCCACCGGCAGCTCCGCAGGAACCGACGAGCAGTTGGCGACGACCAGCAGCACCTGATCGCCCAGCGTGCGGGTGAACGCCCAGACCTGCTCGTGGTCGGCCAGCAACAGTTCGAAGCGGCCTTCGCGGACCACCTCGTCGCTGTGCCGCAACCGGATCAGCTTCTGGAAGTGGGCGAAGACCGAGTCCGGGTCACGCAGCGCGGCGGCGGCGTTGATCTCGACGTAGTTGGGGTTGACCGGCATCCAGGGGGTGTCGGTGGTGAAGCCGGCGTACGAGGTGTCGTCCCACTGGACGGGGGTGCGCGCATGGTCGCGGCCCTTGCGGGCCAGCGAGCGCAGGATCTGTTCCTCCGCGAGGCCGGCGGCCGAGGCCAGGGCGTGGTAGTTGCGCGATTCGACGTCGAGGTAGTGCCCGATCTGGGTCAGCGGTGCGTTCGTCATGCCGAACTCTTCGCCCTGGTAGATGTAGGGCGTGCCCTTGTGCAGGTGGAGCACGGTGGCCAGCGTCTTGGCCGAGTTGACCCGATGCTCGGGCGAGTCGTCGCCGAACCGGGAGACGGCGCGCGGCTGGTCGTGATTGTCGTAATACAGCGAGTTCCAGCCGCCCTCGGCCAAGCCGTCCTGCCATTGCGCCAGGTTCTGCTTGAGGCTGGGCAGCGGAAGATCCGCCAGGTCCCACTTGTTCCAGCCGACCTGGTCGAGGTTGACGTGTTCGAAGGTGAACACCATGTTCAATTCGTGCCGGGCCGGGTCGGTGACCCGTCGGGCCACCTCGATGGTGGCGCCCGGCATCTCGCCGACGGTCAGCAGGTTCTTATCGTCCAGGCCGACCTCGCGGTTCATCTCGGACAGGAACTCATCCAGGCGGGGCCCGTTCGCGACTGTGCCGAAGCCGTCCGGGTTCGCCTCGAGCGGTTCGCCCGAGGTGAGTGCATGCGGTTTGGAGATCAGGTTGATGACGTCCATCCTGAACCCGTCAACGCCGCGGTCAACCCACCAGCGCATCATCGCGAAGACCGCTTGACGGACCTCGTCGTTCTCCCAGTTCAGGTCGGGCTGGCCAGGACTGAACATACCGAGGTAGTACTGGCCGCTGCGCGGGTCATAGGTCCATGCCGACGGCGCGAACGCGGCGTGACTGCCGTCCGGTTCGGCGCCCGGGCTGCCTGGTTCGCAGCCGGGCCGGGCCGGACGCCAGAAGTACCAGTCGCGCTTGTCGGAGGAGGGGTCGCGGGACTCGGTGAACCAGGCGTGGTGGTCGGAGGTGTGGTTCACCACCAGGTCCATCACCAGCTTGATGCCGCGTGCGTGCGCGGCTGCGATCAGCTCATCGAGGTCGGAGAGCGTGCCGAACAGCGGGTCGATGTCGTGGTAGTCGCTGATGTCATAGCCGTTGTCCACCTGGGGGGAGCGGTACACCGGCGACAGCCAGATCACGTCCACTCCGAGCTCGGCCAGGTAGTCGAGCCGGCTGGTGATGCCCGGGAGGTCGCCGACGCCGTCCCCGTCGGAGTCCTGGAACGACCGCGGATAGATCTGGTAGACCACCGCTGAGCGCCACCAGCCGTCCGGACGCGCGGCGGGATCGAAGGCGGTTGTACTCATGGGCTCTCCTTCGGCAACGAGCACAGGTCCCCACCGGGGCTGCAACCGGGTGGCTGCGGCACTCGCGCGGAGACCTGCGCTCGGATTGGACGTCGATGCGGGACGGGCGCGCCAGACTACTTGATCGCGCCCTGGGTCAGACCGGACATCACCCAACGCTGCGAGAACAGGTAAACGATGATCGCCGGTGCCATCGCCATCAGGTACGAGGCGAAGCTGACGTTGTAGTTGTTGCTGAACTGCGTCTGGAAGATACTGTTCACCACCGGGATGGTCTGCCATTCCGGCTGCGAGATGATCAGCGACGGCATCATGAAGTCGTTCCAGGAACCCAGGAACGAGAAGATGCCGACGGTGGCCGCCATCGGTGCCAGCAGCGGGAAGATCAGCTGCCAGAACGTCTGCCAGGTGCTCGCGCCGTCCATTCGCATCGACTCCTCCAGCTCCAGTGGAATGGAGCGTAGGAAGGTGGTGAACAGCAGGCAGTTGAACGCCAGGCCGAACACGATGGTGAGCAGCGCGACGCCGAAGTAGTTGTCCAGGCCGAGGATGCCGGTCAGTCGCACCTGGGGCAGCGCGACCACCGGGAACGGGATGAACATGGCGGCCAGCAGATAGAAGAACGAGTAGCGGAAGAGTTTCCGGTCCCAGTTGCGGACGATCGCATAGGACGCCATCGCCGAGAAGATGATCGAGCCAGCCACCGCAATCA
This sequence comes from Micropruina sp., assembly GCA_047602545.1. Lineage (GTDB taxonomy): Bacteria > Actinomycetota > Actinomycetes > Propionibacteriales > Propionibacteriaceae > Micropruina. The sequence goes on along the minus strand of JASGHC010000001.1, from coordinate 113,519 downwards.
GCGTGACCATCGTGGACACCAGGAAGGCGCGCGGGAAGTTGGTCAGTTCCCAGGCCTCGGTGAAGCCGGAGGTGCTGAACGGGTTCGGCAGGCTGAAGGCGTTCAGGTCGGTGGCCTGCTCGGTGGTCTTGAACGCCATCGACACGGTGACGTACAGCGGGATCAGCACGGTCAGTGCGGCAAGGATCAGCAGGACGGTGGCCGTCCAGTTGGTACGTTCCTGGCCGACCTTGCCGCGCGTGGTCGCCTTCGCGGGCTTCGGTGCGGTTGCGGTGCTCATTCGGAGGTCCCTCCTCGGGTCAAACGCAGCTGCACCAGCGCGATGATGATGGTGATGATGAAGAAGACGGCGGCGTTGGCCATCTGGTAGGCGTAGTCGCCGCCCTCGAAGCCCTTGAAGATGGTGAAGGCGACCGAGCGCGTCGCGGTACCCGGACCGCCGTCGGTGAGGCCCTTGATCTGGTCGTACACGGCCAGGTAGTTCTTGAAGCCGATGATCATGTTGATCCCGACGTAGCCGGCCACCAGCGGCAGCGTGATGTGGACCAGGTTCTGCCACGGCGACGTGCCGTCGATCGAGCTGGCTTCGTAGACCTCACCGGGGACGGTCATGAAACCGGCGATGTAGATCAGCATGGCGCTGGGGACCGAACCCCAGACCGTGACGATCACGACCGCGAACCACGCCCAGTTCTCATTGGCGAGCAGGCTGGTGGACAGTGTCTGTGAACCGATCATTTCGCCGAATGCGGTCAGCGAGTTGTTGAACAGGAACTTGAAGACGTAGGAGTAGATGATCGCCGAGATGACCATCGGGATCACGAAGATCGCGCGCAGCGGGTTGGTGAACTTGATCTTCGAGGTGAGCCCCAGCGCCAGGAAGAAGGCGATGGTATTGACCAGGATCACCGTCACGAACGCGAATAGGAACGTGAAGCCGTACGAGGAAAGGATGTTCTCGTCGCGGAACAACGCGATGTAGTTGCGGAAACCGATCCAGCTGAAGTCACCGAAGCCCATCGAGTTGGTGAAACTCATGGTCATGCCCTCGATGGCGGGGTAGGTGATCAGCAGGGTGAAAACCGCGATGGCGGGGAAGAGGAAGAACCAGTAGATCGGTTCGACCGCCCGCCGGCGATGCACGACCGGGGCCGCGTCAGCCTTCTTCGTCGGCTGTTGGACTGAGGACGACATGCAAGGACTCCTTTGTCAGGCCCGGAAGGCGAGTCGGGCCCAGTCGCGGTCGAGCTGAGCGAGGATCGGCTCGGGAGCTTCACCGAGGACGATGGACTGGAAGTAGTTGGGCGCCGGAATCGTTCCCGGAATGAACTGCGAGGGGCCCATGTAGAACTTGCCCGAGTCGTAGTAGGGCTGCATGCCGATGATGCGCTGGTCGGTGACCGGCGGGGCGCTCTTGGTGGTGCCGAAGCCGAGGAACTTCGCGTTGTACGGGTCCTGGATCTTCGGCTGCATCAGGTACTGCAGGAACTCGCGCGCGCCTGCCTTGCCGTCGGCGACTTCGGGGACCCATAGCGACAGGTCGATGTTGACCCGCACCTTGAGGTCGTCGGCGCTGTTGGTCGCCGGGAAGGGGAAGGTGCCCAGATCGAGATCCTTGCCCACCTTCTCGAACTCACCGAACGCCCACGGACCCTGGAAGATCATCGCCGCGGCACCATTGGCGAACGCGGTGTTGCCGTCGCCGTAGCCGCGGCTCGCCGCGTCCGAGTTGATGTACTTGGTGAGCTCGACCATCTTCTTGACCGGCTCGAGCATCGTCTTCTGGAAGGAGACCTCGGAGTTGGGGCCGACGTCAACGCCGATCTCGTTCATCTTGCGGTAGAACTCGGCGATGTCAACCATGCCGCCGGCCGGGTAGTCGAACCAGCCCTGCATGATCGTCCAGGAATCCATGAACGTCGCGTAGAACGGGGTGACGCCCTTGCCCTTGAGGGTCTCGCAGACGTTGAGCAGCTGGTCCCAGGTGGTTGGCACCTCGACGCCGTTGTCGGCGAAGATGCGCTTGTTGTAGATCACCGAGGCCGCCATCGCCGAGTAGGGCAGCACGCTGGTCCGGTTCTCGTACTGCGGGTAGGCCTTGGTCAGCGTGACGATATCCGGACGGATGGTCGCCGCCTCGGGCAGGTCGGAAAGGTCGGAGAGCGCGCCGCGCTCCATGAACCGGGCCATTTCCAGGTTGTAGTTCAACAAGCCGAGGTCCGGCGGATTGTTGCGCACGAAGCTGGCCGACAGGTTCGTCGAAATATCGTGCAGGATGCGGTACTTGCTCTGCGAGGCGGTGAACTCGGCGGCCAGCTGGCTGAAGTAGGAGATCGCCTCCGGCTTGGACTGATAGAAGGTGATGGTCTGTTGTGAACTGGCGGAGCATCCGGTCAGCCAGGGCGCCGCGGCAACGGCCCCGACCGTCCCGGCGGCGGCGAGGAACGTGCGCCGCGACGGGGACCAGGTCCTAAGGGGGGGGGGTGGCGTCCTGGTGGCAAACGCCTGGGAAACTTGAGGCACGTCGTTGTCCCTTCGGGTCGTCGATGACTGCGCCGGTTCCTGCGCTGACTAAATAGAGCTATCGCAGGAAAATAACTGGGGGTAGGATGCCGCACACTCGCGCCGATGGTCAAGGGGGAATGGACGGATGAGTCTCACCGCCGGCCAGCTGCGTCATCGAGCAAGTACGGCCGCGGTTCTGGAGTTCGCCTGGGACGCCGGAGCCTTCCAGGCCGACCATGTGATCGCCGCCCTCGGATTGACCCGATCCACCGCATTGGCCGCCCTCGACACGCTGATCGAGGTCGGCCTGATCAGCGAGCTGCCCAGCGCCGGACCCGAGGAGGGCTACCGGCTCGGCCGTCCGGCGCGCCGCTTCGCGTTGCGCGCCGAGGCGGGAGTCGTGGTCGGCATCGATGCCGGCGAGCGACAGTTCACGGCGACCGTCGCGGATCTCGCGGGAGTGATCCTGGCACGCCGATCGATCGAGGTGCGCGGCTTCACCGATGCCGCGCTGGTGAAGTTCCCGGATCTCGATCCGGATGAGCGGCCCCAGGCGGCGATTCGAGCGATCGACGACGTGCTGGCTGCGGTGGAGCGGACTCGCGCCGATGTGATCGGCGTAGGCGTCGGGATACCGGCGCCGGTCGATGCCGATGCCGGCTCACCCGTCCACGCGCAAGGCTTCTGGCAGCACATGAACAGCGGCCTGCAGAGTGCGCTCGATGCCGAGTTCCCGGCCGTCAGGGTCGAGAACGATGCCGCACTGGCGGCGGTGGCCGAGGGTGCACTCGGTGAGGCGCGCGGCCACGACGACTTCGTGGCGATCCTGGTGGGCCGCCGGCTCGGCTCGGGCGTCTTCCTGGACGGTCGGCTGGTGCGTGGTGCGCACGGCGGCGTCGGTGAGCTCGAAGGTCTGAGGTACGTCCCGGGCGTCGGCAGTACCCACGGCATCGGTCCGCGCGCGGAGTGGTGGCTGCGGCACGCCTTCGAGGCCGGGGAGATCCCCGCCGACCATGCCTGGGCACACCTGGAGGGAGGCGGCCTGACCGCGGAGGCGGTGCTTTCCGCGGCCAGCCTGGACGATCCGGTCTCGCGTCCGCTGTTGGAAGAACTCGGGTTGACGATGGGCCAGATCTGCCGGGTGGTAGCCCGCTTCTACGATCCGGGCGTGATCGTGGTCTGCGGCGCGATGGCGGGCGCACTGGGCGACGTGCTCGAAATCGCCCGGACGCACCTGGTCGCCGACTCGGAACTGCCACCCCCGGAGATCGTCTCCTCGCAGTTCGGTGGCGACATCGTCTCGCTGGGTGCGGTGTCTGCGGCGCGCGAAGCCGCCGCCGCCGTCGCGCTCGCCTTGTTCTCCGAACGACATCAGGGTTAGCTTCCGCGCCGGCTGTGCTCACCCCCGGTGCTGGCCTGGTTTCCGACAGCGGCGCTCGGTGCTCTGGTGATCTCTGCCGCCGTCCGGCCGATCGATGTCGCCGAGTTGAAGCGGATCGCCCGCTTCCGGCGCAGCGAGCTGTTCCTGGCGTTCGCCACCACACTCGGCGTCCTGGGTGCTCCGCCGCCATCGACCTCCGGCCATGTGGCATAATCACCGTCAGGACGAGCCTGCGCGGCAGGCTCATTCGATCCGGTACATGTCGAGGTGACAGCTCGATGACCGGCCGACCCGACCGCGACGGCGACGACCGCGGGGGTTGGTAGGGCGGGTCTCAGTCCACAGGCTTCGCCACTTCGGTGGCCACATCAAATCGGCGCCCCCAGCCGATGAAGGGGAGCACATGCTCGACAACGATTCACCCACACTCCCGGCAACCTCCGACGACGCCGTCGCAGCACCGCCGCCGCGGCGGCGCAGGTCCGCCAGCCGGCCGCCGCCCGCCCGCCAGCCGGCCGACGCCGCCCGCCGCCGAGTCCCTGCCGATCGAGTCATCGGCCGAGCCGTCGGACGACGAGACTCGGCCGGAGGACGCCGTTGACGAGGCCGTGGACGGTGACCCCGCGACCGATGCGGACTCCGAGGTCGAGGCTGCCGAGGAGGCCGCACCCACCGCCGCGGATGAGCTTGTCGGCGCCGAGGTTGCGGAGGAGGCCGTCCCCCACGCTGAGGTCGCCCCCGACGCCGAGGTCGTCGCTGAGGCGGTGCCTGAGGCTGGGCCCGTCCCCGAGGCTGAGCCCGTCGCCGCCGAGGTCGAGGACGAGCCCTCCCACGAGGAGGTGGTCGACAACGCTCCGGTGCTGGCCGAGCAGGTGCCGCCCGCTGCCGAGCCGGCCCTGAAGGATGCGAGCGGTGCCGCCGAGGCGCCGGCCCCGCGGCGGCGCCGCAAGCGTGCCTCGATCACCGAGGTGGTCGGGCAAGAGGCGTCTGAGCCGCAGCCCGAGCCGCTCAGCCTGGACGAGTTGCCCACCCTGGACGAACTGGCCCCGCGTACCTCCGACCAGCGCGGACGCCGGCGCAAGCGCGAGCCCGAGCCGGCAGCCGCGTCCGAGCCGTCCGTGACCAGTTCCGAGCAGGCCGAGGCCGATCCGGTCGGCCAGAGCCTCGCCGAGTTGAGCAGGGCGCGCGGACGCAAGCGCACGAAGAAGACCGAGACCGAGGCGGCGGCGGCATTGGATGAACTGGCGGCCGCCATCGGAGGCCAACGCGACGACGAAGCCGAAGCGCCGCCGGCCGCCGCTGAGGACGGCGCTACGGTTGAGGAGTCCGGTGACGCGACGTCCGGTGACGCGACGCCGGTCGAGGCCGTCGAGCAGGCCCAGGCCGCCGACGATGCCGACGACCAGAGCGAGGCTGCCGACGACGACGGCGACGAATCGGGGGAAGGCCCGCGCCGGCGTCGCCGACGCCGTGGCGGACGCCGCCGGCGCCGTGGTGGCACGGTGGAAACCACCGACGCGGAGGCCGGTGAGGACGACACCGACGACGCCGAGACCGAAGGCGAGGCCGCCGCGTCCGACACCGACGGCGAATCGGAGAGCACAGGTGAGGGCGGTGGCTCGGGCCGCCGCCGGCGCCGCCGCAGGCGCCGCGGTGAGGACACCACGGGGGCCGACGACGACCCGTCCGATGTGGTCGTCCGGGTGCGCCAGCCGCGCCGGTCCAAGGCCAGCGACGAGGTCACCGGCATCGACGGATCGACCCGGATGGAGGCCAAGCGGCAGCGGCGCCGGGAGGGCCGTGCCGCCGGACGTCGCCGCTCGCCGATCCTGTCCGAGGCCGAGTTCCTGGCCCGCCGCGAGGCGGTGGACCGGAAGATGCTGATCCGGCAGGCCGACGACTACACCCAGATCGCGGTCCTCGAGGACGGCGTCCTGGTCGAGCATTACGTCGACCGGGCGTCGGCGAACTCGATGATCGGCAACGTGTACCTGGGCAAGGTGCAGAACGTGCTGCCGTCGATGGAGGCCGCCTTCATCGACATCGGACGCGGTCGCAACGCCGTGCTGTACGCCGGCGAGATGGACTGGGAGAAGTTCGGCGTCACCGGTGGCGACCGCAAGATGGAGAAGGTCCTCAAGTCGGGTCAGAGCGTGCTGGTCCAGGTCACCAAGGACCCGATCGGCGCGAAGGGTGCCCGGCTCACCGCGCACGTGTCGATCCCCGGCCGCTACGTGGTGTACTCGCCGGGCGGACAGCTGTCCGGCATCTCCCGCAAGCTCCCCGAGGGCGAACGGACGCGGCTCAAGGGCATCCTGGACGAGCTGGTCGGCGACACCGCCTCGGTGATCGTCCGCACCGCCGCCGAGGGGGCGTCCGAGGACGAGCTGGTCCGCGACGTCAACCGGTTGAAGGCCCAGTGGGAGGTCATCGAGAAGCGGGTGAAGGCCGGCAAATCGCCCGAGCAGCTGTACGCGGAACCCGATCTCACCGTCCGGATCGTCCGCGACCTGTTCACCGAGGACTTCGGGCGCCTCGTGGTGGACGGCAACGGCAAGGGTGAGGACGCCTGGGACACCGTCAACGCCTACGTCACCCACGTCGCGCCGCACCTGGAGGAGCGGCTGGAGCACTGGAACAGGGACGAGTCCGGCGACCTTTTCACGGCGAACCGGATCGACGAGCAGATCGCCAAGGCGCTGGAGCGGAAGGTGTTCCTGCCCTCGGGCGGCTCGCTGATCATCGACCGCACCGAGGCGATGACCGTCATCGACGTCAACACCGGCAAGTTCACCGGCACCTCCGGCAACCTCGAGGCCACCGTGACCTCCAACAACCTGGAGGCGGCCGAGGAGATCGTCCGCCAGCTGCGGCTGCGTGACATCGGCGGCATCATCGTCGTCGACTTCATCGACATGGTGCTGCCCGCCAACCGCGAGCTGCTGCTGCGCCGGCTTGTCGAGTGCCTCGGGCGCGACCGGACCCGGCATCAGGTGGCCGAGGTCACCTCGCTGGGCCTGGTGCAGATGACCCGCAAGAAGATCGGCACCGGTCTGGCCGAGGCGTTCACCGTGACCTGCGAGACCTGTCACGGCCGCGGCTACCACCGCCACGACACCCCGGTCGACTCCCAGGCTCCCGCCGACGGCGGCGAGCGCGAGCACGGACGGCGCCGGCGCCACTGAGCGGCCCGTCCCCGTCGCTGTCGCCCGTCCCCGCGCTCCCCGAACTATTTAGCGCTCGCCGAGTTCAGCGAGCGCTAAATAGTTCGGCGAGCGCTGAGCAGGGGAGGCGAGGACACGGGGGGAAAGGTTCCTTTCCTCCCACCGCACGCGTCGCCCGGCGGGCGCCGGTATCTCGTTGACCGACCGTGGCGAGGTCTCGAGTCGACCCGAGCGAAGCGCCGACCGGCATACCTGGCGGGGCGCCATCCGCCGACCGGATCGGCTTGCGCGACACCCGCGGATGACGGACGCCGGCGTCCGATCCGGTCGTAAGGTTCTCCGTTGGAAGGAGACACCCCATGACCGCTACCTCCACCGCTCCGGCACCGCTCAACACCCCGGCCCGGGTGATCACCGCGAGCATGATCGGCACCACGATCGAGTTCTACGACTTCTACGTCTACGCCACGGCCGCCGTGCTGGTCTTCCCGCAGCTGTTTTTCCCGACCGGCAACCCGACCACCGCACTGATCGCCTCCTTCGGCGTGTTCGGTGCGGCGATGATCGCCCGTCCGATCGGTGCGATCTTCTTCGGCCATCTCGGCGACAGGCGCGGCCGCAAGACCACGCTGGTGGTGAGCCTGCTGACGATGGGCATCGCCACCTTCCTGATCGGCCTGCTGCCGACCTTCCACAGCGTCGGGCTGCTGGCGCCGATCCTGCTGCTGGTGCTGCGCCTGGCGCAGGGCTTTGCGCTCGGTGGTGAATGGTCGGGTGCCGCGCTGGTGGCGACCGAGAACGCGCCCGCGGGCAAGCGCGCCTGGTACGGCACGTTCCCGCAGGTGGGGGCGCCGCTCGGCTTCATCATCGCGAACGGGATCTTCCTGTCGATCAGCGCCGCACTGCCACCCGCGGCCGGCGCGCTGCAATCCGAGGTGTTCCTGAGCTGGGGCTGGCGGGTCCCGTTCCTGTTCTCCGCCGTGATGGTGATCGTCGGCCTCTGGGTACGGCTGAAGCTGGTCGAATCGGCGGCGTTCACCGACGCCGAGAAGCGCGGCGCGATCCGCAAGCTGCCGCTGAGCACAACCTTCCGGTTCCATTGGCGCGAGGTCGTGCTGGGCACGTTCATCATGCTGGCCACCTATGTGTTGTTCTACCTGATGAGCAGCTTCACCCTCACCTACGGCACCGCGAAGGCCACCGCGTCGCCCGCCGGCCTGGGCATCGGCTACACCCAGTTCGTGCTGATGCAGATCATCGGCGTGATCTTCTTCGGCCTGTTCACGCTGCTCTCCGGACCGCTGGCAGATTCGATCGGACGCCGCAAGCTGCTGCTCGGAGTCACGGCGGTGATCATCGTCTTCGGCCTGGCCTTCCCGCTGTGGTTCTCCAGCCAGGCCGATCCGTTGTTCACCGGCGCGATGGCCCAGGCGGGCCTGATCATCGGCTTCACGTTGATGGGAGCCACCTTCGGTCCGATGGGGGCGCTGCTGCCCGAGTTGTTCCCGACCAACGTGCGTTACACCGGCTCAGCGATCGCCTACAACGTGTCGAGCATCCTGGGTGCCGCGGTGGCGCCGATCATCGCCGTCGCGCTGTGGGCGCAGGTCGGTGGCAGCACCTGGCTGGTCGGTGTCTACCTGGCCGGCGCCGGAGTGCTCACCCTGATCGCGCTACTCCTCAGCCGTGAGACCAAGGACACCGACTACTCCGCGGCGTCCGTCGAGGACGAGTTCGAGTTGGTCGCCACCCGTCCCCGGTGACCATGGGAACCGTCCCCGGCGACCGGGGGGACGGTTCCTTGGGTCACCCCGCGGGGCTCTCGACCAGGTTGACCGACGGGATGGTTCAGCGGACGAGCAGGCTGATCGCATGAATGCCGAGGCCGGCCAGGCAGCCGACGACGGTGCCGTTGATCCGGATGAACTGGAGGTCGCGTCCGACGTGCAGTTCGATGCGGCGGGCGGCCTGTTGGCCGTCCCAGCGTTCGATGGTGTGGCTGATCACCGTGGAGAGTTCGGCGCCGTAGCTGCGGACGATGAACGCGGAGGCGTCCTCCAGCCGTCCCTCCAACCGGGTGCGGAGGGCGTCTTCGTCGAGCAGTGAGTCGCCGAAGCGTTGCACGGCCCGGACGGCGCGCTGCTTGAACTCGGACGACTCAGCGGCGAGTGCGCCGTCCAGTGAGGCTCGGACGGTACTCCACAGGCTCACGATCGTTTCGGCGGTCTGCGGATGGCTCAGCACCCGGTCCTTCAGTTGCTCGGCGCGTTCGGCGACCACCGGGTTGTGCTGCAGGTCGTGTGCCACCTGGCGGAGCAGGTCGTCGAGGGCGGCCCGGGTGGGGTGGTTCCGGTCGCGCCGGATCGCCCACAGCCACTCGAGGGCTTGGTCGTGGGTCCAGCGGACGACACGGCGGTTGACGAAACCCGGCGCCCAGCGCGGGGCGCGCTCGCCGACGATCCCATCGAAGGTGCCGGGATGCCGCCGCAACCAGTCGTGCACCTCACCGACGACCAGGTCGACCAGGCCGTGGTGAGCGCCGTCGGTGACGATGGCGTCCAGCAGGTCACCGGCGGTGCCGGCCAGCGGTTCGGCGCGCAGCCGCGGCACGATCACCTCACCCACCAGGTGGGTCACGTCGTCGTCGGAGACCCGGGTGAGCCCGAGCCGGGCCAGCCGAGAACCCTCCGCCACCACCCGGACGGCGTTGGTTTCGACCTGCAGCCATTCCCCGAGTCGGCTGCCGACGTGGGTGGCCGCCACCCGCTCGCGGACGATCGCCTCGGTGAGGAAGTTCTCGGTGAAGAACGATTGCAGGTTGTGGGCGATGTCGTTCTTGCGGCGGGGGATGATCGCGGTGTGCGGGATCGGCAGCCCGAGCGGGTGGCGGAACAGCGCGGTGACCGCGAACCAGTCGGCCAGCGCACCGACCATGGCCGCCTCGGCGCCGGCGTTCACGAAACCCCAGACACCCTGGTCGGCGACCCGCAGGGTGGCCAGGTAGACGACCGCGGCGAGCAGCAGCATCCCGAGCGCGATCAGCTTCATTCGGCGCAGCCGGGACGCGCGCTCCTGATCGGGCGGTGACATCGTTGCGAGCGACACAGGCCCAGGATTCCAGCGGTCGCGGGGGTGCGGCTAGCCGGACGGCGGCGTTGTGTTCAGCGTGACGCGATCATGTCGATGGACGGCTGCCACACCGTATCCTGGCGCGGAAGCATCCAGGAGCACGCAATGAGCCAGAACCCCTACCCACCCACGCAGCCCGAGCCACGGCAGTATGCCGGTGGCGGCGACCAGTACCCGCAGTATCACCCACAGGGCCCCATCCAGCAGTACCCCGGCTATCCGCACCAGCAGGTGGTGCCCGCATACGGCATGCCGATGGTTCCGCAGGCGAATCCGTACGGACCTCAGGCGCTGGCGCCGTTCGGCGTCGACCCGCTGACGGGTCTGCCGTACTCGGACAAGAGCAAGGTCGTCGCCGGTCTGCTGCAGATCTTCCTGGGCAGCTTCGGAGTCGGCCGGTTCTACCTGGGCAACCCGGGGATGGCGATCGCGCAGATCCTGGTCACCTGGTTCACTCTCGGCGTGGGCGCGTTGTGGCCGCTGATCGACGGCATCATCCTGCTGGCCGGCCAGCCCCGCGATCGTGCTGGACGTCCGCTGCACCCCTGAGATTGTCGCGCCCGCAGCTGGGTCGATCACGGCACGTTGCGCTTCAGCTCGTCCAACCACAGCGTCGCCGACACATCGGACGGCATCCGCCAGTCGCCGCGCGGGGACAGCGAACCGCCGCGCACCACCTTCGGCCCGTTCGGCAGTGCCGACCGCTTGAACTGGGCGAAGCCGAAGTAGCGGCGCAGGAAGACCTCCAGCCACTTCTTGATCGTTGGCAGGTCGTAGCCGACCCGTTTATCGTCGGGGAAGCCCTCCGGCCAGTCGCCGTGGGCGGCGTCCGACCAGGCGTGCAGGGCCAGGAAGGCGATGGTCGACGGTGCGGTGCCGTGCCGCAGCACGTGGTAGAGGGTGAAGTCCTGCAGGTTGTACGGGCCGATGGACGCCTCGGTCAACTGCGGCTTCTCGCCGGGTGAGGTGGGCACCAGTTCGGGGGTGATCTCGGTGTCCAGGATGGCGTGCAGCACCTCGCCGACCTCGTCGCTGAACTGGCCGGACGCGCTCACCCAGCGGATCAGGTGCTGCATCAGCGTCTTCGGCACACCGCCGTTGACGTTGTAGTGACTCATCTGGTCGCCGACGCCGTAGGTGCACCAGCCCAGCGCCAGCTCGGAAAGATCACCGGTGCCGAGCACGATGCCGCCGCGCTGGTTCGCCAGCCGGAACAGGTAGTCGGTGCGCAGCCCGGCCTGCACGTTCTCGAAGGTGATGTCGTAGGCCGGCTCGCCGTCGGCGAACGGGTGACCCATCTCGGCCAGCATCGTCCTGGCCGTGCCGGTGATGTCGAGGGTGGCGAAGCTGACGCCCAGCGATTCGGCGAGCCGGGTGGCGTTGTTCCTGGTGTGGTCGGACGTCGCGAAGCCCGGCATGGTGAAGGCCAGAATGTCGGTGCGCGGACGGCCCAGCCGGTCCATCGCTTTGGCGGCCACGATCAGGGCATGAGTGGAATCCAGGCCGCCCGAGACGCCGATCACCAGCTTCGGCTGACCGATCGACCGCAGCCGCTGTTCCAGTCCGCTGACCTGGATGTTGTAGGCCTCGTAGCAGTCCTGGGCGAGCCGGGCCGCCTCGGACGGCACGAACGGGAAGCGGGCGACGTCCCTTCTCAGCCCCAGATCCCCGGACGGCGCACCGAGCGTGAACGAGATCCAGCGGAAGCCGTCCAGCCGCTCGGCGTGGGCGCGCCGATTGTCGTCGAAGGTGCCCATCCGCAGTCGCTCCTGATGCAGCCGGCCGAGATGGACGTCGGCGATCGAGGCCCGCGGACCCTTCGGGAAGCGCTCCGATTCGGCCAGCAGGGTGCCGTTCTCGTAGATCATCGTCTGCCCGTCCCAGGACAGATCGGTGGACGACTCGCCCTCGCCGGCGGCGGCATAGACGTAGGCGGCCAGGCAGCGCGACGAGTTCGCGGCGCACAACTGATGCCGCTCCACAGACTTGGCGACGGTGATCGGCGACCCGGACAGATTGGCCAACACGGTGGCGCCGGCCAGCGCCGCCTCAGCGCTCGGCGGGATCGGCACCCACATGTCCTCGCAGATCTCGACGTGTAACACGAAATGCGGAACGTCGTCCGCGGCGAACAGCAGATCCGGACCGAACGGAACGTCGAGCCCGGCCACCCGGATCTCCCCGGTGACGTCGTCTCCGGGGGCGATCTGCCGGCGCTCGTAGAACTCCCGGTAGGTGGGCAGGTACGACTTCGGCACCACGCCCAGGATGCTGCCGCGATGGATGACGATCGCGCAGTTGTAGATGCGGTGCAGGCTGCGCAGGGGAGCGCCGACCACCAGCACTGTGCCGAGGTCTGTGGACCCCTCCACCACGGACGCCACCGCGGCCTCCGCGGCGTCCAGCACGACGTCCTGGAGCAGCAGGTCCTCGATCGAATACCCGGTCAGGCACAACTCGGGGAAGACGGCCAGTGCGACACCCTCGGCGTCCAGCGCACGGGCTTGCTCCAGGATCGCGGACGCGTTGACCTCCGGCTGCACCATGGCGATCGGCAGGGTGGCCGCCGCCACCCGGGCGAACCCGTGGGTGTACAGGTTGTAGAAGTCCATTCTGCTCCTTGTCGCGTCCGGCAGCCCGGGTAGCCAGCATGTCACTGTTGCGTCCCCCCGCCAAAGACGGACACTCGGCGGTGTACGTCAGTCGGGACTTCATGAACGACCAACGCGAATGCGCGAAATAGGATCCGAAAGCACTGTGGATAGTTAGTTGATCTTCCAGGTGCGCGCGGTGTTTCCGGCGAGGGTCCATTGGAGTGAGTTGCCGTTGTGAGTGCCCAACCACCAGTTCTGGTCGCCGGGGTAGTAGAAGAGGATGGAGTCTTTGCCTGCCTGGGTGAAGTCGCCGACCCAGAACGGCCGTCCGTTGTGGATGTCGTGCCCGGAGCCGGCCGTGTTTCCGGCCTTGGACCATTGCAGTGAGTTGCCGTTGTGGCTGCCCAGCCACCAGTTGTCGTCGCCCGGGTGGTAGAACAGGATGTCGGAACGGCCGTCGCCGGTGAAATCGCCCACCCAGAATGGCCGTCCGTCATCGATGTCTTTGCCGAAGCCAGCGGTGTTTCCGGCATCCCGGATGCGGTGCGGGCTGAACGACGAGAGCGTCCAGTCGTCGGTCACGCGATTGTAGTTCAGCAGGCTGGAACGGCCGCTCGCCTCGAAGCGGCCGAGGAAATGGGTCGGGAGAAACCGATCCGGAACGGAGATCCTGCTCACGCCCCGGAACGGGTTCCCCGCGTTCCAGCCGAGGATCGGGATGTCGGCGTCAATTCCGCACTACCCGTAGCGAATCCGGAAGAACCCTTGCTTGCCCCAAGACGGCCCCCAACTGTTCTTGCCTATCCAACACTGCTGAATATCGTCGTAGCCGACCATCAGTACGCAATGCCCACCGACCCGCTCTCCGACGACGTGCTCGTAGACGCCGTCGGCATAGCAGTTGGAGTCCTCGTAGACATCCATGCAGGCGACCATCGGGCCGACGCTTGAGAGATAGTTCTTGCGCGATTTAGCATTGAAGAAGGCGACGTCGTGGCGGGCTCGAACTGTGAGCAAAGTGCGACCGCCACCGATGTGACAGGGGCTCTGCATCGCTGGATTAGGGTAGCGGAATACGCTTTCGCTGGGTATTCCTATCGCACTTCGTATTCGACTGATTGCGTCTCCGGGGCTCCAGCCGTCCTTACACGAGCCGCCGCCGCAGAAGAACAGGTCGGCCTCGGAGAGGTCGGCCTCGGTTCCGTGTTCCACGAGCACCATAGACTCCACGAGGGCGGTGACCGCAAAGCTGACGCAGACCCACAGTCACCCTGGCCCCACACGGCGGTGACATAGTTCCGGCCACCCACATTGCGCCAATCCCAGGAGGCAGGCGCCTGGGCCGCGGTCGCGGCAGCCAGTTGGACATTGTTGAGCGAACGGAATCGGAGCGACTCCCGGATGAGTTCATCATCGTCGAGGCGATCGTTGATGGCGCGCCCTACTCACTTCGCGTGCGTAGGCGTCAGGAGAAATGAGCCCGAGTGAATGAACCGGCGCTGACGATCCCGTGGTCGAGCCGGCAGCGGCCGAGCGAGCGCCAGCCTTCTTGATGGCCGCGGCTACTACGGAGCAGTTCTCGATCATGTGATTCTCCGTCCTGGGCGTCGGCCAAGAGAGTGGCGTTCTCCTCACAGATCGGGTTGACCCCAGTCAACGAATTCGAGGTGCAGCTGTCCTCCGCCAGCCAGGCATGTCGAGATCCGACTCCATCTGCTGGTCGAGACCCGATTCCACTCGCTGGTCACACCTTGTCGCGACCTGACCCCACCCGCTGGTCGAGCTAGTCGAGACCCTGGCTTTGCGTTGACATGGTGTTTCGATGAGTGCAACCAGCGCTGGGGTGCGTCGACCAGTGGCTTCCTGGTCGGCGGCCCGGGTGCATGCAAAAGTGTCAGCGGTACCTGCCATGCTGAAGGTCGACAGGCCACAAGACCAGCCTCGGGCCTGGTTGAGAGAAATCCCCGCTCGACTCTTGTATTAGTACAGGCGATCTATTACAATGGGGGAATGGATCAGCTCAGCAGGCTCGACGCAGCCAATCTCGCCACCGTGGTGGACGAGATGGCTGGCCTGACCTGTGGCGATCCGGTCGAACTCATCGATCAGCTGCGGCAGTTGGAACGGCTCAAGAACGCCGCGGCTGCGGCGCAAGCCCGACTCACTGTCGAGCTGCGGCAGGTGCGGGAAGCCGAAGCCCGCGCCGAGAGCCGCAATATCAAACGGGTAGCGGCCTCGGTCGCGGGTGAAGTCGGGTTGGCCCGACACGAATCACCCCACAAAGCGTCCACCCTGGTCGGTCTCGCCGCTGTGCTGACCTCCGAGATGCCGCACACGATGGCGGTGTTCACCGCTGGGGAAGTGTCCGAGTGGCACACCACTGTGCTGGCCCGTGAAACCGCCTGCCTGTCCAAGAACCACCGGGGCATGGTTGATGCCGAACTCGCACCGAAACTCGCTGAACTATCCGTGCGGCAGTTGGCTGCGGAAGCTCGGAAGATCGCCTACCGGCTCGACCCGCACAGCGTGATCGCCCGGATCGGGCAAGCCGAAGCCGACCGGAACGTGACCATCCGGCCCGCACCGGACTGTATGACGCGAGTCTCGGCCCTGCTGCCTGTCGCGCAAGGTGTTGCCGCTTACGCCGCGCTCACCGCGGCGGCTGATACTGCTCGTGCTGCCGGTGATGAGCGGTCCAAGAACCAGGTGATGGCCGACACCCTGGTCGCCCGGGTCACCGGGGAAGAAGAAGCGACTGACATTGATGTTGAGATCCAGTTGGTGATCACCGACGAAACCCTCCTGGGTGACAGCGACACCCCGGCCCGGCTCAACGACCACGGCCCCATCCCCGCCACCATCGCCCGCGGACTCGCCGCCGACGCGATCGGTAACAACCGAGCCTGGGTCCGGCGACTCTACGTCCGACCCGACAGCGGTCACCTGGTCGCCATGGAATCGGCCCGGCGCCACTTCCCCAAGACCATGAAAGCGTTCATCAAAGCCCGCGACGAGGTGTGCCGCACCCCGTGGTGCGGAGCACCCATCCGGCACATCGACCACCTCACCCCCGTCCACACCGGAGGAGCGACCAGCCTCAGCAACGGTCAAGGGCTGTGCGAGCGGTGCAACCAAGTCAAAGAACACCCCGGCTGGCGACACACCGCCCATGCGGACGGCACCAGCAGCATCCGAACACCCACCGGCCACGTACACCGAAGCCGGCCACCCGACCTGCCCTACGAACCAGTCCGCCTACCGTTTCGGGTCAACTTCCAATACCCCAGAACCGCAGCTTGAGTGCGGTCTTGCTCGCCGCCGCTTCCAGTTCTGCGCCGCCCAACCCGCCGATTTGCGGCGTCAGTCCCCGCCGCCGCCTCCACCGCCACCGAAGTCGCCACCACCGAAGTCGCCGCCCGCGCCGAGGTTCACGATGTCGTACACCTCGACGTCGAAGAGGCCGCTGAGATCACCGACGACGTCGTCGAGGCCGTCCATGCTGGTGAGCATCGCCAGGTCAATGGCCGGGTTGTCGATGCCCCAACCGCTGATGCCCAGCCAGCCGAGTTCCAGGCCTGGTCCGCCGGCGCCCGCCGCCAGATCGCTGAACACTCTCGTCCAATGGTCGGCAACACCCAGCACGATCGCGTAGGGCAGGTATTTGGAGAAGATGCCGGTGGCCTCCTCGTAGGCGAACTGCTCCTTCTAGGCGGTCTCGAGGTACGTCTTGAAGCCAAGCATCCGAATCCGCACGGCGGTCCCCTCAGCGGTGCGCAGGGTTGCTTTGGGCAGGAAGACCTGCTGAACGACGGGCCACAGTGCGGTGAGGAGACCGATGGCGATGATGGCCGTGCTGTGGACGACGAAGCCGGTCACGATGTCGCGGGTCTCCGGACGACAATGCACGACCGCGCCGGCCAGACCGGCGCGCACCCTCGGCGGATTGAAGGCGACCGCGATCTCACCGCGGTACTCGCCGGTGGACACCGTCACCCGCGCGGCCGTGGTCCCGGCTGCCGGGGTAAGCCCGGGAGTGATGCCGTCGAAAATCTCGTCCGCCTGCGATCGCCGGGTCAGGCCCCACACCCAGAGGGCCAATGCCGCCAGTACGACACCGAGCACAAAAGCCAGCAGATCCATGCGGTCAGTCTGGGAGGACGAGGCGTCAGCAGGCTCGGGTCCGGTCGGACGGTTGGCCGCCGCTCGCCACCCAGGCGCCCGGGGAAGTCCTGGGCAGATCCTCGTCAGTTTCCTCGGTCGCGAAGATCTCCAGCCCGCGGGCCTGATAGTTGGTCAGCGCGGCAGGGCCGTCCAGGCTGCAGGTGTGTACCCACACCCGAACCACCGGCGGTAGGCCCGAGCGCTCCGAGATCGACCAGGCCGCCGCGATGCCGTGCTCCAGGAGCGGGCCGCCGAGGTGGCGTCCGAGGCCCTCTTCGGCGAGCCCGAAGTAGCGGATCTCGACGTGGGTTCCGTCCGCCTTAACTGCCGGGTGGAGGTGGAGGTAGCCCAGCGGAACACCCTCGCCGTACAGCACCCAGAACTCGCGGCCCGGGACGGCGAGCTCTTCGACCCACTGCTCCCGGGACCAGCGGAGCCGGTCGAGCCAGAACCAGTTGCCCCCCACCAGGGCGTAAAGGAAGCGGGCGTATTCGGGGGTGATGGCAGCGGCCCGTTCGAACCGCACCTCGCGCGGCAGCGGACGGGGCGGGTGTGGCGCGGGTGACGCCATCTGTAGTGACCAGGTGGTGACTCTCATGGCAGCATTCTGGGCCCCGACACGTCGGTGACTCAGTCGCCGCCGCCGAAGTCGCCGAAACCGCCCCAATCGCCACCGCCGAAGCCACCCCAGTCGCCTCCTCCGCCGCCGATGTCACCGCCGTCGGAGACCGACGAGAAGTCGCCGGCAAAGCCGCCGGGATCGCCGAACGTGCTCCCGGCGTCCGCACCCAGGGTGTCGATGGTGCCGGCGTCGAACATGCCGCCGGCGTCACCGAATGCGTCGCCGAGCGAGCCGACGTCGCCCATGCCGTCGAAGCCGTCCATCGCCGAGAACATCGCCAGGGTGAACATCGCGTCCTGCATGCCCCAACCCATCACGCCTAGCCAGACCAGGTCGAAGCCGTCGTCGTAACCGTCGGCGCGAGCCTGGGCGGCCAGGTCGCCGAAGACCTTCACCCAGTGGTCGGCCACACCCAGGGCGATCGCCCAGGGCAGGTACTTGGAGAAGACTCCGGCCGCCTCCTCGTAGGAGAACTGCTCCACCTCGGCGGTCGCCAGGTAACGCTTGAAGCTGAGGGTCTGGATGCGCAGCGCGGTGCCTTCCGCCGTGCGCACCGGACGCTGCCCGCTCCGGGTGCCGATCACAGCGCCCCCCACTCCCGCGACGGCTGCGGCAGCGATCATGCCCCCGCTACCGAAGGCGAATCCGGCCAGCAGCAACAGGGCGGCCACAATCCACACCACGCGGACCGGCTGCATGCCGGTGACGTGCCGGAAGTAGCCCCGGGCGTAGGACTGGTTGGCCAGCATGTACTGGTACTCGGTGAACGCGTGGTTGCCCTGCGACGGCAGTTCGGAGAGTCGGACGTCGGGCGAGGCCCGGAACACCTCGTGCAGGAACTCGCGTTCGATGTCGTCGAGCGCGTCGTTGGGCGGAGTGTCGGCGGCGCGCAACGCCCAGTCCTTGCCGTTGCGGGAGCGCGGGCTCTCCACGACGGTGATGCTGAGATGACCGCGGGCGGCCAGATCGACGATCGTCGCCATCACATCGCGGCTCTCAGGAACGCCGTCCACGACGGTGCCCGCCAAGCCCGGGCTCACACCCCTGGGCGGGCTGAACGCGACCGCGACCTCACCGCTGTACTCGCTGCCGCCCGAGACCGGCACCCGGGTCTCGGCCTGTCCGGGCAGGGGATCCAGGCCGGGGGTGACCCCGGCGAACATCTCGTCGGCGAATTTCCGGCGCTGCGCCTGCCACGCCCATACCAGCAACACCACCACGCCGAGCGCGGCCCCGATCCAGGTCACGTCCATGCACCCATAGTGACAGGTGAGTGTGGGGAGTCCGGAGGCGAGAATGCTGCCATGACGGTGCAGACCCTCGACACGCCCATCGGAGAGTCCCGGCTGACGGTGTTCGACGCGGAGGACCCGCGCGCCCTGCTGCTGCTCGGGCACGGCGCCGGCGGTGGCACGCACGCCTTTGATCTGGTCACGCTGGCAGCGGAACTGCCGGCGCGCGGCATCGTGGTGGTGCTGCACGAACAGCCGTGGCGGGTGGCCGGCAAACGGGTCGCGGCACGTCCGCCGATCCTGGACGAGGGCTGGCGTCCGGCGCTGGACTGGGCGCTGGGGGAGTACCCCGACCTGCCGCTGTGGGCCGGCGGACGCAGCGCCGGTGCGCGGGTCGCCTGCCGCTGCTACGACGAACGCCAGGTGGGGGTGGTGTGTTTGGCGTTCCCGCTGCACCCGCCCGGCAAGCCGGAGAACACCCGGATCGCCGAACTCGCCGGGGTCACCGGCCCGGTGCTGGTCGTCCAGGGCGAACGTGACCCGTTCGGTTCACCGGACGACGTCCGCGCCGCCGCCCGGACAGCCGCCGGTGCCCAACCGGAGATCGTCGCGGTATCCGGCGCGCACTCGTTCGCACCCCGGACCAGGGCCGACCGGACGGGTGTCGAGCAGCTTAAGCGGACGCTGGTGGACGCCGTCGCGGACTTCATCCTGGGTTAGCGGGAACGCTGATTCTCGTTGGTCGAGCGTGTCGAGACCTCGGACGACCTGGCGTTGTCCAAGAAGGGTTTCGACGGGCTCAACCGGCGATGGCATTCACCAGCCGGCGCCGTAGCACTGGAACGTTGACAGCAACTCCGGGTGCCGGGTGGTCGCGGACGCCAGCGCATCGGCCGGCGGCAGGCCCCGGGCCAGTTCGGCGTGCATGTCGGGCAGGATCGCGGCCGCGACCTCGTCCGACACGCTGGCCGGGGACGCGATCACACAGCGGGCGCCCGCGTGCAACCAGGCCGTGGTCAGTCCCAGCAGCTCGTCGCCGCGCCGGATCGTGGTGGCACCCACCTCGCAGGCCGACAGGATCACGGTTTCGGGCACCTGCGGCAGTTGGTCCAGGTCGTAGCCGAACCATGGTCCGTTCGACGAGCTCAAGGTTGGAGAACAACGGGTTGTCGGCCACGTGATGGCCGTGCGCTGCCAGATGCAGCAGGTTGACCCGGCCGGCCAGTTCGCTGACCTGGGCGGCAGTAGCGTCGGCACCCGTCAGGACGACCGCGCCCGGCCAGTGGGTGGCCGCCACCGAGACCTCGTCCTGGGCGCGATCCAATCGGGGTCCAGCGACCAGGCCGGCCGTGGCGAACTCGTGGGGCGAGGCGCGTTTCGTCACCCATTCCGATGCGCTGCGGGGAATGGTCACGGCATGCCTGGCCAGCGTCGGCATCAGCGTCCAGGCGATCCCGGAGAACATCCCGGTCGGGTTGATCACGATCCGACGGGTTCGACAGCTTGTCCCGGACGGGGTCGAACAGCGTCCGGTCCAGCCCGGCGACGCGTTCCCGCAGCCCGGCGAGCACGCTCCGCGCGATCGTCGGCGGGAGGTCGGCGGCGGCCATGTCGAGATCGGCCGGAAGGCCGGAGAGGGATTCCAGGATGGTTGTGGTGGGTGCCAACCTCAGCACCTCAGCGCTGTCCGCGCTCACCAGCAGCATCCACGCCCAGCCGTCCGCGGCCAGCGGTGCGAGCAGGGTCGCGCCGATCGAGGCTAGTTCGGCCTGCAATCGGTCGAACGGCACGATCGGCTGGACCGTCGCCGAGCCCCGATCGGTCCAGGACCGGCGACGCACCTGGTCGAGCAGTTCCGCTTGGCGATCGGCGTCCCGGGTGCCCGGCTCGGGACGGCGCTGCGCCAGCACCCGCAGTTCAGTCAGGTCGGCGGAGGCCTCGGGATCGGCGGGCGGACGCAGCGGGACGATCCGGGTAGAGACTGCGTCGAGCCATTCCACCCACTCGTACACCAGCTGCGGACGACCTGTGCTCACCGCCAACTCCAGCCCGCGCTCGGCCAGTCGCTCGCCGTGACTGACGGTCGCGGTCTGCAGGTCCAGGCTGCCGAAGGTGGACTGCCACTGATGCAGTTCGTCCAATCCGGCGCGAAGCACCCGCAGCGCATCGCCGGGACGCCGCCGGCCACGGGCTCGCACCTCGTACGCCAGCAGCCGTGTGCTGAGCCCCGCGTCGCGGGGCACGCTCAGCCGGATCGGACGCCGTCCCTCGGCCAACGCTGCCTGGGCGGCGTAGACCCGCATCCAGGTGGCGTCGCGGCGCAGCCCCTGGCGGCTCAGCCGCTCGGCGAGCCGGGTCGCCCGTTCAGAAGAACCACGGCTCCGCTCGATGATGCTGGCGGTCTCGACCGCCTCGCATTGCAGGGTTCGGGCGGGTGCACCGGTCTGGACGAAGTGCCGGCCGGCGCGCCGCGCCAACCGGGCGGCGGCTGCGGGATCGTCCACCACCCAGGTGCGCGCCAGGGCCAACTCGGCCTCCGCCTGGGCGCGTCGCCAGCCGGTACGCCCGAACAGCACCGCGGCCCGCCGCAAGTTGCGGCGGCCCTCGTCGTGCATTCCGGCGGCCAGCAGGGCTTCGCCGCGATCCTGATCCGAGATCGCTCCGAGCTGGAGCGACATCGATCGCAGGGCGCGCGATTCGGCGTCCATCAGTTGCAGACCCCGAGCCAACTGGCCGCTCATCATCACCGAGTAGGCGAGGTTGTGCCGCGTCTTCACCGCCAACGTCTCCAGGCCGGCCTCGTGCAGGGCCGCCGCGGCGGCCTCGAAGTCGGTGAGCGCGGCGCCGATTGAGCCCTGCTGGAGATGGACGTTGCCGCGGTTCATCCGGGCCCGCCCGGTCTCCTCGATGCTCTCGGCGAGCATCGGGATCGCCTGGGTGAAATCGGTCAACGCCTGTCGCATTTCGCCCAGCCGGGTGTGGATGAGAGCCCGTTGCGCGAGCATCTTGCCCACCTCGACCGGCGCCAGGTCAGCACTGTGGCGCAGGGCCTGATCGACCAGCGCGAGACCCGCCTGTGGATCGCCCAGCTCGGCCTCGACGAAGCCGAGGGTGCCTTCGATGATCGCGCGGGTGGTCAGGTCATCGGTGCGCTGCAACGCCCTCAGCAACAGCTGGCGGGCCTGCTTGAAGCGCCATGCGGTGTTGGCGGCCCGAGCGCGTTCGTGTAGCTCGAGGGCCGTCAACATCCCCTCATGGTGCCACGATGTCTGACACCTCCGATACCGCGGCCCACGCGCGTTGCATGACCGTATCGCGGTGTTTCTCCTCGTCAGCGGGCATGGTGGCGACAAGGTGCTGAGCGATCCGTCCGGCGACCAGGGGCGCCGAGAAGGAGGTCCCGCTCCATACTGCGAACTGCCCGGTGAAGTCGTCGGGGTCGATGCTCTCGCGGATGTGACCGTCGTATTCGATCCGGGCCTGCGGCAGGTAGCCGCCCTGGAACGCCGGAATCGTGCTGACCACGGACGCCCCGGACGCCCAGGCCCGCACCCATCGCCCGGTGTTGCTGAACAGGGCCTCGGTGGCGTTCGGGTTCAGAGCGCCGACGGAGACGATCGGGAGCCGGAAGGCATCCAGGTTCTCGGGAGTGCCTTCGGCCGGACGCCACGGGCCGAGCGCCGCCGGGAACTGGGGCCGCGCGGTGGATTCATTACCCGCCGCGCACACCACGGTGACCCCCATCACCCCTAGTGAACCAAGTAGCCCACCGAGCAGATGCTCGGTCAGGGTGTCGTCGTCCGTCTCGTGGAAGAAGCCGAGCGACAGGCTGAGGACGTCGATGCGCAGGCCGCCGTCCTGCCGGTCGTAGTACTTCTGCACCAGGCCGACCAGCCCGATCAGCGCCGTCAGCACCCGGTTCTCCGGCACCGGGCCCTCGGAATCAACGATCCGCCAGGAGTAGATGTCGGCGTCCGGGCAGGCCTGATGGATCAGGCCTGCGATGAAAGTGCCGTGACCCGAATTGGTGTCCAGTTCGCCGTCCAAGGGACCCGCGAGGTCGCCGCCGGTCTCCGGGTCCGTGGCCGTATCGAGCGGGATGAGCGCGGGCGTGTCTTCGGTGACCACGTCATCCAGCCACGGGTGCCGGCCGATGCCGGTGTCCATGATCGCCACGTGCGGTCGAACCGAACATTTCTCACGGCGGTGCGGTCGGTGCCCGACGTAGGCGACCGGCTGCCGGCCGCCGCTACCCTGCCGGGCGTAGCTGGTGGGTGCGCCGTGCGGGTCCCACACCGGGTGCGGATCCCACACCGGATGCGGATCCCACACCGGATGCGGATCCCAGACCGGGTGCGGATCCCAGACCGGCGAGGTCATCATCAGGTGGTCCAGGCCGACGCCGATCATCGCCGCCACGCCGGCCTCGGCACGGGCCAGCTGCAGCAGCACCCAGGCGTCCGGTGAGGACGCGGCGACACCGGGGGACACGCCGAGCCGCAGTCGGGTCATGCCGAGCGTGATCCGCGTCGTCGGGTCCTTCGGGTCGGGCACGCTGACCCTGGGTGAGTCGTAGGTTTCGTCCACCCGGACGGTCCAGCCCTTGAGTTCGCCCACCTTGGTGAGGATCGGCAGCACGTCGTCCAACCGGTCCAGCGCGACCAGCAGCGACGTTCCGACGTACACAGTGGGCCGCGGCGAAACCCCTTCGACCTGCATCGCCGTCCCGGGGTCGAGGACGCGCCCGGACAGCGGCTCGATCAGGGACCGGGGTGGCACGACCGGGTCCCGGTCCATCCAGTCGCGCTTGGGACGTTTGGGGGCGCGCGGCTCGTCGGTGTGTTCGTCGGACGGGGTGTAGTCGCTCACGGAGGGGTCCTTCCGTCGGGGTCAGATTTCGAACAGCGTGGTGCGAAAGGCGTTGTCGGCGCCGGAGGCGTTGAGGTCGAGGCGGGTGAGGCCGCGCGGCACGGCGGCGAACTCGAAGCGTCCGTGCGCCCCGACCGGTGCGGTGTGGGTGCCTTGCTCCTGCCACAGCGACGCGGTGAGTTCGGGCCCGTCGGCGTCCGTGGTGCGCGTGACCCAGCCGTCGATCCGGCGGTGGCCGGCGTCAACCGGGCTGATCCGCAGCATCACCGTGATGCCTGCGGCGGTGAACTCCATCACCAGTTTCTGGTCGTCGCCGCTGCGGACCCCGGCCAGCTGCTGCGAGCGATGCACCATCGTCAGCAGTTCGTATTCGAGGTCGAGATCGTCGACCGCCAGCGCGGCGAGCACCCGTTCGGTCAATCCGGCGGGCGGCGGGTCGAGTTCGGCGTACATGCGACTGATGGCGACCAACAGGGGGTCACGTTCCTCGGCGTTCACAGTTGGCCACCTTTCTCCAGCGAGCTGCGCAGTTTGTCGAGGCAGCGGCGCCGGGTCGGGCCGATACTGCCGATGGGCATCCCCAGGTTCTGGGCGAGACCCGCATAGTCGGGACGGTCGTCGAAGGCCACGATGCGCAGCAGCCGCTGGCAGCGTTCGTCCAACGCCCGGACGTGTTCCCACAGCGCCGAGCCGGACAGTTCCTCCAAGGCGCTGGTCTCGGCGGCCGCCGTCGGTGGCAGCCCGGATGCCAGGTAGGTGTCCTCGACCGCGGTGGCCTTACCGTCCGCGGTTTTGGTGCGCCACGCCGTCCGGCGGGCGGTGGTGAGTAGCCAGCCGCCGATCGCCGCCGCCTGCGTCACCTGGTGCCCGTTGCGGACCAGTGCCAGCCAGGTGTTCTGCACGGCGTCCTCTGCCGCGGCCTGGCTCAACCCGTAGGCCCGTACCGTGTGCCACAGCACGGGCGTCATCAGCCGGACGAGCTCGTCCAGGGCGGCGGAATCGCCGTCCTGCCAGCGTCCGAAGCACGCGGCGGCCCGGACCCAGACGGAGGCTTCCTCCGTCGCGTCCGGGCGGCCTGTCACATCCGATGCAGCCATCAGCGTCCCTGTTCCCACATGCGTCATGAGACACCGGGTGTCCCGTTGATACCGCGCAGCGCGAGAAATCGCTGCTCGCTGTCGGGGTGCGAAATCGGGTCACCCGTCAGGCGTAGTCAGAACCTACCGCTTCGGGCGTAGTCGGCGGCAGGGCAGACTGGACGACATGAGCGAGACGTCCCGTGTGCGGCTGCCCTCCATCAGTTCCCGGGCCTGGGAGCACCCCGCCGACCGCGGCGCGCTCGTCGCGCTGCGCAAACTGCGTGGGTTCGACGTGATCCTGAAGCAACTCTCCGGCTTCCTCAACGAACGGGCGGTGCGGATGCTGCTGCTCGGCTCAGCGGTGCGCGCCGACGAGGTGCAGTTCGCCCGGGTGTACCGGTTGTACTGCGAGGCCGGCGACGTGCTGGACGCCGGTGTGCTGCCTGAGCTGTTCATCAGGGCCGACCCGACCATCAACGCGATGACCATCGGCCTGGACAAGCCGGTGATCGTGCTCAACTCGGGTCTGGTCAACGTGATGGATGACGACGAGTTGCGGTTCGTGCTGGGCCACGAACTCGGGCACGTGCACAGCGGGCATGCGGTGTACCGAACCGTGTTGGCCGTGCTGCTGGCGTTGTCCAGCACGGTGGTGACGATTCCGTTGGGTGCGCTCGGCGTCCGGGCGGTCATGGCGGCGCTGCTGGAGTGGCAGCGCAAATCGGAGCTGTCCGCGGATCGGGCGGGACTGCTGGCCGCCCAGCAGCCCGCGGTGGCGCTGCGCGTCCACATGAAGATGGCGTCCGGCGGCCGGATCGACGAGCTCAACCCGGAGGCGTTTCTGGCCCAGGCCGCCGAGTATCACTCCAACGACGACGTCCGTGACCTGCTCCTGCGGGCGCTGATCGTGGAGACCCAGACTCATCCGTTCGCCGTCGTCCGGGCCGGAGAGTTGGATCGGTGGGAGAAGTCGGGCAGCTACCAGGCGATCCTCGACGGGGACTATCCGCGCCGCGAGGACGACGCGGCTGCCAGCATCTCGACCGAGGCCTCGGCCGCCGCGCGGCACTACAGCGAAGAGTTCAGCCGGCTCGACGAGAGCCTGGGCGGAGTCTTCGCCGACCTCGGACGTGGGTTCGGCCAGGCCCGGGACTGGCTGGCCGACCGGCTCCGCGACCTCAGCGAGCCCCGCCCGCGCGACGACCGCGATCAGGGCTCGCCGCCGCCACGCTGGTGAGGTCCAGCCGGCAAGGCACCCTCCGCCTGAGTCGCCGTCCAACCCGGGATGGCTCCCTCGGCGGCCTTGCCAGGCATCCGGCCGGACGCCGCTCGCGAGGGCGACCGTTCGTGGCCGGGGCACTAGCCGCGGGCGGTGCCCGGTCCTACGATGACAACGGACGATGGCCGCCCGATGTGCTTGCGATAGGAGTTCCGATGGCAGGGAAATTTGAGGTCTACCGGGATGCGGCCGGCAAGTTCCGGTTCCGGTTGAAGGCCGGCAACGGTGAAGTGGTCGCGAGCGGGCAGGCCTATGCCAGCGTGGCCGGCGCCAAGGACGGGTGCGCGGCGGTGCAGCGGGCAGCCGACGGCGCCAGCATCGTCGAGGTGGACGCCGACTGAGCGCGCCGTAGACCTCTCGGTGCCGGACCTGTCGATGCAGCGGCTTGTCGGCGGCGTCCGAGACTTGATCCGCGCCGCGCCGGCGCTCGGTTTGACCCGGTTCGGAGCGGACGCCTATCCTTGATCCTCGGTGCCCCGTGGGCTCGTTGGCAGCGTCGGTTCGTCCGGCCCGCCCGTCCGAATGGGCAATGCATTCATTGAGATCGAAGAGAGTGGGTCAGGCGTGTACGCGATCGTGCGCAGTGGCGGCCGCCAGCACAAGGTTGCAGTCGGCGACGTCCTGGAGATCGACCGGGTCGATGCGGCGGTGGGAGCCAGCGTTGCGCTGACCCCGCTGATGCTCGTCGACGGCGAGTCCATCACCACCGAGGCCAAGAAGTTGGCCAAGGTCAGCGTCAGTGCCGAGGTGCTGGGTGAGACCAAGGGCGAGAAGATCCGCATCCTGAAGTACAAGAACAAGACCGGGTACAAGAAGCGCCAGGGCCACCGGCAGAAGTACACCCAGGTCAAGATCACCGGAATCGAAGGCTGAGGTAGCGCGAGATGGCACATAAGAAGGGCGCATCGAGCTCCCGTAACGGGCGCGACTCCAATGCACAGCGGCTCGGCGTGAAGCGCTTCGGCGGCCAGGCCGTCAACGCCGGCGAGATCCTGGTTCGCCAGCGCGGCACCCACTTCCACCCCGGTGAGGGCGTGGGCCGGGGCGGCGACGACACCCTGTTCGCACTGCGGGCCGGTGTGGTCGAGTTCGGCACCCGGCGCGGCCGCAAGGTCGTCAACGTGGCGCTCGCCGAGTAACGACAAGGCTTTTACGAAGGGGTGGTCCGGACGGACCACCCCTTCGTGCTGCCCTGACTCGGCGATGGGCCGATGCGAGCCGCGTTGCTCCGCTGTGGGACGATGAGAGACGATTCCGAGCCCCGCACCTGATACGTCTGGAAGTTTCGCCATGGCCATTCCCTCGTTCGTCAACTCCGTGACCTTGACGGTCGCCGGAGGCAACGGCGGTCATGGCTGTGCGTCGATCCGCCGGGAGAAGTTCAAGCCGCTGGGCGGGCCGGACGGCGGCAACGGAGGCAACGGCGGCTCGGTCGTCCTGCGGGTCGATGCCGGACTCACCACGCTGGTCGAATATCACCGCCAGTCGCAGCGCCGGGCCGGCAATGGTCAGCCCGGCAAGGGTGACCACGCCAGCGGTGCCAACGCCGACGACATCGTGCTGGTCGTGCCGGACGGCACGGTGGTCAGCGACGCGGACAGTGGCGAAGTTCTGGCCGACCTGGTCGGTGCCGACGCCGAAGTCGTGGTCGCCGCCGGCGGACGCGGTGGGCTCGGCAACGCCGCGCTGGCGTCCGCCAGCCGCAAGGCGCCCGGCTTCGCGCTGCTCGGCGAGGAGGGCGAAGCCCGCCGGATCACCCTCGAACTCAAGGTGCTCGCCGACATCGGACTGGTCGGCTTTCCCAGCGCCGGCAAGTCGTCGCTGATCGCGGCGATCAGCCGGGCGCGTCCGAAGATCGCCGACTACCCGTTCACCACCCTGGTGCCGAACCTCGGCGTGGTGGTCGCCGGCGAGGTCACGTTCACCGTCGCCGACGTCCCGGGGCTGATCGAGGGGGCGTCCGAGGGCCGGGGGCTCGGGCACGACTTCCTGCGGCACATCGAGCGCTGCCAGGCCATCGTCCACGTCATCGACTGCGCCACCTACGAGCCCGGACGCGACCCGCTCACCGACCTGGATGTGATCGAGGGCGAACTCGCCGCGCACGGCGGGCTCGAGGACCGGCCGCGGATGGTGGCGCTCAACAAGGTGGACGTCGGTGACGCCGCCGAGCTGGCCGAGATGGTGCGGGCGGACCTGGAGGCCCGTGGGCTGCCGGTCTTCGCGGTCTCCACCAAGACCGGTGAGGGACTGCGTTCGCTGACCTTCGCGATGGCCCACCTGGTGGCCCGTCGCCGGGCCGACGCCCCGAAGCCGGAGCCGAAACGGATCGTGATCCGTCCGGCCCCGGTCGCAGGCGGACCCGAGTTCACCATCCGCCGGCAGGGCGACGGGGAGGGCGGTTTCGTCTGGCGGGTCCGCGGCGAGAAGCCGGAACGGTGGGTGCGGCAGACCGACTTCGCCAACGGCGAGGCCGTCGGCTACCTGGCCGACCGGTTCGCCCGGCTCGGCATCGAGGACGAACTGCTGGCTCAGGGCGCCCGTGCGGGCGACGCTGTCGCGATCGGTTCGGGGGCCCATCCGGTGGTGTTCGACTTCGCGCCTCAGGTCGAGATCGGCGCCGAACTGCTGTCGCGCCGCGGCGAGGATCAGCGGTTGTTCCAGGAACGCGAGTCGGTCAAGCGGCGGCGTCGGCTGGACGCCGAATACCACGCCGCGAGACAGGCCGAGCAGTCGACCCGGGTGGCGCAGGACGGCTATGCCGGCCCCGAGGACGACGAGCTGAGCGGGGCGGCCGAACCTGCGGCGGACGCCGATCCCAGTCTGGACGGCTCGGCCGCGCTGGCGTCGGTGCGGGCCGAATCGACCCAAAGTGAATCAACAGGGGCCGAATCGACCCAGAGTGAAGCAACGCAGGGCGAATCGATGCAGGGCGAGGAGCCCCGGTGAGCGTTCGGCAGCAGATCACCCACGCCCAGCGCATCGTGGTCAAGATCGGCTCGTCGTCGCTGACCGGACGTCGTGGGCTGGACACCGACCGCATGCAACGGCTGGTCAGCACGCTGGCCGCGTTGCGACAAAACGGCCGCGAGGTGGTGCTGGTCTCCTCGGGCGCGGTGGCGGCAGGCATGCCGGCGCTCGGCATGAAGCACCGCCCGCGTGACCTGGCCAGCCAGCAGGCCGCGGCCTCGGTCGGCCAGGGGCTGTTGATCGAACGCTACGACGCGTTGTTCGCGACGCATTCGCTGGTGGTCGGCCAGGTGTTGCTCACCGTCGACGACCTGACCCGCCAGGCTCACTACCGGAATGCGCTGCGCACCTTCACCCGGCTGCTGCAGTTGGGGGCCGTGCCGGTGGTCAACGAGAACGATACGGTCGCCACCCACGAGATCAGGTTCGGCGACAACGACCGGCTGGCCGCGCTGGTGGCGCACCTGGTGCGGGCCGACGCGCTGGTGCTGTTGTCCGATGTCGACGCCCTCTACACCCGGCATCCCGCCGAGCCCGGGGCCGAACGAATCGCCGAGGTCACCGACGTCAACGACCTGGACGTGGACACCTCGCGGATCGGCTCCGCGGTCGGCACCGGCGGGATGACCACCAAGGTTCAGGCGGCCCGGATCGCCACCGCCGGCGGTATCCCGGTGGTGCTGGCCCACTTCGACGACCATGCCGCGGCCCTGGCCGGCCATGACGTCGGCACGGTCTTCCGGCCCACCGGCAAGAAGCGTTCCCGGCGCCTGATGTGGCTGGCCTACGCCTCGCAGGCCAAGGGCGACTTGGTGCTGGACGCGGGCGCCGTCCGAGCCGTTCTGGAGCGCAAGGCGTCCCTGCTGCCGGCCGGCATCACTGCCGTGCGCGGCGAGTTCCTGGCCGGAGAGCCGGTTCGGCTGGTCGACCCAGCCGGTTCCGTGGTGGCCCGCGGCATCGTCAACTACGACGCCGCCGACCTGCCCAGCATCCTCGGCAAGAGCACCCACACCCTGGTCGCCGAGCGCGGACCCGAGTTCGACCGCGAGGTCGTTCACCGCGACGCCTTGATCGTCAAGCTGCGATCCGGGCGCTGACCCGGACCGCCCTTCCAACCCGTTCCGACTCTCCGTCGGCCGAGCTTGTCGAGGCCCCTGGTGAGTGGTTTCGACAAGCTAACCAGCGGTGCTGACAGGCTCAGCCAGGGTGGTCGGCTGCCAGAGTGCGAGACCGTCGGGTAGCAGTGGTGGCAATAGCGAGCGGATCAGGGCGGCGAGGTCGCGCTGGCGAGGCTCGGTGAGCCGTTCGGACGGCATCGTGATCGAAAGTGCGGCCACCGCGTTCGTGCCCCTCATGAGTGCGACCCCGAGGCAGGCCACGCCGGGCTCGTTCTCCTCGATCTCGGTGGAGAAGCCGCGGCTGCGAGCCGCATTGAGGGTGGCGGAAAGCCGGGTCGCGCTTAATCCGCTCTGGTGCAGGTAGACGCTCAACTGATCGTCCGGCAGAGCGCGGGCGGCCAACAG
This sequence comes from Micropruina sp., assembly GCA_047602545.1. GTDB lineage: Bacteria > Actinomycetota > Actinomycetes > Propionibacteriales > Propionibacteriaceae > Micropruina. The sequence continues at coordinate 83,011 of JASGHC010000001.1, read as the reverse complement.
CGCCCGTCCCATCGCCGAGCGGACGGCAGACGTGCGACGTCCGATCTCGGAAAAGACCCGGATCGCGCGCTCCGGCTCGACCTTGTCCAGATAAAGCACTTGATCGCCGACCAGAACGCCGAGATGGACCAGTTCGTCAGCCGCGCGGGAAAGCGCCACGAGTGCCGGATGCAGCGACTGGGCAAGACTGTGCGGAGTCAGGAAGCGTTCGCCCAGGGTCATCGCCGTCGGCCCGAGGTGGTACTCGCCCGTCGCTTCGGACTGTGCGGCGAACCCGTGTGCGCGCATCGTCAACAGTGCCCGGTACGCGGTGGACTTGTTCACCCCGGTGGCGGCCGACAGTTCGGCGAGTGCGATGCCGTCAGGACCCGCCTCGGCAAGCGCGGCGAGCAGAACCAGCGCACGGTCGATAGCCTCGACCCGCGGAACGTCCCTCATGACCCGATCATGCACCGCCGTTTCGCTCATCGCAACGTTCCCATCGATGATCGAAATGACACTTGCCAAAAGGCGACATCCGCTGGAAGATGTTTCATACGTTAAACCGTGAGTTTCAATGAATGAAACGGAGCCGGTGTGTCTGAGCTTCTCGACGACGTTTTCGCCCGTCGCATCGTTCCCGTGGTCGTGGTGCGTGACTCCGATCGGGCGGTAGGCCTGGCCGAGGCTCTGATCGCGGGCGACCTGCCGGTCGCCGAGGTCACCCTGCGGACGCCGGCCGCCCCGGACGCGATCGCGGCGATGGCAAAGAACCCCGGCCTGTTGGTCGGTGCCGGCACCGTGCTCACTTCCCGGCAGGTCAACCTCGCCGTGGACGCCGGCGCACGGTTCCTGGTCAGCCCGGGGTTCAGCGCTGCCACTGCGGCCCGGGCGGCCGAGCGGGGGGTCCCGCTCGTGCCCGGAACAGTCACGCCGAGTGAGGTAATTGCCGCACTGGCTGCGGACCTGACCACCTTGAAGTTCTTCCCCGCCTCGAATTACGGCGGCGCTGAGACGTTGAGTGCGTTCGCCTCGGTGTTCTCCGGAGTGCGGTTCGTGCCGACAGGGGGCGTGTCGGCGTTGAACCTCGGCGACTACTTGGCGCTGCCCAATGTGCCTGCAGTCGGCGGGTCGTGGATGGTGCCTGCCGATGTTCTGGACGTCGGCGACTTCGCCACGATCGCACGTCTGAGTGCCGAAGCTGTGGCTGCGGCGGCGTCCGTCGGCCGCGCCGAACCGATCTCGAAGGAGCGTACCGAGTGACCGGCCAGCTGGCGTTGCGGTCCGCAGGTGAGTGCCGCTACGACGCGCTTGCCCTGGGCGAGGTGATGCTTCGGCTCGACCCGGGCGAGTCTCGGATCCGGACGGCGCGAGGCTTCACCACCTGGGAGGGTGGCGGCGAGTACAACGTGGTGCGCGGCCTGAGCCGGGTCTTCGGGCAACGGGCCGGCGTGATCACCGCCCTGGTCGACGACGAGGTCGGCCACCTGGTCGAGTCGCTGATCATGAGCGGCGGCGTAGACACCGCCCTGATCCACTGGGCCGAATCCGACGGCGTGGGCCGCGCAGTGCGCAACGGGCTGAACTTCACTGAACGCGGGTTCGGCGTCCGGGGGGCCAAGGGGGTCAGCGACCGCGGCCACACCGCGATCGCACAGCTGCACGCCCGGCAGGTCAACTTCGAGCACATTTTCGGCGAGCTGGGGGTGCGCTGGTTGCACACCGGCGGCATCTACGCCGCGCTCAGCGAGACCGCGGCCGAGACCGCGCTGGCGGCGATGCGGGTGGCCAAGAAGCACGGCACGATCGTTTCCTACGACCTGAACTACCGGCCCAGCCTGTGGCGGAGCATCGGTGGTCAGGCCCGCGCCCAGGAGGTCAACCGTGAACTGGCCCAGTATGTCGATGTGATGATCGGCAACGAGGAGGACTTCACCGCGTCGCTCGGTTTCGAGATCGATGGGGTGGATGAGAACCTCACCGAGCTGCCGATCGACGGGTTCGCCCGGATGATCGAGCAGGTCGCGACGGCCTATCCGAACTTCCAGGTCATCGCCACCACGCTGCGGGCTGTGCATTCGGCGTCCGACAACGACTGGAGCGCACTGGCCTGGTCAGCGGCGTCCGGGCTGGTGCAGGCTGCCGACCGCAAGCACCTGGAGATCCTTGACCGGGTGGGCGGTGGCGATTCGTTCGCGTCCGGGCTGTGCTACGGACTGATCAGCGGCCACGATCTGACCATGGCGGTCGAGTACGGCGCCGCGCACGGCGCGCTGGCGATGACCACCCCTGGCGATACCACCATGGCCACCAAGGCCGAGGTGCTCAAACTGGCGGCCGGTGGCGGCGCCCGAGCGGATCGGTAGACCGATGGCCGACGTCATTGAACGCGTGGAGGTGCTGGTTTCCAGGCCCTCACGCAACTACGTCACGCTGCGGCTGACCACCCGCGACGGCATTGTCGGGCTGGGTGACGCCACCGTGAACGGCCGCGAACTCTCGGTGGCCTGCTACCTGCGCGACCATGTCGCTCCGCTCCTGATCGGACGCGACCCGGGGCGCATCGAGGACACCTGGCAGTACCTGTACCGGGGCGTCTACTGGCGGCGCGGACCGATCGGGATGGCCGCCATCGGGGCTATCGACGTTGCGTTGTGGGACATCCTCGGCAAACGCACTGGGCTGCCGCTGTACGCGTTGCTCGGTGGACGCGTCCGGGACCGTCTGGTCACCTACCGGCACGCCTTCGGCTGGGACCTGCCCGCACTGCTGGAGCAGGTGGACGCCCACCGCGAAGCGGGCTTCGAGAACATTCGGGTCCAGGCCGGCGTACCCGGTCTCGACGTGGTCTACGGCGTCACCAAGGACGACCCGGTCTACGAGCCGGCGGGACGCACCGCCGCACCCGCGGAGGAGATCTGGGACGCCGAGGCGTACCTGCGTTCGATGCCCGGGGTGATCGCCGGTGTCCGTGCGCACGTCGGCGACGGGGTCGGGCTGCTGCACGACGCGCACCACCGGCTCACCCCGATCCAGGCAGCCAGGCTCGGCAAGGCGCTGGAGCCGCTCGGCATGTACTGGCTCGAGGACGTCACCCCGGCCGAGGATCCCGAAGCACTGCGGCTGGTCCGCCAGCACACCGCCACACCGCTGGCCATCGGCGAGGTGTTCAACACGATCTGGGACTGCCAGCAGCTGATCGAGAACCGGCTGATCGACTACATCCGGGCCGCGGTAGTCCATGCCGGCGGGATCAGCCACCTGCGCAAGATCTTCGCGCTGGCCGAGGTGCACGGCGTCCAGGCCGCCCCGCACGGGCCCTCCGACGTCTCGCCCGTCTCGCTGGCCGCCAGCATTCACCTCGGCATGGCCGTCCACAATTTCGCGATCCAGGAGTACATGGGTTACTCGGATCTGGTGCATGAAGCCTTCCCGCATGCCTGGCACGTGGCCGACGGACACCTACTCCCCGGCGACGAACCGGGGCTGGGTGTCGCGCTGAACGAAGACCTGCACCATGCTGAGGACTACGAACCTGCCTACCTGCCCGTGGCACGGCGCCGCGACGGCACTCTCACAGATTGGTGATCAACGATGACCCAGCAATTGTCCCGTGCCACCTTCACCGGATCGGTCCTGGGGGCGAGCGCGCCCCCGAACCCGGGCATGCTGCACCTCGGCATCGGCAACTTCCACCGTGCCCACGCGGCCGTCTACACCGCCAAGGCGATGGCCGCCAAGGGTGGTGACTGGGGGATCGTCGCGGTGGCGAACCGGTCCCGGCGGGTGGTGGCCGCGCTCGACGCGCAGGATCATCTGTACTCGATCCTCGAGCTGTCCAGCGCCGGTGAGCGGGTCAACGTGATGGACGTGCACCGCAAGACGCTGGTGGCCGCCGAGCAGACCGATCAACTGATTGCCCAGATCGCCGACCCGGCGATCAAGATCGTCACCATGACCATCTCCGAGAACGGCTACTGCCGGCACCCGGTCACCGGCGACCTCGATGTTGACGGCGCCCAGATCAGCGCCGACCTGGCCGACCCGGCCAACCCGCGGACCAGCATCGGTCAACTGGGTGCCGCGTTGATCCGGCGCTATTCCGACGACGCCGGCCCGCTCACCATCCTGTCCTGCGACAACCTGGTGTCGGCCGGCCACACCGCGCACAAGATGGTCAGCCAGTACCTGCAGGCCACCGCGACGCCGTCCGGCTTCGACGACTGGTTCACCGCCCAGGTCACCTTCCCCAACGCGATGGTCGACCGGATCGTGCCCGGCATGACCGACGCCACCCGGGCCAAGGTCGCGCAGCTGCTGGGGCTGGCCGACGCCGTACCGGTGCCGGCTGAACGGTTCAGCATGTGGGTGATCGAGGACCGCTTCGCCGCCGGGCGTCCGGCCTGGGAGGAGGCGGGCGCGATCTTCTCCGACGAGGTCGAGGCCTACGAGCTGGTCAAGCTGCGGCTGCTGAACGGTTCGCATTCGCTGATCTCCTACCTGGGCGGCCTGGACGGCCAGCCGACGATCCCGTCCAGCTTCGGCCAGGACTTCGTCCGGGAATGCGTCACCGAGCTGCTGAACACCGAGTACCTGCCGAGCATCGCGCTGCCGTCCGGGTTCGATCCGCAGGCCTACATCGCCCAGCTGTTCGACCGGTGGGGCAATCACGCACTGGGCGATGCGACCGCGCGGGTCGGTTCGGACGGCTCGTTGAAGCTGCTGCAGCGGGTCCCGGACCCGGCGCTGCGGATGCTCGACCTCGGCGAGGTGCCGCAGCAGCTGGCGCTGATGGTGGCTGGATGGATCGCTTGCGTCTGCCCGCCGGAGGGCTTCGACCCCGGTCCGATCGCGGCCGAGATGATCGAGCCGGCCAAGGATCGACTGGCGGCGGCTGTCGCCGGTGCCGGTTCGACCCGTGCCCATGTCGAGGCGATCGTCCGCGGCGGGTTCTTCCCCGAGGCACTCGCTCAGCGCGACGAGTTCACCGAGCGGGTCGCCGATTTCGTCCAGATCATCGCCACCCACGGCGTCCGGGAGGCGGCCAAGGCCGCGCTGGACGCCCGCCGAGCCTGAGCCCTCACCAAACGAAAGGAATGTCGATGAAGACACTCACGATCAACTCCGCCGAGAACGTCACCATCGCGGACGCCCCGATCCCGGAGCCCGGCGACGGTGAGGTGCGGGTGCGGATGATGTACGGCGGCATCTGCGGGTCCGACCTGCACTATTACTTCGAGGGCCGCAACGGCGCCTTCGTGGTCACCGAGCCGTTGGTGCCCGGCCACGAGATGTCCGGCGTGGTCGATCTCGACCCGTCCGGACGATGGGCCGCAGGGACGCGGGTGACCATCGCGCCGGCCACCTACGGCACCTCAGAGCCCGGCATCGAGGACCGTCCCTACCTGTGGCCGAACGGCAGCTACTTCGGTTCGGCGTCCACCACCCCGCACACCCAGGGCGGAATGAGCGAATACCGGGTCGTCAAGGACTTCATGATCCGGGTGCTGCCCGACAGTCTCGGACTGAAGGAGGCGTCGCTGGCCGAGCCGCTGGCGGTGGCGCTGCACGCGATGGTCCAGGCGGGGGGCGTCGAAGGCAAGAAGGTGCTGGTCACCGGCTCGGGTCCGATCGGGCTCTGCCTGGCGGCGGCCGCGGTGGTCAAGGGGGCTGCCGAGGTGACTGCGACCGACGTCCTGGACGGCCCGTTGTCACGGGCGAAGTCGCTGGGCGTGCATCACACGATCAACGTCCGGGAGGAGCAGATCCCCGCCCTGGCCTACGACGTGGTCTTCGAGTGCTCGGGTGTCGGTCCCGCGATCAGCCCGGCCCTGGTCGCGGCCCGGCGGGGCGGCACCGTCGCCCAGGTCGGCATGCTGCCCGACCGTGAGATCGGGGTGAACCTGGCACCGTTCGTCTCCAAGGAGGTCACCTACGTCGGCTGCTTCCGGTTCAACGACGAGATCGGTGAGGCGATCGAGTTGCTGGCCGCCCACCCGCAGCTGGCCGGCGTGATCACCCACGTGATCGACGCCGACGACATCGTCGACGCCTTCCAGACCGCCCGCAACAGCCAGGAGTCGGGCAAGGTCGTCGTCTCGCTATGGCTCGACGAGCGGGACTGAGTCAACCAAATGGCGGGTGGACGCCGGTTGCCGCCGACGTCCACCCCAATCCGAGAACCCCTCGTGGCCCAAACCAAGAAGGAGCAGCAGATGACAACAGAGAATACCGCCGCAGGTGGACCGCCCGGTTCCGGCTCCGTCGCCGAACGAAGCACCAAAGACCTCGCCAAGGCAGCCGTCTCCGGCTGGCTCGGGACGGCCCTTGAGTTCATGGACTTCCAGCTCTACTCGCTTGCAGCGGCGCTGGTGTTCAAGGACATCTTCTTCCCCAGCGACGCCCCCGGCATGGCGATCATCCTTGCCATGGCCACCTACGCGACGGGCTACCTGAGCCGTCCACTCGGCGCCTGGTACTTCGGACGCCTCGGCGACCGGGTCGGCCGCACCAAGGTGCTTTTCTACACGATCGCCCTGATGGGCATCGCCACCACCGCGATCGGTCTGCTGCCGACCTACCACCAGGTCGGCATCCTGGCGCCGATCCTGCTGGTCGTGCTGCGGCTGGCGCAGGGTTTCGGCGCCGGTGCCGAGATCGCCGGTTCGTCGGTGATGTTGACCGAGTACGCGCCGCGCCGCAAGCGTGGTCTGGTCGGCTCGCTGGTGGCGCTCGGCACCAACTCCGGCACCCTCGGCGCCTCGGCCATCTGGGGCGTTCTGGTCGCCACCATGTCGACCCAGACGGTCATCGAGTGGGGCTGGCGGATCCCGTTCATCGCGTCCTCGCTGATCATGTTCTTCGCGGTCTGGCTGCGCCGCAACCTGAAGGAGTCGCCGGTCTTCGAGGGACGTGCCGACGTCGTCGAGGGCGCGGCGCTGAGCCGGGACGAGTTGGAGAAGAAGGTCTCCGAGACGCACGACAATGTGCTCGCCGCGGGTCTGCACGAACGCAAGGGCAGAGCGTTCGCGATCGGCTTCTTCCTCCGGTTCGGCCAGGCCGGCAACTCGGGCATGGTGCAGACCTACCTGATCAGCTACATCACCGCGGTGCTGCTGCTGGCACCGAGCGTCGGCACCGGTGTGGTGATCACGTCCTCGCTGGTCGGCTTCGCCACGGTGCCCCTCATCGGTTGGCTGAGCGACAAAGTCGGCCGCAAACTGATGTACATCGTGATGTCGTCGATCGCGCTGGTGCTGGCCGGCCCGATGATCTGGATGATCGCCACCAAGAACGTCAACAGCGTCTTCGCCGGCTACATCATCATTCACCAGACCTCGGTGCTGGCCCTGGCGTCGCTGGAGAACAACACCATGTCGGAGCTGTTCGGTGCTCGCGCCCGGCTCACCCAGCTGGCGCTCGCCAAGGAACTGGCCGCGATCGTGGCCACCGGCATCGGCCCGGTCGTCGCGGCCGCACTGGTGGTCGGCACCGGCGGGTCGTGGTGGCCGATCGCGATCATGATCGGCTTCTTCTCGATCTGCTCGTTCGGCGCGGCGATCGTGATGCCGGAGACCGCCGGACGCGACCTGACGGTGCTCAACGACGCGCGTCCGGGTGAGGCGATCATCGGTCCGTTCGCCCGCCGCGAGCGGCAGCGGCTCGGGCTGCCGATGCCGGAGGACGTCCACTAGCCAATGCTGGTCGAGCTTGTCGAGACCACAGGCCGACGTGGCGCTTCGACAAGCCCAACCGGCGAGGAGCAGCACGCTGGTCGAGCTTGCCGAGACTCTGGACGATGGTGCGGACGAAATGTTTCGACAGGCTCAACCGATGAGGAGATCGAACGATGAAGATGGGTTTTCGCTGGTACGGCGAGGGCAATGACACGGTGTCGCTGGACGACATCCGGCAGATCCCCGGCGTGGAGACCATCGTTTGGAGCCTGCACGACAAGCAGGCCGGTGAGGCGTGGGAGGAGGCCGAGATCGCGTCCGAGATGGCCCGGATCGCCGACCTCTCCGCCGCGCATGCCGCGCGCGGGGTGACCAAGCTGCTGGACGCCGAGGTGGTCGAATCGGTGAACGTCCACGAGTCGATCAAGCTGGGCCGCACGGTGCTCGGCATGAGTCGCGACGAGGCGATCGCGAACTACATCACCACCCTGGAGCGGCTGGGTAGGGCTGGCGTGAAGGTGGTCTGCTACAACTTCATGCCGGTCTTCGACTGGCTACGGACCGACCTGCGGCATCCCCTGCCGGACGGCTCGACCGCGCTCTACTTCGAGAAGGCCGTCGTCAACAAGATGACCCCCGAGAAGCTGATCGCCGACATGGAGGCGAACTCGGGCGGGCTGACCCTGCCCGGCTGGGAGCCGGAGCGGCTGGCCGGCTTCAGCGAGTTGAACGAGGCCTACGCCGGCGTCACCCACGCGGACATGTACCGCTGCTACAAGTACTTCTTGGACGCGGTGATCCCGACCTGCGAGCAGTACCACGTCAAGCTCGGGGTGCATCCGGACGACCCGCCCTTCGACCTGTTCGGCTGGCCTCGGGTGGTCTCGACCATGGAGGACCTCGGCACGGTGCTGTCGCTCAACGACAGCCCGTACAACGGGCTCACCCTCTGCCTGGGATCGTTCTCGGCCAACCCCGCGCAAGCGCCGCGGGCGGTGGAGGCGGTGCAGACCTACATGGACCGCATCCATTTCTCGCACGTCCGCAACGTCAAGCACTACCCGAACGGTGACTTCTCCGAGGTCGGTCACCGGGCCTGCGAGGGCGACGTGGACACCGTCGGCATCATGAAGGCCTACGCCGAGGCGGGCTACACGGGTTATATCCGGCCCGACCACGGTCGCCACCTGTGGAACGAGAACACCACCAACAAACCACGTCCCGGCTACGGGTTGTACGACCGGGCACTGGGCATCCAGTACCTTCTCGGCGTGTGGGATGCTGTCAGCTACCGCCGCTGACCCCTCGCGGTCGAGTTCATCGAGACCCGTCCCGGTGACCAAAGACCTCCCCGGAGTGCGCACCCGCCAGCGGCCGACCAACCCGAGGTCTGCCGATATGGCCGACTCGTGACTGATTAGAGGCGAGCGCTGAGCAATGCAACCATCGCTGGTTGAGCGTGTCGGAACCCCTGCCAGCACCAGGCCCGCACGGTCTCGTCAGGCTCGAGCAACGAGAATCAGCGGTTCCTCGGGACGGCCCGTGCGGTCACCGGGCACGGGTCGTGCGGTCACTGGAGCTGGCTCCTTTAGTGACCTGGGTTGGTTTGTTTGGCCACTGGGGACGGCTCCGCCGGGGGTTGTGGCGGCGGTATCCTGCGGCGGTGACTTTCATCGATCAGGCGAGGGCGGCCAAGCGGGCCAGCATAGCCCTGGCCACCCTGAACCGGGCTGCCAAGGACGCCGCGCTACACGCCATGGCGGACGGGTTGGCCGATGCCGAGCGTGAGGTGCTGGAGGCGAACCAGCGCGACGTCGACCGAGCCCGTGCCAACGGCACCTCGGAGGCGCTGATCGATCGGCTGCGGCTGAATCCGCAGCGGGTGGACGGCATGGTCGGCGGGCTGCGTGACCTGGCCGGACTGCCCGATCCGGTCGGTGACGTGGTGCGCGGCTGGACCAACGCCAACGGCGTCCAGGTGCGTCAGGTGCGGGTGCCGTTCGGTGTGGTCGGGATCATCTACGAGGCGCGTCCCAACGTCACCGCCGACGCCGCCGGCATCTGCATCAAGTCGGGCAATTCCGCGCTGCTGCGCGGGTCGTCGTCCGCGCTGGAGTCGAATCGGGCGGTGGTCACCGCACTGCGGACCGGGCTGGAGGCGTCCGGGTTGCCGGCGGACGCCGTCCAGCTGGTCGAAGGTGGCCGCGAGGTCACCGACGAGATGATGGCCGCCCGCGGGTTGATAGACGTGCTGATCCCGCGCGGGGGAGCCGGACTGATCAACGCCGTGGTGAACGGCAGCAAGGTGCCGGTGATCGAAACCGGCACCGGCAACTGCCACATTTTCGTCGACGCCACCGCCGATCAGGAGATGGCGCTGGGCATCCTGCTGAACGCCAAGGTGCAGCGACCCAGCGTCTGCAACGCCGCCGAGACGCTGCTGGTGCACGCCGCGATCGCCGACGAGTTCCTGCCCAAGGCACTCGCTGGTCTGGCCGAGCAAGGCGTGACGGTGCACGGGACGGACGCCGTCCGGGCCTATTCGGACGTCGTGGTGCCCGCCGGACCCGACGAATTCGACGGCGAGTACCTGTCGCTCGACCTGGCGGCCGACGTGGTCGACTCGGTGGCGTCCGCGATCGACCACATCCGGACGCACACCACCGGGCATTCCGAGACCATCATCACCAACGACCGCAGCTCCGCCGACCGGTTCGCCGCCGAGGTGGACGCCGCCGCCGTCCTGGTCAACGCATCCTCGCGGTTCGTGGACGGCGGCGAGTTCGGCTTCGGCGCCGAGATCGGCATCTCCACCCAGAAGTTGCACGCCCGCGGCCCGATGGGCCTGGCCGAGATGACCTCGTCCAAGTACATCGTCACCGGCGACGGCCAGACCCGCCCCTGACCCGGCCGGCCCCGGCCGTCCCGGCCCCGGCCCCGGCCCCGGCCGTCCCGGCCCCGGCCGTCCCGGCTGCCCGTGCCTGCCCAGCCGACGTTGCGTAGGTTTGGTCTCGTTGCTCAGGTTTGAACGTGGGCAACGAGCCCGAACCTGAGCAGCGTCGATCTGGCGCACGCCCCCGGACGAGGGGGACGGCGGCTGTCGGGGTGCGCGCGGTGCGGCCAGGGGCGGAATGGTCGGACGGGGGCGTCCGTCAGCGGGAGGAGATGGGCGGGCGGAAACTGGTCCGGCGAGTTTCCGATTTGCCTGTGGATAACCCTCCACGCAGCGAATGGGCGTGCTGGAATCGGCGCCATGCCTGTGCGTCTGACCCGCGAACTACGCGCCGAGGGGATCAACTCCAGCGCCATTCGACGCCTCGTTCGCGAGGAGGATTTGCACCGCATCCGTCGGGGCGCGTTCGCAGCCACCCTGGACGCCGGCGCCCAGCAGCACCTGCAACTGATCCGGGCGACCATGCCACGACTGGGTCCGGGCAACGTGCTGAGTCATGTGTCGGCCGCCGTCCTGCACCTGCTCCCGGTGGATGCCCGGACACTCGACCGGGTGACGATCACCCGGCATCCGGGCAAGGGTGGCACTTGGATCGGACCGTACGTCCATCGCTACCGGACGCCACTGCCCGAGGGGGATGTCGAGGTCGTGGACGGCCTGGTCCGCACCACCGTGGCCCGGACCGTCTTCGACCTGGGACGCTGCATCGACCTCGGCTTCTCCGTGGCAGCCGCGGACCGGGCGCTGCGTAAGGGGCTCACTCAGCAGGCACTCGTCGAGCAACTGGACGCCGCACACCGCCGCTTCGGGGTGGCGAAGGCTCGCACGATGATCGAGCTGGCGGACGCCCGCAGCGAGTCGGCGGGGGAGTCGTTGAGTCGCGTCGCCCTCTGGCGGCTCGGTCTCGCCCCGACGGAACTTCAGTTCGAGGTGACGGCACGCGGCAACCGGTACGTGGCGGACTTCGCCTGGCCGGAGCTCGGCGTCCTCGGTGAGTTCGACGGCAAGGTGAAGTACTCCGACTTGCTCCGCCCGGGCGAGAGTGCCGCCGACGTGCTGATGCGTGAGAAGCGGCGTGAGGCCGATCTCCGCGCAGCCGGCTGGTGGATCGTCCGGTGGACCTACGCCGACGTGATGCAACCCGACCGGCTGGACCGTCTCGTCCGCCCCGCGCTCTACCGGTCCAGCTGATGCCCGGCCCCAGCTGATGCCCGGTCCCGTGCCGCCCCAGCTGATGCCCGGTCCCACAGCGCCGCCAGCGCCCCCGTGACGCCCCAGCGCACCCAGCCACGCGGCCCGTGCCCCGGGCAGCCCCTGCCCGTGCGCCCGTGCCCTCGCGGTCCGGGGGGACATTGCTCAGCTTTGGGCTGGTTGCTCAGGTTCAAACCAGAGCAACGACGCCGAACGTGAGCAACGTGCGGGTGGCCGGTGGGGTGGATGGCAGGGAGGGCTGGGGCGGGGGGTCACCAGGGTCCGGGCGGACGGGGTCCGGGCGGGGGGTCACCAGGGTCCGGGCGGACGGGGTCCGGGCGTGGGGCAGTGGCCGAGCCAGCCCGCGCCCGTTAAGATCCCGCGCATGGGTGTTCTATTGGAGACGGTGGCGACGCATGACCCGAACCTGCCGTGGATCATCGGCGGATCGGTCTTCTTTGCGCTGATGGTCTGTCTGCGGGTCGTGTGGGGCGTCGGTAAGAGTCATCCGCACAGCTGATGACCAATACCGGGCTGGCCTGGACCGATGACGGGTCCAGGCATCGACGCCTGGGTGTGATGGGCGGTACCTTCGACCCGATCCATCACGGGCACCTGGTGGCCGCCAGCGAGGTGGCCGCGAAGTTCGCCCTCGACGAGGTGGTGTTCGTCCCCACCGGCCAACCCTGGCAGAAGGCAGACCGCGACGTCTCGGTGGCCGAGGATCGGTACCTGATGACGACGATCGCGACGGCCTCCAACCCGCGCTTCTCGGTGAGCCGCGTCGACATCGACCGGCCCGGGTCCACCTACACGCTCGACACCCTGCGCGACCTGCGGAAGCACTACGGCGAGGCCGTCGACCTGTTCTTCATCACCGGCGCGGACGCGCTGAGTCAGATCCTGACCTGGCACGGCGTCCTCGAACTCTTCGAACTGGCCCATTTCGTGGGGGTGACCAGGCCTGGGACCACCCTCGGCGAGGGCGACATCGAGCATCTGCCGTCCGACAAGGTGACCCTGCTGGAGGTGCCGGCGCTGGCCATCTCGTCCACCGACTGCCGCAACCGGGTCCGTGAGCACCTGCCGATCTGGTACCTCGTGCCGGACGGTATCGTGCAGTACATCGCCAAACGCGGCCTCTACCGCCGCTAGAACCATCGCCGAACCGGGAGCCAGATGACTGCAACAGACCACGCGATCGCGCTGACCAGGGTTGCCGCGCGTGCGGCGTCCGACAAGCTGGGCGACGATCTGGTGGCCTTCGACGTGTCCGAACCGTTGGCGATCACGGACGTCTTCCTGATCGTCAGCGCGTCCAACGAGCGCCAGGTGGGCGCGATCGTCGATGCCGTCGAGGAGGCGTTGCTGCGCCAGGGTGCGAAGCCGGCGCGGCGCGAGGGCCACGGAGAGAACCGTTGGGTGCTGCTCGACTTCATCGACATCGTGGTGCATGTGATGCACTCAGAAGAGCGCGCACTGTACGCGCTGGAGCGGCTCTGGCGGGACTGTCCGGCCATTGAGCTGGACGAGGCCGCAGGCGATCTGGCCGAGGCTGCCGCCGGTACCCCACGCGCCGAGTCGTGACAGCCGCGCGAGTCGTCCTGTGGCGCCACGGCGAAACGGACTGGAACGCCGAGGGCCGTTACCAGGGTCAGTCGGACGTTGCATTGAACGCGCACGGGGTGAGCCAGGCAGCCGCCGCCGCACCCCGGATCGCGGCGCTGCGCCCCGACCGGATCGTGTCGTCCGACCTCAGCCGGGCCTCCGTCACCGCCCAGCAGTTGGCGCGGCACACCGGGCTGCCGGTCGAGCTGGAGCCGCGGCTCCAGGAGATCAACGTTGGTGATTGGGCCGGAATGACGAACGCCGAGGTGTTCGCCGCCCACCCCGACTTCGCCGATGCCCTGCGGGCCGGACGGGACGCGCGACGCTCGGCCTCCGGCGAGACCGGTGCCCAGGCGGGTTCCCGAGTAGCCGAGGCGCTGCTGGACATCGCCGAATCGAGCCCGGAAGGTTCGACCGTGGTTGCGGTCGGCCACGGCTTCGCACTCCGGGTGGCGACGGTCTTCCTGCTCGGCCTCGACTACGCCCACAACATCACCCTGGGCGGGCTGTGGAACGCCTCCTGGTCGGTGCTGCAACCCGGCGGTGAAAGCTGGCGGTTGTTGTCGTACAACAACGTGGCGGACGGGATCTGAGTCCGTCGGGCAGGTTCAGGACCCTGGCGGGTCCGGTCACCCGGCCGCCGGAACCGCCGGTGCCCTTGAGCACCGAGCCGGTCTGATTGCCGTCGCGGGCCGGCATCATGTCGTCCATCAGCGCCATCCAGCGCGAGACCGGCAGATACTGCGGTGGGGTGGCCAGCTGTTGTCCGCGCCACTGCCTCCGGCGCTGTTCGATCGCCGTCCGGTGGTCGGTGGACGGGGGAGTCCCGGCGTCCAGGGCGGCGGCGTCGGCGTCCGCCTCGGCTGCGGTGAGCCAGAACACGTCGTCGGGCCGGCCGACCACTCCGGCCGTGGTGAGCCGTCCGCCGAGTTCGCGGAGCAGCCGGCGCAGCGTCGGCCAGGCCAGTCCCATCGCGGCCAGGGCATCCTCGCGGATCGGCGCCCACTGCTGCGCCGCCTTGAGGCTCGCGACGGCAGCCCTACGCCGGACCGGGTCGAGTCGCGCCAGCAGTTCGCCGGTGAGCCGTTCCCTGCGGTGGGACGCCTCGCGCTGCCGCTGGGCGGGGTCGGCGCCCCGTCCGGCAATTGCGTGCTTGAGCGACTCGAGCACCGGCGTCGGGTCGTCGGCCGGGACCGCGTTGGCGAAATCCAGGTTGTAGACGGTGTGGCCGAACTCCTTCAGATGCGCTGCGAGCCGGTCGCTGAACGCCGTCCAGCAGCACCGACGCCGGCAGCGCCGACGGGTCGCGGTCGGCCCAGCCAGCGACCGCGTCCTGGTAGTCGGGCAGGGCAAGGTCACGCCAGCGCCGCAACACGAAGTTCTGGTCAGCGATGATCCGGAGCGCGGCCGGGGTCAGCCCCCACAGGCGGTTCATGGCCTTGCGGCTGTAGTCGTAGTAGGCGTAGCCGTTGATGGTGGGGAAGTCCGTGTCGAGGCCGGCCAGGTTGCTCGCGAAGCTGCCCAGCAACCGGTCCAATCCCAGCGGGACGGCCGGACGGATCAGGTCGGCGAACAGCGGGGTGAGCGGATCGGGCAACTGTTCGACGATGCTGGCCCGGAAGTACATGCTGTTCTCGCGCGGCAGCGGCCACTCGGTGGGCACGTCGCCGATCGGTTCGGGCAGGGCGGTGATCGGACGGGCCTGGACCAGTTGGAAGGCGCCGTCGGCGAAGGTCCATTCGATGTCCTGCGGGTGGTGGAAGTGGTCCTGCACCCGCTCACCGAGGGCCGCCAACTCCAGCGCCTGGGCGTCGGTGAGGGTGGCGCGGTGCACCTCGGACGCCGGCGTCGCGACCTGCTCGGAGCCGCCGTCGGTGCGCACCGTCTTCACCTTCTTCTCGGCGATCCGACGGGTCACGACCGGGTCGGCTCCGGCGCGGTCGAGGATGTATTCGTCGGGTTCGACCAGTCCGCCGACGACGGCCTCGCCCAGCCCCGCGCCGCGGTGACCACGGTCTGCTCGCGGCGTCCGTTGGCCGGGTTGGCGGTGAACATCACCCCGGCCACCTTGGCTGGCACCAGCCGTTGCACCACCACGGCGATGCTCAGCCCGGCCGTCTCGTCGTGGCTGGCCCGCTCTCGGTAGGCGACGGCGCGGTCGTTCCACAAGGAGGCCCAGCAGCGGCGGACGGCGTCCAGCACCTGCTCGGTGCCGGTGATGTTGAGGTAGGTGTCCTGCTGGCCGGCGAAGCTGGCGCCGGGTAGGTCCTCGGCGGTCGCCGACGAACGGACGGCGACTGACGCCTCCCCGAGCAGGTGGTAGGCGTCGGTCACGGCGTCCGCGATCTCGGCGGGCATTGTGGCCTCGTGGAACAGGGCCCGGGTGGCTTCGGGGGAGTTGGCGGCTGCGAGTCGGGCGTCCAGGTCGTTGGCGGCGACGAAGGCGTCATAGGCGGCGGTGGTGACGACGAAGCCGTCCGGGACTTCGAACCCGGCCCGGATCAGTTCGCCCAGATTCGCGCCCTTGCCTCCGGCGATGGAGAGGTCGGTGGCGGACAGGTCGCCCAGCGGGGTGACCAACGAAAGACGTGTGGTCATGGTCCGAGTCTAGGAGTGCCGTCCGCGGATGGGGCCGGCGAATCCGCACGGACGCCGGTCGGGCGTGTCGAACCGCGCCGGATCTCGACAAGCTCGATCAACCGGGCAGCTGGCTGAAACCGATCGCGACAACCTCGAACACCCTGGGTGAGCGAGGCTTCCGCTCGTGCCGCCGTGAATCGAGCGACCTCGGATGCGTGGAAGAATCCGGTCGTGAGCGATGCGACGTACACGTTGGCGGCGACCATCACCGGCAGCGATGCCCCCGGGTTGCTCGACCGGCTGATGGTCGCCGTCGCCGGCAGCGACGCCGAGATTCTCGACCTGGAACAGACCGTGGTGCGCGGCCAGCTGAGCATCGGGCTGCTGGTGGCGACCGCACCGGAGTCGGCGATGGCGCTCGCCGATCACCTCGCCGGCACCTGTGCCCGACTCGGGCTCAGCGTCGCCATCGCGGAAGGGGTCGGCGACAACCCGACCCGACACAACCGCACCATCGTCACCGTTCTCGGGCGTCCGCTGCTGACCGCGCACCTGGCCGCCACCGCGCAGGCGATCGCCGACCTGGGCGGCAACATCGACCGGATTCGCCGGCTCTCCCGGACGCCGCTGACCACCGTCGAACTCTGGGTATCGACGGTGGACGCGGCCGAGTTGCGTCCGGCTTTGGCGCAGGTCGCGGCGAGCGCCGGCTTCGACGTGTCGGTCTCCGCCGCCGGGCTGGCCCGGCTCGGTCGCCGGCTGATCGTGATGGACGTTGACTCGACCCTGATCCAGGACGAGGTGATCGACCTGATCGCCGCACATGCCGGACGCCAGGCCGAGGTGGCTGCGATCACCGAGAGCGCGATGCGCGGCGAACTCGACTTTGCCGAAAGCCTGCACCGCCGGGTCGCGACCCTCGCCGGCCTGCCGGTGGGCGTCCTGGACGAGGTGCGCGCCGCCGTCCGGCTCACCCCGGGTGCCCGGACGCTGGTCGCCACCCTGCGCGACCTCGGCCTGTCGATCGGAGTCGTGTCCGGTGGGTTCATCGAGGTGGTGGCGCCGCTGGCCGCCGAACTGGGCATCACCTACGCCCGCGCCAACGAGCTGGAGGTGGCCGACGGCCGGCTGACCGGCCGAATCGCCGGACCCGTCATTGACCGGGCCGCGAAGGCGGCCACGCTGCGCGAGTGGGCGGAACTCGAGCACCTGCCGCTGGCCAGGACCATCGCGATCGGGGACGGCGCCAACGACCTCGACATGCTCGCCGCGGCCGGGCTGGGCATCGCGTTCAACGCCAAGCCCGCCGTCCGGGCGTCCGCGGACACCTCGCTCAATGTGCCCTACCTGGACGCCGTGCTGTTCCTGCTGGGCCTGACCCGCGAAGAAGTCGAGGCTGCGGCTGCGTTGCGCGGCGCCGACCGGACGGACTGACCTGCATGGGCGGCGCGATCGATCTGGCGTACCCGTTCACCGGCCGCTGGCTGGTGAAGAACAGCCCCGCCGATCGGGTGCCCAGCCACGGCACCCGGGCTTTCGCAACCAGCCATGCGATCGACTTCGTCCCGGTCACCGACAGCGGACGCAGCGCGCCGTTCACCGTCGGCTCCCTGCTGCGCCCGGAGCCGCCGGATCGGTTCCCCGGCTTCGGACGTCCGATCCTGTCACCCATGGACGGAGCGGTCCTCGCGGTGTCCGGTGACGCCGCCGACCATCACGCCTACCGCGGGCTGCCGTCCGTCGGCTACGCCCTGAGCCAGCAGCGCCGGGCCGCGATGGGTTGGACGGCGCTCGCCGGCAATCACGTCCTCCTCGAACGGGACGGCACGGCGGTGGCGCTGTGTCACCTGCAGCAGGGCAGCATCCAGGTGCGGCCGGGCCAGCAGGTCAGGGTGGGGCAGGTGATTGCCCGCTGCGGGAACTCCGGCAACAGCACCGAGCCGCACCTGCACGTCCAGGCGATCGACCGTCCCGACAGCGCGCACGCCCAAGCGGTGCCGTTGACCTTTCACGGGGCGCTGCCACACATCGGTGAACTCGTTCCGTGACAGCCGCCCGGCTCACGCGGGCAGCGCAGCGCACCCGCGCTGGCGTCGATCGAAGAGGTTGCGCCCGCTGTGCTGGCCACGCCTCACCCGCGCCACACGGACTGCCGGACGAGGTCCGCGTCTGCGCGCCGCCGCGCCATTGCTGAACGTCGACCCCCAAGGGGTTGTTCAGCCGTCACCCGCCGTTCACCTGACGATCCGGGCGTGCTCGCCCGGCTTCCATAGCGTCCTTCAGGTGCAGCCGCACTTCCACACCCCACAACAACCTGGGAGCAGCATGAAGAGAACGCAGATCCTGGCCGCGAGCCTGGCCGTCGGTGCCGTCCTGGCGGGCTCCGTCACGATGGCGACGCCGGCTGAGGCGCATCCCCGCCACCACCGAGGCCCCCAGAACGTCATCTACCTCCTGGGCGACGGCATGGGACGTACCCACGTGACCGCGGGCCGGGAGCGTTTCTACGGAGCCGCCGGACGCCTCAACATGGAGAAGATGCCGGTCCACGGTTTCGTCCGCACCTATTCGGTGATGGAGAACTCGGGTCAGCCCGGACAGCCCGACTTCGAGCCCAACCTGGTCACCGATTCCGCCTCGTCCGCCACCGCCTGGGCGTCCGGTGTCAAGACCTACAACGCCGCGCTCGGCGTCGACGCGAAGGGCAACGTCAAGGCCACCGCGATGGAACTCGCCAAGAAGGCGGGTTACCGCACCGGCAACGTCAGCACCGCCGAGATCACCGACGCCACGCCCGCCGGCCAGGCCAGCCACGTGCTGATGCGCGGCTGCCAGGGCCCGACCTACTCGGCGGCCTCCTGCCAGAACCTCGACATCACCGGCACGGAACTGCCGACCGATGACATCCGGGTCACCCCGGTGGCCAAGCAGATGGCCCGCAACGGCACCGCCGACGTCATCCTCGGCGGAGGCCTCGCCCGCTTCGACGCCGACGATGAGAAGGCCCTCACCGGACAGGGCTACCAGCTGCTCTCGTCGCCGTCCGAGCAGCGCGTCGCCACTGGTGACGATCTCCGGCGCGCCCGCGGCGGCAAGGTGTTCGGCCTGTTCAACCGCGGCAACCTGACCGTTGAGAAGGCGAAGGCCGACAACCCGTCCGCACCGCAGGCGAAGGAGCCGACGCTCTCCGAGATGACCACCAAGGCCATCTCGCTGCTCGACAACTCCAAGGGACGGCACGGCAAGGGCTTCTACCTGCAGGTCGAGGGCGCGCTGATCGACAAGCGTTCGCACGCCAACGACGCGGCGCAGACGCTCGGCGAGATCAAGGCGTTCGACGACGCGGTCAAGGTGGCGCTCGACTTCGCCAAGCGCGACGGCAACACCCTGGTGATCGTCACCGCCGACCATGAGTGCGCCGGCTTCAACATCATCGAGAAGGGCACCTTCACCAACGCCGAGGCGGCCAACCCGCCGGTGAACGCGGACGCCGGCAACCCGGCGAACAACTCCAACCCGTCGCGTCCGGCCGGCACCAACACCAAGGACAACTCGCGTTCGACCGGCCTCATCAACGGGGCGGGCGTGGGGGATCCGCACAACTTCGCACCGGCCACGTTCCGCACCGCGGACGATCCCCGCGACGTCAAGGACGGCACCCCCGAGGCCAGCCTGTGGCTGACCTACCTCTCCGGGAACCACACCGGTGCGGACGTCCCGATCTACGCCTACGGCCGGGGCTCGGAGCAGCTGCAGGGCTCGATCGAGAACACCGACCTGTTCCGCATCGTGACCCGCGCCCTGCGCGTCGGCTAAACGAAGTGCTGATTGTCGTTGGTCGAGCTTGTCGAGACCGTGGCGGGCCTGGTGCCGGCCATGGGTCTCGACACGCTCAGCCAGCGGTGGTTGCGCTGATCAGTGTTTCCGTCACTGTGCGCGTCGTTGGTCGAGCTGCCGAGGTCTGAACGTGTGGCTGCTGGCAAGGGGTTTCGCCACGCTCAACCAGCGATTGTTGCACTGATCAGCACCTTCCCAACCGATCAAACGACGGACGGGGCGGGGCCACCAGGCCCCGCCCCACACCCCTTCTCCAGGAGATTCCGCTTGTCCCGCTCGCTTGCCCGCCCGTCCGCACTCGTGGTGGCAGCTGCCACGCTGCTCTGCCTCACCTCCGCCTGTGCCGCGCCACAGCCGTCCGCGTCCCTGCCGCCTGCGTCCACGGCTCCTGCGAGTCAGCAGGTGTCCGTTTCCGCGGCGGCCCCCACCTCGTCCCAGAGTCCGATGCCCGGTCTGCAGACGGCGCGTCCACCCCAGGGTCAGGCGGTGCTCGTGGACGGACCGTTCAACGACCGGTTCCACATCGACGGCCTGGCCTTCGACGGCGCCCGCGTCACCGGCACGGTGGTGGTGACCAGCGACGTCAGCGAGATCATCGACCTGCAGGTACAGGTCGGCTTCCACGACGCCAGTGGTGCGCTGCTCGGGACGGCCAGCTTCGACCACCACGGGCAGGGCCACGACGAATCGGAGCATGCGAGCCACTCCCCGGAGGATCATCCGTCGAGTCCGAGTTGAGAGCGAGATAGGTGCACCTCGGAAGCGAGTGCTTCCAACGTCCAGCGCTCGCCGGGTCATTGCGGAGCAAATACGCGGTGGCCTGCACGTCAGCTCGGATTGGTGCAAACCTCCGTTTAGGTGGCAGTGCGACACGGAAGTTCAGTCGCTCGGAAGCGGCAGCGGCAATGGGCGTGACGGCGAGATGCTCTGCGAGCACGTCGGCGATGCCAAACCAGAGTGCCTGCATTCGGTTGAAGCGCTCGTGGAACTGGCCGGTTCCGCTGAGCAGGACCAGCTCATCGAGCCACGAGTGCACCTGAGCGAGTTGCGCACCGTGGAGTCGCATGAGCTGGAATGGCTCGGGATAGAGGGTCGCGGCCAGTTCTTCAGCGTCGTATCTGTCGCAGAGCAGCGCGGAATGTTGCCAGAACACTTGATCGATCGCATAGTCCGTGTCGATCGAGACCGTCGTGAATGTGATCCGCCCATCAGGGTTCGCACCGCACAGCACGCCAGGGCCGATCATCACTGCGTCGCCGGCACCGACGCTTCGGCGCCCGAACTCTCCGAACAGGTCAGCCGAGCCGTCGAGTATGAACGCGAACCGCACGCACTCGATGACGTATGGCCCCTCGGTCCTTGTCAGTGAGCGAGTTCGCGCAAGGATGGGCTGGAACGAGACCATGACATCATCCGGCGAACCGTGACGAAGTTGCCAGGCATGACGCCGTGTGGGAGTGCCGAACGGTGCGCGCCCCGCCTAAGACCAGCGGCCAGCAGAACCGACTATGCGACGTGCAGGCGGAGCGCTGCCGCAGCGAATCGGGCGGCTTCGACGCTACCGAAGCTGTCGTGGAAGTCGGGATTGCTCTCGTAGGTCGCGGCCAGTCCACGAACCATTGCGGCCGAGCCTTCCGTGTCGCCTGCATGGGTCGGAGTTCCGGGGATCTCTGCGAACCAGTCCATGTGGCGGGCTGCGTGTTCCTGCGCAGCCTCGGAATCTGGTGCCTCCCCGGCCTCGGAGAGCTCACGCCAGCGTGCGAGCAGGTTTTCGGCGTTGCGTTTCCAGGCTCGTTGCTGGCTGATGCTCTTGCCGTGCCACCAGCGGTTCGAGACCTCGAAGACTTCTCGGCCCCATCGTTCGACCACTTCGTGCTCGTAACGGTCGTTGAAGCCGTCGAGCATGAGGTCCATCCGAGGTTCCCGACCCTCGCGCCGCATCTCAAGCGTGTGCTCGACCGCTTGCATACGGCGCTCGATTCCATCTCGTTCCTGCTGGAGCTGGCTGAGATGAGATTCCAAAGCCGCCGCTTCTGCGCCTGGGTCGTCGGCAGCGTCGAGTGCGGTGGCGATGTCGGGCAGAGGCATTCCGGTCTCCCGGAGAAGCAGAATACGTTGCAGGCGTGCAACGGCTCGGGCGCCGTAATAGCGGTAGCCGTTGGTGCCGATGCGATCCGGGAGCAGTAAACCGATCTGGTGGTAGTGCCGCAAGGTGCGACCGCTGATCCCGGCGCGTTCAGCGAGTTCCTGAACTGTCCACTCCATGGTTTCCTCCTCCCATCGCTCGACATTCCACAGTCCTAGTCTTACCGCTCTGTCGAAGGAGCACTCTGCACCGCTCCAAGTTCGCTGGTTGCGACCCGGATGATGTCTGCGGCGGGAACGCGGAGGCTCTGCGCCGCGGAGCGGCCCGTGGCGTCGAGGTAGGCCTGGACGAGTCGGACGCCGGCCGCATAGCCAGCCCCGGTCGGCAGCCCTACGGGTGCGACCCCGAACAGGCGTGCGCTGGAATCTCCGTGAATCCATGCGGTGAAGTTCTGCATACCTGTCACGTCCAGCCCTGTAACGACCTTCGCGAGCACGGCGTCATCGTTCCTGGTGACGTCAGAAACGAAGTGCGTGTAGCCCTTGTTGCCGTACAGCTCTGCCGCGAAGATGTCTGCAAGGCCTTCGGAAACGACCTGCTCACCAACGGTTACCGCCATCGGGTTCCAGACGATGCCGCCCGGCGAGTAGCGCACGTTGTGGTGCAGTTCGTGGACAACGATCGCTTCGAGACGATCGAGCACCGTGGCGTTCGGCCAGAGGGTTACAGTGATGTACCCGCTGATACCGCCGAACGCGGAAAACCCCCGCACCTCGTTCATGAAGTGCTCATTGCTGGGATCACCGACGGCCAGGAGGACCTTCACATCCGGGATCGTCGTCTCAGGATCAGCGTCGTTCAGCGCCTCGATCCCACGATGAAGGGCGCGCTCGATCCGGCTCCATGCATCGGCAGTAACGAGAGTCTGGATTGCCTCTCGAACTTCGTCCGTGTCGCGATCCAGGGAAAATGCGAAGTTCTGTTCATGCGCCCGCATCAGGTTGACACCACCAGGCGCGAAACGGTACATGCCAGACATCGGCCCCCACATCTTCCGCACCAGGTCGGGCCGCTTCGCCTCATCAGCGTCAAGGATCGAGGTCATTGCGGAGGCCGTGTCAAACACTGAAATAGTCATGGCATCAGACGCTAAACATTGTCGTAGCGGCAAGGTCAAACGCCGTCTGAACTCGCCGGATCATGCCGACTCCTTGGGATCTGACTCCGATGTGCGGAGCCGTTCAAGGAATTCGATACACCAGTGTCGATCAGCGCGGAGACCATGCCAGGTCAGCCGAAAGACTTCTAGGACATGGGAAGGCCCGAGCGAAGCTGCTTGCGCGATGATGTCTTGCTCATGCGCAAGGGCCTGGTCGATGACGCCAATGCGGTGTTCGAGCCCTTCGACCAGTTCACTCGGTTCGAGAACCGGAGTGAAGTGCAGAAGCGGAAGCAAACTCAGTGGTTGGAAGTCTTCTTCGCTTAGCAGGGAAGTCAGAAGCGTGTGCAGCTCGGCTCGGCCCGCGTCGGTACACTGGTATGAAACGGCTCGGCCTGAGTACTCGTCAGTTGGCGCGATCAACCCGGCAGCGCTCATCGACTTGAGTTGCTGATAGATCGAGGCGGGAGCAATGGTGGCCCACCTCCGCACGGCCCACGCATCAAGAGTCTTATCGATCCCGTACCCGCTCATCGGTCCTCGTTGAGCAACGATGCCGAGCACCATGATTCTGGTTACCTGTTTCGACACTGGCGTCCTCTCGATAGACTATACTCAAATTTTAGTATTAGAGGTGGTAGATGTGAAGCCCGCAGGCAAGTTTGGAATCGATGACCCCTGGGTGCCCTGGATGTGGATTGGCATCGCAGTGCTGACTGCGGGCGTCGCGGTTGGTTTCAGCGTCTGGGATGCCGGATGGTGGACGTGGTTGCTTGCCTGGTACTTCGGGATCTGCGCTGTGATCAATCTGATCGGTGCAGGTCTGTACTGGAACGCATCGTTGCGGGGAAAGTTCGTGATCTGGTATGACGTGCTACGGCGTACTCAGCTGCGCTCCGGGGCACAAGCGCTTGATCTCGGGTGTGGCCGAGGCGCTGTCTCGATCATGATTGCGTCTCAGTACCCAAAGGCCGACGTAACTGGCATCGATCTCTGGCGCACAGTAGATCAGTCAGGGAACTCGCCGGAAACTGCGATGCACAATGCGAGAGTGAACGGCGTCGAGCATCGTGTCACCTTTGAGACGGGGGACATGACCGATCTTCCTTACGCCGATTCTCGGTTCGATCTCGTTGTGGCGAGCCTGTCGATACATAACATCCCAACCGCAGAGGGGCGCAGCACGGCCCTGCAAGAAGCAGTGCGAGTGCTCGCACCTGGTGGCCAAATCATCATCATCGACATTCAACGAGGTCGTGAATATGCGGATGAACTGCGCATACTCGGTCTTCGGGTTGACGGGCCGAAGAGGCTTGGCTGGCGAAGCTGGTGGACGGGACCGTGGATGGCGGCATCGCTCATTTGCGCGAGGAATGAGACTTCGGCCTAAACGGGCTCATCCGAATCCGGGGTGTAGTTGGGGTCTGAATCCGCCGGTTTCGAGCAGGCTGGGGGCTATGTAGTTGGTCAGGTTCCGGAATCCGAGGGCGGGGCTGATCTGACCCGGCAGAAGGAACGGCTCGAGAGCTTGGTAGAGCACGGAGATAGTCGCCCTCCGCGCGTAGCGCGGTCAGCCCGCCGCCGACATGGGGACCAGCGACCTGCTCGACCAGTACGCCGACTACCACCCAGTCCTCAGCCGGTCCCTGCTCGGACGGCTCGAACTGATCATCTCACTGCCCGCCGAAACCCTGTGGCAGGCCGTCCACGCCGTCGGAGCGCTCACCCAGGGACTCGACGCCGTCGCGGTCACCATCGAGAGCAGCGCCGATTTCGACCGGCGCAGCGACCTCGCCGTGCCCGACCTCTGCAGCGTCACCGAAGCAGCCCGCCGGCTCGGCATGACCCGCGCCGGTATCCAGCGCCGCATCGAGAATGGCACCCTGCCCGCCGTCCGCATCGGCAAAACCTGGGCCACCCCCGCCAGCACGCTCAGGGGTGCCCTCCGCGAACACTGAAGCCCATCGCTCTTACTTGCTCGGCAGCTTCCACTCCCAGCCGTAATCCATGTAGTCCTGCACGAGCGCGAGGTAGCCCTTCTCGGTCTTGATATCGAGGACGACCACACCCTTGGCCGACTTACGTGGCCCGAGCTGACTCGGCAGTGCGTCGGATTCCCGGGCGCACGAGTAGCCGTTGCCCTCGGCGTCGTTCTCTGTCACTCCGGCCGAGTTCGTCGCCTCCCAGTCGGTGGTGTTGAAGTACGGCGCTGCGCCGTCGCCACCGCCGAAGTCGATCGCTGCCGTGGTCTTAATCTCCATCCAGACGCCGACGTAGTGACCATTCTGCGGCTTCTCGGAGTAGCCGGATGTGCACCGGAAATTCGGATCGATCTTCGTCACTCGGAAGCGTGCCGCCACATCCCCATTGCCATCCCTCATGCCGGCCCACTCGCCGATCTCCTTGACAATGTGTCCACGCTCGCTCACCTCCGGCTCGGTTGCGGTCGGCGTCGGGGTCGCGCTCGGCGTGCCCTGTGCGCTCGGTGTGGACTGCGACGGGCTGGGCGATGGTGTGGCGGCCGGCGATGGCGCTGAGCAGCCGACGAGCGTGACGGCCGCGAGCAGGGTCAGCGTGGGGACGTGCTTCATGGGCGGACGCTAGCGGGCGGGCGACTCCGACGAGAGTGTTCGATGCAAGCTGCCCCATATTTGCCCCACGCGACCCAATGGCGATTCTCGTTGTCGTGGTTCCCGCCCTAGTCAGCGGCTAGTTCGTACGGTGGACGCAATGGAACGCTGCGGGAACAGGCGACCACGGGTTGAGAGGCTTGTTTCCGCCTGGAATCAAGGCATCCGCGAGGATGCCGAGTCCGAGGACGGAGCCGATGACCCGTTGATCGGGGCGTCGGCGGAACCAAAGAAACGACCTCGAACACGCCTCACCGACAAGGAAGTGGACGCTATGCGAACAGCACGCGCGCAGGGCGTGAGCGTGAACGCGCTGGCGCGCCGGTTCGGAGTTCACCGGGGCACGGTGTGGGCGAAGACGCGCTGATGCGACCAGAAGGTGCGACACGCCTATCGAGAAGCGATAACCAGTTCAGCAATCTCGTCTGCGATCGCCTCGATGTCTGTATCGGTGGTCGAACGCGCGAGTTTGTCAGCCAAGCTTGGGCTCTTGGCCATCACGTCGGAGTAGCCGACCTCGTGCCAGATGGGCAGCAAGTTCTGCTTACCCGCGATGCTCAGAGTGACAATGCCGTCAAGCTCGTATTGGGGCCAGCCTTTCGCAAAATACGAGGGGCTGAGTACGACAACGGCGAAGCGGCTCGCCGCGAGGCCCTGATCGATTCGCCGTCGAAGACTCTCACCGATCCGCAGCTCGGCTTTGTCGAGCCACGCTGTCACGCCGCGCGCCTGGAGCGCCTCAGCAAGCGGGATGGCGACGACCGGCTTGTCCTCACTCGCATGCGAGATGAACACGTCCCAGGTGCGGCCGTCGAGCACATCCGGGTCGGCTGGGCGTTGTGGCACGCGGACATCAAGCACGTCACGGAGGGGGCGGGTACCCGGCTCTCGATATGTCGGAAGGTTCCCGCGAGGTGGGGGCTGAACACTCACGCCACTGCGGATTCGGCCTGAGCCACCGCCGAGATCGATCGCCACGTACCAATGACCGTCGCGGGGCACCGGGATGCTGGCGGGAGACTTCCGCATGAGACCCCCGACGTAACGGTATTGGCGTCCGCGCGTATAGTTCGAGTAGTTGCTGCTGTCCATGAGTTGGACATTGGCCTGCTTGTCGAGCGTGACGACCACGGTTGCCCCGCGCTTGATCTGTCCCAAGTCGTACTTGGCGTGCTGCATGAAGCCTATTCTCCTTGTTGCCACCGACACCCAGGCGGTCGCCTTCACCGACGAGGACGAACCCTCGCCTGTCGCCCTACGGGCGGGTGCTTTCGATGAAGGAGATCAGGGCATCGAGCCTGTGCGCCCAGAACAGAGTCAGTCCTCGGGTCTGTGCGTTCTCAAGGTTGTGAATCTTGAACACTCCCGACAGCACGACGGCAGGGACGACGTTGGAGGTGCCGAACTTACCGATCCAGACCTCCGCCTTCGCTGCCGCATCGTTGTTCAGCCTCTTGACGCTGTTGGTTGAGGAGTTGGAGACCTTGCACTCGATGGGAAGCACTCTGCCGTCCCAGAGGCGAACGATCAGATCGGCCTTTCGACCGCCGAAGTCGCTCTCGCGACAGAACTCTCCCATGTTCGGGAAGTGCGAGATGTTCTGGATCGCGCGGGTTGAAACTTGAGTGAAGCCATTCTGTTTCAGAACCTCAGCAACGGCCTCCTCTTGCTCGACTTTGGCTTTGTTCCGTCGCCAGGTCTGCACTTTCTGCGTGGCAATCAAAGCGGCGGTCGCGACAATCGCGGTCTCACGTTCCGCATCCGTTGGTTCCCGATCTTCACTTACCCAGGGAAAGCGCCGCCGGTCCAGTCCGAGCATGATGGTGTCGACCACGCGTCGCGCCATCTCAGGATCAGATACGATCCGCGACGGCGCGAGGCTCTCGGTCTTTGAGATCACCTTCAGGTCGTCCTCACTGATAGGCGGCCCGGCCAGGTACCTCACAGAGGTCAATACTTGAGCATCAGTAAGAAGAGCAACGGCCTTCTCTCGAAGGCCACTCAGGTCGATCGTCTCCTCAATGAGGTTCTCAAGGGTGCTTCGGAAGTCATCGAACTCGTCCAGGTATAGCTCCAGCGGTTCGACAAGGCGCGTGTCCCGGAAGTAGTCGATCGCTGCGCTGGCGTCTTCGCGAAGCTCGGCTTCACTCCAGCGTGGCGGCGGGACTTGCGACACTGAAATCTCCTTCTCTCAGGGACTCCAGGCTCGGGATGGGTAGGCGCTCCATCTCCTTCGGCTCGAACTTGGTGAGCCCACCGGCGTAGACACGTCCCTGAGCCAGGGTAACGGCTGAGCGCAGATGTGCGGCGAGGTTATCCAGCGTGGCGGCAGATAGTTCCTGGCGAGGGTAGAGACCGTGGGCGATGTTGATGTGCCGAGCGTCAACGTCATTGCGGACGAACGCTGGAGGACGCCGGGCCATGTAAGTAGCAAGCACGGGTGCGGCGTCGCGCAGCCCGACACTCCACCACGCCTTCCGGTTCGCGGCTACGTATCCGTCCTGGACCTTCTGCTTCTTCGCTAGCCGGAGGAATCGGTCCACCTGCTTGCGCTCCTCCGCGTCGAAGACATCGAGGTCTACGGGAAGGTCGATCACTCGCTTGAGACTCTCGGACGCTGCAAGACGCTCGCCTGCGCCGAAGAGTTCGCGTGCCTTGGTCACTGACGCGAACAGCACGCTCTCGGGCAGGTCGATGCTGCCATCACGGTGTACCCACACCTTGTTGGCTCCGGTGACCGTGCCACGATGGACGCGGCACAGCTCTCCCAACTCGATGTAGCCCTCCGGCAACTTCGGCGTGACTCGGGTGAGGACCGACCAGCGGCTGGTTTCGGCGAGCCGCTGGCGGGAGATCGCATGCCCAAGGTTCAGACGGCCAAGGTCTGACACCTCCTCAACGCGACGGACCGTGATGGACTCTGGCTTCTCTCCAATCTTGAAGCAGGTGATCGCTCCGGTCGTGGTCGCGTCAACGAAGGGTGCAGCCTTCGGGTCCAGGACGTGGAGCGATTCGCCTCCCAAGCCGTCAAGCAGCAACTCACGTACCAAACTGCCGTAGTTGACATCCATCCACTCGGCGCTGGTGATGAACGCGCCGTAGTCACCACTGCGCCCATGTTCCGCAGTCGCAAGAAAGAAGTGGACATGCAGGCCCGCAAGACCACTGGCCTTCATTCCTCGGCTTCGCGCCGTCTCAAGGAGCCAAGCTTTCCACTCCGGTGCGATCTGATGATGCCGCACATACGGAGGATTACCCAGGAAGAGCGTGGGCCCGTCGACCGAGGGAAGGTCCAAGGCTCGGTAGTCACCGGGCCTGACAATCGCACGATCGCTGAGACCCATCACTGCCAGGTTTGCGCGCAGCATCAGGGTTGCCAGTGGGTCGATGTCTGATCCAAACAGCACCGCTTCCGGAAACTCAGCGGCTGCTGCAAGCAGATACCTTCCGGAGCCCGCTCCAGGATCGACAACTCGCACAGGCGCGCCGCGATCACTTGCCCATGCAACCATCGACCTGACGATCGAGCGCGGGGTGTACGTCTGGCCGAGCGGGCGTCGTTCCTGGGGGCTGCGAATAGTGCAGTACGCGTCACCAAGGGGGTCCTCGCCTGACTGGATCAGCTTCCTGATCCAGTCAACCTCGCCCTCAGTTGGCGCGCTATCAGCATCCTGGACGAGGGCCATCTCGTCGTCGGCGAGGCCACCAACCTGGTCGGCACCAAGCGCGACTGCGAAGGCCACGAGTTCGGGTACAGAGGTCGGGAGGAACATACGTTCGATGATGCCAGGGACCACCGACACTGCCGTCTGATCACTCACGGAGGCGGAACACCCCCCTCGCCACACGCTCGAAGTAGCGTTCGTCTTGAAGTGCGCTGCGGTACGACGAGTCGGGAACCACGCCGAGGGTTGGTTCAACGAACCGCTTTATCTCAGCGATCGATGCATGGCCGCCACCGAGAGTTCCAAGGTACTCGCGCATAGCGTTCTTGAGTTGGTTGTGCGGGCGACGCTGACGCTCCATCGCTCGATCATCCTCCTCAGTCGACGCTATACGGTCGACTCTAGCACGGCTGACTTCCTTCCGTTGACGACATGCCGAGCTGGTCGTGAGTCGGTCACAGGCTCAGACTTGGGCCGTCTCGGTTCGGCTGGACGTGCGTGTTCGTGCGATCAAGCGAGCTGCGTAGCCGTCGCTCTCGGTCGGCTGCAAGCTGTCGGGCCTGTTCTACCGCTGCGCGCTTCGTCTCGATCAGGGCGGCGGCTTCTGCGGGGGTGAGTGCGCGGAGTTTTTCGGCTTCCTTGCGGACGGCTGCTGCTTGCGCGCGGGCGTTGCGGGCTTCTCGTTCGGGGCGGATGAACCGTGTTCGTATCGGGTCGCGGCGCACTCGGTCGGCTCCCAACTCGTGCGCGAGTAGCGTGAGGTGTTCGCGGTCGTGTCGGTCTTTGAGTGCTGCCTGTTCGGTCTGTGCAGCGGCGAGGCTGCGGGCGGCGTCGAGCACGCGGGGGTCGGCTTCCGCGTGCCGCTGCGCTTGATGTGTCGCCCACTCAGGCAGCGTCGCGGCATTGCGGGGTGGTTCGCCCCATGTTTGGCGTATCCGCGCTCGAATCACCTGGGTGCGCTCGCCCGTGGTGCGGTACTCGGTGCGGGCCTTGCGCCTGCTGAATCGTCCGGCGTTGTCGAGGCGGGCACGGGCGACAGTCTCGCTCTCGACGGCGGTGAGGTAGGCCGTACCGTCTGCCTCGGCTTGGACAGCAAGGGGCTGGGCGACCTCGGAACGGGTGCGGGCGATCTCGTCCTCGGCCCGTCGGAGCACGTCAGCTTGCTCATCGTCCTCCGCTCGATGCGTAGCGCGCTGCTGGTCGAGGTGCTCCGCGATCCGCTCCCATTTCTCCGCTCTGGCTTCGGCGCGCTCTGCCTCACGCAGGAGCCGGGCAACCTCGTCGTTCACTTTGCTCACGGGGCCGTCAGCGACGAGGCCGCGCACGTAGCGACAAGCTGCTCGCCGCGCACTTCGCCGACGCCATCGACTTACCCACGTTGAAGCGGCATCAGGATCGCATCCGGGCGGGCCTCGCGGACGTGAACCGCAGGCTCGCGGAACACGACGAGCACCACACCGGAGGGCGGGCGTTCCTGCACGACAGCCTCCGGCTGCTCACCGACGCGCACCATGCTTACGCCCGATCCGGCGACGCCGACCGCAGGCTCGCCTGCCAAGCGTTCTACACCCGGCTCGACATCACCGACGACGAACAACTCCGCCCACGCCTGGCCGAGCCGTTCGCCTCCATCATCCGTCAGGCACATGAGCAGAGCGACGACGGAGGCGAGGAACCCTTACGGGAACACGACACGCCTACGCATGTCGCGTGTTCCCGTAAGACACTTTGGGTGGAGCTAAGGGGATTCGAACCCCTGACCTCTTCCATGCCATGGAAGCGCGCTACCAACTGCGCCATAGCCCCGTGAGGGCGGCTCGGTGACCCGAGCACGAGTAGGAACTCTAGCCGATCCGTGGCCTCGTGCGCGAATCCGGGAGCGTCGGTGAGAAGCCTCGTGGCGATCCCCTTGCGGGTTGCCTGGTGTGACCGATCGATGTGTCGGTGGGCGTGGCGGGGCACAGTCGATTCTGCCCGCTGTGGACGTGCCAACTGGCCGACGATGTCGACAAACACGGAGGCGTTGCGGTCGATATCTGCCGGACGGCTCGGACAGACCGATAGTCTGCGTGGACAGGCCACCCCGTGTCGTTCGGGTTCTTGTCAATAGCTCTAGCCGATACGGATCGGTTGGCTGAAGTCGCATGTTTATCCGGCTCGTTGCCCAGCCGCGTCCGCGCATCGGGGGCCGGAACTGTCTCTGTTTGCGGGGCTCGCCGGCACGCACACTGGAAACCTTCCAGGGCTGCTGCCCCCCCGATGGGAGGACGACATGGCGTCGGACATCAAGCACGTCACCTTCCGCAACCCCGACATGTGCTTGGGACATCGCTGCGGACATCTACTTCCCGCCCGGCTTCGACGAGGCGAAGAGCTACCCGGCGATCGTCTGCGCGCACCCGATCGGCAGCTGCAAGGACCAGGCCTCCGGCAACATCTATGCCACGGTGCTGGCTGAGGCGGGCAACGTCGCGATCGCCTTCTCCGGCAGCTTCCAGGGCGCCAGCGGCGGTGCCCCGCGCTTCATGGAAGACCCGGCGCAACGCACCGAGGGCTCCCGGCGCGTGGTCGATCACCTGGTCAACTGCCCTATGTGGATGCCGACCGGGTCGGCGTCCTCGGCGTCTGCGGAGGCGGCGAACGGCTGCGTGCTGTTCGAGGCAGTCATGGCTGCGGTCAGCGTTCGGTGGTGACTCGGGCGACGTGCAGCGCCAGATAGGAGATCTCGTCGGGGGTGAGCGCGGCTCCGAGCCGCAGCTCCAGCACCCCGGAGAGCCGGACGGCGACGTCCGCGGCGTCCGGGAAGGTTTCCCGGATCGCCTGGCCGACCATCGTCGGCTCGGCGTCGAGTTGCTTGTGGTTGTGGATACGCACGAACAGGTAGCGCAGATGGGTGACGAACCGGCCGACGCTGACGCTGCCCGGATCGAGGGTGATGCCGTACGCCTGCTCGATGACGGAGACCATCTGCTGGATCACGCCGGTCATCCGGTAGGTGTAGGACAGGTCGCCGGTCGCGAACCCGGCGTTCACCAGGTGCAGGGCCAGGCCGACGGCTTCGGTGGCCGGCAACTGGACGTCGCTGCGTTCGTTGATCGCGGCCAGCAGGGTCTCGGCCTGCCGGTATTCATCGGTGTAGAGGTGCTGGACTTCGGCCACCAGGGGATAGGCGATGTCCATGCCGAGGTTGACCCGGCGAATGGCGAAGCTGACGTGATCGGCCAGGGCGATCACGACGGCCGGGTTGCGGCCGGCGGTTTCCAGTCCCGCAGCCGCGATCGCCTGGGTGACCAGCTGGATGTGTTCGGGCGGAATACCGGCGAGCAGTTCGGCGAGATGGTCCGAGTCACCGTGATCGAGCGGGACGAAGACGCGGAACACCTTGTCGGGGTCCACGCGCTGACCGGGCCGGGCCTGGAAGCCCAGACCCCGCCCGGTCAGGATGACCTCGCGTCCGCTCTCGTCCGAGGCGAGCACGAGGTTGTTGTTGAAGACACGGAGAATCTTCATGAGTTCACACCAGTGGCCGCCCCCGAAGCGGGGACGGCCACCGATGACTCCTCTCAGGCCTCGATGTCGATGACCGGGTCGCCCAGCGAGACATCGCCGGCGGCGGCCGGGGTGACCGACTTCAAGGTGGCGGTGTTGATCACCACGATCATCGTGGTGGTGTCGTACCCGGCGGCCTTGACGGCCTCCAGGTCGACCTTCGCGAGCAGGTCGCCCTCCTCGACGCGCTGATCCTTGGTGACTTCGAGCTCGAAGCCCTTGCCCTCCAGCTGGACCGTGTCGATGCCGACGTGCACCAGCACCTCGACCCCGTCGTCGGTCTTGATCCCGTAGGCGTGGCCGCTGTCGGGAACCGTCATCAGCACCCCAGAGACCGGCGCGACCACGTGGCCGTCCGACGGAACGATGCCGACACCTTCACCCAGGGCCTTCGACGCGAACACCTTGTCGTTGACCTCGCTGATCGGCATGAGCTTGCCGGCCACCGGGGCAGAGACGGTGCGGGTGGCGACCAGTGTGGCGACGCCACCGGCGGCGGGGGCCGGAGCGGCGGGCGCCGCGGCAGGAGCAGAGGCCAGTGCCAGATCAGCGGCGGCCTGCGCCTTCTCGGCCTCGAACTCGGCCTTCTGCTCCGGGGTGCGGTAATCGCTGGCGATGACCAGCAGCATCGACACCACGAAGGCTGCCGCGATCGCGATGGAGTAGGTCCACATCGGGCTGAACACCGGAATGGTGAGCAGCGAGGTGAACGCGAAGGTGGAGGCCTTCACGGGCCCGAACATCCAGCCCAGGATGCCGATCGTCACGCCACCCACAGCACAGCCGATCAGCATGCGCGGGTAGATCCGCTTGTAGCGCAGGTGGATGCCGTACAGGGACGGTTCCGAGATGCCACCCAGCAGGCCGGCTGCGAGGGCGCCGATGGCGGTCTGCCGGACCTCCATATCCTTGGCCCGACTGGCCACCACCAGCACACCGGCGGTGGCACCGAAGCAGGCGAAGTTCCAGGTGCCCATCGGGCCCTGGATGAAGTCGTAGCCCAGGGTGCTGATGTTGGCGAGCATGAGTGCATTGAGCGGCCAGTGCAGGCCGAGCGGCACCAGGAACGGGTAGATCATCGGGATCAGGACGGCGAACAGCAGTGGCACTGTGTTGTTGAGCCAAGCCAAGCCGGCACCCAGGCCGCTACCGAGCCAGATGCTGAGCGGGCCGATGAAGAAGCCGGTGATCGGCACCATGATCAGCAGGCTGAAGAACGGCACGAAGACCATCTGCACGTTCTCGGGGAAGATCTTGTTGAGCAGCTTGTAGAGCTGGGCCAGCACCGCGACCATGATCAGCGGCACGAACACCTGGCCGCCGTAGTCGTTGAGCTGCATCGGGAAGCCGAAGATGTGCGCGACGCACTGATCGGTGCCCAGGGTTGGGTTGGTGGTGCAGACGGTGTCCGCGGCCTTCTTCAGGGACAGGAAGTCCGGGGTGAACATCGCGGCCATGATCGCGCCGCCGATCCACGGGTCGACCTTGAGCGCCTTGGCGGCGTTGTAGGCGACCATGATCGGCAGGAAGTACAGCACCGAGCGCCACATGGAGTCCCAGAACACCCAGGTGGCTCCGGCGTCGGTCAGGCGGTCGACGCCCTGGAACGGCACGATGTGCAGGGCGTCCAGGACGGCCGCGATGGCGATGATCAGCGACGAGCCGAGCAGCACGCCCAGCAGCGGCCGGAACGAATTCGAGAGGTACTCGAAGAACGCATCGAGCCAGGCCACCTTGCCGCGGGCCTTGGCCCGTTCCGCGGCCTTGATGTCGGCGTCGCTGGCGGGCCCTGCCGGCCTCGCGCCCTTCATGGACGGCAGGTTGTTGATTTCGGCGAAGACGGTGGCGACGGCGCCGCCGATGACGACCTGATACCGGTCACCGCTCTGCGGCACCGCGCCCAGGACGCCCTTGATGGCTTCGAGCGACTTCTGATCGACGACGCTGGCATCCTTCAATTCGAAGCGAAGCCGGGTCGCACAGTGAGTGAGACTTGTGATGTTGCCGGGACCGCCGACCTGTTCGACGATCTGCTCGGCTGTAGTGGACGCCATTGTCGGTTCCTGTCTACTAGCTAGCTAACTTTGGGAAATCTGGACCGGAACAAAAAAAGACCCGAGTTGCACCGCTCGATGCGACTCAGGTCTTGCCCCTAGTCGGGTAGCAACCCTTTGGTGTGAGCCTGGGCTCTCCCAGCACAGTAGCACCAGGTTTCCGCGAGAGTCAGCAACTTGGCGCGGAAGTCGTCGCGCCGTCCGATCCG
Organism: Micropruina sp.; assembly: GCA_047602545.1. Lineage (GTDB taxonomy): Bacteria > Actinomycetota > Actinomycetes > Propionibacteriales > Propionibacteriaceae > Micropruina. Next base: position 47,835 of record JASGHC010000001.1, on the reverse strand, counting down.
GCCGACCTGCACCCCGCCCCGACAAGGGAAAACCCTCCCTCACTACCTCAGGCCTCCCGCCGACGGAAGGCCTGAAGTAGTGAGGGAGGGCCCTGGTGGGATCGGACGTCGGGCGGACGTCGGTGGGGGGCGCCGGGTGGGTGCGGTGGGTGCGCGGGTCGTGGGGCCGGGTGGGGCTCAGCGGTCGGGGGGCGGGGGAGGGATCGATCCGAGGTCGGGCACCAGGTCCGGCCAGATCAGCAGCACCCGGCAGGGTGCGTGATCCACCACGAAGCGGGTGTGCTTGCCGAGGCTGGACGGGCCCAGCCGACTGCGGTCGCCGTCCCGTCCGAGAATCAGGTAATCAGTGCCGTCGGCGGCAGCGGTGACCACCCGTTCGGGGAAGCCGGACTCCAGCCGTACGGCGGCGTCCTGGCCAAGACGCTCCCGGGCCTGGCTCAGCATGGTCTCGGCCGCCTCGCGGCTGAGCTGGTCGATCTGTTCGGCGGCCTTCTGCCGGCGGCCGAGTCCGATCAGGGAACCGAAGCCCGGATCGGGCGGTCCTGGGGATTGCTCCCGGACGCAGATCAGCGTCACCTCGGCGGGCTGAGTACCGGCGGGCTGGGAGCCGGCCAGGTCGCGCGCGGCGTCCACGCAGGCCGGCCAGGTGCCCTCGCGCACCCAGATCAGGATCTTCATGCCACACCTCCGATGGTGAGTGAAACCCACAGTGCCAGCACGCCGACGACGATCGCGATCGGCGTGGCCAGCAGGCCGAGCAGGGTGAACTCCTGAATCGGCGCCTCATGATCGCGAGCCTGGACGATCCGCCGCCACAGCAGCGTCGCCAGCGAGCCCACGTAGGTCAGGTTGGGGCCGACGTTCACCCCGATCAGCACGGCCAGGACGGCGCCGGGGCCCGACTGGGCGGCGAACGGCAGCAGCACCAGCACGGCCGGCAGGTTGTTGACCACGTTCGCCAGCAGTGCGGCAAGGCCGGCCCAGAGCAGCAGCGCCACCAGCGACTGGCCGGACGGCACGATCCGGCCGATCGCGGCACCAAGCCCGCCCTCGACGACGGCCGTCACCACAACGCCGAGAGAGAGCACGAAAGCCAGGAAGCCCAGGTTGATGAAACCGGGGATGTCCTTGGCCGCGACCTGCTTGACCCGCAGCGCACGGACGAGCAGCACCAGCGCACCGGCCAGCGCCACCCAGGCCGCCTCGATCTGGAACAGGGACGCCACCACGAAACCGACCAGAGTGAGCGCCAGCACCGTCGCAGAGAACCGGGGCAGCGGCGGTACCTCAGGGGGCTCGGGGTTGCTCGCCGGAATCGACAGGTCGGCGGCGAAGAACTGCCGGAAGGCCAGGTATTCCACCACCAGGACGGCGAGCCACGGCAGAGCCATCAGGCCGGCGAAGGAGACGAAGGTGAGTCCGGCGGCCGACATCGCCAGCAGATTGGTCAGGTTCGACACCGGCAGCAGCAGCGAACCGGCGTTGGCCAGGTGGGTGCACGCGTACGCGTGCGGTTTGGAGCGCACCCCCATCCGGGACGCGGTGGCGAAAACCACCGGGGTGAGCAGCACCACGGTCGCGTCCAGGGACAGCACCGCGGTGACGACCGCAGCCAGGATGAACACGAAGACCAGCAGGCGGTGGGCATCGCCGCGGCTCTTGGCAGCCATCAAGGCACCGGCATAGCGGAACAGCCCGTCCGCGTCGCACAACTCGCTGATCACCAGAACGGCGGCCAGGAAAGCCACCACCGGGAAGAGGTGTTCGACTTCGGCCCAGGCCTTGTCCCAGCCCAGCGCGCCGGTGAGCAGCACGATCAGCGCGGCGGGAACGGCGGCGACGGCCTCCGGCAGTCCGCGCGGCCGGATGACGGCGAAGCCGAGCACCACCACCAGCATCGAGACCGAAACAACTTCGCCCACGGACGTTCACCCTAGACCCAGCGGACGTCCGTGAGCGTTCACCCCATAGGGTTTGCGGCGAACCTGATCCCCGCGGGTCGTCAGCCGCGACGCAGGGAGGCGGGACCACCCGGAACGTCGATGCGAATGCCGGTGTCGCTCAGGGTGTCCTGGTCGATCCGGTAGACGGCCAGGCAGCGATCCGCGTACAGCTGGGCGACGATCCGTCGTGAGTCGCGGCTGAACGCCACCCCCTGGGCGGCAGCACCGGTGGGTAGCTCGTCAACTCGGCGCAGGCGTCCGTTGTCGTTGGCGAGCAGGACCAGCCGGCCGGTCTCGCTGTGACCGGGCCGGTCGCGTCCGATCTGGCTGCCGGCCATGCACAGCGCCGCCACCCAACGTCCGTCGGGGGAGATGGCGACACCTTCCGGCACCGAGGGCACTGCGGCGTGGTCAACAGACCGGTAGGGAACGCTGGAGAGATCCACCAGGGTGACCAGGTCGACGTCGGCCACGCATTCGCCTTTACGTGGGTCCTTGCCGATCCACCCCACGCTGCCGATCAGCGCCCAGCGCCCGGCGGCGTCCACGTCGACCACGTAGGGGCAGACCCCGGTGGCCAGTCGTTCCGGGCGGGCGACCGCCTCGGGCCCGGTCAGATCGATCGTCGCGGCACCCTGCTCGTCACGCAACGCGACGATGGCCGCGGTGCCGTCGGGCAGGACGCCGACGCCGGCCAGCCGTCCGGACGACACCTGGAGCCGCTGCCGCTGGGTGACGCCGCTCTCGCTGACGTCGAAGACGATCAGCTCGCCACTGACGGTGGCGACCAGCAGACGGTCGCCGTCCGGTGTGAAGACGACCGCGTGCGGGTGGGTGCCCAGCTCGATGACCTCGGCCACCGGTTCCGACTCGCCGAACCGGACGACCTGCAGGATGTCGTGGAAGACCAGAGCCCCGGCGTCCGCGTCATACGAGGTGGGCGCGGCGACGGCGGCCCAGCGGCCGTCCGGTGACAGGGCGACCGCCTGCGGAGGGCCGACGATCGAGTTGCGGACGTCGACGGTCGCCAGCACGGCGGGCGGTTCGGCGTCCAGATCGATCAGGCTGAGGGTGTCCGGTCCGGCGCCGGCCGGGAACACGTCCCGGCCGGCGTCGCGGACCAGCTTTGCGTCATTGGCGCTGACGAATAGCTCCACGTCAGTAGCCCAGGGCGGGATCGACCACGTTGGCCAGCGGCCGTCCGGCCAGGTAGGCCCGAAGGTTGTCGCAGAAGATCGCGCAGATCCGCTCGTCCTCCTTGGTGTCGAGGCCGCCGGAATGGGGGCTGACCAGGACGTTCTCGAAGTCCCACAGCGGCGAGTCGGCGGGCAGCGGCTCGACGGCGAAGACGTCGAGCGCGGCGAATCCGACCTGGCCGGAGCGAAGGGCGTCGACCAAGGCGTCCTCGTCGATCACGGTGCCGCGTCCGACATTGACGATGGTCACCCCCGGCTTGGCCAGCGACAGCAGTTCGGCGTTGATCAGCTTCTCGGTCTGTGCTGTGCCGGGCAGGGTGAGCACGATGTGGTCCGCCTGGCCGACGATGCCGTGCAGGTCATCGAGGGCATGCACTTCGTCCACGTTCTCGATCGGGTTCGCCCGTCGATTCACGCCCAGCACGGTCATGCCGAGCGCCTTGCAGCGCTTGGCCACCTGCTGGCCGATGCCGCCCAGGCCCGCGATCAGCACCGTGCTGCCCTCGATCGGGCGTCCGACCACCCGGGTCGGCCACTCGTGGGCCCGCTGCTGGCGCTTCAACCTGGGCAGTTCCTTCCGGCCGCAGATCAGGCCGAAGATGGCCCATTCCGCCAGCGGAATACCGTGGGCGCCGGCCGAGGTGGTGAACACGATGCGCTGCAGTGCTTCGTCGGGCAGCCCGGCCGCGACCACCTGGCCGCCGCCGCCGGCGGCCATCGTCATCACCCAGCGCAAGCCCGGGTTGGCGGCGACGGTGCGGGCCAACGCCGGCGGACGGACGTCCGGGATGCCGTAGAGCACCTCGGCCGAGTCGACCAGGTCGTCGAAGCGGGCCTGCTGCTCCGCCGTCCGGCTGAACGACGGATCGCCTTCGAAGTCGGCCGGGTGCCGCATCGGGGGCAGCAGCTCCTGGTCGACCACGACCTCGACGCGCGGGTCAACGGCCGCGATTCGGTCGCAGAGTTCGGGAGCAAGTGGGGTGGCGACGACCACCCGCACCTTGTCCTGATCAGGCATGCACGATCTCCTGTCCGGCGTCATTGAGGTCCGTCAGACTACGGCCCTTGGTCTCGGGAGTCACGAACGTGGTGAGGAACGAGATCAGCGACAGCAGACCCGAGTAGATCGCGATGACCCACCAGGCGTTCCCGGTCGCGAAGAGCAGCGAGGCGCCCAGCAGAGGAGCGATACCGCCGGCGAGCACCGCCGAGAACTCCCGAGCCGTCGCCACGCCGGTGAAGCGGTGCTGGTTGCCGAACAGTTCAGGCAGCAGGGCGCACTGGGGGCCGAGCATCGCTTGGACGCCGATGCCGATACCGACGCCCATCACCACCAGCACCAGCCAGATGTGACCGAGGGTGAGCAACCAGAAGGCCGGGAAAGCGAACACCATGCTGAAGAACGCACCCCAGCGGTAGACCTGAACGCGACCGACCCGGTCGGACAGGGCACCGAAGAACACCACCGTGAAGATGGAGATCAGTGCGGCCACGACCGCACCCCAGGTGCTGAGCAGGGCCTGGCCCTTGTAGGCGGGGAGGCTGGCGACGTACGCCAGCAACAACGCGGAGTAGATCGACGAGTTGCCGTTCTCACCCATCCGCAGCCCGATACCGATCAGGATGTTGCGCCGCGAGGTGGCGATCGCCTGGCCAACGGTCTGCTTCACATGCTCACCCTGCTTGGCTTCGGCCTCTTCCAGGGCTTCGAACGCGGGGGACTCCTTGAGCCGCATGCGGATGACGACCGCGACGATGATCAGGACGGCGCCGAGCAAGAAGGGCACTCGCCACAGCCAGCCGAAGAGGACGTCGCGGCTGGCCAGAGCGAGCAGTGCGAAGGTGCCAGCACCCAGCAGGGTGCCGACCTGAATGCCGACGAAGGGCAGCGCGGCGAAGAAGCCGCGGCGCTTGCGTGGCGCGAACTCGGAGATCAGCACGGTGGCGCCGGCCTGTTCGGCGCCGGCTCCCAGTCCTTGGGCGACGCGCAGCGCGACCAACAGGATGGCGCCCCAGATGCCGACGGAGTCATAGGTGGGCAGCAAGCCGATCAGCATCGACGAGCCGCCCATCAGTGCGATGGTGATGATCAGGACGACCTTGCGGCCGATCTTGTCGCCCATGGCGCCGAACACCAGGCCGCCGATCGGACGGGCCGCGAAGCCGACCGCGTAGGTACCGAGGGCGGCGATGGTGGCACCGGCCGGACCGAGCGGCTTGAAGAAGAGTTCACCAAAGATCAGCGCGCTTGCGAGACCGTAGATGTAGAAGTCGTAATACTCCAGGGCGGAGCCGACCGAGGATGCCAGCGTGGCGCGCCGGAGTTGAACCGGGTCGACTAGCTCTTCTTGGCCCGGTGGGCGAAGAGCGTTCTGCTCAGACATGAGAGCTCCTTTGTTCTCTATGAGGTGACCCCAATCATGCGCCATAGATCGGACGATGGTCAATAGATCGAACAAAGTCGGTCGAGCGTCTCGTGGTGCGGGCGGCCGGGGCGCGCAGAACAGGGCTCGCCGAGCACGCGGGTAGGCGGTACGGAGCGGTACGGAGGGACGGTTCCTTTCGTACCACTGTGGCGACGTCAGTGGAACGAAAAGAACCGTCCCCGCGTACCGCTTGCTCAGCCGATGGCCATCGGATTGCCCAGCAGGGTGGCCACCCGACTGAGCTCCTTCACCATGGCCTCGCGGACCTCGTCGGTCCATTCCGACTTGTGCTTGGTCACGCTGACCGCCAGGATCGGGGCCCGGACGCCGCGGGTGGGGACGACCACGGCGACGCCGACCACACTGTCGGCGGATTCCTCGTCGTCGACGGCGTAACCGCGGGCGCGCGCCAGGCGGATGTCCTTGAGTAGCTTGGGCACGGTCCGCCGGGACCGGCTGGTGAGGCGCGGCAACTCATCAATGCCGTAGTAGAGCCGCTCGATCTCAGAATCGTCGAGCCTGGCCAGCAGCGCTTTGCCCTGAGCGCAGGAGGACGCAGGCAGGCGGTCGCCGATGTTCGTGGTGAGCCGGATGGCGGGGTGGCCCTCGTAGCGGGCGAGGCACAGCGTGTCGATGCCGGCGGCGGTGGACAGTCGCAGCGTCTCGCCGCGCAGGACGTCCGACTCGTGACAGGCGCGGTGGAACTCGGCGACCTGGTCGAGGCGGGCCAGATACGAGCCGCCCAGTTCGACCAGCTTGCGCCCCAGCGAGTAGCCGAGGTCGTCGCGGCGAACCAGCCCGCCCAGCTCGAGCGCCGTGCAGATCGTGCTGGTGGACGACTTGGGCACCCCGAGATCGCGACTCAGGTCGGACAGCGTCATGCTGCCGGACTCGCTGGAGGCGATCGCGTCCAGCACGGCAACGGCGCGGCTCACCGCGGGTGCGGCGCCGGGTGGAGTGACATCGGTTCCACCGCGAACGGGAGACATGCCGGAACCTTAGCGTTCGTTCAACTAGTTGAACAGAAGCCAATGAGCTGAATACGTGACGGCACGGGTTCGCTGGCTGGTCCGGCGTGGTGCGGCCGGCGTGTCAGGTGGGCCATACTCCCGGCCATGGGCCGCGACATCGAAGCCACGACGTTCACCAGGGAGCAGCGACAGCGGTACCGGGAAAAGGTACAGCACTGCCTGGACGTCTTCGAGCAGATGCTCACCGCGGACAGCTTCGACTTCGACGAGCCGATGACCGGGATGGAGATCGAACTCAATCTGGTTGGTGCCGACTACCGGCCGAAGATGGACAATGCCGTCGTCCTGGCCGCGATCGCCGACCCTGAGTATCAGACTGAGCTCGGCCGGTTCAACATCGAGTTCAATGTGCCGCCCGGACGGCTGGCCGGCGACGAGCTGGCGCGTTTGGAGCAGACGCTGCGGACGTCGATGAACGAGGCGGAGCGCCGGTCGGCCGCTCTGGGTACGCACATCATCATGACCGGCATCCTGCCCACGGTGATGCCCGAGACCTTCGAGGGCGACTGGATGAGCGAGAACATCCGCTACGCCGCCATCAACGACGCCGTGCTGGCCGCCCGCGGCGAGGACATCAATATCGACATCGAGGGTCCTGGCGGCGAAACGCTGATCCGCTACATCGACTCGGTGGCTCCGGAATCGGCGTGCACCTCGATGCAATTGCATCTGCAGGTTCGCCCCGACGAATTCGCGGACAACTGGAACGCCGCCCAAGTGCTGGCCGGTCCGCAGTTGGCGTTGGCCGCCAACTCACCCTACCTGATGGGCCGGCAATTGTGGGCCGAAACCCGGATCGTGTTGTTCGAACAGGCCACCGATACCCGGCCGGTCGAATACGCCAACCAGGGTGTCCGTCCGCGGGTCTGGTTCGGTGAGCGCTGGATCACGTCGATCTTCGACCTTTTCGAGGAGAACGCGCGCTGGTTTCCGGCGCTGTTGCCCGAGTTGGACCCCGAGGATCCGCAGGCCGTCTTCGATGCCGGGGGAGTGCCGCAGTTGTCTGAGATGCGGCTGCACAACGGCACCATCTACCGCTGGAACCGGCCGATCTACGACATCGCGGGCGGGTCGCCGCATCTGCGGCTGGAGAACCGGGTCCTTCCAGCGGGGCCGACGATCATCGACACCCTCGCCAACGCTGCGTTCTACTACGGCACGCTGCGGACGCTGGCCGCCGAGGATCGCCCGGTGTGGTCCAGAATGGCGTTCTCGACGGCGGAGGCAAACTTCGTCGAGGGTGCGCGGTGCGGCATCGATGCCGACCTGTTCTGGCCCGGGGTGGGCCAGATGCCCGCCTCGGAGCTCATCCTGCGACACCTGCTGCCGCTGGCCCACGAAGGCCTGGACGCGTGGGGCGTCGATCCGGACGTCCGCGATCGGCTGCTCGGCATCGTGGAGGGACGCTGCAAGACCGGTATCAACGGTGCGCAATGGCAGGTGGAAGCCGTCCGGTCGCTCGAGTCGTCCGGAATTCCTCGGGTGGAGGCATTGCGTCGCATGGTGGCCATCTATGCCGAGCGAATGCATACCAATACACCCGTCCATACCTGGCAAAAGGTCTAGAACCCCAGCCGTTCCTGCAGAACCACTGAAGTTCGGGTGAAGAGACGTCAGGAACCATTGATCGCCGGTGAGTCCCCACCGCTTCCTTGTTAGGCTCCGCGGATTGGTAGCGAGGAAAGTCGGGGGGGGGGAATATGACCACGCCACCAGCCGACGACGTGCGCGACGATTGCGAGCGAGCGCATCGAATCGACGATATGACACCGGCGCTCCGTCATAGACGTCCGCGCCGTCCTGTGCGGCATGGCCTGCCGCTGCGTGCGTATCTGGTGAACGTCGTGGCGATCGTCGTCGCTGTGCTGCTGATCCCGGCGCTGAGCAGGTCGTCGGTGACCGAGGCGGTGCCCAGGGTCGATCCGGTCGTCGAGCCCGGTTCGGTGGCGGTCGACCAGCTGCGGTACGGGGCCGATGTTCCGCCGCCCACCCTCAATCGCGATACGACCCGTGACGGGCTGGACCACGATGACACGGCGCCGCCGTCGGCCCCCACAACCCGGGTGCCCGCGAACGGCAGTGGTTTCGTCTCGCCGGTGCCCGGCGCCATCACCGGCGCGTTCGGGCGGCGGTTCCACCCGATCCTGCATTACTGGCGGATGCACAACGGCGTCGATATGCATGCCGCCTGCGGCACGGTCGTGGTCGCCGCCTACCAGGGGAAGGTCGTCGAGGCCGGCTGGAACGGCGGCTACGGCAATCTGGTCGTCGTCGATCACGGCCGTTACAAGGGCAAACACGTAATCAGCAAGTACGCGCATCTGTCCCGGATCGGAGTCCGCGTCGGTGACCGGGTCAGGACCGGGCAGGGCCTCGCGCTGTCCGGGACGACCGGCCTTTCCACCGGTTGCCACCTGCATTTCGAGATCAAGGAGAACGGTGCCTACGTCAACCCGGCGCCGTATCTGACCGGCAAGACGTCGCCGCGCCCGAAGGGCCCGATCACAGACTTGGGCCCCACCACGGCGCCGAACCCGTCGGCCTCGGCCAGCGCGAGCCCGACACCGACCGCGAGTCCGCGGCCGAGCGTCACCGCCACGCCGACGGTCAACCCGTCGCACACGCCGAAACCGACGCCGAGCCCCTCGATCACCACGGCCCGTCCGTCGCCCTCGCCGTCCACGACGCCGCCGACAGCGACACCCAGCCCGACGCCGACGAGACCTGATCCTGAGCCGAGCGAGACGCCCTCGCCGACCCCGACTCCGTCGACCACGCCGACCCGTTCCAGCACGCCGACTCGGTCTCCGACGCGGTCGAGGACGCCGACCGCCACCGCCCCAGAGAGCAGCGCGCCGAAGCAGCCGACGCCCACGACCTCAGCCAAGACGCCGCCGCCGAGCCCGGCGCCGTCCGCGAAGGAATCGGCGACGCAGCGGAAGTAGGCGCACCTCGTGGGCGGCACTGCTCAGTCCGGCGCCTCGTCGTAGAGCGAGTGGAACAGTTTCGCGCCGATCTCGCGGCGCGACGAGATGCCGAGCTTGAGGAAGATCGACTTGAAATGGTCCTGCACGGTGTACGGCGACAGGTGCAGCGACTGGGCGATCGCCTGAGTTGACGACCCCCGCATCATGGCCCGGACGATGTGGGTCTCGCGCAGGGTGAGACCGTGGGCCGACATCAACAGCGGCACGATCTCGGGCGCTGTGGCCTCCTCGATGGTCACCGCGTACTGCACGACCACACCGTTGTCGTCACGGAAGCGGGCAGCCTGGAACACGTACCAGGTGCCGTCCCGATGCTGCGCCCGAAGCCGGGGCACGTGCTCCACGCCGCGGAGCAGTTGGGAGAGCACCGCCGCCACCGGGGTGACCAGGTTCGGGCCCAGATCGCCCTCGAAGCCGGCAACCCGATGATGCGCGGCGTCGGTCGCGTACTGCAGCCTGCCGGACGCGTCGAAGACGAGGATCGCCGGTCCACGGTCGGCACGGGCCAACTCGGCGGTCGCGGTCGCGAGTCCAGCCCTCAGGCCGTCGGCGAGGGTGCCCTCCAGGAGATGGACGAACTCGGCCTCCGCGGCATTGAAGCCCGGACTCTCGGCGCCGCGGTACAGCGCGAAGGCTCCCCAGGTGGTCCCCTGGCGACGAGCCACGCCCCGCAACTCGTGCTGCATGCCGAGCAGCGGCTGGACGACGTTGCGATACCGGTCGCTCTTGCGAAGGTCCCCTTCGGTTTCCTCGGACAGGATCGCGACCCCGAACGGGCGACGCGCCAAATCGGCGAACAGCGCGAAGTCCTCGCCGGTGGCGTACTCGTAGAAGAAGAAGTCCGAACCGCCGCTGTTCTCGAGGTCGTGCCGGTGCGAGACGTTGAGGGTCACCGAACCGGGATCGACGGTGGCGATGCACACCGCGTCCGCGGGCACCGCCCGACGAACGAGGGTGAGTGCCTCGTCCATGTATTCGTCGAGCGTCAGCCCGGCGCGGGCGAGCGACTCCAGCCCCGCTCGGGCGCTCTCGGCGCGGTACTGCCTCATGCGGATCAGTGTCCTCGTCGAACTGCGCGGGTGTCACCCCCAGAAATCTGGGTGCTCGCTCGCCTGGGATGTGGGGTCCGATGTCCCCGAGGGCGTGGGATGTGCTCCTGCTCTCCGGCTGATGAGGCTGGTCCCGCGTCAGTCGAACGAACGGAGAGCGAACATGACCGACACCATCGAGATCGCGCGGGATCTTCGGGAGGGACTCGCCGAACTGCGGTGCCGCATCGAGGGCCGGGTGAGTAGCCCCGAGGATGCCGGCTGGGACGCCGACCGCGCGGCTTGGGCACTCGCGGTGGATCAGCGTCCGGCGCTGGTGGTGCGGGCCGCCGGGGTTGAGGACGTGGTGACCGCGGTGCGCTTCGCGATCGCCCACGGCCTGCGGGTGGCTCCCCAGGGCACCGGTCACAACGCAGCCCCGCTGGGGCACCTCGGTGACACGGTGCTGCTGCGCACCGACCTGATGCGCGGCGTCGCGATCGACCCGGAGCGGATGATCGCCCGCGTCAACGCGGGTGTGCTCTGGCAGCAGGTGGTGGATGCCGCGGCCGCGCACGGCCTCGCGGCGCTCGCCGGATCGTCCGCGGATGTCGGGGTCGTCGGCTACACGCTGGGGGGCGGCGTGAGTTGGCTGGCCCGCTCGCACGGGCTCGCCGCGAACAGTGTCACCGCGATCGAGCTGGTGACCGCGGACGGCGAGTTGCGCCGTGTTGATGAGCGCTGCGACTCCGATCTGTTCTGGGCGGTGCGTGGAGGTGGAGGGGCATTCGGCGTCGTCACGGCGTTGGAGTTCCGGCTCTACCCGCTCACCAGCGTCTACGCGGGTGCGCTGTCCTGGCCGATCGACCGCGCGGCCGAGGTGATGCACGCCTGGCGGGAGTGGACGGTGGGTCTCCCGGCCTCCGTGATGTCGACCGTTCGGGTGATGACATTCCCGCCCATCCTGGACGTCCCGGAACCGTTGCGCGGTGGCGCTTTCGTCATCGTCGAAGCGGTGCTCCAAGATCCCCGGGTTGCGGCCGAGGCGCTGCTGGCGGAACTGCGTCGGATGGGGCCGGCGATGGACACCTTCGCTCCCACGCCCATGCCCGCACTGAGCGCGTTGCACATGGATCCTCCCGGCCCGGTGCCGGGCATCGGCGACGGTGCCCTGATCCGCGACCTCGACGCTGCCGCGATCGAGGCGTTCCTGAGCGTCGCGGCGTCCGCTCGGGGCCGGTCGATCGCTACGGCCGAGTTCCGGGTCCTGGGCGCGGCACTCGCGCCCGGCCAGGAGGACGGCGGCGCGGTCTCCGGCTTGGACGGCTCGTATCTGCTGTTCGCGGGTGGCTTGGCGTTGACTCCCGAGAGCGGGACGGCGGTGCGGGCCGAGCTCGACGACCTCCTCCAGGTGATGGCGCCGTGGCGGGCCGCGTCCGACTACCTGAACTTCGCCGAGACCACTGCGGAGCCCGAGCGGCTCTACGGTGCCGCATTGCCGCGGCTTCGCGCGATTAAGCAGAGGGTCGATCCCCACGACGTGATCCGCTCGAACCACCCGCTGGGAGCCGGACGATGAGTGCAGTCGTTGACCGTGTCGAAGCCGAGGGGGTTTCCATGAAGAACAGGACCATTCTGGTGCTCGGCGGTACCGGCTTGATGGGGCGGGAGGTGCTCGGCGCGCTGCGTCGCCGCGGGGCGGCCGCTCGGGTGCTGGTGCGTGATCCCGCGAAGCTCCGCTCCCAGGACGGCCTCGACGTCCGCATCGGCGATCTGCGTGACCCGGCGAGCGTCCGTGCTGCGATCGCCGGCGTCAACGTGGTCTTCGCCATCTCGCCCCATGAGGCCGACGAGGTCACACTGACCCGGACCGTGATCGACGCCTGCGAACGCGAAGGCGCCCGTCTGGTCTACGCCGGCATCCACCTGCCGTCCCCGAACCCGCTCGCCGGGTGGATCACGCGCCACCTCTACGGCCTGCTGATGCCGCGCTACCGGGGCAAATTCGCCATCGGTCGACTGGTCGAGCGCTCGGCGACCGATCCGGTGATCCTCGCGCCCAGCAACTTCATGCAGAACGACGAAGTGCTGCTCGCGTCCATCGAGGAAGGATCGTTCGTGCACCCACTCAGCGGGAAAGGTGTGAACCGGGTCAACCTGCGGGACCTTGGAGAGATCGCCGCCACCGCGCTGTTGGACCCGTACTTCCCGTCCGGGCGGTACCCGGTGGTCGGGCCCCGATCGCTGACCGGGCCGGAGTGCGCGGCGATCTGGGCGGAGGCGCTGGGGCGTCCCGTCCGGTACGTCGGCGACGACGACGCCGCACTCGAGGCGGCCATCGACCGGCAGGTCACCGGCTACCGCCGGGAGGACTGGCGCGCGTCGCTGAAGGTGCTGCGCACTCACGCCGTGGCCACCTCGGCCGAGGAACTCGCGGTCACCGAAGGACTGCTCGGACGCAAGGCCACCGACTTCACCGAGTTCGTCCGTCGCGTCGTGGCCGAGCGGGCAATCGCCGCCGGTCAGGCATGACCTTCGATGCGGCGGTCGTCGGTCGAGGCTAGGTCGGGTGCCCAACCCGCGCCTGGGCGTCGCCCAGCCTCCCGGGCGGTGAGCAGGTCGGCGGCGCTGTAGTCGTGGGGCGCTACGACTCAGCGGGCGCCACGACTCAGCGCGCGCTCCGGAATCGAGGGTGTAGCAGGACGAACGCCGCCACGATCGCCATCACAACCGTGCCGAGGATGATCGGCAGCAGCGGCCACACCCCGTACAGCGCGGTGCCGAGCGTCGGGGCGATCACGAAGGTGAGCCCGTTGGTGGCGCCGATCAGGCCGGCCAGGCCGCCCTGCTCCTCGCGCTGCATCAGCAGCGACGGGCCGGCGGTGTACCCGGGCATCGCGATGCCGAGACTCAGCCCGATCAGCAGGATGGCGGCGAACAGGACGGCCGCGCCGGCGTCCGGTATCAGGGCGGCGAAGCCGGCGAGTGCGACCGCAGTCCCGACCCGCAGCAGCCTCAGCGGCGCCCAGCCGCTGCGCGGCACGATGACGCCCTGCGCCACCACCATGCCGACACCGGCTGCCAGCAGTGCGCCGCCGGTGACCAGGCCGGTGGTCTGGGTGTCGAGGTGGAGCCGGTCCTGGACGATGAACCCGGTGATGACCTGAATGAAGCCGAGCGCGGTGAACATGCCGAACCCGGCGAGCAGGAACGGCCATACTCGCGAGTCGAGCGGACTGATCCGTGGCGGCTGTTCGACAAGCTCGGTGTGCGTCTCGCGACGAAGCCGGACGGCGAGCAGCACCAGCCCGATCGCCAGCAGCACCGGGACGGCGATCAGCGGAACGATCAGCCCGAACGCGGCCAGGACGCCGCCGAGCACGGAACCGCCGATCATCGCCACGCCCTGCACCGCCCCGATCCCGGCCATGCCCTTCACCCGGGTCTGCTCGTCGCTGGTGACGTCGGCGATGTAGGCCTGCGCGGTCGGCGGGACGGCGGCGATCGCCGACCCGAAGCCGACGCCGCGCAGCAGCACGAACAGCACGAACAGCGCAGTGCCGGTGACCACACCGGTCCTGCCCAGCCAGGCGACCAGCGCGAACGCCGTCATCGTGGCGGTGGCCAGCGCGAACGCGGCGACCAGCACCGGCTTGCGCCCCCAGGCCTGCGAGCGGCGTCCCCAGGACTGGCTGGTCAGCACCAGCATCATCGCGGCCGCGCTGATCGTGACCCCGATCTGCCACTCGGCCAGCCCGACCTCGCGGGACAGGGGCGCGATGATCGGGTTGAGCGTCATCTGGCCGAGGTAGACCAGCAGTACCGAGCTGAGCAGCAGACCGATCTGCGGGCGTGCGGTGGTGGTGGTCGGATCGGTGCTCACTGAGCAGTACCTCCGGTCGGATCGTGGGTCTCGCCCGTCGCTGCCGGGTGCAGAAAGACGGTGCTTTCGGTGCGCTCTCGGCTATCGGTTCCGGCTCGGAGCGTGCGATCGAGGTCGGATGTCAGCCCGGCGATGGTGGTGTTGACGACGAAGCGGTAATACGCGATGCGCATCCGAGCCGCGGTTTCGCCGCCCTCGGCGAACGGACGCAGGAAGTCCCGGCCCATCGCGCGGACGTCCTCCGAGGCGGTCGGCAGCTGCCGGAACTCGGCCATCATCGTGGCATGGTCGCGCGGGCCGTCCCCCTCGTGCTGCCGGCGATCGTCACTCATCGAGATGGTGAGCATGGCGCTATTGAGCAGCACCGCGTAGGCGAGTTCGGTGTGGTCGCCGAAGCCGTCGCGACGCAGGATCGATATGCCGGCCTCCAGCACGGGCAGCACGGCGGGAATCGTCGGTCCGTGCATCAGCATCCACTTCGCCACGCCCGGGTATTCGTTGGCGAGCGGCAGCACGGAGTAGAGCAGCGTCCGGAACCAGTCGTGCCAGGGCAGCGTCGCGTCCGGCAGCTCGATCCGGACGAGAACGCGCTCGACAACCCGGCGGCAGAGCAGGTCCTTGCCGCCGACATGGTGGTAGATCACCGACGGCGCCACGCCGAGCCGTCCGGCCAGGTCGCGAATCGACCAGCTCATCAGGTGTGACTCGCGGGTCAGTTGGACTGCGGCGTCGACCACGCGGTCCGGTGTCAGGCCGACATGGAACGGCGTGGTGGCGGTGTCGCTCACCGGCTCTCCTTTCGGGGGTGGATCTCGTCTTGCGGACAGATTAGAACACTGTTCAGACAATCTGAAGATAATGGTTCTCACATTCTCTCGATGGGAGGTCGGACGGGATGGGTCAGGGGCCGAACGAGTCGTTCTTCGAACCGGTGCGCGGCAGCCTCGCCGCGATCATGACGCTGAGCCTGATCGGCGCGGCGAGCAGCGTCGTCCCGTTCATCGCGATCGTCGAGCTGGCGAGAACCTTGCTGCCTGCGATCGACGGCGAGCCGATCGATTCCCGCCGGGTGTGGGCGATCGTGATCGGCGCGGTAGTCGCGCTCTTCATCAGTGCCGGGACGGTGTTCGCCGCCGGAGCCGTCGGGCACTTCGCCGACGGACGGCTGCAACTGTCGCTGCGGCAGCGGATCGTCCGGCACCTGCAGCGGCTGCCGTTGGGCTGGTTCGACCAGCGTTCCTCGGGCACCGTGCGCAAACTCGTCGAGAGCGACGTCACCTCGCTGCATCAGCTGGTGGCGCACACCATCCAGGACCTGATGACGGCGATCGCCGTGCCGGTGATCGGCCTGATCTACCTGTTCGTCGTCCAGTGGCAGATGGCGCTGGCGGCACTGGTTCCGCTGGTGCTCACGATGATCCTGTTCCCGGTGCTGATGCGGGGGAGCGGCGAAAAGTACCAGCAGTACGACGAAGCGACCGCCGCGCTGGCCGGCGCGACGGTCGAGTTCGTCCAGGGCATCGCGGTGGTCAAGCGCTTCGGTCAGCTCGGCCGCAGTCACCGCCGCTACCGGGACGAAACCACTCGGTACGTGCGCTTCGTCGCCGAGTGGACGGCGGAGTCCGCCGTCACCTTCACGATCATCGAAGTGCTCACTTCACCGGTGGTGGTGCTGGTCTGGCTGCTCACTGCCGGCTACTGGCTGGTGTCCGGCGGCGCCGCCACTCCGATCGACGTGCTGCCGGGACTGCTGCTGGGTCTTGGCCTGACCGCGCCGATGATGAAGCTCGGCTCATCGGGCCAGTTCCTGCGCAACGCGACCAAAGCGCAGGCCTCGCTGGCCGCCTTCTTCGCACTGCCGTCCGTCTCGCAACCGGATCGGCCGCTCAGCCCGGTCGGCGGCGACATCGCCTTCGAGGGCGTGTCGTTCGGCTACGACCCCGACCACCGTGTGCTGCACGAGATCGGCGCGGCGTGTGCGCCGGGGACGGTGACCGCGTTGGTGGGGGCGTCCGGTTCGGGCAAGTTGACGCTGGCCAAACTGGTGCCGCGGTTCTACGACACCGACGCCGGACGGGTCGCCCTCGGTGGCGCCGACGTCCGCCAGATCGCCGGTTCGGAGCTGTACCGCGAGGTCGGTTTCGTCTTCCAGGACGTCCAACTGCTGCGGGCGAGCCTGCGCGACAACATTCGGCTGACTCGTCCGGACGCCACGGACGCCGAGGTCGAGGCGGTGGCCGGGGCGGCGCAGATCCATGACCGGATCCTGCGTTTCGACCGCGGCTACGACGCCGTCGTCGGCGAGGACGCGAACCTTTCGGGTGGTGAGGCGCAGCGGGTCACGATCGCCCGCGCCCTGCTGGCGAACGCCCCGATCCTGGTGCTCGACGAGGCCACCGCGTTTGCCGACCCCGACTCCGAGGCAGCCATCCAGCGGGCGCTGAGCACCCTGGCCACCGGACGCACGGTGCTGGTCATCGCGCACCGCCTGCACACCATCACCGAGGCCGACCAGATCGTCGTCCTGGACGAAGGCCGGGTCGTCGAGCGCGGCGTCCATGCCGATCTGGTCGCCGCCGGCGGACGCTACGCCGGCATGTGGGCCGACTACCAGCGCAACCACGCCCGTTCCCTTCCGGAAGGAGCCGCATCGTGATCGGTCGGATGCTGAACTACTGCTCGCCCGAGGCGCGCCGGCTGGTGAGCGCCGAACTCGCATTCGTCGTCGTCAACGCGGTGCTGCAGGGCATCGCCTTCCTGATGCTGGTGCCGCTGCTGCGGGCCCTCTTCGGGCGGGACGGCGACGCCGCCGGACGCTGGCTGATCGGCATCGCAATCGTCGCGGTGCTCTATGTGGTCACCGCCTGGTGCGCCAGCCAGCTGGGCATGCGGGCGAGTAGCGCCGTGCTCGACTCGCTGATCACCCGGCTCGGCGACCGGCTGGTGGAACTGCCGGTGGCCTGGTTCGGCCCGGACCGCACCGGCCTGATCACCGGGATCGCGACACAGGGGGCGATGTTCGTCTCCAACATGCCGTACGCGATCCTGCGGCAGATCCTGGCCGGCTTCATCACGCCGGGCGTCGTGCTGGTCGGCATGTGGTTCTTCGACTGGCGTCTCGCCCTCGCCATGACGTTGATGGTGCCGGTGATGGTGGTGGCCTACCGGTGGCTGAGCGGTCGGATCGGCAGCCGCGACGCCGAGCACGCCAAGGCGGTCGCTGACGCGTCCAGCCGGGTGATCGAATTCGCCCGGGCGCAGCCGGCGCTGCGCACCGCAGGAGACGGCTCGATCGCGGACCGGCTGGTGGAGCAGGCCCTGCAGCACCAGCATCACGTCTACCGCGGCATGCTCGTCGCCGGTGGTGTCGGCATCGCGACCTTCTCGGGCATCGTGCAACTCTCGCTGACGGTGGTGCTGGTGCTGGGCGCCTTCCTCGCCCTCGGCGGCAGCATTGATGTGGCGACCCTGATTGGACTGCTCGTGCTCGGCGCCCGGTTCAACGAGCCGATCGTGCAGGCCGGTGATCTGGGCGGCGGTGTCGCAGTGGCGCGCACGACGATCGATCAGTTGGACGAACTCGCCGCCGTGGCTGCGCTACCCGAACCGGCCGCACCCGGAAAGCCCGCCGACTGGGGGATCGGGTTCGACCGGGTCACCTTCGGCTACGGAGCCGATCCGGTGCTGCGCGATCTCTCCTTCGTCGCGCCCGCGGGCCGGATGACCGCGATCGTCGGGCCGTCCGGCTCGGGCAAGACGACCATCACCAAGTTGATCGCCCGGTTCTACGACCCTGAGGCCGGCACGGTCTCGATCGGCGGCGCGCCGCTGCCCGAACTGGGCACGGCTGTCGTCGAGGCCGCCGTCGCACCGGTGTTCCAGGACGTCTACCTGTTCGACGACACCATCCTGAACAACGTCTGGATCGGCAACCCGGACCTGCCGCGGGATCAGGTGATCGCGGCGGCCACCCGGGCCCGGGTGGATGAGATCGCCGGACGCCTCCCCGGCGGCTGGGATGCCCGGGTCGGCGAGGCCGGGTCGAACCTGTCCGGCGGCGAACGCCAGCGGGTGTCGATCGCCCGCGCGCTGCTCAAGGACGCCCCGATCGTGCTGCTCGACGAAGCCACCGCGGCCCTCGACATCGGCAATGAGATCGCCATCGGCGAGGCCATCGACGCCATCCGGTCGGACCGGACGCTGATCGTCGTCGCGCACCGGCTGCAGACGATCATGACCGCTGACCAGATCGTGATGCTCGACGGCGCCGGCGGCATCCGCGAGTCCGGAACCCACACCGAGTTGCTCGCTGCCGGCGGCGCCTACGCCGGCTACTGGGCAGAGCGGGTCGATGCCGCCGGCTGGCAGCTCGCCGCCCATGACTGATTTCCCCCGCCGGTCGAAAGGACCCGCCATGACTGATGAGACCCGACCCTCCACCGCGACCCAGCCGCCGACCACACCCACCCCGGCAGGCCAGTCGTCGACCCAGCAATCGGGGGCCTGGAAGCCCACGCAGCAGCCGGACGGGGGCAGCCCATCGGCCGGACGTGGCCTGGCGAGCGGAAGCTCGTCGGCGGGCAGCGCGTCCGCCGTCCGGTTCTCGGCCCGTGACCTGCTGAACGTCGCGATCTTCGCGGTGATCTATTTCGTGATCGTCTTCGCGATCGCGATGCTCGGCATCATCAGTCCGCTGGCGATGCTGTTCACCCTGCCGCTGTCGGCGATCGCGGCGGGTATTCCGTACCTGCTCTTCCTCACCAGGGTTCGGCACGCCGGCATGGTGGCGCTGTTCGGCGTCGTGCTGGCCCTGCTGTTCGTGATGGTCGGCCATCCCTGGCAGAGTGCGCTGCTCACCATCGGGCTCGGACTGATCGGCGAGTTCGTGCTCGCCGCCGGGCGGTACCGGTCGAAGTGGGCGGCGATCTGGACCTACGTGGTGTTCTCGGCCTGGTTCGCCGGGCCGTGGATCCCGTTCTTCCTGGATCCGGCCGAGTACATCCGCGGACGCGGCGTCGAGGCGATGGGTGAGGCGTACATGGACGGTTTCGCGCAGGCGGTCACCGTGCCCGCCGTGCTGATCATGGTGGCGGCCACCGTGGTGTGCGGCTTCCTCGGCGCACTGCTGGGCACGGCGCTGCTCGGCAAGCACTTCCGCAAGGCGGGGCTGGCATGAGTGTCAGCACCAGCGCCGGTGCGCCGGTCCGCCCGAAGCTGTCGTTGCGGTTCGGCGCCCGTGACCTGCTCAACACGGCGATCTTCGCCGTCATCTTCGTCGTGGCCGTCTATGCGATCGGGATGCTCGGCATCATCTCGCCGCTGGTCTGGCTGGTCGCGGTGCTGTTGCAGGTGATCGCCGGCGGGATCGTGGTGATGCTGTTCTTCACCCGCGTCCGGCACGGTGGCATGGTCACCCTGTTTGCGACGGTTGTCGCGCTGTTCTACCTACTCAACGGCAACACCCCGGTCAGCACGCTGGCGATCATCGCGCTCGGCCTGGTCGCCGAGGTGCTGCTCTGGGCCGGCGGCTACCGCTCGAAGTGGGCCGCGATCGGGGCCTACACCGTCTTTGCGCTCAGCTTCTTCACCCCGTTCCTTCCCCTGCTCACCGACCGGCAGGCGTACTTCGCCAGCTCTGCCTGGACGGAGATGGGGCCCGAGTATGCGCACGCCGCCGATGCCCTGTTCAGTGCCGGCGTGATCGGAGCAGTGGCGTCCGCCATCGCGGTGGCCGGATTCCTCGGTGCCCTGCTCGGTTCAGCCCTGCTGAGGAAGCACTTTGTTCGCGCCGGCCTCGCCTGATCGCGGACCGGAGGGACGGTCCTCCCGTACCGCGCAGAAGGCGGAAGTGGACCGAAAAGAACCGTCCCTCCGTACCGCGGACGGCGGGATCGCCGCGTTGGCGGGGCCGCGGCAGGGGCTCGATCCGCGGACGAAGATGCTGCTGGTGCTGGTCTGCAGCATCGCGGTGATGAGCACCGGTGGGCTGCGCTTCGTGCCGGCGGCGCTGGTGCTGGCCGTCGGTCTGGCCGTGGCCGAGCGTGCCTGGGGCCGGGTCCTCGGGGTGTCGGCGACCGCGCTGACGATGTGGCTGGTGGGTTGGCAGGTGCCGCTGTGGTGGCCGAACGGGTTCACCGCGATCCTGGCGATCACCTGCGGCTACCTGATCCGGTTCGTGGCCGCGGTCGGGGTCGGGGCGCACCTGATCGCGACCACGTCACCGACGCAACTGTCGGCCGCGTTCCGCGCCTGGCGGCTGCCGCGCGCCATCGCGGTCACCCTCGCGGTGATGCTCCGCTTCTTCCCGGTGGTCAGCGCCGAATCCGCCGCGGTGCTGGACGCGATGCGGCTGCGCGGGCTGGCCGGGGCCACCGGAATGCTGCGGCACCCGGTGCTCACCTTGGAGCGGTTCACCGTCCCGATGATCGCGGCCAGCCTGCGGGCCAGCGAAGACCTCTCCGCCTCCGCCATCCTGCGCGGCCTCGGCTCCCGCCGGACGCCGACCGCGATGCACCCGCCGCGGTTCGGGATGACCGACGGACTGCTCGCCTTGGCTGTGGCCGCGCTTGCGGTCGCCGCCCTGACGCTTCCGGCGCCGCTGGCATGATCCGCATCGACCAGGTCACCTGGACCTACCCGCACGCCGAGCAGCCGAGCCTGTGCGAACTCGACCTGCACATCGAGGCGGGCGAGTTCGTCATCCTGTGTGGCGCGTCAGGCTCTGGAAAGTCCACCGCACTACGGCTGATGAACGGCCTCATCCCGCATTTCCACGACGACGGGGTGCTGGCCGGCAGCGTCACCGTCGACGGCGTCCTCACCACCGACGCCGAGCTCGACGCGATCGGCGTGGTCACCGGGACCGTGCTGCAGCACCCACGGCGCCAGTTCTTCGCCGACACCGCCCCCGAGGAGGTCGCGTTCGCGCTGGAGAACTTCGGGGCGCCGGCCGAGCAGATCCGGCAGCGGGTGGCCGGGTCGCTCGCCGAACTCGCCGACCACGTCCCGGTCGGACGGCGCCTGCGCGACCTGTCCGGCGGCCAACAGCAGCAGGTGGCGATCGCCGCGGCGTCCGCCCACCGGCCCCGGGTTCTGTTGCTCGACGAGCCGAGCTCGAACCTCTCTGCCGACGCCGTCGACCGGCAGGCCGCCACCCTGGCCGCGCTCAAGGCGCAAGGCGTGACGATCGTGGTGGCCGAGCATCGGTTGCGCTACCTGAGCGATCTGGTGGACCGGGTGATCGTGATGAAGGACGGCACGATCGACGTCGAGTGGAGCGCCGCTGAGTTTCGCGCCGTCCCGGACGAGGCACTCGCCGACGAAGGCCTCCGTGGGGTGGTCAGCACGATCGAGGTGCCCGCGCTGCCCGCCCGCGGTGCCAGCGTGGCAACCCCTGAAGAAACGCTGATCGATGCTGCGCCTGACCGGTCGAGCTTGACGTCAAAACCCGTTGCCAGAGGGGTCTCGATAAGCTCGACCGACGATACGCGGCGGTCCCCTGACGCACCCGGTGTGCCAGTGTGCGCACTGGAGCTCGACGGGGTGCGCTGCCGGCTCGGCGGCCGCCTCGTGCTCGACCTCGAACATGTCGCCTTCCCGGCCGGTGAGGTCACCGCGATCCGCGGCGTGAACGGTGCCGGCAAGACCACGCTGGCCAGGGTCGTGACCGGCCTGCTGCGCAGCACCGGCGTCGTCCGGCTGGACGGCAGGACCCTGAACCGGCGCGCCCGTCAGCGGGGGAGCGCCATCGTCATGCAGGACGTCCAACGCCAGCTGTTCACCGACAGCGTCGAGGCCGAGATCGACCTGGCCGGCACCGACGCCGCCCGCGCCCCCGACTCGGCCGAGGTGCTCGACGCCCTGGATCTCGCCCACCTGGCCGACCGGCATCCGTTGGCCCTGTCCGGCGGCCAACAGCAGCGCCTCGTGGTCGCCGCCGTCCGGGTGGCCGGACGTCGCATCGTCGTCTTCGACGAACCCAGCTCCGGCGTCGACCGCCGCCACCTGCAATCCATCTCCGACCAGATCCGCCGGGTCGCCGCCGACGGCGCGGTGGTGCTGCTGATCAGCCACGACGACGACCTGCTGGCGCTCGCCGCTGATCGGCAGTTGACGCTGGTGCCGTGTGCCGCCTCAGCCCGGGCGTGATGTCAGAGGTCCACCTTGTGCGACGCCTTCTCACGGTTGCGGCATCGCCGGAATCGCGATTGCAGGTCTCCCGCACGCAAGCTGAGCCTGTCTGCGCGGCAGCGCTCGAAGGTCCTCGTCGCGGGACGTCCAGGCGCTGGTTGTTCAGGCCAGCATTGATGGCGCGATCGACCTCGGCGGAACGAACGCTTCGGCGTGTCCGCAGGTCATCGGTGGCTTGCCCCTCGGGTCTTCCCACTTTTCATAGAAGATAATGAGAATCACTCGCGATTGGGCTAGTCTGGAGCCGACCCCACGACAGAGCCGGCGAGAGCCGACCAAAGGAGGCTGTTCATGACCGACCCGCAGATGCTCGCTCGCTTCGAAACCGGCGACGGCTTCATCGCCGCCCTCGACCAGAGCGGCGGTAGCACCCCGAAGGCGCTGAAGTCCTACGGCATTGACGAGTCCGCCTACTCCACGGACGCCGAGATGTACGACCTGATCCAGACCGCCCGGGCCCGGATCATCACCAGCGCCGCTTTCACCAGCGACAGGATCCTCGGCGCGATCCTGTTCGAGGCCACCCTCGACCGCGAGATCGACGGCCTCGGGGTCGCCGCCTACCTGTGGCAGCGGAAGGGGATCATTCCTTTCGTCAAGATCGACAAGGGTCTCGCCGACCAAGCTGACGACGTCCAGTTGATGCGCGACATGCCGGGCCTGGGCGAGTTGCTCGCCAAGGCTTACGGCCTCGGAGTCTTCGGCACCAAGGAGCGCTCGGTGATTCACGCCGCGAATGCCGCGGGCATCGACGCGATCGTTGACCAGCAGTTCGCGGTCGGCCGGCAGGTGCTGGACGCCGGGCTGATGCCGATCCTGGAGCCCGAGGTGAACATCGGCGCGTCCGACAAGGCCGAGGCGGAGGCCCTGCTGAAGGTGGCCATCCTGGCCCGACTGGGCGCACTGGGGGAGGAGAAGATCTCGCTCAAGCTGTCCATCCCGACCGTCGACGGCTTCTACAGCGACCTGATCGAGCACCCCAACGTGGCGCGGGTGGTCGCACTGTCGGGTGGCTACAGCCGCGACGAGGCGAATGACCGACTGGCCCGCAACCCCGGCCTGATCGCCAGCTTCAGCCGCGCGCTGCTCGACGGGCTGACCGCGCAGCAGAGCGACGACGAGTTCGACGCCATGCTGGCGGCCACGAGCGAGTCGATCTACGCGGCCTCGGTGGCCTGAGCGGCATTGCCGATGAGCGCGGATCAGCGTTGGGTGAGCGACGCCCAGTACCGCTGCATTAGTTCCGGGTTACGGGTGTTGTCGGCCTGGACGCGATCCACGCGGGACCCGGAGGCGGCGCTGGCCCGGGCCGTGCGCTACGAACCCGACGGTGGCCAGGTCGTGGTCGGCCTGGCCACCGTGGCCCGGCTGCTGGCCATGGAACTGGCCGCCGCCACCGGCGTCAGCGAACGAGAGGTGCTCGAACGAACCGGTGCCACGGTGGAGCGGCTGCAGTGTGTGGCGTCCCCGAAAACGGGCGTCGAGTGACGTCGTCCAGGGCGGTCGTCTTCAGCGGTGTGAACCAGGCCGATCAGCCACCCGCGGTGGCGCCCAGGCTGCCGGCCTTCGGGCTGATGCTGACCGGGTTGACGATGGCGGTGATTGTGCTGGCCCTGGTGTCGGTGTCCATCGGCTCGGTGCCGATCTCGCTGGCGGACGTGTGGCGGATCGTCGCCGGCCACCTGGGTCTGGGTGCCGCGGCGGGGAGCGACCCGGTCTCCGACCAGATCGTCTGGACGGTGCGCATTCCGCGGACCCTGCTCGCGGTCCTGGTCGGTGCCGGTCTCGGTGTCGCCGGCACCGTCATCCAGGCGGTGGTGCGCAACCCGCTCGGCGACCCGCAACTGATCGGCGTCACGCCCGGCGCCGGTTTCGGCGCGGTGCTGGTGATCGTGCTGGGCAGCGACGCGATCGGCGGGGCGCCGCTGGCGGCGGCCGCGTTCGGCGGGGCGCTGCTGGCCTTCGCCATCGTCTTCCTGCTCGGACGCCGCGGTGGCGAATGGCCGCCCGCCCGCCTGGTGCTGGCCGGGGTCGCGGTCGGCTACGTGTTCTCGTCCGCCACCTATTTCCTGCAGATCCTGGCTACGCCCACCCAGGTGCAGCGGGTGCTGTACTGGTCGCTGGGCAGCGTCTCCGGCGCCCAGTGGCGCGACCTGCCGCTGCTCACCGCGGTGGTCGTGCTGGGCGCCGGCTGGCTGGTGATCGCCGGCGGACGGCTCAACGCGCTGGTCTCCGGTGCCGACCTGGCCCGCTCCCTGGGCGTCGACATCGGCCGGTTTCAACTGCAGCTGATGCTGCTGGCCGCCCTGGTCACCGGCTGTGTGGTGACCGTGTCCGGCGGCATCGGCTTCGTCGGCCTGATGGTGCCGCACATCGCCCGGCAGCTGGTGGGCGCCGACCACCGCCGGGTGCTGCCCTGCGCGCTGCTGGTCGGTGCCGCGGTGCTGCTGGTCGCCGACCTGATCGCCCGGCTGGTGCTCGCACCCGCCGAACTCCCGGTCGGCGTGGTCACCGCAGCCATCGGGGCGCCCTTCTTCGTCTGGCTGCTGGCCAGCGGGCGCCGTGGGGTGCGGGCGCGTTGAGGGTCGACGTCGCGGGCCTGCGGGTCGACCTGGCCGGACGCCGCATTCTGCACGACGCCGCGCTGACGGCCGCCGACGGTGAGTTCGTCGGATTGGTCGGACCCAACGGCTCGGGCAAGACCACCTTGCTGCGCAGCGTCTACCGGGCGCTGCGTCCGGCGTCCGGGGCGGTGGCGGTCGGCGGCGATGACATCTGGCAGGTACCGGCCCGCGAGGCGGCCCGGCGCACTGCCGCGGTGCTGCAGGACGACGTCCCCGACTTTGAGTTCTGTGTCCGCGAGGTGGTCGAGCTCGGCCGGGTGCCACATCTCGGAAGGCTGGAGCGGCTCCGCGACGACGACCGCCGGGCCGTCGAGGAGGCGCTGGCCACCGCCGGTGTGTCGCACCTGGCCGAGCGTGGCGTCGGCACCCTGTCCGGCGGCGAGCGGCAGCGGGTGTTCGTGGCCCGCGCGCTGGCCCAGGCCACTCCGGTGATCGTCCTCGACGAGCCGACCAACCACCTCGACATTCGCGCCCAGGTCGAGCTGCTCGAACTGCTCCGCTCGCTGCCGGTCACCGTTCTCGCGGCTCTGCACGACCTGAACCTGGCGGCGGCCTACTGCGACCGCGTGCTGGTCCTGGCCGCCGGACGGGCGGTGGCCGACGGCCCCGCCGACGAGGTGCTCACCCCGGAGTTGATCGGCTCGGTCTACGGCGTCGCCGTCCATCGCGGCGTCAACCCGCTGACCGGGCGGCCGGCGCTCACCTATGCACCCTCACCCGGGCCGGCCACCGTGGCCGCGCCCGTCACCGTCGAAAGGGACACCAGATGAAGCTCATCCTCCGCTCCGCTGTGGCCGCCGCCGTCTCACTGGCCGCGGTGGCCTGCAGCAGCCCGGTCGCGCAGGTCACGGCGTCCGGGACGCCCACATCCGCCGCTCCGGTCGCCGGCAGCTTCCCGGTCACGGTCGCCAGCTGCGACCGCGACTTCAGCTACGCCAAGGCGCCAACCCGGGTGGTGCTCGGCTACCCCGGCACTCTGGAAACCTTGACCGCACTCGGCGTCCAGAACAGCGTGCATGGGTACGTGCTCGGTTCGCAGGGCACGCTGCCGGCCGGTTCCCCCGACGGGATCGTCGAGGTGTCGCCGGACTACACGCCCTCGCGGGAGTCGATGCTGGGAGCCCAGCCCGACCTGTTCCTGGGCAACGACGAGGGCCAGGTGATGGGCGAGGGCAAGGTCAGTTACGACGACCTGGCCGGTATCGGTTCCGCCGTCTACATCATGGGCGGCTACTGCGCCAAGACCCCGGCCGGACGCACGCTGGCCACGATCGAGGACGATGTGACCAACCTGGGCCGCATCTTCGGCGTCGAGGAGCGCGCCAAGGAACTCAATCGTGAGATCGAGACCCGGGTGGCCAGGGCCAAGGCGTCCCTGGCCGGCAAGCAACTGCGGATCGCCTACGTGCAGTCCTACAACGGAAAGCTCTACGCCAACAGCGGCTACCCGGCGGCCACCATCATCGAGGCGCTCGGCCAGGTCAACGAGTTCGCCGACATGAAGCAGAGCTGGGCCGAGATCAGTCGCGAGGACGCCCTGCGCCGCAAGCCGGACGTGCTGATCGTCACCGTCTCCGACGGCAAGCCCGAGGCGGCCGTCGCCGAGATCCGCAAGACTCTCGCCGGCACCAGGGCAGTCGAGGCGGGGCACGTCCTGACCGTCAACGGCAGTGACTTCGAGGCCGGTGGCGTCAGCGTCATCCGCCAACTCGAGGACGTCGCCGGCCAGCTGGCGAAGCTGTGAAGAAGTGGTCATCCACCCCAGCTGTGATGAGAGTAGTTATCATTACCGAGGTAATATCAGCTGTGCCGTCCCCAGTGGTGACAGCCGGCCCGATCAGATTGGACAACCATGAAGCTCACCCGATTCGCACTTCCGCTCGTGGCGTCGTTGGCTGCGGTCGCCCTCGCGAGTTGCTCGTCGCCGGCGGCCACCACCTCGCCCGGTTCGTCCGGCAGTCCGAGCGCGAGCGCAAGTACCGCCACGATCGACGTCGTGGCGTCCACCAATGTGTGGGGTGACATCGCGGCGAAGGTCGGTGGTGACAAGGTGAAAGTCACCTCGATCATCGACGACCCCGGCAAGGACCCGCACGAGTACGAGGCGAGCGCCCAGAATCAGTTGGCGCTGTCCAAGGCGAAGGTCGTGATCGAGAACGGCGGCGGCTACGACGACTTCGTCGACACCATGCTTGCGTCCGCCAAGAACACCTCGGCCACGGTGCTCAACGCCGTCACGATCTCGGGCAAGAAGGCCGCGGCGGGCGACGAGTTGAACGAACACGTCTGGTACGACTTCCCGACCGTCCAGAAGGTGATCGACCAGATCGAGACGACCTACGCGGGCATTGATCCCGCCAGCGCCGACACCTTCGCCAACAACGCCAAGCAACTCAAGGGATCGATCGACGGCCTGATCAAGAAGCAGGGCGACCTGAAGGCGACCTACAACGGGCAGCCGGTCGCGATCACCGAGCCGGTGCCGCTGTACATGCTCGAGGCGATCGGCCTGAAGAACAAGACGCCCGGGGCGTTCTCCGAGGCGATCGAGCAGGACTCCGACGTTGCGCCGGCCGTGCTGCAGGCCACGCTCAAGCTCTTCAGCGGTCACGCGGTCAAGCTGCTGGCCTACAACGAGCAGACCACCGGTCCGCAGACCGAAGCGGTGCTCAAGGCGGCCAACGACAACAACATCCCGGTCGTCGGAGTCACCGAGACCTTGCCCAGCGGTGAGGATTACGTGTCGTGGATGACGAAGAACCTCGACGCCATCGGTGCCGCCCTCGCGAAGTGACCACCGACCTCACGGCCCAGGCCGCCTCGCTGCCCGCCCACGGCAGCGAGGCGGTCCTGAGCCTGCGCGGTGCCGGCCTGCGCTTCGGCGACCGCGTGCTCTGGGACGGCCTGGACCTCGACGTGCACGTGGGCGAGTTCATCGCCGTCCTCGGCGCGAACGGTTCCGGTAAGTCCAGTCTGCTCAAGGCGGTTCTGGGCCAACTGCCGCTGTCCGCCGGGAGCGCCGAGTTCCTTGGCCAACCGATCAGGCGTGGCAACCGCCGGATCGGCTACGTGCCGCAGCAGAAGCTCGCCGACGACGGGGTGCCGCTGCGCGCTCAGGATCTCGTCGGCCTCGGCCTGGACGGCCACCGCTGGGGCATTCCGCTGCCCAGCCGCCGGCGTCGCGCCGCAGTTGACGCGCTGCTCCGCGACGTTCATGCCGAGGGCTACCGGCGGGCGCCGTTGGCCACGTTGTCGGGCGGGGAGCAACAGCGGCTGCGGATCGGGCAGGCACTCGCCGGCCAACCCCGGCTGCTGCTCTGCGACGAGCCGCTGCTGTCCCTCGACCTGGCCTACCAGGCCACGGTGAGCGAACTGGTCGACGCCAGCCGTCGGAGCCACCGGCTCGGCGTCCTGTTCGTCACCCACGACATCAACCCGGTGCTCGGCTTCGTCGACCGGGTGCTCTACATCGCCGGCGGACGGGTACGGCTCGGCACGCCCGAGCAGGTGATGCGTACCGACGTGCTCAGCGACCTCTACGGCGCGCCGGTGGACGTGCTGCGCACCCACGGGCGGATCGTGATCGTCGGCGCCCCCGACAGCCACCCGACCCACGGTCACCGCGAGGTGCCGGACGCCGGCGACCCCGCCACCACAAGGAAAGCCGGACGACCATGACCCAGATCGACCAGAACTGGTGGTCGCAGCTGTTCGTCTTCGACCACTACGGGGAACTGCTGGCCCTGCTGCACAACTCGATCCTGGCCGGCGCGGTGCTCGGCGTCGTCGGCGGCCTGATCGGCGTCTTCGTGATCGCCCGCGACATGCCGTTCGCCGTCCACGGCATCAGCGAACTGTCCTTCGCCGGCGCCTCCGCAGGCCTGCTGCTGGGCATCGGCGTGGTCGCCGGCGCCCTGGCCGGCTCGGTCCTCGCCGCGCTGCTGCTCGGTATCCTCGGCGCCCGGGCGCGCGACCGCAACTCGATCACCGCGGTGATCATGCCGTTCGGTCTCGGCCTGGGCATTCTCTGCCTCGCGCTCTACCCGGGCCGGTCGGCCAACAAATTCGGGCTGCTCACCGGGCAGATCGTCGCCATCGACGACCCGCAGATCGGGGCGTTGCTGACGATCTCGGCCATCGTGGTGGCCGGGCTGCTGCTGATCTGGCGGCCACTGCTGTTCGCCAGTACGGACGCCGACGTGGCGGCCGCCCGCGGCGTCCCGACCCGGCTGCTGTCGATCGTGTTCATGCTGCTGCTGGGGCTCGCGGTCGCCGTCTCGGTGCAGATCGTCGGGGCGCTCCTGGTGCTGTCGCTACTGGTGACACCTGCCGCCGCGGCGCTGCGGGTGTCGTCCTCGCCGCTGCTGGTGCCGCTGCTCAGCGTCTGCTTCGCGGTCACCTCGACGGTCGGCGGCATCCTGCTCGCACTGGGGGGTTCGATCCCGATCAGCCCCTATGTGACGACGATCTCGTTCAGCATCTATCTGGTCTGCCAGCTGATCCGGTCCGTTCGTCATCGTCGCTCGCGACGGGACGGCCGAGCCGCGGGCCAGCTCGCGGCGAACTAGCACCGGTTGGTCGGTGCGGCAGATGGTCATCTCGACGGGTAGGCGCACACCCCAGCACGACACAGTGATCGCATTGCTGGCCGCCGCCGACCACTTCCTGTCCGCGCGGGCGATCCGGGACCAACTGGCCGCCACCGACCGGCCGGTCAGCCTGGCCACCGTGTACCGGACGCTGCGCGAACTCACCGAGGCCGGCACGGTCGATCGCATCCATGCCGCGACAGGCGAGACGTTCTACCACCTGCGCGGCGACGACCAGGACAGCTACCTGGTGTGCCGCTCGTGCGGGGTCGCCGTCCCGATCAGCACGGACGCCACCCAGAGCCGAGTCGCCGCGGCCGCGACCGCCCACGGTTTCACCGACGTGACCGTCACCGTCAACATCACCGCGATGTGCCCGGACTGCTCGGCCTGAGCGTCAGTCCTCGATCGGGGTGAGCCGGTCCAGCCGGTCGATCCGGCGCGCGCCCATCGCGACGGCGGCGAACAGGCCGGCCACCACCCCGGCGGCGCAGACCAGCAGGGCGAGCCGGATGCCGCCCGCACCGGCAATCAGGCCGCCCAGCATGGTGCCCACCGGCGAACCTCCCCAGGAGATCATCCGGGCCGTCGTGTTCACCCGGGACTGCAGCCGCATCGGGGTGAGGGTCTGCCGCACCACGATGGCGTTCAGGATCACCGTCATCATCGCGGCGTTGAGCGCGGCGAGCAGCGCGACACCGACGATCCAGTCGGTGGTCAGGGCCAGCGCGGTCACCAGGGCCGCGGTGACGGCCAGGCCGGCCAGGGTGATCGTGCCCACCTGGAACCGCCGCTGCAGCCGGGTGACCAGCATGCTGCCACCGAAGCTGCCGACGGAGGCGGCCATGTACAGCACACCCAGCCGGGGATCGTCGTCGGTGAAGCCGAACGCCTCCACGCCCACCACCACCGTCAGCGCCGACACCGCGCCGCCGGCGGTGAGCGCCAGGGCCAGCCCGACCACGGTCAGCACCCGGATGGCGTGGTGCTGCCAGACGAACCGAAGGCCCTCGGTGACGTCGGCCAGCAGGGTGGGCCGTCCGGACGCCTCCGAGCGGACGCGGGGCAGCGGCAGCCGGGCGATCAGCACCGCCTCGACCAGGTAGCCGACGCCGTCCAGGCCTACCACCCATGCGGGCCCGACCAGCGTGATCAGCACGCCCGCGACGCCCGGCCCGGCGATGCTGATCACCGTGTAGATCGCCGACTGGGACGCCGTTGCGCGGCCCACGTTCGCGCGTCCGACCAGCCGGGGCAGTGCGCCGAAGCCGGCGGCGTCGGCAAAGACGAACGCCGTCCCCACCACGAAGGCGGTGACGATCACGTGAGCCGCATTGATCGTGCCGAGCGCATGGGCGGCCGAGACCGAGAGCATCGCGACGCCGGCGACCGTGCTCCAGCCGGCCATGGTGCGCCGGCTGTCCCAGCGGTCGGCCAGCGCCCCGGCGGGCAGGCCGAGGAGCAGATAGGGCAGCGCACCGGCCGCTGCCAGCAGCCCGGTTAGCGCCGCGCTGCCGGTCAGCTGGTAGATCAGCACCGGCAGTGCGACCAGGCTCATCACATTGCCGATCCAGGCGGCGATCCGGGCGGTCAGATAGCGCGGGTAGCCGGGAATGGCGGCCAGCTTCGGTGTTGTGGGTTCGGTCATACGGCGTCGGTCTGGTCGTGGTGGGCTAAGCGCTGAGCCGGCGATAGCGCAGCAGTTGAACGCAACGCGGCAGCGGTGGGACGGGATTCGGCGGGGGCGAGCGCATCCTCCAAGCGTCCCCGGACGGCTGCCAGGTCCAGATTCATGCCGATCGCGACCAGAGCGTCCGCCGCGGACACCGGGCTGCCGTCGGCGACGTGGATCTGCCGGCCGACGAGGTTCACCACCTGCCGCCGCGGGGTGGCGGGCGCGGCCACCCGGACGCATCCTTTGAGCCGGTAGACGCCGGCGGGGGGCTGTTCCAGCAGCTCGATCAGCCGGGCCGGATCGATCGGGGCCGGAGCGGAAACCGTCACCGCGTCCGCATGGCTGTGATCGTGCTCCCGCGCGTGCGCGGCCGGCCCGAGGTCGAGGGCGGGCTGAGCGTCATCCCCGGTGAGCGCGGGATCGATGATCAGCAACGGGTCGATCCGCGCAGCCGTGGTCGCGACCAGGTGGGCATGCGGATTCCCGGCGCGCACGCGGGCGGCGATCCGGCTCACGCGTTCGGCCCGGACACCTGCCGGTACCCGATCGATCTTGTTGATCACCGTCAGGGACGCGGCGGCATAGCGAGCCAGGGGAGTGCCCCCTGGGTCCACCGTCTCGAGGTGATCGACGGCGTTGATCACGTCGACCAGTCCGCCCGGACGGACGCGTTCCACGCCACTGAACCGGATCAGCCGCGCCAGCGCGACCGGCTCAGCGATCCCGCTCGCCTCGACCACGATCGCATCGAGCCGCCGGGACGGGTGGGCGAGCTTCTCCAGCGCCTCGTCCAGGCCGCCGGCGTCGGACAGGCAGCAGAGGCAGCCACCCGCGATGGACGCCGGCTCGTCCACCTGGCCCGATATGAGTGCTGCGTCCACGTTGATCGTGCCGAAGTCGTTGACCACGACCCCGATCCGCGAGCGGGAGGCTCGCAGCAGATGGTTGAGCAGCGTGGTCTTGCCTGCCCCGAGATATCCGGTCAGGGCGATGACCGGCACTGTGGCGCGCGGGCGAATCTGGGAACCGGCCTGGACAAACACGATACCTAACGATAGTCATTCTCAGATAGCCTCGGCAAGCGGCGGGGTGTCTGCAGGGCGGCTGCTGAGGGGAGCGGGCCTCGCTCGTGGTGGAGCGGGTGAGCCAATGAAACGACAAATCCCGCTCCGATTTCGGTGTTTCACCTAGTCAGAGCGGGTTTCTCGCGGTGGGCGATACTGGGTTCGAACCAGTGACCTCTTCGGTGTGAACGCGGTCAGGAGGCCGTTTCCCCTGATTCTACGGGGCCGTGAGGCTCCTCTGAGGCCCCTGAATCCGTCCTCGGGGTGATTTTGGGGTGAGCGGTTCAGCGCCCGATCGAGGGCGGCTGAGGGTCGTTCGACCGCCCCGAGTCGTGGCCGAATGACTCGGGCGGCGCGAGCTTGGATCGCCGGTCCTCGATCGCCTGCGCGAGAGGGTCGGCCTGCTGAGGCTCGGGGCTCTGAGACGCGCGGCGGGCGGCGGCGCGCTCGGCCACGTCCTGCACGACGTAGCGGTGCCGGGGCAACAGCCGGTCCGTCGGGTAGATGCTCGTGAGCAGGTCGATGCCCTGCTCAGGGGTCGTGTAGCCGAGTCGGGTGAACAGGATCGCGGCGTCGTCCAGGTCGCGCTCGTCGCGGGAGGCGTGCAGCTTCATCGCCAGCAGGTACTCGGGTGAGGCGACCTGCACCAGCAGCGCCTCGGACTCGAACACGGTGGCCGGGTGCTCGTCCTGGCCGGGCAGGAATCCCTTGGCGGCGTCGTTGAGCCAGTCGGGTTCCAGCCCGCGGTCGGCGCCGATCGCCTCGGCCGCCTGCCGGACCTCGGGAGCGGGCACGAACAGGGCGTCCACGTCACGGGTGAGGCGGCCCTGCTCATAGGCGAGTGCCATAGCCGCCCCGCCTACGACGAAGAGCTGCGCGTGAACGCCGCTGGCGGCGAGGCCGGTCGGAGAGTTCCTGGAACAGACCGCGCACGGCCTCGGCGTCGAGTTCCATGCCGTGCTCGTTCATGCGCGGTCCAGGGACCGCCCGGTGACGAGAATCCCACGCTGGCGGAACGCCCGCGGGCTGTCCTGCTGAGCCTCGGCGCGGAAGATCGCCGGCACCGCCGGATACCATCCATCCGCGCAGCGGGTCGGGTCGAGCGCCCAAGTGGGCGCCGTCCAGCCGTCGCGCTCGGCCAGGTGGTCGGCCAGCGCCGCGAACGCGGCGTCGAGCTGCACCGAGCCCGTGGGCGCGGGCTCGGCCGCGAACACCTCGGCGGCGAGGGCAACCCCTCCGCGGCGGAGGGTCGAGGCGTAGTCGTCGAGGGTCTGGAGGATGCCGAACCGCCAGCACGCCTCGGGCGTGTCCTCGGCGGCCAGGAGCACGGCGCAGCGGGCCGCGTTGTCGGCCGCGGTGTGGCGCACGCCGACACCCGCGCCCGGCATGGTGACTGGCGCGGTTTGCGCGCGCTCCAGCAGCGCGCCGATCGGCAGCACCTCGCCCTGGAACACCACGACGACCTCCATTCCTCGGCCTCCATTCTCCCAGAGCCCCGGCCGAAAGTCCCGAGTGGGGTGGGCCGCTTACCGCCCGAGCCCGCGGTCGGGCGGCCTCGGCCCGGCCTCGTCGCGGCGGCGAGTGAAGTCGTGGAGCTGTGCGGCGCGGGCCTCGCGTGCGGCCAGAGCGCGCTCGGTCGCCTCGCGCTGGGCCAGCTCCTGCTCGGTGCGCGCTTGGATCAGGGCCGCCGCCTCGACGGGGGTAGGGCCTCGATCGCGGTCAGGTCGCGCCGGGCGGCCTCGGCCTGTTCCCGCCACTGGACGGCCTCGGCTCCCGCCCGGCTCGGTGCGCGATCCCCGAGGAACCGTCGCCGGAGGTTCCGACGCTCCTGCGCCTGACGCGCTGTAAGGCGCCGCCGCTCCTGCCGGGCGGCGTCGGCGTGTTCGCGCGTCTCGGCCACGTGCGGATCACTGTCGGCTTCGTGTCCAGCGACCGACGCCGCCCACGGCTCGACGCTCTCGGGCGTCTCCGGCAGGCGGCCCCAGCGTCGCCGCCCGGCCGTCTCGATGCTGTGGTGCTCGTCGGTGGCCGTGGTCAGCGCGCGGGCGGCGCTGCGCTTTCGGAGGCCGCGCGCCGCGCGCTGCGCGGCGGCGGCGTCCTTCATGCGCTCGCGCGCGTCGAGGTAGGCGGTTCCGTCGGCGGCGGCCTGGTCGATGAGAGGGGCGACGACCTCAGCGCGCACGCGCTCGGTGTCCGCCTCGGCCGCGGTAAGAATCGCCTGTCGCTCGTCGGCCTCGGCCCGATGCTGCTGCGCCTGGCGATCCAGCGCGGCGACGGCTCGCTCCCACTTGCCGGCCTCGCGCTCGGCGCGCTCGATCCGCTCCGTCAGTCGGGCGCGCTCGGCGTTCACGACGGCCACCGGCCCGTCTGCGACGAGGCCCGCGACAGCCTCGCGCGCCGCTTGGGTCGCGGCGACGAGTCCCCGGTCGGCGCGGTCCCGCCCGAGCGTGGCGGTGAACTGCTCCCGCGCATCGTCCACGCCCCCAGCGACGATGTGAAGTCGGTTCGTGTCCTGCCCGCGGGTCATGCCGACGTAGACGCCGGAGGCGTCGAGCGCATCCGAGAGGACCGTGTGCGATCTAGGGACGGTCGCGCCCTGTACGCCGTAGGCGGTCGAGGCGTAGGCGAGGTGCGTGTGCTCGGCGACGTACTCGGCGGGGAGCCGCACGGTGCGCTGCCGCTTGCGGCCGGTGCCGTTCTCGATCGCCCATACCGTCCCGTCGTCCCCGACGCTCTGGACGGTCCAGGTCTGCCGGTTCGCCACCTGCACGTCGGCGTCGTTATGCCGGGTCTGGATCACATCGCCCCGGCCGATCGGTAGTCCGTCGCTGCCGCTGGTGGTGCGTTGGTCATCGACCACGCCGCCGCGCACCCTCGTCTCTCGGATGCGCTCGTTCAGCTCGCGCGCCTCGTCGTTGGTCGCGGTCGTGATCGCGTCGCCGTCGCGCGCATCGCGGGCGATCGTCTCTTGCACATCCTCGGTGCTCTCATGCAGCACCACGAGCCCGAGGGCGTGCAGCCGGTCGAACAGCAGCGCCGGATGCTCCCCGCGGCGCATCTGCACCGTCAGGGCGGCGTACTCAGGATCGGCGAAGCGATGCACGGTCGTCATGTCGTAGGTGCGACCCGCGAGTTGCGCGGCGATGTCGAGCACCCCACCGCGCCCCACGGCGGGGAGCTGGGCCCGGTCGCCGACGAGGGCGAGGATCGCACCGTGCTCGTCGGCGACGGTCAGCAACGCGAGGGCGGTGTCCTGGTCGAGCATCCCGGCCTCGTCCACGACGATCCGCTCGCCGCGGGTCAGCCGCGCCTCCGACGAGGGGCCGGTATAGGTACTCCCGTTCTCGGCGTCGGTGTCGCCGACCGCGAGGCGGGTCCATACGCCGTCCTGGTTCCAGCGCCAGCCGTGCTCGTGGACGAGCTTCGCCACGCTGTCGGCGCTCACGCCGAGTTCCTGCGCGGCCACCTCCGCGGCCTTCTTCGTCGGCGTTACGATCCGCGTGCGCCGCTCCTGGGTGGTGGCCGCTTCGATCGCCGC
Source organism: Micropruina sp. (assembly GCA_047602545.1). Classification (GTDB taxonomy): domain Bacteria; phylum Actinomycetota; class Actinomycetes; order Propionibacteriales; family Propionibacteriaceae; genus Micropruina. Next base: position 11,661 of record JASGHC010000001.1, on the reverse strand, counting down.
GCCGAGCATGGTGGTCTTGCCCGCGCCGGCGGCGCCCTCGACCACCACCAGCGGATCGGTCCCCGCGACCGCGGCGGCAGCCTGCGCCTGCTCCACGTCGAGGCCGGCCTTGCCCGCCATTCGGGTCACGTCCGGCACCCGGCCGGTGCCCGCCGTTGCACGCACCTGGAGCATGTCGCGCAGCTGCGTCTCCACTGCGACGACGTGCAGCGAGGTCAGGTGCGCGACATGCTCCGGCCGCACGCTCTCGGGCGGCAGCACCGACAGGCAATCCGATGCGGCCAGTTGGGTCGTGATCGCAACGAGGTCGCGCAGCGCCTCCGGGGTTGCACGCGCGCCGGCCTCGGTGATGATTCGGGTGACGTGCTCCTGGATGTCATGCACCGTCCACGTCGATGCAGCAGCCGCGCAACGGTCGAGCGCACGCGAAGCGACCTGTTGCACGCTGAGGTCGTCCAGCGTGCGCGCCGGTTGCACGGTGGCGCGCGCCAGCTCAGGCGTGTAGCCGGCGTCCTCCAGTTCTCCAGTTCGCGGAGCCAGCCGGCCTCGGAGCCGAGCACGCTGGGCTTCTTGCTCGGCCGCTGGTGATCCCACGCCTTCGCGTGCAACCGGGCGCGCACCACCGGCCCCGGCTCCTGGCCGGGATGCGCCGCCTCCCACTCGGCTTCGAAGCGCGCCAGGTTGCGCGCAACCTGCGCGCCGCGCTTCGACATGAGCGCGTTCCACGGTTCCAGCTCGGCCACCTCGCCGGTCACCGGGTCGAGGGTCAGCCCGTGCGCGTCGAGCACCGCGGCGAGCTGCGGGTGCGCGGCAATGACGGCCGTGCCGAGCGCCCGGATCGCGCCCTGCTGCCGGAACAGCGCCGCTGTGTCCAGCCCGCGCCAGGCGCCGGCCGCCCACACGCGCGTCCCGATCTGGAAGTGGATGTGCCGGTGCGGGTCACCGGAGCGGGACGTCTTGTGAGAGACAGCGACCGTCTCCAACTGCTCGACCGGCACGACCTCCTGCCGCCCACGCGGCCCGACGCGGGTAACCGAGTGCTGGCCGAGCCAGGAGCGAATCTCGGCCACCGCATCCCGCTGCGCCGCATCCAGGGCCACGGACACCTCCGGGTGCAGCGCGGCCGCGACCGAGAGGGACTTCGGAACATTGACGACCATCTCCGCGAACCGCGGGCTACCGCGCCGATCCGGACCTGGCATTCGAGGTCGGCCCATCGACTCCCCGGTGAGCGGGTTCGTCCAGTCAACCCATTGGCGGTACTCCTCGGCAGTCAGGCCCAGCTCGCCGATCACCCGGCCTTGCCCGTCAACGGCGGTGAACTCGGCCAGGGCGGTGCCGCCCTCCAGGTAGTAGTCGTCCGCCCGCGAGCGGTCGGACTCCAGGTAGCGCAGGGCGTCCGAGCCGGTGCCCCGGAACAGGATCACACCGCCCTTCATCGTCCACCTCCCGCTCACTCATGTAGTGGCAACTACCGCAGGTAGCATACGTCCATTCAGGTAGGAAAGGGAAGTTTGAGGAGGCGAGAGGTGCATTGGAGATACAGGCATGGGCGGGACGGGGCCGGAAAGGGAGAGGGACCCGGGCTGGTGTAGGTGGTTAGCGGAGAGTTGGGGGCAGTTAGCCGGTCCCGACTCCGGCATCGCGGGCGAGCGCGACGGCCGCGGCGCGCGTGGGCGATCCGAGCTTCAGGAGGATGGCGGAGACGTTGTTGCGGACGGTCTTCTCGCTCAGCACGAGCCGGGTCGCGATCTGTGCATTCGACAGCCCGCCGGCGAGGAGTTCGAGCACCTCGGTCTCGCGAGCGGAGAGCTGCGGGAAGGCGGGCGCGATGGCGCGGCTCTGGCTGCGGGTGAAGTAGCGGTCCATGCGTCCCGCGATGGGGGAGGCGAGGATGGCGCGGCCGCTTGCGACGATGCGGATGGACTCCACGATTTCGGGGCCGGGTGCGCCCTTGAGCACGTAGCCGGTGGCCCCGGCGCGTAGCGCCGCGTAGAGGCTGCCGTCGTCATCACTCATCGTGAGCACGAGCACGGCGTGGGCCAGTCCACTGTTCAGGATGCGGCGGGTGGCCTCGATGCCATCGACGCCGGGCATCGTGAGGTCCATGAGCACGACGTCGGGGTGCAGCCGTTCCGCGGCGGTGATCGCCTCGTCGCCGTCGCCGGCCTCGCCGACGAGCTCGAGCCCGTGGGTGTCGGTGATGAGGTTTCGCAGGCCGTCGCGGAAGAGCGGATGATCGTCGGCCACCAGCACGCGGATGTTGGTTTCGCTCATGCGCTGAGTGCCCATTCTGCGAGCACCAGCGTTCCTCGCGGGCGCAGCGGGCGGATGTCGAGGGTGCCGCCGAGTTCGGCTGCACGTTCCCGCATGGAGTCGATGCCGACGCCGGCCGTGTAGTGCTCCGGCAGGCCGGGGCCGTCGTCGTGTACCTCGAGCCGCAGCCGTTCCGCCGCGTCCAGCCGCACCCGGAACGGGGCGGGCCGGGCATGGGTTGCCGCGTTCTTCATCGCCTCGAGCGCGATGAGGTAGACGCCGATCTCGAGCGTCTCCGGCAACTCGGGCAAGTCCATGATGTGGACGGATTCTGCGCCGAGGCGTCCGGCCTGCTCGCGGATGGCGCCGGCCAGTCCCAGCGAGTCGAGCGCGGGCGGGCGGAGCGCGTAGACGATGCGGCGCACCTCCTGCACGGTGCCCTGCCCCGCCTCGCGCAGCCGGAGGAGTTCGGCGCGGGTGCGGTCGGGGTCGTCGAGGTGGCGTTCGACGTGCTCGATGCCGAGCACGAGGCCGGCGAGGGTCGGGCCGAGGCCGTCGTGCAGGTCACGGCGGATGCGGCGGCGCTCGTCGTCGCGGGCGTCGATGAGCAACTGGTGGGAGTCGCGCAGCGCCTGCTCCAGCCGCCGGGCGTGCGCGGTGGCCGGGTCGGTCGCGCTGCCGTAGACGATGAGGTTCGCGACAGCTTGCAGCGGCTCGCGCAGCAGCAGCGCGACGAGCGCGGCGACCACCGCGCCCGCGGCCGCGCCGAAGCCGCCCGCGACGACCGTGCCGAGCGTCGCGGCCGTCCCCGCAGCGAGGCCGGCGACCAGGGCGGAGGCGAGCAGGTACGGCAGGGCGCCGGCGATCACGGCCCGCACGTCGAGGAGCCGGTAGCGAACGATCCCGACCCACGCCGCGACGGCAAACACGAGCCCCGTCTGATCCGCGACGGCGCCGAACCACGCGGGCAGGGTGAGGAGGGCCGACAGCGCGCCGCACACGAGGAAGGCGACCGCGTTGATCCAGGCGACCGCTTCGAAGCCGCGCAAGCCGCGCCGCGCGTCCCCCGTTGCAGCCCGGCGACGGAGCGTCGCGGTCACGGCCGCGAGCGCGGTGAGCGGCAGGATGAGCGCGAAGCCGCCGAGGAGGAGAACATCCGCCACCTCCGCAGCGACGCCGACGAGCGGTCCGACGCCGCCATCGGAGCCGAGCGGCGAGCCGAACCCGCCGAGACCGAGCAGGGCGAGGGCGACCGCGGCGACCGGCACGAGCACGCGGCCGAGCCGACCGTGGGCGCGACCGTCGGGGAAAAGCAGCACGCCGAGCGTGAAGAGCCCGAACATCCCGACGCCCGACGCGGAGCCGAGCACCGTGAGGGCGACGAGGGCGATCCCCGACGCGCGCGGCACGAGCACATCCAGGATCGGAAGGAGGGCGCCGCCCACCGCGCTCGCGAGCAGCAGCCAGCCGACCGCGTTCCCCCGCTCCCGCGCGAGCAGGAGACCGAGCAGCCCGAGGCCGAGTCCGACGATCGCGGCGCCGGCGTCGACCCACGTCGTCACGGTCGCGGCGCTCGTCGCCGCGAGGGCGATGCCGAGCGCCGCGAACACGGCGGCCAGGGCGAGCAGCAGGCGCGCGGCCCACGGGACCCGGCTCGCTGCATCCATTTCGCGCACCTCCTGCCGCGATGCTACTTGCGACGCCGCAGCAGCGGGATGCCGAGGGCGAGCAGCAGGGCCGCCGGCACCATGGGCTGGAAGAACAGGAACGGCACCGTGACGAGGAAGATCGCGCCGCCGATGATCGCGACGACGAGGCCGATGCGTCCGAGTACTCGGATGCGCCACAACACGACGCCGATCAGCGGCACGGCGAGGTCGATGGCGCCCCAACCGATCCCGTTGAGCAGCGTGTTCGTGTCGGGCTCGGCGAGCGCCGCGACCCAGCCGGGCAGCGCATCCGGCGGCGTGGTGAGCAGACCGATGAAGTCGGCCATCCCGGCCAGCTCGACCACGAGGGCTGTGAGGCCGAGCACGACGGCGATCGCGGCCGGTGCGCGGAGTTGCCCGAGTCGCCAGACGGCGGCACCGAGCAGCGTCGGCGCGAGGGTGAGCAGCAGGATCGCGACGACCGAGAGGAGGGCGAAGACCCAGGCGGCGGCGAGGTTGTCCTGGTAGTAGGCCGCCTGCTGGGCGGGTGTGACCACCCCCGTTACGTCGGACTTGACGCCGTAGCCGAGGGTCAGCGCGACGAAGGTCGAGAGCCACGCAGGCAGGGCGAGGACGGAGAACCAGGAGCCCAGGCGGCCGGGAGGCACGAGGGCGGTTCTGGGCGGGGTGGTGGTGGACTCGGGCACGATTGCGGCGGACATGGCGGGTTCCTCTCGAACGGGAGAATCTGACTTTCCGACCCTCGCGCGCCTCCCCGTCCCGCCACGAGGGACCCCGGTCCCCGGATTCGGGACATCCGTCTGAGCCGATGCCGTTCTGCACGCCCGGCCGATCGGGACGATTTCCCGGCACGGTCGGGACATCGCGCTCTGTCGGCACGGGTCAGCGGATTCGTAGCGTCGGGGCATGACGACTACCAGCGCCGCCCCCGGCTCACAGGGGACTGTCTCGGTCACGGGCTCCGGTCCGTGGCGAATCCTGCTTGCGATCGGCTCGCTCGTCGGCCCCGTCCTGCTCGCCGTCGGCACAGCCCTGGACTGGACAGGCAGCGGCGCCGATCCGCTGGAGTATCTCGGGAGGCTGGCGGATGCCCGCTCGGTCTATCTCGCCGCCGGCCTGCTGATGATGCTCGGGATGGCCTTCCTGCCGTTGACCGCGGTAGGCGTGTTCCGCGCCGCCGCGGGGCGCCAGCGGGCGACCCTGCTGCGGGTGGGCGGTGTCCTGCTCGGCGTCTGGGGTGTGTTCGGCACGGCCGGCATCGGCGGCGGCTACACCGCCGGGATCGTCTCGGTCAACCTGGTCGGCACGGTTCCGGACGATGTCGTGGCCCAGGTCTACAACGCGATCACCTACGGCCCGTTCACGACGATCGGCGCGAGCGTCGGCGGCGCCGGGTTCTTCCTCGGCGCGCTCGTGACCGGCATCGGCATCCTCGTCGCGCGGGGCCTGCCGATGTGGTCCGGGATCGTCGTGCTCGCCGCGATCCCCGTCTCGCTGCTGCAGGGCACCGGCATCCACTGGCTCGGGGCCGCCGCGTTCGGCCTGCTCGCCGTCGGCATCGCCGGACTCATCCCGGTCATGCTCCGCTACCGCACCGCATCGGCGCTCTGATCGAATAGTCCCATGCATATCAGGATCGATCGCCGGGTATCGGCGACGGAGCGCGGCGAACCCGCCTCCGCCGTCGCCCGGTGGTCGATCCTCGCCGGCACGCTACTCGTCGCTCTGCTGGCCGCCGTCAACCTCGTCGGCGAGTGGTTCGCGGTCGCTGACGTGTGCGTGGTGCCATCGTGTTCACCGCCGGAGCTCACCCTCGCTGCGGCGACCGAACTCACGCGTCAGGGCATCTCACTCCCGGTCTGGGCGACGGCGTCGGTGATCGTCATCGGGATCACGACCCTGGTCCCGCTGCTGCTGGCGCCGCTCGTCGGGTGGCGCGGTACCCGGCCTGCCGCACTCACGATCCCTCCGGTCTTGCTGCTGACGGCGCTGGGACCGGCTGCGGCGTTCGCCCCGGCCCCGTGGCTCGCGAGTGTGCTGGGCATCCTGTCGCAGCTCGCGCTGTTCGCGCTGCTGGCCTCCTACCCCGGCGGCCGGTTCCGACCGTGGTGGAGCGCGGTGCCGGTGATCTTCGCGGCGGCGTGGGCCTCGGTGATGGCAGCGCCGCCCATCCCGGCGGCGGTGGCCGCCAACGAGCAGCCCTGGGCCAGTCTGTACGGCGTCGGGTTCGCCCTGGCGCTGGCCGGCATCGTGGTCGGGCTCGTCGTGCGATTCGTGCGCGGGAACGTGGAGATCAGGCGGGCGATCCTGCTGCTCGCCGTCGGGCTCGGGCTGTTCGTCTGCTACGGCGCAGGGTTCTCCATCTATCAGGGCATCGACGCGGAGCGTGCCGGGATCGGCACGCTCCTCGGCTCGGCCAGCAACCAGATCGTCAACCTCATGCTCGCTCTCATCCTCGGCATCATCGCGCTCGCCGTGGTCCGTGGCGGTGCCTACGGAGTTCGGGTAACGCTGAACCGGGTGCTGCTCGGAGCCATCGGGCTCGGCATCGTCCTCGCCGTCTACACCGTGGTCGTCGTGCTCGGCTCGCTCGTGCTCCAAGGCTGGCTACCGCAGGCGCTCGGCAGTGCCGCCGCCGCGCTTGCGCTGTTCCTCGTGTTCCGCCCGATCATCCGCGGGATCGACCGTCTCGTCTACGGCGACGCCGACGATCCCGACCGGCTCGCCGCCCGGCTGTCGGCCGTGCTCGCCGCCGCGCCCGACAGCCGGAGCATCATCCCCGAGTTACTGGATGTGCTCGCCGAGCGCCTTCGACTGCCCTGGGCGGCGCTGGACGCACCCGGCGGCACGGGCGCCGCCGAGCCGGCCGGGATCGCGGTCGCGCTCGACCCCGCCGATCCAGGCGCCGCGGTGCTCACCGTCGGGCTCCGCGCCGGACAGCGTCGGCTGCATCGACGCGACCGCGCCGCACTCCGCGCCGCCGTCCCCACCCTGCTCTCGGGCCTGGCCGCCGTGCGCCTCACCGACGAGTTGCAGGCGTCCCGCCGCCGGGTCGTCTCAGCGGCAGAGGAGGAACGCCGCGCCCTGCGCCGCGAACTCCACGACGGGCTCGGCCCGACCCTCGCCGCCGCGCGGCACCGGATCGCCGCCGCCCGCGCCGACGCCGGCGACACGGACTCGAGCAGCCACCTCGCCCGCGCGGAGCAGCAGCTCACCGAGTCCGTCGAGACGATCCGCGCCCTCGCCCGGCGACTGCGCCCGCCCGCGCTGGACGAGCACGGGCTGGCACGGGCGCTAGAGAATGCCGCCGACGACCTCGGACTGGACGCGACCGTGAGCGTTCCCCCCGATCCGCTCCCGGACCTGCTGGAAGTCGCCCTCTACCGAATCGCCGTCGAAGCCCTCGCCAACACCGCCCGCCACGCCGGAGCCACCCGCGCCACCGTCCGCATCGGCGCCAGCCGAGCCGAGATCATTCTCGACATCGCCGACGACGGCACCGGCGTCGGCGAACAGCCGACCGGGGTCGGCATCGCCTCGATGCGCGAACGCGCCGCTGAACTCGGCGGTCGTCTCACTATCGCCGACCTGCCCGACGGCGGCACCCTCGTCAGCGCCCGCCTGCCCGTCCCGAACGGAGCCGCCGAATGACCGAGACCATCCGAGTCGCCGTGGTCGATGACCACACCGCATTCCGCGAGGGCATCGAGGCCGTCCTCGCCGGGCGGGCCGGAGTGCAGATCGTCGGCTCCTACGGCACCGCCGAAGCGGCGCTCGCTGGACTTGTCGCCGACCCCGCCGACGTCGTGCTCATGGACCTCGGCCTGCCCGTCATGGGCGGGATCGACGCCACTCGCCGCGTCCTGGCCGCATCGCCGGACACCAGGGTGCTCGTGCTGTCCATGCTGGATGACACCGCGAGCGTCCGGGACGCCATCGACGCCGGCGCCAGCGGCTACCTCGCCAAGACCGCAGGCCTGGATGAGATACTCCGGGGCATCCACGCCGGTCAGCTCCTCCTCGGCTCCTCGGTCTCCCGCCACCTCAGCGGAGGGCACACCGAACCCGCACCGGACGGCTACACGCCACGCGAACGCCAAGTCCTCGCGCTGCTCGCCGAAGCCGCCACGACCGGACAGATCGCCGACCGGCTCGGCATCGCCCAGAAGACCGTCCGCAACCTCCTGTCCACCCTCTACCTCAAGCTCGGCGTCGAAGACCGCGGCCAAGCCGTCCTCGCCGCGCGGCACCTGCTCGGGCGCTGAGGTCGCCCGCCGCTCGTCCGCGCTAGTTTCTCTGTGGGCCTCGCACCGAATCAAAGAGGAGCCTGATGACCCGTCGCATCCTGCATGTCGTCACCAACGTCGGCCACTACGACGACCCCTCCCACCCGACGGGCTTGTGGCTGTCGGAACTCACCCACGCCTGGGAGGTGTTCGCCGAGCACGGGTTCGAGCAGGTCATCGTCAGCCCCGCCGGCGGCCACGTTCCCCTCGAACCCCGCGCACTGAAGTTTCCGAACTACGACAAGACCGCGAAAGCCTGGCGCGCCGATCCCGAGAAGATCGCGCTGCTGGAGCACACGAAACGTCCCGACGAGATCGACTCCGCAGACTACGACGCCATCTATTTCACCGGCGGGCACGCCGTGATGTACGACTTCCCCGACAGCGAGGGACTGCAACGCATCACCCGCGACATCTGGGAGCGCGGCGGCATCGTCTCCTCCGTCTGCCACGGCTACTGCGGCCTGCTCAACACCCGCCTCTCTGACGGGACCCTGCTCGTCGCCGGCAAGAAGGTCACGGGCTTCGCCTGGCAGGAGGAGGTGCTCGCGCGCGTCAACAAGCTCGTGCCGTACAACGCCGAGGAGGAGATGAAGCAGCGCGGCGCGCTCTATGAGAAGGCGAAGCTGCCGTTCGTCTCGTACGCCGTCGTCAACGGCAGGCTCGTCACCGGACAGAACCCCGGCTCCGCGAAGGAGACCGCCGAGAAGGTCGCCGCCTTGCTCTGAACCCGCGTCTCGCGACGGGATTCCCGTCGTGCTCCCTCTCGCCGCTGGCCCGATCAATCCTGGTTCTGTTGCCCGGCGGTCCAGACGGAGCGAGCTGGCGAGGGGCACGGACTCTCACGCCGCCACCCGAACCCCTTGACCCGCTCTCGGCCGATCGTGGGCTCAGGGTGCCGGTCGCAACGCCCTTTGCGGGCTTGCGCCCGACACCCTGAGCCCGCACACTTGCGCCGCGGGTCTCCTATCCCGCGCGCCCGCGGCGTCCGGGCGGCAGCAGTCCCTTGCGGCGGGTGCGGGCGACCCAGCCCTGCACCGTGGAAAGCGGCACGTTGGCAAGCTGCGCCATTGTCGCGGTCGGGTTCGGGTCGCCGTCGTCTGTCAGCCGGGCGTGCTGGAGGGCGACCAGCTCGTAGAAGTCCGGGGTGCGCTTGGGGTCGCCCAGCGGCCGCAGCACCTCCGAGGAGCGCAGGGTGCGGCCGCTGGGGAGGGTCAGCTTGCCCTCCTGGAAGCGGGTGGTGCCGGTGACGGCGAACTGGCGTCGGTTGATCGCGGCCTCGATCTTGGAGGTCGGCAGCTCGCGCAGGATCGGGCTGGCGACCGGATCGCCGGCCCACTCGGGCAGGTAGGTGATCCCGGTGATGCGGACCTCGCCCATCGGATGCCGGTCCATGACGTATTGCCGCTGGAGACGCAGCAGAACGCGGGTGCTCGTCTCGACGTGCTGGATGAGATACCAGCGCCCGGCGTCAACGTTGTTATGGCTCGTGCGCAGTTTCCGGTTCAGGCCCGGCGCGATGTCCACCCAGGCGTCGTAGCGCACGGCCTGGTCGATCGCGGCGCTGTCGCGCTCGGGGTAAAGCGGGGAGGGCTCGGGCATCTGCCAGCCCGCCGGCAGATCGCCGGGGACCAGCAGCTCGACATCCTCACGGTCCTCTGGCATGCAGTCGAGCCTAGCGGAGTCTGGGAGTTTACTCACGCACTAGCCATAACGCCAGTTTGGGTAGAGTGGCGTATCTGCTGTAACGTGAGGTGATTCGATGAGCGAAGCGACAACCGCCGCCGGGGATCGCCTGCTGCGCACCGAGGACGTGGCGACCTGGCTCTCGGTGTCCAAGTCGACGCTCGTGCGCTGGCGGCAGTCCGGGGAGGGGCCGGCCGTCTACTGGCTGGCCGAGGGCGTGCCTCGCTACCGTGCCGCCGACGTGGAAGCCTGGCTCGCCGCGCGCTCGACCGCGCGGCCGCGCCCGTCGAGAAGGGGGAGCGCCCATGCCGGTGCGTCGCGGGGATAAGTGGGAGGGCAGGCTGAAGGTCGCCGGCCGTGTCGTGGCGACCCGCCGATTCGAGCTGAAGCGCCAGGCGGCGGATTGGGAGCGCAAGCAGCGCCTCGCCTTCGATGAGCGCGGCTACGACCCGAGCGCCGGCAAGGTCGCCGTCGAGGACGTGCTGCCGGTGTGGTTGGAGCAGCGGGAGGGGCGGGTCAGTCAGACCACGCTCGACACCGACCGCTACCTGCTGCCGACCGCCGGCCAGCTCGCCGGCACCAGCCGCCGCGAGCCGGTGCTGCCGCTGTGGTTCCGCAAGCTGCACGTCGTCAAGGTCAACGCCAGCGCGGTCGAGAAGTGGCAGGACGACCTCGGCAAGCGTGACCTCGCGCCCACGACCGTCAGCCGTTACCGCAACTCGCTCTCGTCGTTCTTCTCCTGGTGCGTGTCCGAGGGCTACATCGCCCATAACCCGGTCGCCTCGACGAAGCCGCCGAAGGACCGCCGCGCCCGCGAGGACATGCGCCCGCTGCCAGCTCCCGAGTTCGAGGCGGTGGTCGCCGAGATAACCGAACTGAGCCCCGTCTACGGGGACGTCGTGCTCGTCCTCGGACGGACGGGGCTTCGCTGGGGCGAGGCGCGGGCCATGCAGGTGCGCGACTTCGCCGAGGTGCCGATGCCGCTGCTGCACGTCCTCCGCAACCAGCCCGAGGGCGCCGACATCAAGGCGCCGAAGCTCGGGCAAGGGCCGTAAGCTCCCGATCCCTGACTACCTCGTGCCGGTGATCCGCCCGCTTCGCAAAGGGCAAGGCGCCGACCGATCTGCTGTTCACGAGTCCGCAGGGCGGGCAGCTCTACCGGACCTCGTTCGTCCGGGCGACGAAGTGGGAGGCCACCAGCCGCGGGCGCACCCGCCACGACCTGCGGCACACCGCCGCCTGCGAATGGCTCATCCAGGGCGTGCCCGCTGACGACCGTGCAGGCGTGGCTCGGGCACGGCTCTATCCAGATCACCGCCCGCTACCTGCACCACCTCGGCGACTTCGCCGACCGCGCCGCGCTCGACGTGCTCAACAGCGCGGCGTCCAAGGCGCTCAGCGAGCGCGCGAAGAAGCTGCCTGGTTGGGCCGATTCGGCACCACCGATCCGCACCAGCAGGCACCCGATCACGGCCTCGGCCTGGGCCGGTAGGCGGGCGCGTCCGGCGGGAACGCGGGAGCCCCTGGCGTAGCGCCAGGGGCTCCCTTGCCGGGTGGGCGATGCCGGACTCGAACAGCGACTTCCTCCGTGTGAAGGGGCGACCTACCAACTGATCTAATCGCCCGTGGGGTGTTCAGTTTCTCATATGGACCCGGCCCGATCGGGGACCGGAGTGTGGGACATCGGTCCCGGTTTCGACCTCGGGGTGATTCCGGGGTGATTCTCGGCCGGGAGTCCCGACCGTCTCGGGAACCTGCTGGCT